>NZ_CDBI01000055.1 GCF_000820025.1 Aeromonas popoffii
TGTTCACGCTCTCGCCCTGATTCGATGGTTTTAGAAATAATCTCTTTAAATAGCTCTAACTGTCCCGCTGGAATTAACTGATTTTGTATGCTTTTTCGTTTATTTGAGTCAAACAACCGTTCTGCTAACCAACCAACTAGGTACATTAATGAAAGACAGCCACCGGCAGTAGCTATATTACCTTCGATAACGAGAGGTAGATCCTGAACGTCCCCTCCCATGCTTTCTAGAGCAGCCTTAGCGTGTGGATTTGTCGTTAACTTCTTCCCGTTCAGCAAACCAAGTTCGTGTAAAATAAAAGCCCCTGCGCATATAGAGCCGATGAGTTGCTTTTTAGGGTCAAGCTTTAAAGCGGACATGAAGTTTTTGTCTTTCAGTGCAGCTGGGATCCCTCGGTAACCACTCGTGATCAAAACAACATCTTGCTCATTAACCTCAGAGATATGGCCTTCGGTCTTCACTGAAATTCCGAGTTGCGAGTTATGCTCTGCCTTAGTGCCTAATATTTTCACATCCCAGCTATCAGTGGTTCGACCAAGCAAGTCATACATAAGAAAGAAATCTACATCTGTAAAATCATCAAACAGAACAATGCCCACTTTATACATAATATTTTTATCCTTTATTGTAGCTCGAACAAGTCGCATCACGCCTGCTCAAGGAGCTGGCAACGCAATACCACTAAACTCAAATATAACAACCGTAACCACTTCAGTTCAATGGGATTGGAAACGCCACGCGTTGACAGTCCCTCTTGAGGTGTCTGTTACGCGTTTTTTCAAAGCGTACTCTGAAGCCTTTGATTAAGCTCCCATAAGGCTATTTTGTTTGAGTCATATTTCAAACATTCACTAGCCTCTTGGAAGCTACACCAACGAAATGTTGTATGCTCATTTGATAGTTGTGGCTCAGCAGACACCCGAACTGAGAAAGAATATTCAGGTACTACAAACTGATGATTAGTCCAATTTTCATGACCAGCATAGTACACCTTGGGAAGCATACACATTGAGTCAAGCTGCTGCCAATCACAGCCAATTAAACAGGTTTCTTCTTTAAGCTCCCGTTTTGCCGCCTCAAGAATGGATTCGTTATCTTCACCACCGCCTGAAATAGCTTGCCAAGCCTCATTGTCACTTCGTTGTCCGATTAAGTAACGAGGTTGTTCATTGAGGATTTGATACGGAAATACTAATACTTGAAATGGTGCTCTCATTGATTGTTCCTCTAATCGCATAACGCCCGCTTAAGGGGAAAGGTGAGTATCATCATTTTTATTCTTCACGTTCACTTCACCGAGCGGGGGTAGGGTAGGCTAACGTTTTCAGTCGGAGCTTTACTCCATGCCCACCATAGTCACTCACGCCGCCGTACCCCTCTGCCTTGGACTGGGGCTTGGCAGCCGGATTATCCCGCCGCGCCTGCTGCTGGCAGGGGTTGTCATCGCCATGCTGCCCGATGCCGATGTGCTCGCCTTTAAACTGGGGGTCGCCTACGGCCATGTCTTTGGCCACCGCGGCTTTACCCACTCACTGCTGTTCGCCTTTGCCCTGCCCACTCTGGCCATGCTGTTTTACCGCCAGTTAAGGGCCAGCGCCGCCACCGTCTGGTCGTTTCTGTTGGTGTCGCTGCTCTCCCACAGCCTGCTCGATTCCCTCACCACCGGCGGCAAGGGGGTAGGCTGGCTCTGGCCGTGGCATGACGAGCGTTTCTTTGCCCCCTGGCAGGTGATCCGGGTCGCCCCCTTCAAGCTGGAGGCCTATCTCACCGCCCGAGGGGAAGCGGTGATCCTCTCCGAGCTCTACTGGGTATGGCTGCCGGGGGTTGTATTGATGCTGGTGTTGATGGGATGGCGGGTGCGGGGCAGGGGACGGTAGTGGTGGGATTGGGAAAGGTTATTGGATATATCGTGGCTGAGTAAAAGATCAGAACTTGGACACCCATCTCTTGAGTTCTGGCTATGCAACATATTGCTCAGAAAGATGGGTGTCATGATTGCTTTTTAGTAGAGCGTGACCAACCTGAGAACTTTTAATATTGGTTTATACTCCAATGCAGCTAAAAGACGAACAGCATATCGTTCACTGTTTTCTATCTCAATAATTATATTAAATAGCATTGCGTTGTGTTCATGAAGGTGTTTAAGGTTGTACATATAGCTATTGGATAGCTTCAATCTTATTATTTCTTCAAGTGAAGCTTTATCTATTTCATGTAAACCAGCCAATGTCATGGAGCCGATCTTGTTCTCTAAAATATACTTGTGTTTTGCGTCTTCTATTTCAACGCTAAAGTCGTATATTTTGTCAACGACATCTGAAATAGAATTTATCGCCATTTTGGTGTCAGCCTCAAAAGGTTTAAAGACTGGGCGCTCGATCTTATAAGATAAAAACATATCAAAAAGATAGCTTTTCAGACTAACAACCTTAAACCCCATTTCTTCGAACGGGTATAAGCTAAGATTGCAGTTATCTTCATTTGGGCGATCATCTTCGTGCCCCAACAGTATGGTTTTTTCAACTTTTAGGAAAACATTAACTAAATATAATGAAACATAACTTTTTGCCAAGGTCTGATTGGTTGTAGGAATATATCCGACATATGCATCGCTATCCTTTAAAAACTGATGTATATCTGTTAGTGATCTTTCCGTTAAATTATTAACATAAACTGCATATAATAGAGTGCTATGTCTAAACACAAAGTTATTTGCAATAACTAACGAATCTCGGAGGATTTTCTCGATTGCTGTTTGATCATCGCCCAATAAATCACCGCACAATACACTCTGGACGGATTTTTGTTCCAGCTTTGGTAAAATTTTTAGCATCACCTCTCGACCATACGTGAAAGACTTAATTAGGGTTGAATCAAATATAAATGCCGCTTCATGTTTATCTGTGCTTGGTACAAGACCAGCACGAAGTTTATTGTAGTCAATACCCTTCTGTTTAAGAACTGAAATTACTTCAGCATGCAAACATTTAATCTCATTTCGCATGTTTTTAGATGAAATGTTCAGAGTTTCTTGCATAACTTCTAGGAAGACATTTCCGCGCGCATTTAATGTATGAATTGGAGTCATTTAATGATGTCTGGTATAGATTAGTTTGGCCTGATAACCGGAAAGTTTTGAATCTACCTTTGTATACAGGCTATGCAGCAGAATTGCTAAGAAATATGGGGGGTTATGTGTCTTTATTGTGCTTTGGATTGAGCGCTAGAATCAATAAAGATTCTAAAGCTCTAATCTGCATGTCGCTTGTCTCTGAAATAATGAAGATTAAGCTGGCTGACATCATTTCTTGTTTAAAGCCATCGAAATCTACACCTTTATCAGACATGAAATTTTTCCGGAATGTACCACCGGAATCGTTCTCTGAAAAGTTTTGTGTAACTCGTGTTTTAAGATCTTGCTTTCTAGCTTCGCCCACATACAGGGTTATATTGTTTTTATCACGAAATATATAAACACCGTGCTTACCCTCTACATTGATGAAATCGGCGTAATTATTACTTCCTTCAGTAGCCCATATTTTATTAAGTGAGCAGTTAGTTATAATACTCATACTATTCCCATTGTGACATAGTGATGGCATTTTCGGCTGGTTTGGAACGCAGCGGAAAACCAGTCTGACAACTGCGTTTATTAGAACATCTACGCGATATTTCGCACTGCATAATACTCTGCCTTTTTGTATGAATCTTTAAGGTTTTTTGGAAGCAACGAAAGTAAGGCATCTTTAATGGCGGACTGGCCAACATTTAAACCTTGCTGATCGCTCAAACCCCAAGTTTCATCCGAGCAGCTATTCTTTTTAGCGAAACGGAATACACCCTCAAAAAATGAACGCACTGAAGTAAAAGCTTGGTCTTTCTGCATTGCTTCAAGGTTGCATACGATTGCAGAAGAATAATCCATTGAGGTATTTCCACCCTTGTCCTTCCTAGCGGAAATAAGCAACAACTCAGTTTCTCCGCTATATTGCCATTTTGATTCGGATTCAAGCTCATGGATTACATCGGAAAATGCTTTTTCGCTAAAAAGCCAATCAACCCCATCTACTCTTGCCACAGAGTCCTGATCAGGATAATGGCTCTCTGGCCAATAGGCACCATAACCCACGCAAAAGAAATCAATAGCTTCGCCTGAACGATGATGAAAATAGTTAAGATGACTCACTATTTCACTTTTAGATATTGATGATTTTGGGTGAGCTAGCAATATTCCAACTAGTTTTGAGTTGCGCTCTTCTTGAACTCTTACAGTTTGATATCGCGTTGGAACATTCATATCTAAAGATGTCATATAGCCCATAATGACAATGGGCTTTTTCTTCAAATATTCAACTATCCGAGGGAGATCAGAGTCAATCCTTTCTATTATTCCACTTAATGAGTGTGCGTCGTACACGAAATCTCCTTGGATAGTTCTAACAGTGATTAGATAGAAGGCGGCACTAATCCGATAGCATAGCCTTCCATATAACTCCGCTCTGCCCTGATAGTTGCCACGAAAAAATAAAATTAAATAAAAATATTACCAGTCTGATTCTGATGCCTGAGCGTATTCGCTTGGCTTCTTCGTCGGTGATGGCAAGAGTCGGCAAGGCTACCGCCCCTGAGTGACAGCCCCCAGATCGCTGCTTTTCACCCGCGAGATAGCAACAATCGCAGCCATG
The DNA here is from genome assembly GCF_000820025.1 of Aeromonas popoffii. GTDB lineage: Bacteria > Pseudomonadota > Gammaproteobacteria > Enterobacterales > Aeromonadaceae > Aeromonas > Aeromonas popoffii. The sequence continues at coordinate 4,686 of NZ_CDBI01000055.1, forward strand.
GTGTGCTCCCGAGAGAGAGATTGTCGTTTGGCTATCTTAAGGGGGAGGGGGGCGCCTTGAGAAGCGTGTTTTGGCGGGAATCTGTGCTGGATCAACAAATTAGTCATTGCACCCAGTGCTGGGTGATCACTCGCTTTGCTAGTGAATGCGAAGATACCCTCACCCCAGCCCTCTCCCAAGGGGAGAGGGGGGCTTGTTCACGGTTGCACGGTAGCCGAAGACTGACACGGTTTTGATACCCCTCTTATTCGCTTAGGCGAGTCCTCTTGTCCAGGCCGCGAGGCAGGACGCCGAGCAAGCGGCGTTGGGCCATGGACGGCCCATCGGCGCGTGCCGTTGGACAAGAGGATGAGCCGAAGGTACCCGACGTCAGTCGGGCGAATAAGCGGGGGAGAAGACCTTTGGTGACTTTGGGTCTTTCCAAAGGCACTCGCCTCAGCCCGAAGGGCGGGCGAAACCCCGTCGAGGGCGGAGCCCTCGCGTCCTGCGTGGCGAAGCCGCGCCATCACATCCAATCCGCGAACGTTCGAATACGCTGCGCTATTCGAACCTACGATTCGATAACGCCGGGGGATTATGGGTTCCCTCACCCTGACCCTCTCCCAAGGGGAGAGGGGACAAAGACGCTGGGAGCGGCAACAAGCAGGAAATCGAAAGGGAGCCTATCAGGCTCCCTTTCTGCAGACACGGCCAATGGCATTTGACCCATGCCGCCCCTTATCGATTGGTTGCGGCCTTCATCCCTTCTACAAACTCTTTCAGGCGAGTGAGCATATGCTCCGGGTTCTGGTGGTGGGTCTCGATGATCTTCACCACGGCGGAGCCGGAGATGGCACCGGCGGCGCCAGCGGCGATCGCGGCGCGGACTTGCGCCGGTTCGCTGATGCCAAAGCCGAGCAGGGCGGGGGGGGCTTTGAACTCGCGCAGGGTATTGATCAGGCCATCCACCGGCATGCCAGCCTTGGTCTCGGCACCGGTGACGCCAGCGCGGCTCACCAGATAGGTGTAACCACTGCCGAGCTCCGCCACCTGTTTCAGGGTCTCGGCATCGCCATTGGGTGGGGCGATAAAGATGCTGTCGATACCGAACTTGTCGGCGGCCGCCTTGTAGGGGGTGCACATCTGCACCGGCACATCGGCGACCAGCACCGAATCCACGCCCGCCTGCTGGCACTTCTCATAAAAACCGTCGATCTGGCGCACATAGACCAGGTTGGCGTAAACCAGCAGGCCAATGGGCAGTTGCGGGTACTTGGCGCGGATGCGGCCGAGCAGCTCGAAGCAGTCGTCCGGGGTGGTGTGGCTCTCGAAGGCGCGCAGGGCGGCGCCCTGAATGGTGGGGCCGTCCGCTACCGGATCGGAGAAGGGAATGCCGAGCTCAAGGGCATCGGCCCCCCCTGCGACCAGCGCATCGACGATGGCCAGCGACAATTCGGGGGTGGGGTCACCCAGCATCACGAACGGCACGAAGGCGCCCTGATTGACCGCATCCAGACGGGAGAAAAGTTGTGCGTAACGGTTCATGACAAGGTTCCTTCTTTTTCAAAGATGTCGGCAACGGTGAAGATATCTTTGTCGCCACGGCCGGAGAGGTTGACGATGAGCACCTGCTCTTTTTCCGGTTCACTACGGGCCATCTTGAGGGCGTGGGCCAGCGCGTGGGAGGACTCCAGCGCCGGGATAATGCCTTCGGATTTGGCCAGCTCCTGGAAGGCGTCCAGCGCCTCCTTGTCGGTGATGGAGACATATTCGGCGCGGCCGATGGAGGCCAGATGGGCGTGCTGCGGGCCGACGGAGGGGAAGTCGAGCCCCGCCGAAACGGAGTAGGACTCCTGAATTTGGCCCTGCTTGTCCTGCATCAGGTAGGAGTGCATGCCAAAGAAGACCCCCTTGCTGCCGTGACCCAGCGGCGCACCGTGCTCGCCACTCTCGATGCCGTGACCACCCGGCTCGACCCCGATCAGACGCACCTCTTTGTTGTCGATAAAGTCGGCAAACATGCCGATGGCGTTAGAACCGCCGCCGACACAGGCGATCACCGCATCGGGCAGCCGCTCCTCTTTCTTGAAGCACTGGGCCTTGGCCTCTTCGCCGATCATCTTCTGGAACTCCCGCACGATAGTGGGGAAGGGGTGCGGACCGGCAGCAGTGCCCAGCAGGTAGTGGGCGGAGTCGTAGTTGGCAGCCCAGTCACGCAGCGCCTCGTTGCAGGCATCTTTGAGGGTGCTGGAGCCGGAGTGCACCGGAATGACGGTGGCCCCCATCAGCTTCATGCGAAATACGTTGGGCTTCTGGCGCTCGCAATCCTTGGCACCCATGTAGACCCGGCACTTGAGGCCGAGCAAGGCACAGGCCAGTGCGGTGGCAACGCCATGCTGACCGGCTCCGGTCTCGGCGATGATCTCGCTCTTGCCCATCCGCTTGGCCAGCAGCGCCTGACCCAGCACCTGGTTGGTCTTGTGGGCGCCGCCGTGCAGCAAGTCTTCACGCTTCAGATAGAGGCGGGTCCTGGTGCCGCGGGTCAAATTGCGGGTCAGGGTGAGCGGGGTCGGGCGACCGGCATACTCGGTCAGCAGCTCCTGAAATTCGGCGATAAAGGCCGGATCCTCCTTGGCATCGACGAAAGCTTTTTCCAGCTGAAGCAGGGCGGGGATGAGGATTTGGGGTACATACATACCGCCAAATTCACCAAAAAACGGGTTGAGCAGGGTCATGGTTTCTTCCTTATACCTTGAGTCAAAAACGGAACATCAAAAATGATACAGAGATCCAGTGGCCGCCTTAGAGCGCGCGCAGGGCGGCGAAGGCGGCGGCGAGTTTGTGGCCATCTTTCTGGCCCGGGGCACTCTCTACCCCAGAGTTGAAATCAAGGCCGAGGCAGCCGACCTCTGCCGCTTGCAGGGCATTGTCGGGATTTAGCCCGCCTGCCAGCATCAGCTTGGCTTTGTCGAGATTGGCCAGCAGGCGCCAGTCGAATGCCTGACCGGTGCCGCCGCTCTGGCTGCCCACTTTTGTATCCAGCAGCAGCCGATCCGCCGGATAGTCGAGGGTGGGCAGCGGCTCGCCGCTTTCTTTGCCAAGAGAGACGCCTATGGCTTTCCAGATCTGGCAGCCAGCTGGCAGCAACGGGCGCAGCGCCTCGATATAGGCGGCGTCTTCATCCCCATGCAGTTGCACCGCGGCCAGTCCCAGTGCTTCAACCGTCTGGACTATGGTGGCGGGCATGGCGTTGCGAAATACCCCGACGTAAGAGAGCGGCGCACCCGCCATCACTGCGCGGGCGGTGGGAATGTCCACATAGCGCGGGCTTTTGGCAACAAAGATAAGTCCCCCGAACACCGCACCTGCCTGATGGGCGGCGGCGGCATCGTCGGCGCGGGTCAGGCCGCACACCTTGTTCTGACCCAGAGTGAGCTTGCGTACCGCAGCCTCCAGATCCGGCTCGGCCATCAAGGATGAGCCCACCAGAAAGCCCTTGGCGTGCTGGCGAAGGTCGGCGACCTGGGCACGGTGATTGATGCCGGACTCGCTGATCACGACCCGGTCGCTCGGAATGTCTCTGGCCAGCTGTTTGGTGCGGTTGAGATCGACGCTCAAATCGCGCAGATCCCGGTTATTGATGCCAATCACGGGGGCGCCGAGCGCAATGGCACGGGTCAGCTCCTCTTCATTGCTCACCTCGGTCAGCACCCCGAGGCCGAGCGCTTTGGCCACCGCGAACAGGGCGCGATAGCCCTCGTCGGTGAGCACAGAGAGCATCAGCAGGATGGCGTCCGCCTGATAGTGGCGGGCCAGATAGACCTGATAGGGGTCAATCATGAAATCCTTGCACAGCACCGGCTGTTGGACGCGACCTCGCACCCGCGGCAAAAAGGCGAAATCCCCCTGAAAGAACTTCTCGTCGGTCAGCACCGAGATGGCGGTGGCGTATTTGCCATAGATGTCGGCGATGGCCTCCGGGCTGAAATCGTCGCGGATCAAGCCCTTGGAGGGGGAAGCCTTCTTGCACTCCAGAATAAAGCAGGTGGAGCCTGCCTTGAGGGCGCCGACGAAATCCCGATCGCTTGGGATCAGCGCACTCTGGAAGCTCTCCAGCGGCTGGGCCTGCTTGCGGGCGGCAACCCACGCCTGCTTGGCCGCCACGATTTTGCCGAGAATGGTCTGATTGATGGAGGCCATGTTCAGAAAGGCGTGGGGGGCAATAAGGTCTGACATCTCGTTATCCTTGCGAAGCTGGCTCTTGCCCAGAGGGCGTTCTGAATGACTGCTGTGCGATGTGGTGGACATCATGCCTCCTGATGACTCAGGGTCGCCAGTTGGATGGTCAGCTCTGCTGCCTTGCCGCTCGCCAGCACCGCCAGCACCTGTGCCGCCGCGCTCTTGAGATCCTTCGCCTTGCCCGCCATCAGCAGCAGCGGGGCCACATTGGCGGCGATGGCGGCGTTGTGGGCCGGGGTGCCTTGCCCAGCCAGAATGGCGGCGGTGATGGCGCGGTTCTCTTCCGGTTCCCCCCCCTGAATGGCACTGACCGGATAGGTCTCGAGGCCAAAATCAGCCGGGGTGATCATGAATTCGCGGATCTCGCCGTCACGGATCTGGGCCACCTGGGTCGGGCCGTGGATGGCGATCTCGTCGAGCCCGGCGCCGTGCACCACCATACCGGTTTTCAGACCCAGCGCCAGCAGGGTTTCGGCGATGGGACGCACCAGCTCGGGGGCATAGACCCCCATCAGCTGATAGGTGGGGCGAGCGGGATTGATGAGCGGCCCCAGCACATTGAACAGGGTGCGGGTCTTGAGGGCCTGACGCACCGGCATGGCGTGGCGCACGCCAGCGTGGTACTGGGGGGCGAACAGGAAGCAGATGCCGAGTTCATCCAGACAATGGCGCGCCTGCGCCGGGCTCATGTCGAGCTTGATGCCCATCTTGTCGAGCAGATCGCTGGAGCCGGATTTACTCGATACAGAGCGGTTGCCGTGCTTGGCCACTTTCAGGCCGCAGGCGGCGGCGACCAGTGCCGAGGTGGTGGAGACATTGATGGTGTTGAGGCCATCGCCACCGGTGCCGACGATGTCGCAGAACTCGTAGTCCGGATGCGGGAAGTCGCGCGCCTCCGCCAGCAGGGCCTCGGCGGCACCGGTGATCTCCTCCGGGGTCTCCCCCTTGATCTTGAGGGCGGTCAGCAGACTTGCGAGCACTATGGGATCCACTTCGCCACGCACCACTTGCCCGAAGGCGTCGCGGGTACTTTCACGGCTCAGAGACTGACCCTGATAGAGGGTGTTGAGATGATGATGCATAGGGTCTTCCTTACCGCACACTGCTAACTGGACGGGTGATATGGGCGAGCGCCTGAGTCAGCAGGCGGGCCCCTTCCGAGGTCATGATGGATTCCGGATGGAACTGGAAGCCCAGCACCCGCTCATCCTGCTGCTCGATGGCCATGGGCATGCCCTGATAGTGGGCAATCACCGTCAGCTCCTCCGGTACATAGGTGGCGACCAGCGAGTGGTAGCGGGCCACCGGCAGCGGGCTCGGCAGACCGGCGAAGGCGCCGTGGCCGTTGTGCTCAATCAGGGAGCGCTTGCCGTGGACGATTTCACCCGCCGCGCCGACGGTGCCGCCGTAGGCTTCGCACAGGGCCTGATGACCGAGGCAGATACCGAGGATCGGCACCTGACCGCGGGCCAGCTTGATCAGATCAATCAGGCAACCCGCTTCGTGGGGGGCGCCCGGCCCGGGGGACAGCACCAGTACCGCATCCCCTTCGCAGGCGGCAATTTCGCTCATGATGCGACTCGCCGGCAGGCTGTTGCGGTAGATCCGCACCGGATAACCGAGGGAGCGGAACTGGTCGACGAGGTTGTAGGTAAAGGAGTCGAAGTTATCGAGCAGGAAAATGTTAGTCATGGCTCACGTCCTTATGTTGTTCCTGCTGGGCGCTCAGGGCTTGCAGTGAGGTGCCATGGCTGGCGGCGATGGCGGCCAGCACGGCGGCCGCCTTGGCGCGGGTCTCGTCCGCTTCGGCCTGGGGTTTGGAGTCATAGACCACACCGGCACCGGCTTGCACATGGGCCACGCCATCTTTGACAAAGGCGGAGCGAATGACGATGCAGGTATCCATCTCCCCCGCGCCGTTGATGTAGCCGACGGCGCCGCCGTAGCTGCCGCGGCGCTTGCCCTCCACCATGCGAATAAGCTCGCTGGCGCGGATCTTGGGGGCGCCGGTGAGGGTGCCCATGTTCATGCAGGCCTGATAGGCGTGCAGGGCGTCAAGGTCGGCGCGCAAGGTGCCGACCACCTTGGAGACCAGGTGCATCACGTGGCTGTAGCGATCCACCTTGAGCAGCTCCTTGACGTAGCGGGTGCCGGGCGCCGAGATGCGAGCGATGTCGTTGCGGCCCAGATCCACCAGCATCAGGTGTTCGGCCACCTCTTTTTCATCCTGACGCAGCTCCAGCTCGATGCGGCCATCCAGATCCCGGTTGATGCTGCCATCCGGGTTCAACCCCCGGCGACGGGTACCGGCGATGGGGTACATCTCGACGTCGCGGCTGGCGGCGCAGAATTTCACCGCGCTCTCCGGCGAGGCGCCAAACAGGGTGAAGTTTTCATCCTGCACGTAGAACATGTAGGGGCTGGGGTTGGTCTGCTTGAGGCGGCGATAGGCGGCCAGCGGGTTCGGGCAGGGCAGGGAGAAGCAGCGGGACGGCACCACCTGGAAGATGTCACCACGGCGGATAAAGCCCTTGAGCTTCTCCACCTCGGCGCAGAACTGCTTGTCGCTCTTGTCGACGCTCATGCCGCCGGTGAGGGCCGCAGTGGCCAGCTCGGCGCAGAGGGGCTGCTGGCAAAGCTGTTTGAAGTCGGTGAGCCGTTCGCTCAGGCGGGTATATCTGTCATCCACCTGACTCTCGTCGCTGTCGCCGCCGAAGATGCAGGCGAGCAGTTGGGTAGAGCGCTCGATATGGTCGATGGTAATGAGGGTTTCGGCCACATAGAAGCAGTAGTCGGGGCAGCTGTTGCCCCCCTCCGGCACCTCTGGCAGATCCTCAAAGGAGGCGATCAGGTCATAGGCGAAGCTGCCCGCCATGAACAGTGCTTCTTTACCCAGTTGGCATTGGAGCTCCTGTTGCAGGGTGCGCAGCACGTCCAGCACGCTGCTCCCCTTGAGGCGGCTGTCTTCATCCTGCTCCCGATCGGAGGCCGGGAAGTCGAGCTGCAGCTCGCCATCCACCAGAATCTGGCTGATGACTGCGGGCAGGCGCTCGGCCAGCAGGCTCTGCAACTGGGCGCCGTTGTCGTTCAGGGTGCGCACCCGCACGGTGCGACCACGGCACTCGATGCGCAGGCAAGCATCCACCAGCAGCAGACTCTGTTTGCCCGCTTTGGAGTCGATCTCGACCGATTCCAGCAGCAGGTTGTTGGGGCGGCCCTGACAGAGCCGGGTATAGAGCGCCAGCGGGTCAGCCACATAGGGGGCGTTGAGCTTGAGGGTATCGAATTCACCCAGGGGCAAGCGAGTCGTATTGACGGTCATAGTGCGTTCCCTTGCGTGTGATGTGTTTTACCGATGTTCATGACGTTGCATACCTTGAAAAAATGCCTTGGAATTTAAGTTGGTTTGGGCGGTTTCAGTAGGGTCGCCATCGCCAGGTCATTGCACTTGTCTGAATTCTTGGTTTCATCACAGGTCCATTTGCCGGATAATAAAAAAGCCCGCTGGGGTCAGCGGGCTTTTTCTTTGGGTTCTTAATTTGCTGTCAGATTACAGGTACAGCAACGACCACACGCCCGCATGTCAGGGAGTGTGCCACCACCAGATGGTCAGGATGGAAGTCGTTTGCATGATAAAGTCCTGTAAAAAGAGGTTTGCAATGAAGTGCCTACAGAAAACGATAAAGCCGCGGCCAAGTCAAGTCGCTTTTTAGCCTTCTTTCACCGATGGTGACCTGATCATGAGAGCGGAATAACCTGATGAGATTCGATCTTCACTGTCATACCACTGCCTCCGACGGTGTGCTGAGCCCGGCCGAACTGGTGCGCCGCGCCGCCGAAAAACAGGTCGAGATGTTAGCGGTTACTGACCACGATACCCTTGACGGGCTTGATGAGGTGCGTCGCACCATCGAAGCCGAGCAGCTGCCGCTGCGGCTGGTGAGCGGGGTCGAGATCTCCACTGGCTGGGAGCATCACGAAATTCATATCGTGGCGCTGGGGGTGGATGAAAAAAATCCGCAGCTGGTGGCATTTTTGGCGGGCCAACGGGCTCGCCGCGAGGCGCGCGCACTGGAAATTGGGCGCCGTCTGGAGAAGTGCCTTATCCCCGGCACCTATGAAGAGGCCAAGGCATTGGCCGGTGATGCTGCCGTGACCCGCGCCCATTTTGCCCGGGTGCTGGTGGCACGCGGGGTGGCCGACAACATGCAGAAGGTATTCAAAAAGTACCTGAGCCGTGGCAACAAGGGTTATGCCCCGGCCGAGTGGCCCGAGATGAGCGAGGCCATCATTGCCATTCACGCCGCCGGTGGGCTGGCGGTGCTGGCCCATCCCAGCCGTTACGATCTCACCGCCAAGTGGATCAAGCGGTTACTGGTAGCCTTCAAGGCGGCCGGTGGCGATGCTATGGAGGTGTCACTGCCCCAGCAGAGCCCGCAGGAGCGAGCCAACCTGGGCCAGTGGGCCAAGGATCACGATCTCTATATTTCGGTGGGGTCTGATTTTCACTTTCCCTCCAACTGGACCGAGCTGGGCCGCCACCTCTGGCTGCCCAAGGAGGGCATGCCGGTCTGGCTGGCCTATCCGGGCCACTTCGGCCTCACCACCGAGCAGCATACCGCCCTGCTGGCCAGTCGCTAGCATGGGGTTGGCCGGTGGACCCCCGCTGTATGGGAGGGTAAACCGGCGTCAAACAGGTTAAGGTAGCGTCATGGGTCTGGAACCCGTGACCATGAAGCGGGCACCGCGCGTGCCCCTATCGCGAGAAGAGCATATGAGTCAGCATTTTTACGTACACCCGGAAAACCCCCAGGCCCGTCTGATCGGCCAGGCGGTACAGATCATCCAGAACGGTGGCGTCATCGTCTATCCGACCGATTCCGGCTATGCGCTCGGTTGCCAGATGGGTGACAAGGGGGCGCTGGAGCGCATCTGCCGCATCCGTCGCATTGATCCCACCCACGACTTCACTCTGGTGTGCCGGGATCTTTCCGAGATTTCCACCTACGCCAAGGTGGACAACACGGCGTTCCGCCTGGTCAAGGGCAACACGCCCGGGCCTTACACCTTCATCTTCAAGGCGACCAAGGATGTGCCGCGCCGCCTGATGAACGAGAAGAAGAAGACCATCGGTATCCGGGTGCCAGCCAACAACATAGCGCTGGCCCTGCTGGAAGCGCTCGGTGAGCCGCTGCTCTCGACCTCCCTGATCCTGCCGGGTTCAGAGATGACGGAGTTTGACCCGGAAGAGATCTTCGACAAACTGGGCAAGCAGCTGGATCTGGTGGTCAACGGTGGCTATCTGGGCGAGCAGCCCACCACGGTCGTGGATTTCTCCGATGACGAGCCGGTGCTGCGTCGTCGTGGCGCCGGAGACCCGACCCCGTTTGAGTGAGTCTGCCGACCCAGCGCCTGTGATGGCTCCGCCTATTTTGGGCGCAACGGGGGAGGGAGCCCTCCCCCAGGCCATCCCAACCCCCATCGCGCGCGTGCTGGGGCAGCCCTACCATGAGTTGCCTCAGGACTTGTTCATCCCGCCCGATGCGCTGGAAGTCTTCCTCGATACCTTCGAGGGCCCCCTCGATCTGCTGCTCTACCTCATCCGGCGCCAGCAGCTGGATATCCTGAACCTGCCGATCTTGCAGATCACCGCCCAGTACATGGAGTACGTGGAGCTGATGCAGGGGCTCAATCTGGAGCTGGCAGCGGAGTATCTGCTGATGGCGGCCTGGCTGGCGGAGATCAAATCCCGCCTGCTGCTGCCCAAGGCCCCCGAGCTGGCAGACGAAGAGGAGGGAGAAGATCCCCGCGTCACGCTTATTCGTCGACTGCAGGAATATGAGCGCTTCAAAGTGGGGGGCGAGCGCCTCAATGCCTTGCCACGGGTGGAGCGGGAGATCTTTATCGCTGCCGCCTTGCCGCCGGATTTTGGCGATCTCACGCCATTGACCCCGGATGTTTCGCTGGTTGAGCTCGCCCTTTACATGCAAAGTGTGGTAAAACGCGCGACTCATTTCGAACATCATCAGATCCGTCGCGAGCAGATCCCGACCCGGGTGCGCATGGCGGAGATCCTCGCCATGCTCTCCTTGGGCCAGACGTTGCGGCTGGAACAGGTGCTCAGAGCCGAAGAGGGGCGCATGGGGGTGCTGGTGACGTTTCTGGCCCTGCTGGAGCTGTGCAAGGAGTCCCTGATCTGGATCCTGCAGGCCGAGCCGCTGGGGCCGATCCATTTTGCCCTGGCGAGTCAAGATGAAAGCGGGGAGCGTGAACATGCACACTGAGTTGTTTTCTTTATCCCGAGCTTGCTGCCAGTTTGCCGGGGTGTGTGTGCATCTCCCGTTGGCATGCCAGCCTGATGTCATGCGCGGGGAGGGCAACCGTGGCGCTGCCCGCTGAACGACTCAAGACACTGATCGAGGCCGCGATCTTCGTGGCCGGGCGCCCGTTAACCGTGAGCGAGCTGAAAAGCGGTGTGCTGGCGGATTACCCCGTCACCGGCCGCTATGTGCAACTCTTGCTGGCGGAACTGCGACAAGATTACAGCGAGCGGGGGGTGGAGCTCAAAGAGGTCGCCTCCGGCTGGCGCTTTCAGGCGCGCCAGGAGTATGCCGAGGAGCTCTCCAGGCTCTGGAGCGAGCGGGCGCCCCGTTATTCCCGCGCCGTGATGGAGACGCTGACCCTGATTGCGTATCGTCAGCCCATCACCCGGGCCGAGATAGAAGCGATCCGCGGGGTGGCGGTGTCGAGCCAGATAGTCAATACCCTGAAAGAGCGTGGCTGGGTGCGCAGCGTCGGACACAAGGAGGTGGTGGGTCGCCCCGAGCTGCTCGCCACCACCCGGGAATTTCTGGATTATTTTAATCTGCAGAGCCTGGAGCAGCTCCCCGAGCTGGATCCTGAACTGCAACCCCCCTTGCCCGCGCTGCCGGTCGAGGGGAGCGAGACCTAGTCCGGGTCGCTGGCCTGTGCCAGCTGACCGGGCCTCTTGAACAGGAGGGCGTGTCGGATGACCTATACGGGATCCTGCATCGCCATCCCCTTGCCCGGCATGCCGGGGGAGGGCCGCGAGAGCTGGTCCACTGTGCTGGCATGTGCCAGCTGACCAGCTCTTTTGAGTATTAAAGCGTGTCGGATTGCCCGTACGGGGTGCGACACAGTAATAACCGTTGCCCGTTATGCTGGCGGGCAGCGATCAACAATCAGGTAACCCCGATGAGTGAAAAACTGCAAAAAGTGTTGGCCCGCGCGGGTCACGGCTCCCGTCGTGAGATGGAGGCCCTGATCACCGCAGGTCGGGTCAGTGTGGATGGCAAGGTCGCCACACTGGGAGATCGCGTCGAAGTGAACGCCGTGATCCGTGTCGATGGCCATACGGTCAAGACCCGTGCCGAGGAAGAGATGATCTGCCGCGTGCTGGCGTATCACAAGCCCGAAGGGGAGATGTGTACCCGTCACGATCCGGAAGGTCGTCCCACCGTGTTCGATCGTCTGCCCAAGCTGGAAAGCGCCCGCTGGATCGCGGTAGGCCGTCTCGACGTCAACACCTCCGGCTTGTTGCTGTTCACCACAGACGGTGAGCTGGCTAACCGCCTGATGCACCCGAGCCACGAAGTGGAGCGCGAATACGCGGTGCGTGTGTTTGGCGAGATCACCGAAGCCATGCTGCAGCGCCTGCGCAAAGGTGTGCAGCTGGAAGATGGCATGGCCAAGTTCAACAAGATCAAACCGGCCGGCGGTGAGGGCCTGAACCAGTGGTTCAACGTCACCCTGACCGAGGGCCGCAACCGTGAAGTGCGCCGCCTGTGGGAATCCCAGGAAGTGCAGGTGAGCCGTCTGATGCGGGTGCGCTACGGCGACGTCACTCTGGATCGTGGTATCCCCCGTGGTGGCTGGCAGGAGCTGAAACTGCCGGATGTGAACTACCTGCGTGGTCTGGTCAACATGCCGCCGGAGACCGAATCCAAGGTCGATCTGCAGCAAGATGGCAAGAGCACCCGTCACAAGCAGGCCGCCCAGATCCGCCGCGCCGTCAAACGTCACAAGGATATGCAGGGCATGGAGCCGCGTGCACGCAGCACCACGGCCCGCCGCAAGCCGACTTCCTCCACCCGCAACTCGGGTACCGGCAGCAAGTAAGCGTTGTGATGACTCTCATGGGTTCGCCCAAGAAAAGGCCCGCCTCTCTGGCGGGTTTTTTGTTGCTGCAGTTTGCTGTTGAGTATTCCAATGCCCTCTTTGCTGAATGAAACCGCCCGGCAGATCCGCTGTGGGGGAGGGGCAAGGTTGCTCTGCCACGGCAGGCTTGTTAGCCTTTGTGGCACAGATACAGGAGATAATAATGAGCAAGGTACTTGATGAGCTGCTGGCACTGCTGGCGCTCGAGAAAATCGAGGAGGGCCTGTTTCGGGGCCAGAGCCAGGATCTCGGTCTGCGGGCCGTGTTTGGCGGACAGGTAATGGGGCAGGCCTTGTCAGCCGCCAAGCAGACGGTGGCCGCCGATCGTCAGGTGCACAGTTTCCACTCCTACTTCCTGCGCCCCGGTGATGCCAATCATCCCATCATCTATGACGTGGAGAATATCCGTGACGGCCAGACCGTCTCCACCCGCCGGGTCAAGGCCATTCAGGGCGGCAAGCCGATCTTCTATCTCAACGCCTCCTTCCAGGTCGAGGCCGAGGGATTCGAGCATCAGATCAGCATGCCGACGGGGATCACTCCGCCCGAGCAACTCAAGAGCGAGCTGGAGCTGGTGCGTCCCTACGAGCAGCAGATCCCGCCGGTCCTGCGCGACAAGATCATGTGCGAGAAGCCCATCGAAATTCGCCCTGTGACCCTGGTCGATCCGATCCGGCCGGATGTACATGAGCCGCTGCGCCACGTCTGGTTCAGGGCCAATGGCCAGATGCCGGACGATCAACGGGTCCACAAGTATTTGCTGGCCTATGCCTCCGATTTCCACTTCCTGTTTACCGCCTTGCAGCCCCATGGCGTCTCGTACTGGGAGCCGGACATGCAGGTGGCCACCATCGATCACTCCATGTGGTTCCACCGGGACTTCCGGTTGGATGACTGGCTGCTCTACGTGGTGGACAGCCCGAGCGCCAGCGCCGGTCGCGGTCTGGTGCGCGGCCAGTTCTTCACCCGCGAGGGGATGCTGGTGGCGAGCACGGCGCAGGAGGGGGTGATCCGTCGGCGCGGTTGACCTCACATATCAGCCATAAAAAAACGGGAGCCGATGGCTCCCGTTTTTTTATGTGTTTGCTTGCCGTATCAGGCTGCGTCCTGCTCGGTGCTGGGCACGGTTTCCCCGTTCTGGGCGAAACGGTTGGCCCACAGGGCGATGACGCCATCACCGGTGACGTTGCAGGCGGTGCCGAAGCTGTCCTGCGCCAGATAGAGGGCGATCATCAGGGCGATGGAAGCTTCACCGAAGCCGAGCATGGAGGTGAGCAGGCCCAGCGCCGACATGACGCCGCCACCCGGTGCACCCGGCGCGGCTATCATGATGACGCCCAGCATCATGATGAATGGCAGCATGGTGTCTACGCCCGGAATGGCCAGGTGCTCGGAGAGGAACATGACGGCGGTGGCACAGGTCACCAGCGTGATGGTGGAGCCACACAGGTGGATGGTGGCGCACAGGGGCACGGTGAAGTTGGCGATGCCATCGCTCACGCCGTTGTTCTTGCTGGCCTGCAGGGCAACCGGAATGGTAGCGGCGCTGGACATGGTGCCCAGTGCGGTGAAGTAGGCAGGCAGCATGTTCTTGATGAGCATGGCGGGTGAGCGACCCAGCGCCAGACCCGTGCCAACGAACAGCACCGAGAGCCAGAGCCAGTGCATGACGATGGCCATCACCAACACCACGCCAAAGGTCTTCAGGGTGGCGAAGACGGTTCCTTCCACTGTCATCTCGACAAAGACACCGGCGATGTAGAACGGCAGCAGCGGGATGATCACCTTGGCCAGCAGGCGGTCGATGATGTCACGGCCCTGATCGGCGACCCGGCGCATATCGGTGGCCTGGGTAGCGCTGACGCCGATGCCAAAGATAAAGGCGGCGGCCAGGGCAGACATCACGCTAAACAGCGGCGGGATCTCCAGATTGATGTAGGAGGCGAGTTTGATCGCCTCGGCCGAGGTGGGCTCGGCAGCGCTGGTCAGTTGCGGGATCAAGTGGCTCGCCACGGTAAAGGCAAACAGCCCCGCCAGAATCGTGGAGCAGTAGGAGAGTGCCACGGTTTTACCCAGTAGCTTACCGGAGTTTTTTGGCAGGCTGGCGATGCCGCTCATGATGAAAAACAGGATGATGAGCGGAATGGTGAAGGTGATCAGCTGACCTATGACTATCTTGGCCGTAAACAGCACGCGTGCGACCCATTCAGGGGCGTAGAGACCTAGCAAGAGACCGGCCAGGATGCCGGCAACCAGTTTGAGGACAAGTTTCATAAGTAAATCCAGGTGTTAGTGTCTGATTTGTTATTTGATTTTGATTTTAATGCCGCTTTTTAACACAAACGCCGTATCTTGTCTGCCATCAGCTGGTTAACTTAGAGTTAAATATTGTTATCTGGATGATGGATCACGGGAGATGGGCCCCTTGAAGCGACGGCGGCGATATTGGTTCCTGGTGGGGGCGAGATCGGGGAGGCGGATCAGCAGGGCATGTAACCAGCGGCCGTGCTCGGTATCCTCGCTGCACCAGATCTGATGCAGGCCAAACGGCAGGGGGGCGATCAGTTGTTGCAGGCGGGCCTCATCGAGGCGGGTCTGCAGTGGGTATTCATCCTGTGAGGGAGCCACGGCGCAGCGGTGCTCGCCCTCGTCATAAGGGAAGGAGCAGTAGAGCGGCGCCTGGGGTTTGAGCAGGCCGGCGAGATGCATCAGGGCGGGGGCAAGCTCTCCTTCGGCCAGGCAGGGCAGCGAGCCGCTGGCCCAGATGCCGTCAAAGGGCAAGGCGCTGTGCATCTGCTCGAGGCGGCAGACCCGCACCGGCTGGCCACCGCGGCGCGATGCCAGCCTGGCCTGGGCCAGACTGGCATCCAAGGCGGTGACCATGAGACCTTGTTGCCGGAAAAAGTGCAGATCCTCACCCGCGCCGCAGCCCGCTTCCAGCAGATGAGCCCCGCTTGCCAACAACATCAGAAAGCGCTGACGGGCTGACAGGGTGTCTGGATCCGCCACAGATGGCAGACTGGGGGGGGCATCATGATGGGGCAGTGGCAATATGGGCATGGCAGGCACCTTCTTTCGGGGGCGCTACTCTAGCAAATTTGGCGGCGGGCTACCAAAGTGTCGTGCTGCAAACCAGCACTGCCTGGCAGGAGTGCGGGTCAGTGATGGTGTGGGGGAGCAAGGAGCGCTGGCCAGCTCCGGGTCCAAGGCTATCAGGTGTGGTGGGCGGCCGGGCTGTTTGGCAGGGCTATCAGGGCAAACAGGCTGTCGAGCAGGAGGTCGTACGACACCACGCCGTTCGCGAAGCTCGCCATCAAGGAGGTGGTGCAGACCTTGTTCAAGGCGATCTTCCTGGTGTTCTGCGTCATGTATCGTTTAATGGAGGGACAGGGATCTGGTCTTTTATCCCCCCCCCAGATCAACCACCCCATCTTAGATGGTGGCAAACGCATTGCCGACCTCGACGTGGCCAAGGTGAGCAGCAGGCAGGCGGTGGCCAGCGATGAGAAGAGTATCCAGACCGCTTTCAATGAGGTTGTGGGTATGATTGGATCTCATGGTGATTGCCAACAGCCTCTGCAGGTGCGCGCGCACTCTACAAAGCCGTCGGTGGTGGTTGGCAAGCCCCCGACAGGATCTCGATGGAGCAGTAGCTATCACCTCACAGCTTGCGTTATGGTATAGCCACAGGGCGAACCATTGGGTTCGCCCTGTTTGCTTTCAGCAAAAACATACAGATATGAAACCTTGATGACATAATGCGTCGTGCGGGTGTTGCCGCTGCCAGGTGCTAAATGGATGGGTACGTTGGCAAACAAGGTCAATGTGTGGGGAGGAGGGGCGGTTGTTAGTGTAAACACCATGGCACACTTGCCGTAAACCTCGAGGCGCGGATCGATATCATGACCCAAATTAGAGCTAACGCTCAGTTTGCTATTACTTTTACTTCAGTATTAATGGGGTCAAGGCTAGAATGGGCAACTTATGAATCCAATCTGTAGGTTTAAGTGGGAAATCTCCTGCACGCTTTCATTCTGATAGATTAATGAACAGCCAGCAGGTCCGGCGCTTTAAACTGTGTTGTTTTGACTGTTCAAACAGGCCGGAAAGGCGCTAGAATCCAGACTTTGTCCTTGTTGTACGGTTTTATCTCGCGGCCGTTTCTGGTAAGACCGCCAGACTGAATTTTTAAAACAATCGAGACGTTGTCATCAGGGACGGTGGCAGACTTATCCTACGCTGGAGGGCATCATGGCCAACAGCACTCACAATCTGGTAAAAAGCAGCAAACTGGGGGCTGTAACTCAGGGGCGGTAGCTTATCGAAACTTCCTGATTAGCGTGAGATATCTGCCTGTCAGACACACTCAATTTTTCCTCCATTCTTTTTCGTTAGCTGAAAATATTAATTTTTTCTATTCATTTTCAAGAGCATACCTATGAAAACCCTTGTCACTGGTGGCGCTGGCTTTATCGGCTCGGCGGTTGTTCGTCATATCATTCAAGACACCAACGACTCAGTCATCAACCTCGATAAGCTCACTTATGCGGGCAATCTGGAATCCTTAGCCAGTGTCGCAAACAGTGGCCGTTATGCCTTTGAACAGGTGGATATCTGTAATCGCAGTGAATTGGATAGGGTATTCGCCCTGCACCAACCTGATGCAGTCATGCACCTGGCGGCGGAGAGCCATGTCGATCGTTCCATCACTGGCCCTGCCGATTTCATAGAGACCAATATCGTCGGCACCTATGTGTTGCTGGAAGCGGCTCGCGCTTATTGGAACGGTCTGGACGAGGTGCGCAAGGCGGCCTTTCGTTTTCATCATATCTCCACCGACGAGGTGTATGGCGACCTGCCCCACCCGGATGAGGTAAGTGCCGGTCATCCCTTGTGGAATAAGCCATTGCCGCTCTTTACCGAAACCACTCCTTACGCCCCCAGCAGCCCCTATTCTGCCTCCAAGGCCTCCAGTGACCATCTGGTGCGCGCCTGGCGCCGTACTTACGGCCTGCCGACCATAGTCACCAACTGCTCCAACAACTACGGCCCTTACCACTTCCCCGAGAAGCTGATCCCGCTGGTGATCCTCAATGCGCTGGATGGCAAGCCGCTGCCGGTCTATGGCAAGGGCGACCAGATCCGTGACTGGCTCTATGTGGAAGACCACGCGCGCGCGCTCTATAAGGTGGTGACCAGTGGCGTTATCGGTGAGACCTACAACATTGGCGGTCACAACGAGAAGCAGAACCTGGACGTGGTACACACCATCTGCGATTTGCTGGACGAGATGGTGCCCAAAGCTGGCTCTTACCGCGATCAAATCACCTATGTGGCGGATCGCCCCGGTCACGATCGCCGTTATGCCATCGATGCCAGCAAAATGAGTGCCGATCTGGATTGGCAGCCGCAAGAGACCTTCGAATCCGGTCTTCGCAAAACTGTGCAGTGGTATCTGGATAACTACCATGCCAAAACTACTTAACATTTTTTGGCAGATATTGATGCAATGGGATGCCAACGTAACATAGCGAAACAGATAGTGCATATGGATGCAAACTATCTGCTGGCAGTGAAAGGCAATCAAAGTGAGTTAGAACAGGCTTTTTCGGTGTGGTACAGCCCGCAGATATTCAAAGCGGGATGGCGGATAATGATGACTGGTATGCCACCCAGGAGTTTGGTCATGGACGAAGAGAAACGCGGTTATGTATTTTAGAACTGCGCTTTTACATTAGTTTGCGAAAGTGGACGGCAAAAGAGTTGCTGGAAGCGGCGTTGTTGAGAGCGTAAAAACTGTGTAAGTGGCATCCTGACCAACCTGTTGAAAGGAACAACAGAATGCCAATACCATACAATCTTATCGACCTGTTGCTCGAGGGCTGCTCCAGCCCGGAAGATATTCTCGGCGAAAGTGGTTTGCTCAAGCAGTTGACCAAGCGTATCGCTGAGCGTGTCCTCGACGCGGAAATGGACTCCCATCTCGGCTATGCCAAGCATGCCTCCCATGGCAAAAACACCGGAAACTCTCGCAATGGCAAGAGCTCCAAGACCGTTCGCTCGGTGCACGGTAGAGCGAGCTTGAGGTGCCCCGTGATCGCAATAGCACCTTCGAGCCACAACGGGTCAAAAGGGCGAGCGACAGTTGCAGGGTTTTGATGACCGCATTGTCTCCCTCTATGCTCGCGGCATGTTCACCCGCGATATCCAGACCCACTTTAGCTAAGTCTATGGTGTGGATGTCTCACCCACCTTCATCTCGCAGGTCATCAATGCCGTCATGGAGGAAGTGACGCCTGGCAGAGTCGGCCACTGGATGCGGTCTATCCCATGGTTTATCTGGATGCGCTGGTCGTGCGTAGCCGTGCCTCTGGGGCGGTGCAGAACAAGACCGTTTATCTGGCGCTGGGCGTCAATATGGATGGTGAGAAAGAGCTCTTGGGGCAGGGCGAGAGCGTGAACATATTGTTAAAATGCACCCAATTTGTTGAGGCCAGCATTGAGTACCTTTCCAGGTATTCACTGCTCATTCCTGCAATCCATCGGTGTGCTGGTTGATGGCTTGAGTCCAACGTACGAACGCGGTCTGAAACGGCTCTGGTTTGATACCGGAGATGATCCTGGCGATGGTGTCATGGACAGGAATACCATTTTTAAACAGCCCCTTGGATTGAAACCAAGGAAGATGAACCTCACCGAAATCTTCAATATCTTCCCAGCCGTCTGTGCCGCCGATCACAGCGCAGACGGTGAGAAACAGGACATCGTAGAAGGGATAATAAATCTTGGCATGCTGGCGAGGGTTGGGAATATCATCGAAAAACTGAGCAAACACAGCATCAATAGACATGAAGGCACTCCTGAAAAAGGAGCATAGCATCCCAGCTGGATCGCAGGGTCAAACCTGTTTTTCTTGGTTAAAAAACGTTCGCGATCTTGCCCTGCCTCTTGGGGTTGTGGATGGCACAACTCGAAGGGGCCAAGTTCTGGCTATCGGTGATGACAGAGTTGAAAAACAGAGGTGTACGGGACATCCTGGTTGCAGCGTCGATGGGCTTAAGAGGTTCCCGGAAGCCATTGAAGTCGTCTATCAGCAGACCCATTTAGAGCTCCGTATGGTGCATCAGGTACGCCACTCTCTGCGTTATGTCAGCTGTAAGCAGCGTAAGGAATTGGCTGGCGACTTACGTCTGATTTACAGTGCTGCCACCCTGTCGCAGGCTGAGCAGGAGCAGGTTGCCTTTGGTGCGAAATGGGATGAGGAGGCGTTGTTTCCCAAATCGACGCAGCTTGGATGGAGCTACCTGAGGGCCCGGTGATATGATCACCACCATCCCCTTCAAGTCTGCATCATGGGCACGTCGCTTCACCTCATCACTAACTAGCCTCAATACAACAGGTCTCTGATTAACCGTGGCTCACTCACCTTCTGGATTGATGCCTAGGTCATGGACAACTGGTTCCACCATGACCATCACGGACGAGGTGGCCGCAGCCAGCTCTACACCGACCAAACCATCTCTACCTTCCTGATGCTCAAAGGGATTTTCAGCCTCACTCTGCGAGCGGCTCAGGGGCTAACCGACTCCCTGTTCGAGTTGATGAATGTGCCGCAGTGCGCGCCGGACTATAGCGGTGTCAGCAAGCGAGCTCACATGGTGAAAGGGGCCTACCGACAACCCGCCAAGGGGAGTATCACTGACTTGGTTATCGATTCGACGGGTCTCAAGGTATTTGGTGAAGGCGAGTGGAAGGTGCAGAAAGCACGGCGCAGAGAAACTGCGAGTGTGGCGCAAGTTGCATCTGGCAGTAAACCCCGCAACTCACGATATCGTGGCAGCGGAGGTGTCGTTGGAAAATATCCATGATGCCGAGGTACTGCTGACCTTGCTCAATCCACTGCAGCGCAAGCTGGGACGTGTTTATGCGGATGGCGCCTACGACAGCAAAGCCAGCCATCAGCCGATGGCAAGCAAAGGGTCGACAGCCTGTATCCCACCTCGCAAAAATGCGGGGCTATGGAAAAAGGGACATCCAAGAAATGAAGCTGTGCTGGTGATGTGAGAGGAAGGGCTGGCGCAGAGGAAGAAGATATCGGGGTATCACGGTCGCTCGTTGGCAGAGATGGCGATGTATCGGTTCAAGCAGTTAATAGCAGGCAACATCACGCAGCGAAAATACAACGGTCAGGTAGGGGAAGTTATGGCGTACGTGAGTGCGATAAACAAACTGAACGTCCTTGGTCTGCCTGTAAGCAAGCCCCAAGTGTAGCGGTCACTTGGGGCTTGGCAGGTTGTGGTTTGATGGCTGATTTGGGAAACAACACCGTTTCAACAATAATAGTATTTGGTATTATTCTGAAGCCTCGCTTACAGCAAAAAGATGGCTTCGGTCTCGGTGAAGCATTAAAATAAACATGATGCTATTGTTGAAATATGCCTTCCATTATATTAATAAGCACATCAGAAGACGAAATTATATGGTCTTCTATGAAAAAGTGTCGTTGGTTAGTAGCTGACTTTAAGTGGTTTTAGGTTCGAATCACGATATAAGAAACAACGTCAATAGCAACATAAATTTTATCTATCTTTGTGCGTTTTTGTAAGAGTGTTTTGACTATTCCTTTCACCTGTATTCACAGCTTCTTAGTATTAACGATATGTTGAATTTTGTGTGCTCATTTCATGTGAAATGAAGTGGGAAGCCTAACTAAATTATTACAAAGTAACGCTTTAATATGCTGTAAAAACAAGACTGAATCATTTTAATTAATTTTAATGAGATTTATTATGCAAGATAAATTCAATATACCAATTGCAATATTTTTGTTTAAACGGTCTGAAAGCGTTTTAAAAATATTAAAAGTTTTAGATAAAATAAAACCTTCAAAATTATATTTGATATCAGACCATGGACGATCTGATTTAGAGAAAAAACAGGTTGCAGAAACAAGAGAAAAAATTGAATCTGCAATAACTTGGGATTGTGTGATAATTAAAAGATATCAAAATGAAAATGTTGGTGTTTATGAAAACATAGCGGGAGGGGCTAAGTGGGTTTTTTCTTATGAAGAGACTGCGATCTTTTTGGAAGATGATAACTTGCCTGAAATAACTTTTTTCCAGTATTGTGCAGATCTTTTAGATGAATATAAAGATAATGAAGAAGTGCTGTGGATATGTGGGAGCAATTATCTTGAGGAATGCAGTCCTGAAAATGAAGCCTCTTATGTATTCAGTAAAAATATGCTACCGTGTGGTTGGGCTTCTTGGGGTAATAAATTTAATCGATATTACGATGGTGAATTATCGTTTTACCAATCTTTGGGTAAGAAAGCGTTAAGAGCGAAGTATAAAAATAATCGATTGTACCAGCAGGATGTTTATAATTTAGAGTATGAGTTAGATTTTAATAGGTTAAATGGTCGTTTTTATTCTTGGGATTACCAAATGGCGTTCTCTATGCGCGCTCATGATTTGTATGCGATAATACCAAAATATAATCAAATTACTAATGTCGGTGTTGATCATAATTCAGTTCATGGTGGTAGCTCAATGAACAATATCATGGTCGAAAGATTTTGTGAACGTAAAACCAAGAAGCTGGAATTTCCATTGGTGCATCCAAAGGCATTAGTTGTAGATAATGCTATTGAGAATATGTTGGCTGATCTTATCATTGACCCTAATTTTTTCTCATTAAAGTCGATTGTTAGCAGAGGGATCCGTAAAGTATTCAAGTTGAATAAAACTATTAGTATAAAAGAAGCCTTCAAAAATGCGTTTTTATGACATTAAATTGGTGGATAAATATATTTTTATTCTGTTGTTTTTAACGGCTTGGTGTTTATATGGAGGAAATCGATGGAATGGTGATAGGGATGCATATGAGCTTTATTATGTTCGTGACAGCATAGTGCCGTGGGGTGTGGAGATACTTTATGGTTATATGAATATTCTTTCACATAAGTTAGATTTATCATTTCAAAGTTTTCAGATAATAATTTCATTTATTACAATTGTACTTGTTTGTATTTATTTCAATAAAATGTATCAATATCCTGGCATCGCTATTCTTTTGTATTTATTGCTCATGTTCCCTCTTGACTATGTGTTAATGAGAACTAGCTTGTCATATGCAATTGTATTGAATGCATTTGTATTTTTATTTAGAGATAAAAGAGGGGTTTATTTTTCTTTGGTTGTTATTGCTGCATTGATTCATCAATCGGCTGCGCTATTTTTAATCTTTCTCTTAGTTAAAAGAGGAGGGGCGATAAATAAAGCGCCAGTTTATATAATGGCGACATTGTTTTTTGCTATCTTTATCCAAGGGGTATTTTATTATGGCTATATTCCCCAAAAAATAATTGCTCACCTTTCTTATTACGAAATAACATGGAAAACGACAGTGTCTTGTATATTTTTTCATGCATTATCCGTTTTTCTTATTAATCTTGATTTTAAAGGAAGAAGGGGGGGGAGATATGATGTATTTATATTGAACGCCAATATAGTATCATTGCTTATTATGGTGCTGTATTTTCAATCTGATATATTTGTCCGTGTATTTAGACTCTTGGTTTTTATAAATATCGTATACTTATTCCAAAGAATTTTAGTTACAAAAAAAACAACAATATACGCTTTGATTTATATTGTTTTTTATTCATTTTATCTTTTTATTTATTACGTATACCCAGTGATTGATTATACACTGGTACCATTGTTTCAGTCTTTTTACTTCTTTTGAAGAATTTAAGAGAGATTTTTTGTGAAGATAATATTTCTTGGTGGGTTGTATACTGATTCAGTATTTGAATATGTTAGAAATAACTCCATTGGGCCACTACAAAATGCAGCTAATATTTTGCAAAAAAACTATTTACACGGTTTTATAAATGCAAGAAAAGGCATCGAACTTATATGCATAAATTTACCATTCATTGGGAGTTATCCGAAGCATTTTAAAGATAAAAATTTTATTCCGTCGAGAAATATAGAATCTATCTACGACTCATGGACAGTGTATAATTTAAAATTCAATAATATTAAAGGATTTAAAAATATAGCAAGAGCATTTAATGCAATAAAAACATTTTTCTCAATGATTAGATCTGAGGAAAAATGTAGTATTGTATGCTATTCAATGCATCTTCCATTTTTATGTGCATGTTATTTGGCTAAAGTTTTTAAGGCTGGTTGTAAGTTTTATGTTATTATTCCCGATTTACCTGAGTATATGAGTGAGCGAAAAGGAATTGGTAAAAAAATTCATGAGTGGATTAATCGTTTATCATATTTTATTGTAAACAGGTCGGATGGAGCAGTATATATTACTGAGCATATGGCTTCACGTTTTTCGCATAGTCTGCCATATACCGTGATTGAGGGCATCGCATTGCCAGACGTCAATATAGATAACGATTGGTGGCAAGACGAAATTGCCAATAAACAATATTTTCTTTATACAGGGACGCTAGATCGCCGTTATGGAATAAAAGATCTTATTGACTCTTACATTGAATCTGGAGTGAGTAATCTTAAATTAGTTATTTGTGGTGATGGTAATGAACGTGAATATGTAAAAAAGATGACTTTGAGATACAATAATATTGTATATCTTGGTCAACTTGAGCACTATAAAATAATGAAATTACAAATTAACGCGTCTTTGCTCATTAACCCGAGAAGCAATGAAGGTGAATATACGAAATTTTCTTTCCCATCTAAGGTTATTGAGTATATGCGGTCTGGCGTTCCTACATTAATGTATAAGTTGGGTGGTATCCCGAATGAATATGATGAATTCTTTTTTCATATTAATTCGACTGGAGAGTTTTCAAGTAAACTTAAAGAAATTGCTGCCATGGATAGTGTGGCATTGGGCTTGATGGGTGAAGCAGCTAAAAAATTCATTATGAAAAACTGCAATTCTCGTAGGCAAGTCGATAAATTAATTTCACTTATTGAAAGAACATGAAAATATGGAAAGTAATGTTCTTAGCTTCATTATCTACAGGAGTTAAGATTATCTCCGGCCTCATTATAAATAAGTGTATCTCATTATTTGTAGGGCCAAGTGGGTTGGCAATGATTGGACAGCTTCAAAATGCATCTGGTATAATTCAAACATTTTCAAGTGCGGGGTTAGCGAATGGTGTTGTAAAATATACTGCAGAAAATGTTAATAGAGCCCCGCTTTGGGGAACTGCATTTAGAATAACATTTTTTTTCTCAATGTTCAGTAGTATAATATTAGTTTGCTTTTCATCTTATTTATCTGAGTGTTTTTTAGGTGGGGAGGATTATGCATATGTATTTATTGTATTCGGATGTACAATAAGTCTTTTTTCTATAAATCAACTATTACTATCCATTATAAATGGATTGAAAAAAATAAGACTTTACATTTCTTTGAACGTAATTCAAAGTGTTTACAGTCTTATATTGACTGTCCTCTTGATTTATTTTTTTAAGTTGGATGGTGCACTGATTGCTATGGTCACAAATCAATCGGTGGTATTTTTTATACTAGTTTTTATGTTGAGGAAAGATAAAGACATTTCAATTTTAAATATTTTCTCACTGCCAACGGATTTACTCTATGTAAAAAAGCTATTTCAGTATTCGCTTATGGCGATAGTGTCTGCTGTTTGTCTTCCGGTGTCTTCTTTATTTATTAGAAACTATATTGCAACTCAGTTTTCATGGGAATTCGCTGGATATTGGCAGGCTGCTAGTTATATATCATCCATGTATCTATTGGTGGTTTCTACTGTATTAACGATTTATTATCTACCTCGCTTGTCCAGCGCGTTAGATAAAACTGAAATGTATAAAGAGCTAAAAAATAACGCACTTGTTTTACTCCCAGTGACTATCTTGATAGCATTTACAATTTTCTTACTAAGAGATTGGATTGTTGTTCTTCTATTCAGTGAAAAGTTCAGGGGGATGCTGATACTTCTTGAGTTTCAACTTTTGGGGGATATTGTAAAAGTCTCCGCATGCTTATTAAGTTATTTTATGCTTGCAAAGGCTATGACTAAAACTTTTATATTGACAGAGATTTTCTCGGCAATTAACATAACTTGGTTGTCAATCTCACTTAGTAAATATTATGGGTTCGTTGGTTTGTCTTACGCTTATTTAATCAATAGTGTCATATATCTTCTGATTATGATATTTGTTGTGTTTTTTTATTTAAAGAGAGCGTAAATGGCTGAAGGGATATTTCATAGTTTCAGTTGTAGCTTTTATTTTCAGATCATGTTCTATTTTTTTTGAAAAGGTGGGTATTTATGTTGAGTAATGTAAATGAAGTAAAAATTAAAGAGGCATCAATGTTTGAAAATAAAACTCTTCTGATAACAGGTGGTACTGGTTCTTTTGGAAATGCCGTTCTTGATCGTTTTCTCAACACAGAGATTAAAGAAATTCGCATTTTCTCTCGTGATGAGAAAAAGCAAGATGATATGCGCAAAAAATATAACAACACCAAACTGAAATTTTATATTGGTGATGTGCGTGATTATCAGAGCATTTTAAATGCCACCCGTGGGGTGGATTATATCTATCATGCCGCGGCATTGAAGCAGGTTCCCTCTTGTGAATTTCACCCGATGGAAGCGGTGAAGACCAACGTGTTGGGTACTGAAAATGTGCTGGAAGCGGCGATTCAAAACGAAGTTAAACGGATTGTTTGTCTAAGCACCGACAAAGCTGTGTATCCTATCAATGCCATGGGTATCTCCAAGGCAATGATGGAAAAGGTGATCGTAGCTAAATCACGTAACGTTGATCCGGCCAAGACGGTGATCAGCGCCACCCGTTATGGTAACGTGATGGCTTCCCGTGGCTCTGTGATCCCCTTGTTCTTGCGCCAAATCATCAACGGTCAACCGCTGACTGTCACAGATCCAAATATGACTCGCTTTATGATGACATTAAATGACGCGGTTGATCTGGTATTGCACGCATTTGAGCATGGCACCAACGGCGATATCTTTGTGCAAAAAGCGCCGGCGGCTACTATCGATGTGCTGGTCAAAGCATTGCTGCAAATCACCCAAAAGCCTGATCATCGGGTCAATGTGATTGGCACCCGCCATGGCGAAAAACTCTATGAAGCCTTATGTAGCCGTGAAGAGATGTTTGTAGCTGAAGATCAGGGCGGCTATTACCGTATTCCATCCGACAATCGCGATTTGAACTACTCCAAATATAACGAAGAAGGTGAAAAGGATTTGTCGATTGTTGAAGATTACAACTCCCACAACACCGAGCGTTTAGATGTGGCGGGTATGGTCAAATTGCTGCATAAACTCGACTTTATCGGGGATATTGAGGCCGGCAGCCTGATCGTGCCAGAGGGGGTGTAAATGAAAATTCTTGTCACCGGTGCCAACGGATTTATTGGAAAAAACCTGCGGATTTTTTTAGCCGAACAAGGTTTTACGGATGTGACATGTTTTGAGCAAGACCATTCTTATACTGATCTAGCTGATATGGTTGCCAAAACCGAATTTGTATTTCATTTGGCTGGTGTGAATCGGCCTAAAGATGAAATTGAATTTTCCAAAGGCAATACCGATTTAACCCAACGCCTGGTTTCTTTGTTAAGTGTGACTGGCCGCCATATTCCGCTGGTATTAACGTCATCCATTCAGGCTGATCGCGACAATGCTTATGGCAAAAGTAAGGCGGCGGCAGAGCAAGTCGCGCTTGATTATATGCATCAAACGGGTAGCCCTGCGTATGTGTATCGTTTGGCCAATGTGTTTGGCAAATGGTGTCGCCCAAACTATAACTCGGCAGTAGCTACTTTCTGTCATAATACCGTGCATGATTTACCCATCACCATTCATGATGCCAATGCGCCTTTGGCGTTGGTCTATATCGATGATGTGTGCGCCAGCTTTATCAATTTGCTAAGTGGCGAACAAGCGGGTGATTATCAACAAGGCGGTTATAAAGAAATTGAGCCTGTCTATCACACAACTGTGGGAGCGGTGGCTGAGGCTTTGCAGAAATTTAAACAAAGCCGGATTAACTTGATCACTGAAGATGTGGGTACTGGGCTAATACGCGCCCTTTATTCTACCTATTTAAGTTATTTTTCCCCCAGTGACTTTGCCTATACTGTGCCGGGTTATACTGACCCGCGTGGCAGCTTTGTTGAAATGTTAAAAACCCCATCAGCAGGGCAATTTTCTTTTTTCACTGCCCACCCCGGGGTGACCCGTGGTGGCCATTATCATCACACTAAAAATGAAAAATTTTTAGTGATTAAAGGTACTGCGAGATATCGTTTTAAGCAGGTCATTACCGGTGAAGAACATTCAATTACCGTTGATGCCGGTGAGTATAAGATCATTGAAACCGTGCCTGGTTGGACGCACGACATTACCAATATCGGCGAAGAAGAGTTAATCGTAATGCTGTGGGCGAACGAGATTTTTGATCGTAGCAAGCCCGACACCATCGCCAGCCCATTAGCATGAGCCTGTTGACTATGAAAAATAAAATTAAAGTAATGACAGTAGTGGGCACGCGCCCAGAAATTATCCGCTTGTCACGAGTGCTCGTCGCGTTAGATGAACATTGCGAACATATTTTGGTACACACTGGCCAAAATTATGATTTTGAATTAAATCAAGTGTTTTTTGATGACCTTGGCGTGCGCAAGCCTGATTACTTTTTAAGTGCAGCGGGCAGCACTGGGGCTGAAACTATCGGCAATGTGATCATTGGTGTGGATAAGGTATTGGCAGAGGTGAACCCCGATGCCATGCTGGTACTTGGTGATACCAACAGTTGTATGGCGGTGATCCCGGCTAAGCGCCGTAAAATTCCCACCTTCCATATGGAAGCAGGTAACCGCTGCTTTGATATGCGGGTGCCGGAAGAGATTAACCGCCGCATTGTGGATCACACCGCCGATATTAATTTGACCTATAGCAGTATTGCTCGTGACTATTTACTGGCAGAAGGTATTCCTGCTGATCGAGTCATTAAAACCGGCAGCCCGATGTTTGAAGTGCTCAACAACTATATGTCGCAGATTGACGGCTCAGATGTATTAAGCCGCTTGCAACTCGAAGCTGGCAAATTTTTTGTGATCAGCGCCCATCGTGAAGAGAACGTCGATTCACCAAAAAATCTGATAAAATTGGGCCAAATTTTGAATGGTTTGGCTGAAAAATATGGTTATCCAGTGATTGTTTCGACTCATCCGCGAACCCGTAAGCGTATTGAGGAGCAAGGGCTTGAATTTAACCCTTTGGTGCAGTTGTTAAAGCCATTAGGTTTTCACGACTATAACAAACTGCAGAAATCCGCCAAGGCAGTGCTCTCCGATAGTGGGACTATTAGTGAAGAGTCTTCTATCATGAACTTTCCTGCGCTAAATATCAGGGAAGCGCATGAGCGTCCGGAAGCGTTTGAAGAAGCCTCGGTCATGATGGTTGGGCTAGAGATTGAGCGGGTATTCCAAGCGTTGCAGGTTTTGGACTCACAACCTGCGGGTGATGCTCGGTTGTTGCGCCCCGTATATGATTACAGCATGCCAAATGTTTCCGATAAGATCGTGCGAATTGTGCACAGCTATCGGGATTATGTGATGCGTACTGTATGGAAACAGTATTAATGCTTAAACGTTTAGATTTGGTGATTATTAATCGCAGTTTCTGGCCGGTTTACCCTGTTATCGGTGAAGCGCTTATGCGCTTCGCCGAGCAACAATCACTCTCCAAAAATGTGGGAGTTATTTTGCAGGATCATGCTGGTATTAAAGAACATCTTACTCGTGAGAATCGTGGCTTGGGTATTAATTTTTACCCTTGCCATGCGTTTTCTGTTTCAGGTAGTAGCATTCTTCGTCGTGTAGCAGATACTGTTTATTTTATGTTGTGGGTCTTTGCTATTTTACTGCTTAAACGCCCGAAGAAGGTGTATGTTTCTACTGATCCTCCTGTATTGGTTCCTTCTATTGTAATGATTTATTGCAAACTTTTTCGTGCGCGATTTGTTTATCACTTACAGGATATACATCCTGAGGCAGCAAATGTGGTCATGCCTGTTCAGCCAATGTTGTTTCATCTGTTAAAGTCCATGGATTCACTTACAATGCGAACTGCAGATTTGCTGATCACGATTACTGATCAAATGGCTGAGCAAATAAAAGAACGATCCTCAACAAGAGTGCCGATTAAAATTCTTGCTAATCCATCGGTTTCTTTTGAACACGTTATTGCTCCCGATTTTAAAAAAGCTGGTTTTACTTTTTGTGGTAATGCGGGGCGTTTGCAACGTATACCTCTGATAATCCAAGCTATTGATCAGTATTGTCACGCTGGCGGAACATTACCCTTCGTATTTGCTGGGGCTGGTGTATATGCAGATGCTCTGAAAATTCTTGCGGAAAAGTATGTGAATGTTACTTACAAGGGGTTGGTTTCTGCATCAGAAGCTGCACAGTTAAGTGCTGACTATGAATGGGCGCTGTTGCCCATTGAGGATGACGTAACTAAATTTGCATTTCCTAGCAAGTCTTCGTCTTATGTTCTTGCCGGTGCAAAGATTGTTGCTGTTTGTAGTTGTACTACCAGCGTTGCAGAATGGGTAACAACAAATGCTATTGGTGTCGTGATTGAACCTTGCGTTGACTTACTATGCCAATTTTTCTTCGCTATTGAACGTGATGAGTACAGCAATCTGCAGCTCGATATTGATCGAGAGACATTGAAAGAACGCTTGGGTTTTGATGTATTTGTGAACGATTTAACTGAATTGGTTGTGAGTGATAGAGGACTTGAACATGGCTAAGGTTTTACTTACCGGTGCGACAGGTTTCGTGGGTTCTTCTTTGCTTAAAACGCTTAAAGAAATTGAAAGTTTCCAGGTCGTTATGGCCATTCGAAAAACAAGAGTGGCTGTTGATAGCAGCACTTTTGTTGTCGGTGATATTGATGGCGCGACAGACTTTTCTACCGCACTTACGGATGTTGATGTCGTAATTCACTGCGCTGCTCGTGCTCACGTTATGTGTGATGATGTCGCAGACCCTTTGGATGAGTATCGCCGGGTCAATGTTGCAGGAACTTTGAATCTTGCACAGCAAGCAGCAAAGTGTGGGGTTAAGCGCTTCATTTTTATTAGTTCGATTAAGGTCAATGGTGAGTCGACTACTAATAGTCCTATCTTTAGCGCATCGAGTCTACCTGCCCCCTTGGACCCTTATGGTCAATCTAAAGCTGAAGCCGAGCAAGCTTTACTCGAATTGTCTCAAGAAACCAAGATGGAGGTTGTGATTATCCGCCCACCCCTGGTATATGGGCCTGCTGTTAAAGCAAATTTCGCCTCACTTTTTAATATTGTCTCGAGAGGTATACCATTTCCATTCGCATGTATTTGTAATAATAAACGAAGCTTAGTCTCGGTTACGAATTTGGTTGATTTAATCATTACTTGCATTGATCATCCTAAAGCAGCAAACCAAATTTTTTTGGTTTCAGATGATCATGATATTTCAACATCAGAGATGGTTCGTGAAATGGCGACAGCACTAGAAAAACCAACGTGGCAAATACCGGTGCCTCTTTGGTGCTATACGTTGGCAGGTAAGCTTTTTAGCAAGTCTGACATAGTTGATAGATTGACAGGATCATTGCAGGTTGATATCACCCATACGAAAGAAACCTTAGGTTGGACCCCAAAAGAAACATTGCAGGAGGGGTTTAAAAAAACCGCTGTTGCATTTATTAAATCAAAAAGTAGTAGGTAGCCATGATTCGTTTATTGGATTTTCTCGCAGCATTGTTAGGCCTATTGTTGTTATGGCCAGTATTACTCGTAGTTACCCTGATCGGCTTGTTTGATACGGGTTCGCCTATTTTTGTGCAAGAGCGGGTTGGACGTCACAAAAAACCATTCAAGCTGATTAAATTTCGCACAATGTCGGTTGATACCCAGTCGGTGGCGAGTCACTTGGCAAGCACCAGTTCTATCACCAAGCTGGGGGCATTTTTACGTAAAACCAAAATCGATGAACTGCCACAGCTGATTAATGTACTTAAGGGTGAAATGAGTCTTGTAGGACCTCGGCCTAATCTTTTTAATCAGGAAGAACTGATCAAAGAGCGCGATGCTTTGGGGGTTTATGGGGTGTTACCTGGGATTACCGGCTTGGCACAGGTACAAAATATCGATATGTCGACCCCTGCGTTGCTTGCCAAAACAGATCGGCAGATGATCGATTCCCTCACCTTAGCTAGCTACTTTCGTTATATCATTATGACGGCAACCGGTAGCGGTGCTGGCGATGCGGTTGGATCGAAATAGTATTGCGCAGAGTTACTTCACCTTATCTTCCTTACCGTTATTAACGAGATGGTGCCATTATGTTGACCTCTTTCTTGGCAATCCCCCGTGTTTATAAACGGGGGATTAGTGTCTGTGCTGATCTGCTATTGCTCACTTTGGCATTCTGGGGCGGTTATTGGGTGCGCCTTGATGCCAATATTCCATTGCAGAGTGTGCTGCACTGGCAAATGCTGGCGTTGTTACTGCCGATCACCATCATAATCTTTATGCGGTTAGGGCTCTATCGCGCGGTATTACGCTATGTCGGTTTCAAGGTGCTGTGGACTGTGTCACTTGGCGTTCTATTTTCCTCCATGTCTTTGGTCATGCTGGCGTTTTTTATGGGGGTTTCACTTCCTCGTACGGTATCTGTGATATATTTTTCTTTCGCAGTCTTGTTGATTGGTAGTGTTCGGTTATTTTTCAGGGCGTTAGTAAGTCGCGGTAAGCTGCAACGGGTCTCAGTATTAATATATGGTGCTGGGTCTTCGGGACGACAATTGCAGTTGGCATTGAATCAAGGGCAGGAATATTTTCCGGTTGCGTTTGTTGACGATGATCCTGTTCTAGCCAAAGCTGTTATCCAAGGGGTAAATGTCTATAGCCCTGATATGATCGAGGAGTTGATTGCGCGTTTTGATATTAAGAAGATTTTGCTAGCGATACCGAGTGCGTCTCGGGGTGCCAGACAAGCCGTGATCAATAGGCTAGAACAGTGTCCATGTGAAGTCCTTTCTATTCCTGGCATGGCAGACCTTGTCGAGGGTCATGCTCATATAGATGAGCTTAAAGAGGTTAGTATTGAGGATCTGTTGGGGCGTGACTCCGTTGCCCCAATTCCAGATCTTATAAATGCGAATATATCCGGAAAACGCGTAATGGTGACGGGAGCGGGGGGGTCTATTGGTTCTGAGTTGTGTCGCCAAATCATTCGGTGCAGACCATCGCAACTGGTACTGTTTGAGCTCTCTGAATATGGCTTGTATGCCATAGATAAAGAACTAAATGAAATAAACCTGCATGAACATTTGCAGGTAGAACTTGTGCCTTTGCTCGGTTCAGTTCAGCGCCAGCATCGTTTACAAGCGGTGATGAGTACCTTCCAGATCCAGACTGTTTATCATGCTGCAGCCTATAAACATGTTCCACTGGTCGAGTACAACGTGGTTGAAGGTGTACGTAATAATGTTTTTGGCACACTGTACTGCGCGCAAGCTGCCATTAGAGCCAAGGTTGAAACTTTTGTCTTGATTTCGACGGATAAGGCGGTGCGACCGACCAACACCATGGGTACTACCAAGCGATTGGCTGAATTGGTATTGCAAGCCTTGGCTGCTGCTCAAAGCCAAACTCGTTTCTGTATGGTGCGTTTTGGTAATGTATTGGGATCTTCTGGCTCAGTGGTGCCACTGTTTCGCAAGCAAATCCGCGATGGTGGTCCATTGACTGTTACTCATCCCGATATCATTCGTTATTTCATGACTATCCCTGAGGCATCGCAGTTGGTTATCCAAGC
The DNA here is from genome assembly GCF_000820025.1 of Aeromonas popoffii. Lineage (GTDB taxonomy): Bacteria > Pseudomonadota > Gammaproteobacteria > Enterobacterales > Aeromonadaceae > Aeromonas > Aeromonas popoffii. Next base: position 37,962 of record NZ_CDBI01000055.1, read on the forward strand.
AGGTGCGATGGGGCTGGGGGGAGATGTGTTTGTCTTGGATATGGGTGAGCCGGTCAAGATTATAGATTTAGCTTACCGGATGATCAGATTGAGCGGCCTCAAGCTCAAGAGCGATATCTATCCTGGTGGTGATATTGAAGTTAAAATCACCGGCCTGCGTCCGGGTGAGAAACTGTTTGAGGAGTTACTGATTGGTGAACAGGTTGAGGGGACCGCTCATCCTCGAATTATGAAAGCCTCTGAGCTGATGTTGCCATGGCCGCAATTGCGGACTTTTTTGGCCGAGCTTGATAGTGCTTGTTTCCGTTTTGATCATGAGCAGATCCGTAGCCTGCTGTTGAGCATGCCTACTGGTTTTAACCCAACCGATGGGATCTGTGATCTGGTGTGGCAGGCAAAAAACACATTGCCGCATATGCCGCATTTTACCGCCGTCGATGACATTGATTTTCTTAATTCAGAAAGTCATCAGCCTGTTCATTCGTAGTCCCGCATTGATCACACTATCTGTTGTTGGTAATCAACAGTAACAGGATTTTCCGAGGGGGCTTTCTCGGTTCTGCGGTTGTGCGATATATAATCTGTGATATCCAAGATACTATGTTCAACCTCGATAACTTTATGTATGCCAGTCATATGGCATCGCATGTTGCATGCATCGCGATAGCGTGCGTTATACGTTTGAGCAAGTGGATATCTACAACCGCGCCGGGCTGGATTGGCTGCCGCAATAAACTATCAAGTCTGGTATTCGTAAAACCGTGAAGTAGTATCTGGATATCCAGCATTAGGTGAGCAACGTCAACAGCTGTGCTTACCAATCCAGGCTCGAGCAGAACGATGGGGAAAGTGCTTGATGCATATTCTGCTGTTTGGCAAAAACGGCCAGGTAGGCTGGGAACTGCAGCGTGCATTGGCACCGCTGGGCCGTGTCACCGCCGTTGATTTTGACTCCACCGATTATTGTGGTGATTTCAGCAATTCGGCGGGGGTGGCCGAAACGGTACGTCTGGTCAAACCGGATGTGATTGTCAATGCAGCTGCTCATACGGCGGTTGACAAGGCGGAGAGCGAGCAGGAGTTTGCCGAGCTGCTCAATGCCACCAGTGTGGCGACGATTGCCAAAGAAGCGGAAGTATTGGGTGCCTGGTTGGTGCATTACTCCACCGACTATGTGTTCGATGGCAGCGGTGAGCGTCCCTGGGTGGAAACCGATGTGACCGCCCCGCTCAACGTCTACGGCGAAACCAAGCTGGCAGGGGAACAGGGTGCAGCCCTCTGCTCTCGCCACCTGATTTTCCGCACCAGTTGGGTCTACGCCGCCCGTGGTGCCAACTTTGCCAAGACCATGCTGCGCTTTGGCAAAGAGCGTAGCGAGATGTCGATCATCAATGACCAGTTCGGCGCCCCGACCGGTGCCGAGTTGCTGGCCGATTGCACCGCCCATGCGATCCGCGTGGCGCAGCACAAACCCGACGTTGCCGGGCTGTACCATCTGATAGCCTCCGGTACCACCACCTGGTTTGACTTTGCCCAGCTGGTGTTTGCCAAAGCCAGAGAGGCCGGCGTTGAACTGGCGGTTGCGCAACTCAATGCGGTGCCTACCAGCGCCTTCCCTACCCCGGCCAAACGCCCCCATAACTCCCGCCTTGATACCAGCAAGTTCCAGCGCACCTTCGATCTGGTGCTGCCGGACTGGACGGTCGGTGTGGAGAGGATGTTGACCGAGATCCTGGGCAAGTAAATCACTGGCCAGGGATAAAACAGAAAGGCGTGGCCGCAAGCCACCCTTTTCTTTTGCAATTTAAAAATAAGAAATAAGCATCATGACCAAACGTAAAGGCATTATTCTGGCCGGTGGCTCTGGCACCCGTCTCTATCCGGTCACCATGGCGGTGAGCAAGCAGTTACTGCCCATCTATGACAAGCCGATGATCTACTACCCGTTGAGCACCCTGATGCTGGCCGGTATTCGCGACATTTTGATCATCAGCACACCGCAAGATACCCCCCGCTTTGAACAGTTGCTGGGCGATGGCAGCCAGTGGGGCTTGAACTTGCAATACAAGGTACAGCCGAGCCCGGACGGGTTGGCACAAGCCTTTATTCTGGGTGAAGAGTTCATCGGCTCAGACCCGTGTGCGCTGGTGCTGGGCGATAACATCTTCTACGGCCACGACCTGCAGAAACAGCTGGAAGCGGCGGCAGCCAAAGAGATCGGCGCTACCGTCTTTGCCTACCACGTGCATGACCCTGAGCGTTACGGTGTCGTGGAATTTGATAAGCAGGGCACCGCTATTTCACTGGAAGAGAAGCCTCTGGAGCCCAAGAGCAACTATGCGGTCACCGGCCTCTATTTCTATGACAACAGCGTGGTGGAGATCGCCAAGAGCCTGAAGCCATCACCGCGTGGTGAGCTGGAAATCACGGATATTAGTAATTACTACCTTTCCACAGGGCAATTGACAGTCACCATAATGGGGCGTGGCTATGCGTGGCTTGATACCGGAACCCATGAAAGTTTAATTGAAGCGAGTAACTTTATTCAGACTATCGAAAAGCGCCAAGGACTGAAGATCGCATGCCCTGAAGAGATCTCCTATCGAAAGGGGTTTATTAATGCGGATCAGGTGCGAACTCTTGCCATGCCGATGGTGAAAAATGCATATGGTCAATATCTGTTACGGTTGTTAGCCTCGTAACCGGCATTAATGGAATTGTCTAATGGTAATCCCACCTGAAAATGGGGAGATTACCATGTTGCCCTTTCCCGATGTGTATTTGTGAAGAGATGGGGGTCTGCCAATTGGCTGGGTTAACTGTAGAATAGCCAGATAGCGACCTATTTTTCTTTTTTACATGGTGTTATTGATGCAATATCGTTCAACCTCGTTGGAGGGGGTGATGATACTCACGCCCGCTACCTTTTCTGATCATCGTGGCCAATTTCGAGAGTGTTTTCGTAAAGCCGAGTTTGAGCTGCACTGTGGTCATTATCCACTGGTACAAGACAATCTGAGTCGTTCGGTTGGCGGGACTTTGCGCGGCCTTCATTACCAGCGTAGCCGACCACAGGGCAAGTTGGTGCAGGTAATAAGCGGGATCATTTTTGATGTAGCGGTCGATATTCGTCCAGGGTCATCCACCTATGGTCAATGGATGGGTTGTATTTTAGATGCAGACCGTGGCGAACTTATCTGGATTCCCCCCGGTTTTGCTCACGGTTTTTATGTGATAAGTGACAGTGCGGATGTTTTTTATAAGTGCAGCGATTATTATCAGGCGAGTGATGAAGCTTGTATTCGGTGGGATAGCCCCAAGTTGGCGATAAATTGGCCATTATCGGATAAATACCCCCTGTCTTTGTCTGATAAAGATCGTCAGGCAGCAGAGTTTGTCATCATGGCTTGAGCTTGGATAAAACATCCATTTTTAGAGTGTTAATAGATAAGAGAGAGCAAATGAAAGAGAGAATGCCAGATGTGCCAGTTCAGTGGGTACAAACCTCGGGCTCTGATGAGATTAATTTGCGTGAGTTGGTCTTGGTATTGTGGCGCCAGAAGGTATTGGTTTCGCTGGTAGCTGGTGTGTTTGCCCTGGCTGGGATTGCGTATGCGCTGTTGGCACCACAGGTCTGGTCAGCCAATGCAGTCATACAAACACCTCAGAAAAATGATCTGCTTCCAATGTTGCGCGTGGCCAGTCAAGCTAAACTACTGGGAATAACGGACTTTCCAGATAGCAAAGTGCTTTATGATGAGTTTGTGCGCGAGTTCAATACCTATGAGAATCGCCGTGCTTTTTTGAAAGACAGCCCATTTTTTAAAGAGCAAGTAAAAGTAGCCAAGCTGGATGAGCGAGGGCTGCGCCTGTGGATCCGCGGATGGTCCAAGTATATTTATGCTGATACCGTCGATAAAAAGGGAGAAAAGCCAGGTGTTGTCTTGAAGTTCAGCGCTGATAGCTCCGATGAGGCATTAGCCATGCTGGAAGGTTACATCCAGTTCATCATTGCAAAGCAACAGCAGCGGTTGGTCAGTGAACTGAAAGAGCAACAGTCTATACAGCTTGATACTTTGATGTTGAATCTTAAGTTGATCAAAGAGGATGCTGAGCAGGCCCTCAAGCGTGAAATAGAGGGTACAGTGCTGACGATTGCCGTTGCTAAAGCCGCGGGTGTTGAACGGCCCCTTGAAAATTATAACATTGGTGAGCGTTTTCCAATTACTCTGGGTACCAAGGGACTGGAAGAGCAATTGAAGGTGCTCAAGGCCATGGATTTGACCTTGTATCAGCCTAAACTTTTGGATCTTCAGGCTCAAATAGACCGTCTCCAGCAGGTGAAACTTGATGGCATCAGCTTCAGGCCTTTCTCGTATCTCGATGCGCCAGAAGCCCCCCTGAGCCGCGACAAGCCCAAACGTCCTCTCATCGTGGTGTTGGCCACCCTGCTTGGCGGTATGCTGGGGGTTGGTATTGTGCTGGTACGGCATGCTTTCCGCCGGCCAGAACAGGCATAATGTTGACCAAGTAAATAACAGGGGGCTTTGCCCCCTTTCTTTTTTTTGGGTGTTGGTGACAGTGTTCAAGAGCATGGAAACCTGAAAGCAAGGGGTCAGGGCTGATGAGGATGACAACAAGGATCTTTGGTATGGTCAGCGTGCTTTATTGGCTGCTGGCCATGCATTTCTTCATGCACAACCCCGGTGGGGCCGGGCTCTATTTGCCATTCAATGCCTGGGGCTGGATCTTCGCGAGCCTCGCCATTGGCCTGGGGTTGTGGCAGGTGACGCTGCAACAGCGGCTGGTGTTCTCGTCATTGCAGGCCTGGTTATGGCTTGGCGGAGGCTTGCTGTTGCTGCCGATGGCCTATCCCGGCTTCCAGCTCAAGGACTATGCCATTCCCCGGCTGCTGGGGTTGTTTGCCGGTCTGCTGTTTCTGTTTTGTCTGTACCAGTGGCAGCTGGTTCGCGCATCCCGCGACCGGCTGCTCTATTTGCTGTTGGGGGCTGTGGCCATCGAGGCGCTGCTGGGCTTGGTGCAGTACTACCTGCTGACCCCGGGCAACTGGCTCGGTTATAACACCCTTGCCAATCGCCCTTACGGTATTTTTCAGCAGCCCAATGTGATGGCGACCTTTATGGCGACCGGACTTGCTCTTGCCATCTGGTTGGAGCTACGCGGCAATGCCAATGCCTGGCTACGAGGGCTGCGTTATGGGGTGATCCTGGCGGCCAGCCTGTTGTTGGTGGTATTGCAATCCCGGGTGGGGCAACTGGGTGGCTTGCTGGCCCTGATCTTGCTCGCACCGCAGTTGCGTCATCAGCATCAACTGGCCCGTATTCTTGGCCTGGTTGCGCTCGGCATTGTGCTGGGGCTGGTGTCACAATACGGCATCAGTGGCGTCAAGCGCGGGCTTGAGGTGTATCAATCCGGTGGCATGCGCTCCGTCTACTGGCCCTATGCTGCCAGGTTGATTGCGCAATCCCCCTTGGCTGGCTGGGGCTACGGCAGCTTTGAGACCACCTTCCTGCATCACTACATGGCCGACAAGGCGCTGAACCCGGCCATGGTGCAGATTGAATATAACCTCGATCACCCCCACAACGAGTTTCTCTACTGGGCGGTGGAAGGGGGGCTGGCCCCCATGATTGGCATGGTGCTGATGGTGGGCGCCCTGCTATGGCGGCTGAGTCGGGCCGGTTGGGTCAAGGGGACGGCGCTGTTGGCGCTGGTGATCCCCATACTGCTGCACACCCAGACCGAGTATCCGCTCTATCATGCCATTGCCCTGTGGTGGGCCCTGCTGCTGTTGATCCATGTGCTGGATGCGGAGGTGGAGGAGGGGCTGCAAGCCTCGGGCCGTGCCAGCTGGCGCGAGTATGTCTATCGCCCCTGGCTGTTGCTGCGTTTCGTGGCCATCACCATTCCTCTGCTGGTCGTGCCCTTCATGCTCACCGCCATTCATACTGCCTGGGTGGTGACCAAGTATGAGCGTGGTGGCTACAAGGAGCCGACCCTGTTGCTCGACATCGTCAATCCCATGGCCTGGTTGACCCGGGTGGAGTTTGACGTGAACTCGGTGCGACTCATGGTGGGCTTGCAGGCCGATAACAAGGGGGAGCTTGAAGCCTATCTCGACTGGGGCCAGGCCTTTGTGCGTCACACGCCCAGAGCGAATATTTACGCGAACATGGTGATCGCGCTCGGCGCGCTGGGACGCCAAGAGGAGGCGCAGGCACTGCGAGCGCAGGCCCTGATGCTCTATCCGGGTGATCCCTTGCTAACCGGCTCGGCCGCCACATCCGTGGCCACGGCGCTGGAGCGCAAGCCCTCCTCCTGATGTTGGGGGGCGGTGCAACGCGGGGCGGCCAGGTTGGGTGATGTTTCATCAACCGCCTCACCGCTTCGCAAAAATGGTTGCCTCTGCTGGACGGCCCGGGCGCCATGGCTAAGATAGTGGCCTCAACATCTTGTTTTAGAAAGGGAGTATGAAATGGAGTTAGTGCTAGGCCCATTGGAAGCCCGAGTGATCGGTGCTCTGATCGAGAAAGAGATCTGCACGCCGGATCAATACCCCCTCTCCCTCAATGCCCTGGTCAATGCCTGCAATCAGAAGAGCAACCGCGAGCCGGTCCTGGAGCTCTGTGAGCTGGATATCCGCGCCGTGGTGGATGAGCTGATCCGCAAGCGTCTGGTAGTCAACACCGCCGGTTTCAATGCCCGGGTGCCCCGTTACCAGCATCGCTTCTGCAATACCGAGTTCGGCACCCTCAAATTCAGCGCACAGGAGCTCGGTATCGTCTGCGAGCTGCTGCTGCGCGGCCCGCAGACACCCGGTGAGTTGCGCTCTCGCACCAACCGCCTGTGCAGCTTCGATGATGTCACTCAGGTGGATGCGGCGCTGGCTGCCCTGATTGAGCAGGGGCCCTATGTGGTCAAGTTGCCCCGCGAACCGGGCAAGCGTGAATCTCGCTATGCCCACCTGTTCAGTGGCGAGGTGGATCTGCAGACGCTGGCCGAGGCATCCCCTGTTAGCAGCTATGCCTCCCCGGCGGTGGACAGATTGAGCGCGCTGGAGGCGGAGGTCGAAACCCTCAAGGCCCAGTTACAGGCGCTGGAAGCCCGTCTGGCGCAGCTGGAAGGCTGATACGTCGGCACGTTTCCCCCTAAAGAGGCGCTGAGGCGCCTTTTTTATTGCCATTTCGCCGAGGTTTCCGCCTCTTGCCATCCCTTGGCGCTCAGCCCTGAGCGCTGCGTTCTATGAGCCAGTCGGCTTTTTTTGAGTTATTTCACGGTTAAGGGTCGAGCCGCCGCCGCTTTCCCGTTAAAATTCCGCTTTTGCACCTGCCCGTGAGTCTTGATGTCTGCGTTCACCCTCTCTTCCGATTGTTATGCCCTGCTCAGTGAGCTGCAGTTGCAGCGCACCGCCAGTACCCGCTATTTGCAAGAACAACTGCAAGCACAGCAGCCGATCGGGCGGGCTTTGACCGACAAGCTGAGCCAGTTGCAGTTGCAGGGGCTGGTGCGGCTGCGCGGGGAGCAGCAGTGGAGTCTGACGGCAGAGGGAACCCTGGCGCTGATCCTGGCGGTGCGCTCGGGAGCCTGCCCCATGCCGAACTGGGCACGGGTGCCCTCGGTGACCGGTCAGGAGATGGCCCAGGCGCTGGTGCGCGAGCTCTGCCTTGGGGAGGCGGGTCAGGTGCCGACCTACTACCTCGCGGCCGATCTGCTGAGCCTGCTCGACGTGCCCGAGGCCCATCGCCTGCTGCCGGGCTCCAGCCCGCAATGGCAGCAACTGATGCTGATGCACTTCTCCCTGCAAACCTTGCTCGATGCTGAACCGGGCGAGCAGTGGCCGCTGACATCGGTCGCCTGCGCTTGTGCCCCCGAGCTGACCCGCGTGAGTGAAGGGTTCGCATCCGAGTGGCAATGGCTCTGTGGCGACCTTGCCGGTGAGGTAACCACTCACTGGCCCGCCTTGCAGCAGTTGGCGGAGCAGGGGGCAGAACAACCCCTTGCCGAGCGGCTGCTCGGTGCTCTGGGGCAGTGGCAGGCGCAAGGCGATCAGGGCCAATGGCCACTGATGTTCGGCGGCCTGCTCTGGCTCGGCTGGTTGCAACAAGCTGACCCCGTGATTGCCAGCGAGCAGCGCAAAAAATGGCAGCGCAGCCTGGGTAACCAGTTTCCGCTGCTGGCGGATCTGCTGGGCCAGTGGGCTGGTGATCGCCACGGCCAGGCGGTCGGCCTGTTCGATACCCTGCAACTGCCGCTGGAGGAGTTGCACTGGGGTTACCTCTGGCTCGATCTCTGCGCCCTTGCCCGGCACGGTGAGCAGAGCCCCCAGGTTGCCATCCTGCACAAGTGGGATCTCTCCCACGTGCTGGAGGCCGATCCCCATCACAGGCTGATGGCCTTCTGTCAGGATCTGCTGCGGCTCTTGCTGGGGTTGGGGGCGCAGCGTGCACCGCTGCAACAGCTGCGTACCGCCAACGGGGAGGAAGAGACAGACGAACAGGACGGGGAGGACAAAACACCCGCCTCTGCCAGCTGGCTCAACTGGTTGCAGGGGTTGGGACGCTCCAGCGGCGTGCGCAAGGCGCAGGAGCGGCTGGTGTGGCTGCTGCATGCCGAAGGGCCCGAGCTGGAGTGCAAGATCCAGAAGCAGAGCACCAAGGGGGAGTGGACCGCCGGCCGTCGGGTCGATCCTGCGCTGCTCTCCACCCAGTATGCCGCTCTGCTCGACGAAGAGGACTGGGCGCTGGTGCGCACCCTGCCCAGGGTCATGGGCCACTTGCCGCGAGATGCCTGGGTGCCGCTGGCCAATCATCCGCGTCTGTTCAATGCCAAGGGACAAAAGCTGCAATTGGCCATCAGTGCCCCCCTGCTGCAGATTGTCACCCTTGAGCAGGGCATGGGCGCCGTGCTGAGCCCGGCCGCCGCTGCGCGCGGGGCCCATATACTGCCGCTGGCGCAGGACTTGTGGCAGCTTATCCTCACCCCCCAGGCGCTGCTCGATCGGCTGCCCGCGCTGGAATCCATTCCTCCCTTGTCGAAAGAGGGCGTAGGTGAGCTGCAACGTACCCTGGATGCCATCCCGGATCTGCCTTGGCACAGCCAGGTGGCTGGCCTGACAGGCAATGCCGAACTGGCTCCCTGGCCCGGTGTTCCCTCGGTTCAGCTGGATTGGCAGGATGGCCAGCTGGCGGTCAGGCTGGTGACCCGCCAGGGCGAGTTGCCGCCACTGCCCCTTGGCAAGGGGGAGGCCATAGTACGGCAGGGGATCAAGGATTATCACTACTGGCAGCGGGACCTTGCCGCCGAGAAGGGGCAGGCCCAGCAGCTGCGCCATTCGTTGCCCATAGGGCTGCCCGGCAGTGAGTGGCTACTTCAGGGGGAGCAGGCGCTGGCACTGGTCAACGCCCTGCCCGAGCTGGTGGATGCCGGTGTGGTCATTCACTGGCATCAGGACAGCGCCCGCCTCAAGAGTCTGGATGAAGCGGCCCTGAGCCTGCGCATCGAGCGGCGCCAGGACTGGTTCCAGGTGGAGGGGGCTCTGGCCCTTGATGAGCACCAGATCCTCGACCTGCGTCTCATCCTGCGCCAGATGACGCCGGGTCAGCGCACCGTCCAGCTCGACGAGAAGACCAGCCTGATGCTGAGCGACAAGCTGGTGGAGCGGCTCACCATGCTGGGCGCAATGTTGGATGAAGAGCAACGCATCAACAACAAGCTGGCCTATCCGCTCACCCGCTTGCTCTCCGTCATCACCACTGAGGGGGATGACGCCTGGCACTCCCTGCAACAGGAGTGGTTGCAGGAGGTGGAGTGTCCGGCCGAACTGTTGACCCCGCTGCGGGATTATCAGAAGGATGGGGTTCGCTGGCTGGCGACCCTGGCGCATCATGGCTTTGGCGCCTGTCTGGCCGATGATATGGGTCTGGGCAAGACCCTGCAGGCGCTCATCGTGCTGCGCATGCGTCAGCACCTGGGGCCGGCGCTGGTGGTGGTGCCAAAGTCAGTGGTCACCAACTGGCAGGAAGAGGTGGTGCGCTTCGCCCCCGAACTCGAGGTGGTGGTGTTCGAAAACCCCTCCGAGCGAGAAGGGGTGATCCGCGATGCCAAGGCCGGCCAGATTATCCTGATCAACTACGGCATGCTCGGCAGCTTGGCGGAGGCGCTCAAGTCCCGCCGCTGGTCGAGCATGGTGCTGGATGAGGCGCAGCAGATCAAGAATGCCGGCACCCAGCGCGCCAAGCTGCTGTTCCAGCTCGAAGGGGATTTTCGCCTTGCCCTCTCCGGCACGCCCATCGAGAACCACCTTGGGGAGCTGTGGAGCCTGTTTACCTTTATCAACCCGGGTCTGCTCGGCAGCCTGGGCGAGTTCAAGCGCCGCTTCGGCAAGGCGGTGAAGGATCCCCAGCACATGGCGCTGCTGCGGGCGGTGATCAGCCCCTTCATCCTGCGCCGTCTCAAGCAGCAGGTGCTGACCGAGTTGCCGGACAAGACCGAGATCATTCATCACATCAGCCTCTCTCCCGAGGAACGCCAGCTGTATGAGGCAACCCGGCGCGAGGTGGTGCAGCAGGTGCAAAGTGCCGATGGCCGCGCTCTTATGCACGTGCTGAGCGGCCTGACCCGGCTGCGCCGGCTCTGCTGCTCCCCCGAACTGGTGATGCCCGAGTGGTCCCAGACCAGCAGCAAGCTGGACGAGGCGATGGCCTTGCTGGACGAAGCGATCGGCAACGGTCATCGGGTGCTGGTGTTCAGCCAGTTCGTCGATCTGCTGAGCCTGCTGCGCGGGCGCATTGAACAGAAGAAATGGGATTACTGCTATCTGGATGGCGGCTGCTCCGCCAAGTCCCGCCAGGAGTCCATCCTGCGCTTCCGGCACGAGCCGGTGCCGCTGTTCCTCATCAGCCTCAAGGCGGGGGGCACCGGCCTCAACCTGACCCAGGCCGATACCGTGCTGCACCTGGATCCCTGGTGGAACCCGGCGGTAGAAGATCAGGCGAGCGATCGGGCCCACCGCATGGGGCAGACCCAGCCGGTCACTGTCTATCGGCTGGTGTGCGAGCAGACGGTGGAGGAGAAGATCGTCGCCCTGCACGACGAGAAGCGGGCGCTGGCCGATGGCCTGCTGAGCGGCCAGTCCGAAGTGCGCGGGCTGGATGTGGAGAGTCTGCGCGCTTTGCTGATGGGCTGATCAGGCTGATGTTGTGCACATAGAAGGGGGGATCGCCAGCAGGCGATCCCCCCTTCGTTTATGGCTGTGCCTGTGCAGGCGTGCCCGTCAAAGAGGCCAGGCCAGCGGCGGCGATGAATTGGCATCTTGCTGCGCCATCTGGAGAGGCTGGGCAAGGGGAGTCTGCTGACCCACGGCTACCCCTGATAGAGGTAGAGATGCAGCCGCTCTATGATGGGCTCACCGCCAATCTTGCGATCCCGCCGCGCTTGCCGCAGCTTGGGCGGGTAGTGGCCAAGGTGGGTGACGCCGGGCTGGGTGTCCGAGCAGAGCAGCAGGGGCAGGCTCGCCTTGAGCTGCTGCTTGCGGGGTTCCCGGTCCTGCCAGAGCAGGTTGATCATGGGGTGGGTCTTGACCGGTCGCCGGATCCTGAGCTCGGCATCGGCAGGCAGGCGGCGAAGGTCATAGACCTCCTGATCCACCATCTTGCTCCACTCCTCGTTGTTGGAGAGCGCCGGTATGTAGCGGCGGCTGCGCTCCAGCATCTCCAGCACCTGCTCCCGGCTGAGGCGATTGATGCTCTGCTTGTCGGCCCAGGTAAAGCCGAGAGAATGCAGCTCTCCCTCCAGCAGGGTCAGCTTGCGGTAGACCTGCAGGGTGATCACCCCGGGCAGGGCCCTGTGTACCAGCTCGAACTTCTCATCGCGCCCGCCGGCCTGTTGCACCAATGTCTTGAAAGCGAGTTTGCGGGCGTTGATCTCCTCGAGCAGTGGGCGCAGCTGGCTGGCACTGGCGGCAGAGAAGCGCAGCCAGCCCGGCAGGCGGTGGGTAGCCTTGGTGGAGCAGCCGGGGCGAGCGCTGTGATCCCGGTAGGCCACCAGGGTGGCCGCCAGCGCTTCCTCTCCGCCCAGATAGCCCACGTCTATCTGCTCGATGGGCTCGTGCTCCTGCCCTTGGGGTACGGCAGGAAGGGGATAGACGTGGGCCTCCAGCAAGGGGAGCTGCTCCAGTTGTCGGGCCAGGTGGGCCAGCGCCTCTTCGAGTGCGTCCATCTGTTGACGCAGGGCGGCAGTCGGCGTAAATGTGTCCATCGGCATGTCCTGTGGTCGCCCCTGTCACATCCTCTAAAGAGAGTTGGCAGGGGGTTGGCTGAACTACTGTATAAATAACCATACCAGCATGCCGGAAGTGCGCCAAGCGTCTCCTTAGCGGTGTGCTTGGCGAGGGCGAAAAGCGATAGCCGTTTGAGAGTGTTTTTTTGTATCTACTTGTTAAATAAGGATCAATAAAAGATCTCTTGATTAACAACTGGATGTAAACCCCAGGTTGTCTTCCTCGCTTCGGGAGCCCGTGACTGCATAGGCAAGACAAGAAACTGCATAGTTAGAGACATGCCATACAGGAGAATATGCTGTTGCGCTTTCAGGTGGAATAAAATGGTTATTTAATTTTTTAAAATCAATACCTTATGTTTTTTAGGCTGACGATATTCACTATTAGCTTTACTAATGTGTTGTATCAAAATTCGTCAATTGAGTCGCCCGTTCCTCCTGACTAAGCTTTGCGCAACAAATTCGCACCCCGCGCAGACATCATCAAGAGGAGCCACATCATGGCCAACATGGCTTATACCGAGGTAGGTTACCAGCATTCCAGCCAATCGAATCTGGTTGCTCGCGTCAAAATGACAGTGCTTACCTGGCTGGAACGCAGCCGCAGCCGTCGCCAGCTCTCCGAGTTGCCCGAGTACCTGCTCAAGGACATCGGCCTGAACGAATCTGATCGCTATCAAGAGACCACCAAGCCGTTTTGGCGTGGTTGATCAGCCGGGCATGGATGCCTCGTTTTTCTGCTTATCCTGATCTTCCTCTGTCTACCGGCCTGACGCCGGTGCGTGAATGACTGCCTGATATTTTCTCGTCCCTGTCGCTTGCTCTCCTCTTCTCGCCGTTCCCTCGTTTACCCCATGCCTTGCCGACTTGTCGTTATCTGTCGCCATATTTGTATCCTTACTGTTTGAATTTGTTTAAAAACTGATTTTAAGCCCTCACGCCTTGCGTATAATCCGCTCATAGCGTTCTTGACAAAAGGGTGAGATGGATGATTCCCCAGCATGACTTTTTGGCCCTGACTCGTCGCCATGAGTGGCAGCTTGAGCCCTTCACATTTGACCTGCCTGGTGGCACCCGGGTGAGCGTGTGGGATACAGGAGTGCTCTGCCTGGAGCCTGCGAAAGGGGGTGATGGGCAGTCGGGGGGGCGCAAGGACATAGTGCTCTCCTGCGGCATTCACGGCAACGAAACCGCCCCCATCGAGATCTGCAACCAGTTGCTGACCCGGCTGCTCAGCGGTGAGCTCAGCGCCCGTCATCGTGTGCTGTTCCTGTTTGGCAACCCGGCCGCCATGAACCTGGGATTGCGGGAGGTGGAGGAGAACATGAACCGGCTCTTTTCCGGTGCCCACAGCAAGGGGGAGGGGCTGTGCAATCAGGAGCGCATTCGCGCCATGCGCCTCGAGCAGTATGTGAGCCGCTTCTTTGCCGATCCGGCCCGGCCCCGTTATCACTACGATCTGCACACCGCCATTCGGGGTTCACGCCACGAGAAGTTTGCTGTCTACCCCTTCCCTCATGAGCGGCCGCACAGCAGGGAGCAGGTGCAGTTCCTCGGTGCTTGCGGGGTGCGCACCATACTGCTCTCCAGCGGCCCCACCACCACCTTTAGCTATTACAGCTCGCACCAGCATGGTGCCCATGCCTTCACGGTGGAGCTGGGCAAGGTGCGCCCGTTTGGTGAGAACGACATGACCCGCTTCATCGAGACCCGTCAGGCCCTGCAGGAGCTGGTGACTAAGGATGAGGTGGTGCTCGAGCCCTGGCGCGCGGATGACTTCACCCTTTTTGCCATCGACCGGGTGATTAACAAGCAATCGGCCCAGTTTCGTTTCCTGTTTGCCAGCGATGTGGACAATTTCACCGAGTTTCCCCAGGGATTTGTGCTGGCTGAGGATGGGGCGCTGCGCTACACGGTAGAAAAGACGCGGGAGGCAGTGGTCTTCCCCAACGCCAATGTGGCCATAGGTCAGCGCACCGTGCTGCTGGTGGTACCGACCCGCTTGTGGGAGTGAACTGATCCTTTCCTGCGCCCGCCACCTGCGTACCGTAGGGCCGGTGGCATCCATTCCGTGGGATTGATCCCGCACCAGCCCGAAAAGGGAGCCCAAAGCGGCTCCCTTTCTCGTCTCTGCTCAGCCGAAAAGTTCAGTGTCTTTCTGAAATTAAAGAAGTTTCTACTGGTCTTACCTGGTTAAATTATGTTGCTCTTTGGTTAACATGTTATTTACATTCTCAGGGTCACCTCATGGTGGTGACGTTAACAACGGCAAGGAGCCAGTTATGACCCATGTCGACATCCCTTTCCTTCGTTACCTCGATGAGGAAGGGCGCCCGGTCGCGACACTGCCGACCTGGCTGGACAAGGCGATACTGCACACCTTCTACCGCAACATGGTGATGGTGCGCAGCTATGACAAGAAAGCGATAGCGCTGCAGCGAACCGGCAAACTCGGCACGTTTCCCTCCCATCTGGGAGCCGAAGCGGTCGGGGTAGGCGTCGGTCTCGCCATGCAGGAGCAGGATGTCTACGTGCCTTACTACCGGGACATGCCCACCCTCTACGTGCGGGGCGTGCCCATGGAGAAAAACCTGCAATATTGGGGCGGGGACGAACGGGGTTGTGTCTTTTACAAGGCCGATGGCGAGCTGTCGGAGGACCTACCCATCTGCGTGCCCATCGCTACCCAGATCACCCATGCCGCCGGCATAGCGGCGGCCTTCAAGTTGCGCAACCAGCCTCGCGTTGCCGTGGTCACCATAGGTGACGGCGGCACCTCCAAGGGTGACTTCCTGGAGGGACTCAACTGCGCTGGAGTTTGGCATCTGCCCATGGTGATGATCATCAACAACAACCAGTGGGCCATTTCTGTGCCGCGCAAGTTGCAGTCGAGCGCCCCCACCCTGGCCCAGAAAGGGATGGGGGCCGGGGTGCGCAGCATTCAGGTTGACGGCAATGATGTGGTGGCCGTCTATGATGCCACCCGCATTGCCGTGGAGCGTGCGCGCGCCGGCAAGGGCCCGACCCTCATAGAGGCAATCAGCTATCGGCTGGGGGATCACACCACGGCCGACGATGCGACCCGCTATCGCGATGCCGCCGAAGTCGAGGCCGCCTGGGCCAAGGAGCCGGTCAAGCGGCTGCGCCAGTTCATGGCCGAGCAGGGTTGGTGGGATGAGCATCAGGAGCAGGCGCTGCTGGCCGAGGCGAGCCGGGAGGTTGATCGCGCCGTGGCTGCCTATGAAGGCACGGTCCCGCAGGCGCCGGAAACCCTGCTCGACTATCAGTTTGCCGAGTTACCCAAGGATTATCGCGGGCAGCGCCAGCGCATCATTGCCAAGGGCATGCAGCGCCACGCTGGGGAGGAACACTCATGATCGATGAGATGAGACTGCAGGATGCCATCAAGCCGGCGTGGTGTGGCGACATGGCACGCAATGGGAATGGGGAGGCAGCATGAGTGAAATGACACTGCTCGAGGCGATCAATCTGGCGCTGCATCACGAGATGGAGCATGACCCCGATGTGGTGGTGCTCGGTGAGGACGTGGGGGTCAACGGCGGGGTGTTTCGCGCCACCGTCGGCCTGCGCGACAAGTTTGGTTTCAAGCGGGTGATCGATACGCCGCTCGCCGAGGGGCTGATCGCCGGGGTGGCCGTCGGCATGGCGACCCAGGGGCTCAAGCCGGTGGCCGAGTTCCAGTTTCAGGGCTTCATCTTTCCCGGCATGGAGCAGATCATCTGCCAGGCGGCGCGGATGCGTAACCGCACCCGTGGCCGCCTCTCCTGTCCCATTGTTTACCGCTCTCCTTATGGCGCCGGTATCCACTCGCCGGAGCATCACAGCGAGAGCGTCGAAGCCCTGTTTGCCCATATTCCGGGGCTGCGGGTCGTGATCCCCTCCAGTCCGAGGCGGGCCTATGGCTTGCTGCTGTCGGCCATTCGCGACCCGGATCCCGTGATGTTCTTCGAGCCTGATCGTATCTATCGCTCCATGAAGTCGGATGTGGTGGATGACGGTGTCGGCCTGCCGCTGGACGTCTGCTTCACCCTGCGGCCGGGACGGGATATCACCATGGTTGCGTGGGGAGCCTGCATCCAGGAGGTGATGCGAGCAGCGAGCCTGCTGGCGGAACAGGATATCCAGTGTGAAGTGCTGGATCTCGCCACCATCAAACCCCTCGACATGGAGAGCATTCTGGCCTCGGTGCGCAAGACGGGCCGTCTGCTGGTGGTGCATGAGGCGTGCGGCAGCTTCGGCGTGGGCGCAGAGATAGTGGCGCGGGTTACCGAGGAGGCGTTGACCTCTCTCAAGGCACCGCCAAGGCGCCTTACC
Organism: Aeromonas popoffii; assembly: GCF_000820025.1. Classification (GTDB taxonomy): domain Bacteria; phylum Pseudomonadota; class Gammaproteobacteria; order Enterobacterales; family Aeromonadaceae; genus Aeromonas; species Aeromonas popoffii. The sequence goes on from NZ_CDBI01000055.1 coordinate 54,594, forward strand.
GGGGTGGATGCCGCCGTGCCCTACTACCGCAACGAAGAGTATTACCTCATCACCGAGCAGGATATCGCGGACGCGGCTCATCAGCTGATGGAGAAGTGGCTATGAAATTTTTCAAATTACCGGATCTGGGCGAAGGCTTGGCCGAGGCCGAGATAGTCGAATGGAAGGTGAGTGCCGGCGATACAGTGAGTGTCGATCAGGTGCTGTTGTCGGTAGAAACCGCCAAGGCACTGGTGGATGTGCCCTCGCCGGTGGCGGGGGTGATCGCCAGGTTGTGCGGGCAGGAGGGCGACATACTCCACATCGGTGCGCCGCTGGTGGAGTTCGAAGGTGGCGAGGATGACGGCACTGTGGTTGGCAAGGTCAGTGCTCATCAACAGCATATTGAGGATCACTTCGTGGTGGGTGCCATAGCCCCGGGTGGCAGCCTGGTGCAAGCCATGCCTGCCGTGCGCCTGCTGGCGCAAAAGTTGGGACTGGATATCGACCGGATCAAGGGCAGTGGCAGCGCCAGCATGGTGACAGAGCAGGATGTGCAGGAGGCATTCGAGGCTCTTCAAGGCAGCGGCAACGAATTCCTCAAGGGCTCGCGCCGTGCCATGGCCAAGGCGATGGAGCTCTCCCACCAGACCGTCGTGCCGGTCAGCATTACCGACGAGGTAGATCTGCGTCACTGGCGGCTGGATGAGGATGTGACGGTACGCCTCATCAAGGCCATTGGCGTTGCCTGTCGTGCAGAGCCCTCCATGAACGCCTGGTTTGACGGCGATACCCTCTCAAGGCGGCTGTTCAGCGAGGTCAACGTCGCCATCGCGGTGGACTCCCGGCATGGACTCTATGTGCCAGTGATGGAGAACGTGGCAGAGCGGGAGGGGGCGGACATCCGGCAGGGGCTGGATCGCATGATCGCCGATGTGAAAGCGCGTGCCGTGCCGCGGGAGATGCTGCAGGGAGCGACCATCACCCTCACCAACTTCGGTGCTATCGCCGGTCGCTATGCCAGCCCCATAGTGACGCCACCTCAGGTCGCCATCATTGGCGCCGGCAAGTTGTTCGAGAAGGTGGTGTTCATCCACGGAGAGGCTCGTCCGGTCAGGGCACTGCCATTGTCGATGACGTTTGACCACAGAGCTTGCACTGGCGGCGAGGCTGCACGCTTCCTCAAGATCCTGGTTCAGGCACTGGAAGCTCCCGCGCTATAAACCCTTGTGCCCTGCCGTCGGCAGGGCACAAATTTGTTTGCGTAATCCCCAAAGCCACGTATAATCTAAATCAGCTTGAAAGGGCGAAAGTTATGTCAATGAATATGATGTTTTACATCTTTTCCTGTTGTTCATAAGTTAATCCCGTTTTTGAGCTTTATCCGCTGAAAAGCATAAGTAATTATTTGAATACAGGTTATAGATATGTCTAACATGATCACCGGTACCGTTAAGTTTTTCAACGAAACCAAAGGTTTTGGCTTCATCCAGCAAGAAAACGGCCCGGACGTTTTCGTTCACTTCAGCGCTATCAGCGGTAACGGTTTCCGTACCCTGGCTGAAGGTCAGCGCGTACAGTTCTCTGTGACCCAAGGTCAGAAAGGCCCGCAGGCTGAGAACGTAACTGCTCTGTAATTCTTACAGAATTTAAGAAAGCCGTGGTGCCTCTGGTTCCACGGCTTTTTGTTTATAGGTTTTTTTTAGGCTTGTATCGATCTCACTTTCACCGCCCTCTCTCACCATGATCCCATCACTCCTACTGGCCGCCAGCCTGCTCATGTCCGTTGACACTGAGGCACAGAATGCGTTTGCCACCGAAGCGAAAGCCGTGTGTCAGCAATTTGTACAAGTTCGCCTGGGAAGCATGAGCATACCCGATGAGATCAAGGCTCAGCCTTTGCCGAAACGGGAAGGTGAATGGATGGTCGATGGCAAAATAAAAGGACCCGAAGGTCCTTTGTTGTTTGCTTGTCTGTTGCGGCAGGGCTCACGCTGGGAGTTGCTCAACTTTTCACTCTGGGCCCCGCAGGCGATCAAAGCGGTTTGAGTGCGACGATCAGATGCTGCAGATGCTCAACCATGGTCATGCCAAAAGGAGTCAGGTAGCCGCCATCTTCTGCGCTGATGAGACCTTGCTGATGCAGGCGTACAGCCGCTTGGCACAGCTCGTCAGACATGTCACTGCGCAACTTGATCCCTAGGCTCATGTTGGCCGGATCAAAGCATGCCAGTATTTTCAAGTCGTTTATAAAGTCGTTAGAAATCTGGTCGATCCCAATCATGAATGCACTCCTTACGCTAAAGATGTATGCAAACTAGCATTCCCGGATCCACTTTAGTGGGCGCTGGTTCAAACTATTGGGCTTTCTCTGGCGTCCCCCTGCCTGAACGCTGTTTTTTTGGGCATTGCCCTCCGATTTGAGCCGTGAAAATGTGAGTCCGCTCGCTAGCAGTCAAACATGATAGGATAAGGGCCTCCTTTGTCTTTCTGGCCGAGCACAGTTGATCGGCCTTCCAGTTCAAGGCGTCCCTCATGGTTAAGATCACGCTAGTATCACTGCTTCACTCTCTCGGCCCCCGTTTCCCTGTCTATCCCACCTCTCTGTTGCTGCCGCTGCTGGACCAGCATCAGGGCGATGTCTGGCTGCCCGCAATCAAGGGATCGGATGTGGCCTCCTTGCGTCAGCATGGCAAGGGGGCGGCTGCACAAACCCTGGCGCCGCTGACTGCGGGCTGGTGTGACTTTGCCGCCAGCGATGTCGGGGCGACCCCCGAGCTGGATGCCCTTGCCAACTATGACACCGAGATGATGGACAACCTGCTGATGTACTGGCATAGCCCGGCCAAGATAAACAGCCCGATCACCGATAATCTGTTCGAGCTGCGCCGCGAGGTGGTGGACGAGGCCCATGGCAGCAGACTGGCCAGCGCCTGGGAGCAGCAACAGCAATTGCGGTTTGAGCAGATCATGCAGGGCGTGCAGGCAGGGCGGGATCAACTCTGCTTCGTCGAAGTGGAGTCTGCCTACTGGTTGCGCCAGCGTTGCTGCGAGACGGTGGAGATCACCCTGGTAACGCCTGAACTGGGCTGACATTGCCGAAAAATAGGTGACCGACCTCTCATACTGGACAAGCCGTCAGCAAGATGTGAACATGGCGCCCTTTATTGAAAGAGAGACTTGGCCAATGAGCTATGAATTGAGCGAAACCGAGCGCAATGCTGCGCTGCAACTGAACGCCGACTACCGCTACGAGCACTTCATCAGCAAGCTGGTCGAGCACGAAGAGCTGTTCGTCCTGACCGACGAGCACGGTGTCATGATGCTGACCACCGACGATGAAGATTGCATTCCGGTATGGCCGCACCCCGAGTACGCCCAGGCGTGGGCCGAGGGTGAGTGGGCCGAGTGCAAGCCGCAGTCCATCACCCTCAAGGTGTGGCTGGAGCGCTGGGTCGACGGTATGGAGCAAGACGAGCTGTGTGTTGCCGTGTTCCCGACTCCGGATCAGGAAGGTATAGTGCTGGAGCCGGCCGACGTGGCCGACGCCATTGCCGAGAAGCAGGCCAAGCGCGCTTAATCGCTCCTGAGCTTCCCTTGCAACCCTGGTTGCAATAAAAAGACCCCGCCAACGTGCGGGGTCTTTTGTTTTCGGCTCTATGGGCTGCGTCTTTTTGGGGGCGAGACCCATGACTGGGTGAGCAGCCTCAGTGCTGATGGTAGCGGGTGTCGGTCAGGGTGACGGCGGGGAAGGTCTTGCCGCTCTTGATGGCAGCCCTGGTTTCCGCTTTCACCTGCTCGTCAATCCAGAACAGGCCACCATAGCTGTAGCCGCTATTTCCGCCGTCGAGTGGCCAGTAGAGCTGCTCGCTCTTGGGGGGCGCCGGCACCTTGGGCAGTTTTATCCAGCGCCAGGATCCTTCCCGGGTGTAGGGCACCTGATAGGCCGGCACGAAGCTGGCGAGCTCATAGAGCCGCTGCTGGATCTGCCGTGAAAGGGCCGCTTTTTTTGCGAAGTCGAACTCCTTGTCGTACTGCTCCACCAGCGCCGTGATGGCGTCGTCATCGATGTTCATGATGTTGTTGGTCTGGGGCTTGTTGGCATTGAACTTGTGGAAAAATTCCCAATAAGCGGGGTAGCGGCCGCCACTCCAGGCCATCCAGGCGCTCTGATGTTTTTTCTCCAGCATTGATTTGAAACCGGCTGAGGCATCCATCAGGTTGAGCTCCAGATTGAGCCCTGCCTTCTTCGCCTCTTCTCGCAGCAAGGTGAGCCGCTGGGCATGTTCTGCGGTGGTGTAGGTGATGGAGAGGGTCAGTGATTGCCCTTGGTCATTTTGCAAGATCCCCTGCGGCCCCACCTTGTTGAAACCTGCCTTGGCAAAGTATTCCCGTGCCAGTTTGGGGTCGAATGGACGGGCCTTGAGCTCGCTGTTGGTAAACTCCCCCTGACCCGAACCATAGCTGTTGAGGCGCTGGTAATCCCCCCGCAGCAGGGTGGTGAGCATCTTGTCGAGGTTGAGGGCATGCTGGATGCCGAGCCGCACATCGAGATTGCTCAGCAGTGGATCGGCGGTGTTGAGATAGAGCCCCATCGGCGATTGCGGGGTCTGGTTGTAGAACCAGGCCCGCTCGATATAACCCTTCTCGAACGCCGCTGTTTTGGTCTTGTCGTGCCACCAGTTGGGCATGTTCAGCGGGAAGGTGTCGAGATCGCCGCGCAGGAAGTGTTGCCAGGCGATGTTCTGATCCCTGAGCACCTTGATCTCGATCCGCTCCGGATTGAAGCGATGCTGGAAATAGCGCTCGTCATCCCCCCACCAGTTTTCAATTCGCTTGAAGGTGACCGACTTGCCTTTTTTCAGCTGGTCGATCTGATAGGGGCCGGTGACCGGCAGCACCTTCCAGTTGTACTCCTTGACCCAGTTGTCGGTGAGCTTGATGGCGTGGCTCGGCTCCGGGCTGATGGGCAGCGATTCCAGCAGGTCCTGGCGGCTCTTTTCGGTACCGCTGGTGATGGCCAGGGTGTGATCATCAAACTTGGTGATGTCGGTTATCTGGGTGCTGTAGTAGTTGTTGTACCAGGGGTCGTTGATCTCTTTGCTACGCATCATCTTGAGGGTAAAGAGCCAGTCATCGGCGGTGACTGGCTGGCCGTCTGACCAGCGTGCCTTGGGATTGATGCGAAAATAGAGGGTCTTGTTGTCGGCACCGAAGGCCCATTCGCTTGCCAGCATGGGCATGGGGTTGCCGGTCACCGGATGGGTGCTCAGCAGTGGCAGGTTGGTCTCCCGCACGTAGCCGGCAAACCCGCCGTTGGAGTCGGGGCCAAATTTGCGCAGGGTCAGGGGAAAGCTGGTCATAAAGGTGCGAAACGTGCCGCCGCGCTTGGCAGCCGGATCGGCATAGACCGGATCCGTGTTGTTGCTCTCCCATTTCAAGTCAGCGGGCAGCGTGGCACTCCAGCCCAACGGGCTCCAGCACAGCGTCAGGGTGATGGCAGTGGCGCGTATGAAGTGGGGGAGGCAACGCCCCCCGGCGGTGATGGTCGATGGCATATCCTTGCTCTCTCCTGATGGTCTGCTTCCTGCAGGTCACGCTTTGGTGACGCCAGTCCCGATGGGGGACTGGCTCATCATGAAAATTTAATCCTGTCAGGTCAATGGGATGACGTAAATAAGCGGGTGGTTATCAAGTTGCGCTCTGTGGTTTGAACCAGCGCAGTCGGCCACCCAGCAGATGGACCACAAAGCCGAGCAGTACCAGGCCAGCGCCCAGCCACTGCAAGGCGGTCGGGTGTTCATCAAGCAGGATAGCGGCCGCCACCAGGCCGACACAGGGGATCAGCAGGGAGAGCGGTGCTACTTGCGCTACCGGATAGCGCATCAGTAGCCGTCCCCACAGGCCGTAGCCAAGCCAGGTAGCAACATAAGAGAGATAGAGCACGCACAGTAATCCTTGCCAGCTGAAATTGAGCAAGCTGCTGGCAATGCGCTCCGGCCCCTCGAACAGCCAGGAGAGGGCGAAAAATGGCAATATCGGCACCAGACCAGCCCAGGCGATGAGGCTGGGCAGGGAGGTGTGATAACGCAGACCAATCTGGCGATTGATGACGTTGCCAAGACCCCAGCAGGCAGCGGCGCACAGTGTCAAGATGAAGCCGAGCAGGGTGAGGTTGCCCTCGCCGTTTGTGGCGATGAGATAGAGGCCGAACCCCGCCAAAGGCAGTGCTACCCAGTGGTGAGGCTGCCAGCGCTCCCCCAGCCAGATCATGGCAAACAGCAGGGTGAACACCACCTGGGATTGCAGCACCAGCGAGGCCATGCCCGCGGGCATACCGAACTTCATGGCACTGAACAGAAACGCGAACTGGCCCAGACTGATGGCACCGCCATAGGCCAGCAGCCAGCGCCAGGGTATGGTGGGTTTGGGCACCAGCAAGATGGCGGGAAAGACCACGCCGATAAAGCGCAGCGCACCCAGCAGCAGGGGGGGAATGCCTTCCAGTCCCCACTTGATGGCGACGAAGTTGAGCCCCCAGCAGAGGATGACCAGGGCGGCCAGACACTTGTCCTTGGTTTGCATGGTTGAAATCCTTGTCATCAGAGGGGCGGCGACTGGCGGTCCGCAGTTATCGGCAAGGGGGGGAGCATACCTTTGGGCATGTGGTGAGTGTCAAGGTGAAAGACCCGTTTGGAAGTTCCTGGTAGAGGGGTCGATGGCGGATCCTGGTGGCAAGGTCAGGGCAGATCAGGCCGCAACGCAGTGCAGGGTGATCCCCTTGGCCGCGATGGCCGCACGCATGGGGGCGGGCAGGGCATCGTCGGTGACCAGCACCTTGATCTGGCCCGGCGCGCCGAGCTGGCTCGGGTGGATGGCGCCAAATTTGCTGCTGTCGGTGATCACCACATTGGTCATCCCCTTGGCCAGCACGCTGTTGACCACGTCGGCCCGCATCATGTCGCGGCCGGTAAAGCCCACCTCGGGGTGAAAACCGTCGACCCCGATAAAGGCCTTGGAGAAGTGTACCTGCTCGATACACAGGCGCGTCAGCGGCCCCACCACGCTTTCGCTCTGATGCTGGAACAGCCCGCCGAGCAGTACCACCTGAGCCGGGGTGTCCTTGAGCAGATGGGCGATATAGCTGCTGATGGTGATGATGGTGACCCGTTTGTGCAGGGCGAGGTGGCGCGCCAGCATGGCGTTGGCGCTGCCCCCTTCGATAAAGACCGTCTCGCCATCGTCCACCAGCTGGGCTGCGCGCTCGGCGAGGCGCTCCTTGAGCAGGTAGTTGATGTTCATCCGGGCATCCGGGTCATCGGTCTCCAGCGCCATGGCCGAGCCGTGTACCCGTCTGAGCAGCCCCTGTTTCTCCAGCGCGGTGAGGTCGTTGCGCACCGTCACCTCTGACACGCCGGTGTGTTGGGCGAGCTCACTCACGCTCATCTTGCGAGCCTGATGGACCAGCGTGAGGATCAGTTGGTGGCGTGGATTCATGGTGCGCTCGCATGCAAGGTGGTAGATAGCGGCAAGCCACCCAAGGGTGGCTTGCCAATCATATGACGTCACAGGCGCCATGGGGTGCGCCCCGTCAGAGACTGTGCTCGGTGCGGGCGATGATATCATCTTGCGCATCCGGGGATAAGGCGGTGAAGAAGGCCGAATAGCCCGCCACCCGTACCACCAGATCCCGGTACTGATCCGGATTGGCCTTGGCCGCCAGCAGGGTTTCGCGCGAGACGATGTTGTACTGCACGTGCCACCCCTTGTGCACCTCGAAGAAGGTGCGCAGCAGGCTCATCAGCTTGGCCTTGTCCCGCTCGTTCTCAAGGCTGGCCGGGCTCAGCTTCTGGTTGAGCAGCACCCCGCCGAGGATAGCCGCCGTGGGCAGCTTGCCGATGGAGTTGAACACCGCCGTCGGGCCGAGACGATCCGAGCCCGAGGAGGGGCTGGCCCCTTCCGCCAGCGGGGTGCGGGCGTGGCGACCATCCGGGGTGGCAAGGGTGGCCGCACCGAACGGCACGTTGGCGGAGATGGAGGAGGTGCCGGCGTAGTAGGTGCCGCCGATGGGGCCGCGCCCGAAGCGGGTGTTGTGCAGCCCCTTGAGCTCGTCGATGTAGCTCTGGTAAGCCTGCACCAGCAGCAGGTCTACCTCGTCCAGATCGTTGCCATATTTGGGGGCGGCATTGGTGAGGCGCTGGCGCAACTGCTCCCCCGCCAGCCCGGCAAAGTCTTGCTCCAGCGCGGCAGCCAGCTCGTGCTGCCCCACCACACCCTGTTCGAACACCAGTTTCTTCAGGGCCGCCAGACTGTTGCCGAGGTTGGCAATCCCCACCTGCAGACCGGAGACCCAGTCATAGACGGCGCCCCCCTCCTTGATGGTCTTGCCGCGCTCGATGCAGTCATCTACCAAAGTGCTGCAGAGGATGTCGTGGGCCTGCGCCTCCAGCACGCTGTCGACCACGCAGTCGATCTCGATGGATTTGCGGGTGAAGTAGCGCACCTGCTCATCCCAGCGGGCCATCACCTCGTCAAAGTTGCCAAAGGTTCCATCTCGCAGCGACTGGGATTGGGGCAGGAATACCTGGCCTGTGGTGGCATCGCGGCCGCCATCGAGGGAGGCCAGCAGGATGCGGGCGAAGTTGATAAAGCTCATGCCGGTGCAGCGGTAGCCCCACTTGCCGGGCACGGCGGTCTCGATGCAACCGATGGCGGCGTAATGGTGGGCATCCTCCACGCTCACCCCGAGCTTGATGAACTCGGGGATCACCACCTCGTCGTTGTTGAAGGCGGGCATGCCAAAGCCGCAGCGGATCACCTGAATGCAGGCGTCGAGGAAATCCTCGCTCATCCCGGCGTGGTAGCGCACCGAGAGGTTGGGCTGGGTCGAGCGCAATTGGCCGCAGGACTCCAGAATGGCGTAGGAGAGGCCGTTGACCGCGTCATGGGCCGCGCCATCACGCCAGTTCTGGCCGCCGATGGTGACGTTTTGGTAGAGGGGGCTGCCGGCGGAGGCCTTGGAGTGGGTGCCGGAGCGGATCTTGTTTACCTCCAGCAGTTTGAGCCAGCACCCTTGCAGCAGCTCGATGGCGCGAGGGCGTGACAGGGATTCTGACAGCTCTACTTCGCGGCGATACCAGGGGTAGAGGTATTGATCCATCCGGCCAAACGACACCGAGTGGCCGTTGGATTCGATCTGCAGGATGAGCTGGATGAAGTAGCAGAGTTGCAGCGCCTGCCAGAAAGTTTCGGGGGGCTGGTGGGCGATGTGGGCGCAGTTGAGCGCTATGGTCTCAAGCTCGCTTTGGCGCTCGGGGCGCGGTTCTTGCGCAGCCATGTCGCTGGCCATCTCGTGGGCAAGAGTGGCGTAGCGCGCGATGTGATCGCTGACCGCATCCAGGGTGATGGCGACGGCGTTCAGGAACTGCTCACGTTGCAGATCGGCCCAATCCGCCAGATCCAGCCGACTGCGCCGCTCGGCCACCTTGGCCTTGAAGCCATCGAGACCCAGCGTGAGCAGCTCCTCATAGTTGACCGCAAGGTGGGCATCCCCCGAGGTCATGTTGCCCTCGGCCTTGATGATACCGCTCTCCAGCAGTGCTTTCTGCTCGTCGGTAAAGAGGCCGAAGCAGCGATCCTGCACCGTCTGGCCGCGCCAGAAGGGGGTGAGGGCGTGGATGATCTCCTTGTCGGTTTCGCTGACTGCAAAACCGGCCCCGGGTCTGTCCGCCAGCTCGTCGATCTCCTTCTCAATCCAGCTCACGGTGTATTCGGGAAAGAGCGGCGCTGCCCGCACCTGACTCGCCTGATTGCCGACGATAAGCTCGTCGTGCTTGATCCAGATGGTGCGTTCCTTGAGGTGATGGGCCAGCGCCAGGGCGCGGCGCACCGGCAGCGGCCGGGCGAGATGAGCCTGATAGGTTTGCGTGTAGTGGCGGGCACGCTCGGTGCAGACCGGTGGTTGAACGATGTGGATCAGGCTCTCTTTGTGGGCGCGGATCCGCGGGCTGAGGGTATTGAGGTCGAGCTGGGTCATGATCTTATCCTCTGGTCACAGGGGTCAGCCCCTGACGTTGGGCGTATGCGTGGGCAAAGCTGAGTAAATCGGGGTCGTCGAGTGGTGTCTCCGGCGCCTGATACGGCAGATCCAGCAGGGCGTATTTGCCCATCCCCAGGGTGTGGTAGGGGAGGAAGTGGATCTCCTGCACAGTGCCGAGACTGGCGGCGGTGTCGGTGATGGCGGTGATCGATGCGCGGTCGGCATTGAAGCCGGGAATGAGCGGCACCCGGATCTGCATCGGCACGCCGTGCTCGGCGAGGCGTTTGAGGTTCGCGATGGGCAACTCCACCTTGCCGCGGGTCCAGTTGAAGAAACGTTCTTTATCCACGTGTTTGAGATCCGCCAGCACCAGATCCAGTGAGGGGAGGCTTGGCTCAATCTGGTGCCATGGAACATGCAGGCAGCTCTCGACCGCGGTGTGCAGCCCTTCTGCCTTGCAGCGGGCCAGCAGGGCGGCGGCAAAGTCGGGCTGCATAAACGGCTCGCCACCGGAGAGGGTGACACCACCGCCGCTGCGCTCGAAGAAGGGGCGATCCCGCAGTATGGTGTCCATCAGGGTGTCCAGCGTTTCATCCCGGCCACACACCTGCAGCGCTTCGCTGGGGCAGAGGCCACGCAGCCGTTCCCTATCCTGTGCACTGAGGGCAGAGCGGGTGAGCTGAATGCCTTCGCTGTCATGCAAGATTGCCGGACAGGCCTGGCTGCAGAGCTGGCATCCCTCGATGCATTGACGCCGGTCGAGCAAGATGTCCGGCTGGGGAGAGCGGCTTTCCGGGTTCTGACACCACAGGCAAGCTAGCGAGCACCCCTTGAGAAACACCAGGGTGCGAATGCCGGGGCCATCGTGAGTTGAATATCGTTGCAGGTCGAAAATCATACCGCCTCCTTTTGTTTTTCATTCTATTTGCTTTCATTCGAAAGTTGATTTGATTTTGATCAAGCAATTCGCAGATGTTTTGTCGCTAGAATGGCGACATATTGAACATCCCGTTAAGGAGTTAGAGATGGAGCTGTATCTCGATACCGCCGATGTGGCGGCAGTGCGTCGCTGGTCACGGATCCTGCCGTTGGCTGGTGTCACCACCAACCCTTCCATTACCGCCGCCGGGGGATTGCCGCTGAGCGAGCTGCTGCCCGCTCTGCGCGACGTGCTGGGACCCAAGGCTCGGTTGTTTGCCCAGGTGATGGCCAAAACCGAAACCGAGATGGTGCGAGAGGCGTTCGCCCTGCGTGAGCTGGACCCGGATCTGGTGATCAAAATCCCGGTATGTGCAGAGGGATTGGCGGCCATCAAGAGCCTGACCGCCAGCGGCGTGTCGACCTTGGGTACTGCGGTCTATACCCCGTTGCAAGGCTGGCTGGCGGCGGTGGCGGGGGCAGAATATGTCGCCCCTTATGTCAACCGGCTGGACGCTCAGGGCGGCGATGGCATCGCCACCGTGCAGGAGCTGCAACAGCTGCTTGAGCTGCACGCACCGAACAGCAAGGTGCTGGCGGCGTCATTCCGTACCCCCCGTCAGGCGCTTGACTGCCTGCTGGCCGGTTGCCAATCCATCACCCTGCCGCTTGATGTGGCCGAACAGTTGCTGACTGTGCCTGCGGTGGATGTGGCATTGGCGAAGTTTGACCAAGATTGGCAGCGGGCTTTTGCCTGAGGTCAGAGGCCTGATTGAGGGAACATAGAGGTGGTGCGGCTGGCAGACTAAGCTATAGAGGACAGCCCGGTTTGACGGGCTGATGTCGATGGCTTACCGGAGGTGCCTCATGAGCGACCATCCCCTACTGCCCCATGGTGAAGATCTGCGTCGCGCTGTGCGCTGGCTCAGCGAGCACCGTCAACACGACGTCCGGGCCATCGAAGAGGCCTGTATCCGCTTTGACCTGTCACCGCTGGATGAGGAGTTTCTTATTCTGCATTGTGTCGAGCGGTCCCGGGAGGAGGGGACCAACTAGACGAAGTGGGCGAGGCTGATGCCAAACTCCTTGGGATCGACCGTGCTTTCTATGCTCTCCTGTACCCCGGATTTCGCCAGATCCAGCCACTGTACATCGAGATAGTGGCGTTGGGTGGCGTGATAGATCACCTTGACCACCGGCTTGAGCGGTTGCTGCTCGTTGCGCTGCATCACGATAGCCAACCGCTGGTTGGAGAGCTGTACCAGCGTCCCCACCGGATAAACCCCCATGCACTTGATGAACTTGGTTACCAGCCCCCGATCGAAATGATGGTCGGCCCCCTTGAGCAGGATCCGGAATGCCTGGGTCGGCTGCATCCCCTGTTTGTAGACCCGATCTGCCGTCACGGCGTCGTAGACATCGACGATGCCGCTCATGCGGGTATGAAGAGAGAGTTGATCTCCCTTGAGGTGGCTGGGATAACCCGTGCCATCGAGCCGCTCGTGGTGATTGGCGGCGACTTCCAGCATGGTGGCCGTGATGCCGGGGGTTTGGCTGAGGATGTCGTAACTGTGTACTACATGCTGGCGCATGATGGTGAACTCTTCATCGGTCAGCTTGCCAGGTTTGTTGAGCACTTCATCCGGGGTCATGATTTTGCCCACATCGTGCAGCAGGCCCCCCAGGGTCAGCTCTTTGAGCACACTGCGTTCCAACCCCAGATAGCGGCCGAAGTTGGCGAGCAAAATGGCCACGTTCATGGAGTGCTCCATCAGGTAGGCATCCTTGGCACGAATGCGGGCCAGACAGAGCATGGCATCGCCGTGGGTGAACATGGTGTCCACCATCTCTTCGGCCACTTCGGCCAGCGGGGTTATGTCGATGGGTTCACCCGCCTTGAGCTGGCGGATGAACTTGCCTTGCAGTTCGCGGGCTTCCTGATAGAGACGGCGGATTTTGAGTTCGCGGCCCTCGCCGTTGGCACTGCCTGCCGTGCGTTGGGATGACGCTGACAAGGTAGCCGGGTCGGGGGAGATGATCTGCTCTATGCCAGCCAGCTTGCTGCGGGCGAGATCCACGCGCACCGTTAGCACACCGCGCCGGACCAGGTCATCGATCTGCTGACGGGTGGTCACCAGCCCCATCTGGGCGATCTCCATGCCACCTGTCTGGCTGATGATGGCGATCACGTACATGCCGGCTTGCAGCTGGTTGACGGGAATGACTGGATGAGGAGTGTGCGACTTCATTCGGCTTCCTGACTTTATTATTATGCGTAACATTAGGCCCTCTGCAGGCAGTCTAACACCCGCGCCGGGCTTCGTCATGACGACATGGTCTGCATCACTACCGCTTAGTGCTGGAGTTGTTGCCCTCGGCCTATATAATGACGCCCCTTTATTGATGGACTCTGAGGTTGTGCATGCGGCTCGATAAATTTCTTTGCGATTGTTCCGATTTGACCCGGTCCCTGGCGGGCAAGCTGATCCGGCAGGGAGAGGTCACGGTGGACGGCATAGTGGTCAAACAACCCGCTTTCCACATCAACGAGCAGAGCCAGGTCGAATTCGACGGCGTCATGCTGACGCTGGATCAGCGCAATCGCTACTTCATGCTGCACAAACCGAAAGGGTACGTCTGCTCCAACGAGGATCCGGATCATCCAACCGTCTTCTTCCTGATGGACGAGCCCGCCATGGGCAAGTTGCACGTGGTTGGCCGACTCGATCTTGACACCACGGGTCTGGTGCTGGTCACCGACGATGGCAAATGGTCCCACCGCATCACCTCGCCGCGCCATGAGTGTGCCAAGACCTACCATGTCTGGCTGGCCGACCCGGTGCATCAGGATGCCATCTCCCTGTTTGCCGATGGTGTCTTCCTGCGCAACGAATCCGAGAAGACCCGTCCCGCCCAGCTGGACATTCTGGGGGAGTGCGAGGCACGCCTCACCATCCATGAAGGCAAGTATCATCAGGTGAAGCGGATGTTTGCCTCCATCGGCAACAAGGTAGTGGGGTTGCATCGGGAGCGGATCGGCGCACTGACGTTGGATGACGCACTGGCACCGGGCGAATACCGCGAGCTGACGGCCGAGGAAATCGCCCAGTTCTAGTCACCCGACTCGGCTACGAAAGTCCGGTGATGCCGCGACGGGGCTAATCGACGCTGCAGCTCACCTCTGATCGAGGGTGCGAATAGCGAAGTGGGTGCGGTTTGGGGTGTTAACCCCGGCGCTGACGTTAAGCCGCGTTAGCCCGCCCCCAGCACCATGGTCGTACCCAGTGTGGCCAGCAGGGCGCCCGCCCAGGCCGTGAGGGAGGGGCGCTGGCCCGAGTGCCACCACAGCAGGGGCAGCAGAATGACAGGCGTAGTGGAGGAGAGGATCGCCACCATGCCGACGTCTCCCTGACGCAAGGCGACCAGGATGAGCGTCATCCCCATGGCCATCGCCAGGAAGCCGTTGATACCAATCATCCCCAGTACCTGACGGTTAATGGGGTTGTGCGGCAGTGACAGCGGCACCCGCAGCGCCCGCAAGGTGCAGTGGGCCAACAGGGCGCTGCCCATGCGGATGCCGGAAGCGCTCACTGCATCCACGCTACCACTCATCATCACGGGCTTGGCGATGATGGCGCCCAGACTCTGGCAGAAGGCGGCCGTCAGACCCAGACCTATGCCGATGGCGAGATGCCCACGCACCTGTTCCCACTCGTTGTGTTCATTGCCGCCACGCCGGCCGAACAAAATGGCGAGCATGACGCCGGCAAACACCAACAAGGCCCCCACCAGTCGCCAGCCACCGAGCTGCTCGCCAAACAACCAGAGGCCGAGCAGGGCGGAGAAGAGAGCATGGCAGGAGAACAGCAAGCCGCTGCGCCTGGGGCCCAACCGGTTCATGCAGGCAAACAGGGCGGTATCGCCGACGAAGATGCCGATAAGGCCCGACAATGCCAGTAGGGGCAGGGCGCTCTCGGTGAGAGATTGCCAGCCGTCGGTGGCGAGGCTGACGGAGCCCAGCATCAGGCTGACCAGAAACATGCGCCAGCGGCTGTAGGCAAAAGCCCCCAGGTGACGGGCCGGTTTGACGGAGATCAGGGCCGCCACTGCCCACAAACTGGCCGCTGCCAGTGCCAGCCACTCATACCCCATAACAACTCCTGAAAATGTAGCCAGATGAAAGACGCATCAGGCCGTTACCGGCGACAGCCACTCGCACCTCATAAAAACTACGGAAAAAAATCGCCCGCAAGACTCCATCTCTTGAGCAAGCCCGATACAATACGGGGCGTCTTTGGGGATAACAAGCGCAGCATCATGCATTCGTATTCAGGCGCGCTGCCGGCCTTCCCCCTTCTTGAAATAAAGTGAATTGAACGAGGTGTATGTCATGGTTTTGTGCCCCGCTTCCCGGCCCACCCGTCGCTGGCTCTCTCCCTTGCTGCTGGGCCTGTTGATGGCCCCTTCATTGCAGGCCACCACTGTGTCCCAAGAGCCCGTATTGTCGGACCGCCAGACCCTGGTCAAGGGCAATGGCGCCGAGCCGGAATCCCTCGACCCGGCCCAGATCCGATCCGGTTTTCCGGGTGAGGTCGTGCTGGTGGACTTGTTCGAGGGGCTGGTGAGCGAAGATGGTCAGGGCAAGATAGTGCCGGCTCAGGCCCAACGCTGGGAGAGCAGTGACGATGGGCTGGTCTGGCGCTTCTTCCTGCGCCCGCAGCTCACGTGGTCCAACGGTGAGCCGCTCGGCGCGCAGGATTTTGTCTATGCCTGGCGGCGACTGCTGGATCCGGCGCAGGGCTCACCTTCCGCCGGGCTGTTGCTGGCGACCGGTATCAACAATGCCCAATCCATCTACGCAGGGGCGCTGGATCTCAATACCCTGGGGGTGGAGGCCGAGAGCGAGCAGATCCTGAAAGTGACTCTGGAGCGGCCGGTGCCCTACTTCTTGCAGCTGGTCAGTCAGCGTCCCTTCGTACCGGTTAACGAGAAGGCTATCAACCAGTTTGGCAAGCAGTGGACCCTGCCGGGCAAGCTGGTCAGCAACGGCGCCTACAAGCTGGTGAACTGGGTGCCCAACGAGCGTATCGAGGCGGAGCGCAACGTTCAGTATTGGGATGATGCCCATACCCGGATCCAGCGGGTCACCTATCTGCCGCTTGCCTCCCAACACGCCGAGCGGCTGCGCTACGAGGCGGGCGAGATCCAGCTCACCAACAAGGTGGCACAGGAGTATTACCAGAAGACCAAGGAAGCGACCCCCGAGCGGATCTGGGGCCTGCCGCTGCTCGGTACCTATCTTTATACCTTCAACCTGCGTCGCCCCGAGTTGCAGGATGTGCGGGTGCGCCAGGCGCTGGCGATGACCATAGACCGACATTTGCTGACCGAGAAGGTCAGCGGTCAGGGTGAACAAGCCGCCTGGTCACTGCTGCCCACCATGCCGGGCTATGAGGCGCTGAGCTCACCGCTGGCCTTGCAGGATCAGCCAACCCGGCTTGCCAAGGCGACCGCGCTGCTTGCGCAGGCGGGTTACAACAGCGCTCATCCCCTCAAGCTGACGCTGACTTACAACACCTCGGAAAATCACAAGAAGCTGGCGTTGGCGGTGGCCGCCATGTGGAAGCCGCTTGGTGTGGAAGTCGTGCTCAATAACATGGAGTGGAACGCCTATCAGGTGGCCAAAGACAGCGGGGACTTCATGCTGGCTCGCTCCTTCCTGTTCGGGGATTACGTGGAGCCCTCATCCATGCTCAACAGCTTCCGTTGCCAAGATCCCCAGAACGAGAGTAGCTACTGCAATCCAGCCTTTGACGGCCTGTTGCAGCAGGCTTCGGATACCCTGGATGGTAACGTCAGGGTCGGGCTCTACCATCAGGCCGAACAGTTGCTGATGGATGAGATGCCCGCCATTCCCATCTATCACTACAACCAGATGCGGTTGGTGGATCCCACCCTGCGTGGCTTGCCCGTTCAGAATCTCAAGGGGGCGATCGCCACCAAGGATCTCTATTTCAGTCAGCCGTGAGGAACGAGCGATGAAGATTGCCATTATGTCGGACCTGCACGGCAGCCTGAGTGCCCTGGAGCTGGTGCTTGACCAGCTTTCCACCTGGCAGCCTGATCACTATCTGTTGCTCGGCGACGTGCTCAACCACGGCCCGCGCAATCCGGTACCGCCGGGTTATGCCCCCGCGGCTGTGGCCGAGCGGCTTAATCAGCTGGCGCCGCACATCATGGCGGTGCGTGGTAATTGCGACTCGGAAGTGGATCAGATGCTGCTGGATTTCCCCATGATGGCCCCCTACAACCAGTTGCTGGTGGATGGCCGGCGCTGGTTTGTCAGCCATGGTCATCTCTATCGCCCGGAGGCGGTGCCGCTGCCGGCAGGCAGCCTGTTTATCAGCGGTCATACCCATATGCCAGTGTTGCAGCGAGAAGGGGAGCTGGTGCTGATGAATCCGGGATCCATCTGTTTTCCACGCGCAGAGCTGGCGGCAACTTATGGCCGCTATGAAGACGGTGTATTGGGCATCCATGCCTGTGCGGATAGCGAGGCCTTGCTGCGTCTGAATTTGTAAGGTGTGTGGCGAGGGGGCAGATCAGGGGCTGCTGTAAGGGGAAACTGAAAGTGAGAAGAGAGAAGTCAGGCCTTTATGCCGAATGAGCGAGTACCTGAGCGGGTATTGCCCTTGGCGTCATAGGTCAGTGAGTTGCGATCACGCAACTTGCTCAGGAAGCTTGCCAGGCGTCGGTTGGAGACGATGCTGAGTTCGAGCAGGCGGCCATTGAGATCATTTTGTTCCTGGCAGGCATCGAGTTTTTCACGCAGGAGATGCATCTTCTCGGGAAAGGCGTTCAGCTGTTGTTGCAGATCGGGCAGTTGGGCCAGGGTCTGATCCAGCACTTCAATATCGGCAAGCAGTTTCTGCTTGCGCTCTGCCAGCTCAGGCAGTGCCAGTGCCTGGTGCTGTTTGAGCAGGTTGAATTCCTCCCCCAGCAAACCTTGCATCTGGGAGAGGTATTCGTCTTGGGTATGCAGCAGCGAAGGTAAATCCATCATCCCAGCAGCTTGTCCAGATTGGATTCAAAGCTGAACATCTTCTTGGCCACAGCTTCACTGTTGACCTGATATTCACCATTGGCCACGGCTTTTTTCAAGCTCTCGACCCGGCTTTCATTGCCGGTAGTAGAGGCTGAGTTGAGGTTTTTCTGCATCTGTTGCAATTGCTGCGCCTCATTGGTCAAGGAGACGGAGTCGGTCCTGACGGTCGCCGCACGGTTGTCGGGGGATGAGGTCGCTGGTTTGGTATTGGCACCCAGGCTGCTACCGGTGTTTTGCAACCGATTGTTCGCTAGGTTATTGATATTGTTGATAGCCATGTTATTTACCTTCGTCTGCTTTGCTGTTCGCTTACCTGTTTATCGGTGACGGTCGTCAGAACTTTAGAAAAAAGTGGCCTAAAACATTCAGAAAGTGACCACCACGGCACCGACCGCGCTGACTTTTCCCTGCACCGTTTTTCCTGAACGAATATTGACGAGTTTGATCATGTCTCCGAAGCTACCATCTTGCAAGGCTCGGGCCATGGTTTTGATTTGCATGCTGCTATTTTCTGCACTGAGTGTGACTTGATCGCCTTTGCACACCACGCAGACTTGGGTGAGCCGTATGGGCTGACCCGGTTTGAGCTCCCGCTTGCTACGTACGCCTATCAGGGGGGTCGGATCGCTGAGATAGTCACCACGGATCAGCGTCTGATCCTGATAGGCCAGTGTCAGCATGCTTTCGCTGAGGATGTCGCCCTTGGCCACCGGCGCTGAGACGGTCACATAGGGCTTTTGTATGCTGACCCGAACCGGCAGATAGAGATCCCAAGGTTTATCCTCCTCGCATTTGAGGTAGACAGTGGTGTTGCGACGCACCTCCATCCTTGCGGGAAAACTGATGGTAAGATGCTCTTCGCAGCGGCTTAGAGGCAGGCGGTCATCGATGGAGGCAGCTAGCACCTGCGCCTGGGCGTCGAGCGGAATATCGAGCTGGCCTAGCACAAACTCTTGTGCCATTTCTTGCAGATAGCTGGTCACCTCGGAAGCCGTGGTGTGAGATATGCCGCAAAACAGCAGTAAGATGAGGAAAAGTCTACTAATCATTTTCGCTCGCAGGCCGATAAGTTGTTCACGTATATCACCACATTTAACTATGCTTGCTTCAGAATTCGTTTGTAGTGACATTGATAGTCTGACGTAAGCCAACACGCATGCATGATTAGTGCCAAGCGTTTTTAGGGAGTGTTTATGGCCAGTATTCTGGACTCGGTCAACCAACGTACCCAGCTGGTGGGACAAAACAGGTTGGAGTTGTTGTTGTTTCGTCTCAATGGACGTCAAAGATTTGGCATCAACGTATTCAAAGTGCGTGAAGTGTTGCAATGTCCCTCATTGACCGTCATGCCCAAGTTGAACTCCTGCATTCGCGGGGTTGCCCATATCCGTGGCCAGACCATTTCGGTGATCGATCTCAGCATGGCGGTGGGCAAGCGTCCTATCGAGGATCTGAGCAAGTGCTTTATCATCATTTCCGAGTACAACCGTTCCGTGCAGGGTTTTTTGGTGCACTCGGTCGAGCGCATCATCAACATGAACTGGGAATCCATTCTGCCCCCTCCAAAAGGGGCTGGTCGCATCAACTATATGACGGCGGTCACCGAGGTAGATGGCGAGCTGGTGGAGATCCTGGACGTTGAACGTATCCTCAACGAGATCTCTCCGGTGTCGACCGAGGTGAGTGCCGAGCTGGTGGATGCCAGTATCGAGCACAATACCCATGGTCGTCCTGTGCTGGTGGCAGATGACTCTTCTGTTGCTCGCAAGCAGGTCCAGCGGGCCCTCGAGGCTATCGGTGTACAGTGTGTGCTGGCCAAGGATGGGCGTGAGGCGCTCAACATGTTGCTGGAGATGGCCAAGAATGGCCCCATCAAGGATCAAATTGCCCTGGTGATCTCGGACATCGAGATGCCGGAAATGGACGGTTATACTTTTACCGCCGAGATCCGCAACAATCCCAATCTCAAGGACTTACATGTTATTCTGCACACATCCCTCAGTGGGGTGTTCAATCAGGCCATGGTGCAGAAAGTCGGTGCGAACAATTTCATTGCCAAATTCCAGCCGGATGAATTGGCCAAAGCCGTACAAGGCGCACTCTAATCAAGAAGAACAAACTGCATGAAGACACTTTCGGACGACTTATACAAACAATTCAGCAACTTTCTGGCAGTACAGAGCGGGATCGTGCTGGGTGACAACAAACAGTATCTGGTCAAGAGTCGGCTTTCGCCCTTGATGACTCAGTTTGGTATTGAGAGTTTGTCTGATCTGGTTACGCGAGCGATGAGTGTGCGTGAGCGCGACCTGAAAATGGCAGTGGTTGATGCCATGACTACCAACGAAACCCTGTGGTTTCGGGATACTTATCCATTTCAGTTGCTGACGGACAAGATTTTTCCTGAGCTTGGCAAGAGCGGCCGTCCGATCAAGATCTGGTCGGCCGCGTCCTCATCCGGTCAGGAGCCCTATTCCATCGCCATGACGGCATTGGAGCAGCAGGTCAAGAAGCCGGGTACCTTGCCCGGTGGCGTGCAGATCGTGGGCACAGATATTTCCAGCACTATGCTTAACCAGTGCAAGGAAGGGGTGTACGACAGCCTGGCGCTGGCCCGAGGCCTGTCGCCGGAGCGCAAGAAGCTGTTCTTCGAACCTTATGGTGACAACAAGATGCGAGTGGTGGAGCGTGTCAGAAAATTGACCACCTTCCGGCCACTGAACCTGCTGGAGAGCTACAGCCTGCTCGGCAAGTTCGACATCATCTTCTGCCGCAACGTACTCATCTATTTTGCGCCGGAAGTGAAGTCCAAGATCCTCAACCAGTTCGCTGGCAGTCTTAATCCCGGTGGTTATCTGATGCTGGGGGCTTCCGAGTCACTGGCCGGTCTGACCGACAAGTTCGAAATGGTCCGCTGCAATCCCGGTATCATCTACAAAGTCAAATAATCCCCGCATAAATCCTCTTTGGCACGCCTCTTGCTAATAATTTATCAAGCAGGAGGTGTGCTATGGCAATTTCATTCGACAAGGCATTTGGTATTCATCAATACGCGCTGAGCGTTCGCTCCAAGCGTGCAGAGGTGTTGTCCAGCAACATTGCCAATGCGGATACCCCGGGTTTCAAGGCCAGGGATATCAACTTCTCACAGGCACTGGAAGGGGCCCAGCATCGGCAGGGGTTCGGCCTGGCGACGACCAGTGAGAAGCACTTCGCCTTGCAGTCGGATGCCCCAGGCCTCATGCAGTACCGCAATCCCCTGCAGCCCGACACCGGTGATGGCAACACAGTAGATGTGCAGCAGGAGCGCAGCGAGTTTTTGCGTAATAGCCTTGAGTACCAGACCTCCCTGGAATTTATGAATAGCAAGATCAGTGGCCTGCTGAAGGCGCTGAAAGGAGAACAGTAATGAGTTTGTTCAAGGTCTTTGACATTGCAGGCTCGGCCATGAGTGCACAGTCTGTTCGACTCAACACGGTGGCAAGCAACATGGCCAACGCCGACAGCGTCAGCTCCAGTGTGGAAAATACTTACCATGCCAGGCGGCCAATTTTTGCCGCTCAGCTGGATCGGGCCATGTCAGACAAGCAGGAATCCGTCGGGGTCGAGGTGAAGGGGATTGTCGAGAGCGAGGCGCCCTTGCTCAAGGAGTACAACCCGGGCCACCCCATGGCTGACAAGGATGGCTTTATATTCAAGCCCAACGTCAACATGGTGGAAGAGATGGCAGACATGATCAACGCCTCACGCAGTTATCAGACCAATGTGCAGGTTGCCGATTCTGCCAAGAAGATGCTGCAGCAGACGCTTCAGCTTGGCAAGTCCTGATAGGGGTACGCACAGATGGTAGATACAACCAATAATGTGAACGGTATCAGCCGTACCACATCCCAGACCACTGGCACGCCGACGACGCCCAAGAAAGAGCTGGATCAGGCGTCGTTTCTGAAGCTGCTGACCATGCAGCTCTCTTATCAGGATCCGTTCAAGCCGGTGGACAATGCCCAGATGCTGTCCCAGATGACATCGATGTCGACCTCGGAAGGGATATCGAGTCTGTCGACCCAGATGGGCAATCTGAATACCTTGATGACCTCCAGCCAGGCGCTGCAGGCCTCTGCTCTGGTGGGGCAGAATGTACTGATCCCCTCCAATACCGGCTATCTGGAAAAAGATGGCGAGATTTCCGGGGTGGTCGCTGTCGGCGACAAGACAATGTCGAACGTGAAAATCACAGTTGAAGATGAAAAAGGGCAGGTTATCAAGTCCTTCTCCCTTGAGGGAGAACATAAGGGTAACGTGTCCTTCAGCTGGGATGGGACCGACCAGGACGGTAAGCCCGTCAAAGAGGGCAAGTACCAGATTAAAGCAACCGGCACTGTGGCCGGCATATCAGAGAGCATTTCGGCCTTGACCTATGGGCGAGTAGAAAGCGTCACCCTGGGTAATGGCACCTCTCCCACCCTGGTTAAATTGAAAGGACTTGGGGCCATTTCTCTGGGGGATATCCTGGAGATTGCCGGTACCAATTCCAACCAGACCACACCACCAACGACCAAGCCTACAGCATCGATCTAAGGAGCTGGATATGTCATTTAACAATGCCTTGAGCGGTGTCAACGCGGCACAAAAAGATCTGAACGTTACCGCCAACAACGTTGCAAACGTCAATACCATGGGCTTTAAAGAGTCCCGTGCCGAGTTTGCGGATGTGTACGCCAACTCGATTTTTGTCAATGCCAAAACACAGGTCGGCAACGGTGTGGCAACGGGGGCGGTGGCGCAGCAGTTTCATCAGGGGGCGTTGCAATTTACCAACAACGCCCTGGACCTGGCCATCCAGGGCAATGGTTTTTTCGTCACCTCTGACGGCCTGACCAATCTTGACCGTACCTATACTCGGGCAGGGGCCTTCAAGCTCAATGAAAACAGCTATATGGTCAACAATCAGGGCCACTATCTGCAAGGCTATGAAATTAACGCGGATGGTACGCCCAAGGCGGTCAGCATCAACGCCACCAAGCCAATTCAAATACCGGATCGGGCGGGTCAGCCTAAAATGACCACGTTGGTGGAAGCAAGTTTTAACTTGAGCATTGAAGCGAAAACCAAGCCAACAGACCCCGCCGATTTTAAACCCACGGACTCGACAACCTTTGCAAACTCAACATCCGTGACGATCTATGATTCGCTCGGCGCCCCCCATGTGATCACCAAATATTTTGTTCGCCATGAGGATCCGGCTAATCCGGGGCAGCCACGAAACCCGGGCACCTGGAGCATGTTCGCATATGAGGGTGACAAGCCTATCAACATTACGGGTGGGGTAAGCCCCGCTGCTGGCATTCCCACTGGCATTGAGATGGAGTTTACCAACGGTGGCAAATTGAATACAACCACCCCGGTTGCGCCGATCAAAACCGAAGCGTTAGGCATCCCGGGGGCCGGGATTATTACCAACGGTGCGGATCCCGCTCAATCAATGGAGATTCGTCTCGGTACCGTTACCCAATTCAACTCTCCTTTCGATGTCACTAGACTGACCCAGGATGGCGCCACTGTTGGTCATCTGACCAAGGTGGAGATTACGCCAGACGGTGTTGTTTCTGCCACCTACAGCAATGCGACGACGTTAAAAGTCGCCATGGTTGCGCTGGCAAAGTTTGCCAACTCGCAAGGACTGACTCAGGTCGGCGATACCTCCTGGCGCCAGTCTCTGCTTTCCGGTGATGCGCTGCCCGGCACGCCTAATTCGGGTACCTTGGGCAGTATCAAGTCTTCAGCGGTGGAGCAATCCAACGTGGACTTGACCACCCAGCTGGTGAATCTCATCACGGCCCAGCGTAACTTCCAGGCCAACTCCCGCTCGCTGGAAGTGAACAGTTCATTGCAGCAGACCATACTGCAGATCCGTTAAGTGACTTCATGATGACAAGGGCGCCTCGGCGCCCTTTTTTCGAGCGTTTCCCTCCTGTTTTATCTCCCTCCTTGCATTCATGAACCTGTGTTGGCACTCAAATTGCAGTTATCTCTCCAGAGTCATCAGTTTGACGGAGGATCCCATGGATCACCTGCTTTACATCGCCATGTCCGGGGCCAAGGAGAACATGCACAGCCTGGCTGTGCGTGGCAACAACCTGGCCAATGCCAACACTATCGGCTTCAAGTCTGACTTCGAGCAGGCGCGCAGCATGCAGGCGTTTGGCGAAGGGCTGCCATCCCGGGTGTTCGCCATGACGGAGCGGCCGGGTCAGAACCTGCAGCATGGCATGCTGATGACCACGGGTCGGGATCTTGACGTGGCCGTTGACGGTCAGGGCTGGATCGCGGTGCAGGATCCCAATGGGGGCGAAGCCTATACCCGTATGGGCAACTTGCAGCTGAGTGCGACCGGCAACCTGCAAACCTCTACCGGTCTCAATGTCGTGGACGATGGTGGCCAACCTATCGTGCTGCAGTTACCGATGGAAAAGATCGAGATCAATCGGGATGGCACCATTAGCGGTCGTCCCGAAGGTGCCGCGGCCAACTTGCCCGAAGATTTCCAGCGTATCAAGTTGGTAAAGCCTGCCGCCGATGCGGTGGAGAAGGGGCAGGATGGTTTATTTCGTCGCAAGGATGGCCAGAATGAAGCCGCCTCGGCCAATGTCGGCCTCATCGCCGGCTCGCTCGAGGGCAGCAACGTCAACGTGGTCGATGAGATGACCAACCTTATCCGGTTGCAACGTCAGTTCGAAACCCAGGTCAAAATAATGAAGACCGCGGAAGAGAACGACGAAGCTCAAACCCAGCTGCTGCGTATCAGCTAATCAAGGAGTTTTAAATGAACCCTGCACTCTGGATCAGCAAGACCGGCTTGGATGCACAGCAGACCAACATTGCGGTCACCTCGAACAACCTGGCGAACGCCAGCACCGTGGGCTTCAAAAAGTCACGGGCCATCTTCGAGGATCTGCTTTACCAAAATATCAACCAACCGGGTGGCCGTTCGTCGGCGGATACCGAGCTCCCTTCCGGCTTGATGCTGGGTGCCGGTGCCAAGGTTGTTGCCACCCAGAAAAACCATAGCCAGGGCAACGTACAGACCACGGACAACTCGCTGGATCTGATGATCAGCGGCCGCGGCTACTTCGAAATCCAGTTGCCCGATGGCAGTGCCGCCTATACCCGCAACGGTCAGTTCACCCTCAATGATGAAGGGACTATCGTCACCCCGGGCAATGGCTACCCGCTGCAACCCGAAATCCAGATCCCCGAGAACAGCGAGAGTGTGACAGTGGGAGAGGATGGTCAGGTATCCGTCAAGCTCAAGGGGGATGGCGCATCCCAGGTGGTGGGCCAGATCAACACCTCTGACTTCGTCAATGCCTCCGGCCTGCAACCCATGGGTGAAAACATGTTTGTCGAGACCCAGTCCAGTGGTGCTCCCATTCAAGGAACTGCCGGAGCGGACGGGCTCGGCGTCATCAAGCAGGGCATGCTGGAAACGTCCAACGTCAACGTGACCGAAGAGCTGGTCAACCTGATCCAGGCCCAGCGGGTCTACGAGATGAACTCCAAGGTTCTCTCGGCGGTGGACGGCATGATGTCCTTCCTGATCCAGCGTACGTAAGTGGGTGGTGGACACCATGAACTCATGTTTGGTCTCGCGCACATCGGCAGGAGGTGCATGATGAAAACCATATGGATGCTGGGGCTGGTGGCGCTAGGTGGCTGCAGCAGTACCCTCAACACAGCCAAGCCGGATGACCCCGAGTTTTCCCCTGTATACGGGGAATCGGAGTCTGTCTCCATCAGACCGACCGGTGCCATTTTTCAACCGGATCAGGCCAACAGCATCTATTCGGACATCAAGGCGCACAGGGTGGGTGACATCATCACCATAGAGCTGGCCGAGTCGACCTCGGCCTCCAAGAAGGCCAATACCCAGAGCGGCAAGGACAATAAGCTGAATATGGAGCCTGTCATCCTGGGCGGTGTGCCGGTCACGGCTGGTGCTTATGATCTGTCGGCGTCCCTGGGCCAGAACAGCGCTTTCAAGGGGCAGGCCAAGGCGGATCAGAGCAACAGCCTGCAGGGCAATATCTCGGTCAGCGTGGCCAAGGTGCTGCCCAATGGCAACCTGCTCGTGCGTGGCGAGAAGTGGATCATGCTCAACAATGGCAACGAATATATCCGGATCACCGGCATGATCCGCCCCGAAGATGTGACGGCCGAGAACAGCGTGTCGTCACAGCGGGTCGCCAATGCCCGCATCCATTACGGCGGTACCGGCGATCTGGCCAACAGTCAGGAGCAGGGGTGGCTTACCAGCTTTTTCAATGGCCCCTGGTGGCCGCTCTAGGAGATGTTATGAAGTCACTCCGTCTTGTGACCCTGATCTGCTGTCTGATGCCCTTGGGAATGGCCCACGCCTCCCGTATCAAGGACATCAGCTCGGTGGAAGGAGTACGTAACAACCAGCTGATTGGCTACGGTCTGGTCGTTGGCTTGCCCGGTACCGGCGAGAGGAACAGCGCCTTCACCGAGCAAACCTTCCGCACCATGCTCAACAACTTCGGTATCAAGGTGCCGGACAACATCAGGCCCAAGATCAAGGACGTGGCGCCTGTGGCTATTCATGCAGAGTTGCCTCCGTTCGCCAAGCCTGGCCAGACCATAGACGTGACGGTATCGGCCATCGGCGAGGCCAAGAGCCTGCGGGGCGGCACCCTGCTGCAAAGCTTCATGAAGGGGCTGGACGGGCGTGTCTATGCGGTGGCGCAAGGCAGTCTGGTGGTGGGGGGGCTGGGCGCTGAAGGGGCCGATGGCTCCAAGGTGGTGATCAATACGCCGACGGTGGGGCGTATCGCCAACGGCGCGACTGTGGAGCGGGAGGTACCGAACTCCTTTAGTCAGGGGGATACCATCACCTTCAACCTCAATCGCCCCGATTTCACCACGGCCCGCCGGCTGGCGGACGTGGTCAACGATCTGGTGGGCCCCAACACGGCGCAGGCACTCGATGCGACCTCGGTCAAGGTCTATGCGCCGCGGGATCCGGGGCAGCGGGTCTCCTACCTCGCCACCATCGAAAATCTGGAAGTAGACCCGGCCAGCGAGGCGGCCAAGATCATCGTCAACTCCCGTACCGGCACCATTGTCATCGGCAGTCAGGTGCGGCTCAAACCGGCGGCCATCAGCCACGGCGGGCTGACGGTGACCATAGCCGAGAATCAGCAGGTGTCACAGCCCAACCCGCTCTCTGACGGCCAGACGGTGGTGACCAACAACTCCACCATCAATGTGCAGCAGGAGCAGGGACGCATGTTCAAGCTCGATACCGGCGCGACCCTGGATGATCTGGTGCGAGCGGTGAATCAGGTCGGGGTGGCGCCCGGCGATCTGATGGCGATCCTGGAGGCGTTGCAACAGGCGGGCGCTATCGAAGGTCAGCTGGTCATACTGTAACAAGCGGCAAGGGGTTGCCACGGGCGGCAATGAGGTAAGCAAAATGGCAGAATTTGACACCAACAGTGGCGTGAATATGGGGATGGTGCAGGATATCAAGAACCTGGACCGCCTGCGCCAGCTGAGCCAGAGCAAAGAGGGCAAGGCCGAGGCGCTCATGGCCGCCTCTCGCCAGTTCGAGTCCATCTTCACCCAAACCCTGTTTCAGGGCATGCGTCAGGCCAACCAGGCCTTGACTCAGGACAACCCCATGAACAGCAGCTACACCCAGTTCTACGAGGGCATGCTGGATGAACAGCGGGTCGCCGACATGACCAGCAAGGGAGGGATGGGGCTGGCCGAGATGGTGGCCAAGCAACTCTCACCCGAGACCTTTACCCGTCACGATGGGCGTGTGCTCAAGATGCCGCAGCGTACCGAACGGGTCTACAAACCCTACCAGCCCCCCACCTCTGGCCCAAACGATCTCATCTCCGCCTCAAAAGTTGGCAAAGATTTTGCTAACAAAGAGATGCGTGCCGATGCCCAGCCGCTGGCTGTGCCGCATCGCCCCCGTCGCACGGTTCCCCCCATGGGGCCCGCGCAGGGGGCCAAGGCGCTGGACAGGACAGCGCAAGTGTTTGAAACCCCGGAAGAGTTCGTTAATCGCCTGATGCCACTCGCCAAGAAGGCGGCGGACAAGTTGGGGCTGAGCCCGGCGGTGCTGGTGGCCCAGGCGGCGCTGGAAAGCGGCTGGGGCAAGCGGGTGATCAAGAACGGGGAAGGACAGGTGACCCACAATCTGTTCGGCATCAAGGCCGATCCGCGTTGGGAAGGCCCCAAGGCGGTGGTCAACACCCTGGAATATGAGCAAGGGGTGGCCTCGCGCCAGAAGGCATCGTTTCGCTCTTACGAGTCGTTCGAGGAGAGCTTCAACGACTATGTCGATTTCCTGACCTCGGGGTCTCGCTACAAGGGGGCCCTGACCAAAGTAGACAGCCCGGACCGTTACTTCGAGGCCTTGCAACAGGCCGGATATGCGACGGATCCCCAGTACGCCAGGAAACTGAAACAGGTATTGCGCAGTGATGCCATTGCCGGCTACTCCGCTACCAACCACACAGAAATGGAGCTGTAAGTCATGGCAAGCGATCTGCTTGGAATTGGTACCTCGGGTGTGATGGCCCAGCAGCGACTGCTGCAGACCACCAGTAACAACATAGTGAACGTCAATAGCCAGGGCTATGTGCGTGAACGAACCCTGATCTATACCAGTTCCGTCGGTCTGGGCACGGGCGACATGCTGACCGAGCGGGTCATCAATGCCTATGCCCAGGGCGAAGTGCGGCGCGACACCTCCGCCTATTTTGCCTCGGCGACCCGCTACGAGCAGCTCTCCAATACCGATACCCTGCTGGGGGATACCAGCAACAGCGTCGGGACGGCCATCACCTCCTATTTCAAGGCGTTTCATACCGCCAACGAGGCGCCGGCCGATATTGCCGGCCGCAAGATCACCCTGAGCGAGCTCAGCGGCATGGTCAACCGCTTTCATACCCTGTCGTCCCAGCTGGACAAACAGACCGACACCATTAACACCACCATAGGTGACGAGACCCAGCGGGTGAATGGCCTTATCAACAGCATCAACGATCTGAACCAGGCCATCATCCGTACTCAGGGCTCGCCGGAAGAGAACCTGATGCTGTCCGATCAGCGGGATGAAGCCATCCGCCAGCTTTCCGAGAAGATGGAGATCCGCACCGTGCCCCAGGCCAATGGCAGCGTGCTGATCAATATGAGCACGGGTCACTCCCTGGTACTCAATAGCGGGGTGGCCCAGTTCAGCGTCGTGCCGGGTGATCCTGATCCCCGCGAGCCCGAGCTGCAGCTGATCGCGGGGACCAACAAGACCCGCATTAACGAGAGCAGCATTGGTGGCGGCGTGGGGGGCTTGTTCTCCGCTCGTCGTGATCTGGAGCCGGCCAAGCGCGAACTGGGTCAGTTGGCCGCGGCCATGGCCGATGCCATGAACCAGCAGAACCGGCTGGGCATGGATCTGGATAACGAGTTGGGGGGGGATCTCTTCTCCCTTGGTGTCAGCGATGGCCTGCCTTATGAAAAAAACACAGGCACAGGTGCTGCCAAGGTCAATTTCGTGCCTGGTAAAGGCAGTGAAGTGACCACCTTCGATTACGAGATACAGTTCAGCAGCGCCACAGGTTACGAGGTGTTCTCCCTCGACAAGGATGGCAATCGTACCTCGCTGGCGACCGGTACCACGCCCCCGGCCAAGTTTCAGCTCCCGGGCCATGGTATCGAGATTGATCTGACCGGCACGCCAGCGGCAGGGGATCGCATCCTGCTGCAGCCGACCAAGCGGGCCGCCGCCAGCTTGGGGCAGCTTGTCACCCGTCCCGAGGATCTGGCGCTGGCATCCCCCCTCAAGGCGGACAAGAACAAGAACAACAACGGCTCTGCCGAGATCAAGTTCAACGGCATCTTCAACACCAGCACGGGGTCGGGTTTTGGTACCAACACCCTGGATCCAACGGCACCCCAGGTGGTGAAAGTCGACGACAGCGGTAACTACAAGGTCTATGACGGGAACAACAACCTCCTCGGGGTCGCGCCAGCTTCCAGCAATGGCCAGAATTTGATGGCCGCCATCGAGAACCCGCTGCCAGGTCCCAAGGTCTATGCCGATCCGACCCAGACTCCCGGCTACGAGTTCAGCATTACCGGCTCGGTAGCCGCCAACGACAGCTTCACCCTGAGCTATAACAAAAATGGTTTTGCCGATAACGCCAATGGCTTGGCGCTGGCTGAGCTGCAGAACAAGGATCTGGTGCGCAAGAGCACCAATACCGGCACCAGCAATGACAAGATGACCTTCAACGAGGCCTATTCCGGTCTGGTGACCGGGGTGGGTATCAGCACCAGCCAGGCCAAGACGCTGCTCAAGGCCAACGAGGCAAAATTGACCCAGAGTACCAATATTTTCGAGAGCGTCTCCGGTGTGAGCCTCGAGGAAGAGGCGGCCAATCTGATCCGTTTCCAGCAGTCTTATGCGGCATCGGCCCAGGTGGTCAGTACGGCCAAGACCATCTTCGACACCCTGTTGTCATCAGTGAGGTAAGTTCATGCGTATTACCACCAACATGGTTTATAACCGGAATATCTCCTCCCTGAATAACGCCAATGAAAGATTGAGCACGGCTTATGAACAGCTGCAGAGTGGAGATAAATTCAAGACGTCGGGAGAAGATCCCTCCGGCATGAGCCAGAAGATGGCGCTGACCAAGGAGATAGATCTGTTCAAGCAGTATGGCGTGAATGGCAGCTTGCTTGAGAACAGCCTGGGCCATGCAGAGACAGTGCTGACCGCGCTCAATAACGCCATGACCAGTGCCCAGACCCTGATCCAGAAGGCCAACAACTCGGCGGTGGAGTCAGATGATCGCAAGGCGATCGCCAGCGAGCTGGAAGGCTTGCAAAAGCAGATGTTCGATCTGATGAACAGCAAGAACTCCCAGGGCGAATTCATTTTTGGTGGCAACCAGAGCAAGACCCAGCCCTTCATCAAGGATGCCAGCGGCAATTACGTCTTTCAGGGGGATACAGGCCAGCGCAATATCCAGGTCTCTCCGACGGTGCAAATCGCGGCCAATGATTCCGGCTTCAATCTGTTTGAAATGGTGCCGACCCGCAGGACCGGCAGTGCGGGCAGCGCCAATATTCAGGTCAGAGTGGCCGATCAGGGTAACTTCGACAACTTTCATCGCATCAACTTTGACCCCGCCCTGGCCAGCAACCAATACACGGTGACCACAGCGGCGGGGGCTCCTGATACCTATGAGATAAGGGATAGCGGCGGCGCCCTGCTGCAAAGCGGTGACTATGTGGCAGGTAACCAGATCCCCTTCAATGGTCTGGAGTTGACCCTGGATCTGCCCGCAGGGGGCGCCGCGCAAAACTTTGTGCTGGACTCGCCCCAGAACAACAACATTCTGGATGGTATGTCCGATTTCATTACGGCTTTGCGTGATCCCACTATGTCGGCAGACGATTTTCAGGTGAAGGTAGCGGATGCCACCGCTCACATGAACAATGCCCGACTGAATGTCGATAAGGGGCTGGGTGAAATTGGTGGCAGGATGAACAGCCTGGAGCAGGTACTGGGTTCGAACGAGGGTCTGAGTACCCTCAATCAGCAGGTCAGGGCCAAGGTTTCCGAGGCTGACTTGTATGAAGTCATTGCTGCATTGTCCAAAGAGGATGCAGCCTTGAGTGCCTCCCAGCTTTCCTTCAGCAAAATAAGCAAGTTGACCCTGTTTGACTATATTCGCTGATATTTTCCACCCCTGTTCAGCGCATTTCGGGACGCGATGAACAGGGGGCATCCAGATCTTGTTTGCCCAGTCATGATATATCCTCGTTTAAATCCTCTTTTTTCTCCAATTGTAACAAGCTGTTGCAATGGGCTATTTAACCCTCCCTGTCGGGTTGACTCACTCTGTGCATTCGATAATCATGCTGCCCGCACAACAGAGGGTTGTGCTAATTTTTTTGCAGCATCTCGTTAGGCGAGGCTCCTGTATAAACAAAGGCCACTGATCTCACGACGTCGAGAGACGCCCAAGCTCAGGACAGTTTTCATCGGATTAAGGTGTAAACCCAAGTGGCTTCCGGCATGCCGGATACGTTATACAGTGCTAAAGCTGGTACGTGGGGATGATGACACGCCGGACGGCGTCATTTCCTGCCTATTACTCGTCAATCAAATTGCTGTTTTCTTTCAGACAGCGACCGGATATCCGATCGCGCTCAGGCCCTGCCTGAAATCACATGAGATCATTTGTGATGAAGAAAACACAGACTCTACTCAATCGTCATCAACTGCTCGATCTGGCCGCCCTGCAGGGCTGGCTGGAGAATAATCTGGATCCGGTTCAGCGTGCCGATCAACTGCTGACCCTGCGTCCGGAAGAGCTCAACTGCATCTTCGATACCCTGCCCATTGTCGAGGGGGTGGCGCTACTCAACTCGTTGTCGGGCGAGTGTGCCGGACGTCTGCTGATGCGGTTGCATGCCAGCATAGTCGGTCTGTTGCAAGGGGCCATGCCCCGGCGCGACATGCTGGACATACTGCGTCGGCTCGGTAGTAGCGATCGCACCATGCTGCTCTCCCGCTTTCCGGAGCCGGTGCAGTCCACCTTCTACTCCCTGCTCGACTGGCCGACCGAATCGGTTGGAGCCAATATGCGCCATGAATTTTTGGCCATCGGCGATCAGGATACGGTGGGCAGTGCCAAGCAGCTGATCCACGATGCCTGGGACAACGCCCAGTTGTTCCAGCACCTCTATGTGGTCAACACCGAGCATCGTCTGCTCGGCAGCATAGCGCTCAAATCCTTGTTGATAGCGGATCCTCTGCTGCCGGTCAGCGAGCTGATGGACAGGGATACGGTGCGCATCAACGCCCGGGCGGATCAGGAGCTGGCGGCACGTCTGCTGATCGACCGTGACATCTCGACCTTGCCGGTGGAGGAGCAGGGCAAGCTGGTGGGTATCTTCCATGTGGATGATGCCGCCGACATCCTGGAGCTCGAATCCACAGAGGATGCCGAGATGCAGGGGGGCTCATCGCCGCTCGATACCCCCTATCTGCAGGCGACCCCCTGGCAACTGTGGCGTAAACGGGTGGGCTGGCTGCTCATCCTGTTTGTGGCGGAGGCCTATACCGGCACAGTGCTGCGGGCGTTCGAAGAGCAGCTGGAAGCCGCCATCGCGTTGGCCTTCTTTATCCCGTTGCTCATCGGTACTGGCGGTAACAGTGGCACCCAGATCACCACCACCATAGTGCGCGCCATGGCAGTCGGTGAGGTGAGTCTGCGCAACCTTGGCACTGTGCTGAAAAAGGAGCTCTCCACCGGTCTGCTTATCTCGGGGGCCATTGCCATGGCGGCCTGGGTGCGGGCATGGAGTCTGGGCGTCGGCCCCGAGATTGGCATGGTGGTGACCTTTACCATCATCGCCATCGTGCTGTGGAGCGCCACAGTTGCATCCATTATCCCCATGGTGCTGCGCCGCTTTGGCATCGACCCTGCTGTGGTGTCCGCCCCCTTCATCGCCACCCTGGTGGATGGTACCGGTCTCATCATCTACTTCGAGATGGCCAAGTGGTTGCTGCCCGAGTTGCAGTAACCCGCACCTGACGCGGATGAGTCAAATAGCAAAAAGGCAGCCTGGGCTGCCTTTTTGCCTGTCTGCCTGCCAAAGAGGCGGGGTCAGCTCAGCTGAAACAGCAGCGGCCAGCCTTGCTCCTGGCAATAACGGTGCTCTTTCTCCAGGTTTTGCATCAGCAGGCGGTTCTCGTCGCACCAATCGATCGGCAGGGTGACCACCAGCTGATCTTCGGCTGCTTGTACGTTCCATTTTGGCAACAAATTGTCCTGACGCCTGTGGTGCGCCGCCACGGCGAGCCGCAGGATGCGAATGCAACGCAGCACAGTTTGCGTGTCATGGTTGGGCAGGGGAGGGAGCTCGGAGAGCTTGAGCCCCTTGCGCTGAAACCGTACCAGGGCTGCCAGCAGGGCCTGATCGTCCTGGGTGAAGCCGGGCAAATCCGTGTTCTGCAATATATAAGCGGAGTGGCGCTGGATGCCGCTGTAGTTGATGACCAGCCCAATCTCGTGCAGTCGCGCCGCCCAGCCGAGGATCGCGCGATAGGGTTCCTCCGGCATTTGCCAGGGGCCGCTAAGGGCATCGAACAGGGCCAACACACTCTGCTCGACCCGGTTGGCCTGGCGCTTGTCGATGTGATAGTGGGTGGAGAGGGCCAGCGCGGTACGCTCGCGAATGTCGTGGTGCTGCAAGCGCTCCTCGAATTCATACAGCAGCCCTTCGCGCAAGGCACCGTCCGAATACTCCATCCGTTCAATGGGTAGGGAGGTAAAAAGCCCAAGCAGTATGGTCACCGCGGCGGCAAACACCCCCTTGCGCTCCTCGGTCAGGCCAGCGAGCTTCAACTGATCGACCCGCTTGTGGTCGAGCATCTCCTGCTTGAGCCGCTCCAGCCCCGCCAGCGTGATGGCGCCATCGGTCCAGCCTTCTCCTTGCAGCACGTCGCGTACGGCTCGAATCGAGCCGGAGCTGCCAAGGCAACTCTGCCAGCCCAGCTTGCGATACTGGTTGATGATGGGGGCGAGCTGATGCTGGGTCTCCAGCACGGCGCTGTGGAAGGCCTTTTCGTTCAGCTTGCCGTTGGCAAAGAAGCGCTGGGTCAAGCTGACACAGCCCATCTTGCGGCTGGTGAGGGCCTTGTGATCGAAGCCTTCCCCTATGATGAGCTCAGTGCTGCCACCGCCGATATCCACCACCAGCACCTGGCCTTCGATATGCTGGGTATGGGCAACGCCCTGATAGATGAGGCGCGCCTCTTCCTGACCACTGATAATTTCGATGGGATGGTTGAGCACCTTGGCTGCCTCGCTCACGAATTCGCGGGCGTTGCTGGCGCGGCGCAGGGTATAGGTACCGGCAATGCGGATCTGATCCGGCTTGATATTGGTGAGGCGCTCGGCAAACAGCGACAGGCAGGTGAGACCGCGGGCCATCGCCTCCGGGCTCATCCGCTTCTGCTCATCCATCCCCTCGGCTAGACGGACCCGCTCCTTGATGCGATCGACGATGCGAAAGCGTCCTTCGCTCAGGTGGGCGATCACCATGTGAAAACTGTTGGAGCCGAGATCCACGGCGGCATAGAGACTATTGTCCATTGTTTGACTCGATACGTTTGAGATAGTCGTAAATCGCCACCTGAGAGCGGATCTTGCGGCGGTTGCCCCGCTTCACATACGCGTTTTGCTGGTCGGCATCGATCACCCGTGCCTTGCAGGTATCACTCAGTTGCAGTTCGAGAATGTCCATGATGCGCTGCTTGAGGCGCTCATCATAGATGGGGGTTCCCACCTCGATCCTGCCGTCGATGTTGCGGCTCATCCAGTCGGCGCTGGAGATATAGAGCTGGGGGTTGCCTTTGTTGTGGAACACCATGACCCGGGGGTGCTCGAGGAAGCGGTCTATGATGCTTATCACCTTGATGTTGTCACTGAGGCCCGGTACACCCGGGCGCAGGGCGCACATACCACGGATGATCATCTGGATCGGCACCCCGGCCTGGCCGGCGGCATAGAGCCGGTTGATGAGATCCTTGTCCACCAGATTGTTGATCTTGAGGGTGATGCCGCTGGGTTGGCCCGCCTTGGCGTTGGAGAGCTCGTTATCGATGAGTCGATAGAGCTGACGGCGGCTGTTGATGGGGGAGACCAGCAGGTGGTTGAACTTGTAGCGCCGATAGGGGTACTCGATGTATTCGAACACGCCCTCCACCTCGGCGGTGATGTCCGGGTGGCGGGTCAGCAGGGAGAAGTCGGTGTAGATCTTCGCCGTCTTCTCGTTGAAGTTGCCGGTACCGATATGGGCGTAGCGCACCGCCTCGCCATGTTCGTGGCGAGTGATGAGGCAGAGCTTGGAGTGGATCTTGAGGCTCGGCACCCCGAACACCACCTTGACGCCGGCATCGGTGAGAATGTTGGCCCAGTCGATGTTGGCCGCCTCGTCGAAACGGGCGCGCAGCTCGACGACGACGGTCACTTTCTTGCCGTTGTTGGCGGCATCGATGAGGGAGTGGATGATGCGCGACTTCTTGGCGACCCGGTAGATATTGATGCGAATGGCACTCACCGCCGGATCGAACGCCGCCTGGCGCACCAGCTCGGTGAAGTGGTGGAACTTGTGATACGGGTAGTAGAGCAGAATATCCTGCTTGGTAATCGCATCGAAGGCGTTGACGAAACCGTCAAAATCGCGGCAATCGAGGGCAGGTAGCTTGGGGTTTTCCAGATAATCTCGGCCTACGTTGGGGAAGCCGATGAAATCCTTGAAGTTGTGATAGCGCCCGCCCGGCATGATGGCGTCGTAGGAGCTGATCTGCAGCTTGAGCTTCAGGAAGCTTATCATGGCGGCGGGCATCTCCCGCTCGTAGACGAAGCGTACTGGCATGGCGGTGAGGCGCTGCTTCAAACCGTCACTCATCTTGTCCACCAGACTGAGATCCAGCTGGTCGGAGAGATCATATTCGGCATCCCGGGTCAGTTTGACCGCATAGGCAGCTATCTCGTCGTAGTCGAAGAAGCCCTTGAAGATCTCGTCGAGACAGAAGCGGATGACGTTGTCCAGTATGATGATCTGCTTCTTGCGGCGAGTGCCTTCCGGCGGCAGCTGGAAGAAGCGGGGCAGATCGTCGGTCGGTACTTCCACCAGGGCGTACTGGATCACCTGGCCATTCTTCTTCATTTCTATGGCCAGATAGGTGTGCTCGTCCTTGAGGAACTTGACCGGGTTGACCTCCTTGTTGAGCAGGATCGGGATGATGTGGCGCAGCACCTTCTCCCTGAAAAAGACCCGCAGCCACTGTTGGATAGACTCGGAGATCTGGCTCTCGTTGACCAGAAAGATGTTGTGACGGGCCAGCGCTATCAACAGCTCCTTGTAGGTGTTGTCGAACGCTTCGCCGAGCGCCATCACTTTCTGCTGGATGGCGCGCAGCAACACCTTGGCGTCGTCCTCGCCGCCGTGCACTTCGTTGATCAGGATGCGGCGCTTGACGTCCGACACCCGTACCTTGAAGAACTCATCCTGATTGGAGGAGAAGATCCCCAGGAAACGGACCCGCTCTATGAGGGGCACCGTCTTGTCCATTGCCTCTTGCAACACCCGTTCATTGAATGAGAGCCAGCTCAGCTCTTTCTCTTCATACTGCTTGTCGGTGCTCATGTGATGCCTCCGTGGTCAGGTCGCGTCTGCGCGGCAGTAATGGCGTGAAAATATGACAGGGTGATGACCATCCGCTCAGTCGGCGAATGCCTGGTCTATGTCGACCATCAGATCGTCGGAGAGCGACTCCAGCGCGGTGATCAGATCGTCGAGTTCGAGCTGGGGCGGCAGGGCCACCAGGGCATGGGCATAGAAGAGCGGGGCGCCGGAGTGGGGAGCCGGTTCGCAACCCGTGGTGAGGTCGGACACGTTGATGTTGAGCTGGCGCAATATGCTGGCCATTTCACGGACGATACCGGGGCGGTCGTTGCCGGTCACCGTCATCATCACCTGATGGGACGGTTCGGCGGTGGGCGTCCCTTCGGCAAAGCTGATGGTCAGACCCGGCAGCAGGGCCAGCGCTTCGCACAAGCTGCGGTAGTGCTCCTCGGGCACGGTCACATGGAGGATGCCGGCAAACTGGCCTGCCAGCTCGCTCATGGCGCTGCCCAGCCAGTTGCCCTGCTGCCGAGTGATGACATCCGCCAGACTTTCGACTATGCCGGGTTTGTCTGTGCCGATCACGGTCACAACCAATTGCTTTTGCATCCTGCTCTCCTTGGAATTGGATTTCTGTAGCATTGTGCCTGCTGTGGCAGGCCATATGAAGCCCTGCCCGGCGTAAACAGGGTGAAAAACGCAGATTCGGGAGGGGGCTATGTTTCAGCGCTGCCTGCCACTGGGCCCCTGTGGTAGAGTGATACCCCTCTTTTGTTTTGTGAACTGGATAGTGCGCTCATGAATACCCTTGTCGTATCGGGATTGGTGTTGTTGGTGCTGCTCCTGCTGGTGGTCTTCTGGACCCGAGGCAAGAAAGGCAAGCCGTTGCCCTATGATGTGCAGGAGACCCTGTTCAGTCCGGCCGAGCGCGCCTTCCTCGGTGTGCTGGATCTCGCGGTCGGTGACAAGGCCCGGGTGTTTGCCAAGGTGCGGGTGGCCGATGTACTGACCCCGGAGGCGGGCATGGGCAAGAGCAAGTGGCAGCAGGCGTTCAACAAGATCAGCGCCAAGCATCTGGATTACCTGCTCTGCCATCCGGCTGATCTCTCCTTTATCTGCGCCATCGAACTCGATGACAGTTCCCACCGCCAGCAGAAGCGCAGAGCCAGGGACAGCTTCCTCAAGGCCGCGTGCGACAGCGCCGGTTTGCCGCTGCTGCAAATCCCGGCAAGCAGCCACTATGAGGTAGAGGCGGTGCGGGATCTGATCCTGCCGCTGCTGAACAAGACGACAGCTCCGCTGGCCGATGATCTGATGCCGGGCGAGCGCCGCGAGCCGACCTTCAGCCCCCTGTTGCTCGATGGCGTCGACACGGAAGAGACCCGTCATGGTGGACGCTCGTCTTCCGGTTCCTCGAGCATGTCGACCGTTACGGCCCCGATCAGGAGTGCCCTGGTCTCTGCCACAGACAGCGAGTTGGTGGACAACCTGTTTGCCGAGGTGGATGACGAAGAAGAGGATCACTCGCACCAGGCACCTCATTGCCCTCGCTGCGATGCCCCGCTGGTCGAACGGGAGGCCAAAAAAGGGCCTCATGCCGGACGCCTGTTCATGGCTTGCAGTCGCTTCCCCGAGTGCCGCTACGCCACGCCCCACACGAACGCCCGTCACTGACACTGTCGCCGTTCCCGACCCTGTCATGGGGCCGGGAACGGGTAGTCGATAGTCCCATCTCTTTATCTTGTTTGTGCCTCAAATTAAAAAAGAGGCGACAAAATTTATCTTATTGCGAAGTGATGTCGATAAACTTAGGTTGAATGCGACAATTTTTGACAATACGTCGGAATTTTGGCACTTTGTTCTTCCTGCATAAAGTGCGTGGCTAGGCCACAGAAGCACAATAAAACAATAAGTTACGTCGTTAATAAGAGGGATTCATATGATGGCGATGGGAGTATTGATTGTTGATGCCGATGCGCAGCGGCGCCAACAGTTGGGCACAGTGCTTTCGTTCATGGGGATCCCGTGGCAGGAGATAGTCGAGAGCGAGCTGGATGTTGCCATCGAGTCGTCCGGTCCGCTGCAAGGGGTGCTGGCGGGTGCCTTGACCAGCCGTTCGCTGGATGAGCTGCTGACCAGCTTCCTTCGCGTGCCCTTCCTGTCCCTGGTAGAGGCTGATTTCCCCAACAGCAACTTCATCGGTGTCGCCGAGGCCCCCTTCACCTACGAATCCCTCACTCGCCATCTGCACTTCTGTCAGGCGTTTGTCTCCTTGCATCCCCGTCAGCAGACTCACGACAAGGGCCAGGCGCTGCTGCGTCTGCTGGTGGGCAAGGGACGAGGCATTCAGGAAGTGCGCCGTCTCATCAGCCAGGTGGCAGAGACCGAAGCCAACGTGTTGATCCTGGGGGAATCCGGGACCGGCAAGGAGGTGGTAGCCCGCGCCATTCACGAACTTTCTCCCCGCAGTGGGGGCCCCTTCGTGCCCATCAACTGTGGCGCCATCCCGGCCGAATTGCTGGAAAGCGAGCTGTTTGGCCATGAGAAAGGCGCCTTCACCGGCGCCATCGCCGCCCGCCGGGGCCGTTTCGAGCTGGCTCAGGGCGGCACGCTCTTCCTCGACGAGATCGGCGACATGCCCTTGCCGATGCAGGTCAAGTTGTTGCGGGTGTTGCAGGAGCGGCTGTTCGATCGGGTGGGTGGTGGTAAGCCCATTCAGGCGGACGTGCGCATCATTGCGGCTACCCACCGGGATCTGGAGGCCATGATCCGCACCCAGGGCTTTCGGGAAGATCTCTACTATCGCCTTAATGTCTTCCCCATAGAGACGCCACCGTTGCGGGATCGGGTCGATGACATTCCCTTGTTGCTGCAGGAGCTGCTCAACCGTCATACCGAGCAGCATCAGGGTATGATTCGCCTGACCCAGCGGGCGCTGGAGTCCCTGATGCAGTACCCCTGGCCCGGCAATGTGCGCGAGCTCTCCAACCTGCTGGAGCGACTGCTGATCCTCTACCCGCAGCAGATAGTCGATGTGGCCGATTTGCCGAGCCGCTATCGCCTGCTGCCGTGCGAGCCAAGAGATGAGCGGCTGACCGAGATGGACGAGCGCGACGCATTGGCCGCCGTGTTCCAGGATCCCCTGGCGCTGGATCTCAGTGCAAGTCACTCCCGTGCCATGCAGCTGCCAGAGGAGGGGGTCAATCTCAAGGAGATGCTGGCCGACCTCGAGGTAGAGCTGATCCGTCAGGCCCTGGAGTCCCAGGATGGGGTGGTGGCCCGCGCCGCTGACTTGCTCAGCATGCGTCGTACCACCCTGGTGGAGAAGATGAAAAAATACGGGATGAGCAAGGAAGCATAAGGGTCAAAGCCTTG
This sequence comes from Aeromonas popoffii, assembly GCF_000820025.1. Classification (GTDB taxonomy): domain Bacteria; phylum Pseudomonadota; class Gammaproteobacteria; order Enterobacterales; family Aeromonadaceae; genus Aeromonas; species Aeromonas popoffii. The sequence goes on from NZ_CDBI01000055.1 coordinate 95,258, forward strand.
ACGCCTTTGTTCAACGAGTTGATTTTTAACCATAATTTTAGTGGCATGGAAATTGAATAACCTGACCCAATAGCCAGTTTGAGGTCAGCTTTATGACAGCCCAGCAGCAAGTCAACCTACTCCAGTCTCACGAGGTGAGCCAGCTCTACGCCATCTTCACGGCACTGCCGACCGGTGTATTGCTGCTCGATGGCGAGGGTCGCATCACCCGTGCCAACCCCGCCGCCCTGGCGCTGCTGGGGGAGCCGCTGGAGGGTCAGGCCTGGCGCCAGATCATCGCTCGCTGCTTCCAGCCCCGTGAGGATGACGGTCACGAGATCTCCCTGCGCGATGGGCGTCGGGTGCAGCTCTCGACCCAGCCGCTGCCGGATCAACCCGGCCAGTTGGTGTTCATCACGGATCTGACCGAAACCCGCAAACTGCAGGACAGAGTCAACCACATGAAGCGGCTGTCTGCCTTGGGCAACATGGCCGCCTCGTTGGCACACCAGATCCGCACACCGCTCTCCGCCGCCATGCTCTATGCGGCCAATCTGGCCAACCGCACCCTCAAGCCCGAGTCGCGCAGCCAGTTCCAACAAAAGCTGATGGCCAGGTTGCAAGACCTGGAAAAACAGATCAACGACATACTGCTGTTCGCCCGCAACGGTGACAATCAGGTGGTGACACCCATTTCGGTCCAGGGATTACTGGCCGAGGTGCAGGCAGGCGCCGAGGCATTTTGCAACCAGCAGGGCTGTGAGCTGCATATAGACGCGCCCGAGCCGGATCTCTGCCTGCTCGCCAACAGCAATGCGCTGGCGGGGGCCATCAACAACCTGATCGCCAACGCCCAGCAGGCGGGTGCCACCTCGCTGTTGGTGAGTGCGGTGCGCAGTGGCGCCCGGGTGGAGATGCGTATTCTCGACAATGGCAAAGGGATGCCCGCCCACCTGCTTAACCAGATTTTCGAACCCTTCTTCACCACCCGCTCCCAGGGCACAGGCCTGGGTCTCGCTGTGGTGCAATCCGTGGTACGTGCCCATCAGGGGGAGGTCAGTGTGGCCTCAGTGCCTGCTGAAGGCACTTGCTTTACCCTGTCGTTCCCCCTGCATCAGCAAGCGGTGCAGCTTGGAGGTGTCGCATGACTCAGGCTCGTATTCTGGTCGTGGAAGATGACAATGGCCTGCGCGAAGCGCTGGTGGATACCCTGTTGCTCGGCGGCTACGAGTGCCGTGAAGCTGACAGCGGCGAGCGCGCCCTGCTGGCGTTGTCGCGCCAGAGCTTTGACATGGTGATCTCTGATATCCAGATGGGGGGCATGGATGGCCTGACCCTGCTGGCTAACATTCGCCAGCAATATCCCCAGGTGCCGGTGCTCTTGATGACCGCCTACGCCAACATAGACGGTGCCGTGCGCGCCATGCGCGAAGGCGCCATCGACTACCTCGCCAAGCCGTTTTCGCCCGAGGTGCTGCTCAACCAGGTCAGCCGTTATGTGCCGGCCCAGAAGGTGGAGAAGCGCGCCGTGGTGTACGGGGATCCCAAGACCGCCGAGCTGTTCCAGCTGGCGACCCGGGTAGCCCGCAGCGAAGCCACTGTCATGGTGACAGGCCCGAGCGGAACGGGGAAAGAGGTGCTGGCCCGCTACATCCATGACAACTCCAGCCGCGCCGAACAGACCTTCGTCGCCATCAACTGCGCCGCCATCCCGGAAAACATGCTGGAGGCAACCCTGTTCGGTTACGAGAAGGGGGCCTTTACCGGCGCCGTGCAGGGGTGCCCGGGCAAGTTCGAACAGGCCCAGGGCGGCACCTTGTTGCTCGATGAGATCACCGAGATGGATCTGGGGCTGCAGGCCAAGCTGCTGCGGGTCTTGCAGGAGAAAGAGGTGGAGCGACTCGGCAGCCGCAAGATGATCCCCCTCGATGTGCGGGTCATCGCCACCAGCAACCGGGATCTCAAGAAGGCGGTACAGGACGGCCTGTTCCGCGAGGATCTCTACTACCGTCTCAACGTCTTCCCCTTGCGTTGGACCTCGCTCTGGGAGCGGCCCGGCGACATATTGCCGCTGGCGGAACACCTGCTGGCGCTGCATGCCTGTCAGCAAGGGTTGCCGACGCCGCAGCTGGCAGATGAAGCGCGCGAACGCCTGTTGGCTCACCCCTGGCCCGGCAATGTGCGGGAGCTGGACAACGTGGTGCAGCGTGCCCTGATCCTGAGCCCGGATGGGCTCATCGGCTGCGAGCACCTGATCCTGGAAGAGGTGGACGAGGAGGCGATCCGCTTCACCGGCGGCGATCGCAGCTGCGGGAGCGAGCATCTGGGCAGCGAGCTCAAGCAGCAGGAGCACCAGATCATTCTCGATACCTTGCAAGACTGTAACGGCAGCCGCAAGGCGGTGGCCGACCGGCTCGGCATCAGCCCGCGCACCCTGCGCTACAAGCTTGCCCAGATGCGAGAGGCGGGGATCGATCTGCCCGCCTGAGTACTGGGCGGGCATGCCCTGCCAGGGAACTGTCATGGTCTTGGCGGCTTTGCTCGATTATCATGGGGTCCTTGGCGTTTGAGCCTGCCCCCTGCTGTATCGTTGATGCAGGGGACCGAGCCTTTATAAGGGACCCCTATGATCTCTCATCGAAAACTCGAAACCGTACTCAACCATCTACTTGAACCCCACGCCATCAAGGATTACTGCCCCAATGGGTTGCAGGTGGAAGGGCGCGCACGCATTCGCAAGGTGGTGACCGGTGTCACCGCCAGTCAGGCGCTGATCGACGCGGCCGTGGCCCTCGACGCCGATGCCATTCTGGTCCATCACGGTTACTTCTGGAGCGGCGAGCCGGCCCAGATCACCGGCATGAAGCAGCGTCGCCTCAAGACCCTGCTCACTCACGACATCAACCTGTTTGCCTATCATCTACCGCTGGATGTGCATCCCGAGGTGGGTAACAATGCCCAGCTTGCCAAGCTGCTGGACATCAAGGTGCGCCGTGGCCTGGAGCCCTGGAACAGCAAGAGCGTCGCCATGGTGGGCAAGCTGGAAGAGCCGATGAGCGGTCGCGATTTTGCAACGCTCATCGCCGAACGGCTCGGTCGTGAACCCCTTTATTGTGGTGACACAGGCCCCGAGCTTATCCGCTCCGTAGCCTGGTGCACTGGCGGTGGCCAGAGCTATATCAATCTGGCGGCGGAGCAGGGGATCGATGCCTTCATCTCCGGCGAAGCCTCCGAGCAGACCATTCACACCGCTCGCGAGATGGGGATGCACTTCTACGCCGCTGGCCACCACGCCACCGAACGCTACGGCGTCAAGGCGTTGGGAGAGTGGCTGGCGACCGTGCAGGGGCTGGATGTCACCTTTATCGATATCGATAATCCGGTGTAAGTTCGATTAGCCGCGTAGCGGCGTAATCGGACATGACTGCAGCAATTGTGCGGGTAGCTAGAAATGACAAGGGAGGCCTAAGCCTCCCTTGTCATATGTTGCATGCTGTGCTTGGCGGTTACTCGCAGGCATGACCTGCGGGGCCAAGCGCGATACCGTCCAGCAGGATGGTATCGCCTTGCATTCTCAGCCTTCCCTCGCAGAACCAGTGCACCACCAGCGGGTAGATGCTGTGCTCCTGAGCCTGCACCCTGGCCGCCACTTCCTCGACATCGTCACCTTCGAAGATGGGGACGCGAGCCTGCAGGATCACGGGACCGCCATCCAACTCTTCGGTGACGAAGTGGACGCTGGCACCGTGCTCGCTATCACCGGCATCGATGGCGCGCTGGTGAGTGTGCAAGCCCTGATACTTGGGCAGTAGTGACGGGTGGATGTTGATCATCCGCCCTGCAAAGTGACGCACCAGATCGGCACTCAGGATCCGCATAAAGCCGGCCAGTACCACCAGATCCGGCTGATAGTCATCCATCAGCGCCTGCAGGGCGACGTCATACTCCACCCGGCTGGCAAACTGCTGCTGGGACAGAATGGCGGTCGCTACCCCGGCCGTTTGCGCACGCACCAAGCCGTAGGCATCGGCCTTGTTGCTGATGACGCCGACCACTTCGCCGGCAATCTTGCCGCTGGCGCAATTGTCGAGAATAGCCTGCAGGTTGCTGCCGCTGCCGGAGACCAGCACCAGGATCCGTTTCATTGGGGAGGTCATTTTATGACGACTTGTTCTTCACCATCGGCCGCCTTGGCGATATGGCCGATGTGCCATGCATTCTCGCCTTCCGCCTTGAGCAGGGTCAGCGCCTTTTCGAGCTGATCCGCAGGCAGGGCGATGATCATGCCGACGCCGCAATTGAAGGTTCGGTACATCTCGTGACGGGTGACGTTGCCAGCTTGCTGCAACCAGCCGAACACCGCCGGCCACTGCCAGCTCTGCTCGTCGATCACCGCCTGGGTATTGGCGGGCAGCACGCGGGGGATGTTCTCCCAGAAGCCGCCGCCCGTGATATGGGACAGGGCATGGATCTCGCACTCCTTGATCAGCTTGAGCACGGGCTTCACATAGATGCGGGTTGGCTCCAGCAGGGCGTTGGCCAGGGTGGTGTCACCGAGTGGCTGATGAACGTCTGCCTTGGACACTTCCAGGATCTTGCGCACCAGCGAGAAACCGTTGGAGTGGGGGCCGCTGGCAGCTAGGGCGATCAGGGCATCGCCGTCACCGACCTTGCTGCCGTCGATGATCTCGCTCTTCTCCACCACGCCGACGCAGAAACCGGCGATGTCGTAGTCTTCCCCTTCATACATGCCCGGCATCTCGGCGGTTTCACCGCCCACCAGGGCGCAGCCGGATTGCTCGCAGCCAGCACCTATGCCGGTGACCACGGCGGCCGCGGTGTCCACGTCCAGCTTGCCGGTGGCATAGTAGTCGAGGAAGAACAGCGGCTCGGCGCCTTGCACTATCAGGTCATTGACGCACATGGCCACCAGGTCGATACCGACGGTGTCGTGCTTTTTCAGATCGATGGCGAGACGCAGTTTGGTGCCCACACCATCGGTGCCGGAGACCAGTACCGGCTCCTTGTAGCCCGCAGGGATTTGACACAGGGCCCCAAAGCCGCCAAGACCACCAAGGACTTCAGGACGACGAGTGCGCTTTGACACGCCCTTGATACGTTCAACCAGTGCATTGCCAGCATCGATATCTACGCCAGCATCCTTGTAGCTCAGTGAGGTTTTGTCAGTCACGCGTATTCCCCGTCATATAAAGAAGTGGAGGGTAAAATTCGGGGCGTATTCTAACAGTGGCCGGGTAAAAGCAGAAAGGAAATCGTTTGCGCGTTTTTGCGTGGAAAAGCTCTACAAGAGTCGGCTTTTGTTGTATGATTCCGCGATTTTTTTGCGGCAGTTAGAGGAGATAATAATGAGAGTCGTTGAAGTCAAACACCCCCTGGTCAAACACAAGATCGGTCTGATGCGTGAAGGCGATATCAGCACCAAGCGTTTCCGTGAACTGGCCAAAGAAGTGGGCAGTTTGTTGACCTACGAAGCGACCTCTGACTTCGAAACCGAGAAGGTTACCATCGATGGCTGGAACGGACCAGTGGAAGTTGACCAGATCAAGGGCAAGAAGGTCACCGTCGTGCCTATCCTGCGTGCCGGTCTTGGCATGATGGATGGCGTGCTGGAGCACATGCCGAGCGCACGCGTCAGCGTGGTCGGTATCTACCGCGATGAAGAGACCCTGCAACCGGTTCCCTATTTCGAGAAGATCGTCAGCAACATCGAAGAGCGTCTGGCACTGGTAATCGATCCCATGTTGGCCACCGGCGGCTCCATGATCGCCACCATCGACCTGCTGAAGAAGAAAGGCTGCCAGTCCATCAAGGTGCTGGTGTTGGTTGCCGCGCCGGAAGGGATCAAGGCGCTGGAAGCTGTGCACCCCGATGTCGAGCTCTACTGCGCCTCCGTCGATCAGGGCCTGAACGAGAAAGGCTATATTGTCCCGGGTCTGGGCGATGCCGGCGACAAGATCTTCGGCACCAAGTAATGCCTGATAACGTGACCACCTTCTCTGTGTGAGGGGTGAGAATGGAGCCGGCGCCTTGCCGGCTCTGCTGTTTATCCCCCTCCAGCTTGCTGCAATGCGCACCTTGCCGCTACCATAAGCACCATCTCCCATTTCGAGACTTTTCTCATGTTAAAACGTGTTGTGACCGCCCTCTGCTGCGGCTTGTCATTCATGGTCTCGGCCGCTCAGGTGACCGATCTCTATCAGGGCAAGGCGCCCACCAGCGGCGACATGGTGGCGGCCCAGTCCCAGGCGCTGGGGGAGGTACTCGTCAAGGTGACCGGCAAGCGGGATATCCTCACCCAGCCGGCCGTGGTCAAGGCGCTGGCCGCTCCAGGCGACTATGTGCAGCACTACGGTTATCAGGACGTGGGACCGGTCAAGTTTCTCAAGGCCGACTTTGACGTCGCTAAGGTCAACGCCCTGATCTCCCAGAGCAAGTTTGCCCTGCTTGGACCAGCGCGGCCTCAAGTGGCCATCTGGCTGGTGATCAATGAGGGAGAACGCCGCCTCCTGCCGGATCAGTCCAGCGATGGCTGGGCCGCCGCGCTGCGTGCCCAGAGCCAGGCCATGGGCTTGCCTGTCAGCATTCCCTTGATGGATCTCGATGACAACATGGCGGTCAATGCCACCGATGTCTGGGGCCGCTTCGCCGACCCCATCCTCAAGGCGAGCCAGCGTTATGGCGCCGAGATGGTGGTGCTGGGCAAGCTGACCCCGGCAGGGGAAACGTGGAACATAGACTGGGGCCTCTATGGACCCAAAGCCGGTGGCGAGCAGGCCGAGCTGACCCGCGGTAGTGGCAGCGGCACCCAGGCCGAGGTGGCACAGGGGTTTGCCGATGGGCTGGCGGCCTGGCTGGTGCAAAACTATGGTGCGCGCATCTCGGGTGTCGCCTCCAGCCAAACCCTGGTGGTGGAAGGCTTGTCCGGCATAGACGGCATGATCACGGTGCAGAAGATGCTGCAGGGCATGGCCAGCGTCACCAAGGTGGAGATCGGCCAGCTGGAGGGGGACAAGGTCACCTTCAACCTCGCGTTGCAGGGGGATAAGGCTGAGCTCATCCGTGGCCTGCAACTGGAGAGCAGGTTGCGCCAAATTGACGATAATGACAGCGGTTTGCGCTACCAATGGTCGCAGCCCTGATCATTTCTGCTTTGTCTCAACCGCCTGGCCAAGTCCGGGCGGTTCTCTATCTGCCTTTGCGATGATACACTCAGCCACAAATGTCACAGTCAAAGCCCAACGAGTGAAGCAACCGGCCCAACTGTCTTTAGCCGTACAATTACCGGATGATGAAACCTTCGTCAGTTTTTATCCCGGCAACAATGCGCACCTGATCACCGCCCTCAAGAATGCGGCCATCGGTCAGGGATCACCTTTCCTCTATTTTTGGGGTGCCAAGGGGTCGGGACGCTCCCACCTGCTGCACGCCACTTGCGCCGAGGTCAACGCCCGCGATGCGGCGGCGGCCTATCTCTCCCTCGATCAGTTCGAACAGCTCGATCCCAGCATGCTCGATGCCCTCGAAAGCCTGCCACTGGTCTGTCTCGACAGTCTCGAAGCCATCGCCGGCAATGCGCTGTGGGAGCGGGCCTTGTTCGATTTCTACAATCGCTGGCAGGAGAAAGGGGAGGGGACGCTGGTGGTCACGGGTTGCAGTGCACCGCGCAAGCTGGGGCTGCAACTGCCGGATCTCGCCTCCCGCCTCGACTGGGGGGTGAGCTTCCACCTCGACGAGCTAGATGATGAAGGCAAGCTCAGTGCCCTGCAGCTGCGTGCCGAGCTGCGGGGCTTCAAATTGCCCATTGACGTGGGCCGCTTCCTGCTCAACCGACTCTCCCGCGACATGCGCACCCTGCTTACCACCCTCAATCAGCTCGATAACGCCTCATTTCGCGCCAAGCGCAAGCTCACCATCCCCTTTGTAAAAGAGATCCTGGAGCTCTGAGCCATTGGGTGTGCCTGAGCCGCAGCGGCGCTGATACAACAGATAAAAAGAAACCCCGGCACCTGGCCGGGGTTTTGCTATCTCAAGGAAGCTTTGCTTATCAGTGGAACTGATCTTCTTCGGTGGAGCCGGTCAGCGCGGTCACCGAGGATTGGCCGCCCTGGATAACGGTGGTCACCTTGTCAAAGTAACCCGTGCCCACTTCCTGCTGGTGCGCCACGAAGGTGTAACCACGGCTGGCGGCGGCAAATTCCGGCTCCTGTACCATTTCGACGTAGTGCTTCATCCCCTCGCCACGGGCGTACTGGTAGGCCAGTTCGTACATGTGGAACCACATGTTATGAATGCCGGCGAGCGTGATGAACTGGTACTTGTAACCCATGTCGGACAGTTCCTGCTGGAAGCGGGCGATGGTGGCATCGTCCAGGTTCTTCTTCCAGTTGAAGCTGGGGGAGCAGTTGTAGGCCAGTATGGTGTCCGGGTACTGCGCCTTGATGGCTTCGGCAAACTTGCGTGCCTCGTCCAGATCCGGCTTGGCGGTTTCACACCACACCATGTCGGCGTAGGGGGCATAGGCCAGGCCACGGGAGATGGCCTGTTCGATACCCGCCTGCACCTTGTAGAAGCCTTCTGCGGTGCGCTCACCGGTCAGGAAGCCGGCATCGTAAGGGTCTGCATCCGTGGTCAGCAAGTCCGCCGCGTTGGCGTCGGTACGGGCGATCACCAGCGTCGTGGTGCCGCAGACGTCGGCTGCGAGGCGTGCTGCAACCAGCTTCTGTACCGCTTCCTGGGTGGGGACCAGCACCTTGCCACCCATGTGGCCGCACTTCTTCACCGAGGCCAGCTGATCTTCGAAGTGCACACCGGCGGCGCCCGCTTCAATCATTCCCTTCATCAGCTCGAAGGCGTTCAGCACGCCACCGAAACCGGCTTCCGCATCCGCCACGATCGGCAGGAAGTAGTCGATGAAACCGGCATCCTGCGGACCCACCTTGTTGGCCCACTGGATCTGATCGGCACGGGCAAACGAGTTGTTGATGCGTTCCACCACGGACGGGACAGAGTTAGCCGGGTAGAGGGACTGATCCGGATACATGGTGGAGGACAAGTTGTTGTCCGCCGCCACTTGCCAGCCGGAGAGGTAGATGGCTTCTATGCCCGCCTTGGCCTGCTGTACCGCCTGGCCGCCGGTCAGGGCACCGAGGCAGTTGACGTAGCCTTTCTTGGCGCTGCCGTGGATCAGTTCCCACAATTTGTCGGCGCCGCGCTGAGCCAGGGTGTGCGCAGGCTGCAAGCTGCCGCGCAGGTTCACCACGTCTTCGGCGCTGTAGCCGCGTTTGATCCCTTTCCAGCGGGGGTTTTGTGCCCAGTCTTTCTCGATAGCCTGGATCTGTTGCTCACGGGTCAGTGCCATATCAGTTCCCTCTTTCATTGATTTCACGTGTCCATTGACTTGTTATTGGCGAGCCCCGCTGGGGGCCCGTGATTCAGAGTCGCTCGTAACCGGGCAGCGTCAGAAAATCGATCAGGGTATCCGCGCAGGTGATCTGCTCCATCAGCTCGCTCGCTTCGGCAAAACGCCCCGCCTGCCAGCGGGCATCGCCCAGTTCGCGTTTGACCACCTGCTGCTCCTCGACCAGCATCTGGCGAAACAGATCCTTGGTCACCACTTGACAATTCGACAGGCTCTTGCCGTGGCGGATCCACTGCCAGATGGAGGTGCGGGAGATCTCCGCGGTGGCCGCATCTTCCATCAGGCCATAGATGGGCACGCAGCCGTTACCGTTGATCCAGGCCTCCAGGTATTGCAGGGCGACCCGGATGTTGGTGCGCATGCCCGCCTCGGTACGCTCACCCTCGCAGGGGGCCAGCAGGTCGGCAGCTGTGATGGGGGCATCCTGCTCGCGCAGCACGCCGATCTGGTTCTTGGCGCCAGCCGCAATGGTGGCATTGAACACCGCCATGGCCGTGTCGGCGAGGCCGGGGTGGGCGACCCAGGTACCATCGTGGCCGTTGTTGGCTTCGCGCTCCTTGTCGGCTTTGACCTTGGCAAACACCTGCTCGTTGACGGCCGCATCTTTGGCCGGGATGAAGGCGGCCATGCCGCCCATGGCAAGCGCGCCGCGCTTGTGACAGGTCTTGATCAGCAGGCGTGAGTAGGCGCAGAGGAAGGGTTTGTCCATGGTCACCACCTGCCTGTCTGGCAGTACTCGATCCGGGTGGTTCTTGAGCGTCTTGATATAGCTGAAGATGTAGTCCCAGCGGCCACAGTTGAGCGCGACTATGTGATCCTGCATCTGATAGAGCAGCTCATCCATCTCGAATACGGCGGGCAGGGTTTCAATCAGTACGGTGGCCTTGATGGTACCGCGTGGCAGACCGAACTTGTCTTCGGTCCAGGCGAACACTTCGCTCCACCAGCGCCCTTCCAGATGGCTTTGCAGCTTGGGTACATAGAAGTAGGGGCCCGACCCTTTGGCCAGCAGCGCCTGATAGTTGTGCAGGAAGTAGAGGGCAAAGTCGAACAGGCCGCCCGGGATGGGGGTGCCATCAAAGGTGACATGTTTTTCCGGCAGGTGTAGGCCACGAACCCGGCAGATAAGCACGGCCGGGTTGGGGGTCAGGGTATAGGCCTTTCCTTCCGGGCTGGTGTAAGAAACGATGCCGTTGACCGCATCGCGCAGGTTGATTTGCCCCTCGATCACCTTGTTCCAGGCGGGGGCCAGCGAATCCTCGAAGTCCGCCATGAACACTTTAACGTTGGCATTGAGGGCATTGATCACCATCTTGCGCTCGACCGGGCCCGTGATCTCCACCCGTCTGTCTTGCAGGTCGGCGGGAATACCGCGAACGGTCCAGTCACCGGCACGGATGTGGGCGGTTTCGGGCAGGAAGTCCGGCAGCTCGCCGCCATCGATGCGTGCCTGGCGTGCCACACGTTGTTTCAGCAATTCCCCCCTTTGGGGAGCAAAACGTTCTACCAGTTCGGCGACCAGAGCCACCGCGTCCGGCGTCAGAATTTGCGCGTATTCGGGCAGCATCTCGCCCTGGATGCGAAGGCGGGCGCTGCAGTGGGTCTGAGCCGGTGCCGACATAAGGTTCACTCCTTTGAAAATTACATTTTGAACTTACTAACTACGACAAAAGTCGATCCCTGTTCTTTCAAACGTCCCGTAACGACGGGTGACACAATTTATAAGGTGCGAAATATTGCTCTGTTCGTCAATCTGTTTTTTAAAACACCCGTTTTTGGGTTGTGGTTAAGGGTATGTTTTTAATGGTTTTATATGATTAGCGCAAAAACTCTATGCAGATGGTTATGCGCTTGTTTTCCGACCCCTGATGGTGGTGTGATCCAGTGGGGATAATGATGCTCGATATGTAACTTATTACGTAATAAAATTACAAATGCAAAAATAAATCCCGACCTAACTCCAAGCTTTCAAAAAACGGTTGTATGAAATGGGATCTGCGATTCCAGTGAATATCCAGATCCTGCCAGCATTGGCTAGTGAACGTTTGTTTAAAACTTGAGTCGCGAATGGGAGGCGAATGGGATTTACCCCATCAGCGAGGGCAAAGTGACGAGCAATAACGTAGGTTTGTATCAGCTTGGCCTGGCAACACGCGGGGGGAGAGGAGGGTGATGAATAGTGAATGCAACTGGTAATGTTCAGATATATAGCATTTTATTGTTATTTGTATCAGCCGCTCTTTCTGGCCCCTCGGGAGGATGCAAGGGTGGCGAAATTCACGGCTCAGTGGCCACACAATCCCATTGCGTGCCGGGGATCCCTTTAAGGGCGTGATCAGTAATCGTCGTCCGGTGCCGCCAGATCGACCACGTCGAGGCGTACGATAGTGCCGTATTCGTTATCGCCGAGTTCGACGTTCGGTGGTGGTAGAGGGGTCTGGTCGGGTTGTGTGTCAACGGTTTGCGTCATGGGTGCTTGCCTTGTTGGATTGCAAGCCGGTTGGTGACTCCATCACCCGGGTTTCCACCTCCCTGTATCCACTGCCGGCGGAAAAGTGGCGTATCCTAGCGATACTTTGCGTGGGTTTCAAGTGGTTCTGAATAAAAAGCGTGCCACTGATAAGTGATGGCTCTTTGGGCAGGGCGTTTTGCAGGACAATAAAGATAGGGCGCTGGCAACGAGGCAAAAAAATAGCCCAGTCGTGTGACTGGGCTATTTTCGGGGAAAATGGTCGGTGTGAGAGGATTCGAACCTCCGACCCTCTACACCCCATGCAGATGCGCTACCTGGCTGCGCTACACACCGACGAGGTCAGTTCGAGCTGACGAAAGGGAGTCTAATGATATGGATTGGTTGGTGCAACTCCTTTTTTATCAGGGAGATGCCGACTGCTTCTTTATTGTGCAACCAAGATGTAGCTTGGGGCCGCAGGTGAGATTTGGCATAATCGCCGCCCCGTGTTGTGGTGCGCGCAGCCACTGCCAGGCGAGCAGCCTCGCCGGGTGATCACGCACCTTGTCATCACCCGCCGGGCAGGGACCTGTCCCGGATAACCACATCCGCACAAAGACCAGAGACAGATGAGCGTCATCAGTCAGGCCGGGAGGCAGGGCAAACCGTCATGAACATGCTGTCGAGAGAGGACAAGGGCGTGGAACTATCAGAAGTCGCACCGTGCTTGGGGTATAGCGAACAAGACGAGCGCTGGATGCATTATGCCATGGGGCTGGCCGCCGGGGCTGAGGGGGAGACAGGTGAGATCCCGGTCGGCACGGCGTCAATGTTCAAGGCACACAGGCAATATAACGACAAAGGGGTAAGGGCGTGACGCCATCAGAGAACGCTGACTCCTTTGAGCAAGCGCAACAAGACGAGCGCTGGATGCATTACGCCATGGCGCTGGCCGCCGGGGCTGAGGGGGAAACAGGTGAGATCCCGGTCGGCACGGCGTCAATGTTCAAGGCGCACAGGCAATATAACGACAAAGAGGTAAGGGCGTGACGCCATCAGAGAAGGCTGACTCCTTTGAGCAAGCGCAACAAGACGAGCGCTGGATGCATTACGCCATGGCGCTGGCCGCCAGGGCTGAAGGGATAGGCGAGATCCCGGTTGGTGCCGTGCTGGTGCTGGGGGACGAGGTGGTCGGTGAGGGGTGGAATCGTTCCATCAGCACTCATGACGCCTGCGCCCATGCGGAAATCATGGCAATCCGCGCGGCAGGTGTTCGGCTGGCGAACTACCGTCTGCTCGACACCACCCTCTATGTGACGCTGGAGCCCTGCTGCATGTGCGCCGGCGCCCTGATCCACAGTCGGGTCAAGCGAGTGGTGTTCGGGGCGCGAGATCTCAAGACCGGAGCCGCGGGGTCTGTGTTCGAAATATTGCAGGACCCGCGCCATAACCACAGGGTGACGCTGACCGGCGGTGTGCTGGCGGAAGCCTGCTCGGCCCAGCTATCAGCCTTCTTCAAGCGTCGCCGCGCCGAGAAAAAGGCGGCCAGACAGGCGCTGCAACAAAGCGGCGGCCCTGCCGTCTGAGGCCAACGGGGGTGAGCCGCCTTGCCCCGCGCTTGATGCCTTCATATATCCCCATATAAAACAGATGGTTGGCACTGTTTCTTGCCGACAACATCCTGCCTGAATGCCCCTCAAAATAGCCTATTCGCAGAGGGCCTTGATGTAACAAAACTGTCATGCAACCGCCATATAATGCCGCCAAGCTAGCGCACATTGAGGTCTTGCATGTCATCGGAATCGATAAACTTGGGTATGGCGGGCAGTAGAAAGCGCCGTATCAAGGATAAGTTGGCCAAGTACGGGGTCACCGCAGGTGGTGCCCTGGTGCTGGTGGCCCTGTTGCTCATTTTCTTCTACCTGCTCTATGTGGTGAAACCCATCTTCAATGGTGCCACGATGGAGCCGACCGCGTCGTTCACGCTACCCGTTGCGGGCAAGACGGCCTGGCTTGGGGTGGAGGAGCAGAACGAGATTGGCTATCGCTTCAGCGACAAGGGGCTGGTCAACTTCTTCGCCGTCCAGGGGGATGGCAAGGTCAAGGTGGGGCAGGCCCTGGGTCAGGCCCAGGTTGCCGGCGACATCACCACGGTCGCGTCACCCGCGCCGGGTCAGAAGCTCATCGCTTACGGTTTTGCCGATGGCACGGCGCTGGTGATGCAGCCCTACTTCAAGGTCTCCTATCCCAACGATGTGCGGGTCATAGAACCCAGCCTGCAGTATCCCTTCGGTGAAACACCTGTGGTGATTGATCCGCAAGGAAAAGCGTTGCAGCTGATGGTGTTCGCGGCGACCAAGGAGAAGATGGCCACCGCCGCGGTGACCGAGGATGGTCGCGGCGTGATGACGGTGATGACCGGCGAGGAGAATTTCCTCTCCGGCGAGGTGGAGTGGAGCGCCCAGAACTACAGCATTCCCTCCCTGCCGCGTCATGTGGATCAGCTGTTGCTGACCCCCAATCTGCGTATCCTGTTCGTGCGTGAGGGCAACCGCCTCTCTGTCTACGACATCCACAACCTCAATGACATCTCCCTGCGCAACGTCATGGAGATCAATGCTCCCAATGCCAACGTGACCCGGGTTGAGCTGCTCTCCGGTGCCTCCTCCCTGCTGGTAGGCAACGACAACGGCGTCATCTCCCAGTGGTTTGAAGTGGCCAAGGATGGCAAGCGCCAGTTCACCCAAATTCGTGACTTCAAGGGCGATGGCCCTGTGGATCTGCTCACCCCGGAGCACTTTCGCAAGGGCTTCATCAGTGCAGGCAGGGATGGCACAGTCAGCTTCTTCCACGCCACCGGCGAGACCAAGCTGCTGAGCGAGAAGGTCGAGGGTGGCCCCTTGTCGGCCCTGGCCATCTCGCCACGCCACAACGTGCTGCTGATGCAGCAGGAGGGTGGCTTCAAGTTGTTCACGGTGGAGAATGAGCATCCCGAGGTGACCTGGTCTGCTCTGTGGCAAGAGGTGTGGTACGAAGGCTATCCCGAGCCCCAGTATGTGTGGCAATCCACCTCCGCCAGCAACGACTTCGAAGCCAAGCTGAGCCTGGTGCCGCTGGTGTTTGGCACCCTGAAAGCTGCCTTCTACGCCATGATGTTTGCGGTGCCGCTCGGGGTCGCTGGCGCCATCTACACCGCCTACTTCATGTCGGCCGGGCTGCGCAAATACGTCAAGCCGACGGTCGAGATCATGGCGGCGCTGCCGACCGTTATCCTGGGCTTCCTGGCGGGTCTGTGGCTGGCGCCCATCATCGAAGGGACGCTGCCCGGGGTAGTGCTGCTGTTCATCCTGCTGCCGATGGGGATGCTGCTGACCGCGCTGGTGTGGAACTATCTGCCGGAGCGCTGCAAATCCTGGTTGCCGGAGGGGTGGCACGCCATCCTGCTGATCCCCGTGCTGCTGCTGATCGGCTGGGGCGCCTTTGCGGTGAGTCCGCTCATCGAGAACGCCTTCATGCACGGCGATTCGCGCATCTGGCTGACTCACGAGATGGGCATCAAGTTTGATCAGCGCAACTCCCTGGTAGTCGGTATCGCCATGGGCTTTGCTGTCATCCCTACTATCTTCTCTATCGCAGAGGACGCCGTGTTCTCCGTGCCCAAGCATCTCACTCAGGGCTCGCTGGCGCTGGGGGCGACTCCCTGGCAGACCCTGAGCCGGGTGGTGATCCTCACCGCCAGTCCGGGCATCTTCTCGGCGGTGATGATGGGTCTTGGCCGCGCCGTGGGCGAGACCATGATAGTGCTGATGGCCACCGGCAATACCCCCATCATGGACTTCTCCATGTTCCAGGGGCTGCGCACCCTTGCCGCTAACATCGCGGTGGAGATGCCGGAATCGGAAGTAGGCAGCTCCCACTATCGGGTGCTGTTCCTCGCGGCCTTCGTCCTGTTTGTGTTCACCTTTATGTTCAACACCCTGGCCGAGTTTGTCCGTCAGCGGTTGCGTGAAAAATACAGCTCGATGTAAGGGGCAACTCTGTAATGGACAAGGAATCGACAATGGGTAAGTGGTTTAAATCAGGGGCCCCCTGGATCTGGATGACCGGCGGTGCCGTCAGCCTGAGTCTGGTGGCGGTACTGGGTCTGTTGCTGCTCATCGGCTGGCGTGGTCTGGTCTACTTCTGGCCTCACCCTATCTATGAGTGGCAACTTGAGGATGCCAACGGCAACAAAAGCGTGTTGATCGGTGAGATCAATGATCGCGAGCTGGTGCCGGTGGAGCGGCTGCGTGCCGCAGGTATCCCGCTGGAAGGGGAGGAGCGTGAGCAGATCACTCGTTATCTGGTCAAGACTGGCAACCGCGAGTTTGTCGACCTCGATTTCCGCTGGGTGCTGGAGACCGACATCAAGTCCCGGACCCGGCCTGCCGAGCTGGCGATGGTGGAGCGTACCACCAACGGCAACTTCTACGGCTACATCGTGGGGGTGAAGGAGGATGGCAACGAGCTGACCACGGATCTGCACCCTGCTCTGAAGCGAGTGCTGGCTCGCGCCAATGCGCTCTCCGCACAGGCGAACGATCTGCAAAAAGGGGATATTGGCAGGATCAACTATCAGCTGGAGCGGCTGCGCCTGAAAGAGCGCAGGGCCGAGCTGGATGACAAGCTGACCGATCAGCTCAAAGCCGAACTGGCCAGTGAGCGCCAGGCGCTCAACGACCGTTATCAGCTGCTGGAAAAAGAGCTCTTCTCCCTGCGCAGTCAGGCCGACCGCGACGCCATTACTGTCAAGGATATGCGTGGTGAGCTGGTGACCATGCCCATGTCCAAGGTACTGGATGTGGTGTGGCCCAACGACATGAGCCTGCTGGCCAAGGTGGGTCACTGGTTCCACCAGATCGGCAAGTTCGTCTCCGACGATCCCCGCGAGGCCAACACCGAGGGCGGCGTATTCCCGGCCATCTTCGGCACCGTGTTCATGGTGTTCCTGATGGCGATCATAGTCACGCCGCTCGGTGTGGTGGCGGCTGTCTACCTGCACGAGTACGCGGGCAAGAACAGTCTGACCAAGATCATCCGCATCGCCGTGATCAACCTGGCGGGTGTACCCTCCATCGTCTACGGCGTGTTCGGTCTGGGCCTCTTCGTCTATACCCTGGGCGGCTCGCTGGATCGGCTGTTCTACCCGGAAGCGCTGCCGAGCCCGACCTTTGGCTCACCCGGTGTTATCTGGGCGGCGCTGACTTTGGCTATCCTGACTCTGCCGGTGGTGATTGTCTCCACCGAAGAGGGGCTGTCGCGGATCCCGGGCACCATACGTCAGGGCTCGCTGGCACTGGGAGCCACCCAGGCCGAGACCCTGTGGCGCATCGTGCTGCCGATGGCGAGTCCGGCCATCATGACCGGCCTTATTCTGGCGATTGCCCGTGCTGCCGGTGAAGTGGCGCCGCTGATGCTGGTGGGGGTGGTGAAACTGGCGCCGACCCTGCCGATGGATGGCAACTTCCCGTTCCTGCACGTGGAGCGCAAGTTCATGCACCTGGGCTTCCACATCTATGATGTCGGGTTTCAGAGTCCCAACGTCGAGGCGGCGCGCCCGTTGGTCTATGCCACCGCCTTCCTGCTGGTGACGGTGATCGTTGGCCTCAACCTGACCGCCATCGGTATTCGTAACCACTTGCGTGAAAAATTCCGCTCTTTGGAACATTGATGTGGCTGCCCGGACGGATGTTGAGACAATGGATGAACAGCATGAACCTGACCGACATCACAGCCATTCGTAACCACTGCGTGAGAAATCCCGGTGGCTGGAACATGAATCCAGCCACCCCAGACTGATGTGAGGCAAGGGACGGGGTTCCCCCCTTGCCAGTCAAGTGTTCCGGCCGCTGGCGCATCAAGATGCCCGCCGCCACCGACTGATTTGAGGTAACAGATGATCAACGTAACGACCACGTCCACCCAGCACACAGCGCTGGATCTGCTCAACCTGAGCCCGGAGCAGACCGCGCTGGAGGTGAAGGATCTTAACCTGTACTACGGCAACAAACAGGCGCTGTTCAACGTCAACATGAAGATCCCGAAAGGGCAGGTGACTGCGTTTATCGGTCCGTCCGGTTGTGGTAAATCGACCCTGCTGCGCTGTATCAACCGGATGAACGATCTGGTGGAGATCTGCCGCATCGAGGGGGAGATCCAGCTGCACGGCCACAACATCTACGACAAGGGAGTGGATGTTTCTGCCCTGCGTCGTCAGGTGGGCATGGTGTTCCAGCGTCCGAACCCTTTCCCCAAGTCCATCTACGAGAACGTGATCTACGGCCTGCGCCTGCAGGGCATCAACGACAGACGCACCCTTGATGAGGCGGCCGAGCGCTCCCTGCGTGGTGCGGCGCTGTGGGACGAGGTGAAGGATCGTCTGCACGACAATGCCTTCGGTCTTTCCGGTGGTCAGCAGCAGCGTCTGGTGATCGCCCGGGCCATCGCCATCGAACCGGAAGTGCTGCTGCTGGATGAACCCACCTCTGCGCTGGATCCGATTTCGACCCTCACCATCGAGGAGCTGATCAACGAGCTCAAGAGCCAGTTCACCGTGGTTATCGTCACCCATAACATGCAGCAGGCGGCGCGGGTGTCGGATCAGACTGCCTTCATGTACATGGGCGAGCTCATCGAGTACTCGAACACCAACACCATCTTCACCACTCCGGCCAAGAAAAAGACCGAAGATTACATCACAGGTCGTTACGGCTAAGGCATGGTTGGTGCAACAAGGATCTTATTGATATGAACAAGATGAGCATCAATAAACAGATTACCGGTCAGTTCAACGGCTAAGGCATAATCGGAGCATCAAGGATTATTTGTATGGACAATATGAACCTCAATAAACACATCTCCGGTCAGTTCAATGCCGAGCTAGAGAGCGTGCGCAATCAGGTGCTGGTGATGGGCGGTCTGGTGGAGCAGCAACTGACCGACGCCATCGCGGCCATCCACGATCAGGATCTGGATGCGGCGCGCAAGATAGTGGCCAACGACCACAAGGTCAACGCTATGGAAGTGGCGATCGACGAGGAGTGCACCCGCATCATCGCCAAGCGTCAGCCCACCGCGTCCGACCTGCGCCTGGTGATGGCCATCATCAAGACCATCACGGATCTGGAGCGCATCGGCGACGTGGCGGACAAGATTGCCCGCATGCTGACCGACAACGCCAATAAGCCACAGCCGCCTTTGGTATCGCTCGAGAACATGGGCCGGCGCACCATCAAGATGCTGCATGACGTGCTCGACGCCTTTGCCCGCATGGATCTGGAGGCGGCCATCGCCGTTTACAAAGAAGATGACAAGGTGGATCGGGAGTACGAGTCCATCATTCGCGAGCTGATGACCTACATGATGGAAGATCCGCGCACCATACCCCAGGTACTGAACGTGCTGTGGGCGGCACGGGCCATCGAGCGGGTCGGCGATCGCTGTCAGCACATCTGCGAATACATCGTCTATTACGTCAAGGGCAAGGACGTGCGCCATACCAAGGCGGACGAGCTCAATGAGCTGCTTGGCAAGCACTGACCGTAAAATGAATAAAAAGGCGCTTTGGGCTAATGCAAGTCAGTTAAGAGAATTTGAGTCCCAACCCGCAGGGGATAAGGGCTAAAGAGTGAGGGAGGCATGATGCCTCCCTCTTTTTATTGCATGCCAGTCAGGGCAAGGGTTGGAGCCAAATTGACTCTTTAACCATGGAACAGTTTTTGATATTCAATATCTCGAATATTTAGTCATAAAAATGCTTAACTGACTGGCATTAGCGCTTTGGGCGCCTTTTTTGTTGCACTGAGCGCCAGAGTAAGATATCGCCACCCAACAGGCGCTTTTCTGCTAGAATGTGCCCCCTGTGTGAGTCTCGGATGGGCTCACGGTCTGGTCTCCCAGGCCCAGTTTTCCGTCTTGTGCTAAGACGGGTGTAGCAATAGGTTAATCATGAGTTTTGCCGATAGTATATTTCTTCTGATGTTGCTGGTTGCCAGCAGCGTGTTCTTCTCTCTTTCCGAGATATCCCTTGCCGCCTCCCGCAAGATCAAGTTGCAGGTGATGGCCGATGAGGGAAACCGCCATGCCGCCAAGGTGCTGGCGCTGCAGGCCCAGCCGGGTAATTTCTTTACCGTGGTGCAAATTGGCCTCAATACTGTCGCCATCCTGGGCGGTATCCTGGGTGAGTCTGCCCTCAATCCTGCCATCAAGGTGCTCATCTCCGGCTTCTACCAGGGCCCCTGGCTCAGCCAGATAAGTTCCACCGCTTCTTTCGTGTTCGTCACCGGCATGTTCATCCTGCTCGCCGACTTGATGCCCAAACGTCTGGCCATGACCATGCCGGAGCGGGTCGCCGTGGTGGTGGTACGCCCCATGCTGCTTTGCGTGACGCTGCTGATGCCGCTGGTGTGGTTCTTCAATGGCATGGCGAATGGGTTGTTCCGTCTGCTGCGGGTCTCCATGATTCGCAACGACGAGATCACCTCTGACGACATCTATGCGGTGATGGATGCGGGCGCTGAGGCCGGTGTCATCCAGCGTGAAGAGCATCAGCTCATCGAGAACGTATTCGAGTTGCAGTCCCTTGGTGTGACCTCCGCCATGACGGCCCGCGAGAGCCTGATTTACTTCACCCTGCAAGAGGGTGAGGAGAGCATCAAGGCCAAGATCGCAGAACATCCGCACAACAAGTTTCTGGTGTGCGATCACAACCTCGACAGCATCAAGGGCTTCGTCGATGCGAAAGAACTGCTGATCCGTGTCATCAGCGGCCAGAGCATCGATCTCAACAGCGGCTCATTGGTGCAGAACGTCATCATCATTCCCGACACCCTCAACCTCTACGAGGCGATGGAGTACTTCAAGAACCACAGGGGCGATTTCGCCGTGGTGATGAACGAGTACGCCCTGGTGGTAGGAATCGTCACCATGAATGACCTCATGAGTACCGTCATGGGCGAGTGGGCTACCCACGTGGTGGAAGAGCAGATCGTACAGCGGGACGAAAACTCCTGGCTGGTGGACGGGGTGACCCCCATCTCCGACGTGATGCGTGCCTTCGACATAGAGGCGTTTCCGGATAGCCAGAACTACGAGACTATCGCCGGTTTCATCATGTTCATGCTGCGCAAGATCCCCAAACGTACCGACTCGGTGAAATACGCGGGCTACAAGTTCGAAGTCGTCGACATCGACAGTTACAAGATTGACCAACTGCTGGTCACCCGGGTGGAACCCGTGTTGACCGAGAAACCTGCTCAGGAATCGTAAAGGAGCTATCAAGGAGTCATGAAGATGCAGTCTCATTCCCGTGCGCTAGCCTGTGTGGCGCTCGCCCTTGCACTGGGCGCTTGCAGCCAGAGCGCGCCCCGCAAGGCCACTGCCGTTGCCAAGCCTGCAGCCCCCAAGGCGGTGGTGGTGCCGCAGCCAGATCCCGATGCCGTGGTGCAAAGTGCCGTGGCAGAGCCGAGCCCGGTATTCGATGAAGAGTATCACGGCCCGGATCAGGGATCGCTGGAGTCGGTGACCGCCCTGTTTGCCCGCGGTTACATCGAATCGGCCATGCGCGAGACCATGCTGGCGGCGGTACACAACGACTATCCGCTGCTCGGCATGCGGGATGTGCGGCTGACCGATCCTGTCTCCAAGTTCCTCACTTCCGCCCATGCTGCCACCACGGCCCACGATTATCTCTATGCCGGGGTGCAGCGTCGACTGGGTCGTCCTCTGAGCCCGGCTCAGTGGGAGCAGATCTGGAAGGGACTGCCCCAGCAGGGCCTGGTTTCCGACTGGACCAAGCAGATAAAACGCGTGCTGGCAGGGCGTTAAGCCACCTGTTCATCACTGTTGCAGTGAGGCCACCCCTGGGTGGCCTCACGTTTTTCTGCCTGCTACTTCCTGCGCTGTTTTCCCGTCTCTGTTGTCTGCGGATTTCCGGTGATACCGATTGCCGTCGGCTCGGCTTTGTTTTATCTTTATTTGGCCATCTAAACATCTATATGTTTTTATGGCTGATTTAGCCGTTCATCCTGAAGGGCCAAGGCGAGGAACCGCCACGCCAGTCAGGAGAACAGCAGCAGATGCAACATGCAGACAAACACAACAACAAAGAGACAGGACAGATGGAAACACAGGCATTGTGGGTACTGGACGGTGGCATGGGGCGTGAGCTGGCACGGCGGGGGGCGCCATTTCGCCAGCCCGAGTGGTCGGCACTGGCGTTGATGGAGGCGCCGCAGACGGTGCGCGAGGTGCATCAGGCCTATGTGGCCAGCGGTGCCCGGGTCATCACCACCAACAGTTATGCGCTGGTGCCGTTTCATATCGGTGCCGAGCGATGTGCCGCCGAGGGGGAAGCCCTGGCGGCGCTGGCTGGTCAGTTGGCCCGCGAGGTTGCCAATGAGCAAGGCGGCGTCGTGCAGGTAGCGGGATCCTTGCCGCCGCTGTTTGGCTCTTACCGCGCCGATCTGTTCGAGGTGGACAGGGTGGGCGAGCTGGCGACGCCGCTTATCCGGGCGCTCTCGCCCCATGTGGATATCTGGCTGGCCGAGACCATGAGCCTGATTGCCGAACCACTGGCCCTCAAGGCGCTGCTGCCTGCAGATGGCAAACCATTTTGGGTCTCCTTCACGCTGGAGGACGAAGCGCCGGGGAGCGAGCCGACCCTGCGCTCCGGCGAGCGGGTGGCCGATGCCGTCACCGCGCTGGCCGCAGTCGGGGTGGATGCCATCTTGTTCAACTGTTGTCAGCCCGAGGTGATTGAGGCAGCGCTGACGGTGGCAGGCGCCAGCTTGCAGGCGCTGGGCCGAGGGGATATTCGCCTCGGCGCCTACGCTAATGCCTTTCCACCCCAGCCAAAAGAGGCGACCGCCAACGACGGGCTGGACGAGATCCGCGCTGATCTGGGGCCGCTGGATTACCTTGGCTGGGCCGAGCGCTGGCGCGGGGTGGGGGCCTCTCTCATCGGCGGTTGCTGCGGCATTGGCCCCGAGCATATTCAGGCACTGGCCAGCCGGCTGCGCTAGGGAGAGCATATGAAAGAGAGTAAAATAGGCCTCTGGTCCCTCACCGCGCTGGTGTTCAGCTCCATGGTGGGGGCGGGCATCTTCAGCTTGCCCCAGAACATGGCCGAGGTGGCCGGTGCCCGCGCCGTGCTGATCGGCTGGGGCGTGACCGGGGTGGGCATAGTGGCGCTGGCCGCGAGCTTTCTCTACCTGTCGCGGCTCAGACCCGATCTTGATGGCGGCATCTACAGCTATGCCCGGGCCGGTTTTGGCGATCTGGTGGGTTTCTTCTCCGCCTGGGGTTACTGGCTCTGCGCCACCATAGGCGTGGTGGGTTATCTGGTGATCGCTTTCGCAGCCCTTGGTAGCTTCGTCGATACCCCAGGCAGTGTCTGGTTCGGCGAGGGCAACACCCTGGCCGCCTTTATTGGCGAGTCCTGCATCCTCTGGGCCGTGCATCTGCTGGTGGCCCGTGGCGTGCAGCAGGCGGCCCTGTTCAATCTGGTGGCGACCCTGGCCAAGAGCCTGCCGTTGCTGCTGTTCATCCTGTTTGCCTGTTACTACTTCGACCCTGTGACCTTCGCAGCGGATCAGGGGGGCAGCACCCTGGCGGTACCTGTCTCCGAGCAGGTGCGCAACACCATGCTCATCACCCTCTGGGTCTTTACCGGCATCGAAGGGGCGGCTGTTTTGTCGGCCCGCGCCAGAAACCGGCGGGATGTGGGCACGGCCACCGTGCTGGGGGTCGTGTTGGCACTGCTGCTCTATGTGCTCATCTCGGTACTGGCGCTGGGGATATTGAGCAGACCCGAGCTCGCGGCCCTGCCCAACCCCTCCATGGCAGGGCTGATGGCCCAGATGACGGGATCCTGGGGCAAGCTGCTGATCAGTGTCGGCCTTATTGTCTCTGTGCTCGCCTCCTATGTGAGCTGGACCCTGTTCTCGGCCGAGGTGCCGTTCAGTGCGGCGCGCCACGGCGCCTTTCCGGCCATCTTCCGGCGCCAGAACCGCAACGGCACCCCCATCGCCTCGCTCTGGCTCACCAGTCTGACGGTGCAGGGCTGCCTGCTGTTGGTGTGGTTGCTCGGCAAGGGATATACCAGCCTGCTGCTCATCTCCACCTCCATGATCCTGGTGCCTTATCTGCTGATCGGCCTGTTTCTGCTCAAGCTCTCTTTCAGTGGAAAGAGTGAGAGCGGGCAGGGCCGGGGGCTGATGCGGGCGGTGGCGCTGGTGTCGAGCGGTTACGGCCTCTGGCTGCTCTATGCCGCCGGGGTGGAATACCTGCTGCTCTCCTTGCTGCTCTACGGGCCGGGCCTGCTGCTGTTTCTCTATAGCCGCCGTCAGCTGGCTGGCGCCGAACGACTCAGTGGTCGCGAGCGACTGCTGGCCGGGATAACCCTGGTGAGCCTCCTGCCTGCACTCTGGTCATTTGCCCATGTCTGACCTGGGTCTGTGACTGGCAATGAACGAGAGCGCCCTGGTGGCGCTCTCATTTTTGCTCTGCCTCAAGGTTCTGATTCAGACGCTGCCGGGGCCAGCCGGCTTGCCAAACAGCACGCTCAGTTTCTGCTGCCAGGGGAGGCCACGGGCCTCGCGCAGCATGTCGCGCCACTCGTGGAAGGTGAGGGTGAGGGGGTTGAAACTGTGGATGGGCTTGGTGATGCCAAAGCGACACGGCTCGGCGGGGTCCTCTTCCACTAAGGTACCAAACAGCCGATCCCAGATGATGAGCACTCCGGCGAAGTTGCGGTCTATGTATTTGGCGTTGCTGGCGTGGTGCACCCTGTGGTGGGAGGGCGTATTGAAGACCCACTCAAGCCAGCCGAGCTTGCCCACCACCTGGGTGTGGACGAAGAACTGAAAACCCAGGCTGAGCAGCACGGTCGCCACCACGGCCTGGGGCGGGAAGCCGATGAGGATCATGGGGATCCAGAACAGCCACATGCCTGAGATGGGATACATCAGGCTCTGGCGAAAGGCAGTGGAGAGGTTGAGTCGCTCCGAGCTGTGATGCACCACGTGGGAGGCCCACAGCCAGCGCACGTGGTGGCTGGCAAAGTGGAACAGCCAGTAACAGAGATCCTGCAGCAAGAAGAGCAGCAACAGACTCCAGATATTGAGCTCTATGTCGAACAGGCGCCAGCCCCAGAGGGCGTCATACAGGTAAGCGATGGCGATGGCCGTCAGTGCATCGCCCCCCTGATGCATCAGCGCCAG
This sequence comes from Aeromonas popoffii, assembly GCF_000820025.1. Lineage (GTDB taxonomy): Bacteria > Pseudomonadota > Gammaproteobacteria > Enterobacterales > Aeromonadaceae > Aeromonas > Aeromonas popoffii. The sequence continues at coordinate 120,387 of NZ_CDBI01000055.1, forward strand.
GGTGGCGTTGGCGAACAGGTCTCGCCACTGGTAGGTGGCGGTGGGAAAGGCCGCCCCGTGCTTGCGTAGATAGCACATCTCCCAGCCGATAAAGGCCAGAAAGACCGGGGAGAGGTAGAGCAGCAGCAGTTGCACATCCATGGTGGGCATCCGGTTTGACCAGTTGTGTTCCAGCATACCGAATGGATTTAATATTTCATTAGCATATTGCACTGCCATCGGCTGGCTGACTCATGGCAAGCATGATGGTAAGTATCTGTTTTAAAGTGATAAAAAGATGGGTGAGGGACCTGGCAGGGGCGAGGTCCCTGGCACAGTGTTGCTGCGGGATCCTGCGCCATTATGATGGCAGGCCAAGTCCGGGATGGAAAAACAGAGGGAGCCCTGGACTCCCTCTCCTGCTTTTTTCGGCTGTCAGCGTCAGAGCACCTGACTCAGGAACTGGCGCAGGCGCGGGGAGGGGGGATTGTCAAAGAAGTCGGTCGGCTTCTCATCCACCAGCAGCTCACCGTTTTCCATGAAGAGCACCCTATCCGCCACCTCGCGGGCGAAACCCATCTCGTGGGTCACCACCACCATGGTCATGCCTTCGCGGGCCAGCCCCTTCATCACGTCCAGCACCTCGCCCACCATCTCGGGATCGAGGGCACTGGTGGGCTCATCAAACAGCATGATGCGTGGCTGCATGGCGAGCGCCCGGGCGATGGCCACCCGTTGTTGCTGGCCGCCTGAGAGCTGGGACGGATAGCTCTCAGCCTTGTTTGACAACCCCACCTTCAGCAGCAGGGCCTTGGCCCTGTCTCGCGCGTCGTTGCGCGACAGCCCGCGCACCTTTTGCGGCGCGAGACTGATGTTGTCCAGCACATTGAGGTGTGGGAAGAGGTTGAAGGACTGGAACACCATGCCCACCTCTTCCCGTAGCTTGTTGACATCACCCGGCTCGGTCAGAGAGATGCCATCGACCACTATGTTGCCGTCGTTGATGGTCTCCAGCTGGTTGAGGGTGCGCAGGAAGGTGGATTTACCCGAACCGCTCGGCCCCACTATGACCACCACTTCCCCTTCGGCCACCCGGGTGCTGACGTTTTTCAGGGCGTGTACCTCGGTGCCGTAGAACTTCTCTACCCCGGTTGCCTTGATAATGGGATCAGTTGCTGCGCGCATATTTCACCTCCAGACGACGTACCAGGAAAGAGAGGGTGCCGGTGAGCACCAGATAGAGCAGGGCCACTGTGAACCACACTTCGAACGGGCTGAAGGTGGAGCTGACCACCTCGCGCCCCGCCTTGGTGAGATCCGTGATGGAGATGACAGACACCAGCGAAGAGTCCTTGATGAGGTTGATGAACTGGCCTGCCAGCGGCGGCAGCACCCGCTTGAATGCCTGGGGCAGGATGACGTAACGCATGGTCTGGGCCGAGGTGAGCCCCAGGCTGCGACCTGCCTCCATCTGCCCCTTGTGGATGGAGCTGATACCGGCGCGCACGATTTCGGCCACATAGGCGCCGGTAAAGACCGCCAGCGCGGCGACCCCGGCGGTGAACCTGTCCAGGTTCAGCACGGTGCCGATAAAGAAGTAGACGATGAAGATCTGCACCAGCAGCGGCGTGCCGCGAATGAGCTCCACATAGGTGACCGCCAGATTGCGCAGGGCGGGGTTGGGGGAGAGGCGCGCCAGGCCGGCCAGGGTGCCGAGCAGGATGGCGAACAGGCCCGCCACCAGGGAGAGCTTGACGGTGACCCAGACGCCCCAGGCGATGGGGCCTGCGGTCCAGGTGAGTTCGGTATCCAGGGTATCGCCCCGGAAGATGGTATCCCCTTCTGCGACCTTGATCCCTGTGCTGGCAATGGCCTGGCGCTGATGGGGGTCGAGATCGTTTTGCAGGAACAGTTTGCCCTGTTCGGCGCTGGTGGTGCCGGCGATCACTGTGCCGTCAAATTCGGCCAGGTTGTTCTGCTCTGCCTGATAGGCGATGTATTGGGGAATGCGCTCCCAGCGCCAGGTGTAATCCACGGACTGAACCGCTTTATAGATGCCGAATACGGCAGCCAGCAGCATCAGCAGAAAGACGCCGTGCCAGAGCAGCTGATTGGGCTGTTTTTCCATCTGTCTTGTTGGGTTGTGCACTGTCGCAACCTCGTTGTAGTTATTTATTGTGTGGGGATCTGCGTGAAGGGGCGGCAGGCCGCCCCTTGCGAGGTTACTTGAGCTGATTCAGCCAGGCGTTGGATTCGAACCACTTCTTGTAGAGGCGGTCATAGCTGCCATCACCCTTGATCTGGCGCAGGTAGTTGTTGAACCAGTTGAGGGTGTCCTGGTCGCCCTTGCGGATGGCCCAAGCCAGGGGTTCGAAGGTGAACGGCTTGTCGAGGTGCACCACGGCGCCGGTGTTCTGGGAGGCGAAGATGGCGTTGTAGGGCAGGTCGTAGACGAAGGCATCGACCTTGCCATTGATGACTTCCAGCTTGGCGTCGTCCTGGGTTTCAAACTGCAGCAGGGTGGCTTTGGGGATCAGACGCTTGACCGCCTGCTCGCCGGTGGTGCCGAGCTTGACCGCGATCTTGTACTTGGGATCGTTGAGATCGCTGAAGGACTTGATCTCGTCCGCCTTATCCTTGCGCAGGACTATGGTCTGGCCCACGACTATGTAGGGGTCGGCGAAGTTGACTCTCAGGTTACGCTGGGGGGTGACTGTCATGCCGCCCATGATGACATCGAACTTGTCGGTCAGCAGCGCCGGAATGATGCCATCCCAAGCGGTGTTGACGAACTCGACCTTCACGCCCATCTCCTTGGCGACCATCTTGGCAAGATCCACATCGAAGCCGATGTACTGGCCCTGCTTGTTGGTCATTTCGAAGGGTTGATAGCCGGCGTCGAAGCCGACCCGCAGCACACCGCGATCCAGCACGGCGTCAAGGGTGGAACCGGGTGCGGCACTGGCCAGTCCGCAAAACAGCAAGGTAGATAGAATGAGCTTTTTGATCATAAGTGACGTCTCTGTCGATGTTGTGTTCAGCCTTGAACCTGCTCCCGTGCGACTCCGTGGCACAAGAGACTGCTGCATCCGGCAACAGGTAAGACAGGATTATTGTCTTGGTTGAGGCAAAAGCCCCATATGGGATTCCATATCTTGCGTGCTGAGTGAAAAATGTACCAATTTCCGATTGTGCCAGATGACTCAATAGGTTAGTGGCGCTTTTTCCCCGTGACTGCACTCATAAAATCACACGAAAACAACATATCTATCTAATGGAGCGGGTTCAAGTCCAAAATGCCGGCGGGACACTTTGTTACACCGAACCCCCGTATTCAGTGGTGCCAAACGTTACTCGCCCTCCGGCGGGCCGCAGGAGGGGATTCTTATGGGGCATTCTCAGCGAGATTTTATGCAACAAGGGAAGGTTTGATGAGGATTTAATCGGGTTCCAAAGGGAGGTGCTCTGACTTAGACGATGGTGGTGGTCGAGCCTGTGCGCCCTGGCGGCCGATGGCGCCCTTTATCAGGCCAAGGGCAAGCACCGGATCTGCCGATTGGCCTGACGCCTCAAGGCGCTTACTCCGGTTTCAGGATCTGGGTGCGCGGCGCCTGGGCCTTGAGGAAGGGGAGCAGCAACAGGGCCGAGACCCCGGCCGCCACCGAGATCACGACGAAGAAACCGTTCCAGTGCCAGATCTCCATCACCTTGGCCAGCGGATAACCCGACAGCGCGGCACCCATATAGGCGAACAGGCCGACGAAGCCGGTGGCGGCCCCCGCCGAATTTTTATGGGAGCACTCGGCCGCTGCCATGCCGATCAGCATCTGGGGGCCGAACACGAAGAAGCCGATGGTGAAGAAGCAGGCTGCCTGCATCACATAGCTGAAGAAGGGCATCAGCCACAGCGACCCCACCGCCAGCAGGATCCCCACCGCGAAGATGAGGTTCATCGGCCCGCGGTTGCCGTTAAACAACTTATCCGATCCCCAGCCCGCCACCAGAGCGCCGATAAAGCCCCCCACCTCAAACATCGAAATGGCCGAGTTGGCGCTCATCAGGTTGAAGCCGCGCTGCTCCGTCATGTAGAGATTGCCCCAGTCATTGATGGCGGTGCGTACCACATAGACCAGCACGTAGCAGCACGCCAGCAGCCAGATATAGGGGTTGCCGAGCACGTATTTGCGCAGGATCTGGTGATGGGAGAGCCCCGCATCCTGAGTCTGCTGGGCCAGCTCCATGGCATCCTTGCGCCAGACCCCCACAGTGGGTAGCCCCATGGCACTCGGGGTGTCCCGCAGTCGCCAGCAGAGAAACAGCCCGGCCACAATGGCGATGACACCGGGCACTATCATGCCGTAGCGCCAGCCATGCTGCAGGGCTATGGTGCTGACGATAAGCGGAATGAGGGCTCCGCCCACGTTGTGGGCCGTGTTCCAGGCTGACCACCAGACTCCCCGCTCGCTGCGGGAATACCAGCTGGTGAGCAGCTTGGAGCAGGGGGGCCAGCCCCAGCCCTGAAAGAAGGCGTTGGCGACCCAGAGTGCCGCAAACAATCCCAGGGACGACGAGAGCCCGAACAGTATATTGATGACGCCGGTGGCCATCAGCCCGAGCCCCATGAAGTAGCGCGGGTTGGCGCGGTCGCTGATGATGCCGGAGAAGAACTTGGAGCAGCCGTAGGTGATGTAGAACAGGGTCCACAGCATGCCGATGTCGGATTTGTTCAGCATGCCGTCTGCCAGCATGTCCGGCATCGCGAAGTTAAAGCTCTTGCGGGTGAAGTAGAAGACCGCGTAGCCCAGGTACATGGTCAGCAGAATATGCAGTCGCCAGTGACGGTAGCTGGCATCGATCTCGGCCTGATCACGAATGAGCGGCAGTGGCGGCGCACTGCGCATAAAGTTCAGCATAAGACGGTCTGCTCCCGGGATGGCGCGTCAGTCATGGGGATCTTCCCGTTTGCGATTGGGCAGGTGTACGGTCAGCTGGGTGCCGTGGAGGCAGGAGAGTTGCAGGCCGCCGCCGAGCGCCTGTACCCGTTCGCGAATACCGAGCAGGCCATAGCCCTGCTGCGAGCGATTTTCCGGCAGACCGCGCCCGTCGTCTTCCAGCACCAGTTGCAGCAGCTCGCCGCTGGTACGGGCACGAATGGTGACCAAGCTGGCATTGGCATGCTTTACCACGTTGTTGAGCCCCTCCTGACAGACCCGAAACAGGGTGACCCGCTGGGCATCGGAGAGATCCCCATCCGCCAGCTGCCACTCGAGCCGGGTGACGATACCGCGGCGCTCCAGCTCCAGCTCCCGCAGCAGGCCGCGCACTGCCTGCTCCAGACTCATGTCATCGAGCTGGCGGGGACGCAGGCGACCGAGCAGACCGCGCACCGCATCGTAGATGCCGAGCGACAGGGTCTCGATGAGAGCGCTGCTCTGACCCACCCCGGCGTTGTCCGGCGCGAGGCGGCGCACTATACCGGCCTGGGTGCGGATGGCGGTGATGGTCTGGCCTATGTCGTCGTGCAGCTCGCGAGCCACCTCCTTGCGGATGCTCTCCTCTGTTTCCAGCAGCCGCTCGGTGAGCTGACGGTTGTGGGCGAGCTGGCGGGTCAGCGCCTGATTCAGTTCGCGCTGGCGCTGGATCCCGGCACCCAGCAGCAGGCCGGTCAGGCTCTGGGCCAGCAGGGAGAGCAGCAGATCCAGCGGGTGTTCGTGCCAGGCCTGCCCCGCCATCAGGGCGACCGTGTTCATCAGGGTAGCGAGCAGGGCCCCCTGCCAGCCGTAGCGCCAGGCCATGGCCATGATGGGAATGGCGAGGCAAAACGGGGTGAAGCGCACCAGCGAGTCCGGCAGGCCGAGCTGCAGCCAGAGGCTCAACACGAACAGCAGCAGATACCAGACCAGATGGCGAAAGCGCCAGTCCACCGGTTGATCCACCAGCGCTGGCCCGAGCGGTACCCAGGTAGCACGGGTCAGATAGTGCCAGATCAACATGCAGGTGGAGGTGAGGGTCAGGCCGCCGGTCAGGGTGAGTAGCAAGGCGGTGAGGCCATCTTCCCCGGCCAGATGCCAGAGCAGGGATTGCAGCAGCGCAGCCACTGTGACGGTGGCCAGCAGTACCAGCAGCTGTTGCCAGTCGTTGCGCACCTGTTGGCGGCGGGCGATGAGCAACGGCAGTAAGGTGAGCAGGCTGCCCGCCTGGATCAGTGGCCACAGCGGCAGCCCCACCTCCTGATTGAGCCAGTAGAGCAGCAGGGATTCACACAGCAGCAGCGGCGGCCAGTAGGCGATCGGGCTTTGCAGCAGGAGGCCGAGGCGCAGGCCGAACGGAAACAGCAGCACCGCCAGTATGGGGGATCCCGCCAGATGCAGGCTGATGCTCCACAGGCAAAACCAGCCGGCGGCAAAAATGAAGCCGGCCGCCAGCGAGATGGCGACATAGCTGGCAAGGCGGGGGATCACCAGCTGTCCAGCATGCGGTGGGCCAGCTCCACGTTGTTGCTGACCTTCAGTTTGTCCATCAGGTTGGCGCGGTGGACGTGCACCGTCTTGGGGGAGAGGCCGAGCTGTTCGGCGATGGCTTTGACTTCCAGCCCCCGTGCCAGCAGCTGCGCCACTTCCCGCTCCCGGTTGGTGAGGGGATCCTGGCTGTTGCAGGCGAGCTTGTGGGCGATGTCCGGGGTCAGATAACAACCACCGTGGGCGGCGGTGCGCACCGCGGCGATCAGCTCATCCGGGCTGCAGCGCTTGGAGAGAAACCCCTTGGCACCGGCCTGCAATGCCTGCTCGATCAGCGCCGGACTGTCGTGGACCGACAGCATCACCACGGCGAGGCCGGAGGGGAGGCGCTTGAGCAGGTCCAGCCCGGATTGATCCGGCATTGAGATGTCGCATACGCACAACTGCACGCCACTGCCCGGCAACCCGGCGAGGGCGTCGGCGGCCGAGCCGAATTCGGCCACGACCTTGAGGTCTGGCTCGAGATTGAGCAACTGGGCAAAACCGGAACGGACGATCTGGTGATCGTCGATGAGGGCAATCTTTATCATGATGTCAGCCTGAAATCTGCGGCCAGGGTGCTGGCGCGGCCAACAAGATACCTGCCGCTTCGCTCGGGCTCAAGAGGAAGGGCGCATTGTGGTCAGTATGGTGGGCGCTTCTGCCCCAAAACTTGATCGGGATCAGAGTGGGGGCGGCGTTGCGTCCAGCACGGGTCAGGGTAGGAAGAGCACGCGCCGTCTCCCGTGATGGTCGGGTCGACGCGTGCCCGTGGCGGCTAGCGGTGCAGCTCGCCAGCCCGTTCCGGCTGATAGACCACTTCCAGGATCTCGACCTGGATAGTGCGACCGGCGGGGCCGGGCCAGGCGATGCTGTCGCCCACCTTCAGTCCCAGCAGGGCACTGCCGACCGGTGCCAGCACGGAGATTTTGGACTCATCCCCCTGTACATCTTTCGGATAGACCAGAGTCAGGCAGAAGTCGTTGCCGCTGCTCTGCATCTTGAAGCGTACTGTGCTGTTCATGGTCACCACGTCCGGCGGCATGTCGGCCGGTTCACGCATCTCGGCGCGGTCCAGCTCCTCTTGCAATGCCAGGTGCTGCGGGTGGTTGCCGAGCAGCTGTTCGATGCGATCGAGATCCAGGCTGGAAATCACGAGATTAGGTCTTTGCATAAGATATTCCTTATCAATGGGTCATATGACCAGGATGGCAGACAAGCTGGTCGCAAAAGGGGTCGATACGAAAAAACAGATCGGGAACGCATGCCCCCGAACGACTCGCTGTCAGGGGCGAGGGCGGGGGCTCAACGGGGTGTGAGCTGGCTTGGAAAAATCATGAACGCTTTCATGGGGATACCATAACCATTCTGGACTGCTTTGGCAATTATCCTGATAGGGTTGTCAGGGGGCCTGATAATCGTCCTGAATGCGGTTGCGGGCCAGCGGCATTCGCTCGATTGTCAGCGGCTCCTTGAGGCAGCGGGTGGCGTCCTCCTGCACCTATACAGCCATGCCGCTCGGGGCACCCTGATAGGTGCGGATGACATAAGGAGGGATGACCACAACGGCATGGGCCTGAATGGCCGGAAAGAGCAGGCAGCAGCACAGGAGGCCGGATCAGGAAATGAGTGCACAGTGTAACATCCCGTCACTGCCAGTCTGCTCACTCCATTCAGGGTGGCGCGTCAATCGAAGAAATCCCTCAGATCCAGGGTCTGGTAGCCCTCCAGCTGCTGCCAGGGCAGCTGTTTTGGCAAGGTCTTGAGGGTCACCGTCATCCGGTAGCTGCGATAGCCGTCAAGGCTTGCCGACTCCACCACCAGCGGCAACTGCCAACGGCTCGACCAGAGGATACGGGTGCGCTGCTTGCCCTCGCGCCCTTCATACCAGCGCGCCTGTTCGGGGGCAGCCTCATCAAGGGGCGTCATCCCTTGCAGCAGGGCCGGGTTGATGAGGTAGCGGATCCGCTCCCAATCGGGTTTGAATGCCACCTGGCCATACTCTTCCACCGGCACCTCCACCAGCTGATTGTGCCAGCTGTCGGCGTAGCGCAGTTGCAGCTCACCCTCCTCACTGCGGCTGACCCAGCGCGCGGCCATCTGATGGGTGAAGTGTTTGTGGCCCGGGGTGGCATCGTGGGTGGCGTGATAGGCGCGTGCCAAGGGCAACGGGATGAGCCGCTGGCTCCACACCTGGTTGCCGACCCGCATCCACTTCTCTTGCCAGCTGTTTTCCCTGGCAATGCCATCGCTGCTGGTGACCCTGTCGTGATAGCTGATCCGGGCGGCCAGATCGGGGGCCTCCCCGGCCTGAGCCTGAAAGGAGAGGGCGCTGCCAAGCAGCCATAACGGAAGTAACAATCGCATCATCATGCTTGATCGCTCGAAAGAGCAGGGGCCCGGGTTCAGACATCCGGGCCCCTGCAGCTTACAGGCCGAGCGCCTCCCGCAGTTTGCCGAACACGCGGGTATTGTCGAGCGTGCCCTTGAAACGGCTGCTGCCGGCGCCGTCTGCGAACAGCATCACATCGCCGCCGCCGTGGGTCTCGGAGCCCAGCTTGACGCCGGTCTCCTGCAGGTAGTCGTCGCTCATCACCTCATCGCTGGTGAGGGTAGGACGCACCGCCGGGCGGTTGGGACCGTTACCGAACACCAGGGTGGTGAAGGGTTTGCCATCCACGTCGTTCTGGGTCGAGCCGTCGGCGTTCTTGACCAGATCCAGCACCTTGTTGCCCTTGGCGGAGTAGCCGTTGATGGTCATGGTGTGGTCGTGGTCGGCGGTGACCACGATCAGGGTATCGCTCAAGTCCACCTTGCCCAGCGCCGTTTTGACCGCGTCATCCAGCGCTACCGCATCCGTGAGGGAACGCTTGGCATTGGTGCCGTGCAGGGCGTGGTCTATGCGCCCCCCTTCCACCATCAAGAAGTAGCCCTGGCTGTTCTGGCTCAAGAGATCGATCGCCTTGGCGGTCATCTCGGAGAGGGATGGCTGGGTATTGGCCGCCCCCTTGGCGACGCGGTCCAGCTCGTAGTCGAGGTGGGACTTAGGACTGAACAGGCCGAGCAGCTTGCCACTGCTGATCTTGGCCAGATCGCTCTGGGTGGTGACATAGCTGTACCCCTGTGCGGTCAGCTCGGCGGTGAGATCCCGGCCATCGGCACGGCCGCCCTTGTTGCTGGCGCTGTAGGGGGTCCAGTGATTGGCACCGCCCCCCATCAGCACGTCCACCCCGTCCCCGAGCGCGGCGTTGAAGCCAGCCCCGCCCGGCACCGCCTGCGCAGCGATGGCATAGGCGGCATCCCGGTGGCAGATATGGGCGTAAGTCGCAGCCGGGGTGGCGTGGGTCAGCTCCGTGGTGGTGACGGCGCCGACCGACTTGCCCGCCGCTTTGGCCAGCTCCAGTATGCTGGGCACAGGCGAGCCGTTGTCGCTGGTGCAGTTGTTGATGCCCTTGTTGCCGTTGGCATCCTTGCCCGGAGCGACGGCCTTGGTGTCGCTGCTCATGGCGATCACCTCGTTGTTCATTTTGACGCCCGTGGTGTAGGCCGCCATGGAGGGGGCCGAATCCGTGGTCTGGGCATCGTTGGAGAAGGTCTTGATGCGGGCGCTGCGTGGCAGCTTCATCATCTCCAGGTTGCCCTCTTCGCCCACCTTGAACAGACGAGTGGCGGTGAGCACAGTGGGGCCCATGCCATCACCGATAAACAGGATGACGTTTTTGGCATCGCTGGCCTGGGCCTGGGCAAAGGAGCCGAGGGCGGTGAGCAGGGCGGTGCAGACGAGGGTTTTGTGGTATGGGGTGGTGCTTTTCATGGTAATGCTCCTTACAGCCCGGCTGCAGCCTTGACCTTGCCAAAGACGGCGGTGTTATCGAGTGAGCCGTGGAAGCTGTCCGCTCCCTGGCCGATGGCGCCGAGGAAGACGTCGGTGCCGCCATGGGTCTCGTTGCCTAGCTCGCCCACCTTGACCACCACCTCCTGGTGATAGTCGTTGGCGGAGACAGTGGCGTCATCCAGCGCGGCGACGTTGCTGCGCGGGCCATCCACCCGGTTGTAGCCGTTGCCAAAGCCGATGATGGTGTAGGGCATGCCATCGCTATCCTTGCTCGGTTCGCCGGTCTCGTAGTTCCTCACCAGCCCGAGCACGCCCGGATTGTCAGCCGTGGTCTTGCCGGTGCGTTTGGCATAGCCGTTGAGCACCAGGGTATGGTCATGGTCGGCGGTGACCACTATCAGGGTGTTTTTCAGCTCGGGATCGCTCTTTTTTACCTCGTCGATGGCGGCCTTGATGGCGTTGTCGAAGGCGAGGGTATCTTGCAGGGCGCGTTTGGCGTTGGTGTCGTGCAGGGCGTGATCGATACGTCCCCCTTCCACCATCAGGAAGTAGCCCTTCTCTTTATCCTTGAGCTGCTTGATGGCAGCCAGGGTCATCTGGGCTAGCGACGGCTCGCTGGCGGGGCGGTCCAGGTCATATTTCATATGGCTTGCACCAAACAGCCCCAGCAGCGGTTTGCCCGCCTCGGCCTTGTTCAGCTCGTCCAGATTGCTGGCGAACTGGTAGCCCTTGGCCTGCATCTCGCTGATAAGGTTGCGGCCATCCTCCCGCTTGCCCTTGTCGGCCAAGGGCAGGAAGAAGCTGCTGCCGCCACCGAGCACCACATCCAGCCCCTCTTTCAGGGTGCCGTTGTAACCGACGCCGCCCGGCACCAGCTGGACGGCGATGCCATTTTCCAGATCCCGGTTGCAGATGTGCGCATAGGTGGCGGCCGGGGTGGCGTGGGTGACCCGGGTGCTGGTCACCACGCCGGTACCGCGGCCATCGGCCTTGGCCAGCTCCAGCAGTGTGGTGACCGGCTTACCGGCGCTCTTGCTGCAGTCGCTCTCATAGGTGGCATCGCCATCCATGCTGATGACACCGTTGTTGCTCTTGACCCCGGTCATGTAGGCCGCCATGGAGGGGGCCGAGTCGGTGACTTGGGAGTCGTGGGAGAAGGTCTTGATGAAGGCCGTCTCCGGCAGGGTATCCATGGTAAGACTGCCCTCTTCTCCTACGCCATAGATGCGGGCCGCGGTCAGGGTGTTGAGGCCCATGCCGTCACCGAGGAAGAAGATGACGTTTTTGGCGCCGGACTCTGGGGTGTCGCTGTCGTTGTTGGAGTTGCAGCCGGCGGCCAGGGCGGCGCCGATCATCAATGCAAGTCCTGCCATTTTTCTCATTGGGGTTTGCTCCTTGTAAAACCTGAGCGAAGCCTAAAGGGATCAGATGACACTTTTAGTGGTTATCGATGACAATCCGGTGAAGACAAGGCTTGGATGTTATGTTGTATCAATCAGTTATCTGCAAAGACCAGTCGAATGAAACGCGGGCTTGTGCTGGTGGCAAGGGGCGCTCGCGCGTTGGGGGTTTACGTTCATGGGGCTAGAATGACCTGTCAAATCCGGGCATCAGCAGGTAAAATACGCCCCCTTGCGACGCCTGACGTCCGCCATTGCCCGCCGCTCGTTCCATAGCAAGCCAGCGCCCGCAGCCCCTACAGAGAGTAACGGATATGTCCATCAACTGGTTCCCCGGCCACATGCACAAGGCCCGCAAAGAGATTGCCGAGGTCATGCCACAGGTCGATGTCATCATAGAGATGCTCGATGCCCGCATCCCCTTCTCCAGCGAAAACCCACTGGTGCCCGAGCTGCGTGGCGATACCCCTGTTATCAAGGTGCTGAACAAGGCCGATCTCGCCGACCCCGAGATCACGGCGCTGTGGGTGGCCCACATGGAAAAAGAGAAGGGGATCAAGGCCCTGCCGCTGACCCAGCAGGAGCCGGAAAAGATCAAGCAGCTGCTGACCCTGTGCCACGAGATGCTGCCGGAGCGCAATCTGGAGCTGCGCGGCGTGCGGGCCATGATCATGGGCATTCCCAACGTGGGCAAATCCACCCTGATCAATACCCTGGCGGGGCGCATCATAGCCCGGACAGGCAACGAGGCGGGGGTGACCAAGTCCCAGCAGCGGATCAAGCTCGATAACAACGTCGTCCTGACCGATACCCCTGGCTTTTTGTGGCCCAAGCTCAACCCGCCCTCCTGTGGTTATCGGCTGGCGATCACCGCAGCCATCAAGGACACGGTATTTGACTATGCCGACATCGCCATGTTTGCCGCCGATTACTTCATCAAGGCCTATCCGGAGCGCGTCAAGGCCCGCTACCAGATAGCCGAGCTGCCGGAAACCGAGATCGAGCTGCTGGAGTTGATCGCCCGCCAGCGCGCCTTCATGCGCAAAGGGGGCCTGGCCGACCTGCACAAGGCGTCCGAGATCCTGGTGAACGAGTTCCGCTCCGGCATGCTGGGGCGCATCTCACTGGAAACCCCGGAGATGGTGAGCGCCGAGATAGTGGCGGCCGAAGAGGATGCGGCGCAGAAGGCCAAGGAGAAGGCCGAACGTGAAGATGAGCGTCAGGCTCGTGCCCGCCGCAAGTACGCCCGAAAGCGTCAAAAGTAGATATCAAGCCGTTACTCCGGTGTCGACTGGCGCAGCGTTACCGGGTGGTGTCGAGCCATCCGGACGAGGCAAGCCAAGTCGAACCAAGAGAAGAGTAAGGCCCCATAAAGCAAGAGGCGACCCCGGGGTTGCCTCTTGCTTGATGGGGCCAGGACAATGGCTTCAGCCAAGGCGCGTGCGCGCCGCCTCACTCGGCGGATATGAAGAAGGGGAGCCAGGCTCCCCTTCTTGCACACGATGGCATTCACTGCGCCTTTACTGCTGCTGGATGACCCAGATCTGGAACGCTTTGCGGGTTTCTGTATCGGCTTTGTTGTACCAGCTCTGCAGCTGGGTCAGGGCTTCCGGGTTGCTCTGAGCCTTGTTCGGGGCAACCTGAACCGGCGCGCTGGCGGCGGCCATGACGGCGGCGCTGGAGACGGCGACCGTGGTCGGCTGGTTGAAGGCCTTGCCCATACCCAGCAGCTCTTGCTGGTAGTCACGGGTCAGTTGGAAGCCTTCGACTTTCGGCAGCACGAACTGCTCGCTGGCCACGATTTGGCCGCTGCTCTTGTCTTTCAGGACCACTTTTTGATCCTTGACGAACTGTATTGCTTCGGTTTCGTTGCGTGGCTTCTTGTAATCCAGCACCAGTTTCTGATTGTCGGCGGCGGTGAAGTTGATCACCAGCGGCTCGGCGGTCACCAGCTTGATGTCGCTGCGGCTGGAGTAATTGCCTTCGAAGGCGACGACCAGCTGATGATCACCCGCCTTGATGGGGTAGGTGCTGGACTTGTCGAGCAGCTTGGGATTGATGGGCTGACCATCGATCAGCTGGACGACATAGGGGTTGGTGACTTCCAATTGGGCATCGGCCAGGGCGCTACCTGCCCACAACAGACCAGCCAGAGCCGGCACCAGAACAGTCAGTTTCATTTCATCTCCTTGAACAGTCAGGCGAGTGCCCACTGAAAAACAGGGGCTCATTTTTACAGGTTTGCCCAAGGGCAGCAATAGGCGTTTATGACGCCAGGTATTGGCCCGACAACCCACCGTTTTCTGGGTATCAAAAGGGGTGTGGGCCAGCCGGATCTTCTCCCGCAGGGGGCAAGACCTTATTCAATCCGGCGGCTGAATGGCGGCAGCGCATCGAGCAGCCCCTTGCCGTAGCGTTTGGTCAGCAGACGCCGGTCGAGTATGGTGACCCGGCCCCTGTCCGCCTCCTTGCGAATGAGACGGCCGCAGGCCTGAATGAGCTTGCGGGAAGCCTCCGGCACCGTCAGCTGCAGGAAGGGATTGCCGCCCCGTTTTTCGACCCACTCGGCGGTGGCCTCTTCCACCGGCGAGTTGGGCACCGCAAAAGGCAGCTTGGTGATCACCAGGTTGGTGAGGTAGTGGCCAGGCAAGTCCAGCCCCTCCGAGAAGCTGCCGGTGCCGAACAGAATGCTGGCCTGGCCGCCGTCGCACTTTTGCTTGTGCAGGGTGAGCAGGGCATTGCGGGAGGCCTCTCCCTGCACCAGCAAGGAGAGCCCCTTGGCTCGCAGTCCCACCGCTACCTCGTTCATCTGCCGGTAGGAGGAGAAGAGCACCAGGCTCGCCTCCTTGCCTGCCAGCAGGCGGGGCAGGGCACTGATGAGCTCCTGGGTGAAGGCGGGGGAGCTGGGCTCATGCTCCATTCTGGGCAGATAGAGTTCGGCTTTCTGGTAGTCAAACGGGGAGCGCAAACGCAGATAGCGGGTGCCGTCGTGCTCTTTCAGCCCGACTTGGTGGCGAAAATAGCTGAACGAAGAGAGGGCTGTGAGGGTGGCCGACACCAGCACGGCGCCCAGACACCTGGACCAGAGCCACTCCTCCAGCAGATACCCGACTTCGATGGGGGAGGCGTGCAACCAGATGTCGCCATCGTCGCTTTTGGCCATCCAGCGGGCGAGCGGGGTCTTGCCCTCGGGTACATGGCGTCCCAGCATCTCCCACAGGGCACAGAAACTCTCCAGCCGCTGCAGGTGAAAACCGCTTTCCGCTAGCAGGGGCTCGGCCTCCTTGCGCCGGATCTCGCCATCCTTCAACGCCTCGCCGATGGCGCCCTGCATCCTGTCCAGTGCCCGCAGCGCCTTCTTGCTCGCCTCTTTCAGGTTTTCCGCCAGCATGGGCAGGGGGTCTGGCAGCACCCCTTCGGCGAATCGATAGTGTGCCTCACCATTGAACAGCCGGTCGTTGGCGCCGAGCCACTGCTCAAGCGCTTTCAGATCCGGTTGCAGGGAAGCCAGCGCATCCTGCAGCTTCAATTGCGGATCAAGCAGGCTGTCCTTGTTTAGCGTCCTGGCCAGCTTGCCGGCACTCTGTACCAGCTTCTCCAACCAGCGACGGGAGCCTTTGACGCTGGCCGAGGCGGCGCCGTGATCCCGGGCTATGGTGGGCAGGTGATGAGCCTCGTCCAGCACATAGAGACACTCATCGGGGGGCGGTAATATGATGCCTCCGCCCATGGTGAGATCGGAGAGCAACAGGGCATGGTTCACCACCAGCACATCGGCTGCATCCATGTCGTTGCGGGCGCGGTGGAAGGGGCAGTGCTGATGATGGCTCAGCGCCTTGTTGCAGGTGTGGCGGTCGGCAGCGATGCGATCCCAGCACAGATCCGGGATGGGCTTGGGCCAGTTGTCCCGGTCGCCATCCCATTTCCCGTCCGTATAGGCTTGCCACAGCGCTTGATAACGCTCCTTGTCAGAATCTGACGGCTTGTGCTTGCTCAGCGCCTCGAAGTTGAACTCGAAGTTAGCCATCTCGGCGCCATTGGCGGCCTGCTCCAGCAGATGTTCGCAGCAGTAGCGCTGACGCCCCTTGACCAGCATGAAACGAAACGGCAGCTCGCTGTGGCGGTGATAAAAGGGCAGGTCCTTGTGGATCAGCTGTTCTTGCAAGGCGACGGTAGCGGTGGAGATCACCAGCTTCTTCTGGGTCAGGCGCGCCACCGGGATGGCGCCTTGGGCATAGGAGAGGGATTTGCCGATGCCTGTGCCTGCCTCCGCCACCAGGATGCGACGCTGCTTGTCATATTCCCCTGTCAGGGTCTTGGCGATCTCCGCCACCAGAAAATTCTGCTCTTTGCGCGGCACAAAACCGGGTAACCCATCGGCGATTTGACGATAGGTATTGCGAATGGCGGCTTTGAGGCGGGTAGACAGCATGAAAGAAAAGACCGTTGCGGGGGGTGAAGAAGGACAGGATACCCGTAACTGCCAACCCGGGTCGAGGCATGGTGCAACGCACAGATCAGACATCTTCTTCTATCTATAAGGCGAGTCCTCGTTACTGAGCGATAATTCACCAGAATGGGCCACTAAAGCCAGCCATTATCGCTGTAAACGTTTTCCCAAAAGGTGCAAACAATGTGCGATTCAGGTCACAAATTTTCCGCTATGACCATGCTTTTCGTAAAAAGTTCCAAGTTTTTTCATTGCGGATTGGAAAACCCGGTGCTAGTCTCGATCGCATAGTGATGCAAAGAACATCGCTAACACAGGGAATAACAACAACTTAGTGTTTAATTACAGTAGGCATTGGAAACTATGAAAAAGACAATTCTGGCTATTGCTATCCCGGCTCTGTTTGCATCTGCCGCTAACGCTGCAGTGATCTATGACAAAGACGGTACCACTTTTGACATATACGGCCGTGTTCAGGCTAACTACTACGGTGAGCACAACAAAGCTGATGCTGATGACGCTTCTGGCTACAAAAACGTTGATGGTGAGCTGATTGGTTCCTCCCGTCTGGGCTGGTCCGGTAAAGTTGCTCTGAACAACACCTGGTCCGGTATCGCCAAGACCGAGTGGCAAGTTTCTGCTGAAAACTCCGACAACAAGTTTGACTCCCGTCATATCTATGTTGGCTTCGACGGTACCCAGTACGGCAAGATCATCTTCGGTCAGACTGATACCGCGTTCTACGACGTGCTGGAAGCGACCGATATCTTCAATGAATGGGGTAGCGTAGGTAACTTCTACGACGGTCGTCAAGAAGGCCAGATCATCTACTCCAACGCCATTGGTGGTTTCAAGGGCAAGCTCTCCTATCAGACCAATGATGACAAAGCCGTCAAAGTGACTGACATGGGTCAGGGCATCAAAGAAGTTGCCATTTATGGTCCGGATGTTAAGCGTAACTACGGTTATGCCGCTGCTGCTGGCTATGACTTCGACTTCGGTCTGGGTCTGAACGCTGGTTATTCCTATTCCGACCTGGAAAGCACCTCAAACAACCATACCGGTGACAAGGAAGAGTGGGCACTGGGCGCACACTACGCCATCAACGGTTTCTACTTCGCCGGTGCTTTCACCCGCGGCGACCTGAGCTATGACAGCTCCACTGGTGGTGACAAAGACAAGGGCCGTGGTTACGAGCTGGCCGCTTCTTACAACGTTGATGCCTGGACCCTGCTGGCTGGCTACAACTTCAAAGAAGTCAAGGTTAACTCCAGCGCTGCTGGCGCAGAGTACCAAGACCAGGTTGATGAATTCCTGCTGGGTGTTCAGTACAACTTCACTTCCAAGCTGAAGGCGTACACCGAGTACAAAATCCAGGGTATCGACAATCTGGACGACGAGTGGACTGTTGCCCTGCAATACAACTTCTAATCTAGCCCTAGTGCTGATTTAGTTGATAAACGGCCAAGCTTGCTTGGCCGTTTTGTTTTATCTATCCCCGCCTCTTTTCTCTTCTATTGCTCTGTATTTTTTCCTCGCGTTGATGCTGCGCCAGCTCACGTTGTCTCTTTTTTGTCCTTGGCTCTTTGCCAGTGAATCGCTAGATTATTCAACTCGTTGAAGGACGTTCGACAAACAGGGGAGGATGACGCTTGATTGACTTCAGTCACCCGCATTGGCGGGAACTGGCCCGCCAGCTACTGGATCACTCCCCCCTGGTGATCCGGGCTCGCCAGTATCTGCCGCTGGTGGGCCTGCTCAAGGACAACCAGTTGCTGCTCGCCCTTGGCAATCACAGCTATGAGCTGACCCCTGCCGGTCGGCGCTATCTGACCCGCGAGCTGATGCTGGCCGAGATCGCCACCGCTCCCCCCGAGCCCGAGGAGTGGTTGCACGCTCAGGGCTGGCAGTTGGGCGAGCAGGTCAACGAACGGGTGCTGGCGGCGCTCTATCGCAAATCAGGGGCAACGTTCAGCCCAAACGAGCAGATCGATTTCGAGGACAAGGGCATTGGGCTCTGCGCCGATCAGCTGTTGCGCTTGCGTGCGCCGCAGCCCTTCAGCCTGTTCTTCTGCGGTGGTACCCTGATCGATGCGGCGCCCTGGCTGCAGGCACTCGGCGAGGTGGCCCTGCCTGAGCGAACCCTGGCGGGTCTTGGCAAGATCCTCTGGGGAGAGGGAAACATCGAGCGGGTGATCACCACCGACAGCGTCGGCGCCTTTGCCGAGCTGCCCCTTGATCCCGGCACTTTGCTGGTATGGGCGCCCATGGCGGCGCAAGTTGCTTTGCAACAGGTAGTGGCCGCCCTGCCGCCGAATGTGCAGTGGAGCCACCTTACCTCCTTCGATCCTGCCGGGGTGGATCGGACACTGACGCTGGCCCAGCGGTTGGGCCGTCCGGCCAGCTGGTGGTTGCCAACTGCTTTTTCCCCCATAGTGTCGGCCTATGCCCAGCCGTTGGGTGATGGTCGCCCCTGGGAACCGAGCCGGATCCCCAAGCCTTTGTTAGCAGCTTGTAGCGGCTTGGTTGAGTCCAATGGTGGTTTGTCCGCCGAGGTGTGCGCACTGGCGTCAGAGTGGCATGCGGTCGGTTGATATTGCCGCAGATGTTGGTGAGAAAGCGGTTTTCCCCCATGAAGCACGATGATATAAAGAGTTGACGAAGCGCTCGCCAGATGAGCGCTTTTGTTTAACAAGCCGCTTTGCCACCCAACGAACTCAACGGAATACAGGGAATACCATGTTTGAAAAGGTTGTTGCCGCCCCAGCGGATCCGATCCTGGGCCTGACCGAAGCCTTCCGCGCTGACTCTCGCAGCCACAAGATCAATCTGGGGGTCGGGATCTACAAGGATGAGACCGGTGCCACCCCTATCCTTCACTGCGTCAAGCAAGCCGAGCAGCAGCTGCTCACCGACGAGAAGACCAAGAACTACCTCGGTATTGAAGGCAATATCGAATACGGCCGCATCGTGCAGCAACTGCTGTTCGGGCAGGACTCCGCCTTGATCGCCAGCGGTCGTGCCAAGACGGCCCAGGCGCCGGGTGGTACCGGTGCCCTGCGCATTGCCGCTGAGTTCGTGGTGCGCAACGGTCTGGCCAAGACCATCTGGATCTCCGATCCCACCTGGGCCAACCACGTGAGCGTGTTCCAGGCCGCCGGTTTGACCGTGAAGTGGTACAAGTACTACGACGCCGCGACCAAGGGGCTCGATTTTGCCGCCATGCAGGCCTCGCTTTCCGAAGTGCAGCCAGGTGAGCTGGTGCTGCTGCACGGCTGCTGCCACAACCCGACCGGTATCGACCCCACTGCCGAGCAGTGGCGCGCCCTGGCCAAGCAGAGTGCTGCTGCTGGCTGGCTGCCGTTGTTTGACTTTGCCTATCAGGGCTTTGCCCGAGGTATTGAAGAGGATGCCGAGGGTCTGCGCATCTTCGCCGAGTGCCACAACGAGCTGCTGGTGGCGAGCTCTTTTTCCAAGAACTTCGGCCTTTACAACGAGCGGGTCGGCGCCTTTACCCTGGTCAGTGCGACCAAGGCAATTGCCGACGTGGCCTTCACCCAGGTCAAGACTGTCATCCGTGCCAACTACTCCAACCCGCCGTCACACGGCGCTGCCGTAGTGACCACCATCGTCAGTGACCCGGCCCTTTATGCCGAGTGGGTGGAAGAGGTGGCGGCCATGCGGGTGCGTATTCGCGAGATGCGCGAGCTGCTGGTAGAGAAGCTGGCTGCCCTCGGCGTGAGCCAGGATTTCAGCTTTATCCGCGAGCAGAACGGTATGTTCTCCTTCTCCGGTCTCTCCAAAGATCAGGTTGAGCGCCTCAAGAGCGAGTTTGCTATCTACATCGTGGGCTCCGGCCGGATCAGCGTGGCCGGTATTACCCGCGCCAACATCGATCCTCTGTGCGAGGCCATCGTCAAGGTGCTGTAAGCGAGCCGTCATTACTCGGAGATGGATGCACTCAGAGTAAAAGCCCGTCAGGATCCCTGGCGGGTTTTTTCGTTCCTGCTGTGCGCACCTCATCGGTATCGTTGAACAGCAGGTCAGCCTCATTGAACAAGAACACCAGTACCTGCAGGGTGACGGTTTTGCCCGGGCCGGTCGCCCGGTGATGAGGGTGTGGCGATTGGCCATGACGGGCAAGGGAGAGGGACATGAGGAGACCCCTTGTCAGGACAAGAGGGGTCCTCCTGACCTGGGGTCGGTCAGCGTGCGCGCGCCAGCTTGGCCAGTTGCATCAGCAGCAGGGTGAGGGCGGCGCCGCTGGCGGCGGTCAGCACCGCCAGCAAGAGGCTGCCGAGCAGGAAGGGAGGAACCAGGGTCATGGCCTCGTGTTCCAGCCAGTGCAGGGACCAGGTGAGATGAAACGGCTCCGGCGTCTTGTGCAGCACCAGGCAGCCGGTGCGGTAGGCATAGAAATACATGAAAGGGAGCGTCACCGGATTGTTGAACCAGACTGCCAGCAGGGCTAGCGGCAGGTTGAAGCTGAAGGCCAACGCCAGAGCAACGGCGATCAGCGAATGCATGGGGACCGGGATCCAGCAGGCAAAGAGGCCAGCTGCCACGGCACCACTCAGGGCCCGTGTTCCCCCCTGCCAGAGTGCGGGTGCCAGCAGGCGGTCACCAAACAGGGCGAACCACTTCTGTTGGCGTAACGTGTCCGGATCTATCTTGAAACGGGCAAACCACGGGCTCAGCATGTCCGCGCTTCCTTGCGCTTTTGCCATTGGCGTACCGTGCTGATGCGCCAGAAGGTGCGGATCAGGGCATAGCCTATCAGCGAACTCAGCAAGGCGAGCACCAGTGAACCCAGCAGCAAGGGCGGGGCCAGGGTCTCGAATACCGACACCAACCAGGCCAGGGTGAACTCGATATTGATGTGCTGGGAAGGCTGGCCCAGCAACTGACAACCAGTCAGGTAGGCGCAGTAAAACAGGGGCGGCATGGTAATGGGGTTGGAGAGCCAGACCAGGGCGACGGAGAGGGGCAGATTGACCCGACAGACGATGGCACCACCGGCCGCCAGCAACATCTGGCAGGGGAGGGGGATCCAGGCCATGAAGAGGCCGACCGCGAACGCGCCAGCGGCGGATCGCCGGTTGAGATGCCAC
Source organism: Aeromonas popoffii (assembly GCF_000820025.1). Lineage (GTDB taxonomy): Bacteria > Pseudomonadota > Gammaproteobacteria > Enterobacterales > Aeromonadaceae > Aeromonas > Aeromonas popoffii. The sequence goes on from NZ_CDBI01000055.1 coordinate 141,659, forward strand.
AGGTTGGCATCGAGCAGCAACTTGCCGAACAGCCGTAAGTGCTTGTGTTCCTTGAGTCTCTCTTGATCAGGCATCCAGCGTTTTATGAGTCGTTTGGGCATATTGAAACCTTGCTAAATACTTGCACCATGGATCTGCGCTTGTTGTCGTTTGCCCTGGGGGCAAGCTCCTCGTTACTCTGGCCATGGTTACCTTCATGGGAATGGGGGGGGCTGATGCTGCTGATCGCGCTCCCCCTCGCCTGTTATCGTTGCTGGCGTCTGCTGTTTCTGCTGCTCGGCATCCTCTGGATGCAGGTCAGTTTGCAGTACCGGCTCGCCTGGCTGGATCAGCTGGAGGCGCAGGTGAGCCATATCATAACCGCACGCTTGCAAAGTGCAGAGCCCGAGGGCGATAAATTTGTCCGGCTGCTGCTGCGGGTGGCATCCCTTGATGGCCAGGCGCTGACCCCTGAGCCGCTGGTCAGGATCAACGCCTACCAGGCCCTGCCCGCGCTGCCGGCGGGCAGCCGGATGACGCTGGTGGTCTCTCTTAAACCGGCCCATGGGCTGGCCAACGAGGCGGGAATGGATGGACGGCGTCTGTTGCTGGGCAAGGGGATCACCGCCACCGGTAACCTGCGCCGCATCATCGAGACGCAAGCCGCCGCGCCGGGCTTGCGAGAGCGCTGGCTGGCTGAGGCCGCCGCCAGTTGGCAGGGGCTTACCCATGCTCCCCTGTTGTCGGCACTCACCTTTGGCGAGCAGAGCGGTATCACGGATGAGCAGTGGACGCTGTTTCGCGGCAGCGGACTGACCCATATTATCGCCATCTCGGGCCAGCACATCGCGCTGGTGGCTGTGCTGGGCTGGTGGTTGGGGCGGCTGTTCGGGTTACGCGGGGCCATACTGGTCGCCCTGTTGTTTGCCGCTGTCTACAGCTGGTTGGCGGGATTTGCGGTGGCCACGGAGCGGGCCCTCATCATGGTGCTGGTGTGGAGCCTGCTGCGCTGGCGCCGGCGAGAGTGGCCCGCTTATCGCATCTGGTTGTGGGCCTTTGTGGTGCTGGTGTTGTGGGATCCCTTTGCCCTCTACTCGGCCGGCTTCTGGCTCTCGTTTATGGCGGTAGCCCTGCTACTGGCGGCGGGTTATATGGAGGCCAAACCTGGTCTGGTGCGGCTGCAAGGCTTGCTGCTGATCGGCTTGCTGCCGCTGCAACTGGCGTTGTTCGAGGGGATAGCGCCGCTGGCGCTCCTGCTCAACCTGCTGGCGTTGCCGCTGTTTTGCATCGGGATCATTCCGCTGGCGCTGATCGGCGTCCTGCTGGCGCCACTCTGGGGCTGGCTGGCCCACGGCTTGTTCTGGCTGGCGGATCTGGGGTTGCAGTGGGTGTTGTGGGTGCTCACGCAACTGGCCAGTCAGTGGCAGCTCTGGTGGCCGGTGCCGGGCTGGGTGATGCCGGTGAGCGCCCTGCTGACCCTGCTCTGGGGCGCCTGGCATGTGCCGGGGGCTCGCCCGCTACTTATTCCTGTGGTCGCGGCCCTTTTGCTCGCTGCCTGGCCCACGCCAGTGCGCTGGCAAATGCGGGTGCTGGATGTGGGGCAGGGCTTGTCTGTGCTGATCACCCGAGGGGAGCGCGGTATCCTCTACGATACCGGGGATCGTTATCCCGGTGGCTACAACATGGCGGATGCCGCTATCCTGCCGGTGCTCAACCGGCTCGATGTGCAGGTGCTGGATTATCTCATCATCAGCCACAAGGACAGGGATCATGCCGGCAACCGCCGGGCGATATTGCGGGCGCTACCGGTGCGTCATGAGCTCTCCTCGTTCGAGTTTGGCAAGATCACCACCTTGTGCCGTCGTGGCCAGCGGTGGCGCTGGCAGGGGCTCGATTTTGTCGTGCTCTGGCCCGAGCAGCCGGGGCGTGGCCACAACAACGATGGCTGCGTGTTGCAGATAAGCGACGGCAACCGGCGCATCCTGCTCAGCGCGGACATAGAGCAGGAGGCTGAACGCCGTCTGCTGGCACTGGATCGGGGCGAGCTGGCCAGTACTCTGCTGGTGAGCCCTCATCATGGCAGCCGGACCTCGTCCACCCCGGCTTTCGTCACGGCGGTGAATGCCCGCTATGTGGTGCATAGCGCAGGATTTATTAATCAGTGGGGCTTTCCCCGTCCCGAGGTGGTGGCCCGGTATCGGCAGGCCAGTCAGTGGGTCACAGGGCTGGATGGCGCCATCCTGGTTGAACCTCTGGCTGACGGACTTGGCATTCGCGCCGAGCGCGACCATGGTCCCTGGTATCGCCGGGGCGGCGCCTGGTGGCGTCCCGTGGGCTGGCCCACGTCACCCTCTGCCATGTCCCGCCCGGACCCGCAGCAGCGAGGGGCCGCTGACCCGAAGCCGGTCAGGAAATAATCCATCATCTCCCTCTGTATGGAACCGGGTGTTGGCTGTCAAGATGGCGATGCTGGGTGGATGCGCAAGTGTTGGCGAGGGCATTAATCCGTCATTTCCCGTTATGACTCTGGCTCTCGAGATGGCGGTGCTTGGTGGATGCCCAAGCTTTGGCTAGAATACCCCGTCATTTCCCTTATTAACGGCTATTCATGCAACAAGAAACCTCACAAGACAGCTGGCCCATTTTCAAGCGTCTGCTCGGTTATGTCCGGGATCGCAAGCTGGGTCTGGTCGGCGGCATCATAGGGATGCTGGGCTATGCCGCTGTGGATACCACCTTCGTCTACTCCATCAAGCCACTGATCGATCAGGGCCTCAATGGCAATGATAGTAACGTATTGAAATGGATGCCTTTCTTCGTGCTCGGCATCGTTGCCCTGCGTGGCTGCGCTACCTTCCTATCCAACTATTGCATGGCCTGGGTCGGCAACCATGTTGTGATGCGACTGCAACAGCAGGTGTTCCGCCACCTGATGGCCATGCCCATGAGCTTCTTCGACCGCCAGAACACCGGCAACCTGCTGGCCAAGGTGACCTATGACGCCAGCCAGGTCTCCTCTGCCGCCAGTTCAACGCTGGTCTCGCTGGTGCGGGAAGGGGCAACCGTGGTCGGTCTGCTCGGTCTTATGTTCTGGCACTCCTGGCAGTTGTCGGTGATCTTCCTGGTGGTGGGCCCTTTGGTGGGCATTCTGATTGGCCTCATCAGCCGTCGTTTTCGCAAGATAAGCCGCCACATCCAGCAGGCGGTGGGTGACATCACCACCTCGACCGAGCAGATGCTCAAGGGTCACAAAGAGGTGCTGATGTTCGGTGGCCAGCAGGTCGAAGAGAAACGCTTCTTCTGCGTCAGCAACCGCATGCGCCAGCAGACCATGAAGATGGTCGCCGCCGATGCCATCGGCAGCCCCATCGTGCAGATGGTGGCCTCCATTGCCCTGGCCGTGTTCCTCTACGTGGCCACCATAGATTCGGTCAAGGCGACCCTGACTGCGGGTACCTTCACCGTCATGGTCACCTCCATGATGATGCTGCTCAAGCCACTCAAAAGTCTGACCGACGTGAACAACCAGTTCCAGCGCGGTATCACTGCCTGTCAGAGCCTGTTCGGTCTGCTCGACACCTCCCCGGAAGAGGATACCGGTACCCGTACCCTGGATCGCGCCCGTGGCGAGATCGAGTTTCGCAACGTCACCTTTACCTACCCGACCAAGGACATGCCAGCGCTGAACAACGTCAGCTTCAAGGTGGAAGCGGGTAAGTCCGTGGCCCTGGTGGGGCGCTCCGGCTCTGGCAAGAGCACCATCGCCAGCCTGTTGACCCGTTTCTACGACGTAGAGCAGGGCGAGATCCTGCTGGATGGTGTCAATATTCGCGAGTACCGCCTGAGCGAGCTGCGCAAACAGTACGCTCTGGTCTCCCAGCACGTGCACCTGTTCAACGACACGGTCGCCAGCAACATCGCCTATGCGGCGGAAGAGCGTTACAGCCTGGAAGAGATCCAGCAGGCGGCCCGTATTGCCCATGCCGACGAGTTCGTCAGCAAGATGACGCTGGGTTACGAGACCGTGGTCGGTGAGAACGGAGCGTCACTGTCCGGTGGTCAGCGTCAGCGTATTGCCATTGCCCGTGCCCTGCTGCGCGATGCCCCCGTGTTGCTGCTGGATGAGGCGACCTCGGCGCTCGATACCGAGTCCGAGCGTCACATCCAGGCTGCCATCGACGAGCTGTGCAAGGCGCGCACCTCGCTGGTGATCGCTCACCGCCTCTCCACCATAGAGAAGGCGGACGAGATCCTGGTGATCGACGAGGGTCATATTGTCGAACGTGGCAACCATGCAGTCCTGATGGCCAACCAGGGCACTTATGCCCAGCTGCGCGCCATCCAGTTTGGTAACGTTGCTGCGGGTAACAAGGGCTAATGCTGCAGCAACTCTGGTATGGCCAGAGCCGCTGGCGCTGGTTGCTGGCCCCTGTTGCCCTGCTGTTTGCCATTATCAGCGGTGCCCGTCGCGTCGCCTATCGGCGTGGCTGGTTCAAGGCCTATCGGGCCAGGCTGCCGGTGATCGTCGTGGGCAATATCTCGGTGGGCGGCAACGGCAAGACCCCGGTCGTGGTCTGGCTGGTGGAACAGCTGCAAGCCCGCGGGTTCAGGCCCGGGGTGGTGAGTCGCGGCTATGGTGGCAAGGCGCCCTATTATCCCTACCGGCTCGATGCCAACAGCAGCACGGCGCAGGCGGGTGATGAGCCCGTGCTCATCGCCCGTCGCTGTGGCTGTCCCGTGGTGGTAGCACCGAAGCGGGCCGATGCGGTGCGTCTGCTGGAACAAGGTGGCGAGGTGGACATCATCATCACAGATGACGGCCTGCAGCACTATGGACTGGCACGCGACATCGAACTGGTGGTGGTGGACGGGGTACGCCGTTTTGGTAACGCCTGCCTGCTACCCATGGGGCCGCTGCGCGAACCCGTGACCCGGCTTAAACGGGTGGATGCCATCCTCTGCAACGGCGGTACGCCAGCCAGAGGGGAGTATCCCATGCGGCTGGTGGCCGATGTGCCGCGCCGGGTGCGCGATGACGTGCCCGCCAGCGGGCCCTTGCCCCGCGTTGTGGATGCCCTGGCCGGTATAGGCCATCCCCCCCGCTTCTTCGCCACTCTGACCAGTCTTGGTTATGAGCTTCAGCAGAGCGTCGGTTATGCGGATCATCAAGCGTTTGAGCGGGATGAATTGCTCGCCCGCTTCGGCGAGCGGGCGCTGCTGATGACCGAAAAAGACGCGGTCAAGTGTCGGGGATTTGCGCTGGAAAACTGGTGGTATCTGCCGGTCAGTGCCGAGTTGCCTGCCTCTTTGCTCGACAGTCTGTTGCAGAAATTGAATCTGGCAAGGGCGCCCGCTGCCGGCTCTGAACACTGAAGGGTGGCATGACCCGGCATGCTGGCTTGTCCGACATCATGGCACGTTCGACAGAGTGGAAGGAGCCGCGAGTTGGCTCACGTTTTTAGACTATTAATGGCTCGACATCATAGCGTGCCCGGCATCCTGGCCCGCTCGAGATAGTCGCTTGCTCGACATCGTTGAAGGAGTTTCGTTTTGGCACTGGATATCAAATTGCTCGACATCATCGCCTGCCCGGTTTGCAAGGGAAAGCTGCACTACAACAAGGCCGTACACGAGCTGGTCTGCCGTTTCGACAAGCTGGCCTATCCGCTGGAGGAGGGGATCCCTGTGCTGCTGGAGAATCGCGCCCGTCATCTTAATAGCGACGAGATGCCGTCATGAGTTTCGTGGTGATCATTCCTGCCCGCTACGCCTCCACCCGCTTGCCGGGCAAGCCGCTGGCCGACATCCATGGCAAGCCCATGGTGCAGCACGTGGTGGAAAAGGCCCTGCAATCCGGTGCGGATCGGGTGATCGTCGCCACCGATGACGAGCGGGTACGCAGCGCGCTGGCCTCCTGCGCCGCGCTCGCAGGCTTTGAGGTGTGCATGACCTCGCAGGATCACCAGTCCGGCACTGAGCGTCTGGCGGAAGTGTGCCGCCACTACGGCTTTGCCAGCGATACCATCATCGTCAATGTGCAGGGGGATGAGCCGCTCATTCCGCCAGCCATCATACGTCAGGTGGCCGATAACCTGGCCGCTGCGACGGCGCCCATGGCTACCCTCTCGGTGCCCATCGTGGATGTGGAGGAGGCGTTCAATCCCAACGCGGTCAAGGTCGTGACTGACAAGGATGGTTACGCCCTCTACTTCAGTCGCGCTTGCATTCCCTGGGACAGGGATCGCTTTGCTGCCAGTGATCGCGCTGTTGGGCGCCACGAGCAGATTGGCGGCCACTATCAGCGTCATATCGGCATCTACGCCTATCGCGCCGGATTTATCCAGCGCTATGTGGACTGGGCACCGAGCGTGCTGGAGCAGGTTGAGGCGCTGGAGCAGCTGCGGGTGCTCTGGTACGGGGAGAAGATCCACGTGGCCCAGGCGCTGCAAGCACCGCCGGTTGGGGTGGATACCCAGGCCGATCTGGACAAGGTGCGTGCGCTGCTGGCGAACTGATGCCAGCACCACCGATGTGACTCTGAACGGTGCCTGCGGGCGCCGTTTTTTGTGTTGAATCCTTACATAATTATTTGATTACAAACGTCATTTATGAGCACTTTCAAACTTTTCCCGCCCATGGTTTGCCAAACCAGCGAGTTTGGTTATGATGCAAGACGCCGTGTTAACCCTAACTGGCATATAACGAGATAAAAAACGGGGTGTTTGGGTGATAAATGTATTCCTGGTCGATGATCATGAGTTGGTGCGTACAGGGATAAGACGCATTTTGGAAGATGTCCGCGGGATTAAGGTGGTGGGCGAGGTGCAGAGCGGGGAAGCTGCAGTTACCTTCTGTCGTCAGCACCATCCAGACGTGATCCTGATGGACATGAACATGCCGGGCATCGGCGGCCTGGAGGCGACCCGCAAGATACTGCGGATCCGGCCCGATGTGCGCATCATAGTGCTGACCATTCATTCAGAAAATCCCTTTCCCACCAAGGTGATGCAGGCGGGTGCCGCCGGTTATCTCACCAAGGGCGCCGCCCCGGACGAGATGATCCACGCCATTCGCTTGGTGCACTCGGGCCAGCGTTACATCTCCCCGGAGATCGCCCAGCAGATGGCCCTCAGCCAGTTTGCGTCGGCGGATGAAAATCCCTTCAAGTCCCTTTCCGAGCGCGAGCTGCAGATCATGATGATGATCACCAAGGGCCAGAAGGTGACCGACATCTCCGAGCAGCTGAACCTGAGCCCGAAGACGGTCAACAGCTACCGTTACCGCCTGTTCAGCAAACTCAACATCAACGGTGATGTGGAGCTGACCCATCTGGCCATTCGCTATGGCATGCTGGACGCCGACACCCTGTAAGCGGGTGGCGGGGAGTCAAAAAGGCGGCGGGTGCCGCCTTTTTGCATGTCGCTGGCCTGGCGCAGTATGCTCTCCCCGTTGATGTTGATCTCTATCGTTTTCGCCCCTTTGTGTTGAGCCGAGTAGCTGATGACCCTTTCTCCCGAGCCCCTTTTTGACAGCAAGGCCTTTCTGAGTGCCGTGACTCACCAGAGCGGTGTCTACCGCATGTATGACAGCGGTGGCACCGTCATCTATGTGGGCAAGGCCAAGGATCTGAAAAAACGGCTCGCCTCCTACTTTCGCACCCGGGTCGACAGCATCAAGACCCACACCCTGGTACGCCAGATCGCCGATATCCAGGTGATGGTGACCCACACGGAGACAGAGGCGCTGATCCTCGAGCACAACCTCATCAAGCAGTACCAGCCGCGCTACAACGTGCTGCTGCGGGACGATAAATCCTACCCCTGGATCATTATCACAGGGCACCAGCACCCCCGCATCGGCGTCCATCGCGGTGCCCGCAAGGTGAAGGGGGAGTACTTCGGCCCTTACCCATCGGGCGGCGCCGTGCGCGAAAGCCTGCATTTGATGCAGAAGATCTTCCCGGTGCGCCAGTGTGAGGATGCTGTCTATGCCAACCGCACCCGTCCCTGCCTGCTCTATCAGCTCAAACGCTGCGCTGGCCCTTGCGTGGCGGGGCTGGTGAGCGAGGCGGAATATGCCCAGCAGGTGGAGCTGGCCAAGCTGTTTCTGGCGGGCAAAAATCAGCAGGTGATAGGGGAGCTGGTGGGCAAGATGGAGTCCGCCAGCGGCGATCTGCGCTTCGAGGATGCGGCTCGCTACCGGGATCAGATCCAGGCGCTGCGCCGGGTGACCGAGCAGCAGTCGGTGAGTGGCAACGTGCTCGATGAACTGGATGTGGTGGGGGTGGCATTTGAGCAAGGCGCGGCCTGTATCCATGTGCTCTTCATTCGTCAGGGCAAGGTGCTCGGCTCGCGTAGCTATTTCCCCAAGGTGCCGAGCGATACGCCCCTCGAGGAGGTGGTGCAATCCTTCCTGCTGCAGTTCTATCTGTCGGGGCAGGGGGGCAGGCAGATCCCGAGCGAGGTGTTGCTGGACGTAGCCCTCGAGGACGAGAGCGTGATTGCCGAGACCCTGAGCCAGACCGCCGGTTACAAGGTGCGGGTGGTGAGCCGTACCCGCGCCGAGCGGGCCCGCTTCATCAAGCTTGCCTCCATCAATGCGCAGACGGCGCTGCGTTCGCGCCTCGCCCACAAGAGCACCACCACGGCCCGCTTCAGCCAGCTGGAGGAGCTGCTGGAGCTGGAGCATCCCATCGCCCGCATGGAGTGTTACGACATCTCCCACACCATGGGGGAGCGCACCGTGGCGTCCTGCGTGGTGTTCAACCGGGAGGGGCCGCTCTCTTCGGAATACCGCCGTTTCAATATCGACGGCATCACGGGGGGGGATGACTACGCCGCCATGGAGCAGGTGCTGGAGCGGCGCTTTGGCAAGCTGCAGGAGCCGGACAAGGTGCCGGACGTGCTGTTTATCGACGGTGGCCTCGGCCAATTGCGCCGCGCCGAGGAGATCCTGGCCCGTCAGCTGGAGTTCCTCGGCGGCAAATACCCGCTGCTGGTGGGCATCGCCAAGGGGGTGACTCGCAAGGCGGGGCTGGAGACTCTGATCATGGGGGAGAGCCACGAAGAGCTGCACTTGCCGGCAGATATGCCCGCTTTGCACCTTATTCAGCATATTCGCGATGAATCTCACCGTTTTGCCATCACGGGCCACCGAGCCAGACGAGCCAAGGCCCGCACCACCAGTACTCTGGAGGATATTCCGGGGGTGGGGCCCAAGCGTCGTCAGGCACTGCTCAAGTATCTGGGCGGGCTGCAGGAGGTGAAAAAGGCCGGGGTGGATGAGCTGGCCAAGGTACCCGGCATCAGCCAGGAGCTGGCCCAGTCCATTCATGATGCCCTGCACTCGCTCTGAGCCGGGGGGCTGGGCTCAGAGCACTCGGCATTCAACCCAGCTCATCCAATTAGCTCTGAATCGTGGCCGCAATCCCGCCTCGGGATGCACAAGAGCCGTGACGCAGGGGGCCCGCAAATGCCATAATGGCCCGCATCCTGAGGTTGTTGATGGATTAATAGACCAAGGCGGGCGCCAGTCCGGTTGCATCCGTGATCGGCTTGGGGCTACCATGTAGCGGCATACAAGAAGTGGCTGAAAATAATGACAAATATTCCTAACCTGCTGACGTTTTTTCGGATCTTGCTCATCCCCGTCTTCGTCATCCTGTTCTATGTACCCTATCAGTGGTCCTATCTGGCGGCAGCCCTCGTCTTCATTCTGGCGGCTGCGACCGACTGGTTTGATGGCTACCTTGCCCGCAAGCTGAACCAGTCCACCGCCTTCGGCGCTTTCCTCGATCCGGTCGCCGACAAGATCATGGTGGCGGCGGCGCTGGTGGTCATTGTCGAACACTACAACACCATCTGGGTCACCATCCCCGCCATGACCATGATTGGCCGCGAGATCATCATCTCCGCCCTGCGTGAATGGATGGCCGAGCTCGGCAAACGCTCCTCGGTGGCTGTCAGCTGGATTGGCAAGTGGAAGACCATGATCCAGATGGTGTCGCTCACCGGCCTCATCTGGCAGTACGACATCTGGATGGTATGGCTCGCCTACGTGCTGCTTTATGTGGCCACTGTGCTTACCTTCTGGTCCATGTTCCAGTACATGAAGGCCGCCTGGGGCGATCTGACCTACCACTCCCGCTTCTAGTGTCTGCCTGGCATAAAGCATCGTTTCCCCGTCGTTGGGGCAGGGAAACGATCATGAGTGGTAAAAGTGCAGTGAAAGGGTAAAAAACACCCGAACGATCAGGGTATTAAACATTTTTGGTTGACTGGGCGAGGAACATCGCTAGAATGCGTCCTCGTAGTCAGGCAGTCAGCCAGACCAATGCGGGAATAGCTCAGTTGGTAGAGCACGACCTTGCCAAGGTCGGGGTCGCGAGTTCGAGTCTCGTTTCCCGCTCCAAATTCAGACAATAGAGAGCCAACTCTCTTTTACATGGCGCGTTAGCAAAGCGGTTATGCAGCGGATTGCAAATCCGTTTAGTCCGGTTCGACTCCGGAACGTGCCTCCATATAGACAAGCCCGCCACGCGGACTTGATACCGGTTGCGGTGCCCGAGTGGTGAAATCGGTAGACACAAGGGATTTAAAATCCCTCGACGTTCGCGTCGTGCCGGTTCGATTCCGGCCTCGGGCACCATTTAAATCAAAGACTTACCTAGCTTCCACTCCCACCCTTAACCCCTTGGGGAATATCGGGGGAATATGCCGAGGGAATATCAGCCACTTTTTTTCTGGCTGTTTCCACCGTAGGCACGCGCTTGATAGACCTGTCATACACCTGCACTTGCCCCTCTGTTTTGTGTCCGCTTATCTGCTGCTTATCCCGACTTGAACCACCCAGATCTGAAATTGCTTTCGCCTTGATGTCGTGGAAGGTGAAGTCGAGCGGCATCTTTGTTATCTCTCTTGCCCGCAGCATTGTATTGCGCCAAGCAGCATCAAACCCATTGCTGGTATAAGCCTGCCCATCCGGCTTAGACAATACGAACCCTGCAATACTGTGTTTCGCCAGCTTGCCGGCTGCTTCAATGGCCGTCTTGAGCCTGGGTGACCACATCTTTATCTGCCTGACTGCTGTTTTCCCTTGCTGAATAAACACTCCATCATCAAGTACATGCTCCCAGCGCATGACAAGAACGTCCCCCTTGCGCGCCACGCAGAGGTAAGAGAGTTCCATAGCGATCTGGATCATGGGTGAGGCAAGGTTGTAAACAGCTTGGTATTCCGTGTCTGTGATGTAGCGGGTTCGCGCTTTCTCTTTGAACTGTCTTACTCCTTGGCATGGGTTGATTTTTACCCGCCCTCGTTCATATGCCCAGCGATACGCCCGGGATAAAAAAGCCTTCTCTCTATTTGCCTGCACCCTGCTCTTGAGTCCTCGTTTGTCCAGGTATGCCCTGACATGCTTCGGCTCTACAGCGTCGGCCGCCATTTTTCCGAATACCAGTAGCACCGGCTTGCTGTGCTTTCGATAGTCCAGTTTGGTGTTCTTTGCTAGATCGGCAAAATCTGCAGATAGGAAGAACTCGTCGATCATGGCAGCCACTGTGTGCGTGGCCACTCGCTGGTCAATCAGTTTTTCGTATGCGGCCCAGACTTCTGACTGCTTTACTGTGGCTGCGCACACCTTGATTGAACCGCCCCCTACGGGGCGGAACACTATGCTAGGACCCTTGATGTAACAACGTGGTGGTAACCAGTTGTCTGCTGGGTTGGATCTTGTCCTTGCCATCAGGAAAGCGCCTCAAGGTTAAAGCCGTTATCGCGATCATTGTTTGCAGGGTGATGGCTTGCGCTACCGGTCAGCCACTCTCGCGTGGTGGATGGGCGGCCATCAGGGCGGCGCAGGAACCGGATCCCGGCTTTCTCCAGCGCCTTGCATTGTTTCGATGGTAGCTTGTACCCCGTAAGCTGCTCGATCTCCTGATCGCTTACGACTAGCTGGTTTTTCATGCTCGTTGGTCCTCGTCAATCTGGTGATTTCATCCCGGCCCGCTCGGTTGTAGAGGAAGCATTCGACTTGTTTCCTGCTACTCACCGCTTGGTCAAGGCGGTATTCCCCGAACGCCGGGCGTTTGAGTTGGTGCTGGTTGGCTAACCTGCCGATGGCCTGGGCGCTGACCCCCAACTCTTTGCCCAGTTCGGTTGCGCTCCAGAGCTGGCCGGTTACCCTGGGTGCTTCGATAGGCAGATCGAAGTGTGCCAGGATGCGACCGATCTCGGCGAGCTTGGCCGATCGGGAAAGGGTGGGGGAGCGCACTGTGCTGACTAGGTCGTTAAGTAGCTGGCTGTCCTGGTCGATGGTCAGTTGAAGTTGTTGCATGGCGTGGCCCTCCTGTCCTTGAGGATGGGGCGCCAATTGGATTGAAGGAAGGGCCGTTATTCGCCCTACTCATCTGGTGGCGATAGGCGCTCATAAGCGGCCAGTGGGTCACTAGATACCAGCTCGGCCAGTTCTGGCGACAAGTACTCGATGGCGTTAAAAACCCTGCCCCTAGCCTTATGCCAATCACCGAAGTAGTGGAGACTCACCAGCTCTTTGAGGGCTTTAATGATCGTATCTTCTGCCAGTGGGGGAATCTCAGCCCTTGGTGCGTACTCGATACCATCAATCACAACTCGAGGCATTCGCTCACCCCTTCACAAACAGATCGGCCACCACGATGGCGGCCAGCACATTGAGGGTCAGGATTGCAATCCCGGCTGCCTGTTGCTTTGTCACGCAGTTTCCTTATGAAGGACTGATGTCATGATCGCCGAGTTGAGTGCAACATGCCCCAGGCCAAGCAGGCGCTGCGCCTCGGCATTAAAGGCATCGCGGTTGAAGTTGGGCAGGCCAGTCATCGGCCCAGCTATATAGATTTTTGCCATTATTCATTCCACCTTTTCGTACTTCGCAGATGGCACTGTCTTATCAACCGGTTCGCCGCATTTGTGGCAGCGGAACACGCTGGAGCCGTGCTCGCTGTAGCGTTGCGGATCCAGCCCTTCTGGAAGTCCCTGGCCTGGGTAGAAGGGGCGCTTTTTGTCGGTTCTGCTGGTGCGGCGCGGGCAGTTGAGCTCGACGCTGATGGGCTCACCGCAGCTGCACCGGTCACGTACCACCTGACCAAAGATACCTTCAATGGCGATCCCGGTGCGGGCTGCAATACGCTCCTGAATCCCCTTTTTGGTGATAGTCACGGCCATGCGCATCATATGGAGAAGGTGCTGCTCATCCTTCGTCTCAATGCACTGGCGGATGTACTTCATCAGCTCGGGTGGAGCTTCGCCGGGAAACTCGGGTTCGGCCTGAACGTCGGCGATGCAGGCCTGGGTGGAGTCCTTAACCATGTTCACCATCTCGGTGATTACGGAAGGGTTGGCGGCGGCGATGAATGCCGCATCGTTTGCAAAGCAGGTGTCTGCGAGCAGGCCATGATCACCGTTAACGCAGGTGTGCCCGTCTGTGCTCCATGTCGCTGGCGTGGCCCTGCCAGCCAGCTCCAGCAGCTTATCCAAATCAATATTCATGGACATCTCCAAAAGAAAGCCCCGGACTGGCCGGGGCTTGATGGGTTAGCGGCGGTTGATATCGCCAGACATGGTTGATGCGGAGCCGCCAATGGTGCCGCAGGTGACATCTCCGGACATGGTAGAGACCGAGCCTGACACATCCTTACAGTGCACATCTCCGGACATCGTTTTGACCGTGCCAACCGAGCCGCTTACCGATACTGTGCCAGTTGGGTTATCCACCACTTCGACATCGCCGTTGACGGTGACCGATACGGGGCCGACCAGCTGGCCGTCCTGCTCCTTGCCATCCACTATCACCTTGCCATTGTCGATGGACACGCTGCGCCCGGTGAATACTCTGCCATTGATCGTTACTTGCGTTCGGCTTCCTTTGAGATTGATTTTCATCGTTATTTCACATCCTTCATGCTGATCGAGATCCCGACGTAGGGGCACTGGGCCCGGTACACGTCGCGTGGGCGCTCGCGCTCAATGCTCTTGCAGCGAAAGCCGGTGCGGGGATCTGCCGTGGAAACAGAAAGGCCAGCTGGTTGGCTGGCCTGGAGTTGGGCTATCTGGTGCAGGGCCTGCTCAAGGGCGGCCTGCTTGTTGGGGTCAGTCAGCATCGCCACCCCCGGTAACCGATGAAACCGGGATCCATGGCTTGCCGGAACGGCAGTACGGGGAGGTGGGCTATCAGGGTCTTGAGCTGGGGGTTATCTGGCTGGCTGTCGATGGTGACTCGGGCGCCGGGGTTGATGCGCAGGTAGCGCTCCCGCGCATCGGTGGCTTCTTCCCGGGTCAGTCCGGGCTGGATGATGGGCTCGCGGTAGCGCACGACTCACCTCCTTGAGGCTCAGTTGTACATACTGCTTTTGGTTCAACCTTTCCAGCTTTCAGCACCATCTGGCTGCCATCATCCAGGTTCCACGCTATTTCGCCGCCCTCTGCCATGACGAGTTGCCACACCATCTGGGCCGCCTCGTTCGTGACATCTCGCCCTTGGTCGTTACCAACGCGCAGGCGACCGCCATTTACGTCCCGCATCTTTGCCAGCTGAATGGTCTTGCTCAATGGAGAGAATCCAAGCTGCATGCGTGCTGCTGATTTGCTCATAGCTGTGCCTCCTCGCCACCCAAGGCGGCAAACAGGGCTGGGATGAACTGGGCCAGCTCGGCGGTCACCAGGGCGAAGTCCGCATCCAGACGGGCAGCAGGATCCTCACTGGTGACGTCGTCGTTCTGCTCGCGCAGCTCTTCGCTGAATTTCAGGCGCTTGATGGAGAGGTCGTCCCCCAGCACGAAGCTCAGGGTCTCGCCCCAGTTGAGGGCCAGCTTGGTCACCAGCTTGTCATTGGCCAGATGGTTCTTGATTTCATCCGTCATCAGATCCTGCTGCTTGCAGCGAATGATGCCGCCGTGTTCCATGGCACTGCGCAGCTCGGCTTCATCTTCCAGCGCGAAGGCGGCGGGCAGATTGCCCTCGCTCAGCCACTCGGTCATGGTGATCTCGGGCGGGTTCTTGAGCGCCACCGGCACCACCGGCAGGCTGCCGATGGACTTGCGAAGCAGGGCCAGCACGTCGTCAGCCTTCTTAGCCGATGAGGCATCGACCATCAGCAGGCCGTCGGCAGCGTTGATCCAGGCGAAGGTGTTGGCGGTGCGGCTGAATGCGCGAGGAAGCAGGGTGTGCAGCAACTCCTCTTTGAGTGCCTCCTTTTCTTTCTTCTTGAGGGCGCGGCCCTGCTCGCACTCGATCGCTTCAATTTTCTCTGCCAGCTCCTCTTTGATGACGGCTGGCGGAATGATCTTCTCCTCCTTGCGGGCGCAGATGAGGATCTGGCCGTCGGCGGAATGGGTCAGGGTTGAACCGAGCTTGCCGAGCGGCCGGGTCCAGCCGAAGCGAGACATGTCCTGGCTGCCGCAGGGGGTGAAGGCGAGGGTTTCCAGCTGGCTTTCCAACTGTTCGGCGGTCAACTCGAACGGGCGGGTGAAACGGTAAACTTGAAGGTTTTTAAACCACATGGTCGGGTCCTTTGGTGGGTTAGATGCGGGCTTTCTTTGCCTGCAGGTCGTGAAGTTTTCGGGCTGCCTCTTCGGCTGTTTGCCGATCGCAGGTAATACCGCCGGGCAGGACGAACTTGTCGGGCTGCTTGGGATGGGGCATGACTACGCCCAACCCGATGACTACTGCGCCGCAGTAGGGGTTTTCAGTGGCTTTCATGGGGTTCCTCGACTTATCAACAGAATCTGTGATTGAGGCGGTGAGTATCTGGTGGGTATCAGGCTGCCTGTCTGGCGCCACACCCACGGATAAAGGGGATGCGAGGGGATGCGCCCGCCTTCATCGTGGGGAATGCAATCAGAGCGCAACCGAAGTTCGCTCCGCTCTTTCTGGTCTTGCCGTCGCGCTCGTAGAACTGATAGCGGCCGTCCGGTTCGTAGATGAGCACGCCCTCGGCCAGCAAGCGGCGCCACCATGTAGTTAGTGGCTCATATGGCAGCAGCATCATCCCGGGCCTGCCATTGGCTTGCTGCTGGCGGGCCTGCGTGATGAACTCGGGTTTCAGGTCGAACGGCGGGTTGCACCACCAGTGTTCGGGCCAGTCAAGGTTGAGACTGTCGATACCCATACAGACCGTGCCAGCCAGCTCTGCCTCGCGCATCTGGGCGCGAACATCATCACTGGTGCGGTAGTCCAGCAACTTATCCAGCAGCAGGTGGCTGGTGAAGTAACGGCTGCACTTGGCAGTGAGCGGCTCGGCGGCGACATCGCACTCGAAGTTTCGACCGTAGAGCACCTGCGCATCGGCAAAGCACTCCCAGGTGGTGGCCCAGAAGTTCTTGTCGCTGGCAGGAGTACCGCTATCAATCAGGATGGCCATCAGCACACCTCCTTGGGGTCGATGCCGAGTTGACTGGCAAGCTGGCGGCGCTCTATCTCGTCGCGTTTTTGCTGGCGTTGCTGGAGTAGCTGTTTCGTCTTGCGGTCTTGCACCATGCCGCTGTGGCGGTAGAGGCTCATGCCGCCTCCTTTTGCTGTTCAGGCTGCTGGCTGGCGGCGAACTGCTCCTCCCACAGTTTCACCTTGAGCTCGCAGGCGTAGACGATCTGGCCGATCAGCTTCTCGCCGATCCCCCTGACCTTGTCCAACTTGTTTCCCTGGTGGCTCATCACCTTGTAGAGGGTGTCGATCCCGGCATCGATCAGCAGCTTGATGGTGCGCGGCGGCAGGCCGCATTCGTGAATGCTGACCGTCTTGGCCCATTCGGTGCGGGGCTGCAGGTGGGGGTGACTCTGCTCCAGGGCCTCCTGCATGAAGGCGAAGATGTCCCGTGTCATTTCGTCAGGGACCCCGGCACCATAGAGCGTCGGGTAGATGGGATTCATCCACTGGCTCAGCATGACTGAGCAGCCGGAGCCATCGGACTTCATTGCGTGCAGCTTCCAGTTGAGGTCGTTGATGAGGTAGGGGAGGTTGGATTTCAGACCGTGATCCACCAGGTAGACGTTCCAGAGCGTGCCATCCTCGCCCTTGTAGGTGTTGGCGAGGTGTTTGTGCCAGACCAGCTTGGCGGCGCGGGCGCTCTCCAGCTCCATGATGACGGTGTGACGGCGCTCCAGCTCACGATCCTGTTCGTTGATGGCGCCCAGCAGTTCCTTGATGCGGCGCTCCAGCTTTAACACTTCCGCGCGGTAGGCTGCCTCGTTGCTCTTGTGCTTGGCGATCGCTGTGCGCTGCTCTTCCAGAAGCTCGTTCTTCTCCTTGATGCGGCGCTTCATGCCGGCCGGGTCCATGGCGTTAAGGTCGGTCAGCTGGCGCTCGAGCTGGCGGCTGGTGTATTGCAGGGCGCAGTATTTGGTCTGAACGTCGTTCAGGGCGCGTTGCAGCTTGTAGAGCTCAGCATCTTTTGCTTCCAGCTCGGTGGTGCCTTCTTTCTGTGCGTCAGCGATGCGCAGCTCTGCTTCGGCAACCTGGTGGCGCAGGTCGCCGACCAGGGCGGCCTGGGTATTCAGCTCGCTATCCCGGGCTTCCAGTTGGTCGATCAGCCCGTTGAACTCGTCTATGTGGGCGTTGGCGGCTTCGCTGATCATGGTCAGGTTGGCGGTGAGCAGTGATTCAAAGCTGCCGATGGCGGCCTTGGCCGGGCCGTCCGGCATCAGGAGGATGTTGCGGATCTGGCTGGTGAGTGTATTCAGGGCGAGGCTGGTTGCCTCGCTGGGGTTCAGCTCGGTGGTCATGTTCTGGGTCCTGTTGTAAAGCGAAAGCCCAGCAAGTGCCGGGCTTTGGTCAGTTAGTCGTCGCAGCTTTCAATAACGAGGTCGTAGTTGTGCGGGTATTCCCCCTGATCCAGGTTTACCTTAGCCTTCATAGCGTAGGCGGCCATTAGCTTGCGCTCAGCACCGTAGAATGGGCCAACGCACTTCTTGGCTTTAACGTCATCCTCGTCGATTTTCATGGAGTAAATGCAACCCTCTTTATCGAGGTCGAGCTGATACTCGCAGCGGAATTTGTTCATATCCGCTTCTTTGCCGATGTAGATGTGACGATAGCCATAGGATGAGTCTTCGATGATGAGCGTCATCTCCTCGCCCATGTGCTCACCTTCGCCATAACCGGTGATTGATTTGCGAACTGCGTCGATCACCCATGACAAGGTGATTTCCTCCGGCAACTCGCTCATTATCTCGCTGATTTCCTTGTCCAGCACCTCAGCCAACCGCTGGTCATAGAACTCAGATGCTGCCATGCGCAGGCGCTTGGTCACGAAGTCGTGATAGCTGGGGAAGTCGGCAATGCTGTCGATGCTCGGCATGATGGCCTTGGTAAGCGCCTCTTTTACTGCTTTGCCAACGTCGCCATAGCTTCGCAGGACATCCTGGGCGCAGTCGTCGATGAGCTTGTCGGCGTATTTGCTAAGCGCCTGCTCCAGCGCTCCGCTCTGGATCTTCTGCTGGATCACAGCCCCGAACATGGCTTGAACGGTGGTATTGCTAGGGTCGATGGTCGGGGTGACGTCGATAGTGTCGGTCATGGTTGGTCCTCTGGAATTGAAGGGCCCCGTTGGAGGCTTTCAGGGTGATCAGTAGTTGATGGCTAGGTTGGCGATCTTGTGGCTGGCGATGAGCTTGATGAGATTGATTGCTTTATCCTCTTCAATACCCAGGCCCATCAGGTCCATCAAAATGGAGCTGTGGATCCGGCCGCAGTGCTCGCGATCAGCCACTCTGCGGGCATTTTCTGCAGCGTTTTGGCGCTGTTCTTGCTCGATGCGCTGGCGCTCTATCTCGGTGGCGCGGGCGGCGGCCTCTTCGGCTTGGCGCTTGGCGTTGGCCTCAGCCTGCCGGCGGGCCAGCTCGGCGGTTTCGGCATCGCGCCGGGCCTGCTCTTCACGCTCACGGGCTACCTGGGCTTGGCGCTGTGCCTCCTGCTCGCGGTGCTGAGCTGCCTCACGTTCCAGGCGCTGGCGATTCTCTTCCTGAAGGCGAGCCTGCTCTGCTGCTTGTTCTGCTATCAGCCGTTCGCGATCGATGCGGTCCTGCTCAGCTTGCTTCTTGCGTAGCTCCTCCAGCTCAGCCTGCTCAGCTTCGTCCAGCGTCTCACCAAGGCGCTTGGTGGCCAGTTCCTTGGCCACGGTCGCCTGGGGCAGCAGCTCCTGCCAGCTATCGTCCAGTGCGGTCTGCTCGACCTCCTGCAGCATGGCCTGCAGGTTTGCGGCTGCGATTTCGACACTGGCAGATGCCCCCAGCTCATTGAGGCGAGTCAGCCGTGCTTGCAGGGTGGCAACCCGGGCAGCTTCTGCTGCTTCAAACTGGGTGAGTGGGGCGCGCACTTCGTCTTTCAGGGCATCCAAGGTGTCGCGGATCAGCTTGCGATTGGCGTCGATGCGGGCGGGGATTTCCTTGTATTTGGCAGTCAAGTCCTTGCCGAGGCCATCCAAATAGGTTTTGGTCTTGGCCACTGCATAGGCGACGCTGGCGATCTCCTTGCGCCCCTTGGTGGTGGTCACATCAGGCACCAGGCTTGCAGCCTGCTTGCGAATGTCGGCCAGCATGGCGTCAATACCATCCCCTTCGGTGAACAGGGTGACGGCGGCGCTGGGTTCGATGACAACCAGCTGGGTCTGGGCTGTGTCAGTCTTGGCTTGTTCGGTCATGGGGGGGTCCTTACTCAATAAAAAAGCCCGCTGGTTGGCGGGCTGGATTGGTTGAAGTGGTGGCTATGCTTGCGGCTGGTCAATTTGGCGCTTGCGCTCTCCGGCGATCTGCTTGATGCCGCTGATGATGGCGTGATCGCCGGTCTCGCTGGCCCATGCCCAGGCGCTGGTATAGGCCTGCTGCCACTCAGCCGTATCACTGGCCCCCTCGATGGCTGCACAGTGGTCGGCGTAGGCGTTGGCGTGGTCAATTTGGGCGGACGCTTCATGCTCGGCAGCCTGCTCGTGGTCTAGGGTGACCGGAGCGGTGTGCTGGCCGCGCATTGCATCCAAGGCTCGACTCTTGGAGGGAACGCTCAGGGGCGGCTGGGCGCTAGGGATCTCGTTGATGATGATTTCCTTACCCTCCATCTCCTCTGCGGTGGGCTCACTGCCTATCTCTGGCCATGCCTTGCGCAGGGATTGCGCCTCAGTGCACTTGGCGAGTTGGGCATAGGGGCGCTTACGCCACATGGCGTTGGGGCATTCAGTCTTGCTGCTCTGGGCAGCGTAGTTTTCCTTCCAGCGCTCCAGGGCATGGAAGGCCACCCGCTGCCCATTCACCATCTTGTAGACGGTGTACTTGCACCACTGAGGGTAGGTGACCTTGATCTTGGCGTTCTGGTTGTAGGGGTCTTGGAACTCCTCGGTCACATCTGGTCCGAACACGGGCTCGTCGGCGCCGGCGTAGTTGCCGGAGCGGTCAGCCTGGATCCGGTACATGCCGATCCCGGGCATCGGCACATCCCGCCATACTTTTTCCTTGGTGCGGGCATCGGTGACCTGCATGGGGACGAGGTGGACGGGTTTGAGCAGGATGTCCAGGCCTCGGGCCTTGCAGTAGTCGATGGCCATGACAACCGAGTCTGGGTTGGCGCCAGGGTAGATGGTGTTACACAGGGCGTTCCAGGTCGGCTCGTCAATGCCGCGCTGGACGAGGATAGGGAACTGGGCGGTGAAGTTCTCGACCGCCTGCTGCTTGATACTGGTGATGTTGCTCATGCTGCTCTCCTTGCCCATGCCGGGCGGGTAAGTGGTATCAGGTCGTGCCAGTCGTTGTTGACGCGGCACTCGTGGAATTTCTGCAGGTCACGGCGGTAGAGGTCTTTGCCTGACTCTTTCCACTCAGACTCCAGCGGGCGAACCCGTACCGGGTAGCGGCCACACTCAATGGATGAGCTGACCGCCAGAAAGATGAAGTCAGGCAATTCGCCGTAAATCTCGCGAAAGCCATCGGAATACATGGCGTCCTGGACGTGGTAGCGGAACTCCTCAACGTGGCGCTCGAAGCGGGCCATGTCGTCCACCTTCTTCACGTCGGCGAGGATGGGGAAGTTGCTGAGCTTCTTGTCTGGGCGGCAGCGGCAGAGCTCTTCTGTCTCCCGGTCAGTCCAGTAGAGCGATCCCTCACAGATGCCGTCCTGCTCCAACAGCCAGCGGGCATCAGGGTGGGCAAACACGCTTTCGCGCATCAGCTGCAGCTTGCGGTCATCCTCGAAGGAGAGAATGGTCTTGCCCAGCTCGGCGCAGTTGGCCAGAAACTCCCGTTCTTCTTCCTTGCCAGCGTTGGTGCGGCGGTTGAACTCAGGGGCGATAATGAAGCGATCCTTGAACTCTTCCGGCTCCAGCAGCAGGCAGTGCAGGGCGGTACCCATGTCCAGCGCTTTGAGCTTTTCCTCGTCAACCGGCGCACTTTTGCGCCAGATGTAGGTGGCTGGGCTCTCGGCAATGTCGTCGAGCTGGGATTTGCTGATCCCTGGTCCCGAGTGGTACTCCTCATTGGAGAGGCCAAGCACTAGGCCCTGCGGAACGGCTTGGCTGGTATCAACGGCTGCATTCATGCGGCGATCCTCTTTTGGTATTGCTCCCACTGCTCGTCGCTCATGGCGTCATGCAGGGCGGCGAGGTGATAGCCCCAAGCGTCATGGGCGAGGTCAGTCAGCCCAGCATCCACCACCTGCTGGATGAACTGCATCAGTGGCGTCTGCTCGCCGTCGTGCATCATCAGCCAGATGGCTTGGTTGTATTGGCGGTGCTGGTCGCTGCCGAGCTCACCCAATAAGGTTGCCGGGTCTGTTTCAAGCAGGCCTGCCTGCAAGAGTGGGCGGTTGTTCTCAACCCACTCGGCGATCCACTCAGCTTTGGCGTTGGCCTCAGTCTCTTTGCTGTCCAAAATGGCCAGCACGGCGGTTTCGGTGGTCATGGTCGGGGTCCTTTCGGTGGTTATCCGAAGGCGGCCACAGCTTCGACGCTATGGTGTTGCCAGCTCCACTAGAGCCGCCTTGGGATACCGGCTCGTAAGCCGGGATCCGTTCACATTCACACGCCGCATTCCGAATTGACGGGTTATCGGCGCATCCCTACCGGCATTGGGATTCGTGGTTGTGAGCCGGTTCCAGACTGTTAAAGAGCGAGCTCAGCCGAATTTGGCGTGAGCGAAGCCAAAGCATCCTTGCGGTGCTTGAAAAAGAGGCTTTGGCTACGGCGCTATCAGGGAAGCGCGAGACCCGAGAAATCAGACTGAGTGGCGGTGGAAATCGGCGCGCCAGTGGAGGAGGGCGCTGTGCTTGGTGAAGCCAGTGGTGCGCAACAGGGCTGCTCGGGCGGCAACGATATGGTGCTGTTCGGTTGCCAGCATTGCCACATGGAGGCGCTGCTTGATAGCGCGGCGGCGGGCGGCATTTCCGTTCAGTCGGTCAGCGATACTGGCAATGATCTGGTCGGCGCGTTTTGCGGCTCTGGAAAAAATGCTCTTGGTCATGGTACATTTACTCCTGTTGGCGAGTTGGTCCTCGCTGATACTCACTGGCTTTGGCTGGTCGAGGTCCTGATTGCTGGGGTTGGTCCCCCGGCATTCTACGACCGGGTGGTACCCGGTCCTTCAAAGCCCGCCTCGTGCGGGCTTTGTCGTTCTTACGCGCTGGTCAGGCGCTTGCCCTGGTATGGGCTGGGTCCTGATTGCTGGTTGTCTAAATTGGTCGGAGATACAGGTATCGAGCCTGTGAAGCCCTCATTCCAAACGAGGTGGCATACCGCTTGCCGAATCTCCGAAGTTGCCGGTTACGTCTCCGGCCCGGGCTCTCACCGTTCGTGTGGCATTAACCAAGAACTTCACCACGATTGGCCGCCTTCCACGCTGCCCCTTGCTGTTACCGGTCTTGGTTCGCTTTACCTCACGCTTCGAATCTCTCGTTAGGCAAAACTTACCGAACCCATAATAAGAAGGAATAACTAACAATGCAATGGGGTGGTAAGAAAAATTTAACTTCATGAGCGAATGCCGCACAGAACTCCGATCTGCGGGTAAGAAAAAGCCCGCCAATGGGCGGGCTATCTGCTTATGGTGTGGTGGGTTATGCCCGCCTCAGTTCGACCATCTTGCCGAGCACTGTTGCTTCGCTGGCCTTCAAGAAGCCGAAGTGCGGATCATCCACAACAAGGTTCATCCCATCCAGTGCACTCTTGGCTCTAAGCAGCAAAGCCTTGCCATTGTGGCGAACCAGCGCGATATCCTCAGACTCAAGCTTGCGCTGTTCCGGGGTCATATCAATAACAATGAAGTCGCCTTTGTGAATGCCGCTGCCAGCCAGATCATCGTTGGCTGCAACCACTGCGCACAGGTGTCCGCCATCCTCAACAACCAAGTGGCGACCGGTATTGATAAGCGGGATCGCATCACTGGGCTGGCCTTCAAGCGCTGCCAGATCCCAGATCGGTACCTGCGATATCTCTGTGCTCGATGCAAACTCGGCGCTGGCCTTGCCAACAAAAAGCCATATCGGGTCACAACCAAGCACCCTTGCAATACCAAGGACGCTACTGATCCTCGGGTCGGTGGTGGCTCCGTTGAGAATGGCGCTCAGCGTTGGCTTAGATAGGCCTGTCTTTCTCGCCAGGTCTGCCGGCTTGAGGCCTTTCTCTTCCATCAGTTGCTTGAGTCTTTCGTTAAAGGAAGACATCGATTTAACCATCTCGTTAGATTCAACAAACATACTCCATTATGCCCCGCCAGTGGTTAGATTTGTTTTTGTTGATTAGTTAGTTTGTTCTTACTAGTATTGATTGGTACAAACAAGAGGACCAACCATGCACATCAACGAGCCAATCAAATTTTTTGGCAGTGCGGCAAAGGCCGCTAATGCCATCGGTTACAACAGAGTTTGCTTTAACGACTGGAGAAAAAAGAACGGGGGAATTGTATCCCCGAAAGCCGCTGCGCTGTTTGTCAGGGCAAGTAATGGGGTGCTTGATTTCGGATTTAACGACTACACCAATGCCGACAAGGACGCAAAGGTAGCCGCCTGACCACCGGCCTGAACCATTACCAATAGAGGACCAACCCGATGGGACGAATTGCACAGCCAGATCATGAGAATCTGAGCACCCTTTCCCCTCTGCGAGTGCGCGGCAACCCGGCTCAGCGTCGAGTATGGCAAGAAGTCGGTGCCGAGTGTGGTATGACCGAAACCGCATTCGCTCGCACCTCGCTGCTGATCTTGCTCAAAGCCATATCACAGCACGAACCCCTGATCCTGGCGAGAGCCGTCAAACGGGCCAATCGGAACCTCATTGAGCAGGGATACCCACCCGTGACTGTCGAGGAAATTCTGGATGGATCCGGCCTGCCTGAGCGCGGCCTGCTGCAGTTCACCCCTGAGGATGAGGCGGCATACAACGAGGAGCGCCCGCTGCGCCCCCTGCAAAAACTCATCAATTTCGTTCTCGGGAGGTAACACCGTGACCACGCAAATCAGACCGCCACGCCCAGCATCACAACACGTCAGCGATCGCGACAACATCATCTTGAAGGCCGTGATCCACGAACTGGCGCTTGAACTGGATACATCCCTGATACCAACGGCCCATGCTGCCGGTACCGATCGGCAGGCACTGCGCCTGGCCCGCGAACTGCAGACCCGCACAGTTGAGCGTGCAGAGGCCCAACCCAGCGCATAACCACTATCTGCCCGCCTGACCAGCGGGCGTTTCGAACCAGGACCTGACCAATGACCAATCCAACCATGGACCATGGGGGACACCCCTTGCAACACGATCTCGATCACTGCCCGCAGTATGGCTGTGAACTGCGATCCGGCACTGACGATAACGCTTATGAGTGCCCCGCTTGCGAGTACACCGAGCAGGAGGTGGCGTATGCATCCTAAAGAGTTCATCGATCGCAATGTACGCCTGCTCCTACTGGCTGACGGATTTTCCGATGAGGCCACCCACCTGGCCTGCAAAGAGGCCGTGAGCCACTACGAGAAGACACCAGCTTTCCGCAAGGGGGCTGTGTTCTCGGAGTGTCTGCGCGTTGCCAAGCGCATGGCGAAGCTAGTCCAGAAAAAGCAGCGTCAGCAGGCGAGGGCGGATAAGAAGAAAGGGAGGGTGGCGGCATGAGCATGCTACTGATGGCCAAGGCCATGAGCATCAAAGTGGGAAACCCATTGCGAAAGCTCGTGCTGATCAAGCTGGCGGATAACGCCAGCGATACCGGTGAGTGCTGGCCGTCATACCAACACATTGCAGATCAGTGCGAGATATCCCGACGCTCAGTGATTAACCATATCGATGCATTGTGTGAAGTGGGGCTTCTGACAAAGGAGTCCCGAGTCGGTCCCAAAGGAAAGAGGTCCAATGTTTATGTGCTGACTTTGGATAGTGCAGGAGCTGCACATCCAGAGGTGCAGGAGATTCACCAGGGTAGTGCAGGAGCTGCACTAGGGGGTGGTGCAGGAGATGCACATAGAATCAGTAACTCTTTAGAACCAGTCATTGATCCAAAGATCCCCCCTGTATCCCCCCAGGGGGAAAATCGACCCGCAAGTGAAACCCCGCGACGGGGTACCCGTTTGCCGAACGACTGGAGGCTTCCAGGTGAGTGGGGGAGGTGGGCTATCCAGGAGACTGGGCTCCCCAGGGAGCGAATCCTGATGGAGGCGGCTACGTTCGCCGATTACTGGCAGGCGCTGCCCGGTGCCAAGGCCGTCAAGCTGGACTGGGAAAAGACCTGGCGTAACTGGATACGCCGGGCGGCCAGCTCGTTCCGAACAGCAGCACAGCGCAAGCCATTGGCCAACATCCAGGCTGCGCAGCAGGCCGCACAAGCTCTGAGAGAGTCGGGGAGGGGGGACTATGACGACAGCAGCCCGCTCTAACCAGACAACTTCCATGAGTGCACCAGGGGACGCGCTGCAGGTCAGTGCTCGCATGTCGGTATTCTTGGCTGAGGAGCTGCTGCCGCTGATGGCCGGGCTCTGGCCTGCGAGTTCCAACCTGCTGGACTGCAATGCCCGCGGCGTAGCGCTGGCGTGGGGGAGTCTGCTTAAGGGCTTCAATGCTCAGCAGATCCGCGAGGCGGTGCTGCAGCTCGGAGAGGATGCCGATCGACAGTTCGCGCCGCGGCCGGCGGAGGTGAGGGGCGTCATTCTGCGGAATAATCCTGTCCCCCGTGCTGCGCCAGTTGGCCGCCAGGTGTCTCTACGGGTATGTGAGATGGAGGCGGAGGTGAGGGTGTTTCTGCGGGATCGTGCAGTCCCTGCCGACTCATTGGCCTGGGAGCTGAAACAGGTGCTGGCTGAGAAGGTGCGCCAAGGAGCGACTATTACGGGGGGCGGGATTAGTCTGCTCAAGGAGCTGCCGGTTTCAGAGTAGACTCAGCACCACTCGGAGTTTTACCAAGAAACGGGGCAACGGGGGCGCAAGTTTTAAAGCGCTGTTCAAGAGAAGGAAGACACCGGCCTGAGGCCGGTGTATGTATATTATATGGTTTACAGACCTAATGTTATGGGTAAAGAATAAAGGGCGTTTCTATTCTTGCATTAGCTCAAGCTCGGTCATTTTAATATCAATATAATCAAGTAGCTCCGACGTGTCTTGGAATTGCTTCCACAGTAGAAATGACTTGTCTACAACCTTAAGTCTAGACCGAGTTAAATCATATTCGAAAACAATTGGCTTAGTGCGATTCTGTAATTGTAGGTCAACTGATTTATTTAGTGCGCCAGATAATTTTTTTAATGAAACTTCGTTTCTTTTTGGGTGTGAAATATTTATTTGGCGCCGAATAGCTTGGATCGGCAAACCCTCAATAAGGAATTTTTCATCAATAGTAATTAAAGTGAATAAGATCCATTTATATAGCTCTAGTTCTGTTGGTTGAAATCCAGCGCTAAAATCCATAAGGAATTTTGTAAATCTACCGGTATGCATATCTAGTACTGATTTTATTTCAGCGGTTATGTCAATATTCTCTGCAACATCGACATTTATAGCTTGAGTTCTATATATATCTTGGCTTTCACATACTTTCATGCATAGTTGCTGAACTAGAAATATACTTCCATTACATTTTTCTTTGACGTTTAATTTAAATTTTTCGGAGAATGAAATATTTAGCAATGCCTCACTAACAGAAAATAACTCATCAAAATTTTCATCTAGCCATAGGTCAGCATTAATTGAAACGATTCTACCGGCCAAGTCACCATTATAGGTTGTTAACCTGTCATCTTCTAACCAAACACCAATTATTATGAAACAAAAATGACTTTCTTCATGATATGCTTTTAATGCTATAGAAAAATCTACTTGAGTATCAATTGGCAGGTAATGGAAATCTTCTAAGACAATAAACTTTTTAAAATCAATTTCTTTAAGTGCTTTTATAACATCATTTGTATTTTCAAGATCTAATTCTAGGTTCTTTCTGTTGATCTGTTTCGCGACTTCGATGGTAATATCAGTACCAATTTTTGCACCAGCCAACTCTACAGATAGGCCAACTTTATTGGTACCTTTAATTGTTTTTGACTCTGATGTTATAATTGTATAGCCAGCATACTTTAAAATTGATTCATTGATATCTGAAATACTCCATATATTACTACAAGTAATTGAAATATAGTCAGTGTCGAGTAAGTTCCTTTTTCGTAGGGATGTTTTACCTTGTTTTGAACTACCATGAATAACAATATGAGTTTCTTTTGCTAAAGAGTTTATAAAAATATCATCTACATGGGGGCGAGAGATATAGTTCATAGGTAGATCGCGAGATGTTCTAAATACTGCATCGACTAAAACAACATTTTCCATATATAATTTGTCCTATTTCAATAATAAGTTATGTTTTATAATATTAGAAATACTGCTACATACGGCGGTAAATGCATTTGCTGTCGCCCCTAGAGTGCTGCTTTTGACCTGTGATCAGATGACAGTTCCTTGTTGTGTGGGGGGGGGGGTGTACGGAGCTTGGGTGCCGTACGGAAATCGTACCTCAAATGGTTCTGGTTGTTGAGCAAAATGAGCACTGAATCAGGAGGGGATCACAGAATTTGTGGGAGGTGCTGCCGGGGGAGTGGTGTCGCCATCTAGCACAAAGCTAACATCAACCCAAGACGGTAGGACATATCGGCATAAGATAGTGGCCAGAGTTACTCTGGAGGTGGGGGCGGGCATGTGACCTTGGCATAGGTTCAAGTGCTCTCCGACCGATGCTAGGAGACCGGGTAAACTGATGTTACATGTCTAATCATATTACTCTCAAGCCAGTATATATTAACCATAAAGTGTACTAAATAATAGATAAGAAACCTCTGTAGTTATATGGCTTAACGAATTCTAATACTC
Source organism: Aeromonas popoffii (assembly GCF_000820025.1). GTDB lineage: Bacteria > Pseudomonadota > Gammaproteobacteria > Enterobacterales > Aeromonadaceae > Aeromonas > Aeromonas popoffii. The sequence goes on from NZ_CDBI01000055.1 coordinate 169,973, forward strand.
ATTCTCTTCAATTTCTGATGTTATCATTATTTTTCTCAATTCATTTCTTATTGCTGACTTTTTAAAATAATCAATTTCTTCTTGGCTCCAAACTTCTTTGTTTTCTTCAATCAGCTTGTAAATTTTCTGTAGTCTATCCTCTGTCTCGCTTAATCGATTTTTTTTTGATTTTATGTGACGCTCATGAGCGATCTGAGCTTTATTTATTAGTCCTGAGCTAATAAGACCTCCACCAAGTGAGACTATCGAAAACATAAATGCGTTCTTTATAATATCAAACATGGCTTTATTGCCATTGCTTTGGAAGTGGGAGGTGATGTTGTCGAATATAAATATTGTAAATGCAGAAAATACACATAGGATAAAGCCGATTACAATGAATATAAATGGTCTTCTCATGAACTTATGGGTTATGCATAAGTAAAGGGAAGTTATAATTACTGCTAAATAAAGTACACTGACACCTATTGCTTCATACATATTCTGTCCCCTTTAAAAAATACATAATAATGTGGATGGTTTGTCGTTTTTTAAGTATGTAAGTATGATGACATTTCTCAGATTAAATATCCGAATGGCAGACTCCAGCTTCATGATGCAGTAGGCCCAGAACATATGATGGAGACTCTTCTAAAGATTTCATTTTGATGATATTCAAGGAACTTAGCCTGTTTGTGGTCGAACGGGCCGACGTTCTTGGGCAGCACAATACTCCACTGCTGTAGGGCCTGCTCGATACAGGGCTCGGCACACAGCAGATCGCCGGCGTAGGAGATGACAACATCACCTGGCCGAGTCAGCGTGAGGTTGATATAGGTCTGGTTCTTCGAGCCGTTGCGGTTGGTCATGGGCGACCAGATGTAGCCGCCCCCGACCTCTGCACTGTACGTTTGCTTATGGTTTACCCACCAGAATGCCACTGTAATTCCCTCGAGACTGCTGACTACGGTTAGAGGGGTTATGGTAACCCGAATGGTTCCGTTTGTTGAGGGCGTCAGCCCACCCTGAGGAGGCTGTAGGTGTAACTAGGTCCTGGTTTTAAGTGTTCGATTGATGAGCATCAATGAGTAAATAGATGTGCTCATATATAGCATATATAGACCTCCAACTATTACTACTAGTGACAGAATCAGGGGGCGGCCACCAAGTGCAAATAGGCCTTTATCTATTTGATATGTTAATGTAATCGCTCCGACAACCAAAAACAACAATCCAAAGAATAGATGGTAAAATCCAAAGAAATAATCCAGCAGGCCAACTTTAAGACGGTAACTACTATCATGGGTTTGAATCACTTTTGGATAAAGCTTAAGTGCATTCGCAAACTGGTTTAGCGTTCTCTCTCCATTAATTATTTCGTGAAGCATGAAAACTTGATCTATAAGAGATTTTCGTGCTCTTACACCGTATACACACTTAAAGTGCTCACACTCAATTTCCTCTTTGAGGTTCCTCTTGAATTGTGGGCTTATGTGTCTACTTTTTATAATGTTTTCTAGCTCTGTGACTCGCCTCTTCCTGTGTTCATGGTAGGCATTCAGTAAAGGGAAATATCTACGTGCAAGGCTAAGTGCAAAGGCTGCGACTAGAACTATAATATGGCCTGATTGAAGGTGATTAGTTATTTTCTCAGCCAAATCGAGCATGTGTTACCTCTTAATTTAAATTGTCAGTCATCAATAACTCATCATACATTGGACTCAATCTGATATGCATTGTTTTTATATGACATAGTTTGCGGTTTTAGTTAAGCATGCATCTGGGATGATGGTCACCCCGTTATGTATTGTGGATAGAGCAATGATGGAGATCGCTTCTGGTGCGTGACAGAAATTATCGATAGTGGGTACCATAGTCAGTGCCGGACCTAGACCACCCGGCTGTGTATGACCAAAAGGACCCAGACCATGACCAAACCACATACCCGAGATCTATTCGCAGCACGCCCACGCGGCTGTGCCAGCATCAAAAGCATCAAGTCTATCCCCCCTCATGTGAGCACCGAGAAGCTGATAGGGGAGGATGCTGCATGAGCGCCTACCCCAAGTATTTCCTCCGTAGCCCTGAAATCCGGTCCCGCGCTTGCCAGTTGGTCGCTGGCCTGCCGGTAGACCAGGACAAGCCGCTAGTCATCGAAATCAAGGAGATGACCCGCTCCCTGGCCCAGAACGCCATGATGTGGGCATCCCTGACCGACATCGCCGAGCAGGTGGACTGGCACGGCCGCAAGCTTTCCAAGGAGGACTGGAAGCACGTTCTCAGTGCTGCCCTGTACCAGCAGGACGTGGTGCCGAACATCGACGGCACCGGTTTCGTGGTGCTGGGCAAGTCCACTTCCAAGATGACAGTTCGCGAGATGCGCGATCTCATCGAGATGGCTCAGGCCTTCGGCGCCCAGCATGGTGTGCGGTTTGGGGACGAGTCGCGCCGCGGCTTCGACTGGGTGGCCGCATACGGGAGGGCTGCAGCGTGAGCAGGACCATGGCCGACAAGCAGTGGTTGGACGATGTGAGCTCGCTCGGCTGTGTCGCCTGCCGCAATGCAGGCCTAGGGCCGAGCCTTGCGGAAATTCACCATGTGCGCTCTGGCGTCGGGATTGCGCAGCGCGCCGCTCACACCCAGGTGCTCCCTCTCTGCCCGCGGCATCACCGAGCCTGTTATCCCACCGGTTTCCATGCCGCCCCCAAGAGCTGGCAGGCTGAGCACGGCAGTGAGGAGACCCTGCTTGCCCAAGTGGCCCAAGAGGTCGCCGAACTGCGCAAGAACACCATCGGGAGGGCGGCATGATCCACCTTTCCGCCCTCGATGCGGCCCAGCTGCTGGGTAACAGCCCCAAAGTCAGGAACGCAGCCAATAAGGCGCACATGATCCCCCACATAGAGGGTTTGCAAAGTCTAGTGCTGGCTCAGCTTGTCGGCTTCCCCGACCCGGTTACAGAGCTGCTGTTCCACCCCAAGCGCAAATGGCGTTTCGACTACGCCTGGCCAGCCAGCATGATCGCCGTCGAGATCCACGGCGGTATCCACTCCGGTGGCCGGCATACCCGGGGTCGGGGGTTCGTAGAGGACCGGGTCAAGATGAATGAGGCCGCCCTGCTCGGGTGGACTGTCATCGAGGCAACTCCCGAGCACATCAAGACCGGCCAGCTGCGTGCCTGGCTGCTCAAGGCATTTGACCAGAACACCAACCGAGGACCCGACCATGAGTAATGCAATTGAGATGGTGCTGCGCCTTTTCTCGCCGAAAGGGGCGCTCCATGAGCCATCGTCCGGGAGCGTCAGCAACCTGGGCCGTGACGAGTTCCTCGGGGCTTTACAGGTGGCCGCCAAGAACAATCCGCAGGGGCTCCAGTATCTGATGGCTGATCACCTGGGCGATGAGCAAGCCATTCAGGGGCTGCTGGCCCACTTTAGCACCACTCTGGGCAGCGGAGAGGCCGGTGGCATGGCCATGGCTATCCTGTTGCGTCGCCCCCTGCCAGAGCAGTTGGAGCGGCTAGTGTTGTCTCACCCGCACTATGACAAGGAGCGCCGCCGGGCTGCTGTGGTAATGGAGAAGGCCAAGCGGGCGCACCGTGCTGGGAATGACCACGAATACCGGCGCCTGCTGGATGAGCGGAACGGGATACTGGGCCTTGCCCGTGACCACTGTGTGGCTGAGATGATGCAGTCAGGCCGCTGCCCGCACTGCAATGGGACAGGACTACGCCCGCGCAAGGCGGATGAGTGCCCGAAGTGCCACGGTACCGGGCGGGTGGTACCGGATGCTGAGTTGGTCTCTCGCCGGTTCGGTGTGCAGATGCGGCAGGCGGTTGAGCATGCCGTTGATGAGGTGATTCACCAGGCGTCAGATCTAGCCAGGGTCATGGACCGGCAGGTGCGGGAGATGAGAGCCGCTTGAGTAAATGGTTGAAGCAATGCTATTCATTGTGGTGGGGTCAATACGCAGCTTGATGAGGGAAAATGGATAGCAGGCTGAAACCAATGGCTTTACAGGTCGCCGGATGGGGTTTGCTCTATGGCGACTTCTTCGATCTGCATTCAATCTCCGGTCTGATTGGGGTGTCGGACGCGGTAGCTGGCGACGTGTTGGTCTACCTGCGTCGTCTTAGCTACGTGGAGACAGTTGCCGAGACAAGGAGCTGCAAGCGTGAGCCTGGGAAGCGAAGCCCCCGTCGGGTTTTCATCAAGGTGATAGCCATCCATCCAGAGCCTCCGCCGAGAGCAGTAAAGGTGCCCTCTGACCCTAAGTGGGAGCCAGTCCAGCAGCAGCTGGCCAGGTTGGTTAAGATTATGCCTTCGCCGCGGGGAGCTCGCTGATGCTCGTTGTGTAGCGTGGGCTGAGCTTCTCTTGCTTCATCATCCACTCCCTGTTGTCCCGGCCACGGGCAGCAAAGTAGACCTTCCCCATTCGCCCCTGATTAATCCTGTCGATCACCTGCATGAGAGCATCGCTGCGGGGATCCTGCTGCTCGTTGATGAATAGGTCCCCCTGCTGGATGCCGGTAGGGGTGAAGTCGGCAAGCATGACACCGCCTTTCTGGTAGTGCTGCTCTTCAACCCAGATCCGAGATAGAAGGGGGGCGATCAGAGATAGCAGGGCCCGGGTGTCATTGGTGGGAACCGCCAGCTTGGTGCTGATCTGGTTGCCGTAATAGGGGGCCTTGTCACTGAACGGACTGGTGCGGATGAATAGGGTCACATGACGGCAGCACATTCCCTCCGCCCTGAGTTTTTCGGCGGCTCGCTCCATGTAGCCGGCCAGGGCTTGATGCATGGGCTCCATGGTGGTGATCCGCTCGCCAAAGGAGCGGGAGCAGATGATCTGCTGCTTGGCCTGGGCCTCTTGCTCCAGCTCGGCGCAGGGGATCCCCCGCAGCTCCTGCACCGTTCGCTCTACCACAACCCCATATCTCCGGCGAAGGGCCTTTGGATCAGCAGCAACCAGCTCGGCAACAGTCTTGATGCCCTGCTCGTTGAGTTTTGCCGACAGCCGCCGGCCGATGCCCCATATCTCATCCACCGGGGTGATGGCCATCAGGCGAGCGCGCCGCCCCTCGTTACGCAGATCTACCACACCGCCAGTGGCCGGCCATTTCTTGGCTGCGTAGTTGGCGAGCTTGGCCAGGGTCTTGGTTGGGCCGATACCGACCCCCACCACAAGCCCAGTCCACTGCTGCACCCGCTCGCGAACTTGGCGGCCATACTCCACCAGGTCGCCAGCCCAGCTCTCGCTCAGCTCGATGAACGCTTCGTCGATGCTGTAGACCTCCACCGCTGGCGCCATTCCCTCCAAAATCGTCATCACCCTCTGCGACATGTCGCCGTAGAGGGCATAGTTGCTGGAGAACCAGACGCCGCCGATCGCCTCGAAGAACTGACGGATCTGGAAGTAGGGCACACCCATCTTGATCCCCAGCTTCTTGGCCTCAGCCGATCGGGCTACCACGCAGCCGTCATTGTTGGAGAGCACGACAATAGGCACCCCCTTGAGGTCTGGGCGAAACAGGCGCTCGCAAGAGGCGTAGAAGTTGTTCACATCGACCAGCGCCACAGCGCAGCTTTTGTTCATGGGGCCGGCATTCTGTGGATGACGAAGGTAACCACGCCGAAAATCTCTAGGTTCTGCCCATCACAGAAGTGAATAGGGCGATATGCCGGGTTTCCCGGTAGGAGGCAGACCGACGGGCTGAGCTGGAGTTGCTTCACTGTGAACTCGCCATCAACGGCTGCCACGACCACGCTGCCATGAACTGGCTTGCTGCTACGGTCTACAACCAGCATGTCACCATCGCGGATCCCGTGATCCACCATGCTATCCCCTGCAGCTCGCACGTAATAGGTCGCGGCTGGGTGGGCAATGCAGAGCTGGTTCAGGTCGATGGTCTGTTCGACGTAGTCCTGGGCGGGGGAGGGGAAGCCGCACGCTGCAGGGGAGAGGAACAAGGGGATTTCCAATGTCGGGGCGTTGAAATCGGGAACTGCGTACATGTTTGGAACTCTATTGTGCTGTATATAAATACAGTATAGCTGCGCCAACGATGAAGATCATCATGGAGCGATTGGCTCCTGATTGCCGCAGGCCTATGCAGATACATTTGTCCCCCAGCGCACCATGGTGCAAAATCGTGACACATACACACGATTGTTCTGGGGGCATCATGATTGAGAATGAGATCGACAAGCGCTGCACCATGTGTGGAGTGCGTACCGCTGCTGCCACATGGATGTGTCAAGGTGAGGATATCTCGGAGATATCAGTGTGCAGGTGGTGCGCCACTAATGAGTTGCCACGATTAATAGCAGATGCCGTGTTTGGTGGTATGCCTGCCGGAGTAAGAAATGGTGCCTTTGGAAACCCAAGAAAGGATTCTGAAGATGCTTTTAGCGCTATATCAGCAAATTACTACAAGGCAATGTCACACGCAGCTCTGGGCGGGATGATTAAGCCATTGACGTTTAGCTGCCTCAGATGCAGTAAGCGGCAAACCGTGCCTGACGTAAGGGTTGTATCCTCAACAAAGAAACAATTTGTTCAGTGCGTAGAGTGCGGCTATGCGCACGAAATATCTTGGGCGTTGTCGGAAGATGTGACCGCAGTTGAAGATGATCCAATTCAATCTTTTAGCATTATTCGCAATGAAATAGGTGGTGCATAGTGAGTCAGGCGTCATTCAATCTGTGTTCCCTGCCGAAAGAGCAGCAGGAGAGAGTTGAGGTCGAGAAGGCCGCCGCCTATGCGGTATGGAAGGAAAGAAACCCCGAGATCAAGGTGCCAGCCGAGAGTGAGGCGGGGAACTACAAGGGAGAGATGCAGGCCTACTTCCTGCAGCAGGTGGAGCGGTACCGGAAGCAGAAATGACCGAAGAAAAAACACTCCTATTGCTGCCCAGCTGGTTTTTCAAAAGGCAGTTTATTGTATCGCTATGCATCTTCGTGGTGTTCCCCGTTGCAATGTTCCTCATAAAGCCATCGGCACATGATGTACCAATGGTTAATTGGCTGCTCATACCTATTGTGCTCCTGGCGATGGCCCTGCTGTACCCATACAGCCGATACGCAGTTCAATGGATCATTGGCTACTGGAATGGAGGTGAGCAGATCATCTATGACGGTTCAATAAGGGGATCGCTTGACCGGAAGTTTGCAAAGCTAATGGTGAGCTTGGTTTTCATGCTGATATTGGGCCCGCTGTGTCTCATCGTGCTGTTGGTGAAACGCTGGAGACAAATTGCGCGAGCGTCCGCTTCTGGTTGAATCACTGCCAAGCCGGTGCACTGAGAGGTCAGCACCATTGCATGCTTAGTTCCAACTCGCTGAGGTTGTGATATCAGGCTTCAAAAGAAAATCATTTTATTGTACTGTGCCCCTCATTTGAGGTAATGGAGCTCACATGTCAAAGCATGCAGCCAAGGTCGGTAACATTGGAACTGACCATGATGGCTTTCACCCCACGGCCATAACGGCTGGCTCTCCTGACGTTTTCATCGATGGTATCCCTGCTGCCAGGGTAGGCGATCCCCTAGCGCCACACGATAAGCCGAACCATCCACCACATCCACGCAAGATCGCTTCCGGTTCATCAACGGTTTTCGTTAATGGCAAGCCACTGGCAATTACCGGGGGGGCAGTTGATTGTGGTGGGGTGATCATTGGTTCTGGTACGGTCATTGTTGGGGACATTGCTCCTCCTGTTACTACTCCATTAAATATCGCAGGTTTGTTTGATGAGCACTTTTGTATCATGGATAGCGGGACAGGTACTCCGTTTAAACATCTAGCCTATGGTATGACGTCTTCAACAGGAATGGTTGAAGGTGTTGTTGATGCAAGTGGTAAGACCTCAAAAGTGAGAGGTAAAGCTGAAGAAGATTTAACCCTTGATTATGTATTCCAGATAAAGGTAGGACTTCGTTAATGACGGTCGCGAACACAAAGTTGTCACCCAGTGATAATACCAAAGGCCAAGAAGTAAAGGTTGATATATTTCATATTGATCAAATTCCCGATGCAATGGAAAAAATGGGTTGGAAGATAGCCCCTCAGCTTATGCGTCATTGGTTTAGTTTAAAGCCATCATACAAGTTTACAGAAGATACAAAAAGGGTGCTGCTGCGTGGTGATGCGAGAACGATCCCAAATGACCGATTCAACGATACAATAGTTAAAATGGAATGGGCTCGACCATTCATTAAAGAAAAATTGCAGGAGAGAATGAAAAACTGGAACTCTCCTGCCGGTATCGCTGAACTGCGTAATAGATTGGAATCTGCAGGTTACTCTCCAAAAATGTGTATTCCATTAGGTATGAGCGATAGTGCTAGGGTGTTGGATGCCACAGCACATGTGAATACGATTGGAGTTGGCGGTCTACTAGATACCATTGATGACTGGTATGGCGCTATTGGGAATGCGAACTTGAAATATGCGGTGAGTGGTTACTCTGGAACTCATCAAAATCGGTCTGCTTTTTTTGTTGATCGAGTCGGAGTATATATAAAAGATACGTATGACTTTGTGGATGATAATAGGTTTACATCTGAACCATTGGGCGTGTGGAGTAAAGACCGCGTACTTACTAAGGCAGAAAGTTCAGCGTACTTATCTTCTTACGGTGCAGGTCTTTTCGGGATCTTAGCACGTAAATGGAGTGGGTTTGTCCCTGTGTATAATAGTGATTTTAGAGAGTGGCAAGATAAACATAATGCGGGAGGTGACTTCATTGTTTTCTCCGATGTGCTTTGGTTACAGCCGCTCCCTCATCAGAGAATTATATATCTATGAAGATGTTAGCTAAACTGATGGCGATGCTTTTTTTAGCATATTGGCTACTGCTTGCACATGTCTCGTTGACCTTTTCAGACAAGAGTGATCCCATTAGTGAGGTCTCAAAAGATGGTCAGTACAAGGTCTTCTTGAGAGACATGTCTCCAATAAACCCAATAGGGTTGTATTGTCTGCTAACTACAGAGTCGCCAATATACTTTGCCTTATATAATGCCAATGGAGATTATATAGGGCAATCATCCCCCTTTACATGTTATGGGAAGTGGAATGATGTCCCTTTCCGATTCCCAGGGGAGAAGTTTACAACTGATGTAAATAGCTTTGTCGTTTTTGATGACGAGTATAACGGCGAGTTGAATGTAAGCACAGTAAATAAAAGATGGTGGAGTGTCTTGCTTTCACCCTTCAATTAAAAGAGCAGTAAGATCCTAGATGTAATGGAGGGGTGACATTATGAGGTGAGCGCGATGCTTGTCTGATAATGGTATATAGTATGCGAACTTGGTGGAGAGTGATTTTTGATAAATTGCTAGGGAAAAAGGGAGTGTCTAGCCCTCTGGACATGGACTCAATCTTCAAGGGTTCTGGTGCCACTGCTGTGCTGGCTCAGGCGTACCGTGGGTACCCAGCCTCACTGCCACTAGATGCTGGAATAGGGGCTTACCTAGTGCGCTTCTTGGTATCCGAAGGCTGCATGGAGAGGCTGACACTAGCACTTTCTCAGATAGGATATCTGGTGAGTCCAGGGCTGAATACGCAGGTCATAGAGCGATCAGATGATCCTTTGGATAGGAAGATGGTGCTATTTCTGCATCCTTCCTTTGCTGGAACGGTAGTCTCGTTTGCCAGTGATGACCTCAATGTACTTGAGGCTCTCCAACAGACAAGGTTAGCCCCACCTCTCCCAGCAGACTCATTCCCATGGATTGATCCCGAAGCTCTGGGGTCACTGCAGGGCGACGTGGAATACTGGTGGATGAATTTTTGGTTGCCATTCTGGGTGTCTTTGAACCAAGAAGAGCAATTAGCCTTGGACCTTGAACCCGAATGGCGTGAATTCGTGGCGATTCATCATCCCTCTGCACTCTCGTCTTCCGCTGGTTGAATCCCCGACGTCCCAGCGTTAGTATTGCTCAAAGATGGCCAGAGTCCCCGTGACCCTGGCCTTTTTCATTTCTGGCCCGCCTCGTGCGGGCTTTGTCGTTTCTGGAGGGCGAGTAAATGGGGAAAGAAGAGGAGTTCGCGACGGCTGCGGCTGCTGCCGGTGTGGCAAAGTCCGCACCGCCAGTGGTCGTGTCCGGCATGACGCTGGCCGGGTACTCGCTCAATGACTGGGTGCTTGCGGCCACGTTGACGTGGATCGCGGTCCAGATGGGCTGGTTCATCTGGTCGAATATCATCAAGCCGCGCCGCCAGCAGGGAGGTGCATAGTGAGCAAGGTCCGCATCGCAATCGCTGCTCTCACGCTGAGCGCAGCCGGCTTTGTGGGGATCCTGAATCGGGAGGGGTATGGCCCAGTGGCTTATCCCGACCCGGTACACGGCACCAAGCTTCCCACTATCGGGTTCGGGAGCACCGAAGGGGTCAAGATGGGCGACACCATTACCCCTGTTGCAGCGGTGAATCGAAGCCTGCGGGAGGTGCGGGTGTTCGAGGATTCCCTCAAGGCCTGCATCCAAGCACCCCTCCATCAGTATGAGTTCGATGCCTATGTCGAGCTCTCCCACAACATTGGCCCAGGGGCCTTCTGCCGCTCAACCATCGTGAAGCGACTGAACGTTGGCGATTATCCCGGGGCGTGTGAGGCAATCCTGTTGTTCAAGCGCTCGGGCACACAAGACTGCTCTGCGCCGGGGAATCGGGTATGCCCTGGGCTGTGGAAAGACCGGCTGCGCCTCAATGCCAAGTGCAAGGGGGAGTGATGGTGACGATCCCGCAAAGCAGAGCATTGCCGTTCCTGGCTGGCGCCCTGGTGATAGCAGCATTGGCCGGTGGCGGGGTGGCGCTCTACCAGTCCGGTCATTCCGATGGGGAAGAGGGGGAGCGCAAGACCTGGCAGGCGAAGTGGAATGAAGAGGCCACCAGGCTCGCCATCGCCAAAACCAAGGCTGAGCAGGAAGCCCGGGAAGAAGAGAATCGCCGGCAGGCTGAAATTGATGAGGTGAGAGAGCATGCACAAGAAGAAATCGCCCAGGCACAAGCTGATGCAGCTGCTGCTGGCGTTGAGTCTGGCCGGTTGCGCGAGCAAGCCCGCCGCTTGGCAGCCCGAGCAAGTCAGTGCGCCAGTTATCCCGGCTCTACCCAAGGAGGCCCGGCAGCCGAACAACCTGCAATGGTGCTCGCCGACCTGCTCAGCCGGGCTGATGAAAGAGCGGGTGAGCTGGCAGCAGCGTATGACAGAGCTCGAGCATCAGGACTAGCCTGTGAACGAGCCTATGACTCCCTGCGCACCGCGACCATGAAACCCCGCCCATAACTGCGGGGTTTGTCTTTCTGGGGAAGGGGAGAAGGTGATGCAGATGAACTGGAGCAGTGAAGTGATAAACGGTATCGACGTGACTGGGGTCATCGCCAGCGTAGCTCACTACGACGGAGGCGAGGCTCTGGTTGTTCTTTCCTCCGGTGTTTCCGTTGTGGTACCGGCAACCCATGAGCCTGTACCTGGTGACACCATCGTTGAAGGCGAGTTATCTCTCTAAATGGCAAAGACCGACTGGGCAGAGCTCAATGCAGAATTCCTGCAGGAGCATGAAGCGACCGGCATCAGTGCGAAAGACTGGTGCGATAGCCGCGGCCTTAACTACAACTCGGCGCGTCGCTATTTGAAATCTCGGGGGCAATCCCCTGCGCAACCCGATAAATCTCGCGTAGCTGCGCAAACTGCGCATCCCGAAGTGCGCAAAACTGCGCAATCTGCGCAAAGAGCGCAAGCCAAGGGGAATGAAGCCAAGGGCAAAGGGGGAGAGAGAAGAGGGGGAAAGTCATCCTCATCCACTCGCACCCCGGCTGACTCGGCCCAGAACCCGAAAACCAACGGCCGTGACCATAGTGGCCGCTTCATCGAGGGGAACCCTGGCAATCCCAACCCACCCAATCAGTGGAAGCCCGGCGACCGGCCTGCATTGACCCATGGTGGTTACGCCCAGTTCCTCGAGGCCGATGAGCTGTTCGACCATGCCGAGGCGTTGCGGCTGACGGATGAGCTGGTGTTCACTCGAGCTCGCGTTATCTCTGTCACCAAAACCATGAAGTCCCTACAGCAAGATCTGGTCGAGGCAAAAGAGGTGACCGACCGGATCGCGCTCTATGACAAGATCTTGCGGGCTGAGCAGGCCCTCGACCGCAACATCCAGCGTATCGAATCAATCGAGCGAACGCTTAGCGTCCTGCGGATTGATGAGGTTACAGGGCCGAAGATTGAGGCCGACACCAAGCGCATCAAGGCTGCGACCCGCAAGCTGACCGTCGAGGCCGACCGGTTAGAGAAGGATGGTGGTAGTGAGTCAACTCCGGTCAGCGAGATGGTCACAGAGCTGCAGGGTATGGGGACTGGGGGATTGATGAGTCGTTGAACTACAGTTATTGTGGCTATTCATGTAATCAAATGGAGCTAATGATGAACAACGAAGTGGCTGATGTTATTGAAGTTAAAGATAGTCATGAGCAGACTGAAACACCTGCTCAATTAGTTGAAAGTAATGACATAGATTGGCACTTAGCTAATTTAGTTGCTCTTACAAATGATCATCCCGGTGTCAGCATTGGCGTTACATTGACTGTTAATGGTGCGTTGGTTTCGGGTTTGCTAATTTCGGGAAAAGAGTATTTCGATTCATTGTCTGAGGAGATTGGAAAGGATAGTGGAAATTCACTTTCAATGGGGATTTCCGAAGGGATGAAGAATATTTCAGAAACTTTGTATAGTTCAAGTTCTAAGCCAAGGCCAGTCAATACTGTATATATTCATCTTAAAGATGCTCGGCATTATATCGGTGGCTCTGCTATTCCACAGAAGGGGGCATACTGGCGCGGAAAGCTGTGTGATGTGTCTGGATTTACATTTGGATCACTGAGTCAGGATTAAATAAGTAGATATTTCAGTAAGTAAACCAACCCGCTTCGGCGGGTTTTTTATTGCCTGAGATCCCCCATGACTGAACTCGATATCTCCATCATGACTGAGCAGGAGCAGATGGACTACATCCGTTTGAAGCTCAGCGATAAGTGGTGGCGGATGAACAACCTCTACATGATCGAGAACGAGCAGGGCAAGCTGGTACGCTTCCGGTTGCGCCCGGCGCAGGAGCTACTGTTCCGGACCATGTGGTATCTGAACATCATCCTCAAGGCGCGCCAGCTCGGGTTCTCCACGGCCATTGATATCTACCTGCTGGACGAGGCGCTGTTCAACAACAACATCAAGTGCGGGATCATCGCCCAGGATCTGACTGCGGCCGGCGAGATATACCGGACCAAGATTGAAGTGCCGTTCGATAACCTGCCTGGCTGGCTCAAGGCCCAGTTCAAGGTGGTGACCCGGCGTGGCGGGGCGAATGGCGGCCATATCCTGTTCCGGCATGGCTCCAGCATTCAGGTGGCCACCTCCTTTCGCTCCGGTACCGTCCAGCGCCTGCATGTATCCGAGCACGGGAAGATTTGCGCCAAGTACCCAGAGAAGGCCAAGGAGGTGCGCACCGGTACCCTCAACGCCATTCACCCTGGGGCAATCGCCTTTATCGAGAGCACAGCGGAAGGAGTGGGCGGCGACTTCCACAGCATGAGCATGAAGTCTCTGGAGCTGGCGCGAGCCTCTGGTGAGCTGAGCCAGCTCGACTGGAAGTTTCACTTCTTCGCCTGGTGGCAAGACCCCAAGTATCGCGCCGACGTTCCCGCATCCGGCGTGGTGATGAGCAAGACCCAGGCCGAGTATTTCGCCGCCGTCGAGAAGGCGATGGATTGCACCATCACCGACGAGCAGCGCCAATGGTACGTACTCAAGGAGGCTAACCAGGGCGCAGAGATGAAACAGGAGTTCCCCAGCACGCCGCTGGAGGCCTTCCTGACATCAGGCCGCAGAGTGTTCGACCCCATCGTTACGATGGAGGCAGAGGGCGACTGCATGGCCCCGCTCATCGTCTATGACATGGACCCGGTTACCGGCAGGCGCGAGAAGGCTCGCAAGCCAGAGCAGTTGGACGAGCGGGGGCAACGCTCGCTCGAGAACATGCTGCTGGTCTGGGAGCTACCTGACCCCGATGAGGATTATGCCGTCGGCGCTGACGTGGCTGAAGGCCTGGAGCATGGCGACCGCTCGAGCTTTGATGTTGTGGCCAAGAGCGATGGCCGGCAGGTAGCCCACTGGTTTGGGCACCTGGACCCCGGGCTGTTTGCCCAACTGCTGGCCCATGTGGGCAAGTGGTACGGCACCGCTGAGCATGGCCCAGCCTTCATTGGCCCAGAGCGAAACAACCACGGCCATGCGGTGCTGCTGGCCCTGCGGGATCACTACCCAGTGCGCCGCATCTATGCCCAGGAGTACATCGACCGGGACCGCGACGACGAGACGCCGCGCCTTGGTTGGCTCACTACCCGGCAATCCAAGCCGATCGTGGTTGATGGCCTCAAAGACCTGTTGCGCGCCGGCCAGTCCGGGATCCGCTGGGTTGGCACCATCTCCGAGGCAACCACCTACGTCTACGACAAAAGCGGCAGCATGAACGCCCAGACCGGCTGTTACGACGACCAGTTGATGAGCTACATGATCGCCCAAGAGATGCGAGCCCGCATGCCTGCCCGCATCGTCAAATCCGAAACCACCCGTAAACCCAAGCACTGGATGGCCAACTGATGAACCAGACCCAACCCAAGGCCCCCGAACAGGGAGGCTTCGATACCTCACGCCTGCTCAATCTGATGAGCGACATAGATGGCCAGCCAGATTGGCGCACCATGGCCAACCGAGCCTGCGCCTACTACGACGGCGACCAGCTGCCGCCAGAAGTGGTCAAGGTGCTCGAGGAGCGCGGGCAGCCGATCACCATTCACAACCTGATCGCGCCCACCATTGATGGGGTGCTGGGCATGGAGGCCAAGAGCCGCACCGATCTGATGGTCATTGCCGACGACCACGATGACGAGTTGGAGCTGCTGGCTGAGGCCGTCAATGCGGAATACGCCGACATGTGCCGACTTGGTGGGCTGGACCGCGCCCGTGGGGAAGCCTACGCAGGTCAGATCAAGACCGGCATCGGCTGGGTGGAGGTGCGCCGCAATGATGACCCTTTTGGCCCACGCTACCGGTTCAGCAATGTACCGCGAGACGAGGTTTACTGGGATTGGCACAGCCGCGAGCCAGACCTGAGTGACAACCGCTGGTTGATGCGGCGCCGTTGGGTAGATCTGGATGAGGCAAAGACCATGTTCCCGAGCAAGGTCGAGGCTCTCACCTGGGGAGTGAACGACTGGGACGGGTTTGTCAGCCTCAGCACCATAGAGGGGATGGACCCCAATCTTGCCAGCGCTTTTGAGGAGTGGGGGCACTTCGACCGCAAACAGGTCGAGTGGTGCAGTCGCAATCGGGATCGGGTGCTGCTGCAGGTGGTTTACTACCGCACCTACACCATGCGTCAGGTGCTGATGCTGGATTCTGGTCGGGCGCTGGAGTATGACAAGACCAATCAACTGCACCTGGCTGCCGTGGCCATGGGACGCGCCAAGCTGGAACGCTGCCCGGTAGCCTCGATCCGGGAGTCCTGGTTTGTTGGTCCCCATCATCTGGTGGATCGCCCCTGCACTGCGCCCCACAACATGTACCCGCTTGTCCCGTTCTGGGGATACCGCAAGGACCGCTCTGGCGAGCCCTATGGCCTGATTGCCCGCGCCATGCCGGCACAGGACGAAGTAAACCTGCGCCGCATCAAGCTTACCTTCCTGCTGCAGGCCAAGCGCGTCATCATGGACAAGGACGCCACCAACATGAGCCGGGATCAGGTGCTGGAACAGGTCGAGCGCCCTGATGGTTATATCGAGCTCAACCCAGATCGGGCGAACAAGACCAGCGTGAGTGATGCCTTCAAGGTGGAGCAGGACTTCAACGTTGCCGCCCAGCAGTTCCAGGTGATGCAGGATTCAGTGAAGCTGATCCAGGACACCATGGGGGTTTACGCCGCTTTCTTGGGGCAGGGCACCACTGGTCAATCTGGTGTGGCCATCAGCAACCTGGTAGAGCAGGGGGCCACCACACTCTCCGAGATCAACGACAACTACCGGATGGGTTGCCAGCAGGTGGGACAGCTAGCGCTCTCTTACCTGCTTGAGGACATGGCCAGCAAGCGCAACCACAAGGTGACGGTGAACAGGGATGACCCGCGCCGCCGCAAGGCCGTTGTGATCAACGTGGAGCAGGAGGACGGCAAGCTCACCAATGACGTGACTCGCCTGCGCGCCCACATTGCCCTGGCACCGATCCAGCAGACCGCCGCCTACAAGCAGCAGCTGGCTGAGCGGATGACCCAGGCGATGTCGCAACTACCGCCAGAGGCAGCCGGCGCCTGCTTTGACTTGCTGGTTGAGCTGATGGACGTGCCACGCAAGGCTGAGTTCGTGGAGCGAGTGCGCAAAGCGCTGAACATCCAGAAGGATCCAGAGGAGATGACCGAGGAGGAGCGTGCCGTCGCCGAACAGCAGGCCCAGCAGCAACAGATGGAGCAGGAGATGGTCATGCGCGAGATGCAGGCCAAGTTGGCCGAGTTAGAGGGCAAGGCCGCCAAGTGGCAAGCTGAGGCACAGCGCATCGCCAAGCTGACAGACTCTATCCGGTTCGAGGATGCCCTCAAGCAGGCACAGACCGGCAAGACTCTGCAGGAAATGGAACTGCTTGTTGCAGAGCAAGAGGGGATCCAGGTTGAACAAGCGGCCCTACAGGCTCAGTTGTTAGCAACCATTGAGCAGCAGATCGACGCCATCACGCTCTGATAGTTGCTTTCCTCACCGCCCAGCGTTAGGATTTCCCCAACATGGCCCAGTCTTTCGAGATTGGGCCTTTTTGTTTGTTACATTTGACAGTTGTTAGTAAAAATTAAACGCAGGACAATCTCAGACAGGTGCTTTCCTCACCTGTAGTGTCATGCTCTATTGCCCGCCTCGTGCGGGTTTTTTTGTGCCCAGCCCCAGCCGGGGATAGCTTTCCCCGAGAACTTTCCCCCGCTTGGGCAGCGATACCACCCACTGAAAACCCACGAGGACAACCATGGATACGAACATCGACAACCTGACCGGGACTGAAAGCCTGGACGAACTGGAAGCCATGCTGGCGGAGATCGAGCAATCGCCCGATGTCGAGCTGGGTGATGGTACTGCCACCGAGAAAACGGACGTAGACACCGCGCCGTCGGCGGTCGAAGTAGCAGCCGGTACTGAACAAGCGAACACCGATCAGGGCGGTGAAGCGGCCAAGGCGCCTGAGAAGGTGATCCTGGCCAAGAGTGGTCAACACACCATCCCGTATGACGTGCTGGAGCAGGCGCGCAATGAGAACAAGGCCCTGCGTGAGCAGCTTGGCCAGTCTCAGCAGGCTCAGGTCGAACGGGACAAGCTTCAGGCGTTGCTGGAGAAGCACGGGATTAACCCTGATGCCGACCCGGACCAGCTCGACCTGAAGGAGGTAGAGCTGCTGGCTCAGGACTATCCGGAGATCGGTAAGACCCTGACTGCGATGGCCAACAAGATCCATCGACTGGAACAGCCAGTAGCACAACCGGTTCAACCAGCCACCAATCCGGTGCAGGCCGCGCTGCAGGCGGTACCTGATCTGGTTGATTGGCGGGAGAAGGACCAAGACCGCTTCGACTTCGCCATCATCGTTGATGAAAAGCTCCAGGCTGATCCTGCGTGGCAAGGCAGGTCACTGGACGAGCGATTTGCAGAGGCGGCTCGTCGCACCAAGCTGGCCTTTGGTGATGCCGTGGAAACTACTCCACCGCCAGCCAAGGCACCCAGCAAGGAAGCAGATAAGCCCGCTGACTTCATCCCGTCCAGCCCCTCGGTACTCGGCCAAACCCATCATGCAGCACCAACTGGTGTGGAGCGCTATGGCGCCATGTCTCAAGCCGAGCTTATCGGCGAGATGGGCGCCATGACGGAAGCCCAAATGGAGGCGCTGCTGGAGCAGGCCGGGTACTAACCAACAACCCGTTTATACAAGCCAACCCCGACCACTGTGTCGGGGTTTTTGTTTTCATGTAGGAGAGGACCATGACCCAAGTCACCTCGGCGCAAGCCAACAAGATTTTGCAGGCGGCACTGTTTACGTCCGCCAATCGTTCCCACTCGCTGGTGAACATGCTGACCGAAGAGGCTCCCAAGGGGGCCAAGGTCAACGGCGGCAAGCAGACCAGTGCTGGCGCCCCTGTTGTTCGCATCACCGATCTCGGCAAGGGTGCAGGCGACGAAGTCGATATGCAGCTGTTCCACCAACTGTCTGGCCGTCCGACCATGGGCGACAAGAAGCTGGCCGGGCGCCTCGAAAGCATGTCCTTCGCCGACTTCTCGCTCAAGATCAACCAGACCCGGCATGGTGTGGATGCTGGCGGCAAGATGAGCCAGAAGCGCACCAAGCACGATCTCATCAAGACCGCCCGTGTACTGCTGGGGGATGGCTACTACGGCCGTTTGGTTGACCAGCGCGGCTTTGCTCAATTGGCCGGCGCACGCGGCGACTACGCGGCCACCGACATCATTCTGCCGCTGGCAGATGATGCTGAGTTTGCCGACATCATGATCAACCCGCTGACCGCGCCGACCTACGAGCGCCACTTCTTCGGTGGTGACGCGACCACCTTCGAAGCCATCGACGCGGCGGATCGCTTCAACCTCGGCTGCGTGGACAATATGGCGCTCTACCTGGCGGAGATGGCCAACCCCATCCAGCCGATCCGGATGGTAGCCGACCCGTCCGGTGGTGAGCCGCTCTATGTGCTCTACGTCACCCCCCGTCAATGGCATGACTTCTACACCTCCAGCTCTGGTAAAGACTGGAATGCCATGCTGGCCGCAGTGGCAGAACGAGCCAAAGGCTGGAACCACCCCATCTTCCGCGGGGAAGGTGCCATGTGGCGCGGCATCCTGGTCAAGCAATACAAGGGCATGCCGATCCGCTTCAACCAAGGCAGTACCGTCAAGGTATGTGCTGCCAACTCCACGACCGGCGCAGAAGTGGACAAGACTGCCGGCACCCTGATCGACCGTGCCGTACTGCTGGGAGGCCAGGCACTGGCCAATGCCTTCGGTTCTGGCGAGCAGGGCGGCTCTTTCGGCATGCACCAAGAGCCGACCGATCACGGTAACGCGAACGAGATCTCTATCCGTTGGGTGTCCGGTCTGCAGAAGATCCGCTTCAAGCAGAAGAACGGCAACATTCAGGACCACGGTTGCATGGCACTGGATACCGCAGTGAGCGCCATCGGCCGCTAAGCCACCAACCCAGGGGGGCTATCCGGCCCCTTCTCTGTACTATCTGACCTCACAAGGAGCCATATCATGGCTAAGACTACTCTGATTGCCAAAGCGTACCGCTGGTTTGTCGGTGCGTTCGGCAACCTCTCTATCTCCCCGACCCTGGTGGCCAAACTGGCTGCAGTGCCCGCCGGCGATGTTGTCGCGTTTGGTGACAAGGTGGAGCCCAACCTGAAAGTGGTGGGGGTCACCCTGTTCAGTGGGGCCCTGGGTGCGAGCACCACCATCACCGCCAAGGTCGGCGCTACCTCCATCATCAATGCCGAGAGCACAGCGGCGGCGGTGGCCAAGTACATCCCGGTCGATGACCTGATGACCGAGGCGGATCAGGAGATCAGCCTCACCGTCGGCGGCGGCACTGCAACGGGTACCGTCAAGATCAAGCTGCATTACGAGGTGGTCGGCAATCTCTAAGGTTGCCCATCACTGTGCGCCCGGCCCTGTGCCGGGCGTTTATATTTCTGGATTGGAGAGACAACCGTGAGCGACAAGATTGCTGTGGTTTATATCGGCGACAAGCCGAGCAAGAAAGACACCGTCACCGGCTCCCGCCTGGTGTTCCCTCGTCACAACCCGGTGGATGTAGAGAGCCACATCGCTATGCAGCTGCTGGAATTCCCCTCTGTATGGCGTCGTTCCGAAGAGCTGGGTGATGTGAAGGCCCAACAAGAAGCACTGGAACAAGCTGCTATTGAAGAGGCTGAGCGCCTGGCGGCAGAAGAAGCTCGCTTGGCCGAAGAGCAGAGCATGGTTGTCGGGGGCCGCGACTTGGCCAAGCTGACCTCTGCGCAGCTGGCCACCTTGGTGGAGGGGGAAGATCTGGATATCGAGGCGCAGGGCCCGCAAGAGAAGGTCGGCGATTTCCGGGTGCGCGTTCGTGATGCCATGAAGGCCAAGCTTGCCGCTGGGTTGGGTGGTGAGTAATGGTACCGGTGCTGGATAGCCGTCTGGTTAGTCCGGACACACTGATCCCGCTGGTTCGCCAGCGGGTTCTCCACTTGCCTCACACAGAAGGCGCTGACGCATTAATACATAGCTACCTTATCGAAGCTGCAATCGTTTTTTGTAAAGAAAGCTCACTTGTTCACTTGGAGCGCCACTTCGACAGTGTCCTCGAAGGACAAACTGTCAGCTTTGCGATGGCCAGCAGTATCAATCGTCAGGCTAGGCAAAATGTGCGAGTACCACAGGTGACCGGTTCGGTACTTCATCGCATCACTGCAAACGGCATCCCTCTGACGCCTGGTAGGCACTATCACGCACAGTCAGCCGAGTCTATCCGCTTCCTTGAGCCGCTGAGTAGCGTTTGTATTGTGGGGGCTATTGAGCCTTTACCGACGGCAATACTCATTCCCTGCGCACTGGTTGAGGATTATGCGCATGAGCTGGTGTGTGGTGCGGCCTATCTCCTGCAGCAGCTTCCAGCCAAGCCATGGACAAACCATGAGCTGGCTCAGTTAAACCGCAGCAAGTTCTATGACGGGATTCGCTCTGCGTACCGCTTCCGCATAGAGCAAACCGCAAGTGCAAGGATTCACAACCCTGTCCGAAAGAGAGATTTCTTCTAATCTGAGGTGAGCCATGCTGGTCAGTGAATTATTGAATAGAGCCTCAACTGAGTTGATTGATACACCGCGGATTAGCTGGGGTCTGGAGGATTTGATCTCTTACTACAACAGTGCGATATCCGCGATCGCCAGCGCCAGACCCGACATCTTCATTAAGACCCAGCCTTTTGCCTGTGCCGCCGGTACTCGGCAAACCGCCCCCGCAGGGACCATCAAACTAATCGATGTGGAACGCAACTCGCTGACCGGCAAAACGATCCGTTACGTCTCTCGCGCCGATCTGGAGAGCTTAATCCCGAGCTGGGCCAGTAGTGTCGGTGGAACAGAGGCGGAGCTTTATATCCACGAGCCAACCAATATCACGACTTTCTGGCTGTATCCGGGAGTAAAGGCGGGGACGAGTGTCGATCTCGTGTTAAGTATTCTCCCAACTCCAGTCACTAAAAGCGAGGTTGGGTCAGGTGCCTCTGTTCAGATAGATGACCGATACGTCACCCCTTGCCTGGATTGGATCATGTATCGCGCGTTTATGCGTGATTCAGAGGTGACGGCCAATGCATCAAGAGGGCAGCTTCACCTTCAATCCTTCACGCATGCTCTGTCGGTCAGTACCGAAACGGACGCCACCATGTTGGCTATGCGTGACAGTCAGGCCAGCACCAAAGGGGGGCGTCAATGATCCTGATCCACGGTGTGATCACTGACCCCTCTGGCAAGTTGGTTCCGGGGGCAATCATCGAGCTGCGCTCCCTCAGCACTACGGGTGAAGTGTTGATGGGCTCAGAAATGATCTTTAAATGCGACCAGGCTGGGGGGTACCGATTCAAGCTGGCAGTCGGCACATATGATGTCTACACCCAGAACGATCTTTGTGGGGACATGGATTACATGGGTACCGGGGTAGTGACGATTCACAGCACAGATGGCCCCCTGAACGACATCCTGGTTGATGGTGGTATCACCCTGACACCTCCTCTACTCGATCGAGCCGTGGAGGCAATGCAAAGGTCCGAGTTCGCTGCTGAGGCTGCCGCTCAGGACCGCCAGAAAGCAGGTAACGCTGTGAGTGCCGCGGAGCTGGCGAGCCAGCAAGCCACTGAACAGGCTGCGGCGGCATCTCAATCGGCCTTAACTGCAGGCAATAAGGCTAGTGACGCGGAAACCAGCGCAGGAGTGGCTGCTGAGTCTGCGGGCAGAGCCCAGAAGTGGGCTGAGAATCCGGTGGATATGGCGGTGGTTCCCGGCAAGTATTCCGCATTGCACCACGCGACCAAGGCAAATGCCTCGGCATCGGAATCCGCGGCACGCGCAATGGCCGCAGCGGCCAGTGCCAGTACCGCATCAGCCAAGGCTACCGAGGCTAATACCAGTGCAACCAAGGCCACAGCCCAGGCTAATGAGGCCGCAACCAGTGCTAGTGCAGCGGCCACTCAAGCGAGTGCCGCCAACAATGCTAAGGTCGCTGCGGCCACCTCAGCGACCAATGCAGGTACCCACGCCAATAATGCCGAGAAGGCGGCCCTGGCGGCAGAGGGGGCAAAGGTGCTGACGCTTGATAACGCGGCGAAGGTCAGCACGTTGGCGCAGCAGGTCACAGCTGATCGTGCTCAAGTGCAGGAGAAGGCCACTCAGGTTGTGGCGAACGCGGCGACAGTCGCCGGGCAGTACAAGGAAGTCAGCACCAATACCTATGCCGTCTCACAGGCGAAAACCGCCGTTGAGGGCATGCGGGATGTGGTGGTCGTGAAAACGGCTCAGGCACAGGCTGCGGCAGATACGGCGAGCACAAAGGCGAGCCAGGCAGCGCAAGATCAGGCCTCGGCCAACGCTAGTGCCCTGCGGGCCGGCGTGTCAGAGGGCATGGCGGAGGCCTGGGCGCAGAATCCGGAAGGGAGCGATATCAACGGGCGCCCCGGGGAGTTTTCAGCTTTGCATTGGGCGCTGCAGGCTCAGAAGTGGGCACAGGCCATCTCTTCGCAGTTGGTCTGGTCTGGTCCTTGGAATGCCGCCGCGGGGGCGCCAGCTGTGCCAGCCGCGAATCGTGGCGTGCCGTTTTATCGGATATCTCACCCAGGGGTGATTGCCAGCGTCCCCTATGTGGCGGGTGACTATCTGCACTGGGACCCGAGCACTCGCACCTGGTTCAAGATAGATGGCTCTGACGCTGTGATCTCGGTCAATGGCATGACAGGGGCCGTAGTGCTGAGTGCTGCCGATGTGGGGGCCAGGCCAGCCAGCTGGGTACCCGGATGGGCTGACATCACCAACAAACCGGTGACCATTCCACCCTCTGAGCACACTCATCCCTGGTCGCAGCTCTCTAACGTCCCCGTTTACGCTTCACGCTGGCCCACTCTTGCAGAATTGGGAGCTGCCGCCGCGAGCCACACTCATTCCTGGGCGCAGTTGACGGGGATCCCTGCGTATGCGACCCGCTGGCCAGCTTGGGGGGAGGTGGCAGATAAACCTGATTTGGCCCCTGCGACGCACCGACATCCCTGGAGCCAGCTCGACCAGATCCCAGTCACAGCGTCTCGTTGGCCAGCTTGGGACGAGATCACCGGCAAGCCCAGTGTCGCTGCTGCGGCACACCGGCATTCCTGGAGTGAGCTGGATGAGGTACCAGTAACCGCTAGCCGCTGGCCGAGCTTTAACGAGGTGACTGATAAGCCTAATTTTGCTGCTGCAGCTCATCGACATCAGTGGAGTCAACTTGATCAGGTTCCGGTTCAGGCGACCCGGTGGCCTGCCTGGGGAGAGGTGACCAGCAAACCGGATCTGGCTGCCGCTAGTCACAATCATCCAGGCTCTTGGCTCAATCCCATCAACTTGGGCACCGAGGACCTTGATACACTGATTGACCCAAAGGTGTATGCCCAGCATGCCAACGTTAACACCTCGGCCGCACGAAACTATCCGGAGAATCTGGCTGGCAGTTTGACAGTGACTTCTGGCGCTGGAGTTCAGCAGCGTTACCACGTCTACAACACTTCACGGGTTTGGACCCGAGCGCAGTACAGCACTGGAGCGTGGACTGGGTGGGCAAGGGAATACAACACCCTGAACAAGCCGACGCCGGGGGAAATTGGTGCGGCCGCGGCGAGCCATACTCACGCTTGGTCACAACTGACGGGGTTACCAATTTTTGCCACGCGTTGGCCATCTTGGGGCGAAGTAACAGGTAAACCTACTCGTTGGGTTGGTTACGGCACAGGGAATGACTACAGCGCAGGGAGTTTTGAGGCAAATGGGAATGGAGCTGCCAACACTGTGTTCCCAACCTATGGATTCCACCAACCCGGGTTGTTTGCTGGCAGCATTCAAATGAGAGATGGATCGACGTTCTATTTCTACAAACAAGGCGCTGGCGCATATGCAGATGTTGTTGCGCAGAACGGAAATTTCAATGATGTCTACATTCGCTCAGATTCACGACTCAAAAGGAACTTTGAGTCGATTCGAGATGCGTTAGGTAAGGTCAAGAGATTGCACGGAAAGCTATACGACAAAATGGGTCGGCGTGAAGCAGGGTTGATCGCGCAGGAGGTGGCCGCCGTGCAGCCTGAATCAGTATTTTTAAACCACGATGGTTACTTGTCGTTGGCTCAGGCGGGCATCCTGGCACTGGTAGTCGAAGCCATTAAAGAGCTGGACAAGAAGGTGGAGGCCCTGGATGACCGTTCCCAATAAGCCCTTCTGGCTATCCCAGGCCAACAGCGAGTTTGGGGGGAACGGCTGGGCTTCCAATATTCTGAGCAAAGCAGGTATCAGTGCCCCCCGTTATGTGGGGGAACTTAGCGGTAAAAGTGCGTTTTCGATAATTGGGAACCCCGGTAACCCAGTGGCAGAGAATGCAGACGGTATGCTTTATTTTTGGCGTTTTGGAAATGACATATGGGGAGGTGGTTCCGGGATCTCTAATACCCAGCTCACAAGAGGGATGTGCCAAATCCGGATCCGGCACACAGGGGGAGATGGATCGGTGATTTTCTCTGGCGCCTCTAACAGCACTGCTTTTACCCCGGATGGAACGTGGCGCGGGGTGGGGTGTAGAGCCCCTGGTTCTTCGGGATATCAGGTTATTACCGCTGCAATCGACTTCATTTTGAACGGTGCCGTAGTTAAAACGGTGAACATTACGGCAGAAGGCTCCACCTATCGATAAGGAAGATCATGAGTAACCGAGTCACTCGATACTTTTTCCGCGTGCTGGTTTCGATGGATCAGTTTGGCAACACTCTTTTGGGCGGCAGGCCCGACGAGACCATCTCTGGCAACGTAGGCTACAACGCCAAGCTGGGGAAGCGCTGGGCAATAAGGGCAGAGAAAATCATCAACTTCATCATGCGCAGCCCGACGCACTGCAGGGACAGCATCGAGTATGACGAACGCAAGATTCCGCTTCGCAATGCTTGGTGAGCTTGCTCATCGTCAGGTGCAGCGTTAGCATAGCTCCATCATGGCCCTGCTCTAACGAGTGGGGCTTTTTCATTTCTAGACTTCGAGAAACTCCATGCCATTGATCGACATCGTGACTATGCGAGGCATGGTGCCGCGCGTGGCAGACCATCTATTGCCGGACGAAGCGGCCACCCTGGCCCAGGATTGTCATTTTGACAGTGGGGTGGTGGCACCACTGATGACTGACAAGGCGGCTGGGATCTCGTTACCGATCACCCCCAAGACGCTGTTCCACTACTACGGAGCGCACTGGTTTGCCTGGAACAAGCAGGTGGAGGTCATGCGATCACCTATCGCCCAGGATCAGTACAACCGCGTCTACTTCACCGATGGGGAGTTTCCCAAGCTGACCTACGATGCGATTGCCACTGGCGGCAGCAATAAGCCCACGGCCTGGTATCGGCTGGGTGTACCTGTGCCGGCTACACCACCGAACGTGCAGTCAGTCACGCCACCTTCTGGCAGCAAGGACGATGATCCGACGGATGACGAGACCCGTTTCTACGTGGAGACCTACGTGACCGGGCTGGGGGAGGAGGGCGCGCCAGGACCCGCCAGCGGAAAGACGACTATCACGATTCCGGGTTCGACAGTGGTTGTGGGCCTGTCTGCCGTCCCGACCAACAACAGCAACATCACACGGCGGCGACTCTACCGATCGGTGTCGGGTGGTGGTCTTGCTGACTATCTGCTGGTTGCCGATATCCCCATTGCGACAGCTAGCTACAGCGATGCCAAGAAAGATGGGGACCTGGGGGCGGTGCTTGAGACCTACGGTTACAACATGCCCCCAGAAAAGATGCGTGGGATCTGCCAGATGGCCAATGGCATCTGTGCCGGGTTTGTCGGTAATGCTGTTTTGTTCTCTGAGCCGTTTCTGCCTTACGCCTGGCCGGAGAAGTACAAGCTGACCACTGAGCATGACATCGTGGCGATCGCTGCCATAGATACGGCGCTGGTTGTGGGTACCAAGGGTTATCCCTATCTCTTCCAAGGTGCGTCGCCGTCTTCCATCACTGGGCAGAAACTCTCGCCCACCCCACAGGCTTGTGTCAGCGCCCGCTCCATGGTGGCACTGGATGGGATGGTCTTATACGCCGCGCCGGATGGGTTGGTTGGCGTGGGGGCTGACGGTGGCGCTCTCGTGACCGAGGGGATCATCACCCGAGAGCAGTGGCAGGCACTGAAACCCGACACGCTGCGGGCTTGGTACTGCGAGGGGCGTTATGTGGCCCAGACCGATAGCCATGGCTTTGTGTTTGACCCTAGATCAGGTGATCTGCGCTGGATATCCGGGCGCTGGGATGCGGCGGTTGCAGACATGCAGCTTGATGCCTTGATGATCGCCAAGGGCGCGCAACTGCATCAATGGCTTGGTGGCGCTACCGCCCTGCCAATGTGCTGGAGGTCAAAGGCGTTTGTGCTGCCCCCCGGTGTGAGACTCAGCTGTGCTCGGGTGACGAGTGAGGCGGTAGATCAAATTAGCTTCGTACTGATTGTCGATGGGACCAGGGTGTTCGAGCTGATGGAAGGCCAGGTCCCGCCGTCCGGTTTTCGGTTGCCGCCGCTACGGGGCCGGCGCTGGCAAGTTGAGGTGAGGGGAACAACCGAGGTTGAGCGGATTACCCTAGGCGGAAGTATGGTGGAGATCTGTCTGCAATGAACAAGAGCACCTTCCGGTCCAGCAGCACCCAGCAGGGGCTAACCGAGAACATGCAGATCTTGACCGGTCAGAAAGGGGACCGTCTGGATAAAGCGCTAACGTTGCGGGAAGCCGCTGGCCTGGGAATGCTAAATCTGCGGCGTACCGCTAGCGGCTCACTGGTGCCAGAGCTCCCCCCAGCCAACAACGTCGATCCGGAGTGGAGCGGTGTTCAGCCGCCCCATGCACCAGCTAACGTTTCAGCCAGCGGAGCATTTCATACCATCGTGCTGACCTGGGATGCTCCGACATATTGGGGGCACGCCTTTGCCGAGGTGTGGCGATCCGAGGATGACAACCTGAGCCATGCGGTCAGGGTCGGGGCGACGCTGGCCAACGTCTATGCCGATGCGGTGGGCAAGGAGTTTGCAGCCTTCTACTGGGTGCGGTTTGTCAACAAGAATGCCATGGAGGGCCCCTATCAAGGCACCGAGGGGTTGCATGCTGTAACCAGCCGAGATGTACAGGACATCCTGGATGAGCTGCAGGGCAAAATCGAGGCAAGCCACCTAGTCCAGTCACTGCTGGAGCCTATACAGCAGGTGCCGCAGCTTTCCAACAACCTCAACCGGCTTGGTGCCAGTTTTGATGAAGAAGTCCAAGCACGCACTAATGCTGAGGAGGCATTGGCCAAGAAGATCACGCAAGTCACCGCGGGATTCAAGGAAGGAGATACTCAGCTAGCCGGCCAGATCACCACCGAAACCCAGGCCAGGGCTTCGGCCGATGGTGCGTTGGGGAAGCGGATTGACACAGTGAACGCCAAGGCGGGTGAGTTAGGGGCAGCCGTTCAGCAACAAAGTCAGGCCATCGCGGATCTCAAGGGCGGTGCCCTGGCCATGTGGAGTGCCAAGGCGAGCGCTGGCGAGATCACTGCTGGGATTGGCCTTATAGCCAAATCGGATGGTACCAGTCAGGTGGCCATCTCTGCTTCTCAGGTCTTTGTGTTTGACCCGAACAGCAGCAAGCCGATGGCTCCGCTTTTTGCTATCGACAATGGCCAGGTCGTGATGGCGGAGGCCATCATCCGTAAGGCCACAATCCAGATCCTGAACTCTGAGAAGATCATGGCGGACTATATCAAGGCCGGGGTCAGCATCTCAGCACCGTCTATCTCGGGTGGTTCCTTCGATATGGGGAATTCCTTCATGTCGGGGGGATCCGCCGGTTTTGGCCTCGGGGGGCCTTATAGTGGGTGGGGGAAGGGCTGGTACACCATCATCTACAGCGATGGGAACCTCTACACTAACCGGCTGACTGCGCAGGGTGGCCGTATCGATAACATGACGATGCGTAATTGCACCATTGAGCAGGACTGTGTGGTCAAAGGAACAGTTTTTGCCGATCGCATTGTAGGGGACGTATATGTTGCCCGAGACTATGCCTGCGTGACACATGCAAAACAGGTTGGCCCGATTGATGTTTGCAGTATCAAAATTAACCAACCTGTTGGTTTCGCTCGAACACTTACTATCCCTGGGGTTGCTGGCATGGTGGGGTGCTCTGTGACTGCATCTGGTGGTGGTTCCTCACCTATATCGAACTCCAATTCGACGACGATGCAGATTACCGTTTTAATGGATGGTGCTGTGGTGAAAACGCTGACAGCGAGGGCCTCAGCATATGCGACATCCAATCCATCACAAGGACCGGTGACCAGTGTAGATGAAGTCGGCTCTTATATTGGTGACATTACCATCCCCGCGAATCGTGAACCGCTCATCACCATCAGGATCCAGCGGATCAAGGGGGACGGATGGGTGCGTAGCGACCCTTCTCAAAGTGGGCGTGTTGTGCTGTTTAAGCAAGGCAGCTCACTATCATGAAGGCAAGCATTGATCGCATTGCCAGCGATACCAGAAATCCTAATCTTTCAACTGAACTGCAAGACGCCATCCAAAACCGGGTGGCGTTTTTGTTTGTGCGCGGTGCAGATGGTTTTGTCCTGAAACCGGTGGTTGAGCGAGGTGTTACTGGTGTTCTGGTGTGGGTTGGATGGGGTGACGGCGGAGCCCCAGGGCGACACTTGCCAGAGGTGAAGCGGTTGGCTCGTCTGATCGGAGCACGCTGGCTGCGCTTTCATTCGGCACGCAAGGGGTGGCTGAAAGTGGCTCCCAAGATGGGGTGGGCGCGTCAGCCAGATGATGCTGACGGCCTGAATGTATTTCAAATCAACCTGTGAGGTGGGGCGATGGGTAAGGGCGGTTCAAACGAAATCAAGGAAACCGAGGCCCAGAAAGCTGCTGCTGGGGTGGCCATGGAGCAGTGGGACCTCTACAAGAGCGATCTGCAGCAATACGAGGACCTCTTTATGGACAAGGTGGACGACCTCAACAGCGAGCGGGAATACGACAAGCTGGCCGGGACTGCTGCGCTCGGCACGGCTCAATCCTTTGGTGAGGCTCGCGTTGGGTTGGCTGACAGCCTTGCTGTGGGCGGGGTTGACCCGACCAGCGGCAAGTACCAGGAGGCAATGGGCACACTGGAAACGGATCAAGCCCTGAGCCAAGCCGACACCACTAACCGGGCCCAGTCCAGTCAACAGGACAAGTACGTGGCTGGCCTCAAGGATGTGGTGAGTATTGGTGCCGGCCAGAAGGCGGAATCCCTCGCGGGAATGGGGGATGTGGCAAGCACCAGCCTTCGCAAGGCCACCAATGATGCCCAGACCTCCTTTCAAAATAAGCAGGCAACCTCGGGCTTGGTTGGCACCTTGTTAGGCGGTGCAACTGCGTATGGCCTTGGGCAGATGAAAGCCCCCGTTGCTGCTGATAGCAAGAAGATCAGCCCTACGGCATCTGTACTGCAAAACAAAGGTTACTAAGGGGTAAGCCATGGGATATGCCGCAGATACGTACGCCAAAATCACCCGGGAGCAGTATCAGGACTGGAAGACTCGCTTCTACCCCAAGCAGAAGGAGCTGATGGATCTGGCTACGAATGGACAGTTGTTGCGAGAGCAGCTTGGTCGGGTTGACCAGAACAATCAGCACTCTCTGGTTGCAGCAAAGCAAGCCACTGACAACCGAATGGCAAGAATGGGGGTTGGGACCAATCAGAACGCCAACGACAACAGCCAAGGTCTACGCATGGCTCTGATGACGGCAGGGACGGAGAACGGGCTGCGCGAGCAAGAGCAGTCCCGTCAGATGGGCATTTTGACAGGTGCTGATGCTGGGCTGCGTGAAGCAATCAAAACGGGAGGTAAAGCCTGATGGGGTACGGGATATTAGATATTGGTGCCCAGACTCGGCAGCAAGGCATGGTGGGCTTGCGAGACGCAGCCAATCGAGAGTCAGAACTGGAGGCGGCCAACAAGGGCCTCAAAACTGCACGCAAGGGGCAGGCCCTGAGCGCCGTCGGGGCTGGAGCAGCCGTCGGCACGATGGTTATGCCGGGCATTGGTACTGCGATTGGTGCAGGCGTAGGTTTTCTGGCGGACAGTCTGTTTTAAGGGGGAGTCGATGGGTGTTTCAGGATTAGCGGAAGGGTTCCTGGCTGGTTTCAATACGATGGACCGGTATCAGCGTGGTCAGAAAGAAAACGAGCTCATGGACAAGTCAATGAGCCTGCGTGACGCACAATGGCAGAACGAGCAGGACCGCCAGAAGGTTGCGGATCAACGGTATCAAGAGAACGTTGATTACGCCAAAGAGCGGGATAGCCTTGGGGATGCCCGCTATGAGAAAGAGTTTGCGCTTAATGAGCGGCAAGCAAAGTCTGCTGAAGCTCGGGCAAATGCGGCTGAACGCCGGGCTTCTGCCAGCGAAGCCCGCCAACAGAAGGAATATCAGTGGCAGACTGAGCAGCGGGAGAAGCAGCTATTCCAACAGGAAAATCTTCCCATTATCCAATCTGGTTGGCAGTCAGTCGCAGAAGGAAAGGCCCCGGGTCAGCAGTTCTGGGATGTGGTGCGTGATCCACGAGCGGGCTCATTTAATCCTGAGCGATACCTGCAGCAAGACTATGCAGATGCTGGAGAAGTGGCAGTGAAACACGGAGGCAAGCTTATGCGTTTAGCGCAAGAGGGGAAGCTGGACCCCAACTCTCCGGAAGGGCATGCGCTCATCAATGATGGCAAGTTCATCAAGTCGCTTGACACTATTTATCAGGATGAGATCCGCAGAGGCGTGGGTGACATCGACCCGGATAGCGGTAAGACCATCACTGGTAAAGAGCTGAGCAACATCATGGTGAGCCCCGATGGGCGCGGTGTTGTACTGGGGGTCACGGTTACTTATGACGACGGTAGCACCGATGTTCGCCCCGTTACCAATAACCGGACCTCTGCGCCGGATGACACCCCCAAGGTGATCCCCATCAATGACTTCCTGAAACCGGCCTATCAGCGGGCGGCGCTGGCCAAGCACATGATCGGCAACGCTGACCAGCTGCGCACCGCCCTTGGCCTGACGGCAGGCCCGGATCAGGCAGGCTACAAGAAGGCGGTGACAGACCTTGAGAAGCAGCATGGCCAGAATCGGGCTCGGATTTCGGCCAGTAATGCGGAAGACAAAGATATCCAGCTGGAGGCATTGGACGCCCAGCTCGAGTCGAGCAAAGCCGCTGCAGCTGACACGCATGGCATGGCCAGCAAGCGTGAAGCCCCGACAGACAGCGCCCCCATCAAGGAGTGGACTGCGCGTGATCCTGACCGACTGCAGTTCATTAAAGAGGCAAACCAACATGGCAAGCTCCATGGACTGCTCGAGAACCCCACCAGAATGAACACCGCTTTTGAGATGTGGCGCCAGCAGGCGGCCAAGAAAAAGCAAACGGAGCAGGCCACAGTCACGGCCAATCGGCTGCGTGATACTGAAACCAATGCTTATCAGGCAATGAGCTTGGCGCAGGCAAGAAATTGATGCAAAGGGGCCAGATGCCACTCAATTTTTCTTAAAATACAATGGTGGTCACTTTGAAGTTTTCACTCGGCACCGTAAAATCCTTGAAATGATCAAGGAGATCTAAGTGGCGATTGAGTTAATGGAAGTACCCGTTACCTATGACGGGAAGATGGCAGATGAGCACAAGATAGATCTATATGCGCTTGGCGGGTCTTTGCAGGGGATTGCCAGGGTGCTTGCGGTGTCGTCTCATTTTGTTGTCACTGGCGAGTATGCCAAGCAATTTGGATCACAGGGCGTTAAAGTTTATGCCTCAGAACCGAGGGCGAAGTGCTTTGAAC
Source organism: Aeromonas popoffii (assembly GCF_000820025.1). GTDB lineage: Bacteria > Pseudomonadota > Gammaproteobacteria > Enterobacterales > Aeromonadaceae > Aeromonas > Aeromonas popoffii. The sequence continues at coordinate 202,190 of NZ_CDBI01000055.1, forward strand.
TTTCAGCTATTATTGAGTTTGCACAGCAGCAACAGCTATTTAGTGGCTTTGGCGGTGCCTTGTTCGGAGGCATTATTGCTTTTGTAGTTGCGAAAGCGAGCGGTAATAGGGAAGAGATGAAACTACTAAGCCAGCGACTCGAGCAGGCGATTAGAGAACTTGGCAACCGTGATCAGCAAGTTATCGATCGCATGATGTCCACCATCGAGAAGATGGCGGATGCGCTGCGCCCTGCTGTTCGCTCTGCTGTAGACCCCGTGGGTCAGGAGTGCGATACCCTCACTATTGGTAAGAAGACAGACCCTTATAAAACAACGATAGACAAGGCCACCCGTGATGCAATTCTGTCTGATGGAGATGTCTCGCTGACAGATTTGCGTGACTGGGAGGTTGTGTTTACCGAGTTAGATAAAGAGTCAAGAACCGGCAAGGTGCGCTTGGTTGGTGATGAGAGCAACGCCCGAATCAAGGCAGAGGTCAGTGACCCAGCATTTATGATGCCCGATAATAAGTATCTGGCCAGTTATGCTCACGATCAAGTCATCACTATCAAGGCAAAAGCTATGCTCAAAGATGGTGACTTGGACAGGTTCTATGTCAGCGATGCAATTTAACACCGAAGTGTGATGGTTCGTTCCGGTTGAATATTAATCCCCCCAGAGTTAGCATCTCCCCATAGTCGGCCAGTCTGTTTATCGGCCTGCCCCCACCATTTCAAGCCCTGAACGGTTCGCCGTTCGGGGCTTTTCTTTTGCCCGAAAGCCGAGGACACCATGGATAAGCCTGGACTGCGTGACGCCCTGCCACAGCCGCAACAATCCGACACCCGTAACGACCAATTTTGGGGCGACCTTGATAGCAACCTATCTGCCGTCTCTTCCACCTCGCCCCTATCCAAAGCCGCCCCGGCTCGCAATCTTGATGTGGGGCTTGGCGATCTTGCTCGCGGCGTCGGTGCTGGCGCACTGGATCTGGTAGGCGGGATCGGTGAGCTGGCGGGTCAAGCCAGCGAATTCGGCAGAGAGAATGCTGGCAAGCAGGGAGGGGACTACCTGGAGCAGGCGCGCGCCAACCTGGCCAGCAAGCTCAGCCCAGTGCTGGACTTCGTTGCCGGGGCCGGTGATCTGGCCAAGTCTGGCGCCGAGTCCCTGACCGAAGGGATGAGCTCCGATGCGAAAGAGGCCATGAACCGCCGGCTTGTTGATGAAACGCCGGAGGGCCGTCTGATCATGGGGGACGGTGCGGGTGATATCGATGTCTGGGCCATGAAGATGGCACAAGGTGTCGGTTCTTTGGTGCCAACCCTGCTTGCCGGCGGCGTGACTGGGGTCGCAGCCAAGGCAACCTTGGGCCGCGCCGTGACAGCATCCATGATCAAGCGTGGTGCAACACAAGAAGTGGCAGAGGCCGTGGCCGCCAAGGCCGTCTCCAAGCTTGCCACCGGAGCTGCCGTCACAACCGGTGCGACCGGTTCTGTAGGCAGTGCCGGGGTGAATGCCAAAGAGTCAGTGCTTGGCATGAGCTATGACGAGCTGGCAGCGAGTGACACGTTCCGCCAGGCATTCTCCCGTATCGACCAAGATCAGCAAACTCTTCACCTCACAGACGATGAGAAATTGGCACTGGCCAGGGAAGAAACCGCCAATGTGGCCAGTCGCGCGACCATGAGCGATGCCAAGACCTGGGGGGCGGCAGCCATGGGATCCATGATGGGTGATGCCATGTTGTTCAAGATGTTGGCAGGTAAGGTGGCGACTGGCGGCGTGCTCAAGGGGGCGGCCAAGGGGGCAGTAGGTGAGGGGATCGGCGAAACCCTCGAGGAGGGGGTGCAGCAATACACCATCAACGAGTCCCTCAACGAGGTGGCCGCTGCCGATATCGACCCGATGAAAGGAGTGGTGTCCAGTGCGCTGGAAGGCGGCCTGATTGGCATGGGTACCGGTGGCGCCCTGGGTGGCGTTGGCGGGATGCGCGGCAGCAAGTCGCAGGCCGAAAGCGAAAGGGGCGCACAGGTAGACCCCGCCACCGTGGAGGATGTCGTACCTGTTGAGCAGGGTGACCCAGTGCAGGCTAACCCAGCTACCGCACCGGCAGAGCCAGACTTGGCACCTGCCGCTGACGCCATGGCCGAACCGGTGGTTGCACCCTCTGGCGAGCAATCCCCGCTTGGCCCCAGCGCCAGCCAGTTTGACGAGCTGCGTGATGTGCCGGCCTACCTGCGCCGCGACGATACCGCCAAACGGTACAAGGGCATGGCTGCCGATAGCGAGGTGCAGCGCGCCTTGGCCGGTGAGTTTGGCCAGTCAGTGCAGGAGTTGGTTGCTTCCCAGATGCAGGCTGGCGATCAGGGCAAGAGCCTTTATGAGCGGGCTCAGGCTGGCGAGCTCGGGGTTGACCCTTTCGCAGGCAACAAGAGCGCCCAGCAGGTGGCCATGGAGAACCACCGCCCAGCCCTGCCGCTCAAGGATGTGATCTTTGCCGGTGATGCCAATGCTAGCAGGGAGGTGAGTCAAGAAGGCCACTTTGACGACAAGCAGGCTGGCACCGGCCCCCAGTACCGCGGCGCAGAGCGTACTCGCTGGCAGAGTGGGCAGGAGGGGGATGTGTTGCCGCCGGAGACCTCTGCCACCAAGCCAGCCGGCGAGTTGCCGGGCGCGGTGATTGAGGGTGAGGCTCGCGAGGTTGGTACCGAGTTGCCACACCGTGATGTGGTCTATGGAGCAGATCAGCGACAGCCTGACGCCAAACCGATGCGCGGCAGTGCCACAGAATCGTCAGTTGGCTCGCTCCAGACACTCCGCATCACCCGCAAAGGCAAGCCGTTCGCAACCGAGAAAGAGGCTGCCATGGCCAGCCGCAAGGGCAAGGAGATGCCGGTACCGCTCAATGGTGGCGGCTTTGGGGTGGCCGAGATCGCCGAAGTCGAGCAGGTGAAGGCTGCCAACAACTCCAATGCAATCAATGGCCCGCAGGGCAATAACCAACCGCAAGCAGAGGTGAGCAATGAGCCAGTTACCCCAGTACCTGCAATCAGCAGTGAAGGACAAGGCGATCAGCCTGGCACAGGCGAACCAGTTGCAGCAGGCGCTAGACCAGCCATTGCCGGACTCACCGATCGAGCTGGATCCGGAAATCCGGCAGACAACACTCCTGCTCCACCTGTACCTGATGGACAGCAGCAAGATGACCAAACACTGACAGCCCCGGCCACTGATGCCGGGGCTGCTGTTTCTGGCCGCATTGGTGAGGATGAGCTGCGAGATCGCAACCTGCTCACCGAGCACAACGGGCGCTGGAAGTATCGCTCTGCAGTCGGCGCTGGCTGGTTTACTGCCAACACTAAGGAGGGTGCTGTTGAGCGAGCCGAGGATGCATACCGCAATGCGCTAGCCAAAGGGATTCCCACCCCGACTCGCGCTGAACGTTGGGCAAAAGAGGAGCAAGAGTTTGCCGAACGCATGGATGGGCGATTCGGAATAATGACCATTCCTGAGCTTGAGGAGCGCCGCCGCAAGCTGGGCGGAGCCATTGCTGATTTGCAGCAGGCTGGTCGCAACGAGATGAATGGGAAGGGCGGACGACGCACCGGGGCCGCAGTGGCTAGCGAGGGGGCTCGCCAGAGCGGACAAGAAAAGATGGAGTTGGAGCGATACATTCAGCTTCGCCGCGACCGCGAGACTGCTGACTCTGGTGCCAAGTCACAGCAGATCGAGGCAGCCCGTGCTGAGGTGGCGCCGGAGCCCACCGAGGCGCAGAAGGAGGCGGGAAATTACAAGAAGGGTCACCTCAAGCTGCTGGGGCTGGATATCGCGCTCGAGAACCCCAAGGGCTCTACCCGTTCCGGCACAGACAAGGATGGCAAGGCGTGGCAATCCACCATGGCCCACGACTACGGCTATATCAAGCGTACTCTGGGGGCGGACGGGGATCATGTCGATGTGTTCATCGGTGACCAGCCAGATAGCGAAACGGTCTATGTGGTGGATCAGGTAGACCCCAAGACCGGCAAGTTTGACGAGCACAAGGTGATGATGGGCTTTGCCGACGAGCAGGCCGCCCGGGATGGCTACCTTGCCAACTATGAGAAGGGATGGCAGGGGCTTGGCTCCATCAAGGCAATGCCGGTGGAGGAGTTCAAGGGCTGGGTGAAGGAGGGTGATACCACCAAGCCAGCCAACGACTGGAGCGGTACCAAGAGCGCTGCGGATTACCACGCCGCGAAGCGTCGCTTGTTCTCTGGCGAGATGGAGTTTTCCGAATTTAAGGCGATGAGCCGTTCCGCCTTGGATAACGCTGCCACCCTGCAGGCTGAACTGGAAAAGAAAACCAAGCAGGATTTGCTTGATCAGATGAGCCACTTCAATGCTGCTCGCTACAAAAATGACAAAAAAGCAGTCGTAGTAGAGGCCGCATACAACCAACTGATCGGTGATCTGCGTTGGGCTGCCAATGGTGATAGCAATACTATCAGTGAAACCTATGCCATTGGTGCCGCCCGCCAGAGTATCGAAGAGCGAGTTGCCAAAGCGCTGGATGGCCTAACCCCAGAGCGGTATCAGCAATTTCGTGATAAGCAGTTGTCCGACATTGCCGAGACGCAGCGTCGCCGTGAAGAGCTCAAGCAGTCGCTCACCAACCCGCAAACCATGGATGACTTCAAGGCGTTCATCGAGCGGCGCGGGATTGACAAGCTAACCACGGAGCAGCGCGCCCGCTATGAGGACATGGTTGCCGCTCGCAATCTGGATCGCAGGGAGCAGGAGCGAGATACCAAGAGCAAGGAGATGGTATCCCCTATCGCCTCCGGCGACATTATCAAGACCAAGCACACCAAGACGGGTGATGACCTGTTTGTGGTGCAGATGGGTGATCGGGTTGATCGCGACACCTATAACAGCATCAACGCTCACGCCAAGAGCATGGGCGGGTGGTACTCCTCGTTTCGAGGTAAGGGTGCCGTGCCAGGCTTCCAGTTCAAGGATGAGGACAGGGCGTCCGAGTTTCGTGCATGGCTGGGAGGTCAGGTTGGCGGGGCGATCCCAGAGGTTACACCTGATCAGTCTACTGATAGCGAGGTGCAGCCGGCTGGCAAGTCCAAACAGGTGGAGGCGCTGCGCAATCGCGCTGCGTCAGCGAAAGCCAAGGCGGAGGCGGTACTTAATGCCGATCGCAAGGAGAATACCGCACGCCGCGCAAGCATGGCGGCCAACGCCAGAGCCAACGCCGAGCGAGACCTGCGTTTTGCTGGTTTGCTCGAGGCTATCGCCACCGGCATCGAGGGCGGGGAGATCACCTACCTGCGCAACCTTGCCAACGGCGCGCAACTTGAAGAGTTGCAGTCGGCGCTCAATCGTGGGCTGTGGTCGCTGCCAGCCACCAAGATTGATGCGCTGGTGAACGATGGGGTGATCAATCGCGATGACAGCAGCCGTTATTCCTGGAGCGACAAGGCAACCCCTGAGCAGATGGTGGAGGGGGTATCCATGCCCGGCATGGATTACCACACCGATCGGCTTCGTGAGGTGGCCCTAAAGATGCAGGGGGCAAGCGGCTTTAAGCAGGCTGGCGCCAAGGTAATGAGCCTGGTCAAAGCTGCGGCAAACAGGGACAACAAGACCACAACCCTGAGCGATCCAGAGCTGATTGCCAAGCTCAAGGCGTATGTCACTGGTAGTGATGACTACAGCACCAGCACCATCAAGGATCAGATCGCCGGGTATGGTCGCCTAGAGCGCATGGGCATTACCAATCACACCGAACTGCGCGCGGCATTGCGTGAGCTGGTCAGACTGCAGCGCGGGCTGAATGAGACGGCACCGCAGCGGGATCCGGTGACAGAAAAAACAAACGCATTGAAGCGTCGGTTGCTGAACAACCGCAACGCCTTTATCGACTTCTTCCCCACTCCGGAAGAGTACGCGGCCGACCTGGTGGATCGCCTTGGTATTGAGCCTGGCATGGTGGTACTCGAACCATCTGCCGGTCACGGCATGCTGGCAGAAGCTGCCCGGGATGCCGGGGCAACGGTGGAGGCCGTGGAGCTGGCTGGCGATCTGCGCGACATCCTGCAGGAAAAGGGGTTCTCTCTGGTCGGTGATGACTTTATGGAGACCACACCATCCCAGCGCTATGACGCCGTAATCATGAACCCGCCATTCTCCAATGACATGGATATTGACCATGTGCGCCATGCCTTTGGTCACCTCAAGCCAGGCGGACGCATGGCCGCCATCGTATCCAGCATGGCTGGCCAGCGTAGCAACAAGAAAAATCAGGCGTTCCGCGATTGGCTTGATGACCTTGGCGCCAGCGAGGAGATGATGCCGGAGGGGGCATTCAAGGATTCGCTCAACCCAACCAGCGTGCGCACCAAGATCATCACCATTGAAAAGCCGGTTGATGGTGCTGCGAGGTCAGGTGCAACTGAGCAGCGAGCCAAGGTGCTGTTCTCCAAGCAGGCAATGGCGCAGGGCGAGAGGCCAGTCAAGCACCTGACCCGTAAAGAGGCGGAGCTGGTAACCAAGGAGTGGTTCAAGCAGTACCGCGGCGCAGCCGGCATTGATGTGCAGATCCACGCCACACAGGCAGAACTTGAGGGGGCCCTGGGGCTCAATGCCAAAGAAGGGCTGATTCGGCGCGCGGCGTTCGATGATGACACGGGCTCACTGCATGTGGCCGCTGATACGATTTCTGACCCCAAGCGGATGCGCGAGATCCTGCGCCATGAAGTGCTGGCCCACTATGGCTTGGCCAACGTACTGGGCGATGGTGAATACACCAAGCTGATGAGCCGCCTGATCCAGTCCAAGCAAGATCCAAGCATGAAGGAGGTATGGGACTGGGTTGATACTCACTATGCCGACGAGGACATCGGCACCAAGGCAGAGGAGGTTGTTGCCCATCTTGCTGAGCTGGAACAGAGCGCCTGGCGTCGCGGCTGGGATAGCGTGTCTGCTTGGATTACCCGGGCACTGCGTGCTGTCGGTTTTGTACCAGAGGGCATTACTGCTGCTGAGACACGAAGCCTTATCGAGGTGCTGGGCAAGAAGATGAAGCGCAAAGGCCCTGATGACAATGGCCCTGACAGTGGCAAGAAATTTAGCCAAGAGACGAGCTCTGGCAATGAGGCATTTACTCCCGATAGTAAAGAGGCTGATGGTTATCGCCAGCAGTTGACTAAAGCAATGAGCTCACTTCGAACCAGTGATATCGCCATTGATGTTGGCTCAACACCCGCAGTTCTCATGGCTGTCGGGGCCCCAAACCTAACAATGCGGATTAGTCGGGATACGGTGCGCAAGGCTATAAACGGGGTGAAGCATGACGTAGATATAACGACAGTAGAAACGCTACCTGAATTATTAAGTGACCCACTGGCAATATTTGATTCGAAAACTCATCCAGGTGAATCACTCGTAGTGTTACTGGATGCAAAAGATCAATCTGGCCGGCCAGTTGTAACTGCCATTCAATTGGGTGTTAGTGCAGGTAAGTATCTTGAAGTAAATAGAATTGCCAGTATTCATGGGCGCCCTGATGATCAGGTTGGCCGATGGGTAGCTGATGGCATGACAAGGTATATAAAGAAAAACCACCCTAGCTCTTTACTCACTGGGCTGCAATTGCCCTTAGGTTCAAGCATGGATGGTTCAGTTACAAATGTACTTAGTGAGAAGGATATTGTCAAACGTAGCCTGAAATTCAGTCAGACCAATACCGCTACAGACAAGGCCATGGGGAAACTTAACCTGGGGCCAAAACCTGATGTTATCGACAAAACCAAGGCCAACCTGGGCAAGCTGCGCGAAGTGGATCGCGGCGTGGTCAAGTTCTGGGTAGACCGCTTCATCAAGAAGGCCAACACCGAGGTGCTCGACGCCCTAGCTCCCATCAAGTATGCCGAGGAGGCTGCAGGTATAACTGATGCGGCGGATTCCGGCTATGTGGCTGCGCGCATGGCAACCGGTGCGGCCTCCACCATGCAGGCCACCATGCTCTATGGTCTGCCGGAGTGGAAGGATGGAGTGATCCAGCGCAAGGCTGGCACTGGTGAGAAAGATGCGTTGCTCGGCATCTTCTCTGATCTGGGGAGCGACCTTCACAACTGGCTTGGCTGGATGGCTGGTCACCGGGCGGAGATCCTGCTTGCTCAGGGGCGTGAGAACCTGCTCGATGCCAATGACATTGCAGCGCTCAAGGCCCAGGGTAAGGGCAAAGAGGCCAAGTTCATGGCGGCCAAAGCCCGCTGGAACCGCCTCAACGCCGCCACTCTGGATCTGGCGCAGGAGGCAGGCCTGTTTACCCAAGAGGCACGGGCCGAGTTCGAAAGTGAGTGGTATATCCCCTTTTTCCGTGAATCTGACGACGGCGATGTCATTGCCCCCTTCAAGCCGAGGGGCGTTGCCAACCAGAACGCCGGCATTAAGAAGCTCAAGGGGGGCGAGGCCAACACCAACGACCTGCTCGAGAACATCTTTACCAGCACCAGCAAGCTGATCGACGCATCCATGAAGAACATGGCGGCCCAAAAGACCGTCTGGAATTTGGCTGAAACGGGCATCATCGAGGTGGTAGCCAAGCCCAACATGATGGATTGGCGTGCCCTCAAGAACGGGAAAGACCTGATCACCGTGAAGATGGAGGGGGAGGACTACATGATCCGGGTTGAGGATCCTGACCTGTATCGCGCGATGACCTTCTTTGATCGCCAGCCGTTCGGAACCATGGTCAACGTGGCCGCCAAGGCCAAGCGCCTGCTGACGGCCGGGGTAACAGCATCACCCGAGTTCATGCTGCGCAACTTCTTGCGCGACTCTCTCTCCAGTTGGGCAATCAGCAAGGATGGTTTCAAGCCGGTGATCGGCTCGATCCGTGGTGTGAAGAAGACCTTGACGATGGATGGCAGCACCATTGATGTGATGTTCAGTGGAGCCAGCTTCCTGGGTGGCTACGTCAATGGCAATGACCCGGGGGCTATGGCCGATACCGTGCGCAAGTCGCTGCGCCGCAAGGGGATGACACCGGAGCAGATTGCTCGTTATGAGAAGTCCATCATCCGCAATGCGGCACATGCCAAGGGCGTTGTGGCTGACGTGTGGGAGAGGTACAGCCGGCTTGGCGAGGCGGTGGAGAACGGCAACCGTGAGGCGGTCTATGATGCAGCCATCAAGGCAGGCAAGAGCCATGCTCAGGCAGCCTTTGAGTCGAAGGACCTGATGGACTTCTCCATGTTGGGGGCGGCTCGCGCCATCCAAGGGGCGGCCATGGTGCTGCCGTTCTTCAATGCCCGTATCCAGGGCTTGGGCAAGCTGACGCGCGAGCTACGCGACAACCCGCGGGAAATAGCGAAGCGCGCTGGCATGATCACCGCAATGTCGCTCGGGCTGCTGGCTGCCAACTGGGATGATGAGCGCTATGAGGAGCTGCCAGATTGGGACAAAGATGCCAACTGGCATTTCTTTGTCGGCGATCAGCACTGGCGGATCCCCAAGCCGTTTGAGATCGGGGTGTTGTTCGGCACCATCCCTGAGCGCATGGTGCGCGCCTTGGGCGACAAGGATACTGGAGCCCAGTTCGGTAAGGCGGTGGCGCGCGCGATTGGCGATACCTTCGCCCTTAACCCGACCCCCCAGATCGTCAAGCCGATGGTGGAGGCTGCTTTCAACTACGACAGTTTCAGAGGTGGTCCTATCGATAGCCCACAGGATCAGGCCGTGCGTGCCGAGGCGCGCTACAACGAACAGACCAGCCTGCTGATGCGGGAGCTAGGCGAGATGTCTGGCTTATCACCAAAGCAATTGGAGCACCTGGTGATCGGCTATACCGGCACCATGGGCAGCTATGTAATGGCGGCGGCCGATGGCCTGATACGAGCCAGCACCCCAGGGGAGTCAGCCAGCTGGCGTGCCGATGAGATCCCTCTGGTTAAAGCCGTGTATCGTGGCACCGGGCCGGCCAAGTCCACCCAGCATATGGAAGAGTTTTACCGGATGCTGAACGAGGTGAACCAGCTCAAGCGCACCGTTGACCAGTACCGCAGTGAAGGGTTGACCGAGAAGGCGAGCGAATTGCTGGAAGAACAGGGCGGGATCTTGAAGTCACGGCGCAGCCTGAGCCGCACTCAGCAGCAGGTCAGGGTGGTGCGTAACAAGATTGAGCTGATCCAGCGCGACAAGACCATGGCAGCGGAAGAGAAGCGCCGCCGTATCGATGAGCTGTTGGCTCGTCGCAACGATCTGGTATATCAGGCGGTCAACAGCAACATGTCAAACTGGGAATAGCGGCCCTGGCGAGGCCTCATTGACGGGGTTAGAATGAGGCCTTTTTAGGGAGGATTTGACCATGTGGCTGTTACTTGCAATAGGGTGCATGGTGCTGGCACTGAAGGCGTTCAGTTTCAGCTTCACACTGGCATTGCTCCCCGCGGCGATCGGGTGTTGGTGTTTCAGCAAATCTGACAGAGATAGTCTGGAGAACTTCATGGCTTTCGCATTCATCATCGGTCTGATTGGATTTGCCCTGAATATCCTCATTAGCATCTGGTGATCCTGGGTTCGGCGTTATGACATGTCATTTTGATTAGAAGGGGCTTCGGCCCCATTTTTAATATCCAAATCAGTCCGAAAATGTTAGATTCATGCAATGCACTGTATGTGCATACAGTGTTTCACAGTCGAGAGACTGGGAGAGCAAGAGGGAAAGCGGATGGAATCAGCATTGATCGAACTGGAAGAGTTTATTGAGACCTTGGATCTGGCTCCGGAGGAGGGGAGAAGTATCGCGCGCATTCTTGAGAAACTTCGCGAAGAAGCCGGCGCGTCATGACGCGGATTGGATTCGGATTGGCCCGCCACTGCGCGGGCTTTTCTATGCTTCTGGGTGGGGGGAAACTGAGGGAATAGTGAGGGATTACGCTGGTACGGAGGCTTGTAAAATCATATAGTTACGGATCTTGCATATTCCCAAGAAAATCCATAACTATATGATTTTAAATGAAATAAGTCGGGATTTAAAATCCCTCGACGTTCGCGTCGTGCCGGTTCGATTCCGGCCTCGGGCACCATTAAAATCAAAGACTTACGAAGGCCACTAGCAATAGTGGCCTTTTTGTTTTTACCGATTCCTAACATATTCCTAATACTTCACTGCTTTTTCACGCTATCAACAGCAGGGACTTGTAAAGTTCTCTGTCATGCTGCTCGCAGCTCCTTACGATTACGTTTCGAAGGAATGACTGGCTCTATCCCCCTGGCCCTGGCTCTGGCTACGCAAGCAACGCATTGGTACGTATCCCCTATCTGCCAATAAATATCCAGCTTCCAGGTCATCAATCAAGGTCGCGGCTTGCATACAATCCTCTGTCGTTCCCGATGTGATGATGCATGTTATTGGTATCCCGTGTCAGTCGGATGCCAAGTGGATCTTGTTGTTTATCTCCCTTTGGTAACCCCCATATCTTGGTTACCACCTTGAGCACCACTGGCATGGGGATGGACTTTGATATGGCTGGCGTCGATCATCAGCCATTCATAATCAGGTTCTTTTCTCAGACGTTCTTGAAGCCGGGCCCAGATACCCTTGTCGCGCCAGCGACAAAAGCGACGGAGGGTGTTTTTCCAGCCCCCGTAATCAGATGGCAAGTCTCGCCAGGGAGCAGCAGTGCGTAAAACTTAGAAAACAGCATTGATAAAAAATCAGTTATCACGATCCGCACGTCCCCATTGACCTTTTTGGCCCAGTAAATGAGGTGCGAGTAAGGACCACACATGGTCGGAGATATCGTTGCTGCGGTGAGCGGGTGTTGGCATGAGGCGATGATTTTTACGTTAACGGGGCTGATATTGTACTGAAATACATCAGTTGAAGACGACAGCCCCTATGGCGGTTCGGAGTTATATGGAAGGCTCCATATCGGATTAGGTTGTGTTCTCAACGTGTGAAAATTTCAGGCGCTGTAATTTCAAGCCATACACAGTGCCTCTTAAGAGGTCCATTCAGATGATTGTGAAGTGAATAAATGCGGTATTTCTGGAAGGGTGGGGCCCCAGAAAATGGGGAGATCGTTTTTCAACCACTTTAGCAACACTATTTAGTGCTACCTTTCATTTCATCACTGTTGGGTGTCCAGAAAACTGATCCACCATATAAACCGTTGGAAGAAGGGAGTTGCACTCATGATCGCTAGATTTGTCGCATTTTTCCTAATGGGCATGCTTATAGCCCCGCTCAGCGCACAAACGTTATTGCCTGCGACAACGTTGTTCCAGAACGTTCGCATCTTCGACGGCCAATCCGGCAGTGTCACCGCAGGGCAAGATCGCGAACG
>NZ_CDBI01000056.1 GCF_000820025.1 Aeromonas popoffii
ACACAGGATCGCCCCCCAGCCCCCCCTTGCGCACCATGCTCATGCCGGTGACATTCTTCAGATAACCGGCGCCGTCAGCGGCAGGCATGGGAGAGCCCGGGGCCTTGGGATCCAGAGTCACTTCCAGGGTGCTGGCGGGGCGGCTGGCGACCACCACCATGGGCTCCAGATGCTGGACCCGCTCCTGACCGGCGGCGCCGTGACAGGCGAGACCGCCCACCAGCAGGGCAAGTGGGGTGCGCATATGACAAGCCATGTTTCTTCCTTATTTTTTTGTTTATTTTGTGTTTTTCATCTCTCCCGGCAAACCTTTCAGTTGGGGAAAGGTTTGCCATCCGGCCGTAAAAAAGGCCTGCGGCGGGAAGCGGCAAGCCTTGATGGGCAAAGCTAAGAGAGGGGTTGGCAAAATGTTGCGCAGGTTTTACCCAAATTGGGTAGAGAAGGCAAACACACAAACATTCCAGTTGAAGGAATCTGGGGATGGCTCACAAAAACAGGGGTTTAGGTGAAGGCCTCCCACTCATTGATGGGTCTGATCAGGTGATAAACATCATGGGCCGACAGGGTGCAGCCAGCAGGCCACTCCAGCTGGTGGTGACGATTGATGAAGACCCGGGCACAACGCTGCTCCGAATCCAGCGCCGCAAACAGGGGCTGCGCGCGCCAGGGGGTCAGATCCAACGCACCCGTGGTGCCGTCAGAGAGCACCACAAACAGGCGCCATCCCTGCAAATATTCCACATCGATAAAGACCGGCATCCCTTCGGCTCCGATTGATAAAATCCGGCGCCATTATAAATAAGCTTCCTACGTTGCTTTGCAAAAGGGATCACAGTTTCTCCAGCCGTTTATGCTGTCTTGGAGCCCTGCACGCCCTCACATGAAAATCATGAATCGTGCCGCGCTCGGGCTGGCGCTGTGGGGCAGCCTGGCTTATCAGAAAGGACTCAACCAGACTGCGCGGCACTGAACCCGCCACCGCAATCACATAAAACCCGCCAATTG
>NZ_CDBI01000057.1:0-32749 GCF_000820025.1 Aeromonas popoffii
TATTAGGATCAGTTATTTAGGAATGTAAACCAATTGAGTGCTGATGACTTCGAAAACGAAGAAAGGGCCAATGCGCCCTTTCTTCTCTTCATCTGCTTGATATATCTCGGTAGCGATAGGTTTTCTTATTTTTTGTTCACTATGAAGCGCACGCTGCGGGAGTGGCACGGCGCCAGCTCTCCAAACTCGCCAGCAGCCAGCTCAAGGGGCAGGGGCTGCTCGTCCATCCGCACCGCTTGCCAGTCGCTCAAGGTGTGCTGGCTGGTCACTTTGCCACCCTCCTGCACCGCCTGTTCGCTCGGGTTGTAGACCCGGATCACCAGCGCCTCTTCATCTTCGGCCTTTTTCAGGGCGCTCAGCACCGGGCCGGACGGATCCATGGTGAGCAGACTGAAGTGGAGCGGGGTGGTGAAGCTCGCCTTGTTGAGCTTCATGGCATCGAACGGGATCTTGTTGTAGCAGCGCACCGGAGTGAGGTAGCTGCGCGCCGCCTGCATCACGTTGGCGCTGATGTGATCGCCAGCAAACGCCAGCAGGCTGAAACGACAGCTAAGCTTGCCGCGCACCTGGGAGTCAGGGGTGGGCAGCTTGATACCGGAGGGGCGACCCGGGCGCAGCAGCAGCTCCTCTTTACCGAGTACACCGACCCCGCGCAGCAGGGTGAGTGCCAGGGTGTCACACTGCTCGCCAATCACTTCAAACTCGCGCAGACCATCGCTCAACACCGCCAGCCCCTGCTTGCCATCTTGCAGGGCGACGAAGTTCATCAGCTGCCAGACCGGAATGGGAGCCTCTTTCCACCCTTCTGCCTCCCAGTCGGCCATGGCGCTGTCGCGGGTGGGGCGGGTGATGCAGCCAAACTGGTTGTCGGAGACAACGGTGTCGCTCGGGAAGGGGGTGGGGATCAGCACCCGCACCCGGTGATCATCGGCCTGATTGTCGAGCTCCAGCTCGATATCGATGCGCGGGCTCTGGTGCGCCAGCGTGATGTGGCAGGTGACATCGAGGTGGCCGCTGTACTGGCGGTTGGCCCGCTCGGCGAGGTTGGCAGGCAAGGCCATGCGCAATTTGAGGGTCGCGATGCTCTGCCATGCCTGATGGGTGACTTCGCGGGTCACCGCAAACTCGGTGGAGTAGCGCAGCCACTCCTCGCGCGATGGCGAGTAGTCATATTCGTCGCCATCATCGGAGCCCTCTTCCAGCGTGAGCACCTGATCGAACGTGGTGCCGCGCAGCTTGTCCAGGATCTGCAAGGTGCCGTTGTTATTGAGGGCGATGCGGTAAAAATCGTTCTCCAGCAGATCGCCGCGGGTGGTCACCGGTTGCTCCAGTCCCGGCTGGTTGCCCTCGATATGCAGGGTGCAATAGCCCATGGACGGCAGGGGATGGCAGAGTTGGATGTCGTACTCCATAAAGGGGTCGTAGTTGCCGTAGTGAACGATCTGTCTGTCCACCAGACCCGGGTCAATCTCCCGCTTGGCGCGGATGAAATAGGGGACCGGCTGGCCCGCTTCATCGCGCAGGGCAAAGGATTGGGCGCGAATGCGGATGCTGGTGTTGATCACCTCCTGACGGGGGAAGGGCATCAGGTTGAACAGGCAGAGCTTGTCGGCCACCTGCACGCCGTCTTCACAGAGCGCCACCGGCATGTTGTCGACAATCTTGCGCATGTAGAAGCGGATC
The DNA here is from genome assembly GCF_000820025.1 of Aeromonas popoffii. Classification (GTDB taxonomy): domain Bacteria; phylum Pseudomonadota; class Gammaproteobacteria; order Enterobacterales; family Aeromonadaceae; genus Aeromonas; species Aeromonas popoffii. The sequence continues at coordinate 1,684 of NZ_CDBI01000057.1, forward strand.
AGGTTCTCGGCCATGTCGTCGGCCAGAATGAAGCGGGTCATCACCTCCTGATGCACCTTGTCGCTGCAGCAGCAGCCGATGCTGTCATGGGCGTGGTTCTTCATGATCTCCTTCCACATCTTCTCAAGCAGCCCGTGGTGGTACTCAAAGCCGAGCGCCCAGGCGATGCTCGCCAGCGGTTCGAGGATGTTGACGATCTTGTTCTCGATGGCGGCGTGGGCCAGCTTGATGTCCATCCGGGTGGAGGAGATGGTGCGGTGTACCCGCATGTATTTGCCGTCGTTGAACTCCCCCTTGAGGGTGGCCAGTTGGTCGCGGCACGCCTCGATGCGCTCGAAGACCTGCTCGAAGCGGCTCATGTGGAATTCTCGCTGGGGATAGATCTCGCGCAGCTTGTCGATGATGGCGAAGATGTTCTGTTGCAGCGGCATCTGGTCGTGGCCGTTGGGCAGCAGGATATCCTGGGTGACCGAGGCCTTCTCCAGCACCTTGAAGTAGGATTCGAGCCGCTTGCGCAGGCCCGCTTCATCTTCCGGCAGGTACTTGCCGATGGCGTAGCCAAGCGGCAGCACCTGGGCGGTCACCTCGCTGCCATCGTTGCTCTGCCAGAGGAACTCGGTCTTGTCGGTGCCGTGGCGCTCGGAGCAGCCGCGCCAGAACATGGCCCGATCGATCCCGAAGCCGTTGAAGATGTGGGGCAGTTGGGAAGACATGCCGAACGAGTCGGGCAGGTAACCGATCTTCATCGGCTCGCCAAGGCTAAGGCAGTCGCGCATCCCGTAGAGCAGGTTGCGCAGGATGGACTCGCCGCTCACCTGCATGGTGTCGGTCTGGGTGTACCAGGGGCCGATGATGAGCTTGCCCGCTTCCACCAGCGCCTTCACCCGGGCTTTGTTCTCGGGCTGGATGGCGAAGTAATCCTCCAGCACGGCGGTCTGGCCGTCGAGCACATAGAACTTGTAGTCAGGGTCGGATTCAAGACGCGCCAGGATCTCCGCCATGTTGTTGATCAGCAGGATGCGGGACTCCTCGGTGGTGAAGTACCACTCCCGATCCCAGTGCATGTGCGGCGTGATGTGAACTCGTGAAACTGTCATGACAATGATCCTTTGCTGACGCACGGCGGCCCTTGCCTGCCGTGCGGAAAAATAGTCTGTTGAAAATGCGGTTGTGAAGATGAGCCTTACTCTGCGGCGACCACCTGATAGGTGCCGCGTTGCATGGCGTGACGGCGCCAGCCGATCAGCACCAGAGTGGAGATAAGGGTGCCCACCAGCGCCGCACCGAGCCAGACGGCGGCAGCCATCAGGGCGCCGTGGCCGCCATCGTGGAGCAGGAAGAGGGAGAAGATGCCGGCCCCCGGGGTGGAGAGACCAATCCCCATGGCCCCTACCATGGCGCCGGTGACGACCGAGCCCGCGAGGAAAGATCCGATCACCCGGATCGGGTCTTCGATGGCCATCGGAATGGCACCCTCGGTGATCCCCGCCAGCCCCAGCAGCCAGGTCGATTTGCCGGTCTCGATCTCGAAGGTCTGGAACAGTCGCGGCGCCAGCAGGGTGGAGGCGGTGACGGTAAAGGCCGAAACCATCTTGACCGCGCCGAAGATGGCGTAGGGGCCGTAGACCCCGTTGGCCATGGCGCCGAGGCAGAAGGCGTAGGCCGCCTTGTTGACCGGGCCACCCAGGTCAAACGAGCACATAAAGCCGAGCAGGGCGCCCAGTACCAGCACATTGGTGCCGGAGAGGCCGTTGAGCCACTCGGTGAGGCTGTTGTTGAGCCAGGCCACCGGCTGGCCGATGACAAACAGCATCAGGCTGCCTGCCACCAGGGTGCCGATCACCGGATAGAGGTAAAACGTGAGAAAGCCGTTGAAGTTGGGGCCGAGGCGCACATGCTGCTTGACCCAGCGCATCAGGTAACCGGCGATAAGGCCGCCGACCACCCCGCCGAGAAAACCGGAGCCAATCATGTTGGCGGCCAGTCCCGCCGCAAAGCCCGGGCCCAGCGCCGGTTTGTCTGCCAGCGAATAGGCGGTATAGGCCGCCAGCACCGGCACCATCAGGGTGCCCAGCATGCCACCGCCAAGTTTTCGGTACATCCAGAGCCAGGAGTTCTCGGTATCAAACAGATGTTGCAGACCGAAGATCTGGGCCAGCAGCACAGAGACGGCGAGCACGGTGCCGCCCGCCACGATCAGCGGCACGGCAAAGGAGATACCGCTCAGCAGCGCCTGCTTGAGCTCGGTCTTGAGGCTCACCTTCTTGCCGCTTGGGGCATCGCTCTGGCTGGTGTTGGGTTTCGGGGCGGTGCGCCCGGCCTTGGCGGCCTCCAGCGCGTCATTCAGGATCCGCTCGGCATGGCGGATGGGCTCGGCCACTGGCGTCTCGATACGGGGGATGCCGGCGAAACGCTCCTGCTCCTTGATGGCCACCTCGGCGGCGAAGATGCAGGCAACCGCAGCATCGAGCGCTTCTTGCGGCAGGCGATCCTCAATGCCGTTGGCACCCTGCTTCTCGACCACTACCCGAATGCCCAGCTTGCGCCCCGCTTTTTCCAGATACTCGGCGGCCATATAGGTGTGGGCGATCCCCGCCGGGCAGGCGGTGACACAGACCACAGCGGGTTGATTTGTATCTAATTTGTCTTCTTTTTGCGGTTGTTTGCCGCTATCTCCTTCACCACCGAGCAGTGCCATCAGCTGCTCGGCACTCTGGGCCGCCAGCACCGCCTCGCGGGTATCGTCATCCACCAGGGCGGTGGTGAGGGTGGTGAGCAGTTGCATATGGGTGGAGCCCGCCTGATCGGTCGGGATCGCCAGCATGAAGATCAGGTTGACCGGCTCGGGGCCATCGATCCCCTCCCAGCCCAGCTCCTCGTTCAGGGTAGCGACGGCAAAGGCCGCTTCGCGCACCGCATCGCACTTGCCGTGGGGCACTGCCAACCCTTCGCCAAGGGCGGTGGGGCCCTGCGCCTCGCGGGCCATGACAGCAGCCAGAAAGGCGGCCTTGTCGTGCAGCTTGCCGGCCTGATCGAGCCGATCAGCCAGGGCATGAATGGCCGCATCCCGATCGGCAAACCGGGTTTGCAACGTGATGAGATGGGGGCCGGTAAGACTGGTCAGATTCATGATGATCCTCTGTCAGGTTGGCTTGCCAGCAAGCCGTCATGGTGAAAGTGACAGCGATGCTAACAAACCGGTCGACTGATTTTTGTGATTGGTATCATACAATCTATTATTTGTATTGTTTTTGTATTGTTTTGTCGAGGTGACTTGTTAGGTCAAATAAGGCCAAGCCGTTTTGTCTGCCGGGCAACTGGGGTAGAATGGCGCCTCTTCTATTTATCATGGCGCAGAGCCGACGAGGTGGCCTTTCGTGTCGAAAAAACCCATGTATCGCCAGATAGCCGACACCATCCAGCAGTGGATTGCGCAAGGTGAGCTGGCTCCCGGCGATGCCCTGCCCACCGAAGCCGAGCTGCGCGAGCAGTTCGGGGTGAGCCGGGTGACGGTGCGTCAGGCCCTCAAGCAGTTGACCGAACTCAGCGTCATCGAGAGCATTCAGGGTAGTGGCAGCTACGTGCGGCAGGAGAAGGTGAACTACGACATCTATCAGCTCACCAGCCTCTATGAGAAGGTGACCGATCCGGCGGCCGAGACCCACAGCGACATTCTCGCTTTCGAGGTGCTCAAGGCGAACCGCGAGCTGGCCGAGCGGCTCAATCTGCTGGAAGGGGCGCTGGTCTATTACGTCAAGCGGGTGCGCTTTATTCGCCAGATCGCGGTGACGCTGGAGGAGACCTGGATGCCGCTCGCCCTCTTCCCCGATCTCAGCTATGCGGTGATGCAGGGATCCAAGTATCACTACATCGAAGAGGTGAAGCAGCTGGTGATCGACCGCAGCGAGCAGGAGATCATTCCGGTGCTCCCCTCGGCGCAGGTGGTGGAGGCGCTCGGTATCGATCCCGCCAAGCCCATTATCGAGAAGGTCTCCCGCGGTTTCCTGCAAGATGGCACTGTGTTCGAGTTCAGTCGCAACTTCTTCAAGAGCGATGACTACAAGTTCACCCTGGTGGCTCGCCGCAGCAAATAGGCAAATATACTCGGTGAGTCAACCAATTTTTGGGAATGGCGGGATCGTGATGGGGGATCCCATCGGCCAGCCTGAACTTATCGAGGAGCTGCTGTGGCAGTGTCGAACCCGACTACCTCAGCCTGAGCCCAGCGGCGCTGGTGGGGTTCTCCTTCGGTGCCGAGATAGTGCCCTTCGTTCTTCATCGGTTGCCCGAGCCCTACCGCAAGAGCCTGATAGGGGCTGTGATGCTCTCCCCCCTCGATTGCCTCCGATTTCGAGATCCATGTCAGCGATATAGTTGTGCCTGACAAGGCGGGCAGTTACCCCACCCAGCCAGAGGTCAATGTCATCCGCACCCTGCCCATGCTCTGTATACAGGGAGCGGATGACGACTCTCCGGTGCGGCTCTGCCCCGGCTGCAGCAGTCCAACCTGACCACAGTGACCCTGCCGGGATCGCACCATTTCGAGGATGAGTATCCGGTGCTGTTCAAGGCCATCACCTGTCACCTCTCCTTGCCTTGATGGTCGGACCTGATGGGGGCGGTAGCTCACATTCGGCCAGGCTTCCTGCTAAATGTTGTTTAGGTATCCCTTGTCACACTCTGCTCATGCTGCCCTTTACAGGGTCTGACCACTTCCCGACACTTTGTTGAGTAATGACTCAGAATGGAGTGCGACATGCGTGAACAAAAGGCCCATCTTGTTGATCAGGAAGTCGATTTCCCTGCCGATACACAGCTGGTTTCCACCACGGATCTGCAGGGTGTGATCACCTACGCCAACGATCATTTCTGCCGGGTGGCCGGCTACAGCCGCACCGAACTGGTGGGCCAGCACCACAACATGGTGCGCCACCCTGACATGCCCAAGGCCGCGTTTGCCGATCTGTGGGGCAAGCTCAAGCAGGGCCAGCCGTGGCGCGGCATGGTGAAGAACCGCTGCCAGGATGGCCGCTACTACTGGGTGGATGCCTATGTCACCCCCCTCTTCGAGCAGGGCAAGGTCAATGGTTACCAGTCGGTGCGCTGCCGCGCCGATCCGCAGATGAAGCACCTTGCCGCCCGCACCTATGCCCGTCTGCGCGCTGCCGAACAAGGGGGTCGCCAGCCCCATCTCTCCCTGTCATGGTTGCGCCACGGGGTCGCCGGGGCCGGGCTGCTGGCGCTGGCCTGGCTGGGGGCTATGCAGCTTGGTGTCTCGGCGCCACTCTATATGGCGCTGCCGCTGGTGCTGCTGGGCCTGCTCTATCGACACGAGCTCATCACCACCCCGCGCTACCTGCAGCAGCTGGCCAAGGAGTATGACAGCCTGACCCGACTCATCTATTCGGGGCAGGAACCGAGTGCCATCGCCGATTTTCACATCAAGCTGCTGCAGGCCCGCATCCGGACCGTGCTGGGGCGGGTGGATGATGCCACCCACGCCCTGCAAGATCTGGCGGTGCACCTGAAAAGTGCCTCCAGCGAGGCCAGTTCTGACATTGCCGAGCAGGATGCACAGACCCAGCAGATGGCGGCGGCCATCACGCAGATGGCGAGCACGGCGCAGGAGATAGCCCGCAACATCCAGGACACCAACAACCAGATCGCCCAGGCCAAGACCCATTGCCAGCACACGGATCGGCAGCTCATCGACACGGAGCGCAAGATCACCGAGCTGGCGACGGAGGCGGAACACGCCTTTGTCTCGGCGGTGGCGCTGGCCAGTGAATCGGATCGCATCGGGGTCTTGATGGGGGAGATCCAGGGCATAGCGGATCAGACCAACCTGTTGGCGCTCAACGCCGCCATCGAAGCGGCCAGGGCGGGCGAGCAGGGGCGGGGTTTTGCGGTGGTGGCGGACGAGGTGCGCACCCTGTCGACCCGTACCCACAGGGCGACCGAGCAGATCCAGAGCAGCATCAGCCAGATCCAGCGTACCCTGAATGGCTGGAAGGGGATGATGCAGAACAACCTGCAACAGACCCAGGCCTGCGTGGAGATGACCCGGCAGGGCTCCGGTAGCCTGCATCAGGTGCTGGCCGAAATCGAGCTGGTGATGGACTTCTCGGCCCAGATCTCGGCGGCGGCGGAGCAGCAACGGGCGGTGGTCGAGGACATCAGCCAGAACGTCAACCTTATCTCCCAGCACTCCCATGCTAACAGCAACAAGATGCAGGATGTGGACGAGTCGAGCGAGATCCTGCTGACCAAGGCCAGACAACTCCAGTCGCTGGGGCAGACCTTTGGCTGATCCTGACTGTTCCATTGATGCAGATAGCCACAAGGCCACCCCGCGGGGTGGCCTTGTGGCGTGAGAGCGCGTCTGATGTCCTCAGTCAGGGATGGACCCTTGGCCGGCATTAGCGGGGGCCAGCTCGCTCCCCTTGTCGGTGTACAGGGCTCGTTGCTGAGATAGGCGTTGAAGATATCGGCCCGGCCCTTGCTGAGATCCTCGATATTGACCGAGGTCTGGAGCTGGGTGAAATGGGGCTCGCTTGGGGTTTAGTGGTGAAGGGGTGCCCGCAACGTGGCACCTTGATGGGTGGAAAACATCATGATCCGTTTGCCACGCATGGCATCAATGGTGAGAATGCCGCTGGCACGGCGGCCAGGAAGAGGGACGGGGAGTGTTGAAAGAGGCAGGCGATCGCCAGTCAGGGTATGCCTGGGCAGAGGAGGTCAACAGCGCTGTGTTGCCCACGTCAACGTCGGTACGACCGCTTTGCCGCTCCTCCACCAGGCTTATCCTTGCCACCGGCCTTATCTCCGCGTCCAGTCCGGCTCTGGCATAGCAGCTCTTGGCCCTGACCATGTGATAGCCCACCAATTGGGGTCAGCGCAGCTGGAGCAGCACAGGTTCCGGCGGGGATCTGCTGGCCCGCAGGGGAATGGCGTAACTGATGCCCATCAGGAGCAACCAAAGCACGCATCTCTTTATCCGTGCGAGTCTTGTTCTGAGTGTTCCATGGGGGGCGACCCCTTGAGAGGGTCATATTCTTGTAATGAAGCACATTCTAAAGGGTTTTTTGATGTACCGGATACTAGCGCAGCACAACGAGTTCATGGTGATCAACAAGGGGCCCGGCCTTGGCATGCATGACGAGACCGATGAGTCCGGCCTGGTCAATCCGGGTCTGGTCAGCCGGGTCAAGGCCGACACCGGGTTTGTCCTCTATCCCGTCCATCGGCTCGACAAAATGACCTCAGGGCTGGTGTTGCTGGCGCGCACCACGGCGGCGAACCGGGCGCTCAGCATGGCGTTTGCGGATCGGCAGGTGAGCAAGCAGTATCTGGCCCTCTCCGATCGCAAGCCCAAGAAGAAGCAGGGCTGGGTCAAGGGGGATATGCAAAAAGGGCGTGGTGGCAGCTGGATGCTGGCGCGCAGCCTGGACAACCCCGCCATCAGCTGGTTTGACTCAGTGCCGGTGCGCGAGGGGTTGCGGCTCTACCGCATCAAGCCCCAGACCGGCAAGACCCATCAGATCCGGGTTGCCCTTAAAAGCATAGGGGCGCCCATTCTGGGGGATGAGCGCTATGGCGGCACGGCGGCCGAACGCGGCTACCTGCACGCCTGGCGCTTGAGTTTCACCCTGGCAGATGAGGCGTTTGATTTTATTTGCCCCCCTGATGAGGGGGAGATGTTTCTCCTGCCCGAGCTCAATGCCGCCATCGCGGGCTTGAGCGAATGAGCGGTGCTCAGGCGGTGCCGGAGAGCCGGGTGCCGGCCAGCGGCTGGATCCTGGCGGATTTTGACGACACTCTGGCCCCGGGCGACAGCCACGCCGGCCTGCTGCGTTACATACTGAGTCGCCGTCTCTGGCCGTTGTTGTTGCTGCCGGTGATCGCGCTGGGCGGCCTGGTGTACCTTGTACCCAGCCAGCGCAGGCGGGGGATTTCGCTTATCTGGTGGGCCATCACCCTGGGGCTTTCGCCCCTTGGCTGGCGCAAGCTGGTGCGGGCCTATTGCCGTATCCGGCCAGGCCTGTTTCGCGAGGCGCGCACCTTGCTGGCGGACGTGCACGAGCGCTGCTGGGTGATCTCCGCCAGCCCTCGTGCTCTGGTACGAGGCCAGCTCTATCAGCAACTGCCCGGCAAGCTGCCCCATCGTACCTTGGGCTCCCGGATGCACTACCGCTACGGCGGTCTGATACCGCGTTTTTACTGCCACGGTCGGCACAAGATACTGCCCGAGATCCGCGCCCTCACTGTGACGCTGGCCTTGAGCGACAGCCTGCACGATCTGCCGCTACTGGCGCAGGGCGCACAGGCCTGGCTCATCAATCCCACCCCGGGGCGCCTGCAAACAGCACGGGCTCACTTGCCCCACATAGTGCTCAAACAGTGGCGGCTGTAAGGGAAAGCTGACAGCCCGTCGGTTCGCCGTGAGGCGATCCGCAAGGCTGCGGCATCAATGTCACAATCTATTTACATCTTTTGGCGATGGAGTCGGGGAAACTATCTGGAACCCGCCTCTTCTCTTCTGCTACGCACCTGCTTCTAATGAAACAAGTTGTTAACAATGGATCGATTGACGGAGTGGCCGGCCTGGCTGTGCGTCGCTGCGTTAACCCGTTTTAACCACTTTCAGTCATCAGCCAACAGCAAGGAGCGCCTCATGACGACCATTTCCTCTTCCCGTTCCCACACCATCAATCCCCTCGGCACCGATGGTTTCGAATTCGTCGAATACACGGCACCGGATGCCAAAGGCATTGCCGCCCTCAAGACGTTGTTTGTCTCGCTGGGGTTCGCCGAGGTGGCAGAGCACAAGCACAAGCAGTGCTGGCTCTACCGTCAGGGTGACATCAACTTCGTGATCAACGCCGAGCCCCACTCCCAGGCGGAGCAGTTCGCCAACCTGCACGGGCCGAGCGTCTGCGGCATGGCATTTCGGGTGGCGGATGCGGGCAAGGCCCAGCAGTTCGCCATCGCCAAGGGTTCCAAGCCCTTCGTCGGCAAGATAGGGCCCATGGAGCTCAATATCCCTGCCATCTACGGCATCGGCGAGAGCACACTCTCGTTTGTTGATCGCTACGGTGACAAGGGCTCCATCTATGACGTGGATTTTGTCTTCTACCCCGATTGGCAGGCGCGCATGGCCGAGGTGGACGCGGGGCTTTACGAGATCGATCACCTGACCCACAACGTCCAGCGCGGCAACATGGATGTCTGGTCCAACTTCTATGAGCGGATCGGCAACTTCCGGGAAATTCGCTATTTCGACATCGAAGGCAAGCTGACTGGCCTGCATTCTCGTGCCATGACGGCACCCTGCGGCAAAATTCGCATCCCCATCAACGAATCCTCCGATGACAAGTCCCAGATCGAGGAGTACCTGCGCCAGTACAAGGGGGAGGGGATCCAGCACATAGCCCTGGCCTCCAGCGACATCTACCAGACCATACGCACCCTGCGTGGCCGTGGTACCGGTTTTATGCCGACCCCGGATACCTACTACGAGAAGGTCAACAGCCGGGTCGAGGGCCATCAGGAAGATCTGGAGGCGCTGAAAGCGCTGCGGATCCTGATCGACGGCTCACCGACGAAAGATGGCATCCTGTTGCAGATCTTCACCGACACCGTCATCGGCCCCGTGTTCTTCGAGATCATCCAGCGCAAGGGCAATGAAGGGTTTGGCGAGGGCAACTTCCAGGCACTGTTCGAATCCATTGAACTGGATCAGATCCGCCGCGGGGTACTCAATGATGCGTAACGGGATCCGACTTCATCGAGCCCAGCCCCATTCATGCGAGGTACTTGGCGATGCGTAACTGGATAAGCTTTCCCCATCGGGAGGGGACCCACTCCCGGCAGGCTCATGCCGATCTGCCCGAGCAGGCCATCTACGAGCGTGAACTGGGGCGGGCCGGTTTCTTCGGCCCCGCGACCCACATGCACCACAAGCACGCCCCCACCGACTGGAGCAACTGGGAGGGGCCGCTGCGGCCACGGCTGTTCGACCTTAATGCCCTTGACGAGGAGGTCAATTCTCTCTCCCCCTGGGTGATGCCGGATATCCTCAGCAATCCTCACTGCCGCTATCGGATGTGGCGGCTGGCACAAAAGATGCCGTTTCTGGTGCGCAACGCCGACGGCGACGAGCTGCTGTTTATCCACGAGGGGGGCGGTGACTTCTTCTGCGATTACGGCCACCTGACCCTGCGGGATGGCGACTATGTGGTGATCCCCCGTGGCACCATGTGGCGCATCGAACCCAGCTCGCCCATGTTCATCCTGATGATAGAGGCGACCAACGACAGCTATCAGCTGCCCGACAAGGGGCTGGTGGGCAATCACGCCATCTTTGATCCGGCGGCGCTGGATGTGCCCGCCATCAATGAGGCCTTTTTAGCCCAGCAGGATGAAAATCCCTGGTCACTGCAGGTCAAGCGCCACGATAAGGTGTCGGTCATCACCTGGCCCTTCAATCCGCTGGATGCGCTGGGCTGGCACGGGGACTTGTGCGTGGTCCGCCTCAACTGGCGCGATATTCGCCCGCTGATGAGCCACCGCTACCACTTGCCACCCTCGGCCCACTCCACCTTTGTGGCGAGCCGGTTTGTGATCTGCACCTTCGTGCCGCGCCCCATAGAGAGCGACCCCGGCGCCCTCAAGGTGCCCTTCTATCACAGCAATGACGACTACGACGAGGTGCTCTTCTACCACGCCGGTGACTTCTTCAGCCGGGACAATATCGAGCGGGGCATGGTCACCTTCCATCCTGCCGGCTTTACCCACGGCCCCCATCCCAAGGCGTTTGCGGCGGGGCAGGCCTATGCCAAGAAATTCACCGACGAGGTGGCCGTGATGCTGGATACCCGCGATGCGCTCAATGTTGGCAGCCTGTGCGAGGGGATAGAAAACCCGCGTTACGTCAGCAGCTGGCGGCGTCCGGACCCCATGACTGCCACCGGCAAATAAGGATTTTTATGAAACTTGCAACCTTGAACAATGGCAAACGGGATGGCGCCCTGGTCGTCGTCAGCCGGGATTTGACCCGTGCGGTGCGGGTGGCGTCCATCGCCACCACCCTGCAAGGGGCGCTGGATGAGTGGGCGCAAACCGCCCCCCGCCTTGCCGCCGTCTATCAGGCCCTCAACGATGGCACCTGTGCCGATACCTTCCCGTTCGATGAGCGTGAGTGCCTCTCGCCCTTGCCCCGCGCTTACCAGTGGGCCGACGGCAGCGCCTATGTCAACCATGTGGAGCTGGTGCGCAAGGCCCGCGGCGCCGAGATGCCCGAGAGCTTCTGGCATGACCCCCTGATCTACCAGGGCGGCTCGGATTGCTTCCTGGCCCCCCGTGGCCCTATCGTCATGGGCTCCGAGGCCTGGGGTATCGATTTTGAGTCGGAGGTGGCCATCATCACCGACGATGTGCCCATGGGGACGAGCCCGCAGGCGGCGGCTGCCCACGTCAAGCTGCTGATGCTGGTGAACGACGTGAGTCTGCGCAACCTCATCCCCGGCGAGCTGGCCAAGGGCTTTGGCTTCTTCCAGTCCAAACCCTCCAGCGCCTTCTCGCCGGTGGCCATCACCCCCGATGAGCTGGGCAGCGACTGGCAGGAGGGCAAGGTGCATCTGCCGCTGGAAACCCATCTCAATGGTGTCCTGTTCGGTGCGCCCAATGCCGGGGTGGACATGACATTCAACTTCTATGAGCTGGTCGCCCACGCCGCCAAAACCCGGCCACTCGGTGCGGGCTGCATCATAGGCTCGGGGACCGTCTCCAACTATGACCGCAGTGCCGGGTCCTCCTGCCTCGCCGAACTGCGCATGTTGGAAATTATCGAGTCAGGTCAAGCCACTACACCCTTTATGCGCTTTGGTGATACAGTGTCCATCGCGATGCAGGATCGCAATGGGATGAGTCTGTTTGGCACCATTTTGCAAAAAGTCACGCAACAGGATGTCAACCAGATGACGTGAAGGAGCCAGTGTGGGCGCAAGGCCGACTGGTGAACGGCAGGTACCCTTGCACCTGCCAACACAGGGACAGATTATGTTGCAGTTGTTTGGATATTGGCGTTCATCGGCAAGCTATCGGGTGCGGATCGTGATGCAGCTCAAGGGGCTCGATTACGAGCATCACCCAGTCAACCTGCGGCAGGGCGAGCAGCGCGAGAAAGCCTATTCTCGCATCAACCCTCAGGGGCTGGTGCCCTTTCTCATCGACGGGGATGTGCAGTTCGGTCAGTCGGTTGCCATCATGGAGTACCTCGACGAAACCTACCCCGCCTATCCCCTGATGCCCTCGGCCGCCCAGGCGCGAGCCAGGGTGCGCCAGATAGTGAACATGATCGCCTGCGACACGCACCCGCTCGACAACCTGCGGGTGCTCAACTATCTGGAGCAGGAGCTGGGGCTGGGCAAGGCGCAGCGTGATACCTGGTATCGTCACTGGATTGACGAGACCTTCACCGCCCTCGAACAGTTGTTGATGACCACGGCTGGCGTCTATTGCGTTGGCAATGAAGTGACCCTGGCGGACTGCATGCTGGTACCCCAGGTCTACAACGCCCGCCGCTACGACATGACCCTGGATGAGTACCCCACCATTGCCCGTATCGTCGCCAACTGCGAGCAGCTGCAGGCCTTTATCAAAGCCGCGCCAGAGCAGCAGCCGGATGCGCAAGTTTGATATTGTGCATGCAGCTTGGGCTGCGTAACACCAGTCCAAACTGCACCTGCCATCTGTTGACCGATCCCCCTCGACTCACCTTATTGCGTCCCGTTACATCCATACCGGCGAAAGCCAGGCAGACTGCTTGATCGCTGGCGGTAGTCACTCACTGCCGGTAGTGGTGGACGGTCAAATGGTGTTCCTAGCCACCGGTTGACTGACAGGTCGATTGGAATGTTTGCGAGCAACGCGAGGGCCTTGGCGCTCTGGCAACAATTGTACGTGACGATCGTCTATTGATCCCAAAGCAGCATCTGGCAAAGTCTGCATGACCTCTACTTTTGAATGCCCCTAAAAATGGGGGGATTACCCCCTCATGACATTGCGTATTTTACCAATCTGAGCGTAGATAACATCTATACTCTGAATAATTCGAGTTTCTTGTAGGCCAAAGTCCAACAGTCAGGTAACTTGAAGTGAGATAAGTAAATACTTGTCAGCGAACTAATCTACTTTAAGAGGTCGTAAAATGAACAAGAAAATATTGATACTGACCGCCCTGTTAATGTCTCCTGTTGCTGTTTTTGCGGTTGACCAAACCATGCCGATGGGCGATCACCATTCCATGTCTCCAGCTTCTCAAGAGTTGATGTCCGGTATGAAAAGTATGCATAACGACATGATGGCAGGAGTTATGTCCTCTGATCCAGATGTTGCCTTTGCAAAAGGGATGATTGCCCACCATCAAGGTGCCATTCAAATGTCTGAAACGCAGCTTAAATTTGGTAAGGATCCTGAAATGCGAAAGCTGGCAGAAGATATTATCAAAGCCCAGCAACCAGAAATCGACCAGATGCAAAAATGGGTTAAAAACCATGAAAAACCATAGTGACGTTTGCGCAAATTGTTGCAAGCAATAGTTTTTCAGTACCGCACCTTCTGGTTATCAACGAGCACGGTTTTTTTACACAACTGTCGAAGTAGCGGAAGGTGCGAACCTGTGATACAAATTATATTCCCACCGATTTAAGATTTTCTTTGCAACCTATTTCTTTGCAACCTAAAAATTCACGTGTTTTGGCTATCGAAATTATACTATCGACAGTAGCTTCGCTACATCTGGTTACAACTCTCCTTTAGGTGAAATATGTCGATATAACGTCTGTCGGGTAATATTAAGTTCTTGGCAAATATTGTTAACCTTGGTCTCTGGTTGTCCCATTGCTGCCATGGTAAGTCGCAGTTTAGCCGCCGTCCTTTTAAAGGGTCTTCCCCCGTTTGCTTTGTGAGCATCGTGAATTTTTTCTGAGAGTTTTCCCAGTTCCTCAGATCGGAAAAAGTAAACTGTTCTGACAGATATTGCGCCATTTTAAAAGTTATTACTTTACCTTTATCTGTTGTTTGCAGTTTCTGAAAAAGGCGATCTAGCAGGTCACGTTTTGACTCATCATCTGTCCATACACATACAAAACTACTTGCAATATGCGATGCAAGAAGAAATTTATTGAGGGCATTTCGTCGTCAATAAGATTTGAGTACGGCCTCGTAAGTAAGCTCAATCAGACGGGGAGTGATCTTTGCGACCAAGTCAGGTGGTAATAAAACACTTATCTCGTAGGTTTGGCTTCGGAAGCTCAACCCAACCTACAAACTATGTAGGTTGGGTTGTATTTAGAAAGTCCAACGTCAACCGGTTAGTAACTCTGCTGGTGGACGTCCATCACGGCGCGACCGGACGGGTCGGCCATCTCCTTGAACTTGGCATCCCACTCCAGCGCAGTGGGGGTAGAGCAGGCGACCGACTTGCCATAGGGCACGGTGCGGGCGGCGGACTCCAGCGGGAAGTGCTCGTCGAAGATGGCGCGATAAAAATAGGCCTCCTTGGTGAGCGGGGTGTTGATGGGGAAGCGGAATGCCGCTGCCTCGAACATCTGATCCGTCACTTCGGTCTCGACCATGGCTTTCAGGCTGTCAATCCAGGAGTAGCCCACGCCGTCGGAGAACTGCTCCTTCTGGCGCCATGCCACTTCGTGGGGCAGCAGCTCCTCGAAGGCTTCGCGCAGAATATGCTTCTCGATCTTGCCGTTGCCACACATCTTGTCGGCAGGTTGCAAGCGCATCGCCACGTCCATGAACTCCTTATCGAGGAAGGGCACGCGGCCTTCCACGCCCCAGGCGGCCATCGACTTGTTGGCGCGCAGGCAGTCATAGAGGTGCAGGGAGGCGAGCTTGCGCACGTTCTCTTCGTGGAACTCGCGGGCGTTGGGCGCCTTGTGGAAGTAGAGATAACCGCCAAACAGCTCGTCGGAGCCCTCGCCGGAGAGCACCATCTTGATCCCCATCGCCTTGATGTAACGGGCCATCAGGTACATGGGTGTGGAGGCGCGGATGGTGGTGACGTCATAGGTCTCGAGGTGATAGATGACGTCCGTCAGGGCATCCAGACCCTCTTGCACGGTGAAGTGGATCTGGTGGTGGATGGTGCCCAGATGATCGGCCACCTTGCGGGCGGCGGCGAGATCCGGTGAGCCTTCCAGCCCCACGGCAAAGGAGTGCAGCTGCGGCCACCAGGCTTCGCTCTTGCCGTCGTCTTCCACCCGACGGGCGGCGTAGATCTTGGTGATGGCGGAGATGACGGACGAATCCAGCCCGCCGGAGAGCAGCACGCCATAGGGCACGTCGCACATCAGCTGGCGTCTGACTGCCGCTTCCAGCGCGGCTTTCAGCTCGGCCTTGTCGCTGACCTTGTGCTCGACCGCGCCGTACTCCATCCAGTCGCGTTTGTACCACTGTTTGAGTTCGCCATCCTTGCTCCAGAGGTAGTGTCCCGGCGGGAAGGTTTCAACGCTCTTGCAGACCGGCACCAGCGCTTTCATCTCGGAGGCGACATAGAAGTTGCCGTGTTCATCGCGACCGGTATAGAGGGGAATGATCCCCATGTGGTCACGACCAATCAGGTAGGCATCCTGTTCGGCGTCATAGAGGATAAAGGCGAAGATGCCGTTGAGATCGTCCAAAAAGGCGGGGCCCTTCTCCTTGTAGAGTGCCAGCAGCACCTCACAGTCGGAGTGGGTCTGGAACTGGAAGTCGCCCTTGAGGTTCTTTTCGAGCTCCTTGTGGTTGTAGATCTCGCCGTTGACGGCCAATACGTGAGTGCGCTCCGGGTTGTAGAGCGGCTGGGCGCCATTGCCCGGATCGACGATGGCCAGGCGCTCGTGCACCAGAATGGCTTTGTCGGAGCTGTAGACACCGGACCAGTCAGGACCGCGGTGACGCAATCGCTTGGACATCTCCAGCGCCGATTTGCGCAAGGCTGCTGCATCGGATTTGATGTCCAGAATGCCGAAAATAGAACACATTGGCGGTAATCCTCTTGATTTTTATAGGAGCCCCCCACGAACGGGCTCGAAATTCCATTTACATTCCTCGTCAATCACAATGCCTAGCGCAAAAACCTTTTGCAAGCGGGAAAACCGCAGAAAATCATGCCGCCAACGTCAAGTCGACGGGGCATCAAGCAGCGGGTGCAGAGGGGAAACTTGACGTGTACGTCAAGCAGTGGCGGGCTCGAAGATCACATAGAGCTTGCGGCAGGGGGTAAGAGTCTCCCACTGCCCGACAAAGCCTGCCGGAATAACGAACTGATCCCCGGGTTTCAGGGCAAGCTGGCCGCCCTGACTGTCGTGGATCACCACATCCCCTTCCAGCAGTTGGCAATACTCGTGCTCTGTGTAGTGGATGGCCCAGCGGCCGGGCTCGCAGGCCCAAAAACCCACGTGAAACTGCTGGCTCGGATCCGAGTAGTGATTCCAGACCGTTTGCGCCGGGTTGCCCCCTTTAATACGCTCGGGGGCGGGCATCAGCGGGGCAGGGGCCGCCTCGTGGCGGTCGAGCAGGATCCAGTCGTTGAGGGTCTTCATGGTGCCTCCTTGGCAAGGGTATAAAAGCGGGGCCATCCCGGCCCCGCGTTTGTTCGTTTTATTAAACGAGGTTGAGCATAACTTAAACGATGCGTCTCCCCTTGCCAAGCGCCGCAACGCTAAGGGTCAGAGCGGCTGCAAGCGGTGGATCACATGGCGGGCGAAGCCGCTGCCTGCCTCGTCGTAGACGTTGAACACCGCATCCACCCCCTGCTCCTGCAGGGAGGCAATATCATCCTCGAAGCGGACGATGGCGGCGATCTTGCCGTTGAATCCGTGGCTGCGCAGCTTCTTGATGGCGTAGAGATTGCCCGAGTGGTGGGGCATCGCCAGCAGCACCAGGTTGACCTGATGGGAGAGCAGCACCTTGTCCCAGAAGTCGGTATCGGTGGCATCCCCCTCGATGACGTTTATTCCCTGGGCGCGCAGGGTGGGCAGCTTCTCGCTGTCGTTCTCGACCCCGAGGATGACGTTGCCATATTTGTTCTCCAGCTCGAAGTAGGCCCCTTGGCCGATGCGCCCCATGCCAAGGATGATCACCTCGGCATCGCCGAGTTCGATGGGCCTCTCCTCCGGGTGCAGGGTGTTGGCCTGGATCCGGCGCAGCCAGCCGCCGAGTCTGTGGTAGATCCGCTCGCTCTGACTGTTGAGCGGCACCGAGATCATAAAGCTCGCCGCCAGCGCCAGCGAGACTGCCACCAGCCACTCGTGGGAGATCCAGCCCGCCTTGGCGACAATGGCCGCGACGATCAGACCAAATTCCGAGAAGTTGGTGAGCGCCAGGGTGGAGAGTAGGGCGGTACGCACCCGCAGGTGGGCGCCGCTGAAGACCAGATAGTAGAGGGCGCTTTTCAGCGGCAGGGCCAGCACCAGCGACAGCGCCAGCAACATGGTGTCGTGGGTCGGCAGGCCGTTGAGGCCGATGGTGAGGAAGAAGCAGACGAGGAAGAGGTCTTTGAGGTTAAAAAGCGCCTTGGCAAGCCCCGCCGCCGCCGGATGGGAGGCGAGCAGCATCCCGATGATCAGTGCCCCCAGATCCGGTTTGAGCCCGACCACTTCAAAGCCGGCCGCCCCCACCACCAGCGCCAGAAAGACGCCGAACAGTACCTGCAACTCGCCGTGACCGGTCCGCTCCAGGAGTTTGAACAGCAGGGGGCGCAGCAGTGGCAATCCCAGCACCCAGAGCGCCCAGATGCTGGGCCACTTGCCGCTGGAAAGCGTCAGAAGGGCCACCGCGAACACATCCTGCATGATCAGCACCCCGATGGCGAGCCGGGCGTAGAGGGCATTCATGTCGCTGCGATCCTCCATCACCTTGACCGCAAAGACAGTGCTGGAGAAGGAGAGGGCAAAGCCCAGCAGCAGTGCCAGCTTCCAGTCCAGCGACAGGGCGAGGTGGAGCCCCAGCCCCTTGCAGACCAGCAGGACCACGGTGAAGAGCAGGGTGGAGAGCAGCAGATGCAGACTGGTGGTGCCCCACACATCGCGCCGCATCAGGGTCTTGATATTGAGCTTGAGACCAATGGTGAACAGCAGCAGGGTGACGCCGAGATCGGCCACCTCGCTCAGGGCGGGGGTATTGTGATAACCCATGCCGTTGAGGATAAAACCGGCGGCCAGAAAGCCGAGCAGGGGGGGCAAGCCAATCAGATTGACTACCATGCCGCAGCCAAAGGCCACGGCGATCAGAATGGGTTCCATAACAGGTCCAGCAAGGGCAGGAGCGTCCCGCCCTGTTTAACTCTTGGGTGGTGATTAGACGATATCGATGTCGACCACGGAGTCGAAAATATGGTTCGGTCGAAATGGCATGCGGTCGATATCCGCCACCTTGCTCACCCCGGAGAGCACCAGCACGGTTTCGAGACCGGCCTGGAAGCCCGCCAGAATATCGGTGCGCAGGTTGTCGCCTATGATGACGGTGTCATCGGAGTGAGCCTCCATCCGGTTGAGCGCCGCCCGTATGATCCAGGCGCTCGGTTTGCCGACATAAAACGGCTTCTTGCCGGTCATCCGCTCGATGGGGGCGCACAGGGCGCCGCAGGCCGGGTGCATCATGGGACCGTGGGTATCCGGGTTGGTGGCGATAAAGCGGGCCCCCTGATCCACGAACTTGGCACCCAGCTGCATCATGGTCCAGTTGTAGTTGCGGGTCTCGCCCACCACCACGAAGTCGGGGTCTATGTCGGTGATGGTGAAACCGGCCTTGTAGAGCTCGTGGGTCAGTGCCCCCTCGCCAATCACATAGGCCTTCTTGCCATCCTGGCGTTTGAGAAAATCGGCGGTGCCCATGGCGGAGGTGTAGAAGCACTCCTCCGGCACTTCGATCCCGGCGGAGCGGAAGCGGTTTTGCAGATCTTTCTGGGTCTGGGCCGGGTAGTTGGTGAGGAACAGGAGCTTGCTGCCCTGCTCCAGCAGGCGCTGGACGAAACGGTCAGCACCGGGAATGAGGTCGTTGTTGTGCAATATGACACCGTCGATATCACAGATGACGCTTTTCTTCATGGGAACTCCTTGTATAGGGCGCAAGAGCGGGGCTATGACGGTTGCCAACGCTTAATATCTTCAATTAGTTATGTTGTTTTTGTGACGCCATTATAAGTCTGTTTGATGACAAGTCTCCCCCACAAACAGAGATAGGTGCACAATGAACAGAAGAGGGGAGGGATCCGCTCTGCGAGTGGCAGATCCCGTGGTCTGTGCGTTGATGGAGCCGTCATCATGGATAACTTTATTGCCGGTTTGCCCAAGCTGGAGTTGCACCTGCATATCGAAGGGACGCTCGAGCCTGAGCTGATGTTTGCCCTGGCCAAACGCAACGGGGTGGTCCTGCCCTGGCCCGATGTCACCAGCGTGCGCGCCGCCTACGACTTTGACTGCCTGCAATCCTTTCTTGACCTCTACTACCGTGGTGCCAGCGTGCTCATCACCGAGCAGGACTTCTTCGACCTCACCTGGGCCTATCTTGAGCGCTGCGTCGCCGACAAGGTGGTGCATGTGGAGATCTTCTTCGACCCGCAGACCCACACCGCCCGCGGTATCCCCTTTGCGACTGTGCTGGGCGGCATCGAGCGGGCGTTGCAGAGCGGGGAGCGGGAGTTTGGCATCAGCTGGCGTCTCATCATGAGCTTCCTGCGCCATCTGAGCGAGGAGGAGGCGTTCGCCACTCTGGCAGAGGCCGAGCCCTTCCTCGCCCGCATTCATGGCATCGGCCTCGACTCGGGGGAGAAGGGCAATCCGCCCACCAAGTTTGCCCGGGTCTTTGCCCGCGCCAGAGCGCTGGGACTGCCGGTGGTGGCCCATGCGGGGGAAGAGGGGCCCGCCGACTACATCTGGCAGGCCATCCATGAACTGCAGGTGCGACGCATCGATCACGGGGTGCGTGCGGCAGACGATCCTGCACTGCTGCGCTATCTGGCCGATACCCGGCTGCCGCTCACCGTTTGCCCCCTCTCCAACACCCGGCTCAAGGTGTTTGAGCGCATGGCCCATCACAACGTGCTTACCCTGCTGGAGCAGGGGCTCTGCGTCACCATCAATTCCGACGATCCTGCCTACTTTGGCGGTTACATGGCGGCCAACTTCCACGCCCTGGCCCATGACCTTGGCGCCAGCATGAATCAGCTCTGCCGCTTGTCGCTCAATGCCGTCGAGGCGAGCTGGCTGAGCCTGGCAGACAAGGCACGGCTCACCCGGGAGATCAGGATCTACGCTGCCTGTCACGGGGTCGCCCTCTACTAGTCTTGTGCAGCTGGCGGCATCGGCGACACAACACAGCAGGCCCGCCAGTGATGGCGGGCCTGCTGTGTGTTGATGGGCTGGGTGCCTGAATGGGCCGCTAACCGGTCTCAGGTTGATTGCGGCTCGGTGGCCTCTTGATAGATCGGATAGTCGGTCAGTCCCGGCTCGCCACCACCGAACAGGGTGGCCGGATCGTGAGACGCCAGCGGATAGCCGTGGCGCAGCCGGTTCGGCAGGTCCGGGTTGGCGACGAAGGGGCGACCAAAGCCAATCATGTCGGCCCAACCGGCCTGGAGGGCTGCCCGTGCCCGCTTGCCATCGTACTTGCCCGCATAGATGAGGGTGTTGGGGAAGGCGTCCCGCAGCCCCTGTTTGAAGTTCTCCGGCATCAAGGGGGCATCGTCCCAGTCCGCCTCGGCGATGTGCAGGTAGGTCACATCCAGTTCTCCCAGCAAGCGGGCGGCGGCCAGATAGGTCTGCTGTGGGTTGGCATCGACGGTGCCGTTGAGGGTGGTGAGCGGCGCGAGGCGCACGCCGACGCGGTCGGCCCCGATCTCGGCGCAGACCGCCTCTGTCACCTCTTTCAAGAAGCGCAGGCGATTTTCCAGCGAGCCGCCGTAGTTGTCGGTGCGGGCATTGGATTCGGAATCGAGAAACTGGTTGATGAGATAACCGTTGGCGGCGTGCAGCTCTATGCCGTCAAAACCGGCGCGGATGGCGTTGCGGGCCGCCTGACGGAACTGGCTGATCACCTCGTCGATATCGCTCTGGGTCATGGCGCGCGGGGTGACGGTGTCGACAAAGCCGGGTGCATCGCTGCCGTTATCGACGAACACCTTGACGCCCACGGCCTTGATGGCCGATGAGGAGATGGGCTGGGTGCCGCCCAGGTTGTCGGGATGCGTGACCCGGCCCACGTGCCAGAGCTGGGCGAAGATGGTGCCCCCCTTGGCATGGACGGCATCGGTCACCAGCTGCCAGCCAGCCACTTGCTCGGCGCTGTGGATCCCCGGGGTCCAGGCATAGCCCTTGCCCAGGGGGTCGATTTGGGTGCCTTCGCTGATGATGAGGCCCGCCTCGGCGCGCTGGGCGTAGTAGGCGGCCATCATGGCATTGGCCACATCACCGGGCTGGCTGGCGCGAGAGCGGGTCATGGGGGGCATGACGATACGGTTGTTAAGGTGTAATTGGCCCAGGCGCAGCGGGCAGAACAGGTGATCGTGGCTCATCGTGAGTGCCTCATGGTGGGAGTGAGGCCACTCTATCCCTGCGGCTTGTTGTGAAAAAGAGGGGTAATTGCAGAAAAGAATTGCCGTGATGGCATCAATCCATCGGCACAGGGCCAGAATGGCGCTCGCTGGCTTGCCAGCGGGCATCTGAAGGAGACGGAATAAGCAAAGAGGGCCGAAGCGGCCCTCTTTGTTGATGCGGCCGGGGCTCAGGCCCCCAGCAGCATGACCCGTACCCGCTCGATCCGGCGCTCGCTCACCTCGACCACCTCGAAGCAGAGTTGCTGCAGTTGCAGCTGCTGGCCGGGGGTGGGCAAGGAGCCGAAGTGAGAGAGCAGCATGCCCGCCAGGGTCACGTACTCGTCGCTCTCGCTCACCAGCCCCTCGTGCTCCAGCACCTGCTCCACATGGTGGATGTTGGTGCTGCCATTGATGAGCCAGCCTTCGCCATCACGCACCATGTCCGGGGTCTCGTCCTCGTCCGGCAGTTCGCCGACGATGGCCTCCAGCAGATCGTGGGTGGTGACCAGCCCCTGGATGACGCCAAACTCGTCGGAGACCAGGATCAGGCTCCCTTTGGCCTGACGCAGCTCTGCCAGCAGCCGGATCACGTTGATGCTCTGCGGCACTATGATGGGGTCGTTCTGCTTGGCCAGTTCGCTTAAGGGTTGCCCTTCGTTGAGGGCAAACAGCAGATCCCGCGCCTTGAGTACACCTATGACCTCGTCCAGATCACCGTCACAGACCGGGAACAGGCTGTGGGGCTCCCGTTGCAACATAGCACGGATTTCCGCGGGCGAGTCGTTGACGTCGATCCAGGCCATGTCGGAGCGGGGGGTCATGATGGTGCGGATGGAGCGCTCGGCCAGCGACAAGACACCGGTCACCATGTAGCGCTCCTCCTCGCCAAAGCTCACCGGGGCGGCGGCAGGGGCATCCAGATCATCGTCAGGCCTGTTCTGATACGTCTTGCTGCCCATCAGCTTGAAGATGGCTGCCGTGGTGCGCTCGCGCAGGGGCTGCTTGGCCTCGTGGCGCAGGGCGCTGCGCTGGGAAAGCTGGTTGAAGAACTCGATCAGCACCGAGAAGCCGATGGCCGCGTAGAGGTAGCCCTTGGGAATGTGGAAGCCAAACCCTTCTGCCACCAGGCTAAAACCGATCATCAACAGGAAGCTCAGGCAGAGCACCACCACGGTCGGGTGGGCGTTGACGAACTGGGTCAGGGGCTTGGAGGCGAGGACCATCACCAGCATGGCGATGGTCACGGCGGCCATCATGACGCCGAGATGTTCCACCATGCCTACCGCCGTGATGATGGAATCCAGCGAGAAGACGGCGTCCAGCACCAGGATCTGGGCCACCACAACGCCAAAACTGGCGTAGACACCGCTGTGGCCATCGGACTCCGGGTTGGCCTCCAGCCGCTCATGCAGCTCTGTGGTGGCCTTGAACAGCAGGAACAGGCCGCCGCCCATCAGGATGAGATCCCGACCGGAGAAGACCAGTTCGCCGAGCTGAAGAAGGGGGGTGGTCAGGGTCACCAGCCATGACATCACGCTTAGCAGGCCCAGACGCATCAGCAGGGCCAGCGACAGGCCTATGATGCGCGCCTTGTCCCGCTGGGCGGGGGGCAGTTTTTTCACCAGGATGGCGATGAAGACCAGATTGTCGATCCCCAGCACGATTTCCAGAATGATCAGGGTAAACAGACCAATCCAGATGTGGGGATCCAGCAGCAATTCCATGTAATGACCTCAATAAAAAAACAGACAGAGCGGGTGTCAGTGACGGCGAAAAATGGCCGTGGAGCACGAGGCGTGGGTGTTTTCAGAGGCGCTGGTGGAGCAATAACAGATACATTTTGACAGGGAGAAACGAAGGGTAACTTCGGGGATTGTCCATGATGGGCAATAAAACCTCGGGTTAAGAATGAGCCCTGATAATAACGGCTGGCGGCAGTTTGGCAAGGGCTGTTATGAAGATGTGATAATGGCGAGGAGGCGGCCAGGCTGCGCCTCCCGTTTGGCTATTTACAACCAGCGTTCTTCGTGGGTGAAGCAGACCGAGAGCCAGGCATCCCCCAAGGCATCGCCGATGCGGGACCAGAGCTCATGACGCAGGGCATCCTGACGCGCCACAGGCCACTCCTGTCCTATCGGCACCAGAATGTTGATTTCGAGATCGAAACGGCGGCCGCTTTTGGCCAGATGGCTGTAACACCGGATGCCGTGGCGCTGGCCCAACGCCTCTATCTCCTGATCGATGAGCTCTGGAATATACCCCTCGGGGGCGATCTTCAGCACTTCTCGCAGACTGTGACCAAGCACTTTGATGGGAACGATAGCGGCACACACGGCCAGCAGTGAGACCAGGGCAGGGTCGATATAGTGGTTGAATTGATCGTAGCCGATAGCACTCAATCCCATCGCCACCAGAAAACCCACCAGCAGGGTGGTACTTAAAATAGTATCAACCAGCCACTCTTGGGAATCGACTCGCACCAGTTCCGAGTTGAACTGTTTTGCTAACTCCACTTCTATAAAATACATCAGAGAGCACAAGACAGTAGCGATGGTTGACGCGATCAAAGCGTGACCAAGGCTAATCTCACGGCCACCAGATAACAGGGTCGTTATACCGCTATAGAGTGCGGCCAGACAGAGCAGTAGAATAATGGTGCCGTTAATGAAATTGGTGATGGGTTCAAAGTGGGCGTAGCCATACTGGAAACGGTCATCATCGGGGCGGGTAACGAGGTAGGCGGTCACCAGACCCAGGCCCGTCATACCCATACTGAATAAGCTAAAAAAGCCGTCGAGCATGATGGCATTGGAGCCGACCAGCAGGCCATAGCCGATACCGAAAATGGCAAAAAAAATACTACAGAATAGGGACAGGGTTAACGCCTGCTTTTCAGTGGTAATGAACTTATTAATGACTTTACTGAGCATATAGCTGTGATGAGCCATATAAATTCCTCCTTTCAAATGGTGAATATAGCCAAGTGCAAGCGGTTTTCTAGCTGATATACTGCCCGCTCACATGTGAGCGGACTGGCCTGATGCGCCCCAAAGAGGCGGCTGGCCAGTCGTTGTCGCCGGCGTGCCGGCATCAAGCAAAGGATGGGAACAAGGATTCATGATCCCGAGACTCGATTACCAGGACAGTTTGTCACCCGCAACCCTGCAGTTTCTTGAGTTGCTAGAGCTCCGAGCATTTCGTGGTGATATCGAAAAATCTTATGCAAGCCGGTTGGCGATGGCGACGGATAACAGCGTCTATCAGGTAGTACCTCAGGCGGTGCTCTATCCGCGCAGCGCGGATGACATTGCGGTGATGCTCAAGCTGGCCCGGGAGCCTATGTTTGCTGCCTTGAGTTTCTTCCCTCGTGGCGGCGGAACCGGCACCAATGGTCAATCCTTGGGCGGCGGCATTATCGTCGATCTTTCGCGCCATATGAACCAGATCATGGAAATTAATCTGGAAGAGGGCTGGGTGCGCGCCCAGGCCGGTGTGGTGAAAGACCAGCTCAATGCCTACCTCAAACCCCACGGTTACTTCTTCTCGCCGGATCTCTCCACCTCCAATCGCGCCACCTTGGGCGGCATGGTCAACACCGATGCCTCCGGGCAGGGGTCGCTCGTATACGGCAAGACCTCGGATCATGTGCTGGGCTTGAAAGCCGTGCTGGAGAATGGCGACATCATGGCCACAGAGCCGGTCAATGGTTCCCGTCTTGAAGACAAGCTGGCGCTTGAGAGTCGCGAGGGGGAGATCTATCGTACCCTCTATCGCATCGGCCGCGAGCGCCGCGCCGACATAGAGGCGACCTTCCCCAAGCTCAACCGCTTTCTGACCGGTTACGATCTCAAGCATCTCTATCAGCCCGACAGCGACACCCTGGATGTGAGCCGGGTGCTGTGCGGCTCGGAAGGATCGCTTGGCTTTATCACCGAAGCCAAACTCAACATCACCCTCATACCGCGCTACCGCACCCTGGTCAACGTCAAGTACGACAGCTTTCCGTCGGCTCTGCGCAACGCCCCCTTTATGGTCGAGGCGCAGGCCCTGTCGGTGGAGACGGTGGATTCCCGGGTGCTGGGGCTGGCCCGTGCCGACATCATCTGGCATTCGGTCAAGGCCTTCATTGAGGACGTGCCCGGCAAGGATCTGCAAGGGCTCAATATCGTCGAGTTTGCCGATACCGACGAGCAGGAGCATCAGGCCAAGGTGACCGAGCTGTGCCGCCGCATCGATGGGCTGCTGGCGAAAGAGGAGGCGGGCATTATCGGCTATCAGGTGTGCAGTCACCTGCCGAGCATCGAGACCATCTACGCCATGCGCAAGAAGTCGGTAGGGCTGCTTGGCAACGCCGAGGGGCGCAAGAAGCCGGTGGCTTTCACCGAAGACACCGCCGTGCCGCCGGAATCCTTGGCGGACTTCATCATGGAGTTTCGTGCCCTGCTGGATGCCCATGGCCTCGACTACGGTATGTTCGGTCACGTCGATGCTGGGGTGCTGCACGTGCGGCCTGCATTGGACTTGTGCGACCCGGAGCAGGAGGTGTTGCTGCGGCGCATCTCGGATCAGGTGGTGGCGCTCACCGCCAAATATGGCGGCCTGATGTGGGGGGAGCACGGCAAGGGCTTTCGCTCAGAATACAGCCCCGCTTTTTTTGGCGAGCTGTGGGAAGAGTTGCAGCGGGTCAAGGGGGCCTTCGACCCTGACAACCGCATCAACCCGGGCAAGATCTGCATGCCTTATGGTAGCGGGGCTCCGCTTGTGTCAGTGGACGGACCCAAGCGCGGCAAGTTCGACCGCCAGATCCCGATTGCGGTGCGGGAAAGCTACACCCGCGCCATGGATTGCAACGGCAATGGCCTCTGCTTCACCTTCGAGACCGACTCCCCCATGTGCCCCTCGGTCAAGATCAGCCGTGATCGCCGCCACTCCCCCAAGGGGCGGGCGGGCCTGATGCGCGAATGGCTGCGTCAGCTGGCAGAGCAGGGCTTCGATCCGCTGGCCGAGGAGGTGGCGCTGCAAAGCGGCGGTCTGCGCTTCAAGAGCATTGTCGACAAGTTTCGCAACACCCTGGCCCGCGCCCGCGGCCAGTATGACTTCTCCCACGAGGTGATGGAGGCGATGGAGGGGTGCCTGGCGTGCAAGGCTTGCACCAGCCAGTGCCCCATCAAGGTGGATGTGCCCACCTTCCGTGCCCGCTTCATGCAGCTCTACCACAGCCGCTATCTGCGTGGCCCCAAGGATTACTTCGTCGGCACCGTCGAGAGCTATGCGCCACTGCTGGCCCGGGTGCCGAAATTGGTCAACTTCTTCCTGGAGAAAGAGTGGGCCCAGAAGGCGACCGAGAAGAGCATCGGCATGGTGGATGTGCCCCTGCTCTCCGTGCCTACCCTGGCCGAATCCCTGCACGATAACAAGGCGCGCTATTTCGACCTGCCGGGCCTTGAGGCCATGAGCCCCGAGCAGCGTGCCAACGTGGTGCTCATAGTGCAGGATCCCTTCACCAGTTATTACGACGCCCCCGTGGTGCGGGACTTGGTGAAGCTCGCCAGCAAGCTTGGGCTTCAACCTTATCTGCTGCCATTCAAGCCCAACGGCAAGCCCCAGCACGTGAAGGGGTTCCTGCGTGCCTTTGCCCGCACCGCGGCCAACAGCGCCCAGTTCCTCAACAAGATAGCGGCGCTGGGTATCCCCATGGTGGGAGTGGATCCTTCTCTGGTGCTCTGTTATCGCGACGAGTACGCCAAGGCCCTTGGCTCGGCCCGTGGCGACTTCCAGGTACTGTTGCCTCAGGAGTGGCTGCTCTCACTGCCGGCGCCTGAGCCCAAGACGGCGACCAAGGAGCAAGGGGATCGTCAGGCAGACGAGCCCTGGTATCTGTTTGCCCACTGCACAGAGAAGACCGCCAAGCCGTCGACTCACGGCGACTGGGGCACCTTGTTCCAGCGTTTTGGTGCCAGCTTGCAGCCTGTCTCTGTGGGCTGCTGCGGCATGGCCGGCACCTATGGCCACGATGCCAAACAGGTGGACAATTCCAAGGGGATCTATGGGCTTAGCTGGGCAGAGCCGCTCTCGCGTTTGCCCAAAGATCGCTGCCTGGCCACCGGTTACTCGTGCCGCAGCCAGGTCAAGCGGATGGAGGGGGAGAAACTCAAGCATCCGCTGCAGGCCCTGCTGGGACTGCTCTGATGCTGACGTTGCCGAAACGGTTTCGGGTGCCGCAAGCTTTTCGGCACCCGCGTTTCTTGCTGTTGCCAGCCACCTCCGCTCAGGCGGTGGTGGAGTTTGTGGCCATGTTGCGCGAGCGCGAGCGGCTCCATCAGCTGTTTCGCCCGGATGACGTCTGGCCTTCTGCCCAGTTCAGTCTGAGCCAGCACGAGGGGGATCTGGAGTGGCAGCGGTCCGAGTTTCTGGCCAAGCGCTCCTTTGCCTATGGCCTCTGGAGCCCGGATCGGGAGCCGCAATTTTGGGGCGGGGTCTATCTCTACCCCTCGGTCCTGCCGGAGGTGGCGGTGGAGCTCTTCTTCTGGAAGGTGGCCGAGGCATCCCTCACCGATGCAGAACTGGAAGCCGAGCTGCGGGTATGGCTTGGCAAGGTGTGGCACTGGCCCGAGCCCTGCCTGCCGGGGCGCGCTCTGCCCTGGGCCGAATGGCCCGGCGTGACCTATCCCTGGTGAGAGTCCGGCATCAGGACCTGGCTTGGCAAGATGCCCCCTGATCGGGGCATCTTTTTTTCTGACTTTTTTCGCCGACATTGCTCGTGTATAACCCGTTGATCACATAAGGAGTCTGCTCGTCATGAGTCAAGAAAACAGCGCTATCTGGCTTAAGCCCATGAGCCTGGAGGGGCTCAATGCCAGCTCCTACAACACCCTGATGGCCCACTTGGGCATCGTCTACACGGCCTTTGGCCCCGACTGGCTGGCGGCCACCATGCCGGTGGATCACCGCACTCATCAGCCCCTTGGCATGCTCCATGGCGGCGCGTCCGTGGTGCTGGCAGAGACGTTGGGGTCGCTGGCTGCCAATATGGCGGTCGGACCGGACAGCTACTGCGTGGGACTGGAGGTGAATGCCAACCACCTGCGGGCCAAGCGGGAAGGGGTGGTGACTGGGCGTTGCTCGCCACTGCATCTGGGGGCAACGACCCAGGTGTGGCAGATTGAAATGCGGGATGAACGTGGGCGTTTATTGTGTACCAGTCGACTGACCATGGCAGTGCTCAAACACAAGCGGGGCAAGGACTCCAGCGAGGAGTGATCTGCAATAACGCACCATGCGTGCAAAATAAGCAAGCCATAGTCGCAAGATCCCTCTATAATTGCCAACGTCTTGAGAGGCTTATCACATTTTTCAAGACAGCAGAACAAAGTGGCGCTATAATCGCCGCCTTTTTGCTATTCCGCGGTGCTTAGCCGCCTGCCTTAATCTGGAAGAATCTATGTCTGATACCGAACAACTGCCCCTTTTTAGTGAGCTTGGACTGGCCGCGCCTGTATTGAAAGCGCTGCAGGACGTGGGCTATGAGCGCCCGTCACCGATCCAGGCCGCAGCAATTCCCCACCTGATGGCGGGACACGATCTGCTGGGGCAGGCGCAAACCGGTACAGGGAAGACCGCTGCTTTTGCCTTGCCTCTGTTGTCTCGTCTGGAAGCTGGTAACCGCAATACCCAGGTTTTGGTGCTGGCACCGACCCGTGAACTGGCGCTGCAGGTTGCCGAGGCGTGCCAACGTTACGCCAAGCACATGCCGGACTTCCATGTCCTGCCCATCTACGGTGGTTCCTCGTACGAAACCCAAACCCGCGCCCTGCGTCGTGGTGCTCAGGTTGTCGTCGGTACCCCTGGCCGTGTGATGGACCTGATCCGTCGCAAGAATCTGGACCTCTCCGGCCTGAAAGCCCTGGTTCTGGACGAAGCCGATGAAATGCTGCGTATGGGCTTCATCGACGACGTGGACTGGATCATGGAACAGTGCCCGGCCACCCGTCAGGTTGCGCTCTTCTCTGCCACCATGCCGGACCAGATCCGTCGTGTTGCCCAGAAGCATCTGAAGCAGCCGAAAGAGATCAAGATCATCACCAAGACGTCCACTGCACCGACCATCCGCCAGCGCTACTGGCAGGTAACCGGTCTGCACAAGTTGGACGCCATGACCCGTCTGCTGGAAGTCGAGCCGTACGAAGCCGTACTGGTCTTCGTGCGCACCAAGAACGCTGCCGAAGAGCTGGCTGGCAAACTGGCCGCCCGTGGTCACGCCTGTGAAGCGCTGCACGGTGACATCCCGCAGAAGCTGCGTGAGCGTACCGTCGACAAGCTGCGCCAAGGCCAGCTGGACATCCTGATCGCCACCGACGTTGTCGCCCGTGGTCTGGACGTTGAGCGCATCACTCACGTGGTGAACTACGACATTCCGTACGATACCGAATCCTACGTACACCGTATCGGCCGTACCGGCCGTGCAGGTCGCAAGGGTGAGGCCATCCTGTTTGTTGCTCCCCGTGAACGCCGCATGCTGCGCGCCATCGAGCACGCTACTCGTCAGGCCATCGAGCCGATGAAGATGCCGAGCACCGAGGACATCAACCAGCACCGCATGACCAAGTTCAAAGAGCGCATCCGGGAAACCATGATGGGCGAAGAGCTTGAGATCTACCACAACCTGGTGAACGAGCTGATCGAAGAAGATTCTGCCGATCCGCTGGAGCTGGCTGCCGCATTGGCCAAGCTGGTGCAGGGTGACCAACCGCTGCTCCTGGATGACTCCATCCCTGAGCCGCAGTTCAACCCGAGCAACGATCGTGGTGGCCGTGACTTCGAACGCCGTGACGGTGGTCGTGACTTTGCCGACCGTGGCGATCGTCCTGCTCGTCGCATGCCGTCCCTCGAGCCGCGTCCGCTGAAAGACAATCCTGACGTAGAGATGGAGCGTTACCGCGTAGACGTGGGTGCCCATCACGGGGTCAAGCCGGGCCAGATCGTGGGTGCCATCGCCAACGAAGCGAACATCGAGAGCCGTTTCATCGGTAACATCGACATCGCCGATGACTTCTCCACCGTCGATCTGCCGAAAGGCATGACCGCTGATGTACTGGAAGTGATCAAGAAAGCCCGTGTTTGTCAGCGTCCGCTGATGATCACCCGCTATACCGAAGTGCCGGCTGGCAGCAACACCGCCCCCCGTCCTCCGCGTAGCGATCGTCCCTTCAACAAGGACCGCCGCCCCAGCGGTGACCGCCCGTTCAACAAGAGCGGGGAGCGCCGTGAGGGTGGCTTCAACAAGGATCGCAAGTTCGGTGGCAACAAGCGCCGTGACAGCTAAGTCCCGATAGTCTTGATAAAAAGGCCGCTCATCATGAGCGGCCTTTTTGTTGCCTGTCATTTGGTTGGTTCATGGGTCTGGACTGGCCCCGCTCAGAGGCCGGGATGGTATTCGCCAGGGAGAGCCAGCATACTGCCTCTGCCTCTGCCTCT
>NZ_CDBI01000057.1:32934-118945 GCF_000820025.1 Aeromonas popoffii
TCTGCCTCTGCCTCTGCCTCGCCAGCAGACGGCTGTGACACCCAGGCCAGACCATATGGTTGTTATCCTGATACAAGCTAGCGCCTGCCAGCAGGATACCCGTGTCAAGCCCCGGCTGGAGGACGGGTCGCACATGATGGACAACAAAAAGGCGACCCTGAGGTCGCCTTTTGCGTGTCTGCATCTATCTTGTCCGATGGCTCAGAGCACCATGGCGGCAATCCAGCCGAAGAGGATGAGCGGGATGTTGTAGTGGATGAAGGTGGGCACCACGCTGTCCCAGATATGGTCGTGCTGGCCGTCGGCGTTGAGGCCGGAGGTGGGGCCGAGCGTCGAATCGGAGGCGGGGGAGCCCGCATCCCCCAGTGCGCCGGCCGTACCGACCAGGGCTATGATGGCCATGGGCGAGAAGCCGAGGTGGATGCACAGCGGCACATAGATGGTGGCTATGATGGGCACGGTGGAGAAAGAGGAGCCTATCCCTATGGTGATCAAGAGGCCAACCAGCAACATCAGGAAGGCGGCGAGGCCCTTCTGATCCCCGATCACCGCGGAGACGGACTGCACCAGGCTCTCCACCCCGTGGGTCGCCTTCATCACGGCGGCGAAGCCGGCGGCCGAAATCATGATGAAGCCGATGAGGGACATCATGCGCACGCCTTGGGTGAAGGCGTCCTGACTCTCGCGAAACTTGATGACCCCTCCGCAGGTGAAGATGACAAAACCGGCCAGCGCCCCCAGCACTATGCTGTTGGTCATCAACTGCAGCCCCAGGGCCACGCCGATGGCCAGCAGGGCCACCCAGATGTGGTTGAGGTTGAGCTCGACGGATTCGGGTTCGGCGGCCAGGATCTTGCCCATGTCATACTGGCGTGGCTTGCGGTAGCTGATGAAGACAGCGATCAAGAGACCGATGAACATGCCCAGTACCGGAATGGCCATCGCCAGTGGCAGCTGGCCGTGCTCGACCGGCACGCCGTTGTCGATCAGGTTCTTGGCCAGGATGTTATTGAGGAAGATGCCGCCAAAACCGACCGGCAACAGCATATAGGTCGCAGTCAGGCCGAAGGTGATGACGCAGGCCACCTGACGGCGGTCGATCTGCATCTGGGCCATGACGTGCAGCAGCGGCGGGATCAGAATAGGAATGAAGGCGATGTGGACCGGGATCAGGTTCTGGGAGGAGATGGAGACCGCCAACACTGAGGTGAGCAGCAGGCTCTTGACCCAGAGGATGCGAGAACTGCTGGCATCCTTGCCCAATTGGCTGATCACCTTGCGGGCCAGCAGGTCGGTGATCCCTGAGCGGGAGATGGCGACCGCAAAGGCCCCCAGCATGGCATAGGAGAGGGCGATTTCGGCGCCGCCACCCAGACCACCGGTAAAGGTGCTGAGGGTCTCCTGCAGTGAGAGTCCACCGATCAGGCCGCCGACGATGGCGCCGATGGAGAGGGAGACCACCACATTGATCCGCAGCAGGCTGAGCACCAGCATCAGCGCAACCGCGATAACAACAGGATTCATTTGATTTCCTTATGGATTGTGTAGCTGTCTGTCATGTAAAAGGCCGTTAGTTTGCGAAAAATGTGACAAATGTCGAGTAAAAAATCAGGCAAAATGCCTATTGGCAGCATTCCCGGCTGACCCGGGGGGCCAAGGTGGGCGTGGGGGTGAAAAACGGCTTTGTATGGCCCTGATTTCGCTATTCTGGTCAAACCAGATTGATCTCGCCAACCTAATAGAAGAAGGCTGCCAGGGCAGCCTTCTTGCTTATTGCTCGTGCCGGTTATTCGCTCGCGTCGTCGGCGGCGGGGGCATCATCCGGATGGGCCGGTGGCCAGCCACCCAGGCTCTTCCAGCGGTTGACGATGTGACAGAACAGCTCGGTGGTGCGTTCTGTGTCATACAGGGCGGAGTGCGCCTCTTTATTATCAAACGGGATGCGGGCGCTCTGACACGCTTTGGCCAGTACGGTTTGTCCCAGTGCCAGACCGGAGAGGGCGGCGGTATCGAAAGTGGCAAACGGGTGGAACGGATTGCGCTTGAGGCCGGCGCGCTCGGCGGCGGCCATCACGAAGCCGTGATCGAAGGTGGCGTTGTGGGCCACTATGATGGCGCGGCCACAGTCGTGCTCCTTCATCCCCTTGCGAATGCCCTTGAAAATCTCGGTCAGCGCTTCTCTCTCGCTGACGGCACCGCGTAGTGGATTGAAAGGATCTATGCCGGTGAACTCCAGCGCCGCCTTCTCCAGGTTGGCGCCTTCGAATGGCTCGACGTGAAAATGAAAGATCTGGTCGGGCAGAAGCCAGCCATCCTCATCCATCTTGAGGGTATAGGCGGCGATTTCCAGCAAGGCGTCGGTTCTGGCATTGAACCCGGCGGTTTCAACATCGATGACGACGGGGTAAAAGCCACGAAAACGGCCCTTGAGGGTGTGAACAGCGTCGGTCATGGTATCTCGGTCGGCGTGAAATGAGGCGGCATTATGGCAAAAAAGCCGGCCCTTGTCCCTCATCCGCAACCATGAGACAGGTGTCTGATTCTATTATCGACACGCGGGCTTATCATTGACCACGTCAGGGAGCGCGATGAAGACGCTGGGAGTGGCGCACAAGATGTTGCCGGTGGTCTGCCAGCCGTTGCTGGCTTTGCGGTTTTACGATGGCGACGCAGGTGCAACCGCTACCTCACCGACGACATACACTCCCCGTGATAACCATACGCGAGGTGTACGAAGCCCATAGTCTGTACTCGGACACCTTACAGCAGAGCAGCGCCGAGCGGGATCTGCTGGCTTGCCAGTTTCAAGTTGATGGCGCGTTCTGCCCCTCACTGAGTGGTTTGCCCTAAAGCTTGTTTTGTCCTTGCCGATACCTAACGTGAGATCGTGTGGAGGGCAGGCAGTTGAACGCTTGGATGTTAGGGTTGGTCAGCATATCCGTGAGTATGCAGTTACAGGCGGGCGTTACCGAGTTTGGTGCCGGCCTGGATCAATCCGTCTGGCGCCTGACCTCGGACACGCAAGTGGAGTGCCGCCTCGAACACCCCATTCCCAACTGGGGTACGGGAGCCTTCGTCAGCCGGGCCAGCCGCCGGATCAATCTGGATTTTGAACTCAAGGGGCTGCGCCAGCAGGCCCGGACCCAGACGGTCAGTCTGGGGATCATGCCACCAGTCTGGCGACCCGGCATCGCCGGACGGGAAGTGAGCCAGCTGCGCTTCTACCAGCAGTTCGATGGCCTGGTGGAGGGGCAGACCGCCTGGACCATGCTGGACGAGCTTGAGGGGGGGCGCATGCCGACCTTCCAGTATCGCGATTGGTATCGCCAGAATCGACCGGTGCGGGTGTCGCTCTCCTCGGTCAACTTCCGGGTCAAGTATCAGGCGTTCGTGGATTGCCTGAACAGCCTGCTGCCATACAGTTTCAATGACATCGCCTTCAGCGTGCTCACCTATGACAAGAACAGCGACGAGCTGTCGCTGGCCTCCAAACGGCGGTTGGCGATGATCGGTGAGTATGTGAAGGTCGACAAGAGTATCGATGTGGTGGTGATCGACGCCTACAGCGACAGCTATGGCGGTCGCTGGCCGAACCAGAAACTCTCCGAGAAGCGGGCCGATGCCATCAAGAAGGTGTTCGTGGATCTGGGTATCGAACCCGGCAAGATCTCGGTAGAGGGGCATGGCGAGAAGCGGCACGTCGCCTCTAACGAAACCGAAGGTGGCCGCGCCAAGAACCGGCGCGTGGTGATCAACATGGGGCGCAATGGCGCCATCTGATGGGCGGTGACCCTTCAATGAAAAAGAGCGCTGTGGCGCTCTTTTTTATGGGGATCTTGTCCTGGCGATGCCTTAGAGGCTGTCACCCAGGCCTGTGCCTGTGTCTTTCTTGGCGATCAGTTCAATTTTGTAACCATCCGGATCTTCCACGAAGGCAATGACGGTTTTGCCGCCCTTGACCGGGCCCGGCTCGCGGGTGATCTTGGCGCCGGCGGCACGCAGCGCATCGCAGGTGCCATAGATATCGTCTGCTTCCAGCGCAATATGGCCGTAGGCCGATCCCAGCTCATATTCGCTCACGCCCCAGTTGTAGGTGAGCTCGATGACGGACTCATCCTTCTCGTCGCCGTAACCGACGAAGGCCAGCGTGTACTTGTATTCGCTGTTCTCGCTCTTGCGCAACAGTTTCATCCCCAGTACTCGGGTGTAGAAGTCGATGGAGCGTTGCAGATCGCCGACGCGTAACATCGTATGCAGGATTCTCATGACTTGGCTCTCCAGATAGGATTTACGTTGTACTGATATTCGATAGAAGAAGGGAGAACCCGGATCGACTGATGTGGCCGCATGGTGTGCAGGACCGTGTGTTCAGCTCTCCGGGTAGACCTTTTCTTTGTACTCGCAAAGGTCCTCGATGATACAGGAACCACAGCGTGGTTTGCGAGCCAGACAGGTGTAACGGCCGTGCAGGATCAGCCAATGGTGCACGTCCAGCTTGAACTCGGCGGGCACCACTTTCAGCAGCTTCTCTTCCACCTGATCCACGTTCTTGCCCACCGCGAAGCCGGTGCGATTCGACACCCGAAAGATGTGGGTATCGACGGCGATGGTAGGCCAGCCAAAGGCGGTGTTGAGCACCACGTTGGCCGTCTTGCGACCGACCCCTGGCAGGGCTTCGAGCGCTTCGCGGTTTTCCGGTACCTCGCCGCCATGACGCTCCAGCAAGATGGCACAGGTTTTGATGACGTTCTCGGCCTTGGTGTTGAACAGGCCAATGGTCTTGATGTACTGCTTCACCCCGTCCACCCCTAGCGCTAGCATGGCGGCCGGGGTATTGGCCACCGGATAGAGCTTGTCGGTGGCCTTGTTGACGCTCACGTCAGTGGCCTGGGCCGACAACAGCACGGCGATCAGCAGCTCGAACGGCGAGTGAAAGTTGAGCTCTGTGGTGGGGTGGGGATTGTCGTCCCGCAGCAGCTCCAGGATCAGCCTGCGTTTCTGGTTGTTCATGGCTCTCTCTTGTCTCAGAGCTGGGTTGCGCGGGTGACCGCAGCCGGCACGTCGGCGTGTGCCTTGTCGGCAGCCTGCTTGCGGCCCAGCCAGTCGTTGATGGCGTTTTTGCCAGCGATCATCAGGCCCAGGCCGATGAAGCCGCCGGGAGGCAGGATCGCCAGCAGCAGGCTGGCGTCGGCGTGGAACAGTTCGATGCGCAAGGACTTGGCCCAATCCCCCAGCAGCAGATCGGCACCGTCGAACAGGGTGCCCATGCCGATGATCTCCCGCAGCCCCCCCAGCACCAGCAGCACCAGCGTAAAGCCCAGCCCCATCATGAAGCCGTCGAGGGTAGCCAGCAGGGGTGGGTTCTTGGAGGCATACGCCTCGGCCCGGCCTATGATGACGCAGTTGGTGACGATCAGGGCGATGAAGATGCCGAGCGCCTGATAGAGGCCATAGGTGTAGGCGTTCATCAACAGTTGCACGCTGGTCACCAGGGCGGCGATGATCATCACATAGACGGGAATGCGGATATCCTTGGGCACCAGGTTGCGCACCAGGGAGATGGTGAGGTTGGAGCTGACCAGCACCGCCATGGTGGCCAATCCCAGCCCCAGCGCATTGGTAAAGGTGGAGGAGACCGCCAGGGTGGGGCAGAGCCCCAGCACCTGCACCAGGGAGGGGTTGTTTTTCCACAGCCCTTGCAGCATCAGCTCCTTGAGCTCTTCACGACGGCCATTGCCCTCGCTGACCGGGCTCAGCCCGTCAATCACATCGACTTGTTCCATGGCTTGTGCTCCGGTGTTATGGGGTGGGGTCACAGGAGGGGGCATCCCGCAGCAATTCAGGGTGCTCCTGTTGTAACAGCAGCAGGTTCTTCACCGCCTTGACCACGGCGCGGGGGGTGATGGTGGCGCCGGTGAAGGCATCGAATTCACCGCCATCCTTCTTCACCGCCCAGCTTGCCTCGTTGTCGTGGTTGAGGAACTTGTCAGAAAAGCTGTTGATCCAGCTCGATTTCTTCAATTCTATCTTGTCACCAAGGCCCGGTGTCTCATTGTGGGCCAGCACCCGTACCGCACTGACGTTACCCTTGGCATCTGTGCCGACGATGAGACGAATGGCCCCACTGTAGCCGTCGGGGGCCACGGTTTCCAGCGCATAGCCGGTGATCTCGCCCCGCAGGGTCGCGGTGTAGAGCGGCATGGCCTGATCGCTGCCCAGATACCTCCTGCTCTGCACCTGCTTGCAACTGGCCACCAGATCATTGTCATAGCTCCCCTCCGGCAACAGGGCCGAGAGGGTGCGCAGCTTCTCCAGCTGCTGCTGATGGGCGATCCGGTCACGGGTCAGCTCGTTGGTCAGCACCACCACGGCGGTGCAGGCCAGGGCAAACAGCGCCAGGGTGACGCCATTTTTGCGCATGCTCTTTAACATTGGATCTTTCCTGAGAGTGGGGTTTGCGCCAGGGTCATGTACGACGTGCTCCATCTCCCCTGAGGCGTGTCAGGTGGTCGTTCGGCGTGGCCACGCAGAGGTGGGTTATCCGCAGAATGTTACTCATTTGCGGCGGGCTCCGTAGACCTTGGGGCGCGTCAGGCTGTCAATCAGCGGTACACAGAGGTTGGCCAGCAGCACGGCGAAGGCGAAGGCGTCCGGGTAGCCGCCAAAGCGACGGATGAGGTAGACCAGCACGCCGATCAGCACGCCGTAGACCAGACGTCCACGAGGGGTGGTGCTGGCGCTCACCGGATCGGTGGCGATGAAGAAGGCCCCCAGCATGGTGGCGCCGCTAAACAGATGGAACATGGGGGTGGCGGTGGCATCCGGCGTCATCAGATAACCCAGGGTTGCCGCCAGCAGCAAGGAGCCCAGAATAGCTCCCGGAATGCGCCAGTTGATGACTTTTTGTTGCAGCAGGAACAGGCCGCCCAACAGGTAGCCGAGGTTGACCCAGCTCCAGCCGATACCGCCCCAGCCCTCGAACACGGCGTGGGTCATCACCTCGCCAGCGGTGAGCCCCTGGGTCAGCCCGGTCTTCAAGGTATCGAGCGGGGTGGCCATGGTGAGGCCATCCACCCCTTGCTTGAGCTGCGCCATGCTGTAGCCGTCCAGGCTGAAGCCGGTGAAGATGACGGACACCGCATCGCCGAAGCCTATCCCATAGGCGGCTATGCCCGACGGCGGCAGCCAGCTGGTCATCTGTACCGGGAAGGAGACCAGCAGCAGCACATAGGCCACCATGGCCGGGTTGAACAGGTTTTGACCCAGCCCGCCGTAGAGGTGCTTGGCGATGATGATGGCAAAGGCGGTACCGAGCACCAGCATCCACCAGGGCAGCAGGGGAGGCAGGGAGAGGCCGATCAGCACGGCGGTCAGCGCCGCGCTGCCATCCATCAGGGCGGGCTTGATGGGACGGCGGCGCAACTTGAGCACCAATGCCTCTGCACCCAGCGCTGTGACCAGCGCCAGCAGGATCTGGATAAGGGAACCCCAGCCGAAGAACCAGATCTGGGCCAGCAGGCCGGGCAGGCAAGCCAGGATCACCAGCAACATCAGGGTTTGGGTCTGTTTGCGGTTATGGGCAAACGGCGCACTCGCGATATTGAACATGGATCAGTGGCTCTTGTCGGTCGATGAAGAAGGGGATGCCTGCAGCGCGGCGTCGGCAGCCAGCTTTCTGGCTTTGGCGCGGGCCACGGCGGCGGCAATGGCCGCTTTCTTGGGATCGGCGTCAGTAACGACCTGTACCTGTGCTGTGGCCTGACGGGTATCCGCGTCAGCGACGACACCTGCGTCAGGCTCGGCGACGTTTTCATCCGCAGCGTGCGCGGCCTTCTTGGCTTTGGCGCGGGCGATGGCGGCGGCAATGGCTGCCTTTTTGGGGTCGACCTCGGCCGGAGCCGGTGCGGGGTCGAGTCCTCGCTCGGGTTCGGTCGCAATCGGCTCGGGCGCGGTGGCGATGTTTTCCTCCACAGCATGCGCGGCTTTCTTGGCCTTGGCGCGCGCGATGGCGGCGGCAATGGCTGCCTTTTTGGGGTCGATCTCGGCCGGAGCCGGTGCGGGGTCGAGTCCCTGCTCGGGTTCGGTCGCAATCGACTCTGGCGCGGCGGCGATGTTTTCCTCCGCAGCGTGCGCGGCCTTCTTGGCCTTGGCGCGAGCGATGGCGGCGGCAATGGCTGCCTTTTTGGGGTCGACCTCGGCGGGAGCCGGTGCTGGGTCGAGTCCCTGCTCGGGTTCGGTTGCAATCGACTCTGGCGCGGTGGCGATGTTTTCCTCCACAGCATGCGCGGCTTTCTTGGCCTTGGCGCGAGCGATGGCGGCGGCAATGGCTGCTTTCTTGGGGT
The DNA here is from genome assembly GCF_000820025.1 of Aeromonas popoffii. Taxonomy (GTDB): domain Bacteria; phylum Pseudomonadota; class Gammaproteobacteria; order Enterobacterales; family Aeromonadaceae; genus Aeromonas; species Aeromonas popoffii. The sequence goes on from NZ_CDBI01000057.1 coordinate 41,277, forward strand.
CGACCTCGGCCGGAGCCGGTGCGGGGTCGAGTCCCTGCTCGGGTTCGGTTGCAATCGGCTCGGGCGCGGCTGCGATGTTTTCCTCCGCAGCGTGCGCGGCCTTCTTGGCCTTGGCGCGAGCGATGGCGGCGGCAATGGCTGCTTTCTTGGGATCGACCTCGGCCGGAACCGGTGCGGGGTCGAGTCCCCGCTCGGGTTCGGTCGTAATCGACTCGGGCGCGGCGGCGATGTTTTCATCCGCAGCGTGCGTGGCCTTCTTGGCCTTGGCGCGAGCGATGGCGGCGGCAATGGCTGCCTTTTTGGGATCGGCCTCGGCGCTGGGTGTCGCCTCTGTGACAGGGGTAGCCGCAGCGGCCGATGTATCAGCGGTTGCTTCGTCAGGGGCGGTTTGAGCCGCCCTCTTGGCCTTGGCACGGGCCAAGGCTGCAGCGATGGCCGCTTTTTTCGGATCCGGCGCCTCTGGCGTGGGCGCAACGACGGCGGGCTCATCGCCGCTGGCCGCCTTGGCGGCGCGGCGGGCGAGGGCCTCCTGCTTGCGTGCTTCGCGGGCGGCCATCATGGCGCTGTTGTCGGGCTGCTCAGCCGCTGTGCTGGTGGTCGTCTCCTGCTTGGCCTTGATGCGGGCCAGGGCTGCGGCGACCGGGTCTTCGCCTCCAGCGGCTGTCATGGCCTGGCGGCGCTGGGCTGCCGCCTCGGCGTGACGAGCCTCGCGGGCGGCTTTTTCCCGCTCGAACCGGGCCTGCTTGGCCTCGAAACGCTGTTTGGCACGCTCGGCTTTTTCTGCCTCGGCACGCGCCTCGCGAATATCATCCTTGGCAATCTTGTAGTACTGCACCAGCGGGATCTCGCTCGGGCAGACCCAGGCGCAAGCGCCGCACTCGATACAGTCGAACAGACTGAGCGCTTCTGCCTTGTCGTATTCTTTGGCGCGGCTGTACCAATAGAGTTCCTGGGGCAGCAAAGTGGCCGGGCAGGCATCGGCACAGGCGCTGCAACGGATGCAGGCTTGCTCGGGGCCGGCGGGCGGCAGCTCGGCCCGGGTCGGGGAGAGCAGACAGTTGGTGGCCTTGACCACGGGGACCATGGCGTGGGGCAGGGTGAAACCCATCATGGGGCCCCCCATGATGACCCGTTGGTCCGCCTCGGGTTGCAGCTCGAAACGCTGCAACAGCCAGCGCACTGGTGTGCCCAGCAGTACCCAGGCGTTGCCCGGCTTCTTGAAGGCATCGCCGGTGAGGGTGACGATGCGGGAGATGAGCGGTTCGCCGTCGAGGATGGCGCGCTTGATGGCAAATACGGTGGCCACGTTGAGCACCATGATGCCCATGTCCACCGCCCGGCCTCCCTTGGGTACCTGACGGCCGGTAAGCAGCTCTATGGTCTGCTTGGCACCGCCCGAGGGGTACTTGGTCGGCACCGTCTTGACCAGCACATCCTCATCTGTGGCGTGACGGGTCAGCTCGCCGATGGCGGCGGGTTTGTTGTCTTCCACCCCGATCAGGGTCAGCTTGGGCTTGAGCAGATGCTTGAGCACCCGGATGCCGTCCATGATTTCGTCGGCATACTCCTGCATCAGTCGATCGTCGGTGCTGATATAGGGTTCGCACTCCAGCCCGTTGACGATGAGGATCTCGGTCAGCTGACCGCGACCGTCCAGCTTGCTGTGGGTCGGGAACACGGCGCCGCCGAGGCCCGCAATGCCGGCCTGCTGGATGCGTTCCAGCAGCTCGCCCCGCTCCAGATTCCAGTAGTCGCTGCGGCCCTGCCGCTCACCCCAGGCATCTTCCCCATCCGGGGTGAGCGTGATGCAGAGATCATCGAGGCCGGAGGGGTGCGCTACCGTGTGGTGGCCGATGGCCGTGATGGTGCCCGAGGTGGAGGCGTGCACCGGCACGATGCGCCCCTTGTCGTAGCGGGTCAGCGGCTGACCTTTTTTGACCTTGTCGCCGACCTGTACCAGCAGATCGCCAGACGGACCTGCATGCTGGCGCACCGGAATGATGAGCTGGGGCGGCAGACCCGCGTCCACCACCGGGGTCAGGCTGGATTGGTGCTTGTTCTCGGGAGGGTGAATGCCGCCGTGAAAATCCCACAGAGTGCCGGCTTTGATGCGTTCGAGCAGATGCTGCATGGTTACTCCGCTGTTTATTCCACTATCTTGACCGGAATGGCGACCTTGGCCAGATCCCACTTCCAGTTGTCGACCGTGGTCGGCACCGGGACCATCTCGATACAGTCGGTCGGGCAGGGATCGACACAGAGATCGCAGCCGGTGCACTCGTCGGTGATGACGGTGTGCATCGCCTTGGTGGCACCGACGATGGCATCGACCGGACAGGCCTGGATGCACTTGGTGCAGCCAATGCATTGATCTTCATGGATGAAGGCGACTTTCTTGACCGGGATCGCGGTCTCTGCACTGCCCAGCGGTTGGGGTTCTACCCCCATCAGATCCGCTATCTTGCGCATGGCGGCATCGCCACCGGGCACGCACTTGTTGATCTGATCGCCATTGGCCAGCGCCTCGGCATAAGGTTTGCAGCCAGGGTAGCCGCACTGGCCACACTGGGTCTGTGGCAACAGGGCATCGAGCTGATCGACGATGGGATCGGCTTCTACATGAAACTTGACGGCGGCAAAGCCCAGAATGATGCCGAAGGCCAGGGCCAGTAAAGCCAACACCAGAACGGCAAAGAGTATGTGAGTCATAGCGCTATATCTTGATAAGGCCGGTAAAGCCCATAAAGGCCAGCGACATCAGGCCGGCGGTGATCATGGCAATCGACACCCCGCGAAACGGAGTGGGAACGTCAGCTGCCACCAAGCGTTCACGCATGGCGGCAAACAGTATCAGTACCAGCGAGAAGCCTGCAGCTGCGCCAAACCCGTAGATGATGCTCTGAAGGAAGTTGTGACGCTCGTTGATGCTCAGCAGCGCCACGCCCAGCACGGCGCAGTTGGTGGTGATGAGCGGCAGGAAGATGCCAAGCAGGCGATAGAGGGTCGGGCTGCTCTTGCGGATAACCATCTCGGTGAACTGCACTACGACGGCGATCACAAGAATGAAAGCAAGGGTGCGCAGGTAGGCGATGTTCAGCGGGATCAGGATATAGTGTTCCATCAGATAGGAACTGGCGCTGGCCAGCGTCATCACGAAGGTGGTCGCCAGCCCCATGCCGACGGCGGTCTCCAGCTTGCCGGAGACGCCCATAAAGGGACACAGGCCGAGAAACTTCACCAGCACGAAGTTGTTAATCAGCACAGTACTGACCAATAAAAGCAGGTACTCAGTCATGGGAGATGGGTTATCCGGTTTGAAGGCGGCGGTATTATCTGATTTTAGGTCTCCTTAAACAACCGCAAGGCCGCATGGTTATTATTCAAATGGCCAATTTCATGGAGGAAATGTGCGCCCTTTACCCATTTTTACCCTGACCCTGGCAATGCTGCTCTGGTCCAGCTCCTTTATCGCCCTCAAGCACGTGTTGGGGATCTGGGGCTTCGGTCAGGTGCTGTTCATGCGGATGAGCGTGGCCGCGCTTTGCTGGCTGCTTTGCTACCGCTATCTGGGCAATTTCACCTATCAAAAAGGGGACTGGCGCTGGCTGGCCCTGATGGGGGGACTGGAGCCCTGCCTCTATTTCCTGCTGGAGGTGAATGCCCTGCGCTACACCAGTGCCGGGCAGGCGGGCATGGTTTGTGCCATGTTACCGCTCATCGTGGCCCTGGTTGCCTTTGTGCTGCTCAGGGAGCGGGTCAGTCGCCGCCAGTTGCTCGGGTTTGCCATCGCCATCGTCGGCATCGCCCTGCTGGGGCTGAGCAGCGGAGTGGACGAGTTTGCCCCCAACGCCCTGCTCGGTAATAGCCTGGAGATGGGGGCCATGCTGTGCGCCGCCATCTATGCCGTGGTATTCAAGAAGCTCTCCAGTCGTTACAGCGTGCTGACCCTGACCGCGTTGCAGGCTTTTATCGGTACCCTCTTCTTTGCCCCCTTCGCTTTCCGCGAGCCCTGGCCGACGGCCTGGGCCTGGCAGGACATGGTGGTCATCGTCTTCCTCGGTGCCTTTGTGACGCTCGGGGCCTACTTGCTTTACAACTGGTCGGTGACCCAGGTCAAGGTGACGCTGGCGGCGGCCTATGTGAACCTCATCCCGGTGTTTACCCTGTTGCTGGCTTATCTGCTGCTCGGTGAAACCCTGACGTCGCTGCAGTGGCTTGCCTGTGGCGCCGTTCTGCTGGGTATTGCTGTTGGGCAACTGCCTGCTCGGCGCAAGGTACGCGAGCCTGTTATCGCCGACAGCTGATCTGTCCCCCGCTACCGGGACGCGCTGGTGCTTTTGGCGGCCAGTTGCTGCACTTCGTCCGCCACCACGGCAAAGCCGCGCCCCGGGGCCAGCCCGGTTTTGGCCGTGCGGGGCCGTGAATCTGTTCATTTTCCCCGCAGTTCAACACATCAGAGCACCCTATCACGGCAAGATGAGGTATCTTATGCACCGATTTCATCCATTTAACGGATCCGAGACCCCTATATGATTATCAAACCCAAGGTTCGCGGCTTTATCTGCACCACCACTCACCCGGTTGGCTGTGAGGCCAATGTTCGTCGCCAGATCGCTTACACCCAAGAGCAGGGCATGATTGCCAATGGCCCCAAGCGGGTGCTGGTGATAGGCGCCTCCACCGGTTATGGTCTGGCCTCCCGGATTGCCACTGCCTTTGGTAGCGGCGCTGCCACCATTGGCGTCTTCTTCGAAAAGCCGAGCAGCGAGACCAAGACGGGCTCCGCCGGTTGGTACAACTCAGCCGCCTTCGACAAGGCCGCCAAAGAGGCGGGTTTGTATGCGAAAAGCGTCAACGGCGATGCCTTCTCCAACGAGTGCCGCGCCAAGGTGATCGAGCTCATCAAGGCCGATCTGGGTCAAATTGATCTGGTGGTCTACTCCCTGGCCTCACCAGTGCGCAAGATGCCACAAACCGGTGAAGTCGTGCGTTCTGCCCTCAAACCGATCGGTGAGGTCTATACCACCACCGCCATCGATACCAACAAGGATCAGATCATCACCGCCACCGTCGAGCCGGCGAACGAGGAAGAGATCCAGAACACCATCACCGTCATGGGCGGTCAGGATTGGGAGCTGTGGATGGCTGCCCTGCGTGACGCGGGTGTGCTGGCCGACGGCGCCAAGTCCGTCGCTTACTCCTACATCGGCACCGATCTGACCTGGCCCATCTACTGGCATGGCACTCTGGGCCGCGCCAAGGAAGATCTGGACCGCGCCGCTACCGCCATCCGTGGCGATCTGGCTGCCAAGGGCGGCACCGCCCACGTGGCCGTGCTGAAATCCGTGGTGACTCAGGCCTCTTCCGCCATTCCGGTGATGCCGCTCTATATCTCCATGGCCTTCAAGATCATGAAAGAGAAGGGCATTCACGAGGGCTGCATGGAGCAGGTGGATCGCATGATGCGCACCCGTCTCTATGGGGAGGCGCTGGTACTGGACGAGCAGGCCCGCATCCGTATGGATGACTGGGAACTGCGTGATGACGTGCAGCAGACCTGCCGCGATCTGTGGCCCTCCATCACCAGCGAGAATCTCTCCGACCTGACCGACTACACCGGCTACAAGCAGGAGTTCCTGCGCCTGTTCGGTTTCGGTCTGGCCGAGGTGGATTACGAGGCGGATGTCAACCCGAACGTGACATTCGACGTAGTCGAGCTCTGATCCTGACGCAAGCGAAAACAGGGCCCCCTCTTTGGAAAAAGAGGGGGCTTTTTTTATCAACGCAATGGTGTGGCGGTGGCGTGGTTGCCTCGCACTATGGTCGTGAGAGGGATAGCGCCACATTGGTTGCCATCATCATGGCGCGTAAGATGAAAAAAAGGCTCCAAAGGAGCCTTTTGTTGCAATGAGTTGTGCTTACTGCTTGTAACCCTTGAGGAAGCGGGCGAGGCGGCCAATGGCCTCTTCCAGCTCCTCTTCACGGGGCAGGAACACCAGTCGGAAGTGATCCGGCGCCGGCCAGTTGAAGCCGGTGCCCTGCACCAGCAGCAGTTTCTCTTGCTGCAGCAGGTCGAACACCATTTTCTGGTCATCGCGAATGTCATACACCTTGGGATCCAGGCGCGGGAACATATAAAGCGCCCCCTTGGGCTTGACGCAGGAGACGCCGGGGATCTCGTTGAGCAGCTCCCACGCCTTGTCGCGCTGACGGCGCAAGCGGCCGCCCGGCAGGATCAGCTCGTTGATGCTCTGGTAGCCACCGAGCGCGGTCTGGATGGCGTGCTGCATCGGCACGTTGGCACACAGCCGCATGGAGGCCAGCATCTCCAGCCCCTCGATATACCCCTTGGCACGGCCCTTGGGACCGGTAATGACCATCCAGCCCTGACGGAAGCCGCAGGCACGGTAGGCCTTGGAGAGGCCGTTGAAGGTCACCACCATCACATCGTCACACAGGGTGCAGACGCTGGTATGAGAGATGTCGTCGTAGAGGATCTTGTCATAGATCTCGTCGGCGAAAATGATGAGGTTGTGCTGGCGGGCGATTTCGATCACCTCCAGCAGGAACTCGCTGCCGTAGACGGCGCCGGTCGGGTTGTTGGGGTTGATCAGCACCAGGCCGCGGGTGCGCGGCGTGATACGGGCGCGGATATCGTCGAGATCCGGATACCAGTCGGCGCCTTCGTCGCAGCGATAGTGCACCGCATGACCACCGGAGAGGGTGACGGCGGCAGTCCAGAGCGGATAGTCGGGGGAGGGCACCAGCATCTCGTCGCCGTTGTTGAGCAGCGCCTGCATCGCCATCACGATCAGTTCGCTCGCGCCATTGCCGATGTAGATATCATCGATATCGACCTTTCGCATCCCTTTTTGTTGGTAGTACTGCATCACCGCCTTGCGGGCCGAGAAGAGCCCCTTGGAATCGCAGTAGCCCTGACTCAGCGGCATGTTGAGGATCACATCCTTGATGATCTCTTCCGGCGCATCGAAACCGAACGGGGCCGGGTTGCCGATATTGAGCTTGATAATGCGGTGGCCTTCGTCTTCGAGACGGCGAGCCTCTTTATGCACCGGGCCGCGAATGTCATAGCAGACATCGTCGAGCTTGTGCGACTTGTCGATAGTGAACATGGTGAGTGTGCTTCCTTCCCCGTGGGGACGCGTTGGCGAAAAAGGCGATTTTTAGTATCAAATTTCTTTTCCTCTATTCTTCACAGAATTGAATGCTAGAACAATCTTATTATTAGTAGAATTCCCTGATTTTTAGCCTTCAAACAGGGTTGCTGAAACGTTAAATTCAGCACAATCGTTTGTGTGAGCCGAGGTTCACTAGTGAAAGATGAGGGGCTGATTAACAAAGTTGCCCAACTGTGTTGAAATATTCGCATCCAATGGCACGATTGGCTTGCGATAAAAAGTCGTGGCTTGTCTCCTGTGTGGCGCCTTGGCGCGTCGTTGATGGGCCTATTTTGGTCATCTGTTGAGGTATTTCCATGCACGCACCCGCGCCCGGCCGTTATCGCCACTTCAAGGGAGGGTTTTATCAGGTGCTCACCCTGGCCCTGCACACCGAAACCCGGGAGCCGCTGGTGATCTATCAATCCGAGCAGGATGGGGTCGTCTATGCCCGTCCTGTCGCCCTGTTCATGGAGTGGATCGAGCATCAGGGGCAGGTGGTGAGCCGCTTCACCCCGACCGCGGGCTGAACGGCGGTTTGCACCATCAAAAAAGGCGCCATCAGGCGCCTTTTTCCCATGCGGGGGAGCTTACTGGTAGAGACCCAGGTTCTCTTTGGCATAGGCTTCGAAATCGGTGCAGCCACCAAGGTGCTGCTCGTCCAGGAAGATTTGCGGCACTGTATTGACCGGCTTGCCGGCGCTCTTGGCCAGATCTTCTTTGGTGATGCCTTCGGCGTGGATGTCCACGTAGCGGAATTTGAAGTCATCGCGCTGCTCGGTCAGCTGCTCGGCGACCTGTACGGCACGGACACAGTAGGGGCAACCCGGGCGACCAAAAATCACTGCAAACATATTTATTCTCCGTTCTTTAAGCCGTTTTTGTATGGCCGTTGATATGAGGCCGGCAACAGCATAGCCATGCCTCGTGGCGACTTGAAGCCGAAATTATCGATACCGTGATTCGAGTGGGCCTATTGCCGCATCGCGGGTCGGCGATATGGCGATGGTTGCCCCCCGATCCTCAGCAGCTCACTGCGGCTCGGCAATCTGGATCGGCTGCTGTTGATAGATGCTCTCAAGCACCCCTTTCTCGAACACTGTCCATGGCCAGGCGGCCTTGCTGGCACGGTAGCGCTCATGGGTGGCGGGATCCTGCGACAGGCCGCGCTGGAACATCACGAAGGCTTTGCGCTGGCCGCCTGCGGTATCGATGAAGCCGGCCAGATTGGAGGTGCCGGTGATGGTGCCTGTCTTGGCATGCACCTTGTTTTTCATCATGGGGGCGGTGACACTGCGCCGCCAGGCCAGGGTGCCATCCACCTGAGAGCTGGGCAGCAACTTGATGAGACCGAGTTCGGCATCGTTTTTCTGGATGAAGTTGAGCACTGACAGCATCTGGCGGGCGCTGATGAGGTTGTGGGCCGAGAGACCCGAGCCGTCGGCCAGGGTGGCGTTGCCTAGATCGATACCGTTTTTGGTCAGGATGGCACGCACTGCCATGGTGCCGCTGCGATAGCTGCCCGGCTTGTTGTAGTAGTGACGGCCCACGGTTTTGAGGAAGGTGTCGGCGTAGAGGTTGTCAGATTTTTTCAGCATCTTGGAGAGCATGATGGGCAATGAGACCGAATAGTGGGTGCCCAGCGTCTCGGCACCGATCGGTGCCTTGTGGGTCACTCGCAGCAGCCCCTCGTGCTTGATGCCGGCCCGGTTCATCGCCCAGCGGATGTTGTCCCAGCCCCAGGCTTCCACGTCATGGATGGCGAAACGCAGACCCTGAGGCTCCTTGTTCGGGGTAATACAGCCCTTGAGCTCGTAGAAGTTGCCCTTGGCCATGTCCACTTCCAGCGCGCAGAACTGGCGTGCCATGTCGCCGTAGCTCATCACTTCCACATTGTCGGCGCCGATGCCGATGGCCACGCCGGTGGCCACATTGCCGGTGGCCGGTTTGCCAATCTGGGTAGCGGTGATGGTGCCATAGGCGCAGTTCTTGTCGATGATGACAGACGATACAGGGGCAGCGAAGCAGAGGGTCTGATCCCCCCACGACCAGCCGTTGCCGCGCTCGTAGCCGTTGTAGGCGCCGGTGTTGACGTAGACGTTGCCCTTGATGCGGGTGACGCCGAGCTGTTTGAACAGCGCCAGCAGATCCATTCGGGAGAGGGTGGGGTCGCCGACGAAGTTGATCCAGATGTCGCCTTTGATGGTGTCACCCTGTTTGGCGCCCGGCTGGGCCTGAATGTCGGTGGCAAAGCGAAAATCTGCCCCGAGCTCGAGGCGGGCGGCCAATGCGGTAAGCACCTTCATGGTGGAGGCGGGGGCGATCATCTGATCCGCATGACGGGCAAACTCAACGCCGTTATTGCCCTGCACTATGATGGCGTACTGGCCACCCTGAGGGGGCGTCAGCGGGGCGGCCTGAGCCGCCAGAGAAAAGAGAGCACAAAAACCAATCAACAGCCGCTGCATAAGATCCTCTAACGTGACGAAGGGTGTCGGCAGTGCGATGCCGACCCTGATAATTCAACCTGGTGTTACCCGTCGATGCGGGATCGACGGGGGTAACGCAATTCATGCCGGTCGCCAGTGACTATCACGCCATCGAGTTGGCGGTGCGATAGCGGCCGTCATAATCAAAAATCTTCTCTTTTATCTGCCAAAAACGGCCCGATTTGCGGGCGATGACAAAATCCGGATGACGGAACTGACTTTGCGCGGCCAGCACGCTCGCCAGGGTGGTGAATTCGGGCTCCAGCCCCGGGGCGGGCCAATGATGACGCACAAAGCGCTGTTGAAACAAGCGTTGTGCGCCCGGGGAGTGAAAACCGAAGTATTCACTCAGGGTCAGACCATCCTCATCGTGGTAGGTGACCTCCAGCCGTTCCCCCTGTTTGCCGCGCCCTGCGGTGAGGGTCAGCCCCGCGCAGCGAATGACCATGCAATCCTTGAGATTGAGGGCTTCTTTGAGTTTGTCGTCCGGATCCACCAGCAGCTGATCGCAGCTCTGGCAGCGGCGGGCGGCGATGTCGTTTTCGGCGCCGCAGGCGGGGCAAATTTTTGACCGAAAGCGGTAGTCGCACTCCTCGCGGTTGCCCTCGTCATCTTCAAACAAGCCCTGACAGCGGCGGCCATAGTGCTCAATCACCTTGCCATCCTCATCGGTTTTACCCCAGAAGGTGTTGGCAAAGCCGCAGGCGGGGCATGGCACCTGCACAGGCTCGGTGCCGGCGTGAGGCCTGGGCTCCCCTACCTCGGGGGCAAACAGATTGAAGTTGTTGCCCGCATAGTCGAGCACCAGACAATCGGCCTTGCCCGGCGAGAGGCGCAGGCCGCGGCCGACGATCTGTTGATAGAGCGAGACCGACTCGGTAGGCCGCAGCATGACGATGAGATCCACGTGGGGGGCATCGAAGCCGGTGGTGAGCACGGCCACATTGACCAGAAACTTGAGCTCTCGCGCCTTGAAGGCATGGATCAGGGCGTCGCGCTCCGGGCCCGGCGTCTCGCCGGTGATCAGGGCCGCTTGCTCCCCTTTGGCGCCGAGCAGGCCGTGGACTTCGCTGGCATGCTCGACTGTGGCGGCGAAGATCATCACCCCTTGCCGGTCGGCGGCGTACTCCAGCACCTGGCTCAGGATATGGGGGGTAACCCGCTGCTGGCGTTTGAGCTTGCCATTGAGATCCGCCTCGCTGAACAGGCCGTTCTCCCGCGCCACCAGCTTGCTGAAGTCATAGTGGACGATGGGGGCATCGACGAGACGGGGTGGCGTCAGGTAGCCGTTTTTCACCATGAAGCGCAGGGGCAGCTCGAACACGCAGTCGCCAAACAGTCGCTCGCCGTGACTCTTCACCATGCCGTGGTAGTGGCGCCGGTAGATCCAGCCCAGCCCCAGCCGATAGGGGGTGGCGGTGAGACCCAGAATTTTGAGAGCCGGATTGGCGGCCTTGAGATGCTCGATCACCTGATGGTACTGGCTGTCATCATCGAGCGAAACCCGATGACACTCGTCGATGATCAGCAGCGAGAAAGCGCCGTCGAAGGCCGCCAGATTGCGGGCGACCGACTGCACCGAGCCAAACACCACCTGCGCGCTCGCCTCCTTGCGGGCGAGGCCAGCGGCGAAGATATCGGCCTTGAGCCCCCACGCCTCGTACTTGGCGTGGTTCTGCTCCACCAGCTCCTTGACGTGGGCCAGCACCAGCACTCGACCACGGGCCTTGCGGGCCAGTTCGGCGATCACCAGACTCTTGCCCGCTCCGGTGGGCAGCACTACCACGGCGGGATCCGGGTGCTTGCGAAAGTGGCTGATCACGGCGTTGACGGCGTCGGTTTGATAGGGTCTGAGAACGAACATGGGGAGTGGCGTTTGGGCATGGTGCGGCGCAGGATGGCGCCATTATAGGGATCTTGGCGCCACAAAAACAGCGGGCCGGCATGATGCCGGCCCGCTGGGAGGGATTGTGCTGATTAATGGAAGGGGAAGATGTAGTTCATCCAGCTCGCCATGCGCAGCAGTATTTTCCGCATCACGGAGACATGGTGGAAGTAGTGGGTGTAGACAGCGGCCTGCCCACTGGAGCCTGCAATCACCTGATACTTGGCCCACTCGGGGTCAGTGATGGAGATGACCACCGGCAGCCGACCCGGACGCACTGCGGTGGTCTGATCCAGTAGTCCCAGGTTGGCCTGTACGTTACCGGCGGCAATGGCCGGAACCACTGCCGTCACCTTGCCCTTGAAGATCTTGCCGGGCACGCCATCGATCACCACTTCCGCCTCGTCGCCGACGGCCAGACGCTGCATGCTGTTCTGCCAGAACCAGCCCACATAGGCTGTATCGTTCTGGTGGATGAAGGTCATCACCGGACGGTACATGAAGGGGGTGGCGATCATGCCGGGGCGCAGGGCCAGTTGTACCACATGGCCATCACTCGGGGCATAGACCACGTTTTGGGCCAGCTGATACTTGGCTTCCAGCAGCTGGGCTTGCAGATCGTTCAGGGTGGCTTTCTGCTGGTCAATCTGGGCCACGATATCGTCTACGTTGGCCTGGCTGACATCCAAATCTCGCTGTTTGCCTACATTGCGTTGCATCAGCTCTTTGGCGCGATCCCGATCCAGCTTGGCGGAGCGCAGTCTCGCCTCAATGGACTTGAGGTGCTCGCGGTTGGATTCGACCCGTGCGGTAAGGCTCTCCACTTTCAGGCGAAACGGCTCGTCATCGATGCGAAACAGCACATCCCCTTTTTTCACCGGCTGGTTGGCCTGCACCGGAACCTCAACGACCCGGCCCTTGACCAGCGGCACTATGGGGGTGGAGACATAGTAGTTGCGCGCCATCTCGGAGTAGGGGTGGTTGTAGTTCATCAGCATGATCAGGGTGCCGATGAGCACCACGCCACCCAGTGCTGCGGTGGGGACGGTCCACTTGTTGAGCGGAATGCGGAAAATCTTGAACACGACCACGCACAGTGCTGTGTAGGTCAGGATCAGTAGCAGGTCCATGATTTATCCCTGTTGTTCAGTCTGTTCGATGGTATGGATGCGCGTTTTGAGATCGGTGAGCTCCTGCTTGAGCAGTTGTATCTCGTCCTCATCTTGCTGAAGGCGCTGGTTGAAGCCCCATCCCCGCTCGGGGCGATAGAGGGTGGCCCAGATCCAGAGGAATGGCCAGAGTACATGCAGGGTAAACAGACTGACCCAACCTGCAACGTGAATGGCATCCTGATGGGGGTGCTGGCGGTGTTTGGCTATTTCATAAGGAATATCGTGGATCACGATGACTCCGTAAAAAATGACCAGCCCGACAAAGATGAGCAGGCCAAGGGCAAAATAATCAAGGAACATGGGGGTCTCCAGAGGTTTGATATACAACCAATCATTGGATTCCATTTTTTATAAAGCAATGGGGAATCACACGTTTATCGGTTTTGAGGACGGCATCTTAAGCAACATTGTTGTACTGGAGCTTAAGTGAGTCTGAAGTCGTCAAACAGTATGGTGTGCCATACGTCGCAAGTCCAAAAAAGTCCTATCGATGACAATGACTTACTGGAGAAGTATGACACCACTGGCGTGAAATGAGTAATGAAAAGGGAGCCTAAATGGCTCCCTTTTTTTCAGTGTTTGAATCGGTCAACGTTAGCTGGTGCTGCTCACCAGTGCCGGTCTGAATTTCACCAGGAAGGCCACCGTCGTCACCAGGGTGCAGATGAGGCCTATGATGGTGGAGATGCCCATTTCCAACCCGAAACCTATGGGGGCGTTGGCCAGATAGGTAAACACCACGGCGGTCATAAACATGGCAGGGATGGTGCAGACCCAGTGCAGCTTGCCTTCTTTGGCCAGATAGGCCGCCGCAGTCCACAGCATGATGACGGCCGTGGTCTGGTTGGCCCAGCCAAAGTAGCGCCAGATCACCCCGAACTCGGCCTTGGAGATGATGAAACCAAGGATGAACATGGGGATGGCGATCAGCAGACGCTTGACCAGCGGCCTCTGGGTCATCTTGAGGAAGTCCGCCACGATCAGGCGAGCACTGCGAAACGCGGTATCGCCTGAGGTGATGGGCAGGATCACCACGCCGAGGATGGCGAGGATGCCGCCCACGGTGCCGAGCAGGCTGGTGGAGACTTCATGTACCACAGCCGCCGGGCCGCCGTTGGCCATGGTGGCGTTGAGCGCTTCGGTGCTGTCGTAGAAGGAGAGACCCAGGGTACACCAGATGAGAGCGATGATCCCTTCACCGATCATTGCGCCGTAGAAGATGAAGCGACCGGACTTTTCGTTCTGCATGCAGCGAGCCATCAGCGGTGACTGGGTGGCGTGAAAGCCCGATACCGCGCCACAGGCGATGGTGATGAACAGCAGCGGCCACAGCGGCAACTCGGTCGGGTGCAGGTTGGAGAAGTCCATCCCTGTGTTGTAGAAGCCTTTGCCGGAGACAATCAGACCAATGATAAGGCCGACTGACATGAACACCAGCAGTGCGCCGAAGATGGGGTAGAAACGGCCGATGATCTTGTCGATGGGGACGATGGTCGCCAGGATGTAGTAGGCAAAAATCGCCACAATCCAGTAGACCATATCGGTGGAGGTGAGGTTGGCGAGCAAGCCTGCCGGGCTCAGCACGAACACCACGCCAACCAGCATCAGCAGTACCACGGCAAACAGGTTCATGAAGTGCTTGGCGACGGTGCCCAGATGCTCGCCGACCACGGTCGGTACCGAAGCGCCCTTGGCGCGCACCGACAGCATGCCGGAGAAGTAGTCGTGTACTGCGCCGGCGAAGATGCAGCCAAACACGATCCACAGCATGGCGACCGGGCCGTAGAGGGCACCGAGGATGGGACCGAAGATGGGGCCGACGCCTGCGATGTTGAGCAGTTGTACCAGATAGACTTTTTTGTCCGACATGGGGACATAGTCCACCCCGTCAGCCATGGTGATGGCGGGGGTGGCGCGCTCGGGTTTCGGGCCGAATATCCGCTCGATGAATTTGCCATATATGAAATAGCCGGCGACAAGTAGGCCGACACATAGGAAGAACCAGATCATTACTACGCTCCTGCATTGTTATTTTTTAGTATGCGTCGCGAGTTTAAAACGCTTGCTTCTCTCTGGCAGGCGAAACCTCCCGAGTGGCGCTTTGGCGCGCCGAGTGGTCAGCGGCTGTGATCAGGCGCACATTCCCTGGGTCAGTCCAGCCCCAGTTGATCTTTTAGCTCCTTGAGATAGCGACGGCTGACCGGCACCCGGGCGCCGCTCGGCGTGAGGATCTCTGCCAGCTGGTTATCCAGCAGCCGGATCTCGAAGATGGCCTTGGGGGAGACCAGGTACTGGCGGTGGCAACGCAACAGGAGGCTCTTCTCCTCCAGGGATTTGAGGGTGAGCTGGGTGTGGAACAGCTCCCCCTGACAAGCCACGTGGACGCCGCCGAGATCGGAAAAGGCATACTCCACCTGAGCGATCGGCAGCAGCCGTACCCGATTGTGCAGATAGCCCGGAATGTGTTCGATGGTGGGGGCCAGCCGCTCGACCGGCTGCGGGGAGATATCCTGCTTGAGGCGAGCCAGCGTCTTGGCCAGCCGTGCCGGTTCCACCGGTTTGAGCAGGTAGTCGAAGGCGTTCTCCTCAAATGCCTGAATGGCATACTCGTCGAAGGCGGTGACAAACACGATGCGGGGCAGGGGATCGAGCATGGCTACCAGTTCCATGCCGCTCAGCTTGGGCATCTGGATGTCGAGAAACACCACATCCGGTTTGAGCTGCTGGATCAGTGGCAGCGCCTCGATGGCGTTGGCCGCTTCACCGACTATCTCGATGGCGGGATCGCTGGCAAGGTGCAGTTTCAGCTCCTCGCGGGCGTAATGTTCGTCATCAACAATCAGGGTGCGGATCATGGTTGCTCCTTGGGGATGGTGAACGAAACCCGGGTCCACTGCTCCGGCTCGCACGCAATGGTCACGCCGTAGCGCTCGCCAAAGGCGCTCTTGAGCCGTCGGTCGACGATGGTCATGCCAAGACCGTCACCGGCGGGCCTTTCTTGCCAGGCGCCGGCGTTGTCTTCCACATGGATGGTGACACTGGTGGTATGTTCCTCGGTATAGAGGCGAATGCGCCCCTGTTCCAGCAGCGTCGAGATGCCGTGCTTGATGGCATTTTCGATCAGCGGCTGCAGGGTGAAGCTTGGCAGGCGCAAGGTGGCCAGGTGGAGCGGGATCTCGTTGACCACCGTCAATCGGTCGCCAAAACGGGCTAGCTCGATCTCCAGATAAGACTGGCAGTGCTCCTGCTCCTCCTGCAGGGTGGCCAGCCCGCTCTGGCGCTTGAGGTTCTTGCGAAAGAACAGCGACAGGTGCAGCAGCAGATCCCGCGCCTTGTCGGGATCGCGCCGGGTGATGGCACTGATGGTATTGAGGGTGTTGAACAAAAAATGGGGGTTGATCTGGGCCTGGATAAGTTTCAACTCGGACTGCACCAGCAGCCGCTGATGCTGCTCCAGCCGACCGGCCAGCAGTTGCTGTGACAGCAGGTTGGCAATCCCTTCCCCCAGGGTGTGGTTGATCTTGAGAAACAGCCGCTTCTTCGGTTCATAGAGTTTGATGGTGCCGATCACCCCCTTGTCACCCTGCAGCGGGATCACGAGCACAGAGCCCAGCTGGCAAGCAGGCGAGAGGCTGCAGCGATAGGGCTGGCTGTTGCCATCGGCAAACAGCACCTTGTTGTGCGTGATGGCCTTCATGGTGGTGGCTGACGCGATGGGCGTACCTGGCAGATGGTGATCTTCTCCGATGCCGATAAAAGCGAGGATCTTGTCGGTATCCGTGATGGCGACAGCACCTACGCCGGTCTCCTCCTGAATGATGCGGGCAATCTTGCGGCTCGCCTCCGGGGTAAAGCCCTGGCTCATGATGCCGACCGTGCGATTGGCGATATTGAGCGCTTTGGCGGAGAAGACCCGGGAGAATTTTTCATACATCCGCTGCTGGTCGCGGATCATGCTGATAAAGAGCGCGGCGCCGCAGGAGTTGGCCAGGATCATGGGGGTGGCGATGGTGCGCACCAGCAGCAGAGCCTGCTCGAACGGGGTGGCCACCAGCAGGATGATCAGCATCTGCATGATCTCGGCATAGAGGGTGGTAAAGAAGGCGATACGCGGTTCAAACAGGGCATCTGTCCGCCCGGAGCGCATCAGCCGCCAGTGCACCAGCCCCCCCAGCAAGCCCTCAAGGGTGGTGGAGATGGCGCAGGCGAGATCGGTAAATCCCCCTAGCGTGTAGCGGTGCAGGCCACCGGTCAGCCCTACCAGAAAGCCCACCAGCGGGCCTCCCAGCAGCCCCCCCAATACGGCGCCGACTGCCCGGGTGTTGGCGATGGCATCATCGATATCGAGCCCGACATAGGTGCCGAGGATGCAAAAGCTGGAAAAAATAATGTATATCAGTATCTTGTGAGGAAGTCTGACGGAATAGTTGGCCAGGGGACGCAGCAGCGGACTCTTGGAGAAGAGATAGGCGATCACCAGACTGACGCTCATCTGTTGAAGCAGGGAGAGGACCAACTGCATAAAAAACGTTCCTCAGAGTCCGTGCCGAAAAAAGCGGCAGTCATGAATAAGTGTGATCAGGATCTTGTTCTGTGAGCAAGGTGCGTTCGATTGTGGGCGAAGTTTGCCAGAAACGTGAAATAAAACCATATCAAATCAGCATGTTAAATTGATATTTGTATAATCGCCCCAGGGTTGGTATTGCTGGATGGAGCATGAATGTATCCGCTGGATACGCCACACGGAGGTGGCATGCTCCGCCCGGCCCCCTGGCTGGGCGTTTTTTATCCAGGGTCGGCAGTGACCCCTTTTGAAGGTAATTGGGCAATTATTCAGGTTTGTCCAATGAGTTATCCCCAGCTTCTGGGGATAACTCAGAAGGCAAAATAGTAACAGAAGCGCCGGGTAAGGTTAAAAAACAGCCTTTGTCCCTCATCCAGGTCTTCTTGCTTGATAAATGACTTGATGGTGCGCTCATCCTCCCGCAGATCCAGCATGGCCACCCCTTCCGGTCGCTGCGCTTTGAGGTAGGGCAGTACCTTGGGTTTGAGGGGCATGGTGGGCTCGGTTGAGAGCACCAGCGCCACAGAGTCGTCGGAGAGCTGCACCAGCGAACCGGGGGGATAGACTCCCAACACCTTGATCAGCAGCTTGACCAGGTCCTGATCGAACTTCTTCTGGGACAGCTTGTAGAGCTGGCTGATGGCCTGGCTCGGGGCGGCCGGGGTCGCACTGCTGCGCGGGTGCAGCAGCTCGTCATAGTAGTCCACCAGTCCGATTATCCGTGCCAGTGGCGGGATCTCGCCGCCCTTGATGCCCAGAGGAAAGCCGCTGCCATCGAGCCGCTCGTGGTGCAGATGGGCCACCTGGCGGATCTTGAACTCAAATGCCTGCAACTGGGTCAGCATCTCCAGCCCGTACTGGGGATGCATGTTGAGAAAGTTTTGCTCTGACTTGTTGAGATCCCCTCGTTTCTGGGTGATCTGGCTCGGGATTCTCAGCTCTCCGATATCGTGTACAAGGCCTGCCAGTCCAGTCTCCTCGATCTCGATGGGGTTCATGCCGAGTTCCCGGGCCATCAGCATGGCGATGAAAGCCACGTTCAGGCTGTGCTGCAGCAATATGTCGGTGTGCGGGCTGCGAATGAGATGCAGGCCGAGTGGCCCCTCGTGTTCACTGATACGGGCGGCGGCATTGCGCACTATTTGCGCCGTATTAGCCAGCCCTTCGTCAGGCTTGAGGTTGAGGGCCCCCAGTGCATCGCGCAGCTCGGACATGGATTGGCCAAAGGCTTTGTCGGCGGCGCGCAGGGAGCGGCGGAAAGCTTTCTCGTCGAAGGGAGTGAGGCCCGTGTCTATGACCTCATCGATGATCGACAGATCGGGGCCGGCGGCGGGAATATCGCCGCGCAAGATGGGCTCTATGGGCAGGTCGCTTTTGTCCGGATCCACCATCAACAGATTGAGGTCGAGATGGCGAATGATGTCGAGTTGTTGCTGATCCTTGATCTTGAAGGCATTGAACATAAAAGGGTGACTGGTCCATCCCGTGGGGAGATGGATGTAGTGGCCGATCCGTAACTGCTCTATCGAGGCTTGTATCAGCGACATGTGCTAACTCGAGGTCCATGAATGCTTACCAACAAGCTAGCAAAATTAGAGAGATAGACAAACAAAAAAGCCCGCGCATGTGCGCGGGCTCTCTAGTTCAAGTCCGATTATCAGGCCTTGGATTTTTTCTTGTTGTCCGCCTTGGTCTCAGCCTTGGCTTCCACCTTGGTTGCGACTCGTGCTTCCTCGGTAAAGGGGCGACCGTAGTAGGTGTCCATCAGTATGGCTTTGAGCTCGGTGATCAGCGGGTAGCGCGGGTTGGCACCGGTGCACTGGTCATCGAAGGCTTCCAGCGCCAGCTGGTCAACCTTGGCCAGGAAGTCGGCTTCGTTCACGCCTGCTTCACGGATGGAGGCAGGGATGCCCAGAGTGGCTTTCAGCTCATCCAGCCAGGCCAGCAGCTTCTCGATCTTGGCAGCGGTACGGTCACCGGCTGCGCTCAGACCCAGGTGGTCAGCCACTTCGGCATAACGACGGCGAGCTTGCGGACGGTCGTACTGGGAGAACGCAGTCTGCTTGGTCGGGTTGTCGTTGGCGTTGTAACGGATCACGTTGCTGATCAGCAGGGCGTTGGCCAGGCCGTGCGGAATGTGGAATTCTGCACCCAATTTGTGTGCCATGGAGTGACACACACCCAGGAAGGCGTTGGCAAACGCGATACCGGCGATGGTGGCTGCGTTGTGTACTTTCTCGCGAGCAACCGGATCGTTGGCACCGTTCTGGTAGCTGGACGGCAGGTACTCTTTCAGCAGTTTCAGGGCTTGCAGCGCCTGACCGTCTGAGTACTCGTTGGCCAGTACGGAAACGTAGGCTTCCATGGCGTGAGTGACTGCATCCACACCGCCGAAGGCGCACAGGGATTTGGGCATGTTCATGACCAGGTTGGCATCCACGATGGCCATGTTCGGGGTCAGCTCGTAGTCAGCCAGCGGGTACTTCATGCCGGTGGCGTCGTCGGTCACGACCGCAAACGGGGTGACTTCAGAACCGGTACCGGAAGTGGTGGTGATACAGACCAGTTCGGCCTTCACGCCCATTTTCGGGAACTTGTAGATACGCTTGCGAATGTCCATAAAGCGCATGGCAAGATCTTCAAACGCGGTATCCGGGTGCTCGTACATGACCCACATGATCTTGGCGGCATCCATTGGTGAACCACCACCCAGTGCCAGGATAACGTCCGGCTTGAAGGAGTTGGCCATCTCGGCGCCCTTGCGAACCACCGACAGCGTCGGGTCAGCTTCTACTTCGTAGAATACTTCCACTTCCATGTTCAGCTTCTTGAGCAGACGAACCACGTCGTCGGCATAGCCGTTGTTGAACAGGAAGCGGTCGGTGACAACCATTGCACGCTTTTTGCCTTCCAGATCACCGAGGGCGATCGGCAGGGAGCCACGACGGAAATAGATGGATTTCGGAAGTTTGTGCCACAGCATATTTTCTGCCCGTTTTGCGACTGTCTTCTTGTTGATCAGGTGCTTGGGACCGACGTTCTCGGAGATGGAGTTGCCACTCCAGGAGCCGCAACCCAGGGTCAGGGAAGGAGCAAGAGCAAAGTTGTACAGGTCACCGATACCACCCTGGGTGGAGGGGGTGTTGATCAGGATACGAGCGGTCTTCATCTTGTCGCCGAAGTATCTGATACGGTCCTGGTTGCGATCCTGGTCGGTGTACAGACCAGAGGTGTGACCGATACCACCGATGTTGACCATGGTGCAGGCCATCTCGACGGCTTCTTCGAAGTTCTTGGCGCGGAACATACCCAGGGTCGGGGAGAGCTTCTCATGAGCGAACTCATCTTCAGCGCACAATTCCAGGCCTTCACCGATCAGGATCTTGGTGGTGGCAGGCACAGTCACGCCAGCCATGGCGGCGATCTTGGTGGCCGGCTGGCCGACGATATCTGCGTTCAGCGCGCCGTTGATCAGCAGCACTTTACGTACCTTGTCCGCTTCATCTTTGGACAGGATGTAGCCATCGTGGTTGGAGAAACGCTCTTTCACCTGGTTGTAGATGGAGTCAACGACGATAACAGCTTGCTCGGAAGCACAGACCACACCGTTGTCGAAGGTCTTGGACATCAGAATGGAGGCAACGGCGCGTTTTACATCGGCGGTTTCGTCGATGACGATCGGCACGTTACCGGCACCCACACCGATAGCAGGCTTACCGGAAGAGTAAGCGGCTTTCACCATGCCCGGGCCACCGGTGGCCAGGATCAGGTTGATGTCGTTGTGCTTCATCAGCGCGTTAGAGAGCTCAACGGACGGTTGATCGATCCAGCCGATGATGTCTTTCGGTGCACCAGCGGCCACGGCTGCGTCCAGTACCAGCTTGGCTGCGGTATTGGTGGAGTTCTTGGCACGTGGGTGCGGGGAGAAGATGATGGCGTTGCGGGTCTTCAGGGAGATCAACGATTTGAAGATCGCGGTAGCGGTCGGGTTGGTGGTCGGAACGATACCGCAGATGATACCGACCGGCTCGGCGATGATCATGGTGCCCATCTCGTCATCCTGGCTCAGGATGCCGCAGGTCTTCTCGTCTTTGTATGCGTTGTAGATGTATTCGGAGGCGAAGTGGTTCTTGATAACCTTGTCTTCGATGATCCCCATACCGGACTCTTCCACGGCCATCTGGGCCAGGGGGATACGGGCATTGCTGGCGGCCAGGGCGGCGGCACGGAAAACCTTGTCTACCTGCTCTTGCGAGAAGCTGGCGAATTCACGCTGTGCTTCTTTAACGCGGGCGACCAGTGCATCCAGTTCGGCCAAATTGGTTACTGCCATGTTTATCTCCTGATGATTTGAAAACTGTTTAGTAAGAGCTTGGCAATGCCCGGCAATTATAGTCGCCTTGTCAAGGCGAGAATCACTACAAGGGGGTATTTACATGCCTTACTAAATTGCTTTCTGAGTCGATTATAGAGCGCGGCTGACTCAGAAAAAGTTGATCTGGATCATGTGTAACAAAAGAACAAAAGAAATTTTGTTTCACAATACATGTCTTTTGGATGTTACACGAATGTAGCTTGAGGAGAAAGTGGACTGAATGGCGCGTGAACAAGGCGCTACACACCATCTTTCAAGCAGTTAGCACGATTACGTCCCGGTGTCCTCGGGTCGGGGCCTGGGGCAGTATGGGGGCCGTATTGTGATAGAAACGGCGATCATCCAGGAGCAGATACCCACCAGCGTTTAATTCTTGTTGAAAAAATGGTTGTTCTTTTAATCCATGATCGCGCTGAAGATGGCCGCCACTGACACCCTCATTGCCGCCGGTCAAAAAAGCCGAGCAGGGGATCGACCGTGCCTGCCGGCTGCGAAGCCAGGCGCCATTGCAACTTGATGTCCATATCAATCATTAAAAAATCCTTGTTTGCTGAGAGAAAATGTCGCACCAAAACGGCATGGCCACATAAAACTCGAAGTGATTTTATCAGCGTGTTAAATGGTGACGATGTTTATTAACAAATCAATATGTTGAATTTTGGCTATACATTAGAGGAACTAACTGAAAAGCCACGGAAAGGGTGAGATTATTTGATTGGTGCAGGTTGAGGGCATGGTGTAAATTTACGCTCGGTTTATCGGGGTGGCCCGCGTGGCTTTGCTTACCTTCTGGATGGCGCCTATGGCAGCAATTGACGTCTCTTTATATCTGAAGTTTTTCATCGGTTTGTTCGCGATCATCAATCCGCTGGGATTGCTGCCGGTTTTTGTCAGTCTGACCGGCCATCAAACCCCGGAAGAGCGGATGAAGACCAACACCACCGCCAACATTGCGGTGATGATCATCCTGCTGGTCTCCATGTACATGGGGCAGCTGATCCTGGACGGTTTTGGTATCTCGCTGGCGTCGTTTCGCATCGCCGGCGGGTCGCTCATCACGCTGATCGCCTGGTCCATGCTGCAGGGCAAGCTGGGGGAGGTGAAGCATAACAAGCAGGAGAAAGGGGAGCTGGCTGCGCGGGAATCAGTCGCTGTGGTGCCGCTGGCACTGCCGCTGATGGCGGGTCCGGGTGCCATCTCTTCTTCTATTGTCAACGCCAGCCAGAGTACCTGGTCCCAGATGCTGGGCATGTCGCTGGTGGTGATGGTATTTGCCTTCTGCTCCTGGCTCATCTTCCGCGCCGCCCCCTTGTTGTTCAAGCTGATGGGCAACACCGGCATCAACGTGGTCACCCGGATCATGGGTCTCATCATGATGTCGCTCGGCATCGAGATCATGGTGGCGGGGATCAAGGGGGTCTTCCCCGGATTGATGTGATTCAGGTCTGTTTTGTCTGAGCCGGTCCTCGTGACCGGCTTTTTATTGTTTCTTTTTTGTTGGTCATTTCCTAGAATCGAGCGGGTCTGTATAAAAAGCGTCTGCAACGCCATATTTAAATGCTGAATAATTGGCTGAAAGCTGTTTTTTTAACCATGAAGCCCAGCTTGGTCTGATGATATCTATTGCATTATTAGAATTGTCAGGGAATTATGCTGGCAGCGGGTATTTATCTCGTTGATGGACAAACGCATGGAATGTTCTTGTTGGAGTAGGGAAATGACTCATAAAAAAACAATGATTAACACACTGCTGATGGCTGCCCTGTTTGGTGGCGTCAACGTGGCTCAGGCTGCCGATGTCCCGGCGGGAACCAAGCTGGCTGAAGTCCAGCAACTGGTCAAAGGCAATGGCTCGGAGCCGGCTACCCTCGACCCTCATAAAACCGAAGGAACGGTTGAATCCAATATTTTGCGCGACCTGTTCGAAGGTCTCGTCTCTTCCGGTCCCAAAGGGGAAGTGCTCCCTGCCATGGCCGAGTCCTGGGAAACCAAGGACAACAAACACTTCGTATTCCACCTGCGCAAAGATGCGAAATGGTCCAATGGTGAACCGGTTACTGCCCACGATTTCGAGTTCGCCTTCAAGCGGGCCGTGGATCCCAAGACTGGCTCTCCCTACGCCTGGTACATGGAAATTCCGACCATCCTCAACGCCAGCGAAATCATTGCCGGCAAGAAGCCGTCTGACACCCTGGGCGTGAAGGCGACCGACGATTACACCTTTGAAGTACAGCTTGAAAAAGCGATTCCTTACTTCGTCAGCATGCTCTCTCACACCACCACCTACCCAGTCCCGAAGAAGGTGATCGAGAAGTTTGGTGACAAGTGGACCCAGCCGGAAAATATGGTATCCAACGGCGCCTATAAGCTCAAAGATTGGGTGGTCAACGAGCGTGTCGATATCGAGCGTAATCCCAACTACTGGAATAACAGCAAAACGGTGGTCGACACGGTGAGTTACCTGCCGATCCAGTCTACCAATGCTGAGTTGAACCGCTATCTGGCGGGCGAACTGGATCTCACCTACAACATGCCCATCGAACGCTTCAAGCAGATGAAAAAAGAGAAGCCCGATGAGGTGCAGGTGAGTGGCTATGTGGGGACCTATTACTACACCTTCAACACCAAGAAAAAACCCTATGATGATGTGCGGGTACGCACTGCGCTCACCTATGCCATCGATCGCAATGTGATAGCCGACAAGGTAATGGGCAAGGGAGAGACCCCAGGCTATGCCCTGGTGCCGGACTTCGTTGATGGCTTCAAACCTGTTGCCCCGGCCTGGTCCAAGTTGACCCAGGCGGAGCTCGATGCCAAGGCCAAGGCGCTACTGGCCGATGCCGGTTACGGCCCGGGTAATCCACTCAAGTTTGAACTGCTCTACAACACAGATGACAACCACAAGAAAGTGGCCGTCGCCGTCGCCTCCATGTGGAAAAAGCTGGGGGTAGAGGTCAGCTTGGTGAACCAGGAGTGGAAAACCTATCTGGAGACGCTCAAGCAAGGTCAGTTTGACGTGGCTCGTCGCGGTTGGATCGCCGACTACAATGAAGCCTCCTCCATGCTGGATCTGATGCAGACCACTCACGGTAACAACGATGGCAAGTACTCCAATGCTGCGTTTGACAAGTTGATGGACGAGTCACGCGATCAGGTTGATGCGGATGCGCGCAACAAGCTCTATGTCCAGGGCGAAGAGATCCTGGCCAAGGACATGCCGATTGCCCCTATCTATCAGTACGTGACCTCTCGCATGGTCAAGCCCTATGTGGGCGGCTATCCGGCCAACCCGCTGGATAACCTCTACAGCAAAGACATGTACATCATTGCCCACTGAATAACATAACAAGTCGCATAACAAGCAGGCCCGCCAGACGGCGGGCCTTTATTACAACCGCGACCCTTTGGAAGCTGTACAGGACAGGAATTGTCTATGTTGAAATTCATTTTTAAACGGCTATTGGAAGCGATCCCGACACTGCTGGTCTTGATCACCGTCTCCTTCTTCATGATGCGTTTCGCGCCGGGCAACCCCTTCACCAGCGAACGTGCCCTGCCGCCGGAAGTGTTGGCCAATATCGAGGCCAAGTACGGCTTGGACAAGCCCATTGGCGTGCAATACCTCACCTACCTGGGCAACCTGTTACGGGGCGATCTGGGCCCCTCTTTCAAATACAAGGACTTCAGCGTCAATGATCTGGTGAGCCAGGCGTTGCCTGTTTCCGCCAAGATCGGGAGCGCGGCTTTCGTCTTTGCCGTCTTGCTGGGGGTCACTTTCGGCACCATAGCGGCCTTGAAACAAAACACTATCATCGACTATCTGCTGATGTCGTCGGCCATGGCCGGGGTGGTGATCCCGGGCTTTGTGCTGGCACCCTTGCTGGTGCTCTTCTTCAGCATCTATCTGGGCTGGTTCCCGGCCGGTGGCTGGCAGGGGGGGGGCATCCAGTTTATGGTGCTGCCGGTGTTCGGCATGATGATGTACTACATCTCCGCCATCTCGCGCATCATGCGTGGCAGCATGATCGAGACCATGAACTCCAACTTCATCCGTACCGCCCGTGCCAAGGGCCTGCCGCTGCGTCACATCATACTGAAACACGCGCTGCGTCCGGCCATGCTGCCGGTGGTCTCCTATCTGGGCCCGGCCTTCGTCGGCATCATCACGGGTTCCGTGGTGATTGAGACCATCTTCGGTCTGCCGGGAATTGGTCAGTTGTTTGTCAACGGTGCCCTCAACCGTGATTACTCCATGGTGCTCGGGCTGACCATTCTGGTCGGTGCCCTCACCATCACCTTTAACGCCGTGGTCGATATTCTCTATGCCTTTATCGATCCCAAGATCCGTTACTAAGTCGGGAGTAGATCATGGTTGTCACAACTGAGAAACGCGAAGCCATAGCGGCGTTCGCACAGCAAGTGGAAGTGGTGGAAGGACGCTCCCTGTGGAAGGATGCCCGTCGCCGTTTCCTGCGTAACAAGGCCGCGCTGACCAGCCTCATCATACTGACCATTATCGGTCTGGCAGTGATAGTGGGGCCGCACCTGTCCCAATATACCTTCGACGATCCGGACTGGGGCGCGATGCAGGCGGCACCGGATATGGAAACCGGCCACTGGTTCGGTACCGACAGTCTGGGGCGCGATCTGTTCGTGCGTACCCTGCTGGGGGGCCGCATTTCGCTGATGGTCGGCATCATGGGCGCCATGGTGGCCGTGGTCATCGGCACCCTGTATGGCGCGGCTTCCGGTTTTATCGGCGGTCGGGTCGATAGTCTGATGATGCGCGTACTCGAGATCCTCAACGCCTTCCCTTTCATGTTCTTCGTGATCATGCTGGTGACCTTCTTCGGCCGCAATCTGGCGCTCATCTTCATCGCCATCGGGGCGGTGAGCTGGCTCGACATGGCGCGGATCGTGCGAGGCCAGACCCTGAGTCTCAAGAGCAAGGAGTTTATCGAGGCGGCCCACGTCTGTGGCGTCTCCAAGTGGAAGATCATCACCCGCCACATAGTGCCGAACGTACTCGGTATCGTGGCCGTCTACGCCACCTTGCTGGTACCGGGCATGATCATGTTTGAATCCTTCCTGAGTTTTCTGGGCCTCGGCGTCCAGGAACCCATGACCAGCTGGGGTGCTCTGCTGGATGAAGGCTCCAAGTCGATGGAAGTGGCCATCTGGCAACTCCTGTTCCCCGCCGGTTTCATGGTGGTGACCCTGTTTTGCTTCAACTTCCTCGGGGATGGTCTGCGTGACGCCCTCGATCCGAAAGATCGTTAATCGAACATCGGATCGACAGGAAAGCATCACGAAAGATCGATAAGGAGTTTTTATATGAAGTTACTGGATGTAAAAGATCTGCGGGTCGAGTTCAAGACCCCGGACGGCAATGTGGTGGCGGTCAACGACCTCAACTTCTCCCTGGCGGCTGGCGAGACTCTGGGGATCGTCGGCGAGTCCGGCTCCGGCAAGTCCCAGACCGCATTTGCCATCATGGGGCTGTTGGCCAAGAACGGCATCATCACGGGGTCGGCCAAGTTTCAGGGCGACGAAATCCTCAACCTGCCGGAACACAAGCTCAACAAGATCCGCTCCGAGAAGATCGCCATGATCTTCCAGGATCCCATGACCTCTCTTAATCCCTACATGAAGGTGAAGGATCAGCTGATGGAAGTGCTGATGCTGCACAAGGGGGTGAGCAAGGCCGCAGCGTTCGAAGAGTCGGTACGCATGCTGGATGCGGTGAAGATCCCCGAGTCGCGCAAGCGGATGAACATGTACCCCCACGAGTTCTCCGGCGGTATGCGTCAACGGGTGATGATTGCCATGGCCCTCTTGTGCCGGCCACAGCTGCTCATCGCCGATGAACCGACCACGGCGCTGGACGTGACGGTGCAGGCCCAGATCATGACGCTGATGAACGAGCTAAAGCGCGAGTTCAACACCGCCATCATCATGATCACCCACGACTTGGGTGTGGTGGCGGGCATCTGTGACAAGGTGCTGGTGATGTACGCCGGTCGTACCATGGAGTACGGCCGGGTGAACGATATCTTCTATCGCCCGAGTCATCCCTATACCGAGGGTTTGCTGCGCGCTATTCCCCGCCTCGACACCGAAGGGGAAGAGCTGCCTACCATTCCGGGCAATCCGCCCAACCTGCTGCGTCTGCCCACCGGCTGCCCCTTCCAGGAGCGCTGCCACCGTGTCAGCGGGATTTGCGGCCAGCAGTCACCGATCCTGACCCCGTTCAACGACGGCCGCGAACGGGCCTGCCATTGGGTATCGGATGCCATGATCAAGGGGGCGAATTAAATGGGTGCTGACAAGAAACTGCTGCTGGAAGTGTCTGACCTCAAGGTCCACTTTAGCATCAAGAGTGACAGAGCCTGGCCCTGGGCCAAGCCCTCGGCGTTAAAGGCGGTAGACGGGGTGACTCTGCGCCTGTACGAGGGGGAGACCCTGGGTGTGGTGGGCGAGTCAGGCTGTGGCAAGTCCACCTTCGCCCGTGCCCTGATAGGCCTGGTACCGGCCACCGACGGCAAGGTGGTGTGGCTGGGCAACGATTTGACCAAGCTAGATCAGAAGGCGCTGCGGGAGAAACGCAAGGAGATCCAGATGATCTTCCAGGATCCGCTGGCCTCCCTGAATCCGCGCATGACCATAGGCGACATCATCGCCGAGCCGCTCATCACCTTCTATCCCAACCTCTCCAAAGAGCAGGTGAAGGAGAAGGTGCGCACCATGATGACCAAGGTGGGCCTCTTGCCCAACCTGGTCAATCGCTACCCGCACGAGTTCTCCGGCGGCCAGTGCCAGCGGATCGGGATTGCCCGGGCACTGATCCTGGAACCCAAGATGATCATCTGTGACGAGCCGGTCTCTGCGCTGGATGTCTCCATCCAGGCCCAGGTGGTGAACCTGCTCAAGGCTATCCAGAAGGAGATGGGCTTATCGCTCATCTTCATCGCTCACGACTTGTCGGTGGTCAAACACATCTCGGATCGGGTGCTGGTGATGTATCTGGGCAATGCGGTGGAGCTCGGCACTCGCAAGGAGATCTTCGCAAATCCCTTGCACCCCTATACCAAGGCCCTGATGTCGGCCGTGCCCATTCCGGATCCGGATCTGGAGCGCAGCAAGGTCATCCAGATCCTGGAGGGGGACTTGCCATCTCCCATGAACCCGCCGTCCGGCTGCGTGTTTCGCACCCGCTGCCCGGTGGCTGGCCCCGAGTGTGCCAAGACCCGCCCCATGCTTGAGGGAAACTTCGACCATGCGGTCTCCTGCCTCAAGGCTGATCCGCTTTGATGGTGGTTTGTTGAACGTGTTTTCGGGGCTCCCAGATGGAGCCCCGATTAACTTGGGCAAGAGGGGAAGATCTCCCTTGGCGTTCTCTTTGGCCACTGTTACTCTTTGCCTAACAAGGGGAGTAACTTCTCGCTGGTTTGTCGTCATTACGGTGCACCCATATCCTGCAGTGCACCCGGCAGCCGGGCAGTCGATGAAAATGGGCTGTAAGTGAGACCTTGCCGAGAGGCAAGGCGTATCTGCTCCAAACGCAAGCCCACGCCTCTCGGACGTGGGTTTTGTCATTTTTGGGAGGGATAAAAATGGGTGAATGGTGGATGTGGACCGGTTTCTTCAGCATAGTGCTGGTCCTGTTATGGATTGACATACGCTTTGTCGGTGGTGGCAGGTCACACAAGGTGTCCCTCAAAGAGGCGGGGATCTGGTCTCTCATCTGGATCAGCGTGGCCCTGCTCTTCAACCTGGCCATCTGGTTTTGGCTGGATCACAGTGCTGGCCGTGACATTGCCAACCAGAAGGGATTGGAGTTCCTCACCGGCTACCTCATCGAGAAAGCGTTGGCGGTGGATAACGTCTTCGTCTGGCTGATGCTGTTTAGCTACTTTGCCATTCCGGCCGAGCTGCAGCGCCGGGTGCTGCTGTACGGGGTGTTGGGCGCCATCGTGATGCGGGCCGGCATGGTGTTCGCGGGCAGCTGGCTCATCGAGCAGTTCCACTGGATCCTCTATCTGTTCGGCGCTTTCTTGCTACTGACCGGTGCCAAGATGCTGTGGGCGGCCGACAAGGAGCCAGATCTGGCCAACAACCCGCTGCTGGGCTGGATGCGCCGCCGCTTCAAGGTGACCGAGACGCTGGAGGGGGAGAACTTCTTCGTCTGGCGTGACGGTGTGCGTTATGCCACGCCGCTGCTGCTCATTCTGGTGCTGGTGGAGGTGAGCGATCTCATCTTCGCGGTGGACAGTATCCCGGCCATCTTCGCGGTGACCACGGATCCCTTCATCGTGCTGACCTCCAACATCTTTGCCATCATGGGTCTGCGCGCCATGTACTTCCTGCTGGCTGGTGTGGCTGATCGCTTTGCCCTGCTCAAGTACGGTCTGGCGCTGATCCTGATGTTTATCGGGGTCAAGATGCTGTTGCTGGATATCTTCAAGATCCCGACCGGCATAGCACTCGGTGTCGTCGCGCTGATCCTGCTGGTGTCCATGGGGCTAAGTATCTTTGTGACCCGTAAAAAGAAAAAGGTGGCTTGAAGGCGCTGAACATCATCTCGGAGGGGACAGTTCCAGATCCCCCTGAATGACATAGCACTCGGTGTCGTCGCGCTGATCCTGCTGGTGTCCATGGGGCTAAGTCTCTTTGTGACCCGTAAAAAGGCTGCTTAAGCGCGGCCTTCCATAAGGCACTCACAAAAAGGGCTCCCGCAGGAGCTAATGCAAGTCAGTTAAGAGAATGTGAGTCCAGCCCGCGAGGTATAAGGGCCAAAGAGTGAGGGAGGCATGATGCCTCCCTCTTTTTATTGGATGCCTGTCAGGGCAAAGGTGTCAGCCACATTGACGCGTTAACCCTGGCACAGCTCCTGTTATTCAACCTTTCTAATATTCAGTCACAAAAGTGCTTAAGTGACGGGTGTTACGTATCCGCGGGCCGTTTTTCTATCTTGCTGGCGGGAAAGATCACGCCTTGGCGGTATCCACCTCACCCAGCGGCTCGGTTTCACCCAGGCTGTCTTCGGTCTTGGCCACTACGCTGGCGGCGATGGCATTGCCCAGCACGTTGGTGGCGGAGCGACCCATGTCGAGGAAGTGATCTATGCCGAGCAGCAAGA
This sequence comes from Aeromonas popoffii, assembly GCF_000820025.1. Taxonomy (GTDB): domain Bacteria; phylum Pseudomonadota; class Gammaproteobacteria; order Enterobacterales; family Aeromonadaceae; genus Aeromonas; species Aeromonas popoffii. The sequence goes on from NZ_CDBI01000057.1 coordinate 72,079, forward strand.
GGATGCCAGCTTCCGGAATATGGAACTGGTTCAGGGTGGCGGCTATGACCACCAGAGAGGCGCGCGGCACGCCGGCCATCCCCTTGGAGGTGACCATCAACAACAGCAGCATGGTGATCTGTTGAGCCAGGGAGAGCTCTATGCCATAGGCCTGGGCGATGAACATGACCGCGAAGGTGCAGTACATCATGGAGCCGTCCAGGTTGAAGGAGTAACCCATGGGCAGCACGAAGCTGGCGATGCGCTTGTCACAGCCGAACTTCTCCAGTCGATCCAGGGTCTTGGGATAGGCGGCCTCGGAGCTGGCGGTGGAGAAGGCCAGCAGGATGGGCTCGCGGATCATGGCCAGCAGGGTCAGCACGCGGCGGCGAATGAACAGGCTGCCCATGGCGATGAGCAGCAGCCAGAGGCAGGCCAGGGCCAGATAGAACTGGGCCATAAAAGTGCCGTAGGTGGCGAGTATGCCGAGCCCTTCCTTGGCAACCATGGCGGCGATGGCACCGAACACGGCGAACGGCGCGAAGTTCATCACGTAGCCTGTCACCTTCAGCATGATCTCGGCGGCGCTGGCCATCAGCTTGACCACGGGTTTGGCGGCATCGCCCAGAGCGGCGGCGGCCAGTCCGAAGAAGAGGGAGAACACCACTATCTGCAGGATCTCGTTGGTGGCCATGGCCTCCACCACGCTTTTCGGGATGGCGTGGGTGACGAAGTCCTTGAGGGAGATGGCACCGGCGACCACGCCGGAACTGGCAGTATCATCCGGCAGGGAGAGGGAGAGCCCCACACCCGGTTGCATCAGGGTGACCATCACCAGACCCAGGGTCAGGGAGAGCAAGGAGGCCAGCATGAACCAGCCCAGGGTCTTGGCACCGATGCGGCCCACGGTACGGGTATCACCCATCTTGGCGATACCGACGACCAGGGTGGTGAAGACAAGGGGAGCAATGATCATCTTGATCAGTCGCAGGAAGATATCGGTCAGTATGGTGATGTCACTGGCAAAGCCAGCAGCCTGATCCGGGGCAAACATGCGATAGCCCTGACCAGTCAGGATGCCAACCAGCATTGCGATGAGGATGGCAACCGTCAATTTATTCATTTTCATGGGGGGGTCCCAGTTTTGATAAGTGCAACGCGTTGAGGGTGGCAGGGGGGCCACTTCAAGTCCGTTTTTGTGATCCGGGCAGTAGATCCCTGACAGCCGGTGTGCTTGCAGCATGCCTAATCCGGGGGGGTAAATCCAGAGTCTTGTAGCAGAATTTTATGTTGCCATTAGTTGTATGTGATATGGATCTTGCATTTCATCAATATTAATCACTGTTTATTTTGATATTGGCGAGATAACTGGCTTGCATGCCCTGTTCATTTAACGAGCGATGAGACAGGGTGAAGATCAGCAGGGCCGAGGTGGTGTGCTGTACCTGCATCTGCGCCAGAAAGGGGTCCGGCTCGTCCGTATCAAAGCCGAATACCGGATGCGAGGGGCTGACCCTGACCGCATCCCGCGACAGGGTCAGCTCGTTCACCTCCACCCACTCGTAGCCCTGGCTCAGTGCCATCTCACCCGCCCGCTTGAGCACATACTTGCGGGCCGTCTCCCGATCAATCAGCTCGTTACCAACAAACTCCAGCTGCCACTTGTCGGGGCCAAGTTGTGTCTGGGAGAAGCCGGTCTGGCCGTTCCAGAATGATTTTTCGCTGTGATAAGGGGTGGCACAGCCGAGCAGCAGGGCGCTCAGCAGGCAGGCCAGCACCAGATCAGGCAGGCTTGCGCCGTTGGCAAACCGTCGTGCATGACGACGGGAGCAGAAGGAGAGGGGGGGCGGATGTTGCATCATGAGGGCCGTTTGGCGAAACACCTCACCACTACAGCACAAACCGATCCGTGAGACAATCGCCGGTCGGGTCACCGTGGGGATACTGGGGATAAAAGAAAAGGCCTTGTCGTTTGACAAGGCCTTTACCGGGGAATTTGGTCGGTGTGAGAGGATTCGAACCTCCGACCCTCTACACCCCATGCAGATGCGCTACCTGGCTGCGCTACACACCGACGGAGTCAGCTCGGCTGACGGGGGCTGAGTTTATGGAGATGCCCCGATCCTGTCAACAGGGGAAATCCCACTCCGAGACCGTTTGCCTGCTTTACGAGCAATTGGCGTTCAAAGTACCGCCATGGCGGCGACATCGGCCATTGAGGGCCCATGTCAGGGGCCTTTTGCTGCGCAGGTTTCAACCCACCATGAAAGCGGCCGCCCCGGAGGCGGCCGTTTGCATCAGTGATGAAGGGATCAGCGGTTGAAGGTCAGCCGCTTGCCCAGCACCTGATCGGTGACCTGACCGTTTTGCCAGGCGATCTGGCCATTGACCAGGGTCATCTCCACCGTGCTGTGGAAGCGGTAACCGTTGAAGGGGGACCAGCCACACAGGTAGAGCAGGTTGCTGTCGTTGACCACATAGGGCTTGCCCAGATCCAGCAGCACCAAGTCTGCGAAGTAGCCCTCACGAATGTAGCCGCGATCCTGCACCTGGAAGCGCTCGGCTACCGCGTGGGATGTCTTCTTGACGATAGTCTCCAGTGAAAACACGCCGTTGTGGTAGAGCTCCAGCAGCGCCAGCATGGAGTGCTGCACCAGAGGGATACCGGACGGCGCCTTGAAGTAGCTGTTCTGCTTCTCCTCCCAGGTGTGGGGAGCATGGTCGGTGGCGATGATGTCCAGCACGTCGTTGCGCACCGCATCCAGCAGGGCGTGCTGGTCGGCGGCTGTCTTCACCGCCGGGTTGCACTTGATCTGGCTGCCCAGGGTATCGTAATCCGCCTCGTTGAAGAACAGGTGGTGGACGCACACCTCGGCGGTGATGTTCTTGTCTTTGAGTTCGCTAAGGTCATGGCTGGCGGTAAACAGCGACAGCTCCTTGGCGGAGGTGAGGTGCAGCACGTGCAGCTTGGCCCCGTACTTTTTCGCCAGACCCACCGCCATGCTGGAGGACTTGTAGCAGGCCTCGTCATTGCGAATGCGACCGTGCTCGCGCATCGGCACATCCTCGCCCCACTTGGCGCGGGCTTCGTCTTCCAGCACCTTGATGGAGGGGGTGTCCTCGCAGTGAGTGACTATCATCACCGGGCTCTCGCGGAAAATCGCCGCCAGTGTCTCCTGGTTGTCCACCAGCATGTTGCCGGTCGAGGAGCCCATGAACACCTTGACCCCGCAGGATTGCTTGGGATCGAGGCGCTTTATCTCGTCGAGGTTGTCGTTGGTGGCGCCGAGATAGAAGCTGTAGTTGGCGGCGGAGGCGTTGGCGGCTATCTGGTATTTGGCTTCGAGGGCATCGAGGGTAGTGGTCTGGGGATTGACGTTGGGCATCTCCATGAAGCTGGTGGTGCCCCCTGCCACGGCTGCCCGGGATTCACTGGCGATGGTCCCCTTGTGGGTCAGGCCTGGCTCACGGAAATGGACCTGATCATCGATCATCCCGGGGATGAGGTGGCGACCGGTTGCATCTATCACCACGGCATCGGGCGCCTCTATGTGAGGGGCGATCCGGGCGATCCGTTCCCCTTCAATCAATACATCCGAGGCATAGATGCGGCCTTCATTGACCAGGGTGGCATTCTTGATAAGCAATTTGTTCATGGGGGAGTCCGGTTCCTTTGTCAGTGATCGCGGGTCATAATATCGCAAACTGCACTTTCTCTGTAGCAAGGCCTGACTGATGAAGTTATTTGTAAGAGATTTGACCGTGATCGACTCCAGCTACCTGTGTGAACGCCGTGGCATGGTAGGGGAGAGCTGGCTGGTGGATGTCGAGATGAGCGGCGAGCTCAACGAGATGAGCATGCTGCTTGACTTTGGTCGGGTGAAAAAACTGATCAAGTCGATCATCGATGAAGAGGTGGATCACAAGCTGCTGGTACCGGCCGAATGCGCCCTGGTCCATGTGGCCCATCTGGAGGGGGAGGAGAGCACGGTCGATCTGCTGCGCCCTGGCCGCTCTATTCACTTGCGCTGCCCCACTCAGGGGTTTGCCTTCATTCCGGCGCCCCAGATAGACAAGGAGTCCGTCACTCGCTATCTGCTGGCGGTGCTGGCCCGGCGGCTGCCCGGCAACATCAAGGACTTGGCGCTGACCCTGCGCCAGGAGCAGATTGATGGCGCCTTCTACCACTACAGCCACGGCCTGAAAAAGCACGATGGCAACTGCCAGCGCATCGCCCACGGCCATCGTTCTCCCATCGAGATCCATGTGGACGGTGAGCGCGATGGTGAGCTGGAGCTGAACTGGGCCGAGCGTTGGGCCGATATCTACCTTGGCACCGAAGAGGACAAGGTGGCTCTCGGCGAACTGAGCCTGAGCGAGCTGGCCAAAAGCACCCTGAATGATACGGCCAACACGCAGCCGGGTGAGCACTACCTCGGCTTCAAGTACGTGGCCCCTCAGGGATTGTTCCAGCTTGCCATGCCGGCGGGGGAGGTGGAGATGATCGACACCGATACCACCATAGAGCTGCTGGCCTGCTACATAGCCCGTGAAGTGAAAAAAGCGGTGGGTGACAAGTTTGTGAAAATCGTGGCGTATGAAGGGGTGGGCAAGGGCGCCATCGCCTACGCCTGATCCCGCGTTCGTTGTCAGAATAACCAAGGCCCCGCATCTGCGGGGCCTTGTCGTTTCAGGGCAATGGAAAAACAGACTGCCTGATCAGGCGCTGAGTCGGAAGTGTTTGACCAGGCTCTCCTGCTGCTCGGCCAGGGAGTCGAGCTGCTGGCTGGTCTCGGCCACCCGCTCAATCCCCTGATAGTTGAGATCCGAGATATCCGAGATGCGGTTGAGGTTGGTGGCGATGTCGGCGCTGGTGGCCTGCTGCTGCTCGGCGGCGGAGGCGATCTGGCTCGACATGTCACTGATCAGCACCACTATCCCCTGCACCTCCTCCATGGCGTTGTTAGCGTGGGAGCTCTGGCTCACGCAGCTGTCCATCTCGCGGGAGCACTCCTGCATGACGGTGACCGCCTTGGCGACCCCCTGCTGCAGGTTTTCGATCATGGTCTGGATCTCGCTGGTGGACTGGGCGGTGCGTCCCGCCAGGCTGCGTACCTCGTCGGCCACCACCGCAAAGCCGCGGCCCTGCTCGCCGGCCCGGGCCGCCTCGATGGCGGCGTTTAGCGCCAGCAGGTTGGTCTGTTCGGCGACGCCGCGAATGACGTCGAGTATGTTGCCGATCTGGTTGCTCATGGCGCTCACATCGCCGATCACCTTGCCGGTCTGCTGCAACTTGCCCGCCAGCTGATGGGTGGTGGTGATGTTGCCGGCCATCACTTTACGACCTGTCTCTGAGGCTTTCTCCACGTCCTGCACCCGCTCCAGGGTCTGGTTGGCTGCCTGGGCCACTTCACGCACCGAGGCTTCCATCTGGGTCATGGCGGCAGCGACCGAGGCGGTTTCCTGGCGCTGTTTCTCCAGATCCACCCGCACCGATTCGGTGGTGTGGCGGTTGTCGTGGGCGGTGGCGTTGAGCTGGGTCGAGGCCTGGGAGAGCTGGGTCAGCACGTTCCCCATCTGCTGGATCAGCAGGTTGATCTGGCTGCCGAGCTGGCCAAACTCGTTCTTGCTGCGAAAACCGATGCGCTGGGTCATGTCGCCCTGGGTCACCTCGGTCAGCACCCGTAGCAGCTCCTTGAGCGGGCGGCGAATGGCCTTGCCCAGGGTGTAGGCCACCAGAATGGCCACCAGTATAGCGATGGCGATGCTGATCCCCTGGGTGAGTGTGCTCTGGGCCTGCACCTTGCCGGAGGCGCGTATGTTGTTGTTCATCAGCAGCTGGCTCTGGTCGGTGATCCCCTCCAGCTTGCGCTGGATGCTGACGATGAGTTTGCTGGCCTGCTTGCTCTGCTCGCGCATCCGCTCTTGCTGCTGCATCAGCGCCAGGTACTGGGAGAGCACCCCTTCGCTGGCGGTGGTATCGCGCACGAAGCCGTGCACGTAGTGGCCCATGTCATTGTCGAAGTTTTTGAGCTCTCCCTGCAGATCCTGGATGGTGCTGTTGAAGCCTTCTATCTGCATTTTGTTGCGTTTGAGCGCCCCCGCGATGGGGGCGGGTATGGTCTGGTTGAGCGCATCCATGGTGGAGAGTTCGATGGCGGAGAGTTTGGTGGTCAGGGTCTCGGACAGCATCTTGATGAAGTTGTCGTCTATGGTGACCATCATGTCCCCCAGGCTCTTCTTGAACTGGGGCAGACTGACCTGGAACTGCCCCTTGGCCTGGTTCACTTTGTGCAAGCGAATGAGCAAGGCCTGATGTTCGGCAGGCAGGGTGCCGGTCAGTTGCAGATAGTCGCTGACCAGCGTGCTCAGTGCCGCCATCTCGCCCTGCAGTTCAGGGTGAGCCGCCGCCTGCCGACTGAGGGTGGCGAGCGTCTTGTCGACCTGAGCCTTGGCCTGTTGTAGCGCGGCCACCTCGGCCTGGATCTGCTTGGGATCCTGCTCGGTCAGCACGTCGGTGAGCCACTTGTTGGCGCTGAGCAAACTGATCTGGGTCTGACTGCTGGCGATCACCAGTGGCATGGATTGCCGGGTGACCTGATCCAGCGCCTGATTGAGCTCGCGCTGGCTGCGAAAGGTGAGTACCGAGGAGGCCGCCATCACGGCCACCAGAATGGCAAAGCCTAAATAGACCCTCTGCAAGATGGAGAGGTCTGACATTGTTTGTTTCATTATTGTCCCGCTTTATATGCAAAAGTCCCTTGCCTGAATACCCCGTCCATTTGATACCCTGCTACCACCCTGGGCGAGTGACGCCATCTGACGTCTTCCGGCTATCGGTATTTTTAACAATAACTGAAGAAAATGGGACAACGGCTGTGTCAAATGTTGGCTTGTGTCACACTTGACACCCCTTGATGACCACCTCGGGAGCAACTTGAGGTGGGTGTTGAATTTTCTTTTTCATATAAAGGAGTTATCCATGGCGCAAGAAACCATTTTCAGCAAAATCATCCGTAAAGAGATCCCCGCCGACATCCTTTATCAAGACGAGCTGGTGACCGCATTCCGGGACATCCAGCCCAAGGCCAAGACCCATATCCTGATCATTCCCAACGTATTGATCCCCACGGTCAACGACGTGGAAGCCGAACATGAGCTGGCCCTTGGTCGCATGTTCACGGTGGCGCGCAAGCTGGCAAGCGAGGCCGGGATTGCCGAGGATGGCTATCGCCTGATCATGAACTGCAATCGCCACGGCGGGCAGGAGGTCTACCACATCCACATGCATCTGCTGGGGGGTCAATCCCTGGGGCCGCTGCTTAGCCTGTGATGCTTCGGTTTCCCCGTCTGGCCGCTCTTCTGCTGGTCAGTGCCCTGCTGGGGGGCTGCGCCTCCCACTGGCAGGACATATTCGTCTCCTATTCCGATCAGATGGCGCCGCTGCGCAACCAGCTGTTGCTGGGGCACGCCGCCGAGGCGTTGCCAGCGGTGCGCGAATCCACTCAAGGGGACGACAGCTATGTGCTGGACCGGCTCGAGCAGGGCCGCATCGCCTGGCTGGCAGGTCAGGATACGGGCAGCAAGCAGGCGTTCACCGCCGCCGACAGCCGCCTTGAGTGGGAAGACAATCAGGCCCAATACCGGCTGAGCCAGGGGTTGGGTCAGGCGGGTAGCCTGCTTACTAACGATCAGAGCATGGCTTACCTGACGCCGGATTATGAGCGCACCATGCTGCATCACTATCTGGCGCTCAATTACCTGCAACGGGGAGATGCCGACGGCGCCCTGGTGGAGGTACGCCGGGCCAATCAGGTGCAGGAGCGGGCCCTCAAGGCACGGGCGGGGGAGCTGAACAAGGCCAGAGAGAAGCGGGCTGAAGCCACTACAGAGCGCGAGATGCGCCAGATGATGTCGCACGGGGCTCCGGATCTCGACCGGCTGATTGGCCAGGTGAAAAACGGCTTTCAGAACGCCTATACCTTCTATTTCTCTGGCGTGCTGTATGAGGCTGCCGGGGATCTTAACGATGCCTGGGTCGACTATCAGCGTGGCTACCAGATAGCGCCGGACAACCAGAGCCTGCAGGATGCCTTGCTGCGCCTCGCCCGTTTACGGGGCTCCGCGGACGAGATCCGCGAGACCGAGAAGAAAGTGGGTCGCAAGGCGCCGCCGCTTGCCAAGGATCAGGGGCAGCTGGTGGTGCTGTTTGAAGATGGCTTGATCCCGGCGCGGCGCGAACTGTTCCTGCCGCTGCCCATCGCCACCTCTCGCGGTGATTTTCGCACCTTTACCGTTGCCATCCCCTATTACGACAATAGAGCCAGCCAGACAGGTCCCCTTGTCGTCTCGGTTGGCAAGCGAATCGAGCAGACCAGCGAGCTGGTCAGGCTGGAAGCGCTGGCCGCCAAGGATCTGCAGGAGCGGTTGCCGGGCATGCTGACCCGTCAGGCGCTGCGGCTGGTGGCCAAGGAGCAGCTGAGGCACACCGCCGCCAAAGAGGGGGGCGATGTGGGCAATATTCTGGTCGGCATCTTCAATATCCTCTCGGAGCGGGCCGATACCCGCAGCTGGCTGACGTTGCCGGCCCTGGCGTCCAGTTGGCAGGGCATGCTGCCGGCTGGCGAGGTACAGCTCACCCTGGGGGCGGGCAGCGCCCAGCGCCAGGTGCCACTCACCATCCACAAGGGACACACCACCCTGGTCTGGGTACAGCGCCTCGGGGCTGGCTTGACCACCCGCGTTATGCCGTTATAAGGATGGCGTGACAGATACGATAAACCGGCGTGACCTGTGGCCTGCCGGCGAAGGAGATCAAGATGAAAGCATACGGTTTGGCCCTGGCGATGCTGCTGACCGGCTGCGCCACCAATACGTCCGGCGTGGCGCTCTATGGCGCGGCGGGGGCGGCACCCGTGCAGGAACAGCATCAGAACGTCAATGTGACCCTGACCGAACTGAGCCGGCGCGAGCAAAATGGCCTGCTGCAGGTCAATGTGGCTGCGGCCAGTACCCAGCGTGGCGATAACAGGCTGCAATATCTGTTCTATTGGTATGATGAGGCGGGGCAGGAGGTGGCCAGCGATGGGCGCGGCTGGACCCCTATTCAGCTCCACGGCTATCAGAGCCGCACCCTATCAGCCCTGGCGCCGAGCCCGGCCGCCCGGGGATACCGGATTTATGTACGCGAAGTGATTGAGGAATCCTACTGATGAAAATGAATCATGCCCTGCTGATATTGACTGGCGCCCTGCTGCTCGGCGGCTGTTCCAGCACCACTGTCAGCTATGGCGACCCGACCGAAACCGAGACGGTGACAGTGGACTACGGTTCATCGGATCTGCAGGCCATCGCTGACAAGATGGCGGACTCCATGCTCGCCTCGCCGGCCACCAGCGAGATCACCGCCGGCGGTCGTCCGGTGATGTTTATGGACTCCATCCGCAACAAGACCTCGGAGCACATAGATACCGAGGCCATCACCGACACCATCCGCACCAAGTTGTTGCGGTCCGGCAAGTTCCGTTTCGTCGACATGAGCAAGGTGGCGGCGGTCAAGCAGCAGCTTGAGTACCAGCAGGGCAGCGGCATGGTGGATCCCGCCTCCATGGTGCGTCTGGGCAAGCAGACCGGGGCCCGTTACATGATCTATGGCAACCTCGCCAGCATCGTCAAGGACAATGGCAAGGTGAAGAATGTCTACTACCAAATGACCATGAACCTGATGGATCTGCAAAACGGCGAGCTGCTGTGGGCCGATCAGAAGGAGATCCGCAAACAGGCGAAGAAATCCACCTTTGGCTGGTGATCTGGCGGCGCTCGCGCTACTGGCCAGCCTGCCGGCCCCCTGGTGTTCGGGGCGGCTGGAAGCGCTGGCCAGCGGCCTGACCAACTGCAACTATCGACTGCGCCTCCCCTCGGGGCGCAGTCATTTTTTGCGGCTCGGTCATCCGGATCCGACGCGGCTCGGCATCGACAGGGCAACCGAGTGGCAGCTCTATCGGGGGGCCATCGGTCAGGGGTTGGCGTTGCCCTGCCATCACAGCGACCTCGCCAGCGGCCTGATGTTGCTGGATTGGTGCGATGAACCCAACTGGGCCGAGGCGCCCCCGCCATCCGCCGAGCAGCCCCGTTTGCTGGCCGAGGTGCTGGTGCGACTGCACCGGCTGCCGGTGCCCGCCGTGGTGATGGCGGTGCGGGCTCATGCTGCCGGTTATCGCGGCCGCCTGGCCCGGATCCCTGAATGGTTGCCTGCGCTGGAGCGGGGGCTGATCGCCAGCCGTGAGCCGGCCGATTGCTGGCTCCCTTGCCATCATGATCTCAATCCGGCTAATTTGTTGGGGTCGCGCCCCTGGGTCATCGACTGGGAGTATGGCGCCGCCGGCCATCCCGGTTTCGAGGTCGCCAGCATACAGCGCACCCACGGCTGGAACGACGACCAGCGAGAGGCACTGGAACAGCGCTATCTTGAACGGGCAGGGGGGGCGCTGGGAGCAAAGGGCTTTCAGAGTCAGGCCTTCTTGCCCTGGGTCGACTACATAGGGCTGCTGTGGGCGCTGCTGATGGCCGAGCAAGCCCCCGGGCCCGATTATCAGGCGTTGATCGACAGCAATCGTCAACGGCTGGAGTAGTGCCGGTGGCGGGGTTGTCAGGGGCGGCTCGACACGCATCGCCCACGTTTCAGTGGCTGGCCCTGACAGGATCAGATCGAGATGAATCATTAACTCGTCAACCGTTGGAGTAGTGCATGGTGACCTCCTTTTCCTGGCGTCAGCCCCGCAGCTGGAGTCTGTTGTTGCTCTGCCTGCTGTTGCTGGGCTGTTCCACCCGGGTGGTCTATTACTGGCTGGACGTGGCCATCGTCTGGCAGCTGGATGACTACTTCTCGCTGGATCGCAGCCAGAAGCGGCTGCTGGGCAACGAGGTCAAGGGGCTGATGGCCTGGCACCGTCAGTATGAGGTGCCCCGTTACGCCGATGATCTGGACGCGCTGGCCAAGGCGGTGGTGAGCCCCATGAGCCCGGCCCAGGTCTCTCTTCATCTGGAGGCGGCCCAGCAGAGCCTGACTCGCACCCTGGAGAACACGGTTCCCCGCGCCGTCCGGCTGGCCCGTACCCTGACCGAGGAGCAGGTGGCCCTGTTCATGAAGGACAGGCTCAGCCGGCAGACCGAGCGGGAGCAGGATTTTGCCCGCCAGCCCAAGGCCGAGCGGCTCAGGGAGTTCACCGACAGGATGAACAAGCGGCTGGTGTTCTGGATTGGGGAGGTGAAGCCGGCCCAGGCGCCGCTGGTGGCACAGTGGGTGGCGTGGCAGTACGAGTTGCAGGCCCCCTGGCTGGAGTTCCAGAGCGCCTGGACCAAGGAGCTGGACAGGCTGATGCAGCAGCGCCAGAGCCCGGACTTCGGCGCCCAGCTCACCGCCCTGTTGCAGCAGGGGGATGGACTCATGGATGGCCGTTTCACCGGCTACACGGATCAGTCCCGCCAGCGCACCGTCAACTGGCTGAGCGCCCTGAGCCAGTCGCTGGACATCTCCCAGCGCGCCCATCTCTACACCCTGCTCAAGGGCTATGCCCGCGATTTCAGGCAGATGTCGCAGGGGTGAGTCTTGTTTTCGGCAGGGCGCCGTGCGAGGTTTGATGGCCCTGCCGCCCTTGTCCTTGTTGGGCGCCTGTGGTAGTTTGCCCTTTCTATTATTCGGGAATTAACTTTTTGAGCCTGTTGGACAAAGTGAAACTGGCGTTGATGACACTGCTCATCTCGCTCACTCTGTTGCTCTCTACCGTCTCGGTGGAGGGGCTCAAGGCATCCGCGCCTCAGGCCGCTTCCCAGCATGGCCAGCTGATGAATGATGTCGGCACAGGCGATCAGCCCGATACCGCGCGGGTGATCCACAGCGCCAGCGACAGCGACGACGGTGTCGTCAAGTTTGTCGGCTCCTACCAGAATCATCTGCTGCGGCTCGAACACTCCCTGCGCAGTGATCACCAGCCCGGCAGCGTCGTCTACGAGCTGATCATGAGCTGGTCGCAGCAGGCTATCCTGCTGCTGCTCTGTGGCCTGCTGCTCTACGCGGCCCTCTTCTACCCCAAAAACAGCTTCCGCGACTGCTTTGCCACCATTCACCGGCACAGGTTGCAACGTCAACACCTGCAATACCGCTTCTCCCAGAGTTACCTCGCCTGATCCCGATGGGGTCCGGCCTTGCTGCACTGCCTCATCGTCTCCTGTAAAGCCTGCTCACCGCGCGTGAACGGGCCCTGATCTCATTTATGTTTTCTTGCGTACCGCCCCCGCCATGGGTGGCGAGCGCGCCGCCTTCTACTGACAGAGGCTTTTGCCATGAGCAAAAAGAGTCGTACCACCCTGAATCGCATGAGCATGTGGCAGTATGCCCTGCTGCTGCTCATGCTGGTTACCTTTGCGTTTTACTCCCTGCCCACCTTCTTCGGTGAGCAGCCTTCCCTCGGCCTGCACGGCCAGACCAGCCTGACCGAGGCGCAGCGCACCCTGCTGGCCGACAACCGGATAGTGCCGGTCAAACAGGTGCAACAGAAAGAGCGGGTCGAGCTGGTGTTCAACAGCCAGTCCGAACAGCAAAGGGCCAAGCAGCTGCTGGAGCAGCAGGGCTATGACAGCGCGGCCCTGACCCTGGAGTTCTACTCCAATGCCCCGACCTGGATCAGCCAGCTCGGCGCTTCCCCCATCAAGCTCGGGCTGGACTTGCGCGGCGGCTCCCAGCTGCTGATCGGGGTCGATCTCAGCTTCGTGGTGGACAACCAGACCAGAAACCTGGTGGACACGCTGCGCACCCAGTTTCGCGAGGCGCGCCTGCGGGGCGCCAACGTGGCCCGGGTGAGCGAAGGGGAGGTGAGAGTCACACTGCCCGAGGTGGCCGATCAGGCACCCTGGCTCAACATCATCAAGGATTCCGCCGGCACCCGACAGGATCAGTGGATCCTCAATCGCAGCGGCAACGAGCTGCGACTGGTGATGAGCGAGACCGAGCGCGCCCTGCTGGCCAACAACGCCGTGACCCAGAACCTGTCGATCCTGAAAAAACGGATCAACGAGCTTGGCATCGTCGAGGCCTCGGTCCAGCGTCAGGGCCAGGATGGCATCCGCATCGAGCTGCCAGGGGTGCACAATCCCAAGCAAGCCAAGGAAGTGATAGGCGCCACTGCGTCGCTGGCCTTCTACGAGGCCCAGGCCGACAGCCGCTTTTTCATGGCGGATCGCAGCGGTCAGGCGGTCGGTCTGGCCCGCAAGCCGGTGCTGACTGGTGAGCACATCGTCGATGCGCGCGCCAATATGGGCGAGATGGGCCAACCCCAGGTCAATATCGTGCTCGACAGCCTGGGTGGCAGCAAGATGAACCAGTTCAGCCGCCAGCACGTGGGCAAACCGATGGCCACCGTCTTCACCGAATACAAGACCAACGCCCAGGGCCAGCTGCGTGCCCAGAGCGAGGTGATCAACGTCGCCACCATCCAGACCGCCCTTGGCAACCAGTTCCGCATCACAGGCATTGGCAGTTTGCCTGAGGCGCAAGAGCTGGCCATGCTGCTGCGGGCCGGTGCCCTCACTGCGCCGCTCAAGATCCTGGAAGAGCGCTCAATCGGCCCAACTCTCGGCTTGCAGAACATAGAGGCGGGCTTCACCGCGCTGGCGTTCGGCATGGCGGGCATGATGCTGTTCATGATGGCCTGGTATCGCAAGTTCGGCTGGGTCGCTATCACGGCGCTCATCGCCAACCTGCTGATGCAGGTGGGCATGCTGGCCGTGCTGCCGGGGGCCGTGCTGACCCTGCCAGGGATCGCCGGTCTGGTACTCACGGTCGGCATGGCGGTGGATACCCATGTGCTGATCTTTGAGCGGATCAAAGACCGCCTGCGGGAGGGGGGGAGCCTTGCCAACGCCATCGACTTTGGCTATCGCTCGGCGTTTCGCACCATCTTCGATGCCAACATCACCACCCTGATCTGCGCCGTGGTGCTCTACTCCATCGGCTCGGGCCCGCTGCAGGGCTTCTCCATCACCCTGATCCTGGGTCTCATCTCCAGCATGGTGACCGGCATCTGGGGCACCCGCGCCATCATCAACCCCCTGTGGGGCAAGTGCAGCGACAAGCTGCTGAGGGTGTGATCGTGACCCCTGCATTCACTTTGTGCCATCGCGTCGCGCGTTCGAGCCTGCTCCGCGCCTGCGCCACGCGCTTCCGGTTGGGAAGCCCGAGTCAGCTGTTGTTGAGGATAAAACTATGTTGAGAATGATCGTTGCCATGGGGTTGACCCGCTGGCGTTACATCGGGTTGTGGATTTCCGTGCTGCTGACAGTGGCGAGCATAGCCGTGCTGGCCATCAACGGGTTGTCGCTCGGGCTCGACTTCACTGGCGGCATATTGCTGGAATTTCGCATCCAGACCCTGAAAGAGGCTCATGAACTGAACGCCCTGCTGAGCGCCCCGCTGGCAGGGGCGGTCGAGCTGAGCGGCGCCGGTATCCCGGGGGAGTGGCTCATCAAGCTGCCGCCCCACGAGCTGCCCTGGCCGGCCGAAGAGCTGGCACTCATGCTGGGTCAACAGCTCAACTTGCCGGTGGAGCTGCTGCGCACCACCATCGTCGGCCCTCAGGTGGGCGCCGAGCTATTCCAGCAGGGGATGCTGGCGGTGCTGGTGGCGTCGCTCGCCATCTCCGCCTACCTGGCGGTGCGCTTCGAGTGGCGTCAGGCCATCGGCATCCTGGTGTCGGTGCTGCACGACGGTCTGGTGGCCCTGGGGCTGCTGGCACTGTTCCACATCGAGTTTGACCTCAACGTGATCGCCGGCCTGATGGCGGTGATCGGCTATTCGCTCAACGACAGCATCGTTATTTCGGACCGGTTGCGGGACATCTTGAGCTCACGCACCAAGCTCTCCATCCACGACTGCTCGGACGTGGCGATCAAGGCGACGTTCAGCCGCACCATGATCACCTCGGGCACCACCCTCTTTACCGTGGGCGCCTTGCTGTTGTTCGGGGGCGACGCCCTCTACGGCTTCGCCTTCACCCTGTTCGCCGGCATCCTGGTGGGGACCCTCTCTTCCATCACGGTCGCCTCCACGGTGCAGGAGCTGCTGGGTCTTTCGCCCCAGGCCTACCAGAAGAAAGAGGAGGAGTTGGCAGAAGCGGCGTGATGCCCCTTGTTCACTCCCTGCATGCAAAACGGGCCCATCGGGCCCGTTTTTTATCTCTGCGGGTAGCCTAGAAGCCGGAGCCCGGTTGCTGCAAAAATTCAGCCTCCTCCGCAGTGCTGGTGCGACCCAGGATGGCGTTGCGGTGAGGGAAGCGGCCAAAGCGCTCGATGATCACCTGATGACGGCGGGCAAAGTCGGCAAACCCTTCGAAGGTGGCCTGCGCCTGTGTGTTGACCTGCTCTGCTGCCAGTGCTTCGAACAGGGTCACGCTGCGGACTTGCTGCTCTCGCGATTCGGCGTGCTCCAGCGGCAGATAGAAGAAGACCCGGGCCAGCGGGGAGAGCGCCTTGTCTGCCCCCAGCGACAAGCCTTTGAGGCAGAGATCCCGGGCCCCGGCATCTTGGGCAAAGGCGCCTGGGGTGGCGCGATGGATGTTGCGTGGCAGTTGATCCAGCAGCAGGATCAGCGCCAGCCGGCCGACGGGCACCTCGGCCCAGTGGGCCAGAGTGCCAGTGGCGGCAGCCTCGGCCAGTGCCCCAAAGCGGCGGGTGATCAGTGCATCGGTTGCGCTGCTTTTTCCCCACCAGAGGGGGGCTTGCCGTTGGGCGCGGGTGGCGTCGTCGGTGTCATCGCCAAACCAGAAATCGAGTAGAGATTGCCAGGGTTGCATGGGAACTCCTTGAGCCGGGATGACTCGGGGTGAAGCAGGGTCCATTGACCCTGGTGTGGTTGCGGCCTTACGGGCGACTTCTCGTTACACTGTGCCATCTTTTGCCTGAAATAAGGACCCCCCTCTGGTCGGTCCTCGCGTGTGGCGTCTGCCCTGCTCGATGATAAGGCCTTCGTACCGGCCACTGTGTCTCCTGTTTGCTGACTTGGATGGGGGCTGGGCAAATGCCGACCGCCTTCGTACTATCGTCAGTGGCACTCGCCCGCAGAGGCGATGCCACCCGACCTGGATGCAAACAAACAAGGACAGTTATGAACCCACCCGTTTGGCTGGATGATCACATCTATGCCGCCCCCGATTGCCCGGCAATCGACGCCGATTTCCAGCGTGCCCGCGAGGCCCTGAACAGCCTGCAACGCTTGCTGGATGAACTGCCCAAGACCACCGACATCAATGCCTTGCGCCACTTGCTGCGGGCCATCAGATCCTGCTGGACTGATGTGCGTCGGCTGGAATGGAACAGCCAGACCTATGCCTATAACCGGCTCAGCCGAGATGGTCGCGACGAGGCGGCCAAGGTGCTGCTCTCCCGGGGTCAGCAGTTGCAGGCGACTCTGGCCCAGCTCAGCAAACCGGTGACCCTGTTCTGGGCAAGCGCTCCCGAGGGGCAGGTGCGGGCCCTGTTGCAGGATCCCGAGCTGTTCGAGCTGGCCTACCTCATCCGTCATGATCGCCGCCTGCAGGATCAACGGCTCTCCTTGGAGAGCGAGCAGCTGATCGAGGGGCTCTCGGTGGATGGGCTGCAAGGCTGGGGCGATCTCTACGACAGTCTGGTGGGCCGACTCAGGCCCGTGGTGGAGGGCGAACCCATGGGACTGGCCCAGGCGGACAACTTGCTGGCTCACCCGGATCGGGCGCGCCGTGCCAGCGCCTGGCACGGCATCCAGGCCGCCTGGCAGGCAGAGCAGGAGACGGTGGCCGCCATCCTCAACGCCATCAACGGCTGGCGTAACGAACTCGCCGCCCAGCGTGGCAAGGTGCACAGGCTCGATGCGCTGGATGTCTCCTGTCATCAGAGCCATATCGAGCGTACCACCCTGGATACCCTGATGGCCGAGGCTGACGCCCACAAAGCGCTGGGACGGCGAGCCTTGCGCGCCATGGCCAGCGCCCAGCAGATCATCGATTTTGCCCCCTGGGATCTCTATGCTCCGGCGCCCGCCGCGCCCTCAGCCGCGCTCAGCTTCGAGCAGGCGCTGACCCTGGTGGCCGATGCCTTCGCCGGGTTTGACCCCGAAATGGGGGCCTTTGCCCGCATGATGGCCAAGCAGGGCTGGATTGATGCGGCTCCCAGCGCAAACCGGCGCAGCGGTGCCTACAGTACCGAATATGCCGATCCTCCCGAGCCTCGGGTGTTTCTCACCTTCGAGGGCACCATGGACAACCTCATCACCCTGGCCCACGAGCTTGGGCACGCCTGGCACAGCTGGCTGTTGCGGGACCTGCCGCTGGAGCAGCGCGACTACCCCAAGACGCTGGCCGAGACCGCCTCTCTGTTTGCCGAGGCCCTGGTGCGTGATGCCCTGTTGGCCGCCACCGACAACATGGAGCAGCGCAGGGCCATCGCCTGGCTGGACGGGGAGCGCGCCGCCAGCCTGCTGCTCGACGTTCCGGCCCGCTTCACCTTCGAGCGAGCGCTGGTGGCGGCGCGGGAGCAGGGCTATGTGGGGGCAAGCCAGCTGCGGCAGATGATGAAATCCGCGCAGCAGCAGTGCTATGGTGACACCCTCAGCCAGTACGACGAGCTGTTCTGGGCCAGCAAGGGCCACTTCTCCATCGCCGATATCGGGTTTTACAACTACCCCTACCTGTTCGGCTATCTGTTCAGCCTGGGGCTTTATGCCCAGAAGGAGCGGGCCGGGGGCGAGTTTGCCCACGCCTATCGCGCGCTGCTCATCGACACGGGCCGCATGAGCGCCGAGGATCTGGTGGAGAAACACCTGGGAGTCGACATTCGCGAACCCGCTTTCTGGCAGGAGAGCCTGCGCTATGTGGAGGAGGCGGTCGAGCGCCTCGAACGACTGGTGTGACGGGCTGGCTCCTCTGATCGCATTGGCTGACCAGACTGGCCGTTCGGGGTCGCCCCGGCGGCCTCTGTTTCTTTCGTGGCGGGCCTGCAGCGGCCTGGCCACGCGCATTTCACCCCGGGCAGCCTCTGCCCCCAGATATTGATGACGAGCGTTTGATGCAGCAACGAATTTACCCACAACAGTGGCACAACCAGCATATCTATCCCGCCCTCGATTGCCCCGAGCTGGACGCTGACATGAGCCTGGCCCGTGCCAACCTCGCCGAGCTGGCCGGTTTTATCGACGGTCTTGCCCCGATGCTGGAGAGCACCGATGCCTTGCCCGATTTTTTACGGGAAGTGCGCCTGCGGACTCGGGACATTCACAACATTGGCTGGAACGTGGCGATTCTGGCCGCATGCCGCGGCAGTCAGGATGCGCGGGATCCGCAGGCCAAGCAGCTGGCGTCCCGTGCCCGCGCCCTCAACGCCGATCTGTTCAAGACCCTGGCACCGGTGGAAGACTTGATGCTGGCACTGCCCGAGCCCGAGTTTGAGCGGCTGATGCAGGACCCCTTGCTGGGGGAGGAGGCGTACCGGCTGCGCCATGAGCGCCGGCTGCAGGATCAGCGCCTGCCGGTGGAGGCGGAGCAGCTGGTGATTGGGCTTGGCACCGATGGGCTGCACGCTTGGGGCAACCTCTACAACGATCTGGTGGGCAAGATCCGCCTCGTGATTGACGGCCGCGAGATGGGGCTGGCCGAGGCGAGCAACCTGCTTTCCAGCCCGGTGCGGGCCCTGCGCCGCGAGGCTTTTGACGCCATCAGTGCCGGCTGGGAAGGGGAGCAGGAGACGGTGGCGGCCATCCTCAATGCCCTCAATGGCTGGCGGCTGGAGCTGGCGCGCCAGCGCGGCAAGCAGCGTGTGCTCGATGCGCTGGATCTCTCCTGCCATCAGAGCCATATCGAGCGCACCACCCTGGATACGCTCATGGCCGAGACGTATCACGCCCGGGGTCTGGGCCAGCGGGCGCTGGGGCTGATGGCCCGGCAGCTTGGCATCACAGATCCGGGGCCGGAGGACTTGTTTGCACCGCCCCCGGCCGCCAGCAGCCGCGCCATCCCGTTCGAGGAGGCGATCGCAATCATCGAGGGGGCTTTTGCCCGCTTTGATCCCGAGATGGGGGAGTTTGCCCGCATGATGGCCGAGAAGGGGTGGATTGATGCAGCGCCCACGCCAAATCGCCGCACCGGCGCCTACTGCACCAAGTTTGCCGATCCGGTGGAGCCGCGGGTCTTTGTCACCTATGCCGGCACCATGGACAACGTCATCACGCTTGCTCACGAGCTGGGTCACGCCTGGCACAACTGGGTCATTCGCGATCTGCCGATGAGCCAGCGTCGTTACCCCATGACGCTGGCGGAGACCGCCTCCATCTTCGCCGAAACCCTGGTGCGCAGCGCCCTGTTTGAAAAGGCCCAAAGCCCGGAAGAGCAGCGGGCCATCGCCTGGGCGGAAGCCGATGGCGCTGCCACCTTCCTGGTCAACATTCCGGCCCGCTTCGATTTCGAGCAGGCGCTGGTGGCGGAGCGGGCGCAGGGCTATGTGTCGGCAGAGCGACTCAAGGCGCTGACCGACGAGGCGTGGGGCCGCTGGTATGAGGGGAGCCTGACCCACTATCACCCCATGTTCTGGGCGGCCAAGGCGCACTTCTCTATCGCCGGGTTCGGCTTTTACAACTACCCCTATCTGTTCGGTTATCTGTTCAGCCTCGGGGTCTATCAGCAGTTGATGAGCCGCAAGGCGGCGGGGGAAACGAATGTGGCCGAGGCCTATCGCGCCCTGTTGCGCGATACCGGCCGTATGAGCGCCGAAGATCTGGTGGCAAAACATCTGGGTCAGGATATCCGTGAAGCCGCGTTCTGGCAGGGCAGCATGGCGCTGGTGGCGGCGGCGGTGGATCGCTTCGAGCAGACCTGCGGTTAAGGGGACTCAGGCAGGTGAACGTGCCGCCGGGCAGTCTATCTGCCCGGCGGCTTTTTTTATGGTTGGGGGTCGACTGGCCGTACCGGGCCCACCAGCAGGGGTCTGGGCTGGTGGCTGAGATCCGGCTGGTAGCCGTTGAAGAAGAGATTCAGCAGCACCGAGCTCAGGGTCGCCAGCAGGATACCGCTGTGCAGCAGCGGCTGCAGCACGGCGGGAAAGTGCTGAAAGAAGTGGCCGGAGACGGTGGGGATCATGCCGACCCCTAAGCTGATGGCGACGATATAGAGGTTGTGACGATTGCAGTTGTAATCGGCCCGCGCCAGGATGCGAATGCCGGTGGCCAGCACCATGCCGAACATGACGATGCCGGCGCCACCGAGCACAAAGGGGGGAATGGAGGCGACCATCAGTGACATCTTGGGGATCAGGCCAAAGGCGAGCAGTATCCCCCCCGACATGACGCAGACCCAGCGACTCGACACCCCGGTCACGCTGACCAGCCCGATATTCTGGGAAAACGAGGTGTGGGGAAAACTATTGAAGATGCCGCCGATGACGGTGCCTATGCCGTCTACCCGCAGCCCTCGCACTATGTCGCCCCGAGTGGCCGGGTGGCCGACTATGTCGCCGAGGGCCAGAAACATCCCCATGGATTCGATGAAGGTGATGAGCATGATGACGGTGAGGGTCGCGATGGAGATGGGATCGAAGGTGGGCCAGCCAAATGCGAACGGCACTATGGGGGCAAACCAGGCCGCCTCATTGAGGCCGGTCAGGTTCACCTCGCCCATGCCGATGGCGATGACAAAGCCGAACAGTATGCCGAGCAGCACAGAGATGTTGCTGAAAAAGCCTTTGGTGAAGCGGGTCACCAGCAAGATGAAGGCGAGCACCAGGAAGCTGGTGCCTATGTAGCGCAGGCTGCCGTACTCGGGATTGTCCTTGCCCCCCGCCATCCAGTCGATCCCCACCTGCATGATGCTGATCCCGATGGAGGTGATGACCACACCTGTCACCACGGTCGGAAAGAGTGGCATCAGGCGGCCGACCAGGGGAACCAGCAGGGTGGAGATGATCCCGGCGGCGATGGTGGCACCGAAGATGCCGGTCAGCCCCAGATCCGGGTTGGCACCGATGGCCAGCATGGGCATGACGGCGGCGAAGGTGACCGACATGATGACGGGCAGCCTGATCCCGGCAAACCGGCCTATCCCCAGACACTGCAGCAGGGTGACGATACCGCAGCAGAACAGATCAGAGCTGATGAGGTAGGAGATCTGTGCCTTGGGCAGCCCCAGGCTGCCGCCGATCACCAGCGGCACCGCCACGGCACCGGCGTACATCACCAGCACATGTTGCAAACCCAGGGTAAAGAGCTGGCCAGGGGGGAGCATGCGTTCCACTTCATCGACGGGGCGGCAGGTGGTCGTCCCGGGGGGATTGGTCTGGTTCATGAATACATCACTCCTTGCGGCCCGAGCGGTACGGCCGGGCAAGATGGGGCTGGCCCCCCCGCTCAGGGATTATGGGCTGGACGGGGATGCGAGCGCAGACCTTGTGCGCGGGCAGGCAGGATCGGCGTGGATGGCCACCCCGGGTGCGCACCCATGGACGTTGGTACTGCACAAAACGTGCGCATTGGCTTAGCGGTGGCACGTTGGCTGGCGGTTTTGTGGACGGGATCACAGGGTGGGAAGGTTGTGGGTGGGTTATCGTTGGCCGGCCTGCGGGGCGGGCTCTCACATTGGTAGCTGGCGTATCATTTCTGCCTTGCGGGCTCTCACTTTGATACGCGTGCGGGGGTAAAGGCATCCTGGTTCTGGTTTCATCCGCAACCGCAGGCGTGATCCAAAGCAAGAAAGTGGGATGTTTTGGTGGCGCAGAGCCCTGCCGCTGGGGTAGTTTCGATAGAACCGACACAGTTTATGAGGTCTTGTCCATGATCATCTATCTTCATGGTTTTGATGCCACCAGCCCCGGTAATCATGAAAAAGTGCTGCAGTTGCAGTTTATCGATGATGATGTGCGTTTTGTGCACTACAGCACGGTTCACCCCCGTCATGACATGAGCCATCTGCTCAAGGAAGTGAAGAAGCAGCTCGACATGAGCACAGACCCCAAGCCCCTCATCTGCGGGGTGGGGCTGGGAGGCTACTGGAGCGAGCGGATCGGCTTCTTGTGCGGCATCAAGCAGGTGATTTTCAATCCCAATCTGCACCCCGAGATCACCATGCAGGGCAAGATAGACAGACCGGAAGAGTACGAGGATATAGGCACCAAATGTGTGTCTGAATTTCGTAGTAAAAATTCAGGAAATTGCCTCTGCATCCTTTCCGTTCAGGATGAAATCCGCGATAATGGCGAAATTGAGCGTGAATTGAAGAATTATTACAACATCCTGTGGGATGAGCGAGAGACTCACAAGTTCAAGAACATCTCTCATCACCTGCAACAGATGAAGGCTTTCAAGGAAGCCTGATTGCTCGTCACGTCATGGATTCAACTATCAAGGGAGCCGATGGCTCCCTTCGCTTTAATGGAACCGAGGTAATTAACCATGACCAATATTGTTGTCGTCGGCGGCGGGGCTGGCGGTTTGGAGCTGGCCACCAGTCTGGGTCGCAAGCTGGGCAAGAAGAACAAGGCCAGGATCACCCTGGTCGACCGTAACCGTACCCATCTGTGGAAACCCCTGCTGCACGAAGTGGCCACCGGCTCCATGGACGCGGGTATCGATGCCCTGAGCTACCAGTCCCATGCCAAAAACCACGGTTTCGATTTCCAGTTGGGCACCCTCACCGACATCAAGCGCGATGAAAAGCGCATCGTGCTGGCGAAGATAGTCGACGAGAACGGCGACATAGTGGTGCATGAGCAGGAAGTGCCGTATGACATCCTGGTGATGGCGATCGGTTCCGTGTCCAACGACTTCAACACCAAGGGCATCAAGGATCACTGCATCTTCCTGGACAGTCCCTCCCAGGCACACCGCTTCCACAACAGCATGATGAACCGCTTCCTGCAGTTCGCCACCGAATACCAGCCCGGTGACAAGGTGAAGATCGCCATCGTCGGCGGTGGTGCCACCGGGGTCGAGCTCTCCGCCGAGCTCTACAACGCGGTGGAGCAGCTCTATGCCTACGGTTTCAAGCACCTCACCACCGACAACCTGAAGGTGACCCTGGTGGAAGCGGGCCCCCGCATACTGCCGGCGCTGCCGGAGCGCATCAGCGGCGCCGCCCATCAGGAGTTGGTGAAGCTGGGGGTGGACGTGCGTACCGCCACCATGATCACCGAAGCCACCGCCGAAGGGTTGCACACCAAGGACGGCGAACTCATCGAAGCGGATCTGATGGTGTGGGCTGCCGGCATCAAGGCACCGGATTTCATGAAGGATATCGCCGGGCTCGAGACCAACCGCATCAACCAGCTGGTGGTGAAAGAGACCCTGCAGACCAGCCGTGACGAGAACATCTTCGTCATCGGTGACTGCGCCGCCTGCCCGCAGCCAAATAGCAAGTTCGTGCCGCCACGCGCCCAGTCCGCACACCAGATGGCGACCCGTGCGTGCAAGAACATCCTGGCCAAGCTGGCGGGTGGCGAGATGAAGCCCTACCTCTATCATGATCACGGTTCGCTGGTCTCTTTGAGTCGCTTCTCCACCGTGGGCAGCCTGATGGGCAACCTGATGCGTGGCTCCATGATGGTGGAAGGCCACATAGCCCGCATGGTGTACATCTCGCTCTATCGGATGCACCAGGTTGCCCTGCACGGCTACGTCAAGACTGGCCTCATCATGCTGGTGGGCCGCATCAACCGGGTGCTGCGCCCGACGCTGAAACTGCACTAAGCCGCAGTCGGAACAGCCGGTGCTGAACGCACAAAAAAGGAGAGGCCAGGCCTCTCCTTTCTTTTTATGTGATTCGTACGTCAGGAGGCATCATTGATCAGCGTTTTCACCTCCATCAGT
This sequence comes from Aeromonas popoffii, assembly GCF_000820025.1. Taxonomy (GTDB): domain Bacteria; phylum Pseudomonadota; class Gammaproteobacteria; order Enterobacterales; family Aeromonadaceae; genus Aeromonas; species Aeromonas popoffii. The sequence goes on from NZ_CDBI01000057.1 coordinate 95,927, forward strand.
GCAGCAGTGAAGAAGAGTCGCGCTACTTCAGGATCCCTCTGGCCAGCATCGTGGGCCACGTTGGCTATGTCGCCACCGAGGATGGTAATGGTGTTGCCGACCTTGGTCAGGCGATCTATCAGTGTGCTGAAGTTCTGAGAGAAGGCGTTGGTTTGTCCGAGGAAGCCTTGCTGGCGCTGGATCTGCCCCGTTATCTGGCTGACTTGTCCTTCCAGACTGTTCACCTTGCTCTGGGCTTGCGACAAGGTCACCGCCATGGCGATCAGGCCGGGTAGCCCCAGTAGCCCAAGGCCCAGCAGGTAAAGTTTCTTCTTGTTCAGCTCATCCAGCTCTTGGCGGGCTCCCGCCAGGCTTGACTGCAGCCCGGCGATGGTGGCCTGCAGCTCGACGCCAATCCGCTGCAGGTCCAGGTTGTCCTGTAGGATACGGCTATTGGCGGCTTGGCTTGCCCCCAAGGTGTGGGCCATCAAAGACTGGATCGGCGTTATCTCATCCTGCACCAGATTAATGAAGTCCTGCAGGGACTGGGGCGTGAGGCCGTTGGGGTTGGCCAGCTGCTGCTCCAGCTGTCCCTCAAGGCGTTGACCGAAGACCAGCACCTGTTGCTGCATCGTCAGCACCTCGGGTAGCAGATTGGCAATGACCTCGGTCACATTGTGCTGAATGTTGATGGCGCCCTGGGGGAGCCCGCTAAAGGACTGTATGGTGGCTTCTGCCTGCTGCATGTTGGCAATAGCCTGGGATAAGATTCCGTTGCTCATGGTGTCTTCTCGATAGGGAGAGGGCGGTGGTCCGCCCTCTGGGCATCAGGCGGCCAGGCGGCCGACGAAATCGGCTATGGTGGCGGTCCTGGGTACTTGTATGGGGCTGACACCGGCCATCTGTGCTTTGATGGTGTTCACGTCGGTGAGCACTGTCTTCACTGTGGTGTCGGCGGCGGTCAACCAGAGCTGGCGGATGTCGTCGCCGCTGGTGATGCCCTTGTCCAGATCAGTGATCAGGCTGCCGAGATCCGAGGTCAGGGAGTCCCAGGCATTGCTCATCTGGGTCGCGGCAGAGACAGCGTTTTGTGCCTGCACCTGGAGCCCTTGATAACCATTGCCGATCTGGGTGGCGATCAGTACCTCGCTGTTGAGGCTGCTGCGCTTCTGGTACAGATCCTGGCGGGCGCCCAACGAGTTGTGCAGCACGATGGAGCCTGCCGTAATACCGGCGGCACCTGCAACCATCATGGCGACGCCACCGATGACCACAGGCGTCGAGGTGCCAGCGGTGACGAAGTCGGCCACTGCGCCTATGGCGGTGACGAAGGCTCCGCCAATCACTAACAACCCCCCAACCACGATGCCGGCGATGGCGCCGTCGATGGCTGCGTTGACCTTGTCGATGTCACCGTTGAGCTGAGCCAGCACCCCGTTGTCACCCTGTACCTTGCTGTTGAGGTTCACCACTATGCCCTGGAAGTTGCGAGAGTCGATGATCAGCTGGTTGTTAAGATCCAGGATAATGAGACGAGTATCGGAAGAGATCTTATGGTACTCGGTGGCTTGTTCCTTGATAACGTTCAACTGCCTGAGCCACTGGGCCTTGGTGGAACCGGGGGGGAGCACGGTCGGGATGGCATTTTGCAGGGCGTAGTAGTTGGAGATGTTACTGATGTTGGTGATGATCTGTGGCTGGATCTGGTTGAGGTACAGGTCCGCATGCCCTTTGGCGACGTCCAGTCCCTGGTTGATCTGGGTCTGATTCTCCTTGAGATTCGGGAACTGGCTGAAGTCCACTGGCACTTGTTGCTTGACGCTGTTGCAATAGGTCTGGATCTGCAGCGCTTGCCCGGCCTGACCGGCCATGCTCTGGTCCATGGAGATGGTTGCATTCATCATGTATATCGTCCTTTTATGGTGGGATTAAGCGTCGGGCAGGACGCCGTTGCCGGCGTAGGCGGCCTTGATGTCACTCACCTGATCGGAGAGCTGTTGCCAGGATTGGGTATTCAGCGCCAGGGTGCGCCTGAGCAGACGTACATCGCCGCTGTTGTTGAGGTCGGCCACCACGGGTACGGCGCTCTGATAGGCGTCGGCCACCTTTTGCCAGCCCAGGGGCAGGCCAGTGATCGCCCGGGCTACCGTCTCGTAGGTGCTGACAAACAGCTGGTTTTGGGCCTGCACCGACTTTGCGACCGTCAGTATGGCGTTGGTCTCGGCCAGCGCCTGGTAGGCCAGTGCCAGTTTCTGGGTATTGGCCTTGAGCTCCTTGGCTGCCAGGCTGGCACCGGCTATGCCGGATGACAGGGCCTGGATACCGGAGATCATGTATTGGGTCTGCTGGTCTGACCCCTTGGCCGAGCTTTGACTCGCGGCAGGCTTGCCGGCGGGGGTTTCCTCCAGCGCCAACGAGGTCACGATAGCGCGGCCCAGTTGGCCTACGCCGTCACCGGCCTTGCCACCTTCGTCGACAATGGCCTGAATGTTTGCCGCTATGGCCTGGTTCAGTGCGTCGATGGCCTTGGCCTGGCGCTGGGCGTCGGCGATCAGATCCTGCTCGAGCCGAGTGATCACCCCAAGGAAGTTGTCCATCAGGGGACGCAGCGAACCCCAGGCGATCTGGAATCGGGTATTGAGCGCCTGGGCCGTGAGCCGGTAACTCTGGGCCTGATCGGCCAGCGAGGTCAGCTGTTCTGCCAACCGGGCTCGCCCGGCCAGCACAGCCGCATCGTCATCCTGGCCGAGCAGCCGGTTGAACGCCGCGACAAGGGCGTAGAAATTCGAGCCATGGCTCATCAGATTGATAAAGCCAGGCAGGTTATCTTGTTGGTAGTAGCGCGCCTGGTTGAGCATCTGCGCCTGGTAGGCCTCAATCTTGACGGCCAAAGATGAGTCGAGCTCACTCCTGGCCAGGGACTGCTGCATCAGCAGCAGATTGGCATAGCTCTGGTTGAGTAGGGCCGGTGAGGCCGCAGACAGGTAGGCTGCCAGCAGGCCTTGATCCCCCAGATCCAGTGTGGTGATCGTGGTCATGGCGTGGCCTCCGTACCGGCTTCGGCGAGGTGGCTTGCGTGGAAACGTACCCGCGTTGAGGGGCTGGGGTGAGGTGGTCGGGTGTCGAGCTGCATCATGATGCTGTCCTCGTGACGAAGTGGGTCAGTCTCCGGCGTAGGGCCGGGACAGACTCACCCTATGGAAAGGCGAAATGGGTCACAACTGACACTTGTATCACTTGAAGTTTGAGCCAAATCGGCTAATGAGCGCCTTTTGGTGCTTGTTGTGCCGGTTGCTCGGCGTTGTCGTCCGTTGGCTGATGCCTGCAGGATCCAACCAGTCGACTCTCTGCAGATCCTGCCCCTCCCAACACCAGCCGCCATGATCCAACAGACACGTATCGAGTCTGTTTGCTTGCCTGGAAACTATCGCTGTTTTAGGCTCTCCCCCCAGTACAATCGATAAGGAAACCAAGATGGTCCTCTCAACCACCCCCACTTTGGAAGGCAAGACCATTCGTGAATATCGCGGCATCGTCGTTGGCGAAGCCATCCTCGGCGCCAACATCTTCAAGGATCTGTTTGCCGGGATCCGCGACATCATAGGCGGCCGCTCCGGTGCTTACGAAAAAGAGCTGGCCCGTGCCCGCGAGATTGCCTTCGATGAGCTGAAAGAACGTGCCCGCGCACTGGGGGCCAATGCGGTGGTCGGCATCGATATCGACTACGAGGTGGTGGGGCAAAACGGCAGCATGCTGATGGTCAGCATCAGCGGTACCGCCGTGTTGGTCTGATCCCGTGAGAAAACTGAAAAACCGGCAACCAGCTGTCGGTTTTTCAGTTTTTGCGCCCCGGTGTCGGTGGATGGCGACCGATCCGCTACCTGCTCTTGATGGTCAGCCTCCATACGCAGTGCGGCTCTAAACCGACGAGCGAGTAGATCGTTCAGCACCCCCATGCTTGGGCTTGAGCCCGTGATCATCCACCGGTTGGAGCTGACCAGTACGTTGACGCTGTCATCTTTTCCTGGTGACGGCAGGGTCATGGAGTGGCTATTATGAGTCCTCTTTTGTGGGCGCCATGCCCTGGATGGCCATATTCGGAACAGGATTTCTTGCGATGACGTTACTCAAGCCGCCAGGGCTTAAACCTGGCGATACCATAGGTTTTTTCTCCCCCTCCAGCGCGGCCACGGCCTGGGCGCCACATCGCTTTGCTCGCGCAAGGGCTTTTCTGGAAGCGCAGGGCTTCAGGCTCAAGGCGGGCAGCCTGACCGGCCAGCAGGATCACTGGCGATCCGGCTCCATCGCTGCGCGGGCCGAAGAGCTCAATGCCCTTATTCGCGACCCCGAGGTGCGCTGCATCATGTCGGTGATTGGCGGCAGCAATTCCAACTCCCTGTTGCCCTATCTCGATTTTGATGCGCTCAAACGGGATCCCAAGATCATCATCGGCTACTCGGACGTGACGGCCCTGCTGCTCGGCATTTATGCCAAAACCGGCCTCGTTACCTTTTATGGCCCGGCGCTGGTGGCCTCGTTCGGTGAATTGTCACCGCTGGTGGATGAGACCCTGGCCGGGTTTAGCCAGATCTGCCTGGCTGGTGGGGGCGCCGTGCCTCATACCTTGCCGACCCCTGCCTATTGGACCGACGAGCGGCTCGATTGGGAAAACCAGACGCGGGCCAAGCAGTGTCAGCCTAACCGGCAGATCTCGGTGGGGGCTGGTCGGGTGCGGGGACGGTTGGTGGGTGGCAACCTCAATACCATGGCGGGGATCTGGGACTCCCCCTATATGCCAGCCATCGCGCGCGGGGATATTCTGCTGCTGGAAGACAGCCTCTTGACAGCGGATACGGTGGAGCGCTCCTTTGCCCATCTCAAGCTGTGCGGGGTGTTTGACCGCATCGGCGCCCTGGTTCTCGGCAAGCACGAGCTGTTCGATCATCAGGGCAGTGGCAAGCGGCCGCTCGATATCCTGCTGGAGGTCGTGGGGGAGCCGGCCTTTCCTATCCTGGCGGAGTTTGACTGCGCCCACACCCACCCCATGCTGACCCTGCCTCTTGGCATCGAGGCTGAGCTGGATCTCGATGCCCAGACGCTCACCTTGTGCGAACCTTGGCTTGGCGAGTGAGTCATCCCGTCAACCGTAGTATGCAAAGAGGCCGCAACAGCGGCCTCTTTGCCGTTCTCAGGTTCGGGATCAGGGCAGGGCATCGGGCCGGAAGCTGGCGCGGATCTGCGGCACCAGACTTGATGGGTCGAATCCCTTCTCTTCACCCAGCACAGGATGGAGCAGGGCCAGCTCCGGGATCGGGGTCAAGTCTCCCGCCAGCAGCTGGCGGGTGGCCTGGCCCATCTGGTAGAGCTGGCGCACAGGGGCAAACTGCTGCGCGAGTGAGATACCACCATCATTGCGGGTAAAGGCCATCATGGGGATCTGGTAAGTGGCATCGCGAGGCGGTTTGTCACCATGAATCCCCTTGCCTGCCGACATCAGGAACGGCTGGTGATCGCCAAAGGCTACCACCAGATACCGCTTGCCGGACTGGTCCAGAGTCTTGAGCAGCCGCTCCAGCGAGGCCATGGCATCCACCACGCCCGTGTAGTAGGTGTTGAGCAGCTGGCGCTCTGCCGCGCTCTGATCAGGGCAGGCCTTGTCGAGTTGTTGGGCCTGATAGCGATCCCCGTCGAAGGGGCCATGGCCCTGCATGGTGACCGCATAGGCAAACAATGGCTGGTTATCCTGTTCGCTGCGCTTGAGCAGGTGATCGATCAGGGCATCATCCGAGATATAGAGCCCTTTATGTTCGAGCGTGGTGAAGTGGCTATCGAACCAGCGCTCCTCGTAACCAAGGGCCGGGATCGCCTTGGCGCGGCCCCAGAACTTCTCCACATAGGGGTGGGCAAACAGGGTCTTGTAGCCACTTTGCTTGGCACTTTGCGCAAGGCCGGGCACCTGCTCGGAGAGGTAGTAGTAGGGCACGACCCCTTGCCTGAGCAGTCCCACCGGCAGGCCCGTGTTCATCTCGAATTCGGCCAGCACCGTCATGCCGCCCGTGGTGGGAGAGTGGATGGTCTTGTGCCACTGCTGCACGCTGGCGGGCAGGCTCAGGGTAGGGGGTGGGGCGCAGATCTTGCCCTGCCAACCGAGCCAGAGCGACTCGTACTGCAGCACTATCACCAGATCGAAGCGGGGGGGTTGCACCTCGCTCGCATGGCTGAGCTGGGGAGTGAACTCGTTGATCTGCAAGGGGTAGCGAAACACGCTGCCGTTTTGCAGCATCTCGTCCACCAGATTGAACAGGTAGAGGCCAGGGCCGGCCCGTATGATGTCCCTGTGATAGTTGACCGCCCTGTCCACGTAGCGAATGTTGGCTCCCAGCAGCTTGTTGCCGGTCTGGGTAGCGAATACACACAGAGCAAAGAAGGCGGCGGTGGCGGCGGCGGTGCGCAGGATCCAGCGTGACAGGGCGAAACGCCAGCAGAGAAACAGCAGCAGGCTGGCGCCCAGCACTGGCAACACGGGATGTTGCCCCAACAGGATACGCAGCAGCGCCAGCAGGTTGCCGAGATCGTCCCCGCCCAGCGGCACCCCGTAGATGGCAATTTTCATGAAGTTGGCGAGCAAACCGATTCCGGAAAGTGCGGTAAAGACCAGCCCCATGTAAAGATTGAAACCCGCCAGTGCACACAGGCTCCAGCCCAGCACCATGCTGCCCCAGGCGAGGTAGTAGTGCTCGGGCCTGAAACCGGACCAGAGCAGAAATTCCCCCAGTTTGAACACCACGAAGCCGTGCAGTAGCACGAAGGTGAGGTTGCCGAGCAGCAGGCTGCCGATGATCCGCCAGCGCAAGCTGCGTCTGAGGCGGGGCAGCACGGTTCTGAGCACGGCGGCGCTCAGGGCCAGCACCAGCACCATACTGGTGAAGAGGTAGCTGAGGTTGAAGCCCTGCTCCGGCAGGGTCTGCAGGATCTGGCTGAAGTCTGCGCTCTCGGGGCGATCCGCCAGCAGCAGGCCGATCCGCAGCTGATAGCGGCTGGAAAGGGCATCGTCTGGCGCCCTTAGTGTGCTGTTGAGATCTAGGGTACAGCGGGTTTCGCGGCACACCTGCCGCTTGTATACCGCTTGATTCAGTTGATCGATCCGCTCCCCCCGTTCGTTGAGCAACTCCACCCGAACCCTGTCCCCTTCCTGCAGCGGCCCCTGCAACTGCCACTGGCTGCGTACCACCAGGTAGAGGCCTCGGCTGTCGCTCTTGTAGAGCAGGGCGTGACGGGTGAGGGTGGCGATCGGCTGATCGGCAGGCCCCAGTACCAGCGGCTGGGCCCGACCTAGCCAGCTGCCGGGATTAATCAGCGGCAGTATCAGGGTCAGCAGCAGCAGCGCGGCCAGCACGCCAAGCAGCAGAGAGGGCAGGCTGGGTACCCTGGCTGACAAGCGTGCTGAAGGGGGGACTTTCATATGAGCTCATCCTTTGAGCGAGTGATGACGGCAACTGGCTGCTGCATTTAATTTGACCCGATGGTGGGGGGCTTGTTCCTTGTTGTCAATTTAATGACAAGACAATGAATATGTCGTGACCATGAAGCCATGCAAACTGTGATCCGGATCGGACGGTCACACTCATTCTGTGATGAAAGCGTCATCATGACGCTTTGCCTCTGGTCTGTGCCTGCCTTACTGCTTAGTCTCTCAATAATGATGGAGGTGCATGTATGAATCCCAAGGTAGCGGCACGTCAGGCAAGATTGCTCCGCATGTTGGAGAGCAAGGAGGAGATCCGGATTGGGCGCGAGCGGGATTGCCCCTTGCCACTGGCGCAGCTGGTGAGGCTCAAGGCGGATCATCCCACCGTGCTCAAGGTGTATCGTCATGGCCTCACCGCCGAGGTGTTTCACCTCAAGGTGGAGGGACATCACTGGTGCCTGAAACGGCGCCGGCACGACTCCCTGGTGGCCAACGTCGATGGCAAGACCGCCTTCCTGACCGAGCTGGAGCGGCGACGCGAGATAGAGGCCCTGCGCGAGCTGCACCCCACCATTCTCTCCAATGTGGTCTGTACCTGCTTCGGTTCGGCCCGGGCCGGGTTGCTTATCTCCCCCTGGCTGCGGGGCGTGCCTGTGCATGATCTCAACGAGCGCAATCTGGCCCAGATGCTGGCGGTGCAGGCCGAGCTTGCCCACTGGGGCTGGTTTGACTGGGATCCGAGCCCGGGCAACCTGCTCGACGATGGCCAGCAGATCACAGTGTTCGACTTTGGCTACATGTGGCCGTTCGATCCCCATCATGAATTCAACTCAAACGGTCTCGCCGATCCCCAGTTTCATGTGCCCGAGCGGCTGGAGACCCGCACTCTCTCGGGCCTCTGGCTTGACGAGCCGGACCCTCTGCCGCAATTTCGCTACTGGCGCGGCCTCTGCCTGAGTTGGGTGCAGCGCGAGCTGCAATACCTGACACGGGAGGGCGCCAGCGCCCCCGTGCTGGCCCGCTTGCAGGGCTTGCAGGGGGAGTGGAGCTCGGCACTGGCCAGCGACGCGGCGCTCGCCGCCAACTGGTGGCGCGACATGTATCGCAGCCACAGGCTCGACATCCAGGATGATCTCAGCGGCAAGAGCTGCGGCCCGCTCACCCTGCGTCGGCTCGACTGGCTGGAGCGGGCGGTGACCGAGCACTTCGCCGAGCTGGTGGACAACTTGGGGCCGGACGAAGCCGGGCTCGACCAGGCGGCGCTGCTGGCCCGGCTTGCTGGCCTGCGCGAGGAGATCTGCGCCTGTCTGCTGCCGGTGCCCACCCTGGTGGTCTAAGCGGGCACGGGTATCTAGGTCGATGACACTCGTAGCAACGTAATGAGGGGCACCCTGGGTGCCCCTCATTTATGCAGTGTCAAATCCCGGCTGGCTCAGTCGAGCAGCTCCTGGTGGAGGCGGTTGACGATGTGGCCAGCCTCCTCTTCCTTGACCAGGAAGCAGAGGTTATGGGTGCTGGCGCCGTAACAGATCATACGGATATTGTGCTCGCGGATGGCGTCAAAGACCTGGCTGCCCACCCCGGCCGCCTCGCTCATGCGGTTGCCGATGAGTGCCACCAGGGCCAGCCCGGTTTCGACCTTTACCTTGCACAGCTGACCCAGCTCGGCCAGCACCTTGTCACTGAGCATGGGTTCGCCGTTGCTCTGGCTGCCGGTGTGATCCAGGGTGAGCGACACGTTCACCTCCGACGTGGTGATGAGATCCACCGAGATGCGGTGACGGGCCAGGATGCCAAACACCTCGGCCAGGAAGCCATAGGCGTGGAACATGTTGAGGCTGTGCAGGGTGACCAGCACCTGCTGGCGGCGCAGGGCCACGGCGCGAAACAGCGGGCTGGTGCGGGTGCTGGCACGGATCCAGGTGCCGCCGGCCGCCGGATCCTTGGCCGAGCCGACAAACACGGGTATGTCCTGGCGTACCGCAGGCTGCAGGGTGGCCGGGTGCAGTACCTTGGCGCCGAAGGTGGCCATCTCGGCCGCCTCGACGAAGCTTATTTCGGGGATGGGGCGGGCGCGGGTGACGAGGCGCGGATCCGTGGTGTAGATACCGGGCACGTCGGTCCAGATCTCTATGCTGCTCGCATCCAGCGCTTCGGCAAGCAGTGCTGCGCTGTAATCGGAACCGCCCCGACCCAAGGTGGTGGTGCGACCGTCGGCATCCGAGCCGATGAAGCCCTGGGTGATGATGAGGCTGTCGCCGAGCAGGGGGGCCAACGCCTGCTGGCAGAGGACGCGGGTGGCGGCGAGATCCACGGTCGCCTTGCCAAAGCGGCTGTCGGTGCGCATCAGCTGACGTACATCCTGCCAGTGAGCCTTGACGCCGCGCTGGCGCAGCAGCTCGTGAAAGAGGCGGGTGGACATCTGCTCGCCGCAGGCGATGAGGCGATCGGCCAGCTCGGCATCCGTATGCTGACTGGCCTGGCGCGCCATGGTGCGGATCTCGCTGAGGGTGGCATGGATCAGGGTACTCACATCGCTTGGGTCGCCCAGCGCCGTCAGTATGGCCTGCTGGATCTCGGCCAGTTTAGCCAGCTGAGCCTCCTGGCCAGCCTCGTCCAGATCGCCCTGGGCAAGTGCCACCAGCAGGTTGGTGACACCGGCGCTGGCGCTCAGGACCACCACCCGGGTGGCCGGATTGGCCAGCACCACGTCGGCGCAATGGTTCATGGCTGCGGCATTGGCGACACTGGTTCCGCCAAACTTGGCGACATTGATCGGGCTCATTGCTTACTCCTGTCTTAATTGAAAAATCTGGATCCATCGGGCAAAAAGAGAGGAGGAGGCTGAAAATGGCAGGAATCAGAGAAGCTATCCCGGCCAGAAGCACTCCACCTGCAGAGCCCATCCCGTACCAGCCCCTTGTGGGGCTCGGTGGGGGATGACCACTACCGATGACAGCCCGGGGGATTCAGCCCCCGCAGCCGACGTTGAGGTATCCAGTTGCCTCACTCGTCTCGGCGCTGCTCCCCCTGACCCAAGTTCATCGGACGCTGGTGTCCTTCCTCGGGCTGCCTGGGCAGCGCTCCTCTTCTGGCTCCACCGCAGGCGGTGGAGTACAATTAGAAATACCCTGCGCTGGATTGCACTGTCAATCGAGATTGTGAAAAAGTTAACAATCGGCGACAACCCGACACAAGATCAATAACTTACGAAATGGTCTTTGACAAAACTTTAGAGCGGCGCTGCCAGTTGTAGAAGTGCTGCCGTTCCACTGGCAGGTCTTCCACCTCCAGTGGATCGAAGCCCCGTTCCCGGAACCAGTGAATGGAGCGGGTGGTGAGCACGAACAAACGGCGAATGCCGAGCCGCTTGGCCCGCTCGGCCACCTTGGCTACCAGCTGATCCCCCCGGTTTGAGTTGCGATACTCGGGGTGAATGGCGACGCAGGCCATCTCCGCCATCGCCTCTTCCATGAAGCAGTAGAGCGCCGCGCAGCCGATGATGAGGCCGTCGCGCTCTATGATGGTGAACTTGTCGATCTCCATCTCCAGCTGCTCGCGGGAGCGGCGCACCAGGATCCCTTCTTCCTCCAGCGGGCGGATGAGATCGAGAATGCCGCCGATATCTTCTATGGTGGCGGCGCGGGCCCGCTCGGCACTTTCTCGCACAATCTGGGTACCAAGGCCGTCGCGGCTGAACAGCTCCTGCAGCATGGCGCCGTCATCCTGATAGCTCACCAGATGGGAGCGGGGCACGCCGCCACGGCAGGAGGCAATGGCCGCGCGCAGGTAGCGGGCGGTACCGGACATCTCTTCCCCTGCTTGCTCCAGCTCCACCAGCAGCTCTTCGGCCTGCTCGGGGAAGAGCTCGGAGATGGCCTCGCCATGTCTGTCCATCACCCCTTGAGTGCTGCTGAAACAGATGAGCTTGTCTGCTTTCAGATCCACCGCCACCCGGCGGGCGACCTCTTCCGAGCTCAGGTTGAAGCTCTCGCCGGTGACCGAGCAGCCGATGGGGGAGATGAGCACCAGGCTCTTCTTATCCAGCTGGCGGGTGATCCCCTCCACGTCGATGCGGCGTACCCGACCGCTGTGGCAAAAATCGATGCCATCATCTACCCCCAGCGGCTGGGCGGTGACGAAGTTGCCGCTCACCACGCTGATGCGCGCCCCCTGCATGGGGGTGTTGGCCAGCCCCATGGAGAGCTGGGCGGTGATGTCGTACTGCAGGCCGCCACACACCTGTTTGATGATGGTGAAGCTGGCATCATCCGTGACCCGGATCCGTCTGTGGTACTGGGCCTCGATACCGGCGCGAGCCAGCGCCTCATCATTTTGCGGGCGTGAGCCAAACACCAGCACCAGGCGAATACCCAAGGTCTGTAGCAGGGCGATATCGCTGACGATATTGGCAAAATTGGGGTGGCAGATGGCTTCCCCGCCCATCATCAGCACGAAGGTGGCACCTCTGTGCACGTTGACATAGGGGGTAGACTGCCGAAAGGCATAGACCAGGCTGGGTTCACGTTCACGCACTTGAGGCTTCTTCCATAAAAAAACAGCAATGGGCTCAATATATGAAAATAAATTCACAAATCAAGACTAAATATTGATTTTTACGTTTTTTGCCACCATTTGGGCTGACAGGGGATGAGGGACCTCATCGGGCGATTGCCGGGTGCTGAAGGATGCCGCTACCCCAGCGTGGCTGCGGCCTTGGTTGATCCCGGCTCATAACCTGTTATCTTCGAGACTCCTTTTCGTCAGCTGTGCAATCGCACAGGTTTTTATACAAGGACAGGGTTCATGGAACAGATTATTTCACCGGCAGACGCGCTGCCGGGACGCCGCGAGACGATGGTGATTGGCCAGCAACATGCGGTCAATGGCCACCTGACCCAGGGCCCCTGGCCTGAAGAGATGGCGGTAGCCTGGTTTGGCATGGGCTGTTTCTGGGGGGTGGAGCGCCTGTTTTGGCAACAGCCCGGGGTTTACTCCACCGCAGCCGGTTATCAGGGCGGTGTTACCCAGAATCCGACCTACAAAGAGGTGTGCAGCGGGCTGACCGGCCATGCCGAGACGGTGCAGGTGGTATTTGATCCCAAGGTGATCAGCTACGGCGATCTGCTCAAGCTGTTCTGGGAGCAGCATGATCCGGCCCAGGGTATGCGCCAGGGCGGTGACATCGGCACCCAGTACCGGTCGGTGATCTTCTATGCCGACGAGAGCCAGCAGGTCATCGCCCAGCAGAGCATGGCGGCCTATCAACAGGCCATGATGGCCAGTGGTGACAGCCGCGCCATCAGTACCCGCATCTTGCCGCTGGCGCCCTTTTATTACGCAGAGGATTACCATCAGCAATATCTGGAGAAGAACCCGGAAGGGTATTGCGGACTGGGTGGCATAGGTGTCTGTTTGCCGCCGAGCCTGACTCGCTAAGAGGCTGTGCCGCGTTCGACAACGCCCTGTTTACCATATGAAAAAGAGCTGCATTTGCGGCTTTTTTTGGCGGTCAGGTAGCGCTGAACAAGCTGAGTGTCAGCGCAGTGAAAAAAATCGTAAAAAAATGGGTCATGGCCGGGAACTAAAGCGGAGCGACCTTGCCTAACTGGGTAGCTTCCAAGGATGGAAGCCAAGACCAGACACATTTCTTGCCTCGATATTCATTAAAAGTCATTGAAAAGCTTGATGAGTTGAAATGATAGCAAGCAGGGCTGCCCGTTGAAGGCGGCCCTTTTCATTTAGGCTGTTGGCGGGGATATTCGGCGCTCGAGTGTGCGCCACGGCGACAAGCTGTCTCGACGGGCTAGCTGATGGCGCCGTCAAACAGGTTCTTGATGAGATCGATGAACTCTTCGAGAAAGGCTTGTTGGGGCGGGGTCGGGGCGCGCAGCCAGACGGCGGAGAGCACCTCTTCCAGATCGGCGACCACGGCATCGGCTTCTTGCATGATCATGAAGCGCAACTTGGGATCGAGCTGCGGGTTCTGTTCGCAGATGGCCATCAGGTTGCCAGCGACCCGGCTGCTCACCAGATCTTCGATGGTCTGTTCACCACTGCTCTGTTGCTGGGCTTCAAACAGCCCCAGACTCTCCACCAGATACTCAATCAGGGCGATATAGCCTTCGCTTTCTACAACCATGGCGGCTTAAATCCTCAACAATACGGAAAAACTGTGCGTATTTTAGTGGCTGGACCTAGCTTGGCAAGCGCCAGTGCAGACGATAGCGGATAAAACCGACCCCGCCGCGCTCCACGCTTTCCAATCCGGTCAGCTGAAAGCCATACCGTAAAAATAGTCCATAGCTGAAGGCACTGGCCTCCGTCGTCAGGGTCTTGATGCCGAGCCGACCGGCCTGGTTGAGGGCAGTGTCGAGCAAGCGGCCACCGAGCCCCTGCCGTTGATGGTCGGCGCTCACATAGAGCAGGCTCAGGTGACCATCGTCGCTGAGGGTGACAAAGCCGAGTACGGCGCCCCCTTGCTCCAGCACCCAGCCGTGGTGATCACGCAACTGGCTGGCAAGGCCCGGATGATGGGCGCCGAGGGCCCATTGCTCCACCTGCGCCTCGCTGTAGTGTTCGGGGCCGCGTTGGCGCACCGACTGCTCGAACAGGATGATAAGGGCGGGGATATGCTGCTCGCTCAGCGGGACCAGATTGGGCTGCTTTGGCATGGGGTGGCTCACAGACATCATAGTGTCGGGGCTTGCGGCCGCTTGGCCCTGGGCAGGCCAGCGACCACCCGCTCATAGGAGTGGTGCACCCAGCCTTGCCACAGATCGCAGGCCAGGGTGTCGCTCAGGGTCACCGTGTTCCAGTGCTGCTTGTTCATGTGCCAGCCGGGTGTGACCTCGGGGTGGATCTCCCGCAGCAGCAGGGCAAGGTCGGGCTCGCATTTGAGGTTGATGGTGAGCGGCGCTGCTTGCCAATCCACCAGTGCGAACATCTTGCTGGCGATGCGGTAGACCAGGATCTCCGGGCCAAACGGCGTGTCTTCGGTGGCGCCCGGCAGGGTCAGCAGAAAGGCTCTCAAACTCGTCAACTCCATGCTCAGGTTCCTCGCCAGTTGCCATGCAAACGTATTAGTCGGGTGAGAATATCTGTTAAGATGCGCGCCTACTATACCCCAATGCCGTCGATGAGGGAGTCGCAAGATGCTGTATCACAAGACGTTCGAGCTTGGCCCCGACAGGGATTGGGTGGTATTCGTGCACGGTGCCGGTGGCAGCTCCTCCATCTGGTTCAAGCAGCTGCGCGCCTATCGCGAGCACTTCAACGTGCTGCTGCTGGACCTGCGCGGCCACGGGCAGTCTCACCGGTTGCAGCAGGTGGTCAAGGGTCACTACAGCTTTCGAGCCGTGACTGAGGACATAGTACGCCTGCTCGATCATCTCAATATCCGCTGCGCCCACTTTGTCGGCATTTCGCTGGGCACCATCCTTATTCGCCATCTGGCGGAGCTCTGCCCGGAGCGGGTCAAGAGCATGGTGCTGGGCGGCGCCATACTGCGACTTGATATTCGCTCCCGGGTATTGGTGCAGCTTGGCCGGGTCGGCCAGCACATCCTGCCCTACATGTGGCTCTACCGGCTGTTCGCCTTTATCATCATGCCGCGCCAGCACCATCAGGAGTCGCGCAACCTGTTCGTGCGCGAGGCGCGTAAATTGTGCCAGAAGGAGTTCAAACGCTGGTTCCGCCTCGCCACCGAGGTCAATCCGCTGATGCGTTACTTCAAGGAGCGCACCCTGCCGATCCCGACCCTCTATGTGATGGGGGAGGAGGATCACATGTTCCTGGCACCGGTGCGCGAGCAGGTGGCCCGCGATGCCAGCGCCTCGCTGGCGGTGATCGAACAGTGCGGCCATGTCTGCAATGTGGAGCAGCCGGAGCTGTTCAATCGCACCACGCTGGACTTTATCGCCCGCCAGACCTCATCCACTCACCCGAAGTAATGGGCGATGTCGAGGTAGCGCTGGCGGATGTGCTCGATCAATAGCCTTATCTTGCGCGGCGGCTGACGGGTAAAGGGGTAGACGGCGTAGATGCCGAGTTTCTTGCCCACCTGATCGGGAAAAAGGTCCACCAGCTCGCCGTTCATCAGATCGTGATAGACCAGGCAGCGCGGCACATAGACGATGCCGCGCCCCCCCAGTGCCGCCTTGCGCAGGGCCCCGGCGTTGTCGGTGCAAAAGCTGCCCGACACCGACAAGAGATAGTTGCCGTTCTCCCCCCTGAAGGCCCACTCCGAGGCGCCCGTGCTCTGGTAGGCGTAGCGCAGGCAGTTGTGTGCCAGCAGATCGGAGGGCACGCGCGGTGCTCCGAAGCGGCGCACGTAGCCGGGGGAGGCGCAGATCACCCACTGGGAATCGAGGATGTGACGGGCGATAAGACTCGAGTCATCCAGATAGCCGGTGCGAATGACCAGGTCAAACCCCTCTTCCACCAGATTGACGAAGCGATTCTCCAGCGACATCTCCACCGTGAGCCCAGGGTGCTGCTGGCAAAAGTCGGCCACCGCGTCTGCCAGCAGCAGCTCCCCCGAAATGGTGGGCACCGACATGCGCACATGGCCGCTCACCTTTTCACCAAACCCCGCCACGGCGTCGAAAGCGTCCAGTGCGGCGGCCTTCACATTTTTGGCACCCTGATAAAGCTCCTTGCCCGCCTCGCTCAGGGTGAGGCTGCGGGTGGTGCGATAGAGCAGCTGCACCCCGAGATCGTCCTCCAGGCGCCCAATTCGTTTGCTAACCACTGAATTTGTAAGGGAATTTTGTTCAGCCACCTTGCTGAAGGAGCCGGCTTCCACCACCTGGGCGAAGAGAATGAGGTCGTCGCTACGGGCCATATTGATCAACTTTTGGAATTAATGTTGTTCATTATTTCCATATATCGCGAAAAGGGAAGAGAGTAAGGTCACGTCCGCTTAACAAAAAGACAACAAGGTGCACCTCTGCACCACTCGGACAAGGACGCAATGATGACAGACACCCTGCTGGCCCTGATGGCCTTCTCGCCGATCCTGGTGGCCGCCGTGCTGCTGGTCGGCCTCAACTGGCCCGCCAAACGCGCCATGCCCATCGCCTTTCTGTTGACCGTCTTGATCGCCCTGTGGGGCTGGCAGATGAGCCCGACCCGGGTGATCGCCTCTACCCTGCAGGGGTTGTTGATCACGCTGACCGTGCTCTGGATCGTGTTCGGCGCCATCCTGATGCTCAACACCCTCAAACACACAGGCGCCATCACGGCGATCCGCAGCGGCTTTACCAACATCTCGCCGGATAGGCGTATCCAGGCCATCATCATCGCCTGGTGCTTCGGCGCCTTTATCGAAGGGGCCTCGGGCTTTGGTACGCCAGCCGCTATCGCCGCTCCCCTGCTGGTGGCCATCGGTTTTCCGGCGCTCGCCGCCGTGCTGCTCGGCATGATGATCCAGTCCACGCCGGTATCATTCGGTGCTGTGGGTACCCCCATTCTGGTAGGGATCAACAAGGGGCTCGACAGCCAGACTATCGGCCAGACCCTGAGTGCAGGCGGCAGCAGCTGGGAGGTTTACCTGCAGCAGATCACCACCAACGTGGCCCTCATTCACGCCACCGTCGGCACCCTGATGCCGGTGCTGATGGTGATGATGCTGACCCGTTTCTTTGGCCGTCACCGCAGCTGGACCGAGGGGCTCGCCATATTGCCGTTCGCCCTCTTCGCCGGGCTGGCCTTCACCGTGCCCTATGCCCTGACCGGTATGCTGCTTGGTCCCGAGTTCCCGTCCCTCATCGGCGGTCTGGTGGGGTTGGCGCTGGTGGTAACGGCGGCGCGGGCCGGCTTTCTGGTGCCCAAAACCGGGTGGGATTTCGCCCCTGAAAACGAGTGGCCGACCGAGTGGCTGGGCTCCCTCAAGCTCGATCTGAAAACGGCTGCCGCCCGCCCCATGTCGCTGCTGCTGGCCTGGATGCCCTATGTGGCGCTGGCACTCCTGCTGGTGGCAAGCCGGGTCAGCCCCGGGTTCAAGGCAAGCCTCTTGTCGGTGAGCCTTGCCTTCACAGACCTGCTGGGGGAGCCGGGAGTGAGCGCCTCCATTGAACCGCTTTACCTGCCGGGGGGCCTGCTGGTGCTCTGCGCCCTGCTGGCCACCCTGCTGCAATCGCGCTCCCTTGTCCCCTTTGGCCGGGCACTGGGGGAGTCCAGCCGTACCCTGATCGGGGCCGGCTTCGTGCTCATCTTCACCGTGCCCATGGTGCGCCTCTTCATCAACTCCGGCGTGAACGGGGCGGATCTCGCCAGCATGCCGGTGACCACGGCGAATTTTGCCGCAGGGTTGGTGGGGGAGTTCTTCCCGGCCCTGAGCGCCACCATAGGGGCGCTCGGGGCCTTTATCGCCGGCTCCAACACTGTGTCGAACATGATGTTCAGCCAGTTCCAGTTTGAAGTGGCCCAGACCCTCGGCGTATCGACCGCCGCTATGCTGGCGCTGCAGGCGGTGGGGGCGGCGGCCGGCAACATGATTGCCATTCACAACGTGGTGGCGGCGTCGGCCACCGTGGGGCTGCTCGGCCGTGAGGGGGCGACGTTGCGCAAGACAGCGCTACCCACGCTCTACTACCTGCTGGCCACCGGCCTGATCGGGCTGGCGCTCATGTACAGCTTCCACATCTCGGACGCACTGCTGCAATTGAAGTAAGGAGAGCAAGTGATGAAGGTAATGCGGGTCTATCCGGCCAAGCCGGCCGATGTCTATCTCTATGCCACCTGTCTGGTGGATCTGTTCGACCCGGTGGCGGGGCTCGATGCCATCGCCCTGCTCGAGCGGGAGGGGATAAGGGTGCACTTTGTCGAGAAACAGACCTGCTGCGGACAGCCGGCCTACACCTCCGGCCATGAAGAGGAGGCGCGCAAGGTGGCGCAAAGCCAGATGGCGCTCTTCCCCGAGCCTTGGCCGGTGGTGGTGCTCTCTGGCTCCTGTGGCGGCATGATGCACCATCACTATGGTCGTCTCTTTCCCGGCAACCCCGAGGTTGCGGCCTTCTGCGAGCGGGTGTTCGAACTCACCGAGTTTCTGGCCCAGATCTGCCGGGTGCGCTGGCACGGAGTGGGGGAGGCGAGCATCGTCATGCACACCTCCTGCTCGGCCAGGCGCGAGATGCAGGTGCACAGTCGAGCCCGAGCCCTGCTGGGCCAGCTTGAGGGCGTCACCCTGCATGAGCAGGCCTACGAGAGTGAATGCTGCGGTTTTGGCGGTACCTTCTCGGTGCGCCACCCCCACATCAGCCAGGCCATGGTGGAGGACAAGACCCGCCACCTGCTGGCGACCGGTGCCGACACCCTGGTGAGCGCCGACTGGGGGTGCCTGCTCAATATCAAGGGATCCCTGGCCTATCAGGGCAAGAGACTTCCCGCCATGCACCTGGCCAGTTTCCTGCTCGCCCACAGCGAGCCTGTGGCAGAAAAAAAGGAGGCCCACCATGAGTGAGCACGCCAAGTATTCGCCGCGCCGCTTCCATCCCCAGGCCGAGGCTGCCCTGGCCGACCCCGTGCTGCGCCAGAACTTTCGCGGCGCCATGGATTATCTGCGCGGCAAGCGTCGTGATGCCTTTGCCGACCCGGCCGAGGAGGCGGCGGTGCGTGATGCCGCCGAGCAAATTCGCCAGCGCTGCCTCTCGCGCCTGCCGGAGCTTTTGGAGCAGCTCGAAGCCAACTGCGAGCGCAACGGCATCCGGGTGCACTGGGCCCAGACGCCCGACGAAGCCAACGCCATCATCCTCGGCATCGCCCAGCAACACGGGGTGAGATCCATCGTCAAGGGCAAGTCCATGGTGAGCGAGGAGGTGGGGTTCAATCACGAGATGGCGCGCCACGGCATCCGCTGCCTCGAGAGCGACATGGGGGAGTTCATCGTCCAGCTCGACGGCGATACCCCGTCCCACATCATCATGCCCGCCATCCACAAGAACAAGCAGGAGGTGAGCGACACCTTCGCCCACAACCTCGAAGACTTCACCCCCACCACGGACGTGGACGCACTGATCCAGACCGGGCGGCGGGCCCTTCGCGAGGAGTTTCGCCGCGCCGGCATGGGGCTGTCGGGGGTCAACTTCGCGGTGGCGGAGACCGGCAGCCTCTGTCTGGTGGAGAATGAGGGCAACGGGCGCATGTGCACCACTGTGCCAAACGTGCACGTGGCCATCACCGGCATCGAGAAGGTGGTGGAGTTCCTCTCCGACGTGCCTCCCCTTTACAGCGCCCTGACCCGTTCGGCCACCGGTCAGGCGATCTCCACCTACTTCAATGTCATCAGCGGCCCGCGCCGGGAAGGGGAGCTGGACGGCCCGGACGAGGTGCACCTGGTGCTGCTCGACAACGGCCGCAGCCAGGCCTATCGGGACGAGGAGCTGCGCAAGACCTTGCAGTGCATCCGCTGCGGCGCCTGCATGAACCACTGCCCGGTCTACACCCGCATCGGCGGCCACGCCTACGGCACCATCTACCCGGGCCCCATCGGCAAGATCATCTCCCCCCATCTGCTGGGGCTCGAAAGCACCAGCGATCTGGTGACGGCGTCGAGCCTGTGCGGCGCCTGCGGCGAAGTGTGCCCGGTGCGCATTCCCATTCCCGACATGCTGCAGCGCCTGCGCCGGGAGGCCAAGCACGAGGCGGCGCCGGGTCGCGAGCCGCTGGCAGGGCAGGGGGCTGCTGGCAGTCGTCTGGAATCCCTCGCCATGCAGGGTTTTGCTTTTGCCGCCACCCACCCACGGATCTATCACGCCGCGACCGGTGTCGCCGGTCGGCTGCGGGCTCTTGTGCCAACACACCTGGGTCCCTGGACCCAGTGCCGCGAGGCCCCCAAGCCCGCCCCCCGAAGCCTGCACGCCCTGCTGCGCCGGAAAAAAAAGGAGTCTTGATATGTCGAGCAAAGAGGCCATATTGCACCGCCTGCGCGGCGCGGCCACCCCCATTGCGCCTGCACCGCATGCCTGGCAGCCCTGGTGCGGTGAGGATGATCAGACGCGGCGCGCACGTTTCCTTAGCGGGATCACCGCCGCCCACGCCGAGATCCTGACCGTACAGGAGGCGAACCTTGCCCGCGAACTGACCGCCTGGCTGGATGGGGAAGGGATCTCGCGGCTCGCCTGCGGCCAGGGTGGCCGCTGGCAAGATGAGGTGGCGGTGGCTTGCGCCGGGCGCTCGGTATTGACGCCCGCTGGCGAGTTCGCCAGCTGGAAGGACTCGCTGTTCGACACCCGTCAGGCCGGCATCACCCACTGTGCGGGCGCCATCGCCGATACCGGCACCCTGGTGTTGATACCTGATGGCGGCGAGCCGCGCACCCTCTCCCTGGTGCCCCCCTGTCATATTGCGCTGCTGGCGGCGTCCACCATTGCCGACAACCTGGCCGGGTTGGTGGCGGTGGGGGGCTGGCAACAGGCCATGCCCACCAATTTGCTGCTGGTTTCCGGCCCCTCCAAGACCGCCGACATCCAGCAGACCCTGGCCTACGGTGCCCACGGCCCGAGCCGTCTGTTGGTAGTGCTGGTGGAGGATTGTTGATGCGCTGGAACGAGTTTGATGCCGCCCTGCTTGCGCGTATTCCACCGGCGCGGCTGGTGAGCGACCCTGATCTGCGCCTCGCCCACGGTACGGACGCGAGCTTTTACCGGCTGGTGCCCGAGCGCATCGTGCGCCTCGACTCTTTGGATGAGGTGCGCTTCGTGCTGGCGCTGTGCCGCGAGTTGAACCTGCCGTGCACCTTTCGCGCCGCTGGCACCAGCCTATCGGGCCAGGCCCTGAGCGATTCGGTGCTCATTACCCTGACCGACAGCTGGCGCGGCCACCGTATTTTGGACGGGGGGGCGCGCATCGCCCTGCAACCCGGGGTGATCGGCGCCGATGCCAACCGCTATCTGGCCCCCCTGGGGCGCAAGATAGGGCCGGATCCGGCGTCGATTAACGCCTGCAAGCTGGGGGGCATCGCCGCCAACAACGCCAGCGGCATGTGCTGCGGCACCGCCCACAACAGCTACCACACATTGCACGCCATGACCCTGTTGCTGGCCGATGGCACTGTATTGGATAGCGGCAACCCGCACAGCCGCGCCGCCTTTGCGCAGTCCCGTCCCGATCTGCTGGCGGGGCTCTCTTCGCTGCGCACCGATGTGCTGGCAAACACGGAACTCACCGCCAAAATTCGCCATAAATACCGGCTCAAGAACACCACGGGCTACGCCATCAATGCCCTCATTGACCATGCAGACCCGGTCGATATCCTCACCCACCTGATGATTGGCTCGGAGGGGACCCTCGGCTTTATCGCCGAAGTGGTGCTCGACACAGTGCCGGAACACCCCCACAAGGCCTCGGCCCTGCTGGTGTTCAGGGATGCCGAGCAGGCGTGTCTGGCCACCTCGCACCTCAAAAGCGCGCCTGTGGCGGCGGTGGAGCTGATGGATGGGCGTTCCCTGCGCTCGGTGGCGGGCAAGCTCGGTCTGCCGGACTTTATTGAACGGCTGGACCTGGTCGCCTGCGCCCTGTTGATCGAGGTGCATGGGGAGAGCAAGGAGGCGCTGGTCGATCGCTGCGAGCAGGTGATGGGCATGGCTGCCGAGTTCGTTCAGGTGGCCTCTGTGCCTTTTACCAGCGAGAGCACCGGGCTCTGGGCCATTCGCAAGGGGCTCTTCCCGGCAGTGGGGGCGGTGCGCACCACAGGCACCACCGTCATCATCGAGGATGTCGCCTTTCCCGTCGAGCGTCTGGCCGAGGGGGTGGCGGGGCTGCAAGCCCTGTTCGATGAGTTTGCGTATCATGAGGCCATCATCTTCGGCCACGCGCTGGAGGGGAACCTGCACTTCGTCTTTACCCAGGGGTTTGATGATCCGGCGCAAGTGGCGCGCTACGGCGCCTTTATGGATGCGGTGGCCGAACTGGTCGCGGTGCGCTTTGGCGGGTCGCTCAAAGCCGAGCACGGCACCGGCCGCAACATGGCCCCTTATGTGGAGCTGGAGTGGGGGCCGGAGGGGATGGCGCTGATGCGCCGCATCAAGGCACTGCTCGACCCCGATGGCCTGCTCAATCCCGGTGTCATCATCAACGACGACCCCAAAGCCCACCTTGCCCACCTCAAACCCATGCCGGCGAGCGATGCCATCGTGGATCCGTGCATCGAGTGCGGTTTTTGCGAGGCGGTCTGCCCCTCGCGCACCCTGTCGCTCTCGCCGCGCCAACGCATCGTGCTCTATCGGGAGTTGTCGCGCCGCGAACGCAGCGGTGAGCCCTCCCGCGAGCTGGCCCGGCTGTTTGACTATCAGGGCATTGACACCTGCGCCGCCACCGGGCTCTGTGCAGACCGCTGCCCGGTCGGCATCAACACCGGCAGCCTTATCAAGAAGCTGCGCCGCGAAAAGTATCAGCGCTTTGTGCCCATCGCCCGCTGGAGCGCCGATCACTTCGCTGGCGTCACCCGCACCGCCCGCAGCGCGCTGGGGCTCAAAGGCATTGCCGGCAAGCGGTTGGGAGAGAAAGCGCTGGCGGGGTTGGTGAACGGGGTGCGCCGCGTCAGCGGCCAGCGTCCCCCCGCCAGGCTGCCG
>NZ_CDBI01000058.1:0-802 GCF_000820025.1 Aeromonas popoffii
CGGCCTGGGTGATCAGCTGGGCTATGGCGAATGGTATCAGGATGCCCTGGGCCTCCTGCACGATCAGCTGGTGCCCAAGGGGGTCAAGCTGGTGGGTTACTGGCCCAGCGAGGGGTATGAGTTCGACGCCTCCAAGGCGCTGATCGACGATGGCCGTCACTTCGTCGGGCTGGCCCTTGACGACGCCAACCAGTACGACCAGACCGAATCCCGCATCGAACAGTGGGTCGACCAGATCCTCGGCGAGATCCACGAGCTGCTCTGATCTCGCCCGGATGTGACGCCAACCGATGCGATCGGAGCAAGCTGCACCTAGCCCCCTGGGGCGACCAGCGATTAAACAAGGTCCACTGCGGCGTTCATCTTCCCTGCCGGCGGCCAGGATCTGGGCTGCCGGGCGCAGTTATCGCACCGATTTTCTCAATCGGTATCATCACATGACGCTGTAGCGACTTTTTTGTGCTGGTCTGCAACAATGCAATCGACACCCCATAACACCATCAGACGGGTGTCGGAAGCAAACAGGAAACAGACCAGAAAAGGATATTCTATGACCTCATTTTCCCTGTTGGCCCCCGCCATCGCCCGCGACGTGCTCGATCACGCGCTGGCGCTGGGTGCCGACTTCGCCGAGCTGTTTGTGGAGCGCAAGCGCCGCAGCCAGCTCAGCCTGCTCTCCAGCCAGATAGAAAATATCAGCGGCGGCCTCGATTTCGGCATAGGTGTGCGCCTGTGCTACGGCCACAAAGTGCTCTACGGCTACACCAACCTGGCCGAACGCAACGAGCTGCTGCGCATCGTC
>NZ_CDBI01000058.1:937-3134 GCF_000820025.1 Aeromonas popoffii
CCCTGCTGGCGGCCAAAGACAGACGCGACCCAGTGGTGACCGCCACCGCCTTCGACTTCACCCGTTTCACAGACCGCAATCCGGTTACCCTGCCACTCGGTGCTGACAAACTACTGGAGCAGAAGATTGCCTATCTGCATGCCATGGATGCTGCCGCCCGCGCCGAGAGCACCAAGGTAAGCCAGTTTTCGGGCAATGCCCTGGGCTGGGAGCAGGAGGTGGAGATCTTCAACAGCGAAGGGCTGCAAGTGGCCGATCGTCGCCACTACAACCGCATCATGGCCCAGACCATCGCCATGGAAGGGAGCGAGCAGAGCGTGGGCTATGAGGCCCCCGGTGCCATGATGGGCTGGGAACATGCGGCCCTCATAGACCCGCGCGAACTGGCCCTCACCGCCACCCGTCAGGCGCTGGTAAAACTCGGCGCAGCCCCCTGCCCGAGCGGCACCCTGCCGGTCATCATGGAGAGCGGCTTTGGCGGCGTCATCTTCCACGAGGCGTGCGGCCACCTGCTGGAGACCACCTCGGTCGCCAAGAAGGCCTCGGTGTTCCACGACAAGATGGGCCAGCTTATCGCCAACCCCGTGGTCAACGCGGTGGACGAAGGCTTGCAGGGCAATGCCTGGGGCTCCATCAACGTCGATGACGAGGGGATGGCGGCCCAGCACACCCAGCTCATCAAGGATGGCGTGCTGACCGGCTTTCTGGTCGACCGCATGGGGGCGCTCAAGACTGGCTATGCCCGCACCGGCTCGGGACGGCGCGAATCCTATCGCTTCGCCCCGGCCTCGCGTATGCGCAATACCTATATCGAAGCGGGTAACCACAGCCTGGAGGAGATGCTGGCCACGGTGGATCACGGCATCTATGCCAAGCGGATGGGCGGCGGCTCGGTGCAGCCGGGCACAGGCGAGTTCAACTTCAACGTGCAGGAGGCCTACCTCATAGAGCGCGGCAAGGTAACTCGCCCGCTCAAGTCGGCGACCCTGATCGGTACGGGCCCACAAGTGCTCAAAGAGATCTCCATGGTGGGCCGCGATCTCGCCCTCTCTGCCGGCATGTGCGGCTCGGTCTCCGGCTCGATCCCGGCGTCCGTCGGCCAGCCACCACTCAAGGTCGACCATATCCTGGTCGGAGGGAACGCCTGATGAGCCAACTCGATATGAATACGCTGCTCACCCGCCTGCTGGACAAGGTCGCTGATCTCAATGCCGAGGCGGACATCATCGCCAATCGGGACAAAGCTTTCTCCCTAAAGGCCGACAAGGGCGAGTTGGGTGAATACAAGGTCACCAGCAGCCAGCAGCTCGGCATCCGCCTCATCAAGGATGGCCGGGTCGGCATCGCCTACTCGGAATCCCTGGATGAGCCGGCACTGGATGCCATGTTGCAGGATGCGCTGGATGCCAGCCGCTTCGCCAAGGTGGATGCGGATCAGGCCATCCGGGTCAGCGGCAGCCTGCTCAGCACGCAGTGCGCCGAGATCAACCAGCCCGATACCACGGCAGCGGAAGAGAAGATCGCCCTGGCCCTGCGCCTCGAGGCGGACATGCTGGCCCTGCCGGATGTCACAGGCGCGCCTTATAACAGCGTTTTTGAGGGGGAGAGCCAGCTCTGGCTCGCCAACAGTCTGGGCAGCCTCTGCCAGCACAGTGAATTCAGCGTCGGCTGCTACACCTCGGCGCTGATCGAGCGCTCTGGCCGTCAGTCCATGCACTCACAGGGGCAGTATGGCCGCCGCTTTGACGAGCTCGACAGCCAGGCCCTCATAGCGCAGATCCATGCCATGGCCGATGGCCTGCTGCTGGGGGAAGCCGTGCCGAGCGGTCACTACAGCGCCCTCTTCAGCACCAACTGCTTCGCCAGCCTGTTTGGCTGCTTCCAGGCGGCGCTGTCGGGCAAGTGGGCCCAGCAGGGGATCAACCCCTGGCGCAGCAAGCTGGGCCAAAGCGTGGCCTCCCGCTGGCTCACTCTGGAGAGCCGGGCCTATATGCCGGGCGGCATGAACATCAAGGCATTTGACGGTGAAGGGGCGCCCACCTCGGATCTGTTGCTGATTGGCGAGGGGGAGCTCAAGACGCTGCTCCACAACAGCGCCACCGCTCACCACTTCGGCCTGGCCAGCAACGGCTCGGCCGCACGCAGTGCCCGCGGCGCGCTGGATGTGACGGCGCGCCACCTGGTATTTGGCACAGGC
>NZ_CDBI01000059.1:0-17268 GCF_000820025.1 Aeromonas popoffii
GGTCAGCGGGGCGAAATGCCGCTGCCTGGATAACAAAAAGCCGACCCTGGGGTCGGCTTTGTCGGCAAGTGGCCGTAATCAGAACTCGGCGGTACGCGGGGTACGCGGGAAGGGGATCACGTCGCGGACGTTGCCCATGCCGGTCACGTAGACCACCAGACGCTCGAAGCCCAGACCGAAACCGGCGTGGGGTACGGTACCGAAGCGACGCAGGTCACGGTACCACCAGTAATCTTCCTTGTTCAGCCCCATCTCGGCCATGCGCTGATCGAGCACGTCAAGGCGCTCCTCACGCTGGGCACCGCCGATGATCTCGCCGATCCCGGGTGCCAGTACGTCCATGGCGGCCACGGTCTTGCCGTCGTCGTTGAGGCGCATGTAGAAGGCCTTGATGTCTTTCGGGTAGTTTTTCACCACCACAGGCGACTTGAAGTGCTCTTCGGCCAGATAGCGCTCGTGCTCGGAGGAGAGATCGATGCCCCAGGAGACGGGGAACTCGAAAGTCTTGCCACAGTTCTTCAGTACTTCGATGGCATCGGTGTAGTCGATTTGGGCGAAGTCGGAGGAGACGAAGCGTTCCAGTCGGCCGATGGCATCCTTGTCGACGTGCTGAGCAAAGAACTCCAGATCGTCGCGGCGCTCACTCAGCACGGCGTTGAAGACGTATTTGAGCATGGCTTCGGCCAGGGCAGCGTTATCGTCCAGGTTGGCGAAGGCAATTTCCGGCTCAACCATCCAGAACTCGGCCAGATGGCGGCTGGTGTTGGAATTTTCGGCGCGGAAGGTGGGCCCGAAGGTGTAGACCTTGGAGAGGGCGCAGGCGTAGGTTTCGACGTTCAGCTGACCGGAAACGGTCAGGAAGGTCTCCTTGCCGAAGAAGTCCTTGTCGTAGTCGACCTTGCCGGCGTCGGTGCGCGGCAGGTTTTCCAGATCCAGGGTGGAGACGCGGAACATCTCGCCGGCACCTTCGGTGTCCGAGGCGGTGATGAGCGGCGCCGCAATCCACAGATAGCCCTCTTCGTGGAAGAAGCGGTGGATGGCTTGTGCCAGGCAGTTGCGTACCCGGGTCACGGCGCCGACTATGTTGGTGCGCGGACGCAGGTGAGCCTGTTCACGCAGGTACTCTATGCTGTGACGCTTGGCGGCCATGGGGTAGGTGTCCGGATCTTCGACCCAGCCCACGACGTTGACCTCGGTGGCTTGCAGTTCGAAAGCCTGGCCATTGCCCTGGGAGGCGGCAATCACACCGGTCACTTCCACGGAGCAAGCAGTGGTCAGACGCAGCACTTCATTCTCATAATTGGCCAGGGTATTGGGGACAACCGCCTGTACCGGATGGAAACAGGAGCCATCGGAGACGGCCAAAAATGAGATCCCCGCCTTGGAATCACGGCGAGTCCGGATCCACCCTTTGACTGTCTGGGTGGTGCCAACCGCATATTTACCGGTCAGCACATCTACTACGGATGCGTGCGTCATCGAAATATTGTCTCCAGCTTGTTCTTGCAGCGCTATTTGCAACACTAGGGGTCTGGCCCGGGCATTGATTGGCCCATCATGGCAGACTAAGCCGTCAATCTTACCCGCGCGGGTTTGATAAACAAGCAAAAATGTCGGACTCTGGAGGGGTTTTGTGCCCGGATCACCTCATGACCGGGCCGCTTGGGTGGGGGATGGGTGTGAAAGAGCGGCGACATGGACCTGACCGGTTGACCCGGGTGTTGCAGGGATTGGTGATCCTCTGCTGGGGCGGCTTCATCGCCTTGCTCTCCCTCTATCACTTCGCGCGGCCGCAGATCGCCTACGGTTTTCTGATCTATGGCGGGGTCAAGGTGCGCCAGAGCTGGGATCCCGTGCTGACCCCCTGGCTGGAGCGCGGGCTCTGGGGTTGCTCTGTGCTGACGCTGGTGGTCTTGCTGTTTGAACGGCAACGTTGCCGCCGCCAGGAGGATGTCGGCCGGGTGCATCTGGCTATCTTGTTGCTGATCCTCATCGCCAGTTTGCTGTTCTACTACGCGGGTTAATCCTGCGGTTTGTCCTGCTTCCCCTGAGCGGTGGGGCGCTTGCCCAGCTGGCGCTCCACGCTGTCGAGCATCTGGTTGTAGGCCAGTGCCACCCGACCTATCTCATCCCCGTCATCCCCCTCCAGCCGGTGGCCGAAGTCGTGCTGATCGGTGGCCTCTTCCATTGAGCGGGTCAGCTGGTTGAGGGGGCGGACTATCCAGGTGCGGATGACCCAGAGGGTCAGCAGCAGCCCCATCCCGAAGATGCTGGTGAGAATGAGTGCCGAGGTGAGAATGTTCTGCTCAACCCGGGTAAAGAGGGAGTCGAGGGAGTAGTCAAAGCGCACCGCACCGAGCACAGTGTTCTCCGGCACCAGATGACAGCTGGTGCAGTCGGTGCCGCGAAAATCTTTTTTTGCCAGCAGCGGTCGGGTCACGACCAGCCGGCTGTGCATGTCATCGTGCACCACCTCCAGGCTGCCCTTGCCCGCCAGCGCCAACTCATCGAACTCATCTTTGCTCTGTTCGGTTGCGCGCCCTGGCCCGAACTGTTTGCTCACCGCCTCGCCACGGACGATGCGGGCATCCTCCACATGGGCGTGCTCGAGGAATTTGTTTCGCAGTGTGTCGCGGGCGTCCATCTTGCCGGTCAGCATCAGCATGTTGAGGCCATCGAAGTAGGCTTCGCTCTGCTCGCGGCTCTGCTCCTTGATCAGGGTCAGGATGAGATCCCGCTCGCGCACGGCCTGATAGGCTGCGGAGAAGACCAGCACCATGGAGAAGATGAACAGCAGGAAGAAGTTGATTTTGGCAGCAATGGAAAGGCGCATGGGAACGGTACATCTGTTGGGTAAAACCCGCGCAGTCTACTCGCACCGGTCGTTCGGGTCTGGTGCCTTGCTCACATTCTAATGAAAAAGAGTCAATAGGCCCTGCATTCTCATGCAGGGCCTATTTATTCAGGCTCAGAATTCGCCGCTGGCGATGGCCTCATTGATGGCGCCGGTCAATACCCTCAGCTCCTCGGGGGTGATGACGAAGGGGGGCATCAGGTAGATGAGTTTGCCAAATGGCCGGATCCAGGCTCCCAGCTCGACGAACTTGCGCTGGATGCGGGCCACGTCCACCCGCTCTTTCATCTCCACCACGCCGATGGCGCCGAGTACCCGCACATCGGCCACGGCCGGGTTGAGGGTCAGCGCGACCAGTTCGGTCTTGAGCTGATGTTCGATGGCCTGCACCCGCTCGGCCCAGGGGGAGGCGAGCAGCAGATCGATGGAGGCGTTCGCCACGGCGCAGGCGAGCGGGTTGCCCATAAAGGTGGGACCATGCATAAAGACCCCCGCCGTGCCGTCACAGATAGTGCGGGCAACATGTTCGGTGGTCAGGGTCGCCGAGAGGGTGAGATAGCCGCCTGTGAGCGCCTTGCCCAGACACATGATGTCGGGGCTGATCCCCGCCCAGTCGCAGGCAAACAGCTGGCCGGTGCGACCAAAGCCGGTGGCGATCTCGTCGGCAATCAAGAGCACGTCGAACTCGTCGCACAGGGCGCGCACCCACTGCAGGTAGCGGGGATGGTAGAAGCGCATGCCGCCCGCCCCCTGCACTATGGGTTCGAGGATGATGGCCGCGATCTCTTCGTGATGATCGGCCATGAGCGTGGCCAGCGCCACCACGCTCTGCTCGTCCCACTCGGCGTGGAAGCGGCAGCTCGGTGCCGGCGCGAAATGGTGCTCCGGCAGGAAGCCTTTATAAAGCTCATGCATGCCGCCATCCGGATCACAGACGCTCATGGCGCCAAAGGTGTCGCCGTGATAGCCGCCGCGCAGGGTGAGGAACTTGGCTCTGGGGGTGCCTCTGGCGTGCCAGTACTGCTGGGCCATCTTGAGCGCCACTTCCACCGCCACCGAGCCGGAATCTGCCAGAAATACCCGATCCAGCTTAGCTGGCGTGATCTCCACCAGCTTGCGGCACAGCTCGACCGCCGGGGCATGGGTCAGACCGCCAAACATCACGTGAGACATCTTGCCGAGCTGGGTGGTGGCGGCCGCGTCCAGTTCAGGCACTTGATACCCGTGCACGCAGGCCCACCAGGAACTCATGCCATCCACCAGTTCGCGGCCGTCGCTGAGGGTGATGGTTACCCCTTTGGCGCTGGCCACTTCATAGCAGGGCAGGGGATGGGTCAGGGAGGTATAGGGGTGCCAGATGTGGTGCAGGTCGAATTCTTGGTTGGTCATTATGTGTTCTGTTGTCAATTGGTTTGATCTGGTCGGTGTTGACAGTCTACGCGCGCTCTCTACACTAGCCAACAATTTCAGCCACTTGGCTTTGCCCATTCAGAGGGGCAGGCACAGCGGCGGGTTTTGTGTTCGCTCATCCGGGATGGCCGGCGCAGGATCCCACTTATCATAACCGGAAGCCATGTATGAATGCTCTCACCCCGGGCGACCACGCCCTTCGCCACGACTGGACCCTGTCCGAGGTTCAGGCCCTGTTTGCCCTGCCCTTCAACGATCTGCTGTTCCAGGCCCAGACCGTACATCGCGCCCATTTCGACCCGAACGAGGTGCAGGTGAGCACCTTGCTCTCCATCAAGACCGGCGCCTGCCCGGAGGATTGCAAATATTGTCCCCAGAGCGCCCGTTATCATACCGGGCTCGAGACCGAGCGGCTGATGGAGGTGGAGAAGGTGCTGGATCGGGCCCGCGAGGCCAGGGCCAACGGCTCGTCCCGTTTCTGCATGGGAGCCGCCTGGCGCAACCCCAAAGAGAGGGACATGCCCTATATCCTACGGATGATTGAGGAGGTGCGCGGGCTGGGGATGGAGACCTGCATGACCCTGGGGATGCTGACCGCCGATCAGGCGGCGCGTCTTGGCGCTGCGGGGCTCGATTACTACAACCACAACCTCGACACCTCGCCGGAGTTCTACGGCGAGATCATCTCCACCCGCACCTATCAGGACAGGCTCGATACCCTGGAGCATGTGCGCGGCGCCGGCATGAAGGTCTGCTCCGGCGGCATCGTCGGCATGGGCGAGCAGGCCAAGGATCGGGCGGGTCTGCTGATGGCGCTGGCTAACCTGCCACGCCACCCGGAGAGCGTGCCCATCAACATGCTGGTCAAGGTGAAGGGGACGCCGCTGGAGAACGAAGAGAACCTCGACCCGTTCGAGTTTATCCGCACCATAGCCGTGGCGCGGATCATGATGCCCGCCTCCCACGTGCGCCTCTCCGCCGGGCGAGAAAAGATGAACGAGCAGATGCAGGCCATGTGCTTTATGGCGGGGGCCAACTCCATCTTCTACGGCTGCAAACTGCTGACCACCCCCAACCCCGATGAAAACAGCGACATGCAGCTGTTCAAGCGACTCGGCATTCGCCCCGCTCAGCGGGCCCAGAAGCCGGATCAGGTACAAGAAGAAGAGCTGCTGGCCGAGGTGGGCCGCCAGAACGCGCCGGATGAGATGTTTTACGATGCTACCCGTCCACGTGCAGGCGTCGTGCGTCCATGAAGAGCCCTGTGGTAACGGGCCCCTTTGCGTTGGGCGCGGCGCTGGCCGGGCGCGAGCAGGCCGCTTTGCTGCGCCACCGCATCGCGACGCAAGGTAGCGTGGCAGGGCGGTTGCAGGTCGCCGATCGCGACTACCTCAATTTTTCCGCCAATGACTATTTGGGGCTGGCGGATCACAGCGCCATCAAGGCCGCCTTCAAAGCGGGGATTGACTGCTATGGTACGGGCTCCGGTGCCTCGCCGCTGGTCACCGGCTACAGTCGGGCTCACCAGCAGCTGGAAGAGACGCTGGCCGAGTGGCTCGGGGTGGAGGCGGTGCTGCTGTTCAACTGCGGTTTTTCCGCCAATCAGGCGGTGCTCAAAGCCCTGCTGGGCAAGGCGCATCGGCTGTGGCAGGACAAACTCAATCATGCCTCCCTACAAGAGATGGGCAGCCAGCTGCCCTGCAAGATGACGCGCTTCGGCCATAACGATATGGCCGCGCTGGCAAGTCAGCTTGAGCCCGGTCGGGGGCTGATCGTCTCGGAAGGGGTGTTCAGCATGGATGGGGATCAGGCTCCCTGGGCTGAACTCGCCCGTCTCGCCGGCCAGAGCGGCAACTGGCTGATGATCGACGATGCCCACGGCCTCGGCGTGCTGGGGCCACAAGGGCGCGGCACCCTGGCGGCGCAGAGGGTTCCACCTGCCAGCGTACACATCCAGATGGGCACCTTTGGCAAGGCGCTCGGGGTGGCCGGTGCCTTTGTGGGCGGCAGCCGCGAGTTGGTGGACTATCTGGTCAACTTCGCCCGCCACTACGTCTACAGCACCCATATGCCGGCCGCGCAGGCTTGCGCCGTCAGCAAGAGCATCGAACTGGTGCGCGCAGCCGACGAGTCCCGTGCCCATCTTGCCCAGCTGATCGCCCGCTTTCGGCAGGGCGCCGCTGCCCTTGGCTGGCAGCTTGGCGCGAGCAACACCCCGATCCAGCCGCTGCTGGTGGGAGAGAGTACCGTTGCCCTGCAGCTGGCCGAACGACTGCGCGCATTAGGGCTCTGGGTCACCGCGATTCGGCCACCGACAGTGCCGGTGGGCACGGCGCGGCTGCGCATCACTTTGAGCGCGGCCCACCGCGAACAGGATATAGACCGCCTGCTTGAGGCCCTTGGCCCTTGCACCCTGTCGGCCACCAGTAATGAGGATGCCGCAGACCCGAGAGGTGCTCGCCATGCATGAGCGTTTCCAGTCGGTCGACAAGGCTCAGCTGGCCCGTCGCTTCGGTGCGGCCGCCCGTCACTACGACGCCCACGCCTGCTTTCAGCAGGAGGTGGGGCTGGCGCTGCTCAAGCGGATGACAAACGCCTTGCCTGCGTCGGAGCCGGATCATGGGGGGCAAGGGGATACTTTGGCAGATGCCTTGCCAGGATCAGGACTGGATCTGGGGTGTGGCACCGGGTTCTTCCTGCCGCAGCTCGCCCGCCGTTGTCACCGGCTACATGGACTGGATCTCGCTCCCGGCATGTTACAGCAGGCGGCCCTGCGCGGCAGTGGTGCTCATCTCCTGTGCGGCGATGCGGAGCAGTTGCCCTTTGCCGA
Organism: Aeromonas popoffii; assembly: GCF_000820025.1. Classification (GTDB taxonomy): domain Bacteria; phylum Pseudomonadota; class Gammaproteobacteria; order Enterobacterales; family Aeromonadaceae; genus Aeromonas; species Aeromonas popoffii. Next base: position 7,095 of record NZ_CDBI01000059.1, read on the forward strand.
TAAGAGTCTGGATTGGGTCTTCTCCAGTTTGGCCTTACAGTGGTGCGAGCGTCCGGCGCAGGCCTTTGCCGAGCTGCATCGGGTGCTCAAACCCGGTGGTCAGCTGTGGTTCTCGACCCTGCTCTCTGATTCGCTTTGGCAATTGCGTGAGGCCTGGCGCACGGTTGACGACAGTGCCCATGTCAATCGCTTCCTCAGCCTGCCACAATTGCACGATGCCATCGCCGCAGGGGGCTTCATCGCCCCTCGCCTAGAGAGCCTGACCTGGTCGCTCGCCTATCCCGAGCTGACCGGTCTGCTGCGCGATCTCAAAGGGATAGGGGCCAGCCAGATCAATGACGAGCGCCAGCCTGGTCTCAGCAGCCGGCAGCGTTTGCAGCGCCTTAGCCTGGCTTATGAAGCCTACCGCCAGCCGGACGGCAGGCTGACCGCCAGCTATCAGGTCTGTCTGGGGCAAGTGGGTCGCCGATAAGCCGGTCCGGGTTTGAGCGGGCTGTGGTTCTGCTACGCTGCCTGAAAGAGTTGATACGCAGGTGAGCTTGCTCCCACCAGGGGGAGCCACCTGATTTGTGTTGAGGAGTTATCATGGTTAAATCCTTCTTTATCACGGGCACGGACACCGATGTGGGCAAGACGGTAGTCGCCCGTACCCTGTTGCTGGAATTTGCCGCCCACGGCATCCAGTGCGCCGGTTACAAGCCGGTCTCCGCCGGTTGTGCCCGTACCCCGGATGGACTGCGCAACCTGGACGCAGTGCTGTTGCAGGAGGCCGCGAGCCTGCCTTTGCCCTACGATCTGGTCAATCCGTTCGCCTTTGAACCGCCCATCGCGCCCCATATCGCCGCCAGCGAGGCCTGTGAGGCCATCACGCTGAAAGGCTTGTCCGATGGTTTGCGCCAGATAGAGCAGGCCGGTGCCGAGCTCATCGTCGTGGAGGGGGCCGGGGGGTGGTTTTTACCGCTGGATCGCAGGTACCTGCTGTCGGACTGGGTCAAGCAGGAGAACATGCCGGTGATCATGGTGGTGGGGGCCAAGCTGGGTTGCCTCAACCATGCGCTGCTCACCTTCGCCGCCATTCGCAACGACCACCTGCCGGTGGCGGGCTGGGTCATCAATCGGTTGCACGGCTCCATGAGCCACTACCAGGAGAATCTGGACACGCTCAGGGGCTTGCTGCCTGCCCCATTTTTGGGTGAGATACCCTTTGTGAACAATCCACTCGATGCCGATCTGAGCGGGCGTCTCGACATTTCGCCCCTGCTCTGATGACGACATTCAGCGAACATTCATCGAATCTATATATTATGTTGGGCAGGTGTGGTCCCGGCAGGCAATGAAGCTGTGCGGGGCCACGCATCCATATCTCACAAGGAGTCAATAATGAAGCGAATTACGCTGTTCCTGGTGACCAACCTGGCCGTCATGCTGGTGCTGGGGGTGGTACTCAATATCCTGTTCTCGGTTCTGGGGATCAACAAGTCCAGCATTTCCGGTTTGTTGATGTTTTGTGCCGTGTTCGGTTTTGGGGGTTCCTTTATCTCCTTGCTCATGTCCAAGTGGATGGCCAAGCGTAGCTATCGCGTCCAGGTCATCGAGCAACCCCGCAACGAGACCGAGCACTGGCTGGTCAGTACCGTGGCCCGTCAGGCCCGTGAAGCGGGCATCAAGATGCCGGAAGTGGGGATCTATGACTCCCCCGAGATGAATGCGTTCGCCACCGGTGCCCGCCGCGACGACTCGCTGGTCGCTGTCTCCTCCGGCCTGCTCTACAGCATGAGCCGGGACGAGGCGGAAGCTGTGCTGGCTCACGAGGTGAGCCACGTGGCCAACGGCGATATGGTGACCCTGACCCTGATCCAGGGTGTGGTGAACACCTTCGTGATGTTCTTCGCCCGTATTGTGGCCGGTCTCATCAGCAACTTCTTCAGCTCCAACAACAGCGAAGAGAGCAGCAACTCGGGTGGCTTTGCCTACATGATCACAGTGTTCGTGCTGGAGATGCTGTTCGGCGTGCTGGCCTCCATCATCGTCATGTGGTTCAGCCGTCAGCGTGAGTTCCGCGCCGATGCCGGAGCTGCCAAGCTGGCTGGCCGCGACAAGATGATTGCCGCGTTGCAGCGCCTCTCTCGCGGGGCCGAGCCGCAGATGGAAGGTGCCATGATGGCCTTTGGCATCAATGGCAAGCGCTCCGTGAGCGAACTGTTCATGAGCCACCCGCCCATCGAGCAGCGCATCGCCGCCCTGCGCGGTTGATAGATGCTGGATATTTGGGGATAAACCCCGAATAAAAAAACGGCTGCCTTGGGGCAGCCGTTTTGCTTTGCAGCGTTTTTTAAAGCTTAAAGTGCCCCATCTCCTGACGCAGCACCCGTGACAGCTGCTTGAGCTTGGCCGCCTCTTGCGACACATGGCGGGCGGCATCCCCCGATTGCTCGGAGAGGGAGGTGATGCTGCCGACGGTAGAGACCACCTCGTTGGCGGCGGTGGACTGCTCGCGCAGGGTGTGGCTGATCTCCCCCATCAGGCCGGTCAGGTTGGCGGCGTGGCTCTTGATACTGGCGATGGCCTCGCTCGTCTGGTTGGCCAGGCTCACTCCGCGGGAGACGTTGTTGACCGTGTTCTCCATGCTGCGGATAGAGGCATCCGCCCCGCTCTGGATCTTGCTGATCATGCCGGTGATCTGCTGGGTTGACGCCGCCGAGCGGCTGGCGAGATTGCGTACCTCGTCGGCTACCACGGCGAAGCCCCGTCCCTGCTCGCCAGCCCGGGCCGCTTCGATGGCGGCGTTGAGGGCCAGCAGATTGGTCTGATCGGCGATGCTGCGGATCACCTCTATGATGTCCGAGATCTGCTGAGTGTGGCTGTTGAGTTCGGAGAGGCTGCTGGCCGCGTTGGATACGGTGTCCGAGATGCTCAGTATGCTGTCCAGGGTCTGCTTGATGACGCCGGATCCGTCTTCCAGGGTGTTGGCGGAGACTTTGCTCAGCTCGTCGGCATGGGTGGCGTTGTCGGAGAGATGACTGATGCTCACCACCAGCTCCTCGATGGCCGCCGCCATCGTCTGGGTACTGCTTTGCTGGGAGGTGGCAAACTGGGCTGTCTGCTCCGCTATCTGCGCTATGCTGTCGGCCGATCCTGACAGCTCCTCGGTGGAGTGGGAGACCTGGGTGATGATCCCCTTGAGGGTGGACTGCATGCTGGCCAGTAAGCCGATAAGGCTCTCTTTTGCGCCGCTTGGCACATGGATCTGGCGCGAGAAATCTCCCTGTGCCAGGCTGCCGAGCTCGCTCCTGAGTTGGCTGACCGAGGTGCCGATCAGGTCGAGCAGGGCCTTGTAGGTGCGCCACAGGAAGAACATCAACACCAGACCCAGTAGGATGAAGAGGTAACGCAGCATGGAGGACTGGTTGGTGGTATCGTCCACAGCCTGCTGGGTACGGTTCTCCATCATGACGTAGAAGTCGTCTATGGGGGACATGATGCGCCCCTTGTTCTGGTGATAGGTTTTGTCATGCATCATAGCGATGGCCTTTTGCTGGTTGGCGACCGGGTCGCCATCCGTCTGCTGTACCAGCTTGAAGGCTGCCACTTCGGTGTTGACCAGAGCATCCGAGTTGTTTTTGGCCTCGTTGAGCTTGGCCAGCTCCTCGTCGGTGAAACCGGCGTCCTTCATCAGGTCGATCAGGCCGCGACGAATGCGGCTCTCGGGGCGAGGACTCTGGCCGCTGGCAGCGACAAAATCCCAGTAGATGCGGTGATAGCTCTCTGGCCGGTTTTGCTCCCCGTTGCGAATGGCCAAGATCCGCATGTATTGCTGTTCGTAGGCGGGATCCTTGGTGATCACATAGGTGCGACCGAGCCGGGTCAGATCGTCGGAGGATTGTCGCAGCTCATCGGCCAGTAGATAGGATTGGTAACGTTGCTGATAACTCTGTTCGAGTTGCGCCCCTGACCAGCTGTAGGCAAAAAACACCAGTGACAGCAGGATCAGGGTGATTACCGATAGCAGCAAATTGAGCTGAAAGGCAGGCTTGTTTTGTTCCATGGTGCGAGCGTCCTTATTCTCATCAGGGAGCGTCTTGTTGAGCATCTCAAGTAAACAGATTCCATGGTCAGTATAGGTAATGCCTTCAAAAAACAGCTATCTTAGCCATATTTTCCGTAAATAGGATAAAGGCCTGTATGGGAGGGACTCTTGGGAATATCATGGAGAACTAAAAAGGCATATTTTGAGTCTGGCGGGTGATAACGTTCGTGCTCTAATTGGCCAAGGATTAGGTACTAGTACGCTGACAACTGATTTTCTCGATATATCGACCTGAAATAGCACTTCTCCCTAACTGCGTTATGCTGTAGTAGTCAGCCTAAGGCTTGAATAGACCCTTGTAGATGACAGCATGTGTGGGGTAACCAGATTGCGCTATGGTGGTTTTATGGTTTGGACAATAAAGAAACTCTTGTTATTGATAGCAAGTATTTCACTTGCCATCTCCATTTTGCTTTTTTATTCGATTTTTACGCTGAAAGGTAAAGTTGAAAAACAGAGGGATGTTGAACAACAACGTTATCAAAGCGTATTATTGGCCAATGAATTACGTCAGAGCTCGGATGATCTGACTAGATTGGTCAGGACCTATGCACAAACAGCCGATCCTAAGTATGAAAAACAGTATTTTGACGTTCTTGATATCAGAAATGGTCTACAGCCAAGGCCATTGGATTATAACCGTATATATTGGGATTACATGGCTGTTTCTGACATACCGCCAAGAGGGAATGGTACCGCTATTTCCTTGAAAGCTATGATGCAACAGGCGGGTTTTACCCAAGATGAATTGCAAGAGTTAACCCGGGCGCAAGAAAGTTCAGACAGACTGGTGAATACGGAAACAATCGCTTTTAATGCAGTGAAAGGCCGTTTTGTGGATGCTATGGGACAGTTTACAATTATCAAGGAACCTGATCTTGATTTCGCCAGACGAATACTTTTTGATACCCAGTATCATACTGACAAAATAAATATAATGAAGGGGGTAGATAATTTTTATAAAATGATGGATGCCCGTACTAATCAGCTGATTGCAAGCAGTGATGCTGAATCTTCATATTGGTTGAAACTTGTTATCACTTTAATATTCTTGCTCATGTGTGCGTTGACATCATCATTGTTTTTCATACATCGAAAACTGCATGTTATGTTAGGGGCTGAGCCTGCTACTAGCATCAAAGCAATTAATGAAGTCGCTCAGGGGGATTTTTCTTGTGAGATTAAAACAGATAAATCTGATAGAGGCAGTTTACTATATAATGTGCGAATGATGTCAATCCAGTTGTCGAAGACATTGACTAATGTGAAAAATATATCTGGCACTATTAGCAATGCATCGCAACAATTATTATCAACTGCAGAGATGCTGTCATCTTCAGCAAGTGAGCAGTCGCTCGTCATAGATAAAACAGGTTCATCAATTGACATTGTGATGAATGCGATAAAATGCAACTCAGACAACGCCACCGTCACAGAAAGAATCGCAGTGCAGACCTCATTAAATGCACAGGAGTGCGGCTTGTATATGGATAAATTGTTGTCTGCTATTCAGGACATTTTTCAGAGAGTGTCCATCATCAATGAGATTTCACGTAAAACGGATTTATTAGCTATTAATGCTGCGATTGAGGCTGCCAGGGCCGGTGAGAGTGGCCGAGGTTTTGCTACTGTGGCCACCGAAATCAGGCGTCTTGCTGAAAAATCATCAAAAGCGGCCCAAGAAATCGGGATTGTGTGTACAAACGCAAAAGCGACCTCCATCGAGACGGGTGAGAAACTAAAGCAGATGCTACCGAGGATCATGGAAACGACGGCATTGGTGCAAGATATATCCAGAGCATTGAATGAGCAGCAGGGTGCAATGGGTAACATTAGCCAGGCCGCGTTACAAAATACTAATGCAATGCAATCAACGGCAGCGACAGCGGAAGAGCTGAGTTCTACGGCAGAAGAACTCAGCGTGACGGCTCAGATGCTGTTAAATTTGCTGCACCAATTCAAATTGCCATGACCGGAGCCGGGATCCTCTCATCATGTTATTGCTGCCCGATCACCAGATCGGTCAGCGGCACCGCGCAGCAGGTGAGGATCTTGCCCTCGGCCCGCTCGGCAGCGGTGATGGCGGGGGCATCCGGGTGGTCAACGTCACCGGAAACCAGCGTCTGCTTGCAACTGCCACAGATGCCGGCGCGGCAGCTCCAGGGCAGCTCCACTCCCTGCTTGTTGGCCTGATCCAGCACGGTACCCTGATTGTTGCCGGTGAAGGCCTGGGTGCCGATGCGCAGTTGCACCGCCTGATGAGGGCGGGCCACCGAGAGAATGGCGCCGCCAAAGCTCTCCTGGCGGATCCGTGCGGCCGGTACGCCGAGGGCCGCGATTCTGGCTGCGGCATCGGCCATAAAGCCGTGGGGACCGCAGATAAAGACCTCTCTCCCGACCAGCCCTTTGACCCGTCGCAGATGCTCATCATTGAGTCGCCCTTGCAGCCCCTGCCAGTGGCTATCTGGCTGGCTCAGGATCAGGGTGAGCGTCATGCCCTGCTGCGCCATGGCGTGCAGTTCGCTGGCGGCGGGAATGTCCGCTTCGCTGCGGCACAGATGCATAAAGTGGACATGTTCCAGCTCCCCGCGCAGGGCCAGGGTACGGGCAATCGCCAGCATGGGGGTGACGCCGGAGCCTGCCGAGAGCAACAGGAGATTGCGCTCGCCGCCCAAGTGAAACTCGCCTGCGGGATTAGCGGCCAGCAGCGGGTCACCCACCTGCATCTGCTGGTGTAGCCAGTGGGAGATGCGACCCCCCTCTACCTTCTTGACGCTGATGCTGTAACGCTCCGGTTGATCCGGTGTGGAGCTCAGGGTATAGCGCCGTTGAATTCGCTCGTTTTTGATATCGAGGCTGATGGGCAGATGCTGGCCCGGCAGGTAGTCGGGCAGGGGCTCGCCATCGGCCGCCTCGAACCAGAAGGTCTCGAGATCTCGCGCCAGCGCTTCGCGGGCCACGCAGACCAGCTCCCGCTTCTTCGGCGCGGCGGCGGGGTAGACCACCGGACGGGTGCGCTCCAGCACCTCGATCTCACTGCCCGCTTCGATCCACCCCTCGTTCAGCGCCACCAGATTCTGGCCGAAATAGACCTCGCCATCCTCGCCACGGCGGTAGCGGGTGAGGGTGGCCAGCGGCTCTTTCAGGGCATTGAAGCGATCGGTGCCCGCTTCCACCGTGGTCATGATGCAGCGGCTGCAGGGTTTGTCGACCCGAAACTCCACCTCACCGATGCGGATGCGCACCCAGCTGTCTTCCTCGAAGGGCCGGGTGCCGCTTGCCACCAGATTGGTACGAAACTGGCTCATCTGGTGCAGGGCATCGGAGCGCAGGTTGAGATCCTCAAGGGAGGCTTGGCTGATCAGCAGCAGCGGATAACCGTCGGCAAAGCTGACCCGGGTGCCGGTTTTTTCGCGAAAACGGTCAGAGGTTTCACCTAGCCACAGCAGCTGCACCGTTTCCCCTGCCACCTTGCTCAACCACGCATCGGCTTGAGGGTCGGTATGCAGGGCGGTGAAGCGATCGCCCCAGACCCCGGTGGCTTGCGGGGTGCGACTGAAGTCGGCCTCTTGCAGGGTCAGTGGTTTAAAGCCCGAATAGCGCAGTTGCAAGCCGCCTTCGATGGGGGTGGCGATCACCTGCTGCAACTGGGGATGGGTGCGGGCGGTGATAAAGGTGCCGTCCGGTTTGACCACCATGTAGCGGCGATCCCCTGCCAGTCCCTCTTCGGTCACCTGCGCACGGGTCAGTGGCATGCCTGCCGTCGATTTGATGGGGTAGAGATGAATGCTGTCGAGTGTTGGCATGTTCGAGTCCTTGTGCAGTGGCCTGTGCAGATGAAGAGGGTGCAAGATAACGGTTCCCGCCCCGTGCAGCAATCCCTGCATGGTCGCCGCACGGCGCAGTTCTCACATGGCAATCCGGCGCCGACGGCATACTGTCTGCCCTCGGTCGGCGAACCGGTCAACGCCATCCTGTATTCAATTGGGCAAGATGTTACAGGGGTCACGTTTCGGGCTCCAGACCCCATAAAGTGCAACATTTTTTGATCCTGATTCGCTAGTCAGTACAAAAAAGCCGCCATTATCGACTCAGTTCCCAGTTTCTAACGCTTTCGCTTCTTCCCTCATCCGGCCACCGTCCGCTTTGGCTACACGGTATCAAGTGCCATCGGATAGGGCCTGTCACACAAAAAGAAGAAAGCAATGTATGAGCAAACAACTGGATATGACCCCACAGCCGGATCTCTCCCAGAAAACGGGAACAGGCCCGGTGCGTACCCGACTACCCGTCTGGCGGCCGGCCCTGCCACCTTGCAACCACGCCTGCCCGGCCGGCGAGAACATCCAGGCCTGGCTTGCCCTGGCCGAAGCGGGCCGCTTTGAAGCGGCCTGGCAGACCCTGATCGAAGAAAATCCCCTGCCTGCCGTCCATGGCCGGGTCTGCTATCACCCCTGCGAGAGCGCCTGCAATCGCGCCCAGGTGGATGATGCCGTCTCCATTCACGCCATCGAACGCTTCCTCGGCGACGAGGCGCTGGCCCGTGGCTGGCTGCCCGCGCCGCCTGCCCCTGCCAGCGGCAAGAAGGTGCTGGTGATCGGCGCCGGTCCCTCCGGCCTCTCTTGCGCCTGGCACCTCAACCGGCTCGGTCATCAGGTGGAGATCCGTGAAGCGGGCCCACTCGCCGGTGGCATGCTGCGCTTTGGCATCCCCGCTTACCGTTTGCCCCGCGATGTACTGGATCGGGAGGTGGCCCGCATCCTGGCGGCTGGCGTCACCCTCACCCTCAATCACAAGGTGGAAGATGTGCTGCGCGAGCGCGACGAGGGGGGCTTTGATGCCGTTTTTATGGCCATCGGCGCCCATCTGGCCAAGCGGGTCGATATTCCGGCCCGGGAGGCGGGCAAGATCCTCGATGCGGTGAGCTTCCTCGAACAGGCCAGTCTGGCCGAAGAGCAGGGCTTGCCGCCCCCCAAACTGGGACGGCGGGTGGCCATCTACGGCGGCGGCAATACCGCCATGGATGCGGCCCGCACCGCCCGTCGTCTTGGCGTTGAAGAGGCGATGATCATCTATCGGCGCGACCGGGACCATATGCCTGCCCACGCCTTCGAGGCCCTTGAAGCCGAGGAGGAGGGGATCAAGATCAACTGGCTGCGCACCATTCGCCAGCTCGACAACACCAGCATCGAAGTGGAGGTGATGGCGCTGGATGAGCATGGCAAGCCGGTGCCCACCGGCCAGTTTGAAACCCTGGAAGCGGACTCCCTGATTCTGGCGTTGGGTCAGGAGGTTGACTTGAGCGTGCTGGAGAGCATTCCCGGCGTGCGGGTCAACAAGGAGGGAGTGGTGCAGGTGGCCGACAATCTCATGACCGATGTCCCCGGGCTGTTTGCAGGCGGCGACATGGTGCCCTCCGAGCGCACCGTCACCATCGCCGCCGGCCACGGCAAGAAGGCGGCGCGCCACATGGATGCCTGGCTGCGCGGTCGCCACTATCAGAAGATGGTCTCCTACCCGCTGGTGGGGCCACAGCAGTTACAGCTCTGGTTCCAGACCCATGCCCCTGCCAGCAGCCAGCCGGTCAAACCGGCGTGGGCGCGGGACGACTTTGGCGAGATCATCGGCGGACTGGACGAGACGGCCGCCCGCTACGAGGCGGCGCGCTGCTACTCCTGCGGTAACTGCTTCGAGTGCGATGGCTGCTACGGCAGCTGCCCCGAGCAGGCCATCGAAAAGCGGGGGCCTGGCCACGGCTATCGGGTGGATGTGGATCGCTGCACCGGTTGCGGCGCCTGCCACGATCAATGCCCCTGCCACGCCATCGAGCTGCGCCAACCAGAGGAGTCCCAATGAAACATGAACTGATCATGGTCGACGGTAACGAAGCCGCGGCCCGGGTGGCGTACCAGCTGAGTGAAGTGTGTGCCATCTATCCCATTACCCCGAGCTCGACCATGGCCGAGCTGGCCGACGCTTGGGCGGACGAGGGGCAGACCAACCTGTGGGGCAACATCCCCACCGTAGTGGAGATGCAGAGCGAAGGGGGGGCGGCCGGTACGGTACACGGCGCCCTGCAGGCGGGGG
>NZ_CDBI01000059.1:17463-87337 GCF_000820025.1 Aeromonas popoffii
GGCGGGGGCGCTCGCCACCACCTTCACCGCCAGTCAGGGGCTGATGCTGATGCTGCCCAACATGTACAAGATCGCCGGGGAGTTGACCGCGGCTGTGTTCCATGTGGCGGCCCGCTCACTGGCGGCGCAGGGGCTGTCGATTTTTGGCGACCATCAGGATGTGATGGCGGCGCGCAGTACCGGCTTTGCCATGCTCGCTTCCGGCTCGGTGCAGGAGGCGCAGGATCTGGCGCTGGTTGCCCACAGTGTCACCCTGCAGTGCCGGGTGCCCTTCATCCACTTCTTCGACGGCTTTCGTACCTCCCACGAGGTGAACAAGATCACTGCCCTGCATCGGGATGAGATCCGGGCGCTGATCGACAACGACTGGGTACGGGCCCACAGGGCCCGGGCGCTCAACCCGGATCATCCGGTGATGCGCGGCACGGCCCAGAACCCGGACACCTATTTCCAGTCCCGCGAGAGCGTCAACCCCTTCTACGAAGCGGTGCCAGCGCGGGTGCAGCAGTGCATGGACAAGCTCGGCGAGCTGACGGGCCGCCACTACCGGCTGGTGGAGTACCACGGCGCAACCGATGCCACCGACGTCATAGTGCTGATGGGCTCGGGGGCGGCCACCGCCCGCACCACTGTGGATTGGCTCAACCGGCAGGATCGCAAGACCGGGGTCTTGGTTGTGCGCCTCTATCGCCCCTTCCCGGTACAGGCGCTGCTCGATGCCCTGCCCGTGAGCGTGCGCCGCATCGCTGTGCTGGATCGCACCAAGGAGCCGGGCGCAGGGGGCGAGCCGCTGCTGCTGGATGTGCAGAGCGCGCTGATCGACGGTTTGCAACGGGGGCTTATCAAGCGGCTGCCGTGGCTCAGCGGCGGCCGTTATGGCCTCTCTTCCAAAGAGTTCACCCCCGCCATGTGCGCGGCTGTGTTTGAGGAGCTGGCCTGTGATGCGCCGCGCCCGCGCTTTACCGTGGGGATTGTCGATGACGTGTCGGGCCTCAGTCTGGCCTGGCACCCCATCGGCGATCTGGAGCCCGCCAGCCGGGTGCGGGCCCTGTTTTTTGGCCTCGGCGCCGACGGCACGGTCGGTGCCAACAAGAACAGCATCAAGATCATCGGCGAGCTGGAGGGCTTCCACGCGCAGGGCTACTTCGTTTACGACTCCAAAAAGTCGGGCTCGCGCACCGTCTCCCACCTGCGTTTTGGCCCCGAGCCCATCGACGCCCCCTGGCTTATCGAGCAGGCGGGCTTTATCGGCTGCCACCAGTGGAGCTTCACCGAATCGGTGGACTTGCTGGAGCATGCCGCCGAAGGGGCGACCCTGCTGCTCAATGCCCCCTATGAGGCTGACAAGGTGTGGGGCCAGCTGCCCGAGCGGCTGCGCGCTCGCATTCGCGCCCTCAATATCCAGCTCTACTGCATCGATGGCGATCGGGTGGCCGAGCAAAACGGCATGGGCAATCGCATCAACACCATTATGCAGACCTGCTTCTTCGCGCTGTCCGGGGTGTTGCCACGGGATGAGGCCATTGCCCTTATCAAGGAGAGCATCGAGAAGAGCTATGCCCGCAAGGGGCCCGAGGTGGTGGCGCGCAACTTCGCCGCGGTGGACGATACCCTGGCTCACCTCTGCAAGGTGGCGATCCCGGCCGGTGACGAGCTGATCAGCGACTACCCCTTGCCACTGGCACCGGGTGGCAGCGAGTTTGTCCAGCGGGTCACTGGTGAGATGCTGGCGGGGCGCGGCGATCTCATTCCCGTCTCCATGCTGCCGGTGGATGGCACTTACCCCACTGCGACCAGCCGCTTCGAGAAGCGGGATATCGCCCGCGAGATCCCTATCTGGCACTCCGATATCTGCATCCAGTGCGGCAACTGTGTCTTTGTCTGCCCCCACGCGGCGCTGCGGGCCAAGTTCTACCATCAGGACTGGCTGGCGACCGCCCCCGAAGCGGCGCAGTCGGTGCCCGTCACCGCCAAGGGCTTCCCCGACAGCCGCTACACCTTGCAGCTCTATCCGGAGGATTGCACCGGCTGCGGCCAGTGCGTGCAGGCCTGTCCGGTGCGAGCCGGGGCTGATGAGGAACATGAAGGCACGCGCGCCATTACCATGCTGGACAAGGCGCCGCACCTGGCGGGCCAGAAACAGGCGCTGCGCTGGTTCGAGAGCCTGCCGTGGCCTGCCCGCGAGCGGGTGGACTTCTCCACGGTGCGCGGTGCCCAGTTCCTCGAACCCCTGTTCGAGTTCTCCGGCGCCTGCGCGGGTTGTGGCGAGACTCCGTATCTCAAGTTGCTGACCCAGCTGTTTGGCGATCGCATGCTGGTGGCCAACGCCACCGGCTGCTCCTCCATCTACGGCGGTAACCTGCCGACCACGCCGTGGGCCAAGAACGCGGAAGGGAAGGGGCCTGCCTGGTCGAACTCCCTGTTTGAGGACAACGCCGAGTTTGGCTTTGGTTTTCGTCTCACCGCTGATCAGCATCACGGTCAGGCGGTGGCCGCCCTCAAGGCGATGAAGGGGGAGCTGGGGGAGGCGCTGGTCGAGTCGCTGATCAGCGCCCCGCAGCGGCTGGAGTCGGAGATCCGCGCCCAGCGGGGCAGGGTGGCGCAGGTGCGTGAACGGCTGGAGGAGGTGAACTCGGGGCAAGCCCGCGAGCTGCTCTCCTTGATTGATCAGCTGGTACGCCGCTCGGTCTGGATCGTCGGCGGCGACGGCTGGGCCTATGACATCGGCTCGGCGGGGCTCGATCACGTGCTCGCCTCCGGGCGGGATGTGAACGTGCTGGTGATGGATACCGAGGTCTACTCCAACACCGGCGGCCAGATGTCGAAATCGACGCCGCTCGGTGCTGTCGCCAAGTTCGCGGCGGGGGGCAAGACGCTGGCCAAAAAGGATGTGGCGTTGCAGGCCATCTCCTATGGCAACGTCTATGTGGCCCGCATCGCTTTTGGTGCCAACCCGCAGCAGACGCTGCAAGCGCTGCGCGAAGCGGAGGCCTATCCTGGCCCGTCGCTTATCATCGCCTACAGTCACTGCATCGCCCACGGCATCGATATGGAGCTGGGGCTCACCCAGCAGAAACGGGCGGTGGACTCGGGCCACTGGCCGCTGCTGCGCTACAACCCGGTACTGCGCAGTTTGGGGCAGAACCCCTTTAGCCTCGACAGCCTGCGCCCCTCCATTCCGCTCGCCGAGTACAGGGCAGAGGAGAACCGCTACCGGGTACTTGCCCAGAGCCACCCGGAGGAGGCCGAGCGGCTGATGCAGGTGGCGCAAAAAGTGGCCTGGCAGAAGTGGGCCACCTACGAGGAGATGGCCACCCGCGAGGCCAGCCATTTCCATCCGCCGGTGTGAGGATGGGGTGGGTGAAATATAACCAAGCGGGCCAATGGCCCGCTTTTTCATGAGAAAAACTCTGATTATTTAAAGAGAAAAGTAATTATTCCATCCGTTTAAAGTATGACCTGTTTTTTGAAAAAAATCACATCGAAAGAAAATATTAGTGTGAAATAATAGAATTATTTATGGTTCCTGATGTCATTGCTCATTATATAGTGGTAGATTATTCTTCGATGTTGGTGATGATGAGAGTTCTAGAGCAACCTGAAGTGAAATTTAGCGATAGGATGATAAATGGAAAATGATGAAATGTTAGGAAGGTTAGTAGATAATGCTTTCGACTTTCTAAATAAAGCTGTCGTGGAATTAAACGATTATCCTAAATTTTCAGTTATTAATTTCCATGCAGCTGTTGAGTTGTTCCTGAAAGCTCGATTAATGAAAGAAGATTGGTCCTTGGTTGTCTCTCATAGACAAGAGCCTAACTGGAATAAATTTATATCTGGCAACTTTCAATCAGTATCACTTGATGATGCAGTCGATAGACTTGAAAAAATTGTGGGGAGTGGACTGACGAAGTCAGAATTTAAATCATTTAAAGAAATAACAAAGCACAGAAACAAAGTTGTACATTTTTACCATGAAGCCCACTCGGCTGCGGAAAATAGTGAACAAATAAGAAACATTGTTAAACAACAGCTGACTGCGTGGTATTACCTCCACAACATATTAACTGACCGCTGGAATGATGTTTTTTGTAAATGGAGCGAACCTCTATTAGAAGTAGATAAAAAACTACGTTCGTTACATACATTTCTACAGATTGTTTATGATCAAATTAAGCCTGATATAGAAAAAAGAAAACAAAATGGTGAACTGTATTCAGTTTGTCCATCTTGTGGTTTTGAAGCTCAAAATCATCAGGTGGAACTGGATGAAATATATGAGGCAAGCTGTTTGGTATGTAGTCTGACTGAGAATGCTCTAAAGATTTCATGCCCTTCTTGTTACAGTGAAGTGATTTTTATAAATGAAGGATTTGGTAATTGTAGTTGTTGTGGTGAAAGTTTTGAACCAGATAACTTGGCTGAAATACTGATGGATGAGGGTGCTGCATATGTAGCGATTAAAGATGGTGATTCATCGTGGGATTTAGGTAATTGTAGTAACTGTGATGGTTACCATACAGTGGTGAGAACAGAATCAGACGAGTATATCTGCACTAGTTGTTTCCTGACGCAAGAGCAGGTTGAGTATTGCCAATGGTGCAATGAACCCAATACGGGAGACATGGGAAATAGTTATTGGGCGGGATGTAGCCATTGTGACGGGAAAGCAGTATGGGATAACGATGAATAAAAAAATGCCGCCACCTTGGCGGCATTTGTCTATCTGCAAGCCAAAGCTTTCTTTTTGTGTCACGGCAGGTAAGCTGCGGGGCAAATAGCGTCAAGCAGTGGGAGGGGATCAACGCCTATCCGCTGACGATTTCTGCTGAGATGCCCGCTGTTGATAAAAATGAGCAGTGACCCATCCCCTGCGAGGGTCTGGTGATCTGCGTGCTGCCCAGCAAGACTAACGATGATCCGCAGGCGGTGGCGGCCTGATATGGCCTGCGCCGCGCCGTCGTGAGCGGGCGATAAAAAGCCCGGCTTTGAGCCGGGCTGGAGGGATAAATTGCTTATCCGGGTATTCGTCAAGGCGTCTAGTGTGGATGTTGTTTGAGGATGTCGTATATCTCCTCTTTCAGTTTGAGTTTCTGTTTTTTCAGATCCTTCACCTCGGAGCTGTAGTCGCTGGCGTGATGCTTTTCCAACTTTCTAATCTCCGCATCCAGGTCGTTGTGCAAGTCAAACTTCTTCTGGAAATGGACATCACTGCTCTTCAGTTTCGAGATGAGATCTCTGTACTCTGGGAACATGTAATGAAGCCTCCTTGGTTTCGTTTGATTGTGCCTTCAAAACAAAAGTACCCCTTCCCCCCACAGATAAATGTGATCCGGATCGAATTCGGGACCAATGATTTGCTGCATGGGGAGGGTGTTTTTTAACTCATTGAATCGCAAGCTGATAAGCGATTTGTAAGTAAGGCTCTGAGCTTAAAACTGGAATCTCGATCACAGTTGTGACGGTTTGATGACGGCGGCGGGCTGGCAAGCGGGCAGCAAGAAGGGGCGCGGGGCCCCTTCTTGCGAACAGGTGTGGCGTTTACTCTTTTTTCTTTTTCTTCTCGGGCAGCGGCTTGCCATCGCGGGCGATCACCTTGCCCACTTCAAAGCCTATCTGCGCCGCCAGCTCTTCCAGATCCGGCGCCTTGGCTTCATCGCCGATGGCGTACTGATAGTTGGCTATGGTGATCTTCTCGGCCACAGGGGTGCCCGGCACTATGGGCTCACGCCAGCCCTGGCCGACATGCGCCACCAGGGTGCCGTTCATGATGAGCTCGCCAACGATTTCCTGGGTAGGGATGCCTTGGCCGTAGGAGAGACCCTGCGGGTGCTTTTTGCCGACCAGCGGCTCTGTGCTGACAGGCATCAACTTGGTGCGGATCAGCCACTTGGGATCCTTGGTCTTGCCGAGCGCTTTGCCGGTCTGGTATTCGTTGATCTTGATGGTCTTGATCATCTGGGCTGTAAAATCTTTGGTTAGCGCCTTCTGGGCTTCGCTCGTCTCGTCGATGGCAATGGGCGCCACATACCAGATTTTGGAGGCCTGCGCCTTGGGGGCTGCGGGCGCGGTTTGTGCCATGGCCAACGGGCTGAGCAGGATGGCTGCCAACAAGAGTCCGATTTTCTTCATTGTGATTCCGCTTTTGTTTCAACAAGAATTTTGTTTTGCCAGCGACGACTGCGCCAGCGCCAGAACATGGCCAGACCGCGCACCCACTCATCGCAGGCGAGCGCCAACCAGATGCCGACCAGTCCATAACCCTGCATGATACCAAGGAAATAGGCGAGCGGAACGGCAATCCCCCACATGGAGACGAGCGCCATGTAGAGCGGGAAACGGGCATCCCCGGTGGCACGCAGGGCGTTGATCACCACCAGATTGAAGGTGCGGCCCGGTTCGAGGATGAGGCTGATGAGAAACAGCTGGGCCACCTGGGTGATGATGTCCGGATCATCGGTGAACAGGCTGATGATGGCGCGGCCATTGAGGGCGGCGGCGATGGCGATCAGGGTCGTGACGATGAGGCCGAGTTTGAGGCTCTTCATCAGCTGGTTATAGGCCTGTTCGAAGCGGCGTGCCCCCGCCAGATGGCCGATGATGATCTCGTTACCCAGGCCGATGGAGAGGCCGAACAGCAGGATGAACAGGCAGATCTGGAAGAAGTAGGACTGGGTCGCCAGCGCCTTGTCGCCGAGCAGGCCGACGAAGGCGGTGACCACCATGAACTGCAGCATCCAGGAGAGGTTCTCCCCCGCGGCTGGCAGGCCTATGTGCAGTACCTTGTCCAGCATGACCTTGCTGGGGCGGACAATCTCGGGTAGACGCAAGCGGATGCCGGTCTTGCGCGCCACCAGCCACACCAGCAGTACCACGCCGACGATGCGACCTGCCACTGTGCTGATGGCGACCCCGGCCACTCCCAGCTGGGGCAGGCCAAACCAGCCGTAGAGCAGCAGCAGGTTGCCGACGAAGGTGATGAGGTTGACGATCAGGGTCACGTACATGGCCTGACGGGTATGGCCGTGGGCGCGCAGGGTGGCGGCCAGACAGAGGGCCGCCGCCTCCGGCAGCAGGCACAGGCCGATGATCTGCAGATAAAGAGTGGCATCGCCCATCAGGTGGGCGGGCAGGTTCATCAGGGAGAGCATGGTGCTGGCGCCAGCGAGCACGCCGACCGCAGCCACCAGCCCCACCAGCAGGTTGAAGCCGATGGCGGTGTGGATGACGATGCGCGCCTTTTCCCGATCGCCAGCTCCCAGATACTGGGTGATCACCACACTGGTGCCTATGCTGACGAAGCTGAACAAGGTGATGGCCAGATCGAACACCTGGTTGCCGACCGCCAGTGCCGCCACGCCCTGATAGGAGACGTGGCCCACCATGAAGGTGTTGAGGGCCCCGGTCAGAAAGTGCAGGGCGAGATCGATAAACAGCGGCCAGGTCAGGGAGAAGAGAGTGCCCGGGCCCGCGTGGGATTGAGTTTGCATGGGGTGTCCAAATACGGGTGATGGCCCTCGTCAGCGCCATCTGGACGGGCATTTAACACCAAGAGTCCGCAGGGTGCAATCCTGCCCTGAGAGGAGCGTGCGCCAGACCCTCCCGGGGAGAGTCTGGCGACCGATCAGGCCGGGGTGGCGCCTGCTTCCTGCTCAGAGGGGAGGGTGAGCCGCGCCGAGTCCGGCAGCGCATCATCCTGGGGCCAGTGGGAGAGAATGGCGTCCGTGGTGCTCTCCACCACGGCATCATCCTTGAACACAGGCTCCCGGTAGCAGCGGGTCATGCGCAGCGCCTGATAGATGTCGGGGCAGAGGATGACGCCCTCGTCGCCCACGCGGATCCCGGCCTGTTTGAGCCACTGGCTCATCTGGCCGTGACGACCGGCCATTACCATCTTGATGCCGCGCCGTTTCAGGTCCTTGTGCAGCTCCCCGATCATGCTCATCACGCTGATGTCCTGATGGGTGAAAGAGGCCACCGCATCCACCACCAGGCATTTGGGGTTGTGGGGATCCTGCACCAGCAGCGCCAGCACCCGCCGCTTGAAGTAGGGGGCGTTGAAGTAGGTGAGCGGCGAGTTGAAGCGATAGACCAGGATGCCGGGAATGGCCTTGACCTGCTCGTTGTCCCTCAGGGTGCGTACCACCCCCTTGTCATCCATGCCGAGCAACTGGTCGGTGGGGCGCATCACGTTACGTAGGAACTGGAACAGACCCAGCAGCACGGCGAGGGTGATCCCCGGGATCACCCCCATGGCCAGCACGCTGACAAAGGAGATCAGCGCCAGCCAGAAGGCGGCCCTGTCGGAGTAGCGCAGGGCCCACAGGCCGCGAAAATCGGTGAGCGAGAGCGACGCCATCACCAGCACAACACCGAGGGCGGCCGTGGGTATGTATTGCAGTGGCGCCGTCAGGTAGAAGGTGACCAGCGCGATGGCGGCGGCGGCGATGATGGAGACCAGCTGACTCTTGCCGCCGTTAGCGTCGTTGACCGCGGTGCGCGAACCCGCCCCGCTGATGGCAAAGCCCTGGGAGGCGGCCGCCGCCAGGTTGGCCAGGCCGAGAGCCCGAAATTCCTTGTCCGCATCAATCTCGTAGCCGTTCTTGGCGGCAAAACTGCGGGCGGTGAGCATCATGGAGACGAAGCTCACCATGGCAAGGTTGAGCGCCGGCAGCACCAGCTCGCGCATCAGGCCCGGGGGAAAGTCCGGCAACTGGAAGATGGGCATACCCGAGCCGATGGCACCGAGAGTAGCGATGCCGAACTGGTCTAGATTGAGCCCCCACACCAGGGCTGCCGTTACCACCATGGCCACCATGGAGGAGGGCCAGGCCGGTTTGTAGCGCTTGGCCAACAGCAGGGTGAGTAAGGTGGTCAGGCTCATGGCCATGGTCGGCAGATGGGTCTGGGTAATATAGCTGGCACCGCCCGCGATCTGCTCTATGAGGTTGCGATCGCTGAAGGTGAAGCCGAAGATCTTGGAGAACTGACCCACTATGATGGTGATGGCCACGCCGTTGAGCAGCCCCATCAGGATGGGGCGGGAGAGAAAGTCCGCCAGCACCCCCAGCTTGAAGCGGCTGGCGATGAGACACCATAAACCTGTCATGGCGGTCATTGTCATCACCAGTTGCCAGTGGCGGGTGGCATCACCGGCGGCGAGCGGGGTGACCACAGCGGCGATCACGGCGCAGGTGGCGGCATCCGGTCCGACGATAAGCTGGCGGGAAGTGCCAAACAGGGCGTAGACCAGCATGGGTAAGATGCAGGAGTAGAGGCCGACCAGGGGGCCCACACCGGCGAGTTCGGCATAGGCGATGGCCACGGGCAGCGCCACGGCTGCGACCGACAGGCCAGCGCGCACATCCGGTATCAGCCAGGCCCGCTGGTATTGCAGCAGGGTGGCGAGGCCCGGTAGCCAGCGTTCGAGTGAGAAGAAGTCGCGCATTATTTAACCCATTGAGTTACAAACTGCTTTTCCCTAGTGTGCCCAAGCTTGTCGAAACATTGCAATCAGGTTATGGCCAGTTCACCACCAAGTCAGGCCAGAGGGTCTGCCACTGTTTTTCCTGGATGCGTTGCACAAACACCTGACTATCCTGCTTGCACCTCGGGTTGGGGCTTACCTGCAACGACCAGTGGTGGGCAAAGCCATAGGGGGCTAGCCACTCGAACGCGCCGTCTGGCAGCAATCTGACCCCGATGCAGGTGGGCACCTCCACCCAGTGGCTGAGGGCCTCCAGGCTACTGGTAAAGGGGGGAACCCGCTGGCGTTGGTGCATACGGGCCTGATTGCGGACTTCCCAGCGTTGGCCCGGCACTCTGGTGGCCAGCCAGGCCTCATGATCTGCTTCGTTCAGCCCTTGCGGATCACCGCGATCCAGATAGATAAGATCGATATCGTTGAGCGGGGTAGGCACCGATTTACAGTGCAGATGATCCCAGATGAGATTGCGGATAAAGCCGGCCCCCAGCGCCCAGTCGGGCAGCGCCAGCTCGGCGGCGGCGTGCAGGCAGGCCATGCGCTGGTCATCGGCCCGCAGCAGGGTTTCGGTCTGCGCTTGCAGGTGGGCCTCTTGCGCGCTTTGGCGATCTTGCGCGTCTTGCGTACCCTGACGCGTCTGGGTGTCAACCTGCATTGCGGCGCAGCCAGACATCTATGTAGCTGCAACTGGGCACTATGGTGAGCCCCTCCGCCTGGGTCCAACGATAGAAGGTGCGTGCCAGCTGATCGGCGATGCCCTGTACCCTGAGCTCAGGCGGGACGAAGGTGCTGTAGGCATCAATGGTCTTGGCATCGAGCCGCCGGTAACGCAGCCTGGACTCCTTGCCGTCCACCACGCAGATGAATTGTTGCTGGTTGGCCTGATGAATGATCTCGCTCATGCTTGCTCCTCGATACGGGGAATGGGGTTATCTGACCACGTTGGCAGCCCTTTGCCAACTGCGCGGGCTCGCTTACACTGCGAGCCCGACCGGGTGCATACCCGCTAGCCAAGGTATAGAACAGTTAACAGAGGATGGATCCCGTTATGGCCTTCGCCACACTGGAAGATCTGATTGGCAATACCCCCCTGCTGGCGCTGCGCCGCATCAATCCCTGGCCCGATGTCACCCTGCTGGTGAAGCTGGAGGGCAACAATCCCGCCGGTTCGGTCAAGGACAGGCCGGCGCTGAACCTCATCAAGAGCGCCGAAGCGAGCGGTCGCTTGCAGCCGGGGGCCCGGCTCATCGAGGCGACTTCCGGCAACACAGGTATCGCCTTGGCCATGGTGGCGGCGGCGCGGGGCTACCGGATGCGGCTCATCATGCCGCGCACCATGAGCCAGGAGCGACGCGATGCCATGCAGGCCTATGGGGCCGAGCTGGTGCTGGTGGAGGACGGCATGGAAGCCGCGCGGGATCTGGCGCTGGCCATGCAGGCACGGGGTGAGGGGCTGGTGCTCGATCAGTTCAACAACCCGGCCAACCCGGATGCCCACTATCAATCGACCGGCCCCGAGATCTGGCGCCAGAGCGAGGGGGCAGTCACTCACTTCGTCTCGGCCATGGGCACCACTGGCACCATAATGGGTGTTTCCCGTTATTTGAAGGAGCAGAACCCGGCGGTACAGGTGATTGGCCTGCAACCGGCACAGGGGAGCCAGATCCCGGGGATCCGCCGCTGGCCCGCCGCCTATCAGCCCGCCATTTTCGAGCCACAAAGGGTCGATCGGGTGCTGGACGTGACGCAAGAGGAGGCGCTGGTCATGATGCGCCGGTTGGCGCGGGAGGAGGGGATCTGCTGCGGGGTCAGCTCGGGCGGCGCCGTGGCCGGTGCCCTGCGGGTGGCGGCAGAGATCAAGCGGGGGGTGGTGGTGGTCATCCTCTGTGATCGGGGGGACCGTTACCTCTCCACCGGGGTCTTTACGCCGGATCCGGCAGAGATGCGCTGAGTACGCCAGCCAGTAACGTGATATTTATCAGAGGCTTGCTGGCGAACTATTCGATCTGCCCTTTGTCACAATCAACACCTTTACAAGGTTGAATCCCTTTGTCTGCTGTCTGCTGTCTGCTGTCTGCTGTCTGCTACCCGGCGCCCCCTCGTCACCGATGCCACCAGGAGCGGTAAGAGGCCATCCGCCGCAATAAGGAGTCCATCTGGCGCGAGAAGACGGCGGAGGGAAAGGACAACCATGGTGCCGGTGCCACCATCGGTGCGTAGCCAGCGGCCCCGCCTGGCGGGGCCAAGCCAGCCGGGTTATTCCCAGGCCAGCTCCAGCAGGCCGAGCAGCTGAGTCCGGTCGGCATCCTTGCGGTTGTAGAGCAGGGCACCGTCGTTGATGGCGAGATCCCGGATCTCGGACAGCAGGGCCTTGTCGGTGACGCCGGCTTCGCGCAGGGTGCGCGGCAGCTTCACCGCTTGCCACAGGGTATCGCGCAAGCTGCACAGGGCCTGGATGCTGGCCTGTGCCCGCTCTGCAACCGGGGTTGCTGCAAAGCGCTCGGCGCCGACCAGGGGCAGCAGCAGGCGAGCCAGTTCCTCATCTATGCCCGGCCGGTTGTAGTTGAGCACGGTAGGCAAGAAGAGATTCATGCACAGACCGTGGGGCAGGTGGCAGCGGGCCCCCAGACTATGACCGAGGGCGTGCACCAGCCCCACCATGGAGTTGGAAAAGGCCATGCCAGCCAGGGTGGATCCTTCCGCCAGTTGCAGCCGCAGGCGCTTGTCCTGCGGATGTTGCAGCACCTGGGGCAGGGCGCTGGCGATTTTCTCCACCGCCATCAGGGCAAGGGCGTCGCTGACCGGGTTCTTGGCGTTGCCGATGAAGGCCTCGATGGCGTGGGTCATGGCATCCATGGCGGTGGCTGCTGTGATGTTGAGGGGCAAGCCCTGGGTGAGGCGCGGATCCAGCACCGCCAGCTGGGGCAGCAGGAAGGGGGAGGTAAAGGGCACCTTGCGCCCGCTCGCCTCATCCTTGATCACCGCCACCAGCGTCACCTCGGATCCTGTGCCCGCCGTGGTCGGCACCACTGCCAGCGGCTGCAGGGGGCGAGTCAGGCAGCCTGCGCCAGCGTAATCCAGCAGCCGATCCCCGCCCATGGAGGCGAGGATATTGACTGCTTTGGCGGTGTCGATGACGGAGCCGCCCCCCAGCGCTACCAGGCTGTCACATTTGAGCTCCCGATAACGGGCTGCGATCCGTTCCACCACGGCGGTGGAGGAGTCGGCCGGGATCTCGTCCCAGATGTCAGCGACCGGCAACTCTCCCTCGGCCAGCACATTGGCCAGCAGGGTGGCGAGTCCGGTGGCGCTGACCCCCTTGTCGGTGAGCAGTAGTGGACGGCGCGCGCCCAATCCGGCCAGCTCGCTGGCGAGCTGCTCCAGTGCCTGTTCACCCGCCATCAGTTTGACCGGGCAGAAAAAATCGTAATAGCGGCTCATTTCAAGGCTCCTTGCGCATTAGCCGGTCACCAGACCCAGATAGATGTTGCAGGCCCGGCCAAGTTTGTTGGTCGGGGCAGGATAGTGGCGCAGCAGGGGCCGCGCGATAAAGGCGGGCAGGATCAGGGACTGCAACTGCTCAAGCCCCCGCACCAGATGCATGGCGACGGTCAGGTCCCCCTCCACCAGCAAGCGGTTTTCGCTGAACGCCTGATTGACCCCGAGCCGAAAGCTGAGGGCGCGAAAGGCGATGCCCTGATGCTTGAAACGCACTCGCAGGGGGTGAAAATCGCCGCTGGCATGGGGCTGTGTGCCGCACTGCCAGTTGCCCGCTGCCTTATGGATGATCAGCGCCTGGGTGAGGCCCGCCACCTCCAGTCGTATGGTGAGGCCGTCGGGCAGAGGGGCGAGCTCTTGTCGCACCGCCTCATCGACCCGGGCGGCGCGGCAGAGGGTACGCCCTATGACCCAGAGCAGAGTGGCTATCCAGAGGCGGCGGCCAAGGGCGGCCGCAGATTCAAACATCCGTGTTTGCATGGGGATTGGCTCCTGAGATGGCTGACCAGAAGAGGGCGAAGGCACTGGCTTGCCAGTAGTCGTCCTGTCCCAGCGCCGGCTGATCGACAAACAGTGATGCGCAGGCGAGAAACTGGCCCTGACACACCTCCAGCAACAGTGGGGCGGGAGCCTGCATCAGCTCGCCGCTTGCCTGCCCCTTTGCCAGCAGGGCGGGCAGAAAGCGCAGGGCATCGTTCAAGATCTGGCTACGGGCCGGTCTGGCCAGCAGGGGGGAGTGAAAGAAGCCCAGTACGAATTTGAGTTCGTTGGGGTGTGCCTGCATCCACCCCATCGCCAGCTGCCAGTAGTGGTGGGTCTGCTCGCGCAGGGGAAGAGCGGGGTCGGCTTCGCTGATGGCTGCCCCCATCCGCTGCTTGATGTCCTGATAGAGCTGGAGGATCAGCGCCTCCTTACTCGGAAAATGGTGAAACAAGGTGCCGTTGGCCACCCCTGCCGCCTTGGCGATGCGGGCGGTGGCGGCCCCCTGCAAACCGTCCTCGGCGCACAGGGCGAGGGCGGCATCCAGGATCTGGCGGCGCTTGTCGGTCATGGTTTTTTGCATGCAGGGCTCCGGCGCACGTCAGCGCAAAAACAGCGCCATCATCAGCCGCTGGTGCCAGCGCCGATAAGGGGGATGAACCAGGGAGCCTGTGCTGAACCTGCCACGGCTCAACACGGTTTTCGCCTTGGAGAAGGTGAGAAAGCCTTCGTGGCCGTGGTAGTGGCCCATGCCGGAGGCGCCGATGCCGCCAAATGGCACGTCATCGGCTGCCACCTGGAACAGACTCTCGTTGATGGCCATGCCGCCTGAGTGGGTCTCCCGGGTCACCCTGGCCTGCAGTGCCGGATCCAGGCTCATCAGATAGAAGGCGAGGGGGCGCGGGCGGGCGGCTATGTAGGCGAGCGCCTCGTCCAGGCTGTCGTAGGGCACCAAGGGTAACAGGGGGCCGAAGATCTCCTGCTGCATCAGCTGGCAGTGGTTGGGCACCTCGGTCAGCAAGTGGGGTATCAGCCGGTGAGCGACGTCGTCCCGGGCCGGGTTACCGCAGGGGTGCACTTGCGCACCTGCCTGTTCGGCCTCGGCCAGCCAGCCGGCGAGTCGTTCATACTGGCGCGCATTGATGATGGAGCCGTAATCCGGGCTTCCCAGCCCTTGGGGATAGAGGCGAGCGAAGTGGTTGCGGTAGGCCTCGATAAAGGCGTGTTCCTGGCCCCGTGGCAGCAGCACATAGTCGGGGGCCACGCAGATCTGGCCGGCGTTGAGGCTCTTGCCGAAGATCATCCGCTCCACCGCGAGCGTTATGGGCATGTCAGGGGCGATGAGGCAGGGACTCTTGCCACCGAGCTCCAGGGTGATCGGGGTGAGCTGGGGCGCCGCGGCAGCCATTACCAGCTTGCCCACCGCGGTCGAACCGGTGAACAGTAGGTGATCGAACGGGAGTGCACTGAACGCGGCGGCCATCTGGGCATCACCCTCGACCACGGTGACCTCATTCTCATCAAACACCTGGTCCAGCAAGGTGCGCAGCACGGCGTTGGTGTGAGGGGTGAATTCGGAGAGTTTGAGCATGGCCCGGTTGCCGGCGGCGATGGCGCTGATGAGGGGGCCCAGGCTCAGCATCACGGGGAAGTTCCACGGCACTATGATGCCGACTACCCCGAGTGGTTGATAGAACACCTCGACCCTGGCCGGGGCCAGCAGCAGTCCCGTGTGGCGGCGGTGCGGGCGCATCCAGCGCTTGATCCGCCGCTGGGTGTAGTTGATCTGCATGACGCAGGGGAGTATGTCGGCGATCAAGCTGTCGTAGTCGCTACGCTGGCCATAATCCAGGGCCAGGGCGTCACACAGCGGCTGCTTGTGGGCCAGCAGGGCGCGTTTGAGCTGGCTCAAATGGGCTCTGCGCTCGCTCAGACCTGGCATGGGATTGGCCTGGCAAGCTTGTCTGAGCCTGTCCAGCTTGCCTGGTAGCGACAGCTTGTCTGTGGTGTTCTCCTGCAACTGAACCGCTTCCATGGCATACCTCGTGCGTTAATTGACCGACTGATTGGTCGGTCTAAATCTAGCGGCTTATTAATCGGCTGTAAAGTTTTGCCATCTGGCTTAGCATAGGGTCGCGGATGACTCACCTGTGAACTGTGCGACCCACCACAGTTTCGAGATTTGGTGGTTGGTGACTTATCCAATTAGGGGTAGTTTTTGGCCATCAACCTACAAGGAATGAGCGACATGACCAAGGAACTGAACAGCTTGTTGGCCCGGCTTGATGATGTGGTTGAGCGGATGCCGGATTGTTTCAACACCTATGAATTTGCCCAGAAGCTGGCATTGCAACACCAGCGCGAGTTCTTTGCCGCAGGTCACTCCCTGGCCGAGCAGGAGGGGCGCCTGCTACAGGTGCTGCATCAGAAGATTGCCGAGGCGCTTGCCAGTAGCGATGTGGTGATCGAGGGGGCCTTGTTGCCGTGCGTCACCCCCTGGGGCGATAAAGCCACCTCGCCGCGCTGGCATCGCAAGCGCTGAGCACAGAAACAAGCATTGAGAAGGGCCCGTGACGGGCCCTTCTCAATGCTTGTGGCGGCGTGGCTCATTGCGTCAGGCGGCGAGCCTGCCAGTAGCGGCTGTTCCAGTAGACATTATCGAGGCGCGAGCGGATCACCCCCTTGCTGGTGGAGGCGTGGATAAACTCCCCGGCCCCTGTATAGACGCCGACATGGTATTGCTGCCAGCCGGTCTTGAAAAAGACCAAATCCCCGTGCTGCAACCGGTAGCGATCGACCGGCGTGCCCAGGCTAGCCTGGGATTCAGTGGTTCTGGGCAGGTTGAAGCCGAGCACCTGCTGATAGGCAAGCTGGGTGAAGGCGGAGCAGTCGAGCCCGGCCCTGCTGGATCCGCCCATGCGATAGGGCACGCCGCGCCATTGCTGGTAGAAGCCGTCGAAGGCACTGCTCTGACGTGGTGGTGGAGGTGGAGGTGGTGGTTCGGGCGTGCTGGAACAGGCGGCCAGCAACAGGGCCAGCAGGGGCAGCAGTAACTTGCAATGCATGGGGGCTCCTTCGATCAGGTGACCCGCTCATCATAAACGGGGTTTGGGGCTCGAACATAGCCTTGCTGGCAATCAACAGCACCTGAGCATCCAGCAAGGACATAGACCGAGTGAGGTTATGTTATCGATAGTATTCATATTTAATAATATCTGGCGATTATCTGGAATGAGCATTTCAATATTAAAGTAATTATTCCATTTAAATATAAGTGGTTTTATGGTTAATATTGTTGATGTTACAGTGTGACATGTGTTACGTTTGAGTATCAGAGTGATTTGTTATGATAAAATGGTATTACAGCTGGTAGCGAGACATGTCACGCCCGTCATCCATATGATGGCAGAAAACGAAATATATCTGAGTTTATTTCCGCCGTCGGTTCACTGGGCAATATGCAACCTGTGGCGGGCGTTGGCTGACAATATCACCAGACAGAGGAGGGGCTCCCTATGATATTTATCTCATAGCCCTGAGTGTTTCCTCGCGGCAGAATGCCCAAGGCATCAGGCTCTCGCTTCATCGTTCAGGCCGATGAAAAGGGAAAACAGGTGTCGCCCGTATCAAAAATGGGCAGCGCTATGATAGCGCGACAACCGGGTAATAGCATCGGCGAGCGCCGAATATTCTATCTTAGAGCGTATCGTAGTCCTTGTTTTGTCATATGAAAGACCCACCATAAACACGTTGTTCATTCACGGTGATAAAATGGTTGGCACTGATCGGCAAGCAAGCAGAATTACGCCGTAATATAACCATCAACAATAGGGTTGTGTTGTTTCGCCTCATGATGGAAATAGTCTGGCGTGATTCGACATGGAGTTCACAATGAAAAATAAAAAACCACGCACATTCATTACCCGGGTTCCCACTCTCAGTTTGCTCGCCCTGGCTTTGCTGGCAGGCAGCGTGCAGGCCGAAGACATAGGCGAGCGTACCGATCAGGGCACCACCATGCTGGCCAGCCTGCAATCGGAGCAGGGACTTGTCTACTTCAACGCCAGCATCTGGCTGGATGAGCAGCAAGCCACCAGGGGGCTGACCCCTGAGCAGCTGCGCGAACGCGTGCTGGTGCAGGGGGATCGCGTCTTTATCGATTTCAGTGCCATCACGGATAAGGACGAGCGGCAACAGGCCAGAAAGGCCATGGCTCGGCTGACCGGTATCTCGTTCGATGCGGACTGGGTGCTGGTTTCCGCCTACAAGGGGGCGCTGCTGTTTACCCCGTTGGGGGGCGTCGATGACCCGGCCTTCTATCAGGTGATGGAGCGGGTCGAGAGTCTTGCCAGGCGGGACCAACGCTCCCTGATCAAGCCGGCCGCCGCCGATGCCGGCTTGCCACATGTGGCCTTCTACCTCAACGTCAATCGCAAGATCACCGCTGCCGAGTGTACCTTCCCGCGTTCGCGCACCTGGGGTCGGGGGGATCGATTGTTCTGTGACTCGCCGAACATCTCGCTGGTTTATCGGGTGAATCTGGAGCGTTCCCTGCAATTTGGCAACACGGGCTCTGCCACGCCGGATGCCAAGATAGTGCGGATCTCGCTGGATGAGCAGTCGGCCGGTGCCGGCATCCAGCTCAACGAAGAGCTGACTTGGAGCGAGAACGTTGTCGATTACGCCGTGCTCGACGGCTGGCTGTGGGACTATGCCACCGATGCCATCGCCCAGGACTACCGTTTCACCATCGAAGCCTCCAACCGCAAGGCGGCCGTGCTCAAGAGCTTGCCCACCAACCTCAACAGCAAGTATGAGCATCGCGAGATCTCCGGCTTCGAGGTGGGGGTCAGCGGCGGTGGCGAGGTGAACAAGGATGGGCCCAAGGTCAAGCTGGATGCCTCGGCCAAGTTCAGCCAGCAGCGCCATCTCGCCTACAACACCCAGGACTATCGGGTCGAACGTTCGGCCCCCAGCGCCCAGAAGGTGAGTTTCAGCTGGGTGCGGGAGCAATATGCCACCGCGGAGTCTCTGCTCTCTTCCCAGACGGCCGGCGTCTGGGATATGAAGTACCCTGTGGATCACAGCCGCATCAAGCCGCTCAGCTACAAGGGCTTCGTGCCGAATCTGGACGTCATCTACATGGCGGGACCCAACGAGCAGGGTAGCACCACGTTCACGATTGATTCTTCGGTCAACATCCGCCCCATCTACACCGGCATCTACCAGCATTACTACGTGGTGGGAGCGCATGCCTCCTTTCACGGCTTCGAAGATGAGGACAAGCGTAGACGGGTGGCTGACTCCACCCGCTTCACGGTGGATTGGAACCACCCGGTGTTTACCGGCGGTCGCCCGGTCAACCTGCAGCTGGGGGGCGTTGACAACAGTTGCCTGAGCACCAATGCCCAGCAAGGCGTGAGCGCCGTAACGTGTAGCGAGACCTCGACCGACCAGTCCTTCATCTATGACCAGTACGGCCGCTATGTCAGTGCGCGGGATACCGACTACTGCCTGGATGCTAACAACCTGGACCAGTTGCAGCGCTGCAGCCTGAGTCTGGGACAACGCTGGGAGTGGAAACCGGGGAGTGATCAGCTGAGCAACCTGCGCGCCCATCAGCTGCTGGGGCACAACAAGCAGACGGGGGAGCTGGCGCTCTATGACGAGAATGGCCAGCCTGGTGACGTCAGCCTGCGTACCCTGACCGCCTACACCCGGATCTTCGGGTCGCCAATCGGAAACTGATTGAGTGTTGGTGTCTTGACCAATAAAAATGCCGGCAACTTACCGGCGTTTTCATGGAGGTCAGCCGAGAGGCAGGCCTTGGGTTCGATCAGCGGGGTGAGCAGCTCGGCCAGCTTGTAGAAGGTCTCTACCCGGGTGGTGCCGAGCCCGGCACCGACCAACAGCAGTAACTTGCTATGCATGGGGGCTCTTTTGACCAGGTGATCCGCTCATCATAAGCGGGGTTTGGGGCTCGAACATAGCCTTGCTGGCAATCAACAGCACTTAAGGATCCAGCAAGGACATAGACCGAGTGAGGTTATATTATCGATAGTATTCATATTTAATAATATCTGGCGATTATCTGGAATGAGCATTTCAATATTAACGTAATTATTCCATTTAAATATAAATGTTTTTATAATTAACATTGCCGATGCCACAGTGTGATCTGTGTCACGTTTGAGTATCAAGATGGTTTGTTATGATAAAATGGTATTACAGCTAGTAGCGAGACATGTCACGCCCGTCATCCATATGATGGCAGAAAACGAAATATATTTTCGTTTATTTCCGTCATCGGTTCACTGAGAATATTCAGTCTGTGGCGGGCGTTGGCTGACAATATAATATCGCCAGACAGAGGAGGGTCGCCCCATGATATTGATCTCATAGCCCTGAGTGTTTCCTCGCGGCAGAATGCGCAAGGCATCAGGCTCCCGCTTCATCGTTCAGGCCGATGAACAGAGACGCGAGGCTAAAAACAGGTGTCGCCCACATCAAAAAGGGGCAGCGCTATGACAGCGCGACAACCGTGTAATAGTATCGGCGATCGCCGAATATTCCACCCTAGACTGTATCGTAGTCCTTGTTTTGCCATATGAAAGACCTACCATGAACATCTGCTAATTCACGGCGATAAAAATGGTTGGCATTGATCGGCAAGCAAGCAGAATAACGCCGAAATATAGCCATCAACAATAGGGCTGTGCTGTTTCGCCTCATGATGGAAATAGTCTGGCGTGCTTCGACATGGAGTTAACAATGAAAAATAAAAAACCACGCAAATTCATTACTCGGGTTCCCACTCTCAGTTTGCTCACCCTGGCTTTGCTGGCAGGCAGCGTACAGGCCGAAGACATAGGCGAGCGTACCGATCAGGGCATCACCATGCTGGCCAGCCTGCAATCGGAGCAGGGACTTGTCTACTTCAATGCCAGCATCTGGCTGGATGAGCAGCAAGCCACCAAGGGGCTGACCCCTGAGCAGCTGCACGAACGCGTGCTGGTGCAGGGTGAGCGCGTCTTCATCGATTTCAGCGCCATCACGGATAAGGACGAGCGGCAACAGGCCAAAAAAGCCATGGAGCGGCTGACCGGTATTTCGTTCGATGCCGACTGGGTGCTGGTCTCAGCTTACAAGGGAGCGCTGCTGTTTACCCCGTTGGGGGGAGTCGATGATCCGGCCTTCTATCAGGTGATGGAGCGGGTCGAGAGTCTTGCCAAGCGAGGCAAACGCTCCCTGATCCAGCCAGCCGCCGCTGACGCCAGCTTGCCTCACGTGGCCTTCTATCTCAACGTCAACCGCCCGATCAGCAACGCCGAGTGCACCTTCCCGCGCTCGATCAAGTGGGACAAGGGTAACAAGGTGTTCTGCGATTCGGCTAACATCTCGCTGGTCTACCGGGTCAATCTGATGCGCTCCCTGCAATTTGGCACCACGGGTGCCGCCACGCCGGACGCCAAGTTGGTGCGGATCTCGCTGGATGAGGAGTCGGCCGGTGCTGGCATTCAGCTCAACAACGAGCTCTCCTGGTCAGGTAACTCGGGGTTCCCGCTGTGGGGCTGGGTGATGGACTGGGCCACCGATGCCATCGCCCAGGACTACAATTTCACCATCGCAGCCTCCAACACCAAGGCGTCTGTGCTCAAGAGCCTGCCCAACAACCTCAACACCAATTATGATAATCGTGAGATCTCCGGCTTCGAGGTGGGGGTGACCGGCGGGGGCGAGGTGAACAAGGATGGGCCCAAGGTCAAGCTGGATGCCTCGGCCAAGTTCAGCCAGCAGCGCCAGCTCGCCTATAACACCCAGGACTACCGGGTCGAGCGCTCGGCGCCAAACGCCCAGAAGGTGAGTTTCAGCTGGGTGCGGGAGCAGTACGCGAGCGCGGACTCCCTGCTCGTCACCAAGCAGAGCCTCCCCACTGACCTCAAGTACTACGTGGATCACCGCCGTATCAAGCCGCTCAGCTACAAGGGGTTCGTGCCGAATCTGGACGTCATCTACAAGGCGAAACCGGACGAGACGGGCACCACCGTGTTTAACATTGACTCCTCGGTCAACATCCGTCCCATCTACACCGGTGCCGTTCAGACCACGGTCATGTGGATCCCGGTTCGTATCGACTACCAGGGCTTTGAGGAAACCGACAAGCGCAGACGGGTGACTGCATCCGAACGTTTCACGGTGGACTGGAACCACCCGGTGTTTACCGGCGGTCGCCCGGTCAATCTGCAGCTGGGGGGCGTTGATAACCGTTGCCTGAGCGCCAATGCCCAGCAAGGCGTGAGCGCCGTGATGTGTAACGAGACCTCGACCGACCAGTCTTTCATCTATGACCAGTACGGTCGTTATGTCAGTGCGCGGGATACCGGCTACTGCCTGGATGCCAACAACCTCCGTGTGTTGCAGTCCTGCAGCCTGAGCCAGGGACAACGCTGGACGTGGAAGTCGGGGAGCGATCTGCTGAGCAACGAGTACGCCAATAAGCTGCTGGGTCACAACAAGCAGACGGGGGCGCTGGCGCTCTATGACGAGAATGGCCTGCCTGGTGACGTCAGCCTGCGTACCCTGACCAACTACACCCGGGTCTTTTCCTTCGAAAAGTAAACCGGCAAGTGATTGAGTGTTCGTATCTTGACCAATAAAAGCGCCGGCAACTTGCCGGCGTTTTCATGGGGGTCAGCCGAGAGTCAGGCCTTGGGTTCGATCAGCGGGGTGAGCAGCTCGGCCAGCTTGTAGAAGGTCTGTACCCGGGTGGTGCTGGGACGCCACACCAGGCCTATCTCTCGGTACGGCGTCTCGCCCGGCAGGGGAATGGCCACCAAATCCGTGTTGTCGAGGATACCGGCATCGATGGCCATCTGCGGCAGGAAGGTGGTGCCGAGCCCGGCGCCGACCATTTGCACCAGGGTGTGCAGGCTGGTGGCGGCGAACGGGTTGATCTTGCTCTTGTCCTGCAACCGGCAGGCGCTCACCGCATGCTCGGTGAGGCAGTGCTCCCGCTCCAGCAGGAAGATGCTCTGGTTGGGCAGCTCCTTGTAATCGAACGGGGTGTGCAGAGCGGCCGCCATGCTGGCGGGCATCACCATGTGGAAGGGATCCTGGCCGACCGTCTTGCAGTGGAAGCCACCGATCTCAACCGGCAGCGCCAGGATCAGCAAGTCGAGTTGCCCCTGCTCCAGCTGCTTGAGCAGGTTGGTGGTGGTGTCTTCACGCAGCAACAATTCCAGCTCAGGATAGCTCTTGCCACATACCTGCAGCAGCTTGCTGAGCAGGAAGGGCGCTATGGTGGGGATGCAGCCGAGCCGCACCGTGCCATGCATGACCCCGCCCTGATGCTGGCCTAGCTCCATCAGATCCCGTGCATCTGAGAGCAAATTGCGAGCGCGCTCGACGATTTCCATGCCGACCGGGGTCATAATGAAGCTCTTGTGGTCCCGCTCCACCAGTTGCAGGTCCATCATATCTTCCAGCGTCTGGATCCCGGTACTGAGGGTGGACTGGCTGACGTGACAGGCCTTGGCGGCACGGTTGAAGTTCTTGTGCTCGTCGAGAGCGACCAGATATTGCAGCTGTTTCAGGCTGGGCCAACGTTGCATAGGAAAACCCGATTAATGCTATCTATTTAATTTGATTTAACTAATCTACCACCGGGTCTATAGTTTGTCGCTTCAATTAGACGGACTTGGCTCTAGGTAGCCCAATCCTGACAGGATTGTTCACTTCACATAAAGAGGAATTGAATATGGTATTGGTAGGCCGTCCCGCACCTGATTTTACCGCTGCAGCTGTTCTGGGTAATGGTGAGATTGTTGACACTTTCACCCTGTCATCCCACATCAAAGGCAAGGCAGCCGTCCTGTTTTTCTATCCGCTCGATTTCACCTTCGTCTGCCCGTCCGAGCTGATTGCCTTCGATCACCGTTATGAAGAGTTCCAGAAGCGTGGCGTGGAAGTGATCGGTGTTTCTATCGATTCCCAGTTCTCCCACAACGCATGGCGCAACACCAAAGTGGAAGAGGGTGGTATCGGTCAGGTCAAGTACCCGCTGATCGCCGACGTGAAACACGACATCTGCAAAGCCTATGACGTTGAGCATCCGGAAGCCGGCGTTGCTTTCCGTGGTTCCTTCCTGATCGACAAGAACGGTGTTGTGCGTCATCAGGTCGTCAACGATCTGCCGCTGGGCCGCAATATCGACGAGATGCTGCGCATGGTCGATGCCCTGCAATTCCACGAAGAGCACGGCGAAGTCTGCCCGGCTCAGTGGGAAAAAGGCAAAAAAGGCATGACCGCCTCTCCGGATGGCGTTGCCAAGTATCTGTCCGAGAACGCAGCGTCCCTGTAATAACGCCTGCGTACTGGATACTGAAAAACCGATGCCAAGGCATCGGTTTTTTTATCTCTTTTTTTTGCGTCGGTGCTCGTTACCTGGCCGAATGTCAGCCATAAAAAAGCGCGCCCACAGGCGCGCTGTTGCGAGTCAGGCCGTCAGGCTATTCGTCGAAGATACCGAAGTGATCCTTGGCGAAGTTGACCCGCTGCTCCACGTTCATCTTGACCTGGCCCAGCTTCTCTATGGTCTTGAGATTGGGCACCAGGCCGCGACCGTTGGCGATCTGGATGGCGAGGCCCGGTCGGGCGTTGAGCTCCAGCAGCATGGGGCCACGGAACTTGTCCAGCACCATGTCGGTGCCTATGTAGCCAAGGCCCGACATTTCGTAACAGGAGGCCGCCAGGGTTAGCAGTGTGTCCCAGTGGGGCACCTTGAGTTCATAC
Organism: Aeromonas popoffii; assembly: GCF_000820025.1. GTDB lineage: Bacteria > Pseudomonadota > Gammaproteobacteria > Enterobacterales > Aeromonadaceae > Aeromonas > Aeromonas popoffii. The sequence continues at coordinate 41,717 of NZ_CDBI01000059.1, forward strand.
AGATCGAGGCCAGTATCCGGGTGATGACGCAGCGGATTGCCAAACTGCACCGCCCGCAGTGCCCGGCCAGTGCGCAGGCACAGGCCCACGCCCACGGCGCCCTGGTGCAGGTTCGCCTTGCCGTCGGAGGCGGCGGTGGAGAGGCGCATCATGGCCATCACGGGGAAGCCCTTGAAGATGATCACCCGCGCATCGGGCACCCCTTCGAATGAGTAGCCATCGAAGACATCGTCGAAGTTGATGAGGCCCTCCACCAGCGCCACGTCGGGCTTGCCGCCCAACGAATAGAGACCAGCCAGTATGTTGGAAACATGGCGCTCCAGATCCTGACCGTTGCTGGCGCTACCGTTGGGTTTGTAGAAGAGACCATCTTGCTGACGCAGGATCACCAGGATCCCTTTACCGCCCGAACCGCGAGCCGGCTTGATGCAGAAACCCGGCCAATCCTTGACCAGCGTGGTGATGCGGGTCACGTCGTGCTGGGCGCGGATGGTCCCGATCAGTTCCGGCACAGTCACCCCCGCATCCAGTGCGATGCGCTTGGTCTGCAGCTTGTCATCCACCAGGGGATAGAGGCTGCGCGGGTTGTAGCGGCTGATGTAGGAGTGGTTACGCTTGTTCATGCCGAGGATGCCTGCCTGGGACAGGCTCCACGGGGTGGTGTATTTTTCCCAGAACCACATCTGTTACTTGTCCTTACCTGGGGTGGCGCCAGACTTGATCTCGTTCACCAGCGGTTTGAAACGCTTGAGCTCGCTCAGCTTGTAGCCGGTGTAGTTACCCAGCAGCAGCACGGTCGCCATCAGCACCAACTGCAGGCCGAGGAAGTTGAAGGTGAGGTGGCGGATCAGTTCGTTGTCCATCGCCAGGTAGGCGATGACGGCCACCAGCAGGGAGCCGCCACCCTGGCGGAACACCTCTTTCGAGCCCTCTTCTTCCCACAGGATGGACATACGTTCGATGGTCCAGGAGAGGATGATCATCGGGAAGAAGGTGATCTTCATGCCGTCGGTCAGCCCCAGCTTGAAGGCGAACGCGGAGAAGATGCCGATCATCGAAATCACCATGATGATGATGGCCGATATCCGCGCCACCAGCAGCAGGTTGAGCCGCGACAAGTACGAACGGATGATGAGGCCGGTCCCGACGATAAGCAGGAAACCCACCAGACCGGTAATCAGCTGGGTCTGGATAAAGGCGACCGCGATCAGCACAGGCATGAAGGTGCCGGAGGTCTTGATCCCGACGATAACCCGCAGGAATACCACCATCAGCACACCGATGGGGATCAGCAGCAAGCCCTTGAACAGGGTCTGCTCTTCCAGCGGCAGGCCGTGGATGGAGAAGTTGAGAATATCGGACTTCTCGAATTTCTGGGCCAGCGCCACGTTGACCGGTTGCTCCTGCTCGATCATCGAGAAGGTGACACGGGAGTTGTGGCCACCGGTCACGTCCAGCAGGGCGCCGGAGTTGTACTCCCACAGCAGCAGGTTGGCAGGGCGGCCCTGTTCACCGGTCTGCGGATTGAACAGCTTGTAGTCGGTCGGGTTGTTGAACACCTGCAGATAATCCACCAGCTCCTGACGACGGCGACCATCTTCCAGGCTCAGGGCCTGCACCACGCGGGCCGGTACATTGGCATTGTTGAGCAGCTCGGCGATCAGGTTGGCGCGGGTCTTGTGCTTTTTCAGCAGCTCGGCGTTCTGCTCTTGCTTCTCGATCTCCTTGATGATCTCGCGGGTCAGGGTATAGCCATCGGCAGAGCGCTCCTGGGCACGCTCCAGGATCTGCTTCATGGCGGTGGCGTAGGGCTCGCTCTCGATCTGCTTCTCTATAGCCGGCGGCTGCGGGTTGGCGGCCGGTTTGGCATGGGCATCTGCCATCATGTCGACGCGGTAGTAGAGCTCCTGACGGCCGGAGGCGGTACGGATCGACCACTCGGCGCGGGCATCACCGTCTTTCTCGACAAACGACAGGCCATAGCCCGGGCTCGCGGCGTTCTCGTTCATCAGGGTGAAACCGGGCTGAGTGCCCGGAATGGCCAGGGAGGCGATCACAGGTTCGCCGGTGGCTTCAAATTCCAGTTTGGCTTCGATGGACCAGATCTGGCGCTTTTCACCGGGCGTGAGCGGCACATCCAACGCTATGTGGTGATAAAACGTCATCCCCAAGCCGACAATGTACAGCAGGGCGACCAGCAAATAGAACGGCTTACGGGAAACCATGGATTATTTCACATCCTTGAGCTTGGGTTTGGGTTGGATATACTCGCGGGCCACATCAACGACGGCGATGTCTTTCAAGAACTCACGACCCAGCAGCACGGGGAAGGTCATGTCGCTGCGATCTTTGAGGGTAAATTCGGCTTTCTCGGTCATGTCGCCAATGCGCACGGCCAGACGGACCACCGGACGACGGTCGAGGTCGTCGGCGGAAGCCTGACGCACCCGCACGTGACGCACCAGCGGCGCTTCGATCTGGATCTTGTCATCCATCTCCTGGTGGCTCAGGAAGAAGCGCACCCAGTTTTTGCCGTTGCGCTCGAAGATGGTGATGTCCTGGGCGCTGATGGAGGAGGTGGTGGCACCGGTATCGACCCGCGCCTGGAAGGCGTCATTGGCGGCGTCTACCCAGATCCACTCGGCTTCACCGACCAGCAGTTTGCCATCGACCGTGTGGCCCTGGCTTGGCGCCTGGCACTTCTCGGTCGGGATCGCCATGGGCTTGGGTGGCTCGGGCGGCAAGGATTCGAGCTTGCTATCGACTTTTTTCACGGACTCTTTCATGTTGTTGACATCAGTGTTGAGCTGAACCAGCAGGTGCTGTTGCTGCACGTACTGCTTCTGTTGCTGTTCCATGGATGTTTGCAGACGTTGCTCGCTCAGAGTGATCTCGGTGCGAAGCTCGGCCAGCGTCAAGGTAGGTACCGGGGGCGCTTTCTCCATACTGACACACCCGCCGAGACTGAGCAGGGAGAGCAGGGTCATTCCTTTAAATTTGCTTTTCATGTCATTCATTTAACTGTGCTTCCTGGAATTGGGTCAGTGTAACTTCCACAGGCGCCATCGGCTAGTCTTTGGCCTTTCTGGCAATCAGTACGGCACGTTTCGGCGCCGGGTGTCCTTCCACCGTGAGCGCTGGGTCTTGAGGGTCCAGGTAATCGCTCAGTGATTCATTTATCATCCAGTCGGTACGACGCTGTTCGTCGGTGCTGGTCATATTCTCGTCCACGATACGCACATCGGTAAATCCGCAGCGCTCGACCCAGAGCTTGAGCGCGGTGCTTGAGGGGATGAACCAGACGTTACGCATCTTGCCGTAGCGATCAGTGGGCACCAATACATCGTTGACGCCGCCATCGATCACCAGGGTTTCCAGTATCAGCTCGCCATCGTCTTTCAGCTGATTGCGCAACTGCTCTATGTGCTCGATGGGGGATTTGCGGTGATAGAGCACCCCCATGGAGAAGACGGTGTCAAAGGCGCGCAGCGCCGGCAGCTCCTGAATGCCCAGCGGCAGCAGGTGGGCGCGCTGGTCGCCGCCGAGAAAGTGGCGGATGGCCTCGAACTGGCAGAGAAACAGGGGGCTCGGATCTATGCCGACCGCGAGTTTGGCCCCTTCCCCCACCATGCGCCAGAGGTGATAACCGCTGCCGCAGCCCACATCCAGTACATAGCGACCGGCCAGCGGACTGATATGGGGCAATACCCGATCCCACTTCCAGTCGGAGCGCCATTCGGTGTCGATGTGGATGCCGTGCACAGTAAATGGGCCCTTGCGCCAGGGCATGAAGTGGCGCAGCAGGCTCTCGACCTTCTTGCGCTCCCCCTCGCCGAGGCTTTCGGCCCCGCCTATCTCGACCCGGCTTTGCAGCTCTATGTGTCCGGGGGATACCACCGGCAGCTTGTTTAGGGCACGGTTCCAGCGCGGCAGGTCCCCGTGCTGGTTGTCATGTTGCCAGGCGTGCAGCTGGGCGGGCAGGGTATGCAGCCAGTGGCTCAGCCGGTTTTTGGCGATCAGTTGATAAAAATGGGCAAAGTCGATCATGGCTTAGTTGGTGTCGCTGGATTTGATGGCAATCATGGAACCGAAGTTGAAGCACTGGAACCAGAGATCCTGGTGAACGAAACCTGCGTCTCGCAGGCGGGCTCTGTGTATCGCCAGGCTGTCGGTGCGCATCACGTTTTCGAGGGCGTTGCGCTTCTGGCTTATCTCCAGCTCGCTGTAGCCATTGGCCCGCTTGAAATCCAGGTGCAGATCGATGAGCAGCTCGTTGACCGGCTCATCGTCGAAGCGGAACTTCTCGCTCAGGATCAGGATGCCGCCCGGGCGCAGCCCATCAAAGATGCGCTGGATCAAGGTCATCCGCTTTTCGGGGTCCACGAACTGCAGGGTGAAGTTGAGCACCACCACGGAGGCGTTCTCGATAGCAACGTCGCAGATGTCCGCTTCGACCAGCTCCACCGGCACCTCGGATTTGAATCCAGAGAGGTGGGCGCGGGCGCGTTCGATCATGGGATGGGAGAGATCGACCGCCGTGATGTGACAACCCGGTTGGGTCACGTGGCGGCGCATGGCCTGGGTGGCGGCGCCCAGCGAACAGCCGAGATCGTATAAATGGCTTCCCGGCTGGGCGTAGCGGGCAGCCATCATGCCGATGGCGGAGATGATGTTGCTGTAGCCCGGCACCGACCGCTGGATCATGTCGGGGAAGACATCGACGACCTGTTCGTCAAAGCAAAAGTCCCCCAATCGGGCGATAGGGGCGGCAAAAATCTGGTCTTTGGTATGCATGCTGGCGCAACCTGACAGTCGGTATATGAACCGACTGTTTGTTCAATTGAGTCGTTGGGTGACACCCTTCAGGGTTGTTTTATCACCGGTTTACGAACGGGGTGGCTGGCCGTGAGATCCTTCGGGCCTGTCCTGTTCGCAATGGGCCATTATCCGGGCCCTTGATCCGGAGCCGCGCTGTTTGTTGCAATGAATTGCAGTGGTCAACGGCAGGCCCCTTTTTGTGGAGCCGCGCTGTTTGTTGCAATGAATTGCAATGGTCAACGGCAGGCCCCTTGCTTGGGGCGCTAGTGTAGAGGATTGATGGGCGTTTGTCTTGACGCCGAGCCCCGTCCAGCCACAAAAAAGCGGCTTTTTTTACGCCCGCCCGATGGCCGGTGACATGGCTGACTAAAAGCGCAGCACGCCCTGGCGCGCGCGATCGTTTTCCCCCGGCCAGGGGGCCATCTCCTGACCCAACAGGCGGGTTATCTGACGGGCCAGCTCGGGTGACTGGGCATTGTCAGCGGTATGTATAAAGAGGTAGAGATCCTTTCCCTCCGCCAGCCACTGACGCCAGTGGGGTAGCCAGCCTGGCAGGAAGGGGCGATTGGCGGCCGGATCCGGCAGACCGATGAGCCGTACCACGGGGGCACTGGCGGTAGCCAACAGATGCACCGGCAGTCTGGGCTTCTTGCCCTGGGCATCTATCATGGCTGCCGTGGTGGCTGGCACAGAGAACAGCGGCCGGCTGTCGAGCATGATGCGGTTGATGCCTTTTTCCATCAGCATCCGATTCAGGCTGCGCTCCGCCTCGCCTTTGGCGAAGAAATCGGGGTGGCGCACCTCGAGGGCATAGCGAAACTGTGTCGGCAGCCGGTTGAAGAATTCAGCGAGACGGGGAAGGCCGCTCGGGCCGAAGCGGGCAGGTAGTTGCAGCTTGAGCAACCCCAGCTTGTCGTGCAGCGGGGTGAGCAGCCGGATAAAGTCGGTCACCTGTTTGTCGGCGCCCACCAGATCGCTCTGGTGGCTGATCTCTTTCGGAAACTTGAAGCTGAAGCGAAAGTGAGCGGGCACCGCATCGGCCCAGCGTCTCACTGTTTCCGGGGTCGGCGAAGCGTAGAAGGTGGTGTTGCCTTCTACCGTGTTGAACACCCGGGCGTAGTGGGCGAGGTGCTCGGCGGGTTTGGCGCCCACGCCCAATAATTGACCGGGCCAGGCCGGGTGTGACCATTGTGGCAGGCCCAAAAAGAGGCTCATGGCGGATCCTGTCTGCGGGTTTATCTCGTTTTGCGCCCATTTTTTGTCTTGAGATGTAAAAAACAGGGCAAAGGGGGCTGCTGGCCATTTTACCCAAATGGGGGTTTTCCTCTATAATGCCAGCCCTTTTGTTTGCCAATGGTTGTGACTCACGCCGCTGTGCGCATATTGTGGCGACGGTAGCGGCCATGAATTGGCCAAACAACGACGCTTTCCGATGCCCTCTGACCGACTCCGGCCGCTTGCCAGCCGCCTCTGGTCGAGCCGATATCGGTGGCAGGTGTCCGATCCCGGGGGTCGGACGGTATGAGACAGATTTCAAACCGGGCAAGAACAAGACTCTGGCCAGCTGTGAGACAGACGGTGCTTGCCAGTCGTGCCCGGCGACCCAGGTTCACCGTCTCTCTACAATTTCGAAGGAAGAAGTCCATGCGCTCTATCTATTGCGGACAGGTCAATGAGGCCCATGCTGGGCAGACCATTACATTGTGCGGTTGGGTCCATCGTCGTCGCGACCTGGGCGGCCTCATCTTTATCGACATGCGTGACCGGGAAGGGATCGTGCAGGTGTTCTTCGATCCGGACAAGCCGGACGCCTTCGCCCTGGCCTCCGAACTGCGCGGCGAGTTCTGCATTCAGGTCTCCGGTGTGGTACGTACCCGTCCCGACTCCCAGCGCAACAGCGACATGGCCACCGGCGCCATCGAAGTGTTCGCCCACGAGCTCACCATCATCAACCGCGCCGAGCCGTTGCCGCTGGACTTCAACCAGGTCAACAGCGAAGAGCAGCGCCTCAAGTTCCGTTATCTGGACTTGCGTCGCCCCGAGATGGCCAAGTACCTGAAGACCCGTGCCAAGGCCAGCGCCTTCGTGCGCCGCTTCATGGACGAGCACGGCTTCCTCGACATCGAAACCCCCATGCTGACCAAGGCCACCCCGGAAGGTGCCCGTGACTATCTGGTGCCGAGCCGGGTGCACAAGGGCAAGTTCTACGCCCTGCCGCAGTCCCCGCAGCTGTTCAAGCAGTTGCTGATGATGTCCGGCTTCGACCGCTACTACCAGATCGTCAAGTGCTTCCGTGACGAAGACCTGCGTGCCGACCGCCAGCCGGAATTCACCCAGATCGACGTGGAGACCTCCTTCATGACAGCGCCGCAAGTGCGCGAGCTGATGGAAGAGATGATCCGCAACCTGTGGCAACACGTGCTGGCCGTGGATCTGGGCGACTTCCCGGTGATGACCTTCGACGAAGCCATGCGTCGTTTTGGCTCCGACAAGCCGGACCTGCGTCTGCCGATGGAGCTGGTCGATGTGGCAGACCTGCTGACTAATGTCGAGTTTGCCGTGTTTGCCGGCCCCGCCAACGACCCGAAAGGCCGTGTGGCAGCCCTGAAAGTGCCGGGCGGCGCCGAGCTGTCCCGCAAGCAGATCGACGAGTACACCAAGTTCGTCGGCATCTACGGTGCCAAGGGCCTGGCCTGGATGAAGGTCAATCATGCTGGAAGCGGCCTCGAAGGCGTACAGTCTCCGGTTGCCAAGTTCCTCTCCGATGAGATAGTGCGTGAGATCCTGACCCGTACCGGCGCGGCCGACGGCGACATCATCTTCTTCGGCGCAGACAGCAAGAAAGTGGTGGCCGATGCCATCGGTGCCCTGCGTCTGAAAGTGGGCCGCGATCTGGGTCTGATGGAAAACAGCTGGAAGCCGCTGTGGGTCATCGACTTCCCCATGTTCGAGGAAGACAGCGAAGGCGGCCTGGCGGCCATGCACCACCCCTTCACCGCCCCGAGCAACCTGGGCCCGAGCGAGCTGAAAGCCAACCCGCTCAGCGCCTATGCCAACGCCTACGACATGGTCATCAATGGCTACGAAGTGGGTGGCGGCTCTGTGCGTATCCACAACAGCGAGATGCAGGCCACTGTATTCGACATCCTGGGTATCACCCCGGCCGAGCAGCGCCTCAAGTTCGGCTTCCTGCTGGATGCGCTGAAGTACGGTACCCCGCCGCACGCCGGTCTGGCCTTCGGCCTGGATCGCCTGAGCATGCTGCTGACCGGTACCGACAACATCCGGGACGTGATTGCCTTCCCGAAAACCACGGCGGCCGCCTGTCTGATGACTGACGCCCCCAGCTTTGCCAACCAGGCGCAGATGAGCGAACTGGCGATTGCGACGACCGTCAAGGGTGATGAATAAGCCGGCATCCGGCACAGTCCCGGCCGCGCCCAGCGCGGCCTACCCGGTCACTTTGTGTTATTGAAATCTAAAAAATATAACGGAGAGTCTCTATGGCAGGTCACAGTAAATGGGCCAACATCAAACACCGCAAGGCAGCTCAGGATGCCAAGCGCGGCAAGATCTTCACCAAGCTGATCCGTGAAATCACCACCTCTGCCCGTATCGGCGATCCGGATCCCGCCAACAACCCGCGTCTGCGTGCGGCGGTGACGGCAGCCCTGACCAGCAACATGACCCGCGAAACCATCAACCGCGCCATCGCACGTGGGGCCGGTGGTGGCGACGGCGAGCAGCTTGAGACCATCGTCTACGAAGGTTACGGCCCGGCAGGCTCCGCCGTGATGGTGGAGTGTCTGACCGACAACCGTAACCGTACCGTGGCGGAAGTGCGTCATGCCTTCAGCAAGAGCGGCGGTAACCTGGGGACCGATGGCTCGGTCGCCTACCTGTTCAGCAAGAAAGGGCTGCTGACCTTCGTCGGTGTCGATGAAGATGCCCTGATGGATGCGGCACTGGAAGCGGGCGCCGACGACGTGGTGACCGAAGAGGATGGTTCCATCGAGGTGTACACCACCCCGAACGATTTCGGTACCGTGCTGGATGCGCTGGAAGCCGCCGGCTTCAAGGCACAGAACGCCGAAGTGACCATGATCCCTTCTACCGAAGCCGAGCTGGATGCGGAAACCGCGCCCAAGCTGATGCGTCTGATCGACATGCTGGAAGATTTGGACGACGTGCAGGAGGTGTACCACAACGGCTCCATCTCCGACGAAGTCGCCGCGACACTCTGATCGTCAGGGTACACACGCGAGGAGGTGGTATCACAACGGCACCACCTTTCTCCGACGACGTCGCCGCGACACTCTGATCGTCAGGGTACACACGCGAGGAGGTGGTATCACAACAGCGCCACCTTGCTCCGATGAAGTGGCCGCGACGCTCAGAACGCTCGCACACAGACAGCAAACGGCAGCCCACGGGCTGCCGTTTTTTTATGCCGGTTTTGCACCCGCAGGCCGCACTGGCCGTGGTATTTCCCTGCCTTAATTTTCCCTTAAGTTTGGCAACTTAAGCTGCCTGCAGTGTCCGGGCGCCCCAGCCCCTTGCCGCGCTTGCCTTCAGGAGGCGCGGCAAGCGAGCACTCACAACCGGTGCCCCCATGCAGGGGCCCCAGTCCTGCCTGGTTTGTCGGAGTATCGTTATGCGCATCACCCTGGGAGTGATGAAGGTGAATCTGTTGCTGGTGCTGCTGTTTGCACTGGTGTTCAACTGGCCCATCTTCCTGCACTTTTACCACACTCTCACCCAGCTGGAGCACGTCAAGGCGGGCTTTGTCCTCTCTATCCCCCTGGTGCTGCTGGCCGCGCTCAATGCGGTGTTTCTGCCCTTTACCTTCCGCTATCTGCTCAAGCCCTTCTTCGTGCTGCTGATCCTGATGGGCTCTGTGGTCAGCTACGCCATGCTCAAGTACGGCGTCATCTTCGACGTGAGCATGGTGCAGAACATAGCCCAGACCAACAGCGGGGAGGCGGCGGCCTACCTCAATGGCTCGGTCGCGCTCTGGTTCCTGCTGACCGGTGTGCTGCCAGCGCTGGCCTTGTTGTGGGTGAACATAACCTATCCCAGCCCCTGGTATAAGGGAGTGGGGTTGCGCCTTGGCTCCATTACCCTGTCGCTGCTGTTTCTGGTGGGAGTGGCCGCCCTCTATTACCAGGATTACGCCTCGGTCGGGCGCAACAACAAGTCCCTCGGCAAGGAGATAGTGCCCGCCAACTATGTGCACGGTCTCTATCGCTATGCCACGGATATCCTGTTTGCCACCCCCATCCCCTATCAGCCGCTGGGGACGGATGCCAAAGTGGTGGGGCAGGGCGGCAAGCCGACCCTGATGTTCCTGGTGGTGGGGGAGACGGCCCGCAGCCAGAACTACTCCCTCAACGGCTACGGGAAGCAGACCAACAGCTTCACCGAGCAGGAGGCGGGCATGGTCTCGTTTCGCAACGTACGCTCCTGCGGCACCGCCACGGCTGTCTCGGTGCCCTGCATGTTCTCCAATCTCACGCGCCGGGAATATGACGACACCCTGGCCCAGTCACGGGATGGCATGCTGGATGTGCTGCAACACGCAGGTATCTCTGTGCTGTGGAAAGAGAACGACGGCGGCTGCAAGGGGGTGTGCAAGAACGTGCCCACCATAGAGATAAAAGCCAAGGCGTTCCCGCAGTATTGCCAGCAGGGTTCATGCTACGACGAGGTGATGCTGGAGGGGCTGGATCAGCAGATAGCGCAGATGAAGGGCAACAAGCTGGTGGCCTTCCACCTGATGGGCAGCCACGGCCCGACCTATTATCGGCGCTACCCCGCCTCCGAGCGCTTCTTCGTGCCGGATTGCCCGCGCAGCGACATAGAGAACTGCAGTAATGAAGAGCTGGTCAACAGTTATGACAACACCATACGTTACACCGACAAGGTGGTGGCACAGCTAATAGACAAGCTCAAAACGCTGCAGAATGACTACAACGTGGGGCTGGTCTATCTCTCCGATCACGGCGAATCCCTTGGTGCCATGGGGCTCTACCTGCATGGCACCCCCTACAAATTCGCGCCGGATGATCAGACCCGGGTGCCGTTGCTGACCTGGTTCTCGCCCCAGTTGCAGGCCGATCGCCAGCTGGATATGGGCTGTCTGGCGGTGGAGGCGGGTAGCCAGCGTTTCTCCCACGACAACCTGTTTCACTCCATGTTGGGGATCATGGATGTACAAACCAGCGTCTACGATGGTGCGCTGGACCTGTTCAAGCCGTGTAGAGCGGGGTGAGCCGGCGAAAAGCACACCAGACAAAAAACGGCAGCCATTGGCTGCCGTTTTTTGTCTCGCAAGGCCTTCGCCTTACTTCTGCTCCATGATGATCTGCAACAGATCACCCTCCAGCAGGGCCCGCTTCACCAGCGCGAAGCCGCCTATGGTGGGCTGGTTCTGGAAGCGCGCCTTCACGATGGGCAGGCCACGGTGGAAGCTCGGCAGGGATTGGTGCTCGACACAGCGGCGGATGGCCGGGAACAGGATCTCTTCGGCGGCGGTGATTTCGCCGGCGATCAGCACCTTCTGCGGGTTGAACAGGTTGACCGTGATGGCGACCGCTCGTCCCAGATGCTCGCCCACGTTCTCGATCACGCTGCGGGCCAGTTCATCACCGGCCATGGCGGCCTTGCATACCTCCTGGATGGTGATGTGCTTCTCCTGCAGCGAGCTGCGGTGGCCGCGGCTGATGAGCTCCTTCACCTTGTCGATGATGGCCTCGTTGGAGGCGATGGTCTCCAGGCAGCCAAAGTTGCCGCAGTGGCAGCGCTTGCCGAGCGGCTCGACCTGGATGTGGCCAATCTCGCCGACGTTGCGGTTCTGACCGAGGAACACCTTGCCCTTGGTGATGATGCCGGAGCCTGCCCCCTGGTGCACGCTCACCAGGATGGAGTCCATGCAGTCGCGGGATTCACCGAAGAAGTGCTCGGCCAGCGCCAGGGAGCGGGTGTCGTTGCCCACGTAGCAGGGCAGGTTGAAGTGGTTTTCCAGCAGCTTGGCCAGCGCCAGATTTCGGATCTGGTACTTGGGGGTATAGATGACCATGCCCGATTCCGGATTGACCAGACCCGGCATGGTCAGCGCTATGCTGATGAGGTTGCGGCTGCGCTCCTGCTGGGCGTCGATGAAGGCACCAATTTCGCGCAGCAGCATGTCGACCACGGGTTGCTGGTCAATCTCGGTCACCTGGGTGATGTGCTGATCGAGCTCCTTGCCGTCGAGATCGTACAGGCTCAGCTGCAGATAGCCGCGACCGAGCTTGGCGGACACAAACTGAAAGCGATGCTTGATGGTGGTCAAGGAGATGGCGCGCCGTCCGCCGGTAGAGGCTTGCGGTGAGGTCTCCTTGATCAGGCCATGCTCGATCAGTTGCCGGGTTATTTTGGTCACGCTGGCCGGGGCCAGCTGACTCAACTCGGCAATTTTGACCCGCGAGATAGGGCCTTGCAGGTCGATGAGCCGATATACGGCCGCACTGTTGACCTGCTTGATAAGATCTACGTTTGCTATTTGTCCGCCAGTCATAGTGTCACTGTGTTGTGTAGTGTCCGTTAACCACGGTCCCGCAGACCGTGAAGGTCTGATCAAAGACAGTCAGGTTGGCTATTTTTCCGACCTGGATACTACCGAGACATGAGTCCCATCCAATGGCGCGAGCGGGATAAAGGGTGGCCATTCTCAGTGCTTCATCGAGCGGTAATCCGACCTGTTTGACCAGATTCTCCACCCCCTCAATCATGGTGAGGGCAGAACCGCCGAGTGTACCATTCTCGTCGACGCACTGACCATCGCGGAAATAGACGGTTGCGCCACAAAAATCAAACTTCTCAAAGCCTTCCGGCGCCCCGGCAGCGGCGGTGGCGTCGGTGACCAGCACCAGCCGCTCCCCCAGCATAGTGTGGGCTAGGCGCACGTTGGCCCAGTGCACGTGATGCCCATCGACGATGACGCCGGCATAGACATCCTTGCGATCGTAGATGGCGCCCACCATGCCCGGTTCGCGGCCATTCACGGTCGGGCTCATGGCGTTGTAGAGGTGGGTGGCAAAGCGGATGCCGTTGTCAAACCCGGCCATGGCCTGATCGTAACTGGCGGCAGTATGGCCGGCAGAGACCAGGATGCCCGCTTCCACCAGCTGGCGGATGTGTTCCGGTTTGTTGCGCTCCGGCGCCAGGGTGATTTTGGCGATGGTATCTGCATTGGCGCAGAAGAAGTCGATCATCTCGTCGGTGGGCTGACGGATCTGGGCGGCCGGGTGTATGCCTTTGCGCTTGAGGTTGGTGTAAGGCCCTTCCAGATGCACGCCCAGCACCTCAAAGGGGTGGGCGGCTATGTAGTCGCGGGTCACGGCGACGGCCTGCTTCATGTCCGCATCCGGGCTGGTGATCAGGGTCGGCAGGAAGCTGGTGGTACCGGATCTGAGGTTGGCGGCCTGCATGGTCGCCAGGGTCTCGATGGTGATGTGGCCGTTGAACATGACGCCGCCGCAGCCGTTGAGCTGCACGTCGATGAAACCGGCGCTCAGGTTGGCGCCGTGTAGATCATGTTGTGCTATGCCGGCGGGCAAATCGGCCCGACGCTGAATGGCGACAATCTTGTCGCCCTCGATCACCACCCCGTAACCGGTCAGCACACAGCTGCCGGTGTAAAGGGTGCAGTTGGTCAATGCGAACATGGTGGCTCCTTACAGACGGCCGATGTTGGCGGCTTCCAGCTGCTGGAAGTAACGCACCGTCTTGACCTTGAGCTCCATGGTGGAGGGCTCGTCGCACACCATCATCCCCTTCGGATGCAGTTGCAGGGTGGAGATGGTCCACATGTGGTTGACGCTGCCTTCCACCGCGGCTTGCAGAGCCTGGGCTTTGGCGTGGCCGGTGACCAGGATCATGATCTCTTCGGCGTCCATCAGGGTGCCGACACCCACGGTCAGTGCCAGCTTGGGCACTTGCTCCATGTCGCCACCGAAGAAGCGGGAGTTGGCGATGCGGGTATCTTCGGTCAGGGTCTTGACCCGAGTACGGGAGGAGAGGGAAGAGGCCGGTTCGTTGAACGCGATGTGACCGTCATTGCCGATGCCCCCCATGAACAGGTGGATCTTGCCGTAGGACTTGATCTTGTCCTCATAGCGCTTGCACTCGGCCACCAGATCCTCGGCATTGCCGTTGAGGATGTTGATGTTTTCCGGGCGAATGTCGATGTGACAGAAAAAGTTGTTGTGCATGAAGCTGTGGTAGCTCTCGGGGTGATCTTCCGGCAGGCCAACATATTCGTCCATGTTGAAGCTGACCACGTGCTCGAAGCTCACTTCACCGGCTTTATGCAGTTCGATCAGACGCTGGTAAGTGTTGAGCGGGGTGCCACCGGTGGGCAGGCCCAGTACGAAGGGGCGATCGGCAGTGGGTTTGAACGCATTGATACGGTCAACGATGTAACGGGCAGACCACAGGCCCACTTGGCTGGCAGATTTCAACGGGATCAGGCGCATTGTAGATACCTCTGTACGGGTTGCTGCCGGGGTGTCGGCGGCAAATAGGCTGAGACGAATTTAAGTTGTTTTATAGCGTAAATAAAGATTGCAAAATAAGCCACATGTATCCGCCAACTTTCCTCGTTTGGGTGATAATGATCACGATTATAGGTTTATTAATTTGCGCAGCGAAATAAAAGACATAGACTGCCGATCAAGCCTTGATGGCTTATGCGTCAAACGTGATAAGCACTTAATTTCTAGAAAAACCTTAACTAAGGAGAGGAACCGTGAACATTCTCGGTTATATGCAAAAGATCGGCCGGGCCTTGATGGTGCCGGTAGCGGTATTGCCTGCCGCTGCGATCCTGATGGGGGTTGGCTACTGGATTGACCCGAACGGTTGGGGTGGCGACAGTGCGCTGGCTGCCTTCCTGATCAAGGCCGGTGCCGCCATCATCGACAAGATGGCCATCTTGTTTGCTGTCGGTGTTGCCTACGGCATGTCCAAGGATAAAGACGGTTCTGCCGCACTGGCCGGTCTGGTCGGTTTCCTGGTCGTGACCACATTGTTGAGCCCCGGGGCTGTCTCGCAAATTCAGCAGATCCCGCTGGATCAAGTGCCTGCCGCCTTCGGCAAGATCGAGAACCAGTTCATCGGTATCTTGACCGGTGTGATCGCCGCCGAGCTCTACAACCGCTTCAGCACCGTCGAACTGCACAAGGCGCTGGCCTTCTTCTCTGGCCGTCGTCTGGTTCCGATCGTGACCTCAGTGGTGATGATCGTCGTCGCCTTCATCCTGATGGCCATTTGGCCGGTCATTTACGGTGGTCTGGTGAGCTTTGGTGAATCCATCGTCAACCTGGGCGCTACCGGCGCCGGTATCTACGGCTTCTTCAACCGTCTGCTGATCCCGGTGGGCCTGCACCATGCCCTGAACTCCGTATTCTGGTTCGACGTGGCTGGCATCAACGACATCCCGAACTTCCTGGGTGGTCAGTCCTCCATTGACGCGGGTAAAGCGGTTGTGGGTGTCACTGGTATGTACCAGGCCGGCTTCTTCCCTATCATGATGTTCGGTCTGCCGGGCGCCGCGCTGGCCATTTATCACTCTGCCAAGAAAGAGAACAAGGACAAGGTTGCATCCATCATGATCGCAGCCGCCTTCGCCGCTTTCTTCACCGGTGTAACCGAGCCGCTCGAGTTCTCCTTCATGTTTGTGGCGCCGGTGCTGTATGTCATCCATGCACTGCTGACCGGTCTGTCCGTGTTCATCGCCGCCAGCATGCACTGGATCTCCGGTTTTGGTTTCAGTGCAGGCTTCGTCGATATGGTTATTCAATCACGCAACCCGCTGGCCACTCAGTGGTACATGTTGCTGGTCCAGGGTTTGGTATTCTTCGGTCTTTACTACGCCATCTTCCGTGCCGTCATCGTCAAGTTAAACCTGAAAACCCCGGGTCGTGAAGATGATGAAGCCGTACCGGCTGCTGTTCAATCTACCAACCGTACCGAGTTGGCCAAGCAATACCTGGAAGTGCTGGGTGGTCAAGCGAACCTGGTCACCATCGATGCCTGTATCACCCGTCTGCGTCTGACCCTGAAAGACCGTAGCATCGTCGATGAGCGCAAGCTGAAAGCCCTGGGCGCGGCCGGTGTGGTCAAGCTCGGTGAACAGAACCTGCAGGTGATTCTGGGCCCCTTGGCCGAGATCATGGCCGGTGAGCTGAAGGCCCTGCGTTAATCGGGCGCCAAGCTCGCCTCAAGTCTAAGTCCATTGTTGACATAACTAGGGCCCCGCCATGGGGCCCAATATAAAAAAAGCCAAGAAAATCCAACCTTTACTTCAAATGAGAGCAGCAGTTATGAACTTGAAACATTCTCTGTTAGCCATTGCCATGTCTACCGTTTTCATCAGCCAGGTCCAGGCCGCCGATGCTGCCAAGCAAGCCGTGGTGGACTCTCTCGCCAATAATTTGGTGGTCAGGTACGAAGTGGTCACCAACGACGGTGCCGGCGCAGGCCTCGATTGCCAGGCGCTGGGTTCCGAGTGGGCGAGCTGTGGCGTTGCCAAGCTGCACCTGACCAACACAGGTGCTGAGGTGACCTCCAAAGATTGGAACATCTATATCTCCTCCATCCGTCGTATCCAGCGTGTGGATAACGACCAGTTCACCATCACTCACATGACTGGCGACCTTTATCGTTTGACGCCCACCGGGCAGTTTAAGGGCTTTGCCAAGGATGCCACGGTCGAAGTGCCGCTGGTGGTGGAATATTGGGTATTGTTCGAATCCGACATCATGCCGAACTGGTATGTCGCCAGCGAAGGTGCCGAGCCGAAAGTACTGGCCAGCATGAGCAACATCGATGATGCCAGCACCTATCAGAAGCCGATGCCGGCCGATGGCTGGAAGCGCACCAAGGATGACCACAACATCCTGATGAACAGCGAAACCCGTTTCGCTGCCAACCAGACCAGCAGCCTGCTGCCGGCCAGCAAGATCGATGACCAGATAGTGCCGACCCCGCTCAAGCAAGTGATCAAGGCGGGCCCGCAGGTTGACTTCTCCAGCATCAAGCTCAATGCGCTGGACCTGCCAAGCGATCGCGCCGAGGCCCTGAAGGCTCAACTGACCAAGCTGGGTGTTACCCTCTCCGACACCGGCTACCCAGTGACCATCAAACTCGGCAGCAAGCTCAAGCAGGCGGAAGGTTATGACATGACCATAGGCCCGCAGGGCACTGTGATCCAGGGCCATGATATCGAGGGGGCTTTCTGGGGGGCGCAATCCCTGATCTCCCTGCTGGGTGTTGACGACAAGCGGGTCAGCCTGATGAGCGTCGAGGATGCGCCGCGCTTTGAATACCGCGGTATGCAGACCGATGTGGCCCGCCACTTCAGAAGCCTCGATACCATGAAGAAACTGGTTGACCAGATGTCTGCCATGAAGCTCAACACGCTGCACCTGGGGCTGACCAACGATGAGGGCTGGCGTCTGGAGATCCCGGGTCTGCCGGAGCTGACTGACGTCGGTAGCCAGCGTTGCCACGACGAGTCCGAAACCAAGTGCCTGATGCCGCAGCTGGGCTCCGGCCCGACCAGCGACAATCAGGGCTCCGGTTTCTACAGCAAGTCCGACTACATCGACCTGGTGCGTTATGCCAAGGCGCGTGGCGTGACCGTGATCCCCGAGATCAACATGCCAGCGCACGCCCGTGCGGCTGTGGTCTCCATGGAAGCGCGCTACCAGCGTCTGATGGCAGAAGGCAAAGAGGCGGAAGCCAACCAGTTTCGTCTGACTGATCCGGCGGATACCTCCAACGTCACCTCGGTCCAGTTTTACGACAAGATGTCCTTCATCAACCCTTGCCAGCCGGGGGCGGCGACCTTCGTGGCCAAGGTGATGGATGAAGTGGCCCAGATGCACCAGGCCGCCGGTCAGCCGTTGACCGCCTGGCACTACGGTGGTGACGAGGCGAAGAACATCATGCAGGGCGGTGGTTATCAGGATCCGGCCGTTACCCAGAAAGCCGATCTGGTCGCCTGGAAGGGCAATGTCGATTCCAGCAAGCAGGACAAGCCGTTTGGCAAGTCGCCGGTCTGCCAGAAGATGATCGCCGATGGCAAGATCAAGGACGTGGCCGAGCTGCCGGTCTATTTTGCCAAGGAAGTGAGCGCGCTGGCGAAAGAGCGTGGCTTCTCCACTCTGCAGGCGTGGGAAGATGGGCTGAAGTACGCGAGCAGCGCCAAGGATTTCGCCACCGACAAGACAGTGGTCAACTTCTGGGAAACCCTCTACTGGGGTGGCTTCAACGAAGCGATGAAGTGGGCGCACAAAGGGTATGACGTCGTGCTCTCCAACCCGGATTACCTCTACTTCGACTTCCCGAACGAAGTACACCCGGCTGAGCGTGGCTACTACTGGGCAACCCGTTTCAACGACACCCGCAAGGTGTTCGCCTTCGCCCCGGAAAACCTGCCGCAGAACGCCGAGACCTCGGTTGACCGCGACGGTAACGCCTTCGTGGCCAAGGGTGACCAGGATCCGGTCAAGTTCAAGGGGATCTCCGGTCAGCAGTGGAGTGAAACCGTGCGGACCGATGCTCAGTACGAGTACATGGTCTACCCGCGTATCTTCTCTGTGGCCGAGCGTGCCTGGCACAAAGGTGGCTTCGAGCTGAACTATGTGAAGGGTCGCGAGTTCTCCGGCGAGACCACGCATGTCAACAAGGCCGCCCTCGACCAAGAGTGGAACCAGTTTGCCAACGTATTGGGTCAGCGCGTGTTGCCGAAACTGGATCAGGCCGGTGTTGAATACCGCCTCTCCGTACCGGGTGCCAAAGTGGTGAACGGTGTGCTGGAAGCGAACGTGGATCTGCCGGGTCTGCCCATCCAGTACAGCCTGGACGGCACCACCTGGAGTGCCTATGACGCCGCGGCCAAGCCAAGCGTGAGTGGCAAGGTCTACCTGCGTACCACCAGCTTCGATGGCAAGCGCACCAGCCGCGTTACCGAACTGAACGGATAGCTGTCAACCGTTAACTCAAGGTGGGTCGCAAGACCCGCCTTTCCCCAGGACGATGGTGTATCGGCCTTGGGAAAGGTTGACTGTGCGTGT
This sequence comes from Aeromonas popoffii, assembly GCF_000820025.1. GTDB lineage: Bacteria > Pseudomonadota > Gammaproteobacteria > Enterobacterales > Aeromonadaceae > Aeromonas > Aeromonas popoffii. The sequence continues at coordinate 60,658 of NZ_CDBI01000059.1, forward strand.
GAGCCTTTGTTGTGTGTGTGTATTGTCTATTTGTGTTTTTTCATCACCTTGAACCCCGCCCTGTGCGGGGTCTTTTTTATCCGCCATGACATTCAGCGAGTGGGCGCGTGTCGTTTTGACCTGCCCGCGCCCCGAATCGGGTAAATTCAGGTTGAGACAGGGCGCGTAATGAGGGATCATAACCGGCTTGATGGCGGGGGGTTGAGGGTGCCAGCCGGCACAACTTCCGCCAGTGACGCATTTTTGAGGTGAGCCATGAGTCAGGCGAACAGCCCAACTAACTTTATTCGTCAGATCATTGATGAAGATCTGGCCAGCGGTAAGCACAACAGCGTGCATACCCGTTTTCCGCCCGAGCCGAACGGTTATCTCCATATCGGCCACGCCAAGTCCATCTGCCTGAACTTCGGCATTGCCCGTGACTATCAGGGCCAGTGCAACCTGCGTTTCGATGATACCAACCCGGTGAAAGAAGACATCGAATACGTGGAGTCCATCAAGCAGGACGTGCAGTGGCTCGGCTTCCAGTGGAATGGCGAGATCTGCTACTCCTCCGACTATTTCGACAAGCTGCACGGCTACGCCATCGAGCTGATTGAAAAGGGTCTGGCCTATGTGGACGAGTTGTCTGCCGAGCAGATGCGCGAATACCGCGGCACCCTAACCGAAGCTGGCAAGAACAGCCCGTTCCGCGATCGCAGCGTGGAAGAGAACCTGACGCTGTTTGCCAAGATGAAGAACGGCGAGTTCGCCGAAGGCAGTGCCTGCCTGCGCGCCAAGATCGACATGGGGTCCCCCTTCATGGTGATGCGCGATCCGGTTATCTATCGCATCAAGTTTGCCCACCACCACCAGACCGGTGACAAGTGGTGCATCTACCCCATGTATGACTTCACCCACTGCATTTCGGACGCGCTGGAAGGGATCACCCACTCCATCTGTACCCTGGAGTTCCAGGACAACCGCCGTCTGTATGACTGGGTGCTGGACAACATCACCATCGACTGCCACCCCCGTCAGTACGAGTTCTCTCGCCTGAACCTCGAATACACCGTCATGTCCAAGCGCAAGCTGAACCTGTTGGTGACCGAGAAGCACGTGGATGGCTGGGACGATCCGCGCATGTTGACCGTCTCCGGTCTGCGTCGTCGTGGCTACACCTCTGCCTCCATCCGCGAGTTCTGCAAGCGCATCGGCGTCACCAAGCAGGACAACATCGTCGAGATGAGCATGCTGGAAGCCTGCATCCGTGACGATCTCAACGAGAACGCACCGCGTGCCATGGCCGTGCTGCATCCGGTGAAGGTGGTCATCGAGAACCTGGCGGCCGACGAGGTGCTGACCGCACCGGCGCACCCGAACAACGCCGAGATGGGCACCCGCACGCTTCCCTTCACCCGCGAAATCTTCATCGACGAAGCGGACTTCAAAGAAGAGGCGAACAAGCAGTTCAAGCGGCTGGTGCTGGGCAAGGAAGTGCGCCTGCGCAACGCCTATGTGATCAAGGCCGAGCGAGTCGAGAAGGATGCGGATGGCAAGGTGACTTGCATCTACTGCACCTACGATCCCGAGACCCTGGGCAAGGATCCGGCCGATGGCCGCAAGGTGAAGGGCGTGATCCACTGGGTCAGCGCCACTCACTCCCTGCCGGCCGAGATCCGCCTCTACGATCGTCTGTTCAAGATGCCGAACCCGGGTGCCGAGGCTGACTTCGAGGCGGCGCTCAACCCGGATTCCCTGGTGATCATCAAAGGCGCCCGTGTGGAAGCTTCCCTGCAGAACGCCAAGCCGGAGTTTGCCTACCAGTTCGAGCGTGAAGGCTACTTCTGCGCCGACAACAAGCTCTCCAGCGCCGATCACCTGGTGTTCAACCGCACCGTGGCCCTGCGCGACGTATGGGGCAAGGCCGAGGCCTGATGGCCACAGCCTGACAAGCAGAGGGCAGGGGAGACCCTGCCTCTTCTTGTCCGGATTACGGACACAAAAAAAGCCAGCGCTATGCTGGCTTTTTTATTGGCCGGTGCAAGCCGCTATCAATCGTCGTGCTTGCAATCGCCGTTGGCGCAGTGGCCATACAGATAGAGGCTGTGATTGGTCAGGCGAATGTTGTGCAGCTTGGCGATGTCGCGCTGGCGCTGCTCGATCACTTCGTCGGAGAACTCGATAACCTTGCCACAATCGAGGCAGACCAGGTGATCGTGGTGTTCCTGGGTAGCCAGCTCGAACACCGACTTGCCCCCTTCAAAGTGGTGACGGGTAACAATACCGGCATCATCGAACTGGTTGAGAACGCGATATACGGTAGCGAGACCAATCTCTTCACCCTGGTCGATCAGTCGTTTGTACAGATCTTCCGCACTGGTGTGCTGGCAATCCGGCTGTTGCAGGATTTCCAGAATTTTGACGCGGGGCAAGGTGATCTTGAGCCCGGCCTTTTTTAACGCTTGGTTGTTGTCTGCCATATTCTACTTATTCGCATTCTCGAAGGTGTGGTCATTCTGATTGACTGCCGCTGGAATGGCAACCACGAACTCGCTTGGCCTGTCATTATAGGTCGTAGCTCACCTAAAAATAAACCCAGTAATTCAAGGGCTTTAGCGCAAAGTCCGCCATTTTGCCGAACTGGTTCAATCGCGGCCTCAGCTTGCTCGCCCATCGAATGTTGATAAGATGTAACCTTCTTCATTGTCTGGTCGGATGAGAACCATGGATTGGCTTTTTGACAATGCGGCCTGGGTGCGCCGCGCCCTCAACGCCTGGCCCCCCTTCTGGGGCGCCGGTATCAAGATAGAGACCCTGAGCGATGATTTTCGCTACTGCCGTGTGACGCTCAAGTCTCGTTGGTGGAACAAGAACGCCAACCGTACCCAGTTTGGCGGCAGCATGTTTGCTATGACGGATCCCATCTATCCGCTGATGCTGATGGGCTATTTCAAGAATCGCTATTACGTCTGGGACAAGGCGGGCTGCATCAACTACATCAAGCCGGGCAAAGGCAAGCTGGTGGCCGAATTCAACCTGACCGACGGCAAGCTGGCCGAGATAGCGGCGGCCACCGAGGGGGGTAACAAGCACTTCCCCGAGTTTGAGGTGACGGTACAGGACAAGGGCGGCGAGCTGGTGGCCCAGGTCAAGCGTACCCTCTATGTGCGCGCCAAACCTGAGCACAGGGGCGGCTAGCAAGGGCATATCGCAGAAACAACAAGGGCCCCGGCGGGGCCCTTGTTGTCAGAGGTGACTGGCTTGCCGGATCACTCCAGTTCGGCCAGGCACATCTCTTCATGCAGCTGCTTGCACCAGCCCTTGACGCGCTCGGCGGTCAGCTCTGGCTGGCGATCTTCGTCGATACCCAGACCGACGAAGTGCTTGTCATCCACCACAGCCTTGGAGGCTTCAAACTCGTAACCGGCGGTTGGCCAGTTGCCGATGATGATGGCGCCTTTGGCTTCGACTATGTCACGCAGGGTGCCCATGGCGTCGAGGAAGTACTCGGCATAGTCTTCCTGATCGCCACATCCGAAGATGGCGACCAGCTTGTTGGTGAAGTCGATCTCTTCCAGCTCGGGGAAGAAGTCATCCCAATCGGCTTGGGCTTCGCCGTAGTACCAAGTCGGGATACCGAACATCAGCAGATCGAAGCTGTCGATGTCGGCTTTGCTGCTCTTGGCAATGTCACGGACTTCAATCAGTTGTTTGCCCAGTTCTTTCTGGATCATCTTGGCGACAGCTTCGGTATTACCGGTATCGCTGCCGAAAAACAGACCTACACTAGCCATAGTGTTTAGTTACCCGTATCTGGTGTTAATACTTAACGGTCAGATTGCAATGCCTGCTGGATTCGCAGACTCAATCTGTTGCTTCAGGATAGATTGGATCAGCTCGGCTCGGCTGACGTTCTGTTGTAACGCAAGTTGGTTCAGGCGCTCCAGCAACTCGGCCTCCACCTTTAACTCAACCCGTTTCAGGCCATTCTCTCGATCGCGCTTAAGCTGGTTGCGCTTGTTGATCTTGAGTTGGGTCTCACGGGGGAGTGGATTGGTCTTTGGCCTGCCGGGGCGCTTCTCATTTGCGAACAGATCCAGTGTTGTTCGATCAGTTTGCTGTTTGGCCATACATCACAGATGAAAATAAGTTAGCCGATCCCTGAGCCTTCCCAGCCCAATTCGATCAGCCCCTTGGCGACAAAACCCGCGCAACCGAGAAAGAGAACCAACCAGACGATGAGTCGGCCGAAACGGGGCACATTACCGCGTTTGAGCACGTCGTGAATGGCCAAGCCAATCAATATGAAAATGGCCAGAAAGAACAACTTCAGGCCCAGACTCTCAATAAGATCGATATGTTCACTTAGCATGGATTGCGCACACTCCTTATGACGGGCGCACTATATCACAAAGGATTTGAAACTGTTAACCGCCTGTCGACAGGAAATCCACAACCAATTTGTTGAACAAAACCGGCTTTTCTGCGTGCAGCCAGTGGCCGGTTCCTGCGATAACGCGCGCCTTTGCCGCCGGGAATTGCGCCATCACTGTCTCGGTGTGCGGAGGCTGCATGTAGTCAGAATCCCCCCCCTTGATGAAGAGCGCAGGTCCCTCGAAGCGGGTCTGGTCGTCGGGCCAACCCATGATGTTGGCGTAGTTGCGCTCCAGCGCTGGCACGTTGAAACGCCAGCCCCAACCCGACTCCCCTTTGGCGAAAGACTTGAGCAGGAACTGGCGCACGCCGGGTATCTCGACATATTGGGCCAGCAGGGCTTCCGCCTCGCTGCGGCTCTGCATCGGCTGGCGCAGGGTGGCGTTGAGACCGGCAAACACATTCTGATGGCGGGCATGGGGATAGGCGACCGGCGCTATGTCGGCCACCACCAGCTTGCCGATCCGGGTGGGCGCTTGCTTGGCCAGCTGCATGGCGACCTTGCCGCCCATGGAGTGACCAACCAGGGATACCTGATCCAGCGCTAGGGCGTCGAGCAGGGCGAGCACATCGGCAGCCTGCTGGGGATAGCTCATCTCATCGCTGTGGAACGAGGTGCCATGGTTGCGCAGATCCACGCTGATGACCCGGCACTGTTCGCCGAGGGCGCGCGCCAGCAGCCCCAGGTTGTCCAGACTGCCGAACAGACCGTGGATCAGCACGACGGCCGGGCCCTGGCCCTGCTCCTTGAAGTTCAATAATGGGTTTTGTTGCAAAATGACACCTTGTCGGTCGTGGGCTTTTTCGCCTGTTTTTTAACACACTGAAAGAAAAGGATTTCATTCCTTGTGAGGCATTTTTTGTGGTTTTTTTTCAAAAAAATGGCCCCGTACGCGCTATCAGTGCGGAGGATCACACACTTGGCCCGCCATTATGCCGTATTCTCGATGAGATTCATGCACATCTGCCAGCCCTTGGCTTGGGCTGCCGGGTTTGCCTATGTATAATCGCCGCATCCGAATTTCGACGAGTCCAGCGCATCCCTATGAAAACCATCGAGCTTGATGACGATCTCTACTTCTATATCGCCAGCCAGACCCGGCACATTGGTGAGAGTGCCTCCGATATCCTGCGCCGTCTGCTGGAACACCCCACGCACATCGAAGTGCCGCTGGCCGAGCCAGCCGCCGTTGCCCAGCCGCGTGTTGTCGCCGATGCCATGGGGTTGCAGGCCCTGCTCGATTCCGGCGAGCTGCAAAAAGAAGAGAGGTCCATCAACCGCTTCATGCTGGTGCTCAGTACCCTCTATCGGGATGATCCGGTCGGGTTTACCCAGGGCACCGAAATCAAGGGTCGCAAGCGAGTCTATTTTTCGCGGGATCCTGAGGCTCTGCGCGCCAGTGGCAGCACCACCAAGCCCAAGCCGGTACCGGAAACCCCGTTCTGGGTGATCACTAACACCAATACCAGCCGCAAGCAGAATATGGTGGCCCAGCTGATGGCCAGCATGGGCTATGGCGAAGAGGTGATCGCGCAGGTGTGCAGCGCAATTTAACGGTTTATCAAGACTCAGGCCTTGCCCGCCAAGGCCGCCATCAAGCAAGGACAACGCCATGGCACAGCATTCCCACGCCGGTCAGCCGGCCCGTTTAAGTGACCTGACCAACATCCCCCGTCTGGTCAGCGCCTACTACCTCAACAAGCCGGACATGAGCCGCCCCGAGCAGCGGGTGGCCTTCGGCACTTCCGGCCACCGTGGCAGCGCCCTGCACAACGCCTTTACCGAATCCCACATTCTGGCGGTGACTCAGGCGCTGGTGGAGTATCGCCAGCAGGCCGGTATCACTGGCCCGCTGTTTGTCGGCATGGATACCCATGCCCTGTCAGAATCCGCCTTTGCCAGCGCAGTCGAAGTGCTGGCGGCCAACGGCGTCGAAACCCGCATTCAGGCTGGCCTCGGCTTTACCCCGACCCCGGTCATCTCTCACGCCATCTTGCGCTACAACTCTGGCAAAGAAGGGGCCAGCAAGTCTGCTGCCCGTGCTGACGGTGTGGTGATCACCCCGTCTCACAACCCGCCGGAAGATGGTGGCTTCAAGTACAACCCGCCCCACGGTGGCCCCGCGGAAGGGGAGATCACCAAGTGGGTGGAAGACCGTGCCAACGCCATTCTGGAAGCGGGTCTGGCCGGCGTGAAACGGATGCCGTTCGCCGAAGCCCTCAAAAGCCCGTTCGTGGTGGAGCACGACTATGTCACCCCTTATGTGGATGATCTGAAGAACGTGCTGGATATGGATGCCATCAAGAACGCGGGCATCAAGATCGGTGTCGATCCGCTGGGTGGCTCCGGCGTCGCCTACTGGGACGTCATCGCCAAGACCTATGGTCTGAATATCGAGGTGGTGAACTACAAGGTAGACCCCACCTTCTCCTTCATGACCCTGGATAAAGACGGCAAGATCCGGATGGACTGCTCCAGCCCGTTCGCCATGGCGAGCCTGATTGCCCTGAAAGACAAGTTCGACATCGCCCTTGGCAACGACCCGGACTACGACCGTCACGGCATCGTCACCAAATCCGGCTTGATGAACCCGAACCACTATCTGGCGGTGGCGATCCAGTATCTGTTTACCCATCGCACCGGCTGGTCTGCCGATGCTGCCGTCGGCAAGACGCTGGTCTCTTCTTCGATGATTGACCGGGTTGCCGGCGAGATTGGCCGCACCCTGAAAGAGGTGCCGGTTGGCTTCAAGTGGTTCGTGGATGGCCTCTACAGCGGCGAGTTCGGCTTTGGTGGCGAGGAGAGCGCTGGCGCCTCCTTCCTGCGCAAAGATGGCACCGTCTGGACCACCGACAAGGATGGTTTCATTCTGGCGCTGCTGGCGGCTGAAATTCTGGCGGTGACCGGCAAGGATCCCCAAGCCCATTACGACGCGCTGGAAGCCAAGTTTGGCTGCTCCTGCTACCGCCGCATCGACGCCCCGGCCAACAGTGCCCAGAAAGCGGTGCTCTCCAAGCTGGATCCGGCACTGGTGGAAGCCTCAACGCTCGCCGGTGAGCCCATCATCGCCAAGCTGACCCGAGCACCGGGCAACGATGCCGCCATCGGCGGCCTCAAGGTGGTGACCGAGAACGGCTGGTTCGCGGCGCGCCCCTCCGGCACCGAGTCCATCTACAAGATCTACATGGAGAGCTTCAAGGGCGAAGCACATCTGGATCTGATCCAGCAAGAGGCTCAGCAGATCGTCTCTGCGGCCTTGGCCAAGGCTGGCGTCTAAGCCTGCGTCCAGCCACTGAAAGCTAAATAAAAACTGATTTAAAACCAAAAGAGGAGCCGCAATGACTCCTCTTTTTTATTCCTCTTGGCCGAGGTTGTCTGCGCTCATGCCTTGTCTAACTGGACTGTGCTCGCCCTGCGGGCCTGCCAGCGTTTGAAGAAGGGCCGCGCCGGCAGCTTCATCAGGAAGAGGGAGAGCAGGATCACCCCTATGCCGAGCCACTGGCGGCCATCCAGGGTCTCTCCCACCATCAGTACCCCAAGTGACACCGCCATCATGGGATTGGTGAGGGCCAGCATGCCCATTACCTCGGGGCCGTGGTGCTTTAACCCCCACAGCCAGGCCCAGTAGCCCAGTGCGGTGTTAAGCAGGATAAGCCAGAGCAACCCCGGCGCACTCGCCGGACGGGGTAGCGGCATTGGGCCAGCCAGCCACCAGGCAAGCGGGATCAGCATTAAGCCCCCCAGCAGCAGTTGCCAGGCAGTCAGCGCCAGCAGATCGTTTACCGGCCAGCGTCGCATCCAGCGGCTGGATTGGCCGATGAGCAGGGTGGCCAACAGGGCGCACGTCACGCCGACAGGATCCAGATTGGCGGAGGGGTTGAGCAGCAGCAAGACCCCGACAAGTCCCATCAACCCCAGCAGCAGCCACTTCAGGCTGGGTCGTGTGCCATCCTGCAGCCAGGCCAGCAGCATGAGCACCAGCGGCAGTGTGGCGCCGAGCGTGCCCGCTACGGCCCCCGGCAGCCGGAAGGCGGCCACGAACAACAAAGCGAAGAAGGCGGTGATGTTGCAAAACGCCAGCAGAAACTGCTTGCCCCAGGGCAGGGGGGGTAGGCGCGGGTGCAGCAACAGCAGTAGCAGCCCGGCGGGCAAGGCGCGCCACACCGCCACCCAGTAGGGGGAGTAGTCGGTCAGATAGAGGCTGACGACGGCATAGGTGCTGCCCCACAGCAGGGGAGCCAGCAGGGCGATCAGCAGAGGCATCATTTATCTCTTTGTGAAGTATCTTTAAATGAAGATAATTTAGTCCCAAATTGGTTTAGTATCAAGTATCTCGATGAAAAGATAAGTGACCTGAGATGGACAGTGATCATGTAGACCTGCTGCTGGCCCAGTGGGCACGGCAGAGACCGGATCTCGACTGCTCGCCCATGGGGGTGCTGGGTCGGGTGGCGCGTATGGCGGCGATCGCCGGCCGCGAGGTGAGCGAAGAGCTCAAGGAGTGCGGCCTGCTCGGCAGTGACTTCGATATTCTGGCAACCCTGCGCCGGGCCGGCGAGCCGCTGACGCCGACCGTGCTCTATCAATCGGCCATGTTGAGCTCGGGGGCCATGACGGCCCGGCTCGACAAGTTGGCCGAGCGGGGGCTGATAGAGCGGCAGGCGGCACCCAGCGACAGGCGCAGCCTGCTGGTCTGCCTGACCGAGGCGGGCAGGGTGCTTATCGACCGGGCGGTCGAGTTGCACGTGGCCAACGAGCGCCGTCTGCTGGCGCCACTGACCGAGGCCGAGCAGGTGCAGCTGGCGGCCCTGCTCAAGCGCTGGCTGTTGGAAAACGAATGATGAAACGGGCCCGCGGGCCCGTTTTGGTTGGCAATCTGGTGCCCGATTCAGTCACCGCCTCTGGCATCCTTCACCGCCAGCCCCAGCTGCCACACCGCCATGGCGTAGTGGGTGCTGTGGTTGTAGCGGGTGATGGTGTAGAAGTTGGGCAGGCCGTACCAGTATTGATAACCACTGCCTACGTCGAGGCGCAGCAGGCTCGATTCGCTGTGGTTGCCCAGGCTGCTGGTGGGGGTAAGCCCTGAGCGGCGCAGGGTGGCGACCGGGTAGCGGGTCTGGAAGCCGTGCTCATAGCCGGGCAGTTGGCCCTGACCACGTACCGCCACCGGCTGTCCCTTCTCCCAGCCATGGGCTTTGAAGTAGTTGGCCACGCTGCCGATGGCATCCACAGGATCCCACAGGTTGGTGTGGCCGTTGCCGTTGAAGTCCACCGCATAGCGTTGGAAGCTCGACGGCATGAACTGGCCATAGCCCATGGCACCGGCGTAGGAACCCTTGGGTTCGGTGGGATCCATCCCCTCATCCCGGGTCATCACCAGGAAGGACTCCAGCTCGCTGGTGAAGAACTCGGCCCGGCGCGGGTAGTCAAATGCCAGGGTCACCAGCGCATCCAGAATGCGGGTCTTGCCCATCACCCGGCCCCAGCGGGTCTCTACCCCGATAATGCCGACGATGATCTCGGGTGGTACGCCATAGAGCTGGTAGGCTCGGTTTAGTTCGCTTTCGTATTCGCGCCAGAAATTGACGCCGTTTTGCACGTTGTCGGGGGTGATGAACTTGGCGCGGTAGCGATTCCAGGCGCCTGTCGGGCCTGTTGGCTTGGCGGTCGTCGGGGCCTGGGCATCCATCAGCCGGATGATCCAGTCAGAACGCTCCGCCTGTGCCAGTACCCTGTGCAGCTCGGCACTGTCGAAACCGTGCTTTTGCACCATGTGTTGCACGAACTGATCTACGCTGCTGCGATTGGCAACATCCCCCTGTCCGTAGACGGGGCGGCTCGGCGGCGTCTGATTGATGAAAGCGCTCTTGGGCTGGGGTGTGACCACGGGCTTGGCAGCCGGTGTGCTGCTGCAGCCATAGAGCAGGGGAAACAGGGAAAGTGTGAGTACGGAGACAAGGCGACGCATAAGGTTCTCATGAGCCTGACAAAGAGTGCCGACATGGTAAAACATTGTCATCCGCGCGCAAGTGTTCCGTGCGCCTGACACGTCGCCAAAGCATCGTGCGATGGATTACCCCTTGGGGGCCGGGGCGACTCAGCGCAGGGTGTGATAACCGCTCCAGAGCCGGGTCAGGGTGGTGATGAGGCAGAGCAGGGCAAAGCCATAGGCGAGGGTTGCAAAAGCCGCGGGCCAGAGGCACATCAGCACGAACAGCGCGATGGTCTCGCTCCCCTCGGTGAGCCCACCGAGATAGTAGAGGGACTTGTGGTGGTAGACGGGGTTTTCTATCCCCCGCCTGCCCGCCATGATGGCGAAGGCCAGAAAGCTCGAGCCCGTCCCCATGAAGGTGAACAGCAAGGTGGCGGCGGGCAGGGCGTTGGCGGGGGCGCTCAGGGCAAAACCCAGCACCACGGCGGCGTAGAAGATGAAATCGAGGGTGATGTCGAGAAAGCCGCCGCAGTCGGTGATGCTGGTTTCCCGTGCCACAGCGCCGTCGAGCCCGTCCAGCAGCCGGTTGCACAGGATGGCCGCGAGCGCCCACTGATAGCAACCAAAGGCCAGCAGCGGCAGCGCCAGCATGCCGACGGCAAAGCCGGTGAGGCTTATCTGGTTGGCGCTTATGCCGGCCCGGCACAGCGGCTTGGCCAGCTGGGTGAGGGGGCGGCGGATCATGGGAATAAGGTGGCGATCAAACAAGGTCGGGGTCCTCGGTTAGCAAACAAAGAGACGGTGTGAGATCGAGTATGGTGCCGGGGGCATCCTCCTCGTCATGGGTCACCAGGATGGCTGGGATGCCTTTGGCCTTGAGCCGCTCGAACACCAGGGTTCTGAACGCGGCGCGCAGCGGTTTGTCGAGGCGGGAGAAGGGCTCGTCCAGCAGCAGGGCTTGCGGTTCGGCCAGCAGCGCCCGCAGCAAGCTGACCCGCGCCCGCTGACCGCCGGAGAGCTGCTGCGGCAGCTTGTCAGCCTGATCCGCCAGCGCGACCTGTGCCAATGTCGTTACCGCCTTTTCCCGTCGTGCACTTCTTCCCTTGATGGCGGCAGGCATGCCAAACATCAGGTTCTCTGCCACTGTCAGATGGTCAAACAGCAGGTCATCCTGAAACAGCATGCCAATGTGCCGCGCCTGGGGGGGCAAGGGGGTAAGCAGTCGCTCGTCGAGCCATATTTCCCCCTCCAGCCGGATGGGTCCCCTGGGGGGCAAGACCCCCGCCAGCGCCGCCAGCAGCGAGCTTTTACCGCAACCGCTTGGTCCCATCAGAGTCAGCACCTCGCCCGGCGCCACCTGCAGTGCAGGCAGCGACAGCAGCAGGTTTTCATCGAGATAGAGGCGAAGAGGCGTGGTGTTTAGCATCGGCAAGTTCTCGTGTTCAGCGGGCGCCCTTGAGCGCCGGATTGAGCCGGGCCGGCAGCCAGAGCGCCAGCAGATAGATAACGAGCGGCAGCAGCAGTTGCAGCAGGCCGTAGAGGCCCGCCAGCCGCCGATTGAGGCCGCTGCCGATGGCCACCGCCTCAGTCGTGATGGTGACCACCCGGCCCGCGCCAAACAGCAGGGTCGGCAGATACTGGGCCAGACTCACCGCCGCCCCCACCGCCAGGGCAAACAGCAGCGGGCGGGCCAGCAGGGGCCCCTTCACCTGCCACCAGACACGCCAGGGGCGGGCACCCAGCGTCAGCGCGGCTTGCACAAGGCGCGGGTCGAACTGGCGGTAGGGACCGTGCAGGCAAAGGTAGACGTAGGGGAAGACAAACAGCAGCTGGCTCCAGAGCACCCAGCCCCAGCCGATGCCATGGGCTGTCCAGTGAAGGCTTAGCCAGTCGAGCCCCAGGCGGACGCCAAACAGCAGGCTGGCCTGGGGCAGCAAGAGTGGCAGACAGATGAGCCAGAGCGGCCAGGGGCGGCGACCCTGTTGCGCCTCCAGGCTCAGCACTGCCATCACCAGTGCCAGCAGCCCGCTTGCCAGTGCCAGCAGGGCACTGTGGGTGAGCAGCGGTATCAGGCCCGGCAGCAGATCTTGCCAATGCTGGCCGCTCCACTGGCTTGGCAACAGGTCGGGGAAGGACCAACGGCGCGCCAGCGACCAGAGCAGCAGCGCCCCCAGCACCGCCAGATTGACCGCGATCAGGACAAATACGCTGCCGCTGGCCAGGTTGGCGGCCAGCAGGCCAGGCTCGGTCCGGCGGCCATCGAGCCAGATGTGCTTGCCGATAGTCGTGTGGCACCACTCCAGCAGCCGCACACCGGCGAGCAGCAGCAGGCTGAGGGCGAGCAGCAAGAGGGCTCCGCTGGCGGTGGCGCCACGCCAGACGAGATCCGGATCCTGATACCAGAGCCACAATCTGACCGCCAGCGGGGCGGGGGCATCGGGCCCCAGCAGCTGGGCCAGATCCACCACGGCCACCCCGTAGGCGGCCACCGCATAGAGGGGCAGGCGCAGGGCGGGCCAGAGCGCTGGCAGCCGCAAGCGCCACCAGATCTGCGGCGCGCTGAACCCCATGCTGGCACCGAGCCACTGCTGGCGAGCCAGCTTGGCGGGATCCAGTGCGGCCAGCGCCATCAGCAGCAGAAAGGGCGTTTCTTTCAGGATCAGGGCGAGGATCAGCCCAAGGCCCAGCGGATCTTTAATGGTCTGCCAGTCGGGGGGAAACTCAACGCCAGTGAGTGCTGGCGAGATGAGGCGCAGCAGCCAGCCGGAGGGAGCGAGCAGAAAGGCCAAACCGATGGCAAAGGCGACGTGGGGCAGTGCCAGCAGGGGAGAGAGCAAGCGCTGCAGCAGCGAAAAGGCCCGGCTCTGTGCGCCCTGCTGGCCGCTGTGTGCCAGCAGCAGTGCCGTCAGCAGCAGGCTGCCCAGGGTCGAGGCGGCGCCAATCCAGAGGCTCAGGGCAGCCGAGTGCCAGAGGCCGGGCTGGGCCAGCAGCAGCTGAAGGTGCGGGGGGGCCATCCCTTCGGCCAGCAACAGCCCGATTCCCCCCAGCACAGGGACGGCCAGCAGGGCGGCGCAGCCAGCGCCAAAAAACGGGCGCCAGTTGGATAGGATGGGACCGGCCAGGATCATCAGTGAGCGTAGCGCTCGGCCCAGGTCGCTTCGAGTCGCAGCTGCCAGCTGGGATGGGGCTCGCCCACTGCCTTGAAGCGCAGCGCAGACGCCTGTTTGGCCGAGACCGGCAGGGCGCTGGCTTGCAGCACGCTGGGATCGCCCCAGAAAGCGGGCTCGGCCTTGCGTACCTGGGCCACCGGGCTCAGCAGGAAGTTGGCCACCACCTTGGCGCCGGCCCGGGCGCTGGCGTTGAAGGGGATGGCGAGGAAGTGGCTGTTGGTCAGCGCCCCTTTCTCCATGGCGACGGCCACCACATTGGGGGGCAGGGTGCCGTTTTGCACCGCGCTCTGGGCCTCTTGGGGGTTGAAGCTGATGGCCATGGCGAGCTCACCATCATCGAGCAACTGGCGGGTCTCGGCGGCGCTGGCGGGGAACAACTTGCCCTTGCGCCAGAGCGCCGGATGCAGTGCATCGAGCCAGGCCCAGAGCGGGGCAGTGAGCCGGTCAAAGTCGGCGTCGGTCGCCTCCCGATAGAGGGGGGCGGGATCCGCTGTCAACTCCAGCAGGATCTGCTTGAGAAAGCTTGCGCCATGAAACTGGGGTGGCTTGGGATAGGTGAAGCGACCGGGATGTTCCTTGACCCAGGTGAGCAGGGCGGTTGCCGAGGTGGGCGGGGTGGCCACCTCGTCCCGATTGACCATGAGGTTGAGCTGGCCTATGCCCCAGGGCGCCTCCAGCCCGTCGACCGGCACGGTGAAGTCCTCACTCACCGGCAGCGTCGTGTCCACCAGCGCCATATTGGGCAGATCCTGGGTAAAGGGGGCACCCAAAAGGCCCTGCTCCTTGAGCGCCTTGAAGTTCTCGCCGTTGACCCAGAGCAGATCGATGGGGCCGCCTGTGTGCTTACCTGCCTGTTTGTTGGCCAGTAACTGGCTGACGCTCTGGGCTATGTCATCCACCTTCACCTGCACCAGCTTGACCTGATACTGGCGCTCAAGCTCCTGGCCGGCCCACACCAGATAGGCGTTGATCTCCGGGCTGCCGCCCCAGGCGTTGAAGTAGACGGTCTGCCCTTTCGCCTCCTCAAGGGTCCGTTGCCAGTTGTCATCGGGATTTGCTAACAGCGGGCCGCTGGCCAGCAGGGGCAGGGCGCACAACAGGGATTTGAGCAAGGGCAGAGTCTTGAGCATGTGAGTTACCTTGGGCAAAGGGTCAGGCGCCACGGCGCCAGCTATGATATCGGGCCAGCAGGGCCAGCACCCGGGTGGGCTGGTGAGCCCGCTTCCACTCGCCGGCCACGTACTTGTTCCCCTCCATCAGGGTAGGATAAGCGTGTATGGTGGCGAGGATCTTGCCAAGCCCCAGCTGGTGGCGCATGGCGAGCACGAATTCGGCGATCCGCTCGCCGGCGTGAGTGCCCACTATGGTGGCACCCAGGATCTTCTCCTTGCCGGGCACGGTGAGCACCTCGATAAAGCCATGGCGCTCACCGTCGGCAATGGCGCGATCCAGCTCGGCCAGCTCGAAGCGGGTCGTCTCGAAGGGGATACTCTCTGCCTCTGCCTCCTTGCGGTTGAGGCCGACCCGGGCGATTTCCGGCGTGGTGTAGGTGGCAGTTGGGATCACCCTGTAGTCCGCCTTGAAGCGCTTGAACTGGCCGAACAGGGCATTAACGGCGGCATACCAGGCCTGATGGGCGGCAACGTGGGTGAACTGGTAGGGACCTGCCACGTCCCCCACCGCCAAAATGCTGGGGTAGTTGGTGGCGAGAAAACCATCGACGGCAACCGTGCCACGGGGTGCCAGTTCCACCCCTAGCGCCTCCAGCCCGAAGCCACTCACATTGGCAACCCGTCCCAGTGCCAGCAGCAGTTGATCTCCCTCAATCACTTGCACGTCATCGCCTCGGCGCAGTTGCAGTCGAATGGGCAGCGGCGTGTCTTGTGCCTCTGCTGATGGCAGATAGTCGACCCGCTCGGTGCGCCAGCCGGTGAGCACAGTGACACCGTCACGGGCCAGCTGTGATTGCAGCGCGTCGGCCACCTCCCGCTCTTCACGTGGCAGCAGTTGATCGGCCAGCTCCACTTGCGTGACCGGGATGCCGAGCAGGGCAAAGCTCTGGGCCAGCTCGCAGCCGATGGGGCCGCCGCCAAGCACCAGCAAGCGGCGCGGCGGGGTGCGCAGCTGCCAGAGGCTATCCGAGGTGAGATAAGGCACGTCGGCCAATCCGGGTAGATCCGGCACAAATGGTCTGGCGCCGGTGGCGATGACGATATGGCGGCTGGTAAGGCGCTGGCCGTTCACTTCCACCTCCCAGGGGGAGATCAGTCGCGCCTCCCCTTCGATACACTCCACCCCAAGCCCTTCATAGCGTTCTACCGAGTCGTGGGGCTCGACCTCCTTGATGACCGTCGCCACCCGCTCCATCACAGCGGCAAAATCGGCGCAGGATTGGCTTGGGCTAAAGCCCAGCGCTTCGGCCTTGCGCTGCTCGGCGGCAAAGCGGGCGCTGCGGATCAGCGCCTTGGAGGGGACGCAGCCGCTGTTGAGGCAATCGCCCCCCATCTTGTGTTTCTCGACAAGCGCCACCTTGGCCTTCACTGCTGCGGCGATATAGCTGGTGACCAGCCCACCGGCACCGGCGCCGACTACCAGCAGGTTGTAGTCATAACGGGCGGGCTTTCGATAGGGGGCGTGCAGGCGGCGCAGGGCAAGCTGTTGTATGGCGCGCTTGATCAAGAAGGGCATCAGCCCCAGCAGGGTCAGCGCCACCATCAGGCCGGGGGAGAGAATGTTGCCCGTGCTGGTTAATTGGCCAATCTCGCTCCCCGCCAACACATAGACGAAGGTGCCGGGCAGCATGCCAAGCTGGCTCACCCAGTAGTAGGTACTGACTCTGATGGGGGTGAGCCCCATCAGCAGGTTGACCAGAAAGAAGGGGAAGAGGGGGATAAGGCGCAGGCTCAGCAGGTAGAAGGCGCCGTCCTTCTCCATCCCGGCCTGGAAGGTGGCCAGCTTGTCGCCAAAGCGGGCCGTGACCCAGTCGCGCAGCAGAAAACGGGCGCTGAGAAAGGCCAGGGTCGCGCCAATGGTGCTGGCAAAGGAGACCAGCAGCAGCCCCCAGCCGATCCCAAACACTGCGCTGCCGCCCAGGGTGAGCAGGCTGGCGCCGGGTAGGGAGAGGGCGGTGCTCAGCACATAGATGCTCACAAACAGCAGGCAGGCGGCGACAAAATGGCTGTCGACCCATTGCGCCAGTGCGGCCTGCTGGGCTTGCAAGGCGCCCAGACTGAGGTAGCGGCCAAGATCGAGGGCAAAGAAGGCGCCGATGAGGCACCCCATCACCAACAGAAGCAGCAGGCGGGCCCGGTTCATCAGGCGTCCTTGCTGTCTGGCTGGGCGGGACGCTCGGGTTGCACCGGCAACTGGCAGAAGCCCTGCGGTGCGATATCGAGGGCGGCGTTGAACTTGGCCGACATGTTCTGGAAGGCGATAAGGCCGGTCAGCTCCACCATGGCATCGTCATCGAACCAGGGCTTGAGGCGGGCCGCCTGTTCATCGTTGACCCCATCCAGTCCTGTCATGGCTTCGGTGTAGTCGAGCACCGCCTTTTCCCGCTCGTCGAACAGGGGGTTGTTGCGCCAGTGGGCCAGCGCCTCCACCTTCTCGCTGGAACCGGCCCGCTTGATGAGGGTCATGGCGTTGATGTCGACGCAGAAGCGGCACCAGTTGAGCTGGGAGACCCGCACCGTCACCAGGGAGCGCAGCACGGGATCGATGGGGGAGCGCCTGCGGTTGATGACGCCGTAGAGGGTGGCCACGGCGGCAAACAGCCGTGGCGAGCGGCCCCAACATTTGCCCGGGATCAGCACCTGGCCGTAGTTGCGTTTTTGCAGCCAGAAAAAGGGGCGGATAAACCAGGCATATTCCCGATCGGGTTTGACCTCAACGCGCATGTTATTCCTCTTTTTTGTTCTGCATCTTGGGTTTGTAGGCACCCCCCAGCCGCTCATTGAGCCGGATCAGAAATACCTCGATCCGTGCCCGGTTGGTACCCAGATCGCTGCGTCCCTGGCGGGAGGCCGAACGCATGTCGATGCGGGTCTCCTTGGGGCCGGCAAAGACCCGCAGCGCCACATCGTCCTGAAAGCCGAACCAGCCGGTGGTGGCCACTGCATCGAGGCCGTCCGGGCTCGGTCGCACCTGCCAGCCCAGTTGTATCATCAGCGCGTGGGCCTCCGTGATCGCCTCGACCGGGGAGGCGCTCGTATAGAGAGGACCGGGTTTGCCCTCAAACGCGTTCAAGGGGGGCGAATTGATGGGCAGATCCTGCGCCGTTCTCAGCTCGGCGGCCCAGCGCAGGGGGGGGGGATTATAGGGATCCGTGCTGACATCGTTGAGCAGCGGCATACGCAGTGCCTGCACCAGGAACAGCAGGGGCAGCAGCAGCGGGGTGATCCCCCAGAGGCTCGGCACCTTATGCCGGCTCCAGGGCAGGCGTACCAGTAACAGGAGCGATATCAGCGCACCGAGCAGACAGATGGCGAACCCCAGCCACCAGGGCCAGAGGTGAGAGCGGCTGCCGAGGGCGCCAGCAAGGGGCAGCAACCAGGCCAGCAGGGGCCACCACAAATAACTGGGCATAACGGGGAACCACTGGTTATGATGGACAAGTACCCTGAAGGATAAACTTAATTGACTGATAACGTTAGTAAATTTATCTCAGTCCTGCTGCTTTTCCCAAGCGCTTCGCTGTGGGCTGACACAGCCGTGCTGGCGGCGGGGGACATGTGGCGCGCCGAGATCGTCTATGAGGCCATGCCTGGGGTGTCGCGGGTCGAACCCGGCTATGCCACACCCTTGCCGCAGGGAACTACGCCGGCACAGGAGCTGGCGCGGCGCCAGGCAGTGCGCATCGATTACGATCCGGTCCTGGTGGGTTATGGGGATCTGCTCAATGTCTTCTGGCAGCTGGTGGATGGGCACGATGGTGGCGGGCAATATTGCAATCGCGGCCAGGAATTTGTCCCGACCCTGTTGCCCAGAGATGATTATCAGTGGCGCCTGGCCCAGGTGAGCCTGACGCGTTGGCAGGCGCTACATGGTCGTGCGAGCCGGGTATCGCTCTGGCCGGATAGCCAATTCACGCCCGCACCCGAGATGGAGGACTGGGCGCAGCACCATCCCTGGCGCTTTGGTGTTTATGCCCACCGTTGCGGCGGCTGGCCCGTGGCATTGACATCCCAACCCTGAGCCATCAGTTGCGGTAAAGCACCTTGATGAGGTGGAAGCCAAACTTGGTGCGTACCGGGCCGAGTACGGTCAGCAGTTCGCCCTTGAACACGGCATCGTCAAACGGCTTGACCATGTCGCCCTTCGAAAACTCCCCCAGATCCCCCGAGCGTTTGGACGAGGCACAGGTGGAAAAACGCTTGGCCATCTGACCAAAGTCGGCCCCCTTGGCAAGTTTTTCCTTGATCTCCAGACACTGCTTCTCTGTCTTGACCAGGATGTGCTGGGCACAGGCTTTCTTCATATTGGCGCTCCTCGGCGGCGGGCAAATCGGGGCGCAAGATTACTCCAATTCCCGCCGCGCGTCAGCCGTCATGCAGGGATTAACTGCGGGTGCGGGCGCCGAGGCGGGCCCTTGGACGCGATTGCCACAGGATCTCCAACCCCAGCAGGGCATGCAGGCTCCAGATGGCCAAGGGGTTGAGCCAGTCGCCCCCCAGTTGCAAGGTGGCCAGGGCGCAGCTTGCCAGCAAGAGGGTGATGCCCGGCAGACGCCAGTGCACCGGCAGTGGCGCCAGTATGGCGATGCCCAGCAGGATGGCGAGCCCGAACGGCAGGTTGAGGGCGGTGAAGGCCAGTGCCTGCTGGCCGTTCATGCCGGTCAGCAGGGCCACCAGGGCGCTGCAACAGGCGAGAAAGGTGATGAATTCGAGTCGGTCCGCAATATAGTCAGCCATCTGTTCACTACGTGCAGGCATGATGTGTTTCCTTCGGTGAAGAGCGCCGGGGCGACGGGACCCTGGACTCATGACGCCGGTGCGGGCGATGTGTTGTCTTCGGTAGATGAACCCAGTGTGGGCGAGACAAGGAGCCGGGGGGAGCGGGATAAATCGATTGAGGTGAACGAGGCTTTGATTGTTCAGATTCAACCAGTTGATTTTTATCATCTAAAGTAAGCCTTGGTTCAAGGAGGAAGGCAGGGCTCAGGGGGGAGGTAGCGGGCTGGCCGTCGTCATCTTGACCACTTGCCGACAGTTGATGTCGCGTCGGCGAGGGGGTGTTGGTGCAAGGGGGATGCGAGACAAACCGCCGCTTGTGATGCATCTTATGGCTTGATGGCTGAGGAATGGCCTTTTTTTGCCCACAATGGCATCAGTCTGTGGCGCTGGCGGGAAGTAAAGTGGGCAAGCCGAGTGACAAAGGCTTCAATACTATGGTGAATTTCGATGCCGCTTCGCTCTGATGTTGCGCTGGGGATATGCTAGGATGAGGCGCGCTTGCCATCGAGTGAGCCTCATATGCATTCTGACTCTTGCATTATTTTAATCATGTTTTTCGGGGAAATTGACGTTTGACAGGATGCAATCCGCCCCTGCCTGCAGGGATCTCATCGCCCGGACGGGTTTTCCGTCGCAGGCTCCGCGCACTGGGCCTGAGTCTCTGTTTGCTGCTGTTCGTCACCCCGGCCATGGCGGCCAAACTCACCTATCAGGTCAAGGGGCTGAGAGGGGAGACCAAGGATAACGTCGAAGCCTTCCTCAATGCGCTGCCCGTCTTTCAAGAGCGCCAATTCCGCACGGCCCGCCCCAAGATCACCGAGAGTGTGCAACAAGCCCTGCAGGTCTTTGGCTACTATCAGCCCAAGATCACCCTGAGCCGTTACAAAAATGCCCCCGCCAGGGTGGTGATCGAGGTGGATGCAGGCAAGCCTGTCATCATCTCCCGCCTCGACATACTGCTGGAAGGGGATGCGGGCAGCGACGACATCTTCAGTGCGCTGCTGGACAAGCTGCCCCTGCAGGAGGGAGATCCCCTCCACCACGGCAAATACGAATCCATCAAGGCCGATCTCGGCAGCCTGGGGCTGGCCCGCGGCTACTTCGACGCCAAGATCAGCAAGAGCCAGGTCAAGGTGTTCCCGGATCAGGGCACGGCCGAGATCTTCATACTGTTTCGCTCCGGCCAGCGCTATCACTTTGGCGAGATCCACTACGACGCCACGCCCGAGGCGCTGCGCCTCATTCGGCCGCTCGTCAACATCAAGAGCGGCGACCCCTATCTGGCGATCCGGTTGGCCGAGATGTCGCAGGATATCTCCTCCACCAGGATGTTCAAGGAGGTGGATATCAGGCCCATGGTCAGCCAGGCGGAGGGCAACCGGGTGCCGGTGCAGGTGACGCTCTCCAACCGGGTCGACCACGAAATAGAAACAGGTATCGGCTTTGCTACCGACGTGGGTCCGCGTATTAGCGCCACGTGGGAGAAGCCCTGGGTCAACAGCTACGGCCACCGTCTCAACGCCACCGCCAAGGTCTCGCAACCCGAGGCCGAGCTTAGCTTCGATTACCAGATCCCGGTGGGCAACCCACTGCGGAACTACTACTCGCTGCAGGCGGGTTATCAATACAAGGACATCAACGATACCCGCTCCGACCTGACCACCCTCAGCGTGCGCCGCTGGACGCGGCAGCCGGAGAGTTGGGACCGAAACGTCTTCATCCGGCTCGAAAACGAGGTCTTTACCCAGGGTGCAGACAAGGGGAACAGCTTGCTGCTGATCCCCGGTGTCTCCTGGTCGCGGTTGCGGATGCGCGGTGGTCTGGTGCCTGACTGGGGCGATCGCCAGCAGCTGACCCTGGAGTTTTCCGATCCCTACTGGGGCTCCGATATCAGCTTCGTGCGGGTGTGGGGCCGCAGCAGGTGGCTGCGCTCCCTGGGAGAGGATCACCGCTTCCTACTACGGGCTGAGCAGGGCGCCATCATAGGGGACAGCTTCTCGCTGGTGCCGCCGTCACTGCGCTTCTTCACCGGTGGTGACCAGACGGTGCGTGGCTATGGCTACGAGACCATCTCGCCGCGCGGCAGCGACGGCAAGTTGCTGGGGGGCCGTTACGTGAGCGTTGCCAGTGCCGAATACAGCTACCGCTTCAGTGACAGATGGCTCGGCGCCCTGTTCGTGGATGGCGGGACGGCCACGGTCGATTACAGCGAGGCTTGGAAGATAGGCCCGGGTGTCGGCGTGCGTTGGGTCACCCCCATAGGTCAGGTCAGGCTCGATCTGGCGGTGGCCATTACCGAAGATGACAAGCCGCTGCGGCTCCATTTCGCGTTGGGGCCTGAACTATGATCCGGTTTAAACGCACCCATCTTCCTCTTTGTTCTCTTTCTTGGCCGCTGCGGCTGCATGTTTCGCGGGGGCCTGTGCTGTGATCTGGGTAAAACGCATTCTTCTCTGGCTGATGGGGCTCGTCTTCCTGCTGCTGATTGGCGTCAGCCTGCTGGGCTTCACCCATCAGGGCAACAAGTGGCTATGGCAACAGGCCAGGGCGGCGCTGCCCTCCCTCAAGGGAGAGCTGGTGGCGGGCCAACTCGGTTATGGCTGGACCCTGGAAGGGGTCGGCTGGCAGGACGAGCTGGTGGATGTCATGGTGGAGCGGGCCGTGCTGAACTGGGATCTCGGCAAGTTGTTGCAGGGCAAGCTCTGGATCAAATCTCTGACGGTCACCCACCCCGTGGTCAAGGTCGCTGAATCGGAGCCGGTGCAGGAAGAGCCATCAGAACCCTTCGTCTGGCGTCCGCTGCCCCTGCGGATCCAGGTCGATAGCCTCCAGGTGGCAGACTTGGATCTGGCGGTGCCCGGCGTCGGTGTGACCCTCACGTCCCTCGACATCGGCGCCACCCTCAGTCGCCAGGGGCTCATCGTGCGCGGGCCTGTGCTGGATGGCCTGACCGTGACCTTGGCCGAGACGCCGCCTGTCGATGCAGCCAAACCGGCTGCGGCCAAGGCGCAGAAGGCAACCAACGCGGCGCCCATCGCGCTGCCCGCCATCACTCTGCCTTTCCCCATCCAGCTGGAAGGCCTGACGGCGACCCGCTTTCGCTATCAACAAGGGGAGCTGAACGAAGGGCTCGACACCCTGCGGCTGTCGGCCAGTGGGAAAGAGGAGCGCATCGAGGTGCGCGAACTCTCCCTGCGCCATGCCATGGCGGATGTGGCGCTTAAGGGCCATATCCGGCTGACCGAGGATTATCCGCTTGAGTTGACCCTGGACGCCAAGGCCCGCAAGGGGCTGCTGGATGGCAAACTCAAGGGGGGGCAGGCGGCCCTGATCCTGGGGGGCTCGGTAGGCAAGCTGGCGCTGGATCTGCAAGCCAAGGGGCCTGTGGCCGCCAACCTCAAGGGGTCATTGGCCGCCCTCAACCCTGACTTGCCGTTTGATCTGGGGCTGGAGTGGCAGCGCCTCGACTGGCCCCTGCACAAGCCAGCCAAGGACGAGCCCAGCTATCAGTTGGACAAAGGCAGCCTGACTGCCAAGGGTAAACTCTCCGGCTATCAGTTTGCCTTGAATACGGCTGGCAAAGGCACTGACGTCCCCCCCTTCAAGCTGGCGCTGACGGGCAAGGGGGATCTGGAACAACTGAACCAGATAAAGCTGCAGCTCAACGCCCTGAAAGGGGAGCTCAAGCTCGATGGCAAGTTGGCCTGGAACCAGGGGGTACGCTGGCAGGGCACCACCGAATTCAAGGAGATCAATCCCGCCGAACTGGTTCCCGAGCTCAAGGGCAAGCTGGCGGGCAAGATTACCAGCCAGTTCGAACTGAACGAGACAGGCCACTGGCAGCTGCAGCTGCCAGAACTGAAGGTCGAGGGCAAGCTCAACCAGCATCCGCTGGCCATCAAGGGCCGCCTCAGCGGCAACGACAAGATGGAGTGGCAGATCCCCGCGCTGGCACTGCAAAGCGGCCCTAACCAGCTGCAGGTCAAGGGCAGCCTCAGCCAGCAGGCATGGAGGCTGGATGCGGATATCGATGCCCCCAATCTGGCCGGGCTCTACCCCGGTCTGAAGGGGGACATCAAGGGACAGGTGCGCCTCACCGGCAACCAGCAGACACCAAGGGTCACGACGGAACTGGCCGCCAGCCGGCTCTACTATGCGGGTACGGATCTGAAGGGGATTGCCATCAAGGGTAATGCCCTGGTCGGCGACAAGCCGGCCGGTGAGCTGGCGCTGACGGTGGCGAGCCTGGTACAAGGGGCCAACGCGCTCAGCCAGCTGGCCCTCAACCTGAGCGGTGATCTCAATCAGCATGTTTTATCGCTGACCATGAAGGGCGAGCCGGTGGCGGCCAATCTCAACCTGAGCGGTAGCCTGCGCGGGGACCGCTGGCGTGGCACCCTATCGGAGCTCAAGCTGAAGACGCCGCTGCAGCGTTGGGAGCTGACAGCCCCCTGGGCGCTTGACCTCGATCTGCCGCACCAGCGGTTGACCATGGGGGATCTCTGCCTGGGATCCAAGGGGGCTAGCCTCTGTGTCAAGGGCAGCCAGGTTTCGGCCCAGCAGGGTAGCCTCGAATTTGCCCTGAGCGGGTTAGATCTCCAGCGTCTGCACCCCTGGCTACCGGACAATTTCTGCTGGCTGGCGGTGCTCTCCGCCGATGGCAAAGCCAGTTGGCGAGGCAGCCAGCCGACCCTGCGCGCCACCGTGCGTACCACGCCGGGCACCCTGGTTGCTAATGGGCTCAAGACCGATTATCAGCAGCTCGAGTTTGGGATCGATTTCGAACGTCAGCAGGCGGCGCTCCGGCTCGATTTCGTCTCCAAACAGATAGGCACTATCGATACCAATCTGCTGGTCACGGATCCATCCGGCCGTGGCAGGCTGTCGGGGCAGCTCAAATTTGACGACCTCAAGCTGACGACCTTCGCCCCGCTCATCCCGGAGGTACGCTCCCTGCAGGGGGTTATCTCCGCCGATGCCCGTTTCGATGGCACCCTGACCGCCCCCTTGCTGTTTGGTCAACTCAACCTGCTGGATGGGGAGGTGCAGACCCATTCCGACATGGTGACCCTCTCCAAGCTGGTGACTCGCCTCAAGATTGAAGGCAACCGGGCTGAACTCGACGGCACCATGCTGGTGGGCAAGGGTCCGCTGGTGTTGGGGGGCTGGTTGAGCTGGGCTCAGATGCCGGTCAGTGGCAGCCTCACCATTCAGGGCAAGGAGCTGGATGCCCAATATCCGGGCATGGGACGGGTGCGACTCTCCCCCGATATCGCCATCTCGCTGGGAGAGCAGACCCAGATCACCGGTCAGGTCGACATTCCCTGGGCGCGGATCTTGGTCAAGAGCCTGCCCGAGAGCGCGGTCTCCGTCTCCGATGACGTGATAGTGATCCATGACGATCTGCCGCCGGAGCCCAGGGCGACGCCGCTGCCAATAGCGATCAAACTTGCCATTCGGCTCGGAGACGACATACGGTTCGATGCCATGGGGCTCACCACCAGGGTGGGTGGGGGCATCAACATCAGCCAGGAGCCTTCCCGGCCACTTGCCGGCAATGGTCAGCTGGTGCTCAACGATGGTCGCTTCAGGGCTTATGGCCAGAACCTTATCATCAAGGATGGTCGCATCCTCTTCTCCGGCCCGCTTGATCGGCCCTTCCTCAACATAGAAGCCATTCGGGATCCCGCGACCATAGCGGCCAATGTGACTGTCGGGGTCAGGGTGACGGGGCCGGCTAGCAAGCCCAATATCACCGTTTTTTCTCAACCTCAGATGGCGCAATCCGAACAGCTTTCCTATCTGCTGCGCGGCAGGGGCTTGCAGACCAGTGGCGCAGATGGCGGTTTCAATGGCTTGCTGGTGGCCGGTGCCGTCAGTCAGGCCAGCGGTGTTGTCTCCAGCCTGGGGAAATCCCTCGGCATGAGCGATGTGGCGCTTGATACTGCCGGCAGTGGCAACAACACTCAGGTTACCTTGTCTGCCTATCTGTTGCCCGGCTTGCAGTTCCAGTATGGGGTTGGTGTGTTCAGCCCCATTGCCGAGCTCAGGCTGCGTTATGAGCTGATGCCCAGACTCTACCTGCAGGCCATGAGCGGGGTGGCCCAGGCAGTGGATATCTTCTATCGCTTCACCCTGCCGGGCAGGTGAATAGAAAACGGGAGGCTTAGGCCTCCCGTTTTCATGGGGCCAGTGTGATGGTTTAAGGCCCACTGCTTTTTGCATGGCCAGAAATGCGAAAACCCGGCGCCAGGCCGGGTTTTCTGAAGATTGGTGGAGGGAGAAGGATTCGAACCTTCGAAGGCAGAGCCGTCAGATTTACAGTCTGATCCCTTTGGCCACTCGGGAACCCCTCCACGGGGCATTGCATCTGTTGCTTGGCCTTGCTGACTACTGCACTTGAAATGGTGGAGGGAGAAGGATTCGAACCTTCGAAGGCAGAGCCGTCAGATTTACAGTCTGATCCCTTTGGCCGCTCGGGAACCCCTCCACAAGTGCGAGGCGCATACTAACAGATCTTCCGCTGTTGTGAACCCCTTGACGGCATTTTTCCTGCTCACAGGATCCGATTTGCGGCCGATAAGCGATGAAACCACCATTTCCAAGAGTTATCTCATGCTACCCAGCGCGATACGTGATCAGCTGTTGGTTGACGAGGCCCAGCTGGGGCAACGTCTAAACCGGGATCTCCAGCACGGCGACAGGGCTGATTTTCGTCTGCACTTGGCCTTGCTGACCGATGCTGTGGAGGCGCAGCCCTGGTTCGATCCGGTGGCCGCGTCCAAGCCGGATCCCCGGGACTGGCGCAGCCGCTTTGCGCTGCCAGCGCAGGCCCCCCTGCAAGGGGATGAGGATGATGGGGGTGGTGTGCGACTCAACGAGCGGCTGCAACAGGGGGGCTCGATGGTGGATGTCAGGCTCTGGCTGGCGCTGCGCTCGCCGCCCTTGCTGGGCACGCAGCCGACGCTGGATCCCGCCGTGTATGACAACCTCTCGCTTCTGGGGCGTGAGCGCTGGCAACGCAAGATAGCGGATCAGCCAAGGGGTGACGATCCGCTGCTCATGCTGCCAATACTGGATGCGTTGCAACAGGGGGTGGATGCTCGTCTGCACTGGTTAAGCTGAGACAGGGTAAGGAGGGGGCATCGACTCGTGGCAGCGTCAGGATGCAAAAAGGCGGGAAGATCCCGTAATGCCGATCAGTTAAGGA
>NZ_CDBI01000060.1:0-20309 GCF_000820025.1 Aeromonas popoffii
GTGATCCCCTTCCCGCGTACCCCGCGTACCGCCGAGTTCTGATTACGGCCACTTGCCGACAAAGCCGACCCCAGGGTCGGCTTTTTGTTATCCAGGCAGCGGCATTTCGCCCCGCTGACCGCCACAATGAAGCACGCCGCCCGCTCCCCCATAGGTCCCTCGCCATTCCCCTTGCCCCCCTGAGGCACACAGAGCCCCGTACGGTACCGTTTATTGGCACTACAAATAACAATGATGTTAATACGTGGTTTTTATGCAGTTAAATCAAAAAACGATGAGTTATTGAAGTACCTCAAATTTTTACCTCTGTTAGGCAGGCACAATACCCTCTAACCCTTTAGGGCTAAATAAAAACAGACAATCCCGGTCCATGAGCCCAACACAACACTGACATGGCTTAAAACACACGAGGTAATGGAATGATCTTGATGGAATTTTTGGTGGTACTCGGCTGTTTGCTGCTGGGTACCCGCTTTGGGGGCATGGGACTGGGTCTCATCAGTGGTATCGGTCTCTTCCTGCTGACCTTCGTCTTCGGCCTGGTGCCGGGCGAACCGCCAGTTCAGGTCATGCTGACCATACTCGCGGTGATCGGCTGCGCCGCCACCTTGCAGACGGCCGGTGGCCTCAACCTGATGATGCAGGTGGCCGAGCGTCTGCTGCGCCGTCACCCGCAATACATCACTATCCTGGCGCCGCTCACCACCTGGACCCTCACCTTCCTGTGCGGTACCGGCCACGTGGTCTACACCATGTTCCCCATCATCGCTGACATCGCGCTGCAGAAGAACATCCGTCCCGAGCGTCCGATGGCCGTGGCATCCGTTGCCTCCCAGATGGCGATCTGTGCCTCCCCGGTCTCCGTTGCCGTGGTCTCCATGGTCTCCATTCTGGCGGCCGGTCACGGTATCGGTCAGGCTTACGGCCTGCTCGACATCCTGATGATCGCCATCCCCTCCTCCCTGACCGGTGTGGTCATGGCGGCCCTGTGGAGCCTGCGTCGCGGCAAGGATCTGGATCAGGACGAAGAGTTCCAGGCCAAGATCAAAGATCCGGAGCAGCGCACCTTCATCTATGGCGGTGGTGAAACCCTGCTCAACACCAAGTTCCCGAAAGAGGCCTACTGGTCTACCTGGATCTTCTTCGCAGCCATCGCTGCCGTGGTCTTGCTCGGTGCCAACGAAGGTCTGCGTCCGGTGTTCACCATCAAGGACAAAACTGGCCCACTCTCCATGAACCTGGTGATCCAGATGATGATGCTGATCGCCGGTGCCATCATCCTGATGCGCTGCAAGGTCAAGCCGGGTGAGATCTCCAACGGCCCTGTGTTCAAGGCCGGTATGGTCGCCATCTTCTCCGTGTTCGGGGTGGCATGGATGAGTGAAACCTTCTTCCAGGCGCACATGCCGCTGCTCAAAGAGACTCTGGCCCACGTGGTACAGGCCCAGCCCTGGACCTACGCCCTGGTGCTGTTCCTCATCTCCAAGCTGGTGAACAGCCAGGCCGCAGCCCTGACCGCCATCGCCCCCATGGGGCTGGCGCTGGGTGTTGAACCCAAGCTGCTGATCGCCTTCCTGCCGGCAAGCTATGGCTACTTCGTGCTGCCGACCTACCCGAGCGATCTGGCCTGTATCGGTTTCGACCGCTCCGGCACCACCCGCATCGGCAAGTTCATCATCAACCACAGCTTCATCATTCCGGGGCTGATCGGGGTGAGCAGCTCCTGCGCCCTGGGTTATCTGCTGACCACCATTTTGCTGTAATCGCAACGGCGTTTATCGCGCTCTTGCCAGACAGGCCCCCGCTGCGGGGGCCTGCTCTTTTCTCCCCCTCTCTATTACCCAGCAATTTCCTGCCGCTATTTCCAGCCGCCATTTGCAGACACTATGCCTTTACCTGCGCCCCCGCCACTGGGTAGCATGCCCCCTCGTTCACCACCGGAATGTCCCCCATGTCTCGCGTCATCCTGCTCTGGAGCGGTGGCAAAGATGCCATGCTGGCCCTCTGTCATGCCCGCGCAGCGGGTCATCAGGTGGTGGCACTGGCCACCTTTGCGCCCCCTGCGCCCCGTTTTCTGGCTCACCCCTTGCAGCTGGTGCGCCGTCAGGCGGCGGCCCTCGGGCTGCCCCATCTGCTGGTCACCATAGAAGCTCCGTTCGAGCAGCGCTATGAAACAGCGCTGAACCGCTTGCAGCAGGAGTGGGCGCTCGACGGGGTGGTGACCGGTGATATCGACAGCCTGGGGGGAGAGCCAAACTGGATCCGCGAACGCTGCCGCCCGCTCGGGCTCACCGTCCACACCCCGCTCTGGCAACAATCTCGCCAAGCCTTGCTGGCCGATATGCTGGCGCGCGGCATCGTCGCCCACCTCTCCTGCGTCGATACCCGGGTGCTGGCCCCCGAGTGGACTGGGCGCTCGCTGGATGCAGCCACCCTCACCGAGTTGCAGCAGCTGGCCGAACGCCAAGGATTCGATGCCTGCGGCGAGCAGGGGGAATACCACACCATGGTGACCGACGGCCCGGGCTTTACCGCTCCGCTGCACCTCGATGGCTGGCAGGTGGTGCGGCAGGATCATCTGGCTTATCTGGCCGAGCCGCAGGGGTAGCAACGCGGAATAATCCGGCTCACTCGCGAGGGGCTGTCGTCTTGAACTGGTGGGTTTCAGTACAATACCTGCCCCGTTAACGTAAAAATCATCGCCTCATGTCAACACCCGCTCAGGGGGTTACCAAGGGGAGCCAAACAACAGAATCCATTTGGATACTCTCGGAAATGAAATGCATCCTGACATCAGGAGCGACAGCGGATGGTATGTAAACCGCGACCTTGATTGACAGCCTGGACGCTGCGTATCTATTGGCGGACAAGGGATATGTTACCAATGCATTGATGGAGGTAGCCCGTACCAAAGGAATAGAGCCAGTCATTCCTTCGAAACGTAATCGCGAGGAGCTGCGAGACCACGACAGGGCGCTTTATCAGGCAAAACATCTGGTGGAAAACGCCTTCCTGCATCTGAAGTAATTGCAACAAGATATGCCAAAAACACGAGTTCGTTTGTAGCCGCAGTGCAGATCTGCTGCACATACTTGTGTGACGCGACCTTATGAGGACAGCCCCGAAGAAAACGCCCGGCAGGGTATGCCGGGCGCTGGGTATAAACTGACGCAGAGATTATGCCGTTTTTTTGCGGTTTGCCCTGATGCGCACAATAATCCACTTCTCGACTTCCACAATCAGGAACAGCGCGACAGCAATCAGCAGCGTAATGCCCCAGTAGAACAGCGGCAGCGGTGTGGTACCGAACAGCGAGTTCATGAATGGCAGGTAGATGATGGCCATCTGTAACAGCAGCAATACGCCACTCACCAGCCACAGGCCTTTATTCATAAACACCTGACGGTTTAGTGGGAAGCGATCAGCTGTGCGGCAGTTGAACATGTAAACCCACTGCGCGGTGACCAAGGTTTGCAGCAGCACAGTACGGATGAATTCGCTGCTGTAGCCGCGTGGTGCCATCCAGGCTTCCAGTATAAAAGCGCTGATGGCGATCAGAATACCGACAAAGCAGATACGCCAGATGGCATGCAGATCCAACACATGGCTGCCCGGTATACGCGGTTTTCGGTGCATCAATCCTTTCTCAGCGGGTTCATACGCCAGGCCGAACGACAGGGTGGTTGAGGTCGCCATGTTCATCCACAGGATCTGGATCGGGGTTAACGGCAGTATCGCACCCGCCAGAATGGCGATGATGATCAACAGCCCCTGCGCCAGGTTGGTAGGGAGCACGAACAGGATGGTTTTCTTCAAGTTGTCATATACCCGGCGGCCTTCTTTGACCGCACTGGCGATGGTGGCGAAGTTATCGTCGGTCAGTACCATATCTGCAGCTTCTTTGGTGACCTCGGTGCCTTTTATCCCCATCGCGATTCCGACATCGGCCTGCTTAAGCGCGGGTGCATCGTTAACACCATCGCCGGTCATACCGACCACTTCCCCTCTAGTTTGTAACGCTTTTACTAGGCGCAGTTTGTGCTCCGGGCTGGTACGCGCAAAGATATCGTAATGTACAGCCGCCTCTGCCAGCGCTTTATCATCCATATGCTCCAACTGGCTGCCGGTAATGGAGTCCTGGCTGTTACCGATACCGAGCATGGCGCCGATAGCCATGGCGGTTGTCTGGTGGTCGCCGGTAATCATCTTCACGCGGATACCAGCTTGCTGACATTCGGCGATCGCGGCGATCGCTTCAGGGCGTGGCGGATCCATCACCCCGGCAATGCCGATAAACACCATTTGCTGACGGATATGGTTATGTTCCAGCTCCAGCTCTTCGTCAGGCGTGGTTTTACTGGCGGCAGCCACCATGCGTAAGCCTTGTTCGGCAAAGCGCGACATCTCTTTTTCCCAGTAGTCGCGGCGGAACGGCTTGATGCCGGATTCTGTCAGTTCCAATTCGCACAGCGAGAACAGCACATCTGGGGCACCGGTGAGGAACACCTGATTTTTGCCCGCCACCTGGCTGCGTACCGCCATGTATTTGTAGCTGGAGTCGAACGGAATTTTCGCCAACTGACGGGCTTCACCAATCTCCAGTTCGGCTTTCATCGCCAATACTTTCAGTGCCCCTTCCGTCGGGCTGCCAGTGATGATCCAGCGGCTGTTGTCATCCTGCTTCACCTGACTGTCGTTACACAGAGTGATGGCAGTCATAAACTGGGCAAGCGTAGGGATATCCTGCACTCGCGCCTGTTTGTTGCTGTCGGTGAAGAAAATACCGCCGGTGGGTTGATAACTTTCGCCTTCTACGCGGAAGGCATGGTCGGCCATGATGACGTTTTTCGCCGTCATTTCGTTCATGGTCAGGGTGCCGGTTTTGTCTGAGCAGATCACCGTCATTGAACCGAGGGTTTCTACCGTTGGCAGTTTGCGGATGATCGCGCGGTTGCGCGCCATCGCCTGTACGCCCAGCGACAGGATGATCGAGATGATAGCGGGCAGCCCCTCAGGCACCGAGGCTACCGCCAGGCTAATCAAGGCCAGTAGCAATTCACTGATCGGTATATCGCGCAGTGTTAAGGCAAACAGACCCAACAGCACCATCATCACCAGGATCAGGATAAAGATCCCTTTTCCCAGACGATCCATCTGTTGCAGCAGCGGTGTGCGCTGGGTTTCAACGGTAGAAATCATCTCGCTGATGTGACCGAGCTCGGTGTGACCGCCGGTTGCGATCACCACGCCTTTGGCATTCCCTGCGCTGATGGTGGTGCCGGAGAATAGCAGGTTGGTGCGATCGCCAATCATCACTTCTTCATTGATCGCATCGGTTTGCTTGGAAACAACGGTCGACTCACCTGTCAGGATCGCCTCTTCAACCTGCAGATTGTGCGATTCCAATACCCGCAAATCGGCAGGAATTTTGTCCCCAGGGCGTAATAACACGATATCGCCGAGCACTAGGTCTTCGGCATTCACCGTATGGTTGATTCCATCACGTACCACGATCGCCTGGCTGGAAAGCATATTCCGAATACCTTTCAGCGATTTCTCTGCGCTGTTTTCCTGGATAAAACCGATCAGCGCGTTGATGACTGCTACACCAAGGATCACCACGGTATCTATCCAGTGGCCCATCACTGCCTTAAGAAAAGCAGCGGCCAGCAGGATATAGATCAGCACGTCTTTGAAATGGGCAATAAAACGGATAAATGCGCTTTTCCCGGCATTCTCAGGCAGCGCGTTTGGGCCAAATTTCGCCAGGCGTGCAGTAGCTTCTTGTTCACTCAAGCCTTCCGGCTGGCTGTTTAAATGCCGAAGAGTTTCTTCGATATCATACTGATACCATGCTTTCTCCGGCGTAATGGGCTCATGGTGCTTATGGGGAGTGTCTGCTGACATTTAACGCCTCTCCTAAAAGTAAGTTGAATCTGTATTCCTACTTGCGTCGGCAGCCATTTTGCCGTGGTGATGTCCATGGCTTCGCTGTCAAATATGCATAAATATTAATAATTTCAACAACCTGTGGGTAAGTCATTGGCCGCATGATAGGGAAATACCCTCATTCATAGGGGCATTCAACATTAGAGGTTATGCAGCCTTTGCCAAATGCTGCTTTGGCGTGTAGCCACCCTGCGCCATATTGGACCGCTTAATGGTTATAAACCCAGTGCAAGTTAGTTGCAAACTCCTGTCATGACATCAAAATCAGAGGATGGTGGAAATATCTGTACCGGGCAGTGGATACATCTGGTCAGACAATAGATTTTCGGCTGACAACGAAGCGGGATGCGGCTGCAGCTCTGCGTTTCTTCCGTAAGGCCATCGTCACTATCGATCAAAGTGGTACCAACGCAGCTTTAGCCACACTCCATGAACAGGATCTTTAGCGGCAACCAAATGAAATAGACATGGAAAGGCTTCTTTTGTGATCTGATTTTATGAGCCTCAATCTTATGACGATCCCCCCTAATGGTCAGGCCTCGCGTTCCCTTTGCTCCCTGCCAATAAATGTGGTTTTGCCACGTTGCTGTGACATAAAATGCTACCAACTTAACAAAAAAATGGTCGTTCAAACTAAAGGCAACCCTTTAGAATCCCTTTGCCACCCGTTCTGATGGATAACATCGGACTTTTTTGCTTTGGATCAACGTCAGGGGCCAGTGAACTGGCCAAGATGCGCATCGACACAGCGACCATTTCGCACCGGAGAGAATTATGACAAGCCAAGCCACCGCGGGTATGACCACCAGCGACTACAAGCTATGGGACATCCTCGTCGAGTCTGCAAAGGAACGCACCACCATTCGTTACTCCAAACTGGCCAGGCAGGCCGGGCTGGAGCATAGCCAGGATGAGCTGCGCACCCTGCTGCAACGCATCCGTATGTACTGCACCGAGCACCAGCTGCCGATCCTCTCCACCATAGTGGTGGATGATGTGGGCAAATATACCGGCCTCTCCTCCAGTCTGCCGGACGCCCCCTGGGAACGTGCCAAGGTGTTCGACTACCAGTGGCCGGTTACGTCCTGAGTCATAGCATCATCACAACAACGCGCCCGGTGGCGCGTTTTGTACTTCTTCGGGCCCGCTCACCTGAACCGCAGGCAAAAAAAACCCGCCTCGAAGGCGGGTACTAAGCAAGCAACGCTCTGGATGACCAGAGTAAAGAGTTCAGGCTGTCGAATCTTGCTACCCCCGGCACCACGCGAAAGAGGTAACAGGACAACATGGGTGTGTATAAATCGCTGATTTATTCATGCTTCATGCTGACCATCGACGGGGAATGAGACTAAAGTGAAGGCCCTGCTTAAGGAAATGATTTATTAGCATTCCATTATGCACAGAATGAATTTAAGAGGCGTCGACCTCAACCTGCTGGTGGTGCTCAAGGCGCTGCTGGAGGAACGTAACACCACCAAGGCTGCCGAGCGACTCGCCATGAGTCAGCCAGCCGTCAGTCGTGCCTTGGCTCGCCTGCGGCTGCTCTATGACGATCCCTTGCTGATCCGCACCCCCCAGGGCATGGAACCCACCGCCAGGGCACAGGCGCTGCTGTTGCCGCTGCGAGAGATACTGCACGACATAGAGCAGACGTTCAGCCAGCCGGAGCAGCTCGATCCGGGCCAGTTCGAGGGCGTCCTGCGCATCGGTGCCCACACCTACGTGGAGTACGTGATGATGCCAAGCCTGTTGGCCCACCTGCAGCAGCAAGCGCCCAACCTGCGCCTCCACATGGTGCCCCTCAATGCGGATTACGAGCGTCAGCTCGATGAGGGGGTGATCAGCATTGTGATTAACAAACAGGATGAGGTGCCCGGCCGTTTTCGTCGCATCCCGCTGTTTGAAGACAAGCTGATCTGTGCCGCGCACCACAGCCACCCGTTCCAGGGCCAGGTGCTTTGCATCGAATCCTTCGCCAAGGCCCAGCACCTGCTGGTTGCCCCCCGCGGCAGCGAAGGGGGCATAGTCGATGACTTGCTGGCCGCCCACGGCATGACCCGTCATACCCCTTTGATAGTGCAGAGTTTTCTGGCGGCGCCCTTCATCCTGCCCTACGCGCCCCTGCTGTTGACCTCTCCCGCCAGGGTACTGCGACCACTGATGCCGCTGCTGGGTTTGATGGAGTTCGAGACCCGCTTTGCCCTGCCGACCTTTGAAGTCAGCCTGATCCGCCATCGCCGCGACGACAACCACGCCATGCTCAACTGGTTCGAGTCCGAGCTGCACCTCTGGTGCCAATCCCAGCGCGAGCGTTGATCCCGTCGGCGCGCCGGGCTCTTTTCCCACTGCCCGCTCGCCCGCGGAAAATCACCCAAGGTGCGGCTCCGCCGTTGCCATGGGATAGCCACAATGCCAGAATCAGGCCTTTGCTTGATGTCACATTCAGATCTCAAGTTGCCGATTTCACGTTTCAGCTCCAAGGGCCCACGCCCGCAGATAAGGACTCCCCATGGCCACCACCCTCTATGGCATCAAAAACTGCGACACCATCAAGAAGGCCCGCAAGTGGCTGGATGAGGCTGGCATCGACTACCGCTTTCACGACCATCGCGCCGATGGGCTGGATCCTGCCGCGCTGGACAACTGGCTGGCAACGCTTGGCTGGGAAGCGCTGCTCAACAGCCGAGGTACCACCTTCCGCGCCCTGCCAGATGAGGCCAAGCAGGGGCTAGACACCGCCAAGGCCCGCGCCCTGCTGCTGGAACACCCGGCCATGATCAAACGCCCCTTGCTCGACAGGGACGGCGAACTGACCCTGGGTTTCAAGGCTGACCACTACCAATCTCTGCTCTCTCGTTAAACTTTTCTGTTAAGGAACACCGATGTCGGATGTCATCGCACTGGCCAAGGATCTGATCCGCCGCCCCTCAGTTACCCCGCTGGATGAAGGGTGCCAGACCCTGATGGCTGAGCGCCTCGCACGCCTCGGCTTTGTCATTGAGCCCATGGTGTTTGAAGACACAACCAACCTCTGGGCTCGCCGTGGCAGCGAAGGCCCCCTGTTCTGCTTCGCCGGGCACACCGACGTGGTGCCCGCCGGACCGCTGGACAAATGGCACACACCGCCGTTCGAGCCGACCATTCAGGATGGCGTGCTCTACGGGCGTGGTGCAGCCGACATGAAAGGGTCGCTCGCCGCCATGGTGGTGGCCACAGAGCGTTTCGTCGTGGCCAATCCGGATCACAAAGGGTCGATCGCGTTTCTCATCACCTCGGATGAAGAGGGGCCCTTCATCAACGGCACCACCCGGGTGATAGATACCCTGGAGGCGCGCCACGAGAAGATCCGCTGGTGCATCGTCGGCGAGCCCTCCTCCACTGCCGTGGTAGGCGATGTGGTGAAAAATGGCCGACGCGGCTCCATCACCGGCGATCTGCTGGTGCGCGGGGTGCAAGGCCACGTGGCCTATCCCCATCTGGCGGACAACCCCATTCACAAGGCGGCGCCGGCGCTGGCGGAACTCGCCGCCACCGTGTGGGATGAGGGCAACGCCTACTTCCCGCCCACCAGCTTCCAGATCGCCAACATTCAAGGGGGCACAGGCGCTTCCAACGTCATTCCCGGCGAGCTGCAGGTCCAGTTCAACTTCCGTTTCAGCACACAACTGACCGACATGGATATTCGCGAGCGGGTCGAGGCACTGCTGGACAGGCACGGGCTGGATTACCAGCTTGACTGGACCCTCTCCGGCCAGCCCTTCCTGACCGATACCGGCGATCTGCTCGATGCCGCCGTCGCGGCCATCGAACAGGTGAACGGCCAGCAACCGGCCCTGCTCACCACGGGCGGCACCTCGGATGGGCGCTTCATCGCCCCCACTGGCGCCGAAGTGATCGAGCTCGGCCCTGTCAATGCCACCATCCACAAGGTGAACGAGTGCGTGAAGGCCGGGGATCTGGAGCTGCTGGCCGACATGTACCAGGGCATCCTGGATCGGTTGCTGGCATGACGCCTCTTCAACGCGGGCTTGCGGGTCTCCCGCGCAACAGCACACCAGATCGGGGATGGGCATGACACAGGATCAACTGCTGGGGCGAGACGAGCACCACCTTATCCTGGTGGGGCGCGGGCCCCATCGTCTGACGGCGGCCACGGCGGCGGCCTTCAACGACATGCAGGTGGCCGCCTCCCATGAGGGGCACAACCTGCAGGCGGCCTCCAGCTGGCGCGGGTTCGACCGTCAGCTCGCCATCTGGAATGGCAAGTGGCGTGGCGAGCGGCCCCTGCTGGATGCCAACAACCAGCCGCTGGATACCCTGCAACTGAGCGACACAGAACGGCTGCACGCCATCCTGCGCTGGAGTGCCCTGCCCGGTACCAGCCGTCACCACTGGGGGACAGATCTGGACATCTACGACCCTGACTGTCTGCCCGCCGACACCCGACTGGCGCTGGAGCCCTGGGAGTATGAGGAGGGCGGCTGGTTTGCCGATCTGGGCGACTGGCTGAGCGATCACATGAACGACTTCGGCTTCTTCCTGCCTTACGCCAAACCGGCGGGAGCCGGCAGTGGCGTCGCCTACGAACCCTGGCATATCAGCTTCGCGCTGGAGTCCACCGAGCAACGGCTGGATCCGGATGCGCTGGTGCTTTGTCTGCAACAGGCGGATATTGAAGGCAAGTCGACCATACTGGCCCATCTTGACGAGATTTTGGCCCGTTATGTCACCCTCTGTCCCGATGAAAGGAAAAGATCATGAATCTGTGGTTATGGATAGGCCTGCCGCTGTTGTTCCTGCTCGGCATGTTTCTCAATGCCATCAAGGACATGAAGCGGCTTGAGAAACAGCTGCCCGACTACAAGGACAAGATCAGGGAAGTCAAAGACGACGAGGATGACTGACCGTCCTCTCAGCCCGCCAGGGGCGCCACTACGGCGCCCCTGCTACTTGTGGGAAACCTGGCTGGCAGGCCGTCCCCAAGCCGGGGCGATTTTGTGAACCGTTTCACATTAAGTCCCCCTTTCCCCCACTCGCATCCAGCCTTTTTCGGTGCAAATTGCCCCGTCACACGCGCACCGAAAATGTAAAAAACTGCAAATTAATGCACAATTAAGCCACACAGCGCCCAACAAACTGCATATAATGTGCCTGATTTGCATTTTGACAGAAGGAGTTCGCCATTGGATGCCGTCACCATCAACAGTTTCTTTTTAATCGCGGCCTTGTTGGTGGGAGCCAGTGTCCTGTTAAGCACGCTCTCCTCTCGTCTCGGCATCCCCATTCTGGTGATATTTCTCGCGGTCGGCATGCTGGCTGGGGAAGATGGCCCGGGCGGCATTCATTTCGCTGACTACTCGGTCGCCTATCTGGTCGGCAACCTGGCGCTCGCCATCATCTTGCTCGATGGCGGCATGCGCACCCGGGTCTCCTCGTTTCGGGTGGCGCTCTGGCCGGCACTCTCCCTGGCGACCGCAGGGGTGGCCATCACCACGGGCCTGACCGGTTTCATCGCCGCCTGGTTGTTCGATCTCAGCCTGATGCAAGGTCTGCTGATCGGCGCCATCGTTGGCTCCACCGATGCGGCGGCCGTCTTCTCCCTGCTCGGTGGACGCAGCCTGAACGAGCGGGTCAGCGCCACCCTTGAGATAGAATCGGGCAGCAACGACCCCATGGCGGTGTTTCTCACCGTCACCCTGATTGAGATCCTCGCCACCCAGCAGCAAGGGCTGGACTGGAGCTTCCTGCTGTTGCAGCTCGGCAAGCAATTTGGGCTGGGCGCAGGCATAGGTCTTGGTGGCGGCTGGCTGCTTTGGCGCCTCATCAACAGCGCCAGGCTGGCCCCCGGCCTCTACCCGCTGCTCACCGTCAGCGGCGGTCTGCTGATATTCGCCCTCACCACGGCGGTGGGGGGCAGCGGCATCCTCGCCATCTATCTCACCGGCCTCTTGCTCGGCAACCTCTCACTGCGCAGCCGCAGCACCACGCTGTCCGTACTGGATGGCCTGACCTGGCTCAGCCAGATCGGCATGTTTCTGGTGTTGGGGCTGCTCGCCTCGCCCCACAAACTGCTGCCCATCGCCCTGCCGGCGCTGGCGCTGGCCATGTGGATGATACTGTTCGCCCGCCCAGTCTCGGTCTGGATTGGCTTGCTGCCATTCAAGAACTTCGCCCCCCGCGAGCGCTGGTTTATCTCCTGGGTCGGATTGCGCGGCGCCGTGCCCATCATACTGGCGGTCTTCCCCATGATGGCGGGGCTGCCCAACGCCCAGCTCTACTTCAACGTGGCCTTCTTCGTGGTGCTGGTCTCCCTCATATTGCAGGGCAGCTCGCTGCCGCTGGCATCCAGGCTGGCTCGGGTAGAAGTACCGGCACCGCCGTCACCCATCAACCGCTCCGGGCTCGAGATAGATCTGGACAGCCAATGGGAGACCTTCGTCTACCGCCTGAGCGCAGAGAAGTGGTGCATCGGCTCGCCCCTGCGGGATCTGCGCATGCCCAAGGGGACCCGCATCTGCTCCCTGTTCCGGGATCAGGAGCTGCTCCACCCCTCGGGCAGTACCTGCCTGCAATCTGATGACATCCTCTGCGTCATCGGCCACGAACGGGATCTGCCTGCCCTCGGCCAGTTGTTCAGCCAGGCGCCCGAGCAGGATCTGGGGCCGCGTTTCTTCGGCGACTTCCTGCTGGAAGCCGCCGCCAATCTGGTGGATCTGGCCCCCCTCTACGGGCTGGATGTGAGCGAAGTGGCGGATCAGACACTGGGCCATTTTATTGCCGACCAGTTGGGCGATAATCTGGTTGTCGGCGACCACTTTGAATGGCAGGGACTGATCTGGACCGTGGCCGAAATGGAAGAGGGTGAGCCCCGCAAGATAGGGGTGCGCTTTCAGGAAGAAGACCCGGTCTGACGCCGCTCGTCCGACCCGTTCCCAGCGAGAAGGGAGTTATCTATGCCTTACCAAACTCTGTTGTCTGGCCTGCAACCCCCTTCACCCCAGCTGGGATTGATAGAGGGATTCTTTGGCAAGGGCTGGAGCTGGGAAGCCCGCGCCCGCTACGCCCAGTGGCTGCCCCGCCACGGCTATGGCTTCTACATCTATGCCCCGAAAGAAGACGGCTATCTGCGCAAGCACTGGACCCAGCCCTGGCCTGC
Source organism: Aeromonas popoffii (assembly GCF_000820025.1). Lineage (GTDB taxonomy): Bacteria > Pseudomonadota > Gammaproteobacteria > Enterobacterales > Aeromonadaceae > Aeromonas > Aeromonas popoffii. Next base: position 13,106 of record NZ_CDBI01000060.1, read on the forward strand.
TGCCCAGCTCGAGGCCCTGCGTCAGCTGGCCCGTCAGTGCCGTGAAAACGGCCTCGCCTTTGGCATAGGCCTGAGCCCCATGGGCGCCCATCACGACTATGCCCGCAAGCGCTCGGCCCTGCTGGAGAAGGTGCGGCTCATCGACGAGGCGCTCAAGCCCGATATACTGGCGGTGCTGTTTGACGACATGAAGGGGGATACACCGGATCTCGCCCACTGGCAGCTCACCATGGCCCACGACATTGCGGCCCACACCCGCGCCAGCCGGTTGCTGTTCTGTCCCAGCTACTACTCGACGGATCCCGTGCTGGAGAAGGTGTTCGGCGCCATGCCACCCCACTATCTGACCGATCTGGGCCAGGGGCTGGATCGGCGCATCGACATCTTCTGGACCGGCCCCAAAGTCTGCTCCAGCGAGTACCCGGCCCCACACCTCAAGCAAGTGGCCGACTGGCTGCACCGCAAGCCTTTCCTGTGGGACAACTACCCGGTCAACGATGGCAGCAAGGCCAGCAGCTTCCTGCACCTGCGCGCCTTCGAGAACCGCCCCGCCGAGCTGGCAGAACTGGTGGCGGGCCACGCAGTCAACCCCATGAAGCAGGCGGCGCTCTCCGTGTTACCGCTGGCCACCCTGCCCATGAGCTACAAACTCGGCAAGCAGTATGACCCCGACAAGGCGCTGCACGCCGCCCTCAACGCCACCTGTGGCCCGCAGATCTCGGCGATGATCGAGGCCGACCTGCCGCTGTTTCAGGATCTGGGGCTAGCGCAGCTCACCCCCGAGCAGATTGCCGCCCTCAAGGCGCGCTACCTGCCGTTTCGGGATCAAGCATGCGTCGACGAAATCGTGCGCTGGCTGGATGGGGAGTATGTGTTCGACCCCGACTGCCTGACCGATTAACCCGCCCCCACGGGGGCCCATTCCCATCCAGAGTGGCATTGTCACAGGGGGACGGCATCCGGCTCACGGATGCACGCGTTTTACACCCGTCATGGCCAACCGGTTAAACGCCTCACTCATACCCGGCCCGATCATGACGGGCTATTATCATCCGTGGCCCGGTAAACGAGGATCCCCGGCTTGTTCTTCACATAGTCAAGAAAGGGCGAATCCACCACCTTCATATTCGTCGAAACTGACGAGGCATTGCGCAGAACGGGGCCATTCTCGCCACGAATGAAAATGCCGGTATGGGTCACATCCAGGCCAGTAATATTGGTATAGATGCCGATATAATCGCCATCTTCCAGCAGACTCAAGGTATCTTCATCCACGCGATCACTCGGAATATAGCTGATGTCGCGGTCCTTCACTCCCAGCCCCGGAATGTAGTGGCCACCATCCGCCTTCAGATTCAGTATTTTTGGGACAGTCACGACATAATTTCCCACTAGATGGGTCACATCACTGACTTTATTGCCACTATGCACCCAGTCAGAGAAAAAATGTTTTCGAGTCAGATAGTTGACTTCACCATTTACGTAACGAGTGTGCATGACGTTCTCGATGAAATTATGCACACTCGTTGAATGCCGCAGTGACTCAACGTAATCCAGATAGGTGAAGCAATCCAGCTCACCAAAATCCACCACCAGTTTTTCCTGGGTATCACTCGCTCCCACCAGACGATTGGCAACATAGGGATTATCCAGAAACAGACGTGAGAAATCCTTTATTGACTGGCCTGGCGTGCCACCCTGATGCTGCGCAAACATGTCAGCGAGTTGCTGTTCCTCTATATTGTAAAAATCCAGGTTTTTTCCATTGCCGGCCACTGCCACACCAGCAAAAGTGAGTAACGCGACGCCTATTAACTTCATCATCCATTACCGCCCTTGACCAAAAAATATAAAGCGTGGATTGCTCGGCTCATCATCACATGTAGAAGATATTCATCTAATGCCATGGAAGACTGATGAAATGGTCGCCGATTGAAAACAAAAAAAATGTAAGCAAATGTGCCCACGCCCGGCCTGACTGGGCCATTGCTCACCAAATAAAGCAGCCCCGGCACTGCCGGGGCTGCTTTATTTCCGTCTCAAGTCATGGCCGCGACGCGGCCTCTACAACACCGGCCTCATACCCATCCCATGAGCTGGCTGCACTGTCAGCCCAATGCCAGCCAGACCCCTACGCCAAACATCAGGGAGCCAGCGATCCGGTTCATCAGGGTGACGTTGCCGCTCTTGGCGAGGAAGTGACGCAGGGTGCGGCCACCGCTGGCGTAGAGCAGCAGGCACGAGAACTCTATGACCAGGATCAGGGCCACCAGGGCGCTGATCTGGGGGGGCATCGGCTTGGCCGCGTTGATGAAAGGGGGCAGCAGGGAAACCATGAAAGCCCAGCCCTTGGGGTTGGCGATGGCGGTGACAAAGCCCTGTATGGCCAGAGCAAGGGGGCGCGTCTCCTGCCCGGCCGAGAGATCCGCCGGTATTGCCATCTTGCCCTTGGCCTGCCACATCTGGATGCCGAGCCAGATAAGATAGGCGCCGCCCACGTATTTGAAGGTCGAGAAGAGTGACGGGTAGTTAAGCATGACGGCCGCCACCCCGATCACCGACAGTACCGAGACCAGCCCCACCCCGATGAGCTCTCCCCACATCATGGGCAGGGTACGGCGCACCCCCTGGCTCATACCAAGGGTCATCGCCAGGGTCATGCACATACCGGGGGTAACGGAGACAAAGAAAAACGTGGGAATAAACAGCGCCAGAATAGCGGGATCAATCCAGTCGGACACACTACACCTCCATGGTAACAAGCCCGCAATCTTGCCTATCACACTCTTTTAACACAAGAAAAACCTGTCTATCCGTTTTCAAGTTCTCATACCGCTTCTGCTGGCCAGCCTGCTGATGATCCTCATGGCCGGGATCAGCACGCAGGAGATAGGCGGTGCCATTTCGGACATGAACGAAACCACAGCCAGCATGACCCGCAACAAGGAGGCCACCGCCGCCGAGGCCTCTCCTGCGTCGCCGCCAGTCACGAACTGTCACAACTCGCCGAGCCGCAGCACAAACAGCGGACCCAGTTCCAGTTGTCATTGTTGCGCGATCACGCCGGACTAAGGCTCCGCTCGCGGGGCATTCATTTTAATGGCACTGTCGACTTGTCATTGTTTTAAACGCTATTTTTTATGGAATGGCTTCATTAGGGACTGGGCCGACCCACCAAATGTGAGTATGGTAGAGGCACGTCACTCCCCCTCACATGAGATCATCATGATGCTGAAATTCAAGAAACCGGCCTTCATCGGCCTGGGCCTCATCGCCCTCGTCTCCGCCATCTGGCTCGACTTCTATCTGCCGGAGCACACCATCGCCACCATCACAGGGGTCGAGGTGAAACGCACCGACAAGGATGGCCCCATCAGCCAGAAAAACCCGGCTGACGGCCCCACGACTGACGTCTATTACATCTATACCGAACGGCCCGGCGAGAATATCCGCGTGTTTCGCAACGAAGATACCCAGTGGGGCTGGCCCTTCTACTTCAAGTTCAATGCCGCCGATGTGCAGGCCAAGGCCAAGTCCATGGAGTTCGAGAAGCGTCTGGCGCGCATCACCTCCTACGGCTGGCGCGTGAACATGTTTTCCATGTTCCCCAACGTCACCAAGATTGAGAGCACAGAGCCTGACGCCTCCACCTGGAGCTTCTTCCGCTGGTTCTGGTTCGGCATCTGGGCACTGGTGATGGGCAAGGCCATCCTCGCGACCTGGCGCTACTTCGACCGGCTCGAGGACAAGATATGACAGAGCCGAGCAAGACACGATCCAGCTTCTATCGACGGCTTTACGTGGCCTGGCTGATCAGTCAGGGCACAGACACCATCCCGGCCATCATGGCCGCCACCGGTATGCCTAGACGCACAGCCCAGGACACGCTAAGTGCCTTGGCGGAGCTGGACATCAGCTGCGCCTTCGAGCAGACCGAGGGGGCGCGTCACCTGCAGGGGCACTATCGCATAGGCGACTGGGGGCCCATTAACCCTGCCTGGATCAAAACGCAACTGCCCGTGATCAAGCAGACGCTGGGTTATCCATAAGCGCTATCGCGCGGCAACCGGGGGAGCTAGCCAACCCGGCAGGGATCACGGCGCAACTGCCCGTGATCAAGCAGACGCCGGGTTATTCCTGATCCTGGCGAGGGGACGACAAACAGGGGCCAGCCAATGAGGCTGGCCCCTGTTTTTTTATGTCGAGAGGACGGACAAGTCGCTGGAGATAGCGGAAAGCTTATTCCGGGAAGGGCTCTTCCGGCTGCGGCTCCAAAGCCTCACCCTGGGTGCAGTCTATGATGGATCGCTTGGGGTTGTTGGGGTCGCGCAGCAGCAGGGGAGCCAGCCCTTCGTTGTGCTTCTGCTCGTCGGAAAACTCGCTGCCATAGGCGTTATGAGTCAGCCTTCTCGCATTGGCGATGGGGGTGTCCACGAACAGGGCATGCACCTCGAAGGTGGACGAGGGGATGAGAAAGCCGCTGATGGGCAGGCCATGCAGATCCTGGCGAGTCTTGTACCAGGCAAACCCGTCCGTCACCTTGTAGGGAGTGAAATTTTTGAGCTGAGGGTGGGCCGGCTCGCCGGTTTCGCTATCAAGATAGAGATCATCGAGCTCGCAGGTCGCCAGCCCCTGCCACATAGATTCAAACGGCGTGGAACAGGCCATCAATTGCAACCCGGCCAGCAGTGCCAGCGACGCTTTGTACATTTCCCATCCCTTCTCTCAATCATGCAATGGCGGTCAGCCAAACGCCCGCAGTCGCTCGACCAGCAGGTCGATAAAGCCCGAACGATCCAGTCCCAGCAACACCAGGGCATTAGCCGGTTTGCCGGTCAGGCCATAGCGATCCACCACCGTCATACCGGTAGTGTGTGTGCCACAGGTTTCGATATCGACCCGGCATTCGACCCCATGGAACAGCTCGGGGGCCAGTAACCAGGCTATGGTACAGGGATCGTGCAGCGGCGCCCCGGTAAATCCCCACTTGGGGTCCCGGTGGTAGATCATGAAAAAGTCGAGCAGACCCGCCACGCACTGGGCCACCGGATTGCTGATGGCGCGCACCCGCTCGATATCCTCATCCATCACCTGTGCCTCATGGGTCACATCAAGGCCACACATGGTGATGGGGATGCCTGACTTGAACACCATATCGGCCGCTTGTGGGTCGACATAAATATTGAATTCCGCCGCCGGAGTCCAGTTACCTGCCCCCGCGGCGCCCCCCATCAATACGATGCGGGCAATGTTTGGTTTGAGCTCCGGGTGGGCCGCCAGCAACAGGGCGATATTGGTGAGCGGGCCAGTCGGCACCAGGGTCACGGGCGCCGGGCTCTCGCGCAAACACTTGGCCATCAATTCGAGCCCCGTCATGGCCTGCGGCGCAAAAGCGGGATCCGGCAGTGTGGGGCCATCAAGACCCGACTCGCCATGGACGTTGTCGGCGATGATCAGCGCGCGGGCCAGCGGTTTGGGCGCCCCCGCCGCCACCGGAATATCGTCCCGCCCCAGCAGGGTCAGGATGCGCAGGGCATTGTTGAGGGTCTTGTCCGGCGTCTGGTTACCCGCACTGGTGGTGACAGCCAGCACGTCAAGTTCGGGGCTGGCCAGCGCCAGAATGAGGGCGATAGCGTCGTCATGGCCGGGATCACAATCGAGAATAACGGGCAGAGCCATGGAAAGGGTCCTTACAACATAGCGGTTGGTTAAGGGGCCGGATTTAGCCGGTCCCGAGCGAGCGATTTGAACCATTTGTTAGGCCATGGGCTTCGAGTTGAACGCATATGATGAATAGAACTATGAGCTAACAAGTATTTTTTCCATCTTCCTCGGATCATTTGGCATTGATGCATATCCGTGTCTGATGTACCACGAAACTAGCCAGCTAGAGTCGATCGTGCGATCAAAAGGGTGGGGTTCAAGCCGAATAGATGTACAGCAAAGGCTTTTGGCTAGCGCTTCTGAGTACGAAAGTAAACTGCGACCTACCCCTTGACCTCGATACTCAGGAAGAACAAGTATTTCGTAGATGAAGCCATTCCTCTGATCGCTCCAATCTTCGTAGCAAAGAAAACCAACCTCGCATTCATCTATTTTTGCAATGTAATTTCTCGACCTTCCGTTTTGTGCGCGTTCTGCACGCTCGCGGAGCATTGAGTGCGAAATAAGGTCAGGTTTTTTACTTTCGGTGATGGATAGCACTCGCGCTCCAGATGTGAGATTGGCCTAACAGGGAGCCATACCTTAACAAGCAAGCTTCGGATGAACTCGGGAAGGGGTCACAAAACGGGGCCTTGTTCGTTTCCAAACAGCCATGCATTGCCAACCGTGGTGTTATTTAACCAGTTCATTATCAAATGGTTGAACAGGGCTATCTCGTTCCCCCCATCAGGCAATCCACACGGCCCATTCGCCGGGCTGCGCCAGTTCGGGTATGATCGCCCCCCGTTTCCAGCCCGTGCGCCCTATGTCTGTTATCGTCGACACCTTTATCGCCCCGCCCTGCACTGCCGCCATTGAGACGCTGTTTGAGGATGAGCAGCTGCTGCTGATCAACAAGCCAAGCGGCCTGCTGAGCCTCTCGGGCAAGAACCCGCTGAACTTCGACTCGGTTCATTATCGGCTGGTGCAGGATTACCCCGGCTGCACCCTGGTGCATCGCCTCGACTTTGGCACCTCAGGCATCATGGTGGTGGCCAAAAACAAGGCCATCAATGCCCTGCTCTGCCAGCAGTTCAGCCTGCGGGCGGTGAGCAAGGCCTACAGCGCCCTGCTGTGCGGCCATCTGGCTGACGATGAGGGGGTGATAGACGCGCCTATCGCCAAGGATCCGGCGATTTTCCCGCTGATGAAGATCTGCGCCGCCAGCGGCAAACCCGCCCGCTCCCGCTATCAGGTGATTGAGCGGCTGGCGCAGCAGATGCAGGGTCAAACCGTGCCATTGACCCGGGTGCGGTTAGTGCCGCAGACCGGCCGTACCCATCAACTGCGGATCCACAGCCAGCTGCTGGGGCATCCCATCCTCGGCTGCGATCTCTATGGCGGCCTGCTCTTGCCTGGCTGCGAACAGGCACCGCGGCTGATGCTGCACGCCAGCGAACTGGATTTTACTCATCCGGTGAGCGGCGAGCCGATGCAGATCCGCTGCGCAGCGCCTTTTTAGGTGCAGTGAGTAGATGGCAATAAGCGCGAGTGTGGCGGG
>NZ_CDBI01000060.1:20436-76335 GCF_000820025.1 Aeromonas popoffii
GTGGCGGGAATAGTGAAAGGGGTGACAGGAGAGGAAAAGGGGCAAACGGCAGATAAAGATAGGGGCCGCGCTTTCGCAACGGCCCCCACCCCCCACTCGGTGCTCTTGTATCAAGAGCTGCTATCAGATCAGCTTGCGGGCTGCGCCCAATGCGATCTTGATGGCATCAGATTCAGTTTTTGCCATGGTCTCGGCGTTCGGGATTTCCTGCTGGGTACGGTTGACGATAACGCCAGCCACCATACCGGCACGCAGGCCCTGGCTGGTGCACATGGTCAGCAGGGTGGCAGATTCCATCTCATAGTTCAGCACGCCCATGGCTTGCCACTCTTTCATGGAACCCTGGAAACGGCTCACTACGCGGCCGGATACGGTGTCGTAACGCTCCTGACCCGGGTAGAAGGTATCGGAAGAGGCAGTCACACCGATGTGCAGCTTGGAGCCCATCTCTTTAGCTGTGTTGACCAGCGCGGTGGTGCAGTCGAAGTCGGCAACAGCTGGGAACTCCATCGGTGCAAAGTGCAGGCTGGCACCGTCAAGGCGCACGGAACCGGTAGTGACGATCACGTCACCCACGTTCAGGTGCGGCTGGATGGCACCTGTGGTGCCGATACGCAGGAAGGTATTGATACCGAGCTGGGCCAGCTCTTCAACCGCGATGGAGGTGGACGGGCCACCGATACCGGTAGAGCAGATGATCACGGCCTTGCCGTCCATCTCACCGCGCCAGGTAGTGAATTCACGATGGCTGGCCAGGTGCACCGGGTTATCCAACAGCTCTGCGATGCGCTTGACGCGCTCGGGGTCACCGGGAACGATCGCCAAGGTGGCGCCTTGCAGATCCGCTTTCTTCAAACCCAAGTGAAATACATCAGACATAGTGGACTCCTGGTTGCCCCCTGCCAGCAGGGTCAGGGCGCAAGTTAAGATGATTCTTCATGATACTTTCAAGCCTTTCCCCCTCTTTAGGGGAGGCGCCAACTATGGTCGAAAGCGCTTTCCAATTCCTTGAAGCGCCTCACACTTCCACGCATTGACAGTCACAAACTCCGCGCAAAACGTTTGCTAACTTGATGAATTTCTTGAAAAACGTTTTTCTCCAAACTGATCACGACAGGGAAAGTCAAGCCTGGTTCAGCGCTTAATTAACGACTCGTGATCGACCCCGTAAAGTTGTAAACAAGATGCTTTTGTATCCCTCCCATGATGGTAGCTTAACCACCAATTACCACTTAATGGCTAACTATAGGGAGTCCATCATGGCGACATTCAAGTTCTACATCCCCGCAATCAACCTGATGGGTGCCGGCTGTCTGCAAGAGGCCGCCGCCGATATCAAGGGTTACGGCTATCGCAAGGCGCTGATCGTCACCGATAAAATCCTCAACCAGATCGGCGTGGTTGCCAAACTCACCACCCTCTTGGCTGAACATGGCATTGAAAGCGTGGTGTTCGACGAAACCAAGCCGAACCCCACCATGGCCAACGTCGAATCAGGTCTGGCCATGATCAAGGCCAACGGCTGCGACTGCGTCATCTCGCTGGGTGGTGGCTCGCCCCATGACTGCGCCAAGGGCATCGCCCTGGTCGCCGCCAACGGTGGCAGCATCCAGGATTATGAAGGGGTGGATCGCTCCGCCAAGCCGCAGCTGCCGCTCATCGCCATCAACACCACTGCCGGTACCGCCTCCGAGATGACCCGCTTCTGTATCATCACCGACGACGCGCGCCACGTGAAAATGGCCATCATCGACAAGCACGTTACCCCGCTGATGTCGGTCAACGATCCCGAGCTGATGCTGGCCAAGCCGGCCGGTCTCACCGCCGCCACCGGCATGGATGCCCTGACCCACGCCATTGAGGCGTATGTCTCCACCATCGCCACCCCGGTGACCGATGCCAGCGCCATCATGGCGATCCAGCTCATCGCCAAACACCTGCGCACCGCGGTCAACCAGGGCGACGATCTGCATGCCCGCAAGCAGATGGCCTACGCCCAGTTCCTGGCCGGCATGGCCTTCAACAACGCAAGCCTGGGTTACGTGCACGCCATGGCGCACCAGCTGGGTGGCTTCTATGACCTGCCCCACGGGGTCTGCAACGCCGTGCTGCTGCCCCACGTTCAGGCTTACAACGCGCAAGTGAGCGCCGCCCGCCTGAAAGAGGTGGCCCGCTACATGGGGGTGGACGTGAGCGCCATGAACGACGAACAGGGCGCCGATGCGGCGATTGCCGCCATCAAGCAGCTGGCGCTGGATGTGAAGATCCCGGCTGGTCTGGCGCAGCTCGGCGTCAAGGCCGATGACTTCGATATCCTGGCCAGCAACGCCCTGAAAGATGCCTGCGGCTTCACCAACCCGAAACAGGCAAGCCATGAGGAGATAGTCGCCATCTTCCGCGCCGCCCTGTAAACCGCCATCAGGCAGAAAGGGTCGCACGGCGGCCCTTTTTATTGGCTGATGGATCAATGGCTTTTTACTTCCGCAGAGGGAGCCGGTATGATTTGCCGAGCTTAAAAAGACTTGAATGGATGATCTGAACTCGATATGCGGATGAAACACCTGATTGCCGCGGCCCTGACCGCCCTCACCCTGTCCGGTTGCAGCCTGGTCTATCGCATCGATATTCCCCAGGGCAACTATGTGGAACAAAAACAGGTCGACAAACTGCGCCAGGGCATGACCCGCGAACAGGTCGAGTTCGTGCTGGGTTCCGCCATGCTGCGCGATGCCTTTGACCCGAACACCTGGTATTACCTCTATGAATTCCAGCCGGGTCGTGGCGAAAAGGAGCGCAGGGAGCTCACCCTGACCTTCGCCAACGAAAAATTGGCCACGGTCACCGGCGACTTCCCGTTGCCAGCGGCCTTCCACACACCGCTCTGATCGCATTCACAAAACCGGCCCCGTGCCGGTTTTGTTTTATGTGGCCACCGCCATCCCATCTTCGCGAGGAAGCCTCCATGAACCAGCCCCGACATCCCCATCCCAGCGGACGGCTTGATGACCAGGCGCTGGCGGCCCCCGTTGAAGCAGGGAGGCACCCATGAGCCAGATCCTGATCGCCGGGGCCAGCGGGCTGATTGGCCGGGAACTGCTCCATCAACTCGACCCCGCTCACTCACTGACCCTGCTCTGTCGCAAGGCGGGTGATCCCCGACCCCAACATCACTGGCTGCCGGTCGACTTCGAACAACTGGCGGAACTCACCCTGCCCGATCCGGTCGACATCGCCTTCTGCTGCCTCGGCACCACCCGCAAGCAGGCAGGGTCCGACGAGGCGTTTCACCGGGTCGATCACGACTATGTGCTGGCCTTCGCGGCACTCGCTCGCCGCCACGGCTGCCAACGTCTTATCGTCGTCTCGAGTCTGGGGGCCAATCCACACTCGCCGGCCCTCTATCCCCGCACCAAGGGGCAGATGGAACTGGCACTGCTGACACAAGCCTGGCCACGGCTCGCCATAGTGCGCCCCGCCATGCTGCTCGGCAACCGTCAGCCGCCGCGCCTGTCGGAGCAATGCTTCCAGGCGTTCTATCCGCTGCTGCGCCCCCTGCTGGTTGGCAAGTTGCGCCGCTGGCGCGCCATCGACGCCAGCCAGGTAGCCCACGCCATGATAGTGCTCAGCCAGCAGGAGGGTGGCGTTGAGGTGGTGGAAAACGAGCGGCTGCACGGGATGTGACAGCGCTCTGCCGCTGAACAGCGTTGGTGACGACTCAACAGGAGAACAGATCAAAAAAGGCGCCAAGGCGCCTTTTTACTCCAGAGTGCGGCATCAGGCCGGATCTGTGTCCCCTCGCTTGCGGTTGGCATTGGGCCGCCCGCCGGTCACCGCATCGGCACGGCCCTCTTCCTTGGCCTTCTCGGCCCGCTTCTTGCGCATCTCTTTCGGATCGGCGATGAGCGGGCGGTAGATCTCGATGCGATCCCCGTCCTGCAGCAGGTCAGCCCCCTTGACCGGCCGACTGTAGATGCCGAACTTGTTGACCGACAGATCGATCTCCGGGTGCTTGGTCACGATGCCGGACTGCTCGATGGCGGCCAGCACGCTGGTGGCGGGAGCAACCCGGATGCGCAGCACAGTCTGGCGCTCGGGCAAGGCATACACCACGTCGATATTGAGCAGATCAGACACCGTACACCACCTTGGCGCGGTTGGAGAAGGCAAGCACCATGGAGCCCACCAGATCGCGGAAAATCTGGCCAAACGCCAGCTCGATCAGCTTGGAGGTGAACTCAAAATCGAGGTCGAATTCGACCTTGCAGGCATCCACATCCAGCGGCGTAAAGGTCCACCAGCCAGCCAGCTTGCTGAAGGGGCCCTCCACCAGTTCCATCTTGATCTGCCGGTTGGCATCGAGCCGATTGCGGGTGGTAAACGTCTTGGCAATCCCCGCCTTGGCCACATCGACCGAGGCAGTCATATAGTCATCGCCTGTCTCGTGGACACGGCTGCCGACACAACCGGGCAGAAACTCCGGATAAGCGTGAACATCATTGACCAGCCTGAACATTTGTTCTGCGCTGAACATCACCAGGGCACTGCGAGTAATACGGGGCATGGGCTTTCCTCATCCAATCGGGCCGATTTTATCACCTTGTCAGCCAAGATCATCCCCAAAACCGCTCACAAAGCCGCCACTCGAGCAGTTGCGCGTTTTACAGCCGCCGCCACCCACGTATAATGCGCCTTCCTAATCATTGCCAAAGGCGCCCGTCATGAGCAAAAAGAACAGTAAAAACAAAGCCGGGTCCAGCACCATTGCACTCAACAGAACCGCCCGCCACGAGTACTTCATCGAAGAGCGCGTGGAAGCCGGTCTGTCCCTGCAAGGGTGGGAAGTCAAATCCCTGCGGGCGGGCAAGGCCAACATCAGCGAAGCCTATGTCATCTTCTTGCAGGGCGAGGCCTTCCTGTTCGGCTCCACTTTCCTGCCACTGAACGCCGCCTCCAGCCACGTGGTGTGTGATCCGACCCGCACCCGCAAGCTCCTGCTGAGCCGCCGTGAACTCGACAAGCTGGAGAGCCTGACCGCCCGTCAGGGGTACACCATAGTGCCGCTGGCGCTCTACTGGAAAGAGTGCTGGGTCAAGGTCGAGATCGGCCTGGTCAAAGGCAAGAAAGAGCACGACAAACGGGAAGACACCAAGGCCCGCGAATGGGATCGGGAGAAAGCCCGCATCATGAAAAACAAGCATCGCGGCTGATTGTGCGCCGCATGCAGCCATGCGGCGTCCAATAAACCAGCAATCGACCGGTCCAGGCCGGTCGATTGCTATCAACGCCTTGCCATGACAGGATTTTTGCGTACAATCGACTTTGACAACTTGGGGCTGATTCTGGATTCGACAAGATTCACGAAACCCAAGGTGCATGCCGAGGTGCGGTAGGCCTCGTTAACAAACCGCAAAAAAATAGTCGCAAACGACGAAAACTACGCACTCGCAGCTTAATAACCTGCGCTGAGCCCTTCTACCCTAGCTTGCCTGTGTCCTAGGGAATCGGAAGGTCATCCTTCACAGGATCGTGTGGAAGTCCTGCTCGGGGCGGAAGCATTAAAACCAATCGAGCTAGTCAATTCGTGGCGTGTCTCTCCGCAGCGGGTTGGCGAATGTAAAGAGTGACTAAGCATGTAGTACCGAGGATGTAGTAATTTTGGACGGGGGTTCAAATCCCCCCAGCTCCACCAATTTAACTAGGACAGCGGTAGGACAAAACGAGGTAAAACAGCAACTTAGCGAAATCATCGCGACAGAGGCTGGCCTGAAACAGGAACCAAAATGATCCACTGGTGATCCAAGATTTAGAAAGCCTGCAGAAATGCAGGCTTTTTTCTTTTTCACTATCCAAGACATCAAAAAGCCCGCACTGTGGCGGGCTAATCCGAATCCTTCCGCGTTACAACGCAGTGACTTCATCACGAAGCCTTTCAAGAATGCGCGCGATTGTATCCCGCTCCTGCAGTGTCAGATCTACTTCCTCCAAGTACACTTCAAGCTCCGCCAGTATTAATTCCATCCTGTGGTCCCCCAGGTCTCCTCTCAATCTCTCGACCGTGAGGTACTGTATGAATATACAGTGCAATTGGGACCCTATCACCATTCACTTCTGCATTGTATTAAAATTAACCACCCCCTCCTCATTCGCCGCCTATCTTTGTCTAAACCGTGACCAAAGTATCACCAGAAACTAATGACAATTAGCACAACAAAGCCTATCAGGATCAGCATGAAACCAAAGGCCATAAAGTTATCCAGGCTCTCCCTATCGGATCTGCTGAAACACCAACACCCCAAGGCGAACGGGATCAATGCCAACGTGAAGCTGAAACTAAATGTCTTGAGCGCCAGCACCATACATCCGAGCGCAAGCAGTATCCACATGGTCGAGTCCTCAAAACCTCCACCCTATCCCCGTGAATACAGCTCAACCAGGGCCGCGCAACTGGATTGGACATTCCACGGGATGTCGATTTACCATTTATGGTAAAGTCTCACTGTGCAATACCAAGAGGCAAAGAAGAACATGAAAGACAACAACATCAGCAACAAGTATGGGTTGCCCCAGGTACAGAACCGACCACAGATCAAGGCTGAAAAGAACCTGAGCCTGAACGGTGAAGAGGGTCGTCAGATCATCAAGTCTGAAACCAAACTAACGCTGAAAACTCACGAAAAAACCTTCACTCGTCTGGCTGATATGTAATGAACATCATCCAGTTCCCTCCGGCGCGGGTGCTGGAGATCAATCACTACATACTGGGTACTTCACCTGGTCACCAAGGACCAGCCAGCATCGAGTTATTGGAAGGCGCTCTGGGGCGCATTGACAACGCAATCGCTTATAGTGGGCTGAATGATGTGTTTCTTATCGCAGCAAAGTACGCCATGGCCATCGGCACCGCTCATGCTTTTTCTGATGCCAACAAGCGCACTGGGCTTGCGGTATGCCTGGAGTACCTTTCACTCAACGACTACGAAATTGAGAGAGATAACGAAAAACTGGCTGATGCAATGGTTGACCTTGTATTGAGCGTTTTGCCCGAAGAGTGGTTTGCTGACATCCTCTACGCGCTCTGGCTGGAAGAGCAAAACCCCACCTGACACCCCCATCAGGCGAGCGCAGTGACGGCCGCCTCCTCTACTCCCAATTTTTCCGATTCTTGTTTACCGCTTGGTACACTAGATCATTACGGCGCGAGAGCAGCGCATCGATGCGCAGACGCTTTTCAGCAGCCGCCAGAGTCTTGTCACGCTGGAGCAGCTCTATCTTGTTGCGCACAACCCGAACTTGCTGCTGGGTTCGGCTCAAGCTACGTCGGGTCTTCAAGAGCCCACCTTGCTCTTCCAACAATTCGTTGGCCTTCTCACTCATTCCTTCCTTGCGGTACTGATCCACTGTGCGCTTGAGTTGGTTCACCTCGTTGAGCATCCGGTAGAACTCTTCCATGTGCTGGGTTGACTTGGCTGGCCCAGTACCGCGGTACACAGCCTTCACCAAAGGGATCTCATCGCCGCGCCAACTGGCTGACTCACCAGGGCGGCTAGCCCGGATCAACCCGTCTGCAGCAGCCATCACGTAACTACCCAAGGTGCCGGTGTAGCCGATGAGCAGGTGCTCCAGCTGCTTGGGAGAAAAACCTGATAGCTCACCAAGCTCGCGCATCAGCAAGCTGGTCTGCTCGTTGTAACGGGCCTCGGCACGCACAGCCATATCCTGGGGGCCATCGATTGGCCCACCTCGGAAGCTGTCATAGTTGAAGGCGGCCTCAACCATCGGCTTGACCAGTTGGGGAGTTGGGTTGAGGGCAAAGGTATCGCCGACCGCCCGGGCCACAGCCTTGCCGAACTGGGCGCCGGTGTCTTTGTCTCCCAGAGCTCGCACCATACGCTCGGGAATTGTGCCGAACATCACCCCTATCTCGAACGGTTTAGGGATCCGGAAGTGCTGATCCCCAATGAAGAAGTGCCAGTTGGTATCTTTGTCCCAATCTGGCAGTGCCTCGTACCGCTCATCGTCCCAATTAGCAGCAAGCAGGCCGAGCGACATGGCCGTGATCATGCCAGCGCGCTTGGCAATCTCGCGCGGGTTGTCACGCAGCTCTCGGGTCAGCTTGCCCAGCCCCTGAAGGCGGGCATTGAAGAACGGCAGCACCATGGCCGCCCCTTGAATGGCACGAGCAGCACCCAGCATGGAGAAGTCCATCAGGTCCTTCGATTCAAAGGCGGCCTGCGCGTGGCTCTTGCCTGCCTTGATGGCGGCGTCATAGACCGCCTCACGGTTGGCGTTTTCCAGCCCCTCACCAAGCCTGTTGTACTTCTCCCATGCGTTAGCCACCACGCCTTTGGCGTGGGCGGCATTGCGGATGATGGATTTCTCATACTTGGCGATCTGCTCCGGCGTCATCCCTTTGCGACGCAGCGACTTGCGCACCGTGTCAGCCATGGCGGTGGGGTCATTGCCGTTGACGTAGCCACCAAGGAAGCTGGCACCACTAAACATCACATCGATGGTGCTGCCATCCATGGCCAGGGTTTTCCTCACCCCCTTGATGGAGTCGATCACTGGCTTGAAGCCATCCTTGCTGATCACCCAGCTGGAGAGTGAGTCGCGCAAGAAGTTGCGCAGCATGAACTCGGGAGATGCAGTGACACCGGCCGTCAGCAGGCGCTTGGCCTTGGCTGCTACATTAACCAGGGCACCGAACGACTGACGGTCGAAGAAGGTCATGGCGCGGTAAAGGTCAGGATCCTCGACCCGGAGGATGTAATCCTCCCCTTCCAGCTTGACGGTGATCAGGTCCTTGCCGTTCTTGAGGGCTCGCCAGTCCATCATATTTGGCTTGGCCACCACCTCGATGAGACCGGTATCCGCCAAGTTCCAGACGATCTTTTGTGCTGCCATGTTCTTCATGGAGGCATCGATCAGTTTACTGGTACTGGTGAAGATGTTCTCGAGCAGATCGTTGGTGTTGGCCTCACCGCCCTTAAGCTTCTTGATACCGGCGTTCTGGTTGGCGATCCCCTTCGGCTTGAAGGGGGCGATAACATCGCCATCCTCCGACTCTCGGAAGAAGGGGATATACCATTCGCTCTCGAACTCGGCCCGCGCCTCCGCGGTAAAGAGCCCAGCCTCTTGCGCCAGATCCAGCGTCGCTGCATTGAGGCGATTCCAACGGGACTTCACCTCGATAAATTTGGCCTCTTTGCCATTGCCAACGCCTTTCAGCGCTGCGATGTCATTGGCATCAAGCAGGTTCTCACGCCCCTGTCTCAGCAGGATTTCAGCCCGGTGACCGGCCATCCAGCCAAGCCAATTGTGCAGGTCGGTCCCCAGGTCAGAGAAGATCCCCAGCAACGCATCCTTCTCCCCGGTTCCGGCTTTGCGCTGGATCACCCCATCTTTCCATTCCGGCAAACCATAGAGCATGGTCGCCTGCATGGTGGAGGCTGCACCGGTGGCCATCCGTGCAGCGATATAGCCAGAGTCGGCTGCGTCCGCAATGCCTGCGGCTTGCTCTGCATACTTGATGGGAGCCAAGGCATCGAGCACTTCGGTATTGGCTTTTTTGATGAAGCGGTCAACCCATGACTGGACCACTCCGCGATCTACAGATCGCAGCTTGGCAAGGTTGGCTTTGGTGTTATCAATGATGTCAGGCTTGGGGCCCAGATTGAGCTTTTCCATCGCCTTATCGGCGACGGTATTGGTTTGGCTAAATTTCAGACCATCAGGTGGGAGAGATCCATGGTCTCGAGGGCTTTCGTGTTCGCCTCGTGCCGGCGCCGCATATCCTGCCGCAACGATTCGATCTCTGATTTTGTCAGCATCCTGGGCACGAAGGATGTATCTACCTTCTGACTCGGTGAGGGAGTCAAAGCCGTAGCTGAATCGGTTTTGCCACCACGCTTCAAGACCTGTGCCGTCATACTGTTCTCTTAATTGCTCAAGGGTTGAGCTATCTATGGCAATTTTGGCGGAATACTGCTTGCCGGTCAATGCAGTTGCAGCAAGCACCTCCCCACCTCGATTCTCAATGTACCCCTTGAGGTTAGCCAAGGTTCCCCCTTGGGTCAGGGTATCGTCCATAATGAGATAAGGCTTGTCTGTTCGCACTTTGCCATCAAACCCTGGCTGTAAGGCCAACCGACCAAACCCATTCTGCGCCGTTCGCCCTACCTTAGCAGCTTGAACGATATCCACACTGACCTCTATCCCCAGAACTTTGCCTAGCAGGTCAGCCATCGCTTGCGGAATTGCATTACGACTCACCGCCTCCTCAGCATGCACACCCAAGGCAATCGCCTCTCTATCGCCAATCACCGCTTTGAGTTGCCTAATTGCATCCGGTGATAACACCTCGCTAACCAGTCTCCGCGCGGCGGCATCATCGCCACCTTTGGCAGCCTCATAATCAGGATTGCTGGTCGCATCACCCAACCGGCCGTGCAAAATGACCTCGGGGAATCCCTCTTGCCAGGGCGAGCGTTCAGCACTGAACCACAACCCATCGCCATCAGCGCCAATGCTACTGGCATCGGGGCGCTTCAGTTTCTTGCCAAGCCCCTCAATTAGGCTGCGTGTCTCAGCAGCAGTAATTCCCTCGGGTACAAAACCAACGGCGCGCAGGGCCTGTTTCACCCATGACAGCACTTTGTCCCAACCGCGCAGCCAAGCGTTCTGCTCAAGCTCGGCGATGTGGGCAACAACTTCCTCAGCCTGAGTGCCAATATCCTCATCTTCATAATGGGTATTAATCCAGTCCCATACCTCCTTCATGCTTGGATCTTTCTTGGATTGGATCAGGCGGCTCATCAGCTTGGTGTATTCACCACCGCCCAGTACGGTGGCCAATCCATAATGGGCCAGCACCTCATGACGCAGGATCTCACGCATCCTCTGGGGATTGGCGATGGTGTCAGCGGCCACATGCAGGGTGCTGGAGCTGTCATCAAATGCCGCACGCCGGATCAGTCCATCCTTGGCATCCAGTCCCAGGGACTGCTCTAGTTCAACCTGAGTGGCATGGATCTGCACATCAATGCCACTTGCCCCCTGGTACTGCTTGAACCATAGCTTGGTGACCAGCTCCGCCTCTTTCTGGGTCAGGTGCTTAGCTGGCTTGTCGCCTTGCGCCATGGCCTGCTTGGAAAACAGGATCCGGTGCGCCCCCTCCTCACGCTCTTCAATGGTGTCAAAAAACTGATCAAAACCAGCACGGATGGCAGGAACCTCCCCGGCGGTCGGGTAGGGATAACTCTCATCAAGCCGCATCCCCAGCGCCGCTTCTGCATCCCATGACGCCTCACTCACGATATTGGCCAGGTAATCGTTACTAGCACTCTGATCTTGCAGCTTGGCTATCAGATACGACTCGAACGCCCGGGCGCTTAGCTCTCTGTCAGTGGTCCAATACGCCTTGCTACGCTTGTCATCGAGCTTGCGAGACCGCTCCTTGAGCGCAGTCTGCTTGATGGCCCGGTTAACAGCACCAAACGCCTTGATCATCTCTTTGCGCACGTCACCACGATGGATAAATGGGCTCTCCCTAGCCGCCAAAGATACATCCAGTGCCTCGGTCATCATGTCACCTGGTTGGCCACGGGTTCTGGCAAAGTAGCCATCAAGCGCATGCCACCACTCATGACCCAATGAACCGGCCCCATTCATCTTGGTGAGGTTGATCACCACCTTACCGTGCTCGTAATGTGCAGCAGCAGGATTAACCCCACCAGAGCCCCTAGCGCCGAACGCCAGCCCCAGCTCACCATTGAGCGACAGAGCCTTGGGCGAGATCCCCAGTACCGCCGCCATATCCATCAATGCATCGTAGGCATGGTTCAAGTCCCGCTGACGACGCCCCTGCTCCACCCAGTTGCCAAACTCCACCCCACGAAAACCAAATGCTTCCCCAAACAGCTCAGGGGTGACGTCAGCACCACCGCGCATGTCTTCACCCACTCGAGGCAAGTTGATATCACGGCGTTCATGTGGGATCTCCTTGGCCTTTTCCAGCTTGCTGACCAGCTCGTCATAGTGGTCATCCCGATACTTTCTGGCATCACTGACGTTATTAAACGCCTCTGTCAGGTCCAGGTGGTTGCGGCCCACTTTCTTCCCAACGATCCAATCTTGGCCATTACGGCGACTGTAGATGGCGAACGAAATGGCTTTGGGTTTACTGCCTGATTGCGTCAATTGGTCATAGCGATGCTTGAACGCAGTAATCACTTCCGCCTTGCTCGCCCCTGATGCAATGGTTCTCGGCCAGTTGCCAAAGACACTCGATTTACTTTCTCGGCTAAGGGTCCAAATACCCTTGGGTGGGTTGTACTTCACCCCCTCATAGAGGCTGTAACTGCCCAGACTGAGGGAAAGATCGGCCAGACTTCGTTGGTGGCCAACCGCCACATAGAGATCTGCCCTGTGATGAATAGCATGAGCACTGCGCAGACTAGTGCTGGACATCACTCGTTTTGCCGTATCCGCATCAACAGTGCCATCCATCAGGCCAAGAGACAGGTCACGCAGCAACTTCACGGCCTGTGCCCAGTTACCAACCTTATAGCTGACCCGAGGCTTGGCAGGGATCGCGTCACGAGCGGCCCTGGCAATGGCAACGGCATGGCGATCCACTCCTGACTCTATCAGCTTGTCGTAGTCTGGTGCCGGCCATGCCTTGGAGAGAGGCAGCGCCTTGATCTGCTCAGCGGTATCCCCTTCGACGGTGTCGCGGTACGCCGTCCAGCTATCCTTGCGTGCCCCACCAATCTTCTCGCCAAAATCTGCGATCTTGCTCTGTGGCTCGGTCTTGCCAGCCACCGCAGGCTTGGTGGTATCACCGTCACTGAGCCAACGCTTAAACGCCTCGACCGGCATGGCTTTGATAGCGCCCAACCCCTTCCATCCCTTCTCGTAGTTGGCCAAATAGCCAACGCGAGCGGCGGCTTCATCAACAAAGCCCATCATCACCTTGTGCTCGTCAAACTTGCCGCTCTTGGGATCAACCTGGTCCACTATAAAAACCGTCTCGCTATCTGGTTGGTCACCGATAAACACATCAACGTGATCACCGTCAGCACCGAGCGTGCGCTTGATATAGCCATAGTCGTGAGCCATGGTCGATTGCCACGCCTTGCCGGCCTGATCGGTGCCGGAGCGGATGGACCCCTTGGGATTCTCGAGCGCGATATGCAGCCCCTGCAGCGTGAGGTGCCCCTTCTTGTAGTTACCCGTCTCTTTCTGCGCATCGGTGGGCGCTGGCGCCACCTCGGCACGAGCTGCTTCGAGCTGTAGCTCCGGCTCACTGGCGGCAGGCTTGGCAAGCTCTTGCACCTTGGTGGCCGAAGACTTGGCCACAACCAGCCCACCTTTTCCTGGGATAACCTTCACGCCAGTATCCTTGGCCCAGCGCTTGATCATGGGCAGATCACCTTTCAGGGTGATGGTGCCGTCAGGGTTATTGATAGCCTCAGTCCACGGCGTAGGTGTCGATATGGTAGCCCCAGAAACAACAACCCCGGCATCAGTGGCCGGGGCTGTTTTCAGTGCAGGGTCATCTCGTGATGATCCATCAGGTGCAGGTAGATCAGGAGCGAGCTCTGCCGGATCTCCAGTTCGAGTTCGTCCGGCAAGTTCGGCAGTGGTTGGTTCAGAACCCGTTGCAGCTTGTTGGCCTGCTCCAGGCTGATCACCTTGTCGCTCACTGCTGATTGCAGGTACTGGGGTAACTGGCTCATTGCTCACCTCTGCTTGTGGCTGGCTAGTAACGGTGTCGTCGAGGTTCGTGGCACTTGCATGCTCCACCTCGGCAATCTCGGCCACCCCAAACCCGCCACCATTTAGCGGTACCGGGGTCTCCTTGCCCTTGCGGCTGGCAAGCTGAGCCTCTTTTTTACTGGCAAACGGCTTGCCTTTGCGTGTAATGCGTAAGGATTGAAGCGGGCCAAAGATCGAATCTGTCTCACTCCCAGCTCGTGCAATCGATTGATCACGAACCTGTGTGGCGGCCTCTGCTGCATGTTGCGACTCAATGCCGGGCTCAAACGTGGCGCTCTGCAACGCCTCACGTTGAGCCAAGCTATCTTTTTGCTTCTGCTCAGCCGTCTGCCGATACCCCTCTATCTCTCTCTCTTGTTCGGTTGGTGCCCTCAGTGCTTTGGGTTTGTGCCCCTCTGCTGCAACCTGTGAGGCCGTTTTGTTGCCAGCGAACGGATCCACCCCCAGTGCGCCAGACTGAGCCAGCTCGTAGAAGCTTGGTCCCTGCTCTCCCCCTTCCATCTGGGAGGCAATCAACTCTTGTATCGATTCTCCAAAATCACCAGCCAGCGCACGTTGTACCTCCGTATCCTCAGCCATCCCCTTGAAGCGCTCGGCAGTATCGTCTTGACGCAGATAGGCAGGTACATCCCTCACTTCATCAAACTGGCTTTTACTTGGGCCGAGTGGATTTTGTTCGACACTGGTTGGCCCAAGCTCTGCCTGCTCATCAACGGCGGTGGCCAGATCAGGCCCGTTCTCCTGTGCTTGTTCGGCAAGTGGCGCAGGATTGTCTGCCGCCATGGGGCCTGTAGCTTCATCAACCACTGGAGAGGCAGGCTCAGTGGTTGGATTGGTAGCCCCCTCATTAACATGAGGACCACCGCGCAGGCCGCCAGCAGCACCGACAACACCACCCGTGCCCATACCGATAAGGCCACCTTCCAGCGCACTTGAGACAACCCCTTTCATCGGGTCAATGTCGGCCGCTGCCACTTCGTTGAGGGATGCGTTCACAGCATATTGCTGAACACCCTCTTCAAGGGTCTCGCCGATCCCCTCACCCAGTGCGCCCTTGGCGGCTCCTTTTAACATGCCACCAGCAACCATCTTCCCTGCCAGCATTTTGAACAACATGGCATCACCCATCATGGACCCCATGGCTGCCGCGCCCCAAGTCTTGGCATCGCTCATGGTCGCGCGACTGGCCACATTGGCGGTTTCTTCCCTGGCCAGTGCCAATTTCTCATCGTCAGTGAGGTGAAGGGTTTGCTGATCTTGGTCGATACGAGTGAATGCCTGGCGGAACGTGTCACTCGCTGCCAGCTCGTCATAACTCATGCCAAGCACTGACTCTTTGGTATTCACACCGGCACTGCCTACAGAACCGGTCGCACCGGTTGTGACGGCGGCGCCTGTGGCAAGCCTGGAGACGGTCTTGGCGGCTACCGCCTCGGCCACCTGCTGCGTGGCACCACGCTTGACCATCGATGCAGTCACCGCCCTCCCAATGCTGACCTTGGCTGCAACACCAGTCACCCCGCCGGCCAAAAGGGTCGGCACCAGAGAACCGACCCCTTGTGCCATCTTCATGGCCCAAACATCGATATCACCCGCACCGTCCCCCATAATCAGACGGCCCTCCGGCGTTTCATCAACAAGCCGGCGGTTCATGGCCTCTTTTGCATCGGAGCTCATCCCTTCGGTCAGGGACTCTGCGCCAGACTTGGCAAGATCACCAGCCCCGGCAACGAAGTCCAGCACTGGGCTAAGCTTGCTTGCCAGGTTGGCGCGAGCCTGCTCCAGGTAGTCGCCCCCCTGCTTGCCCGCATTCTCTTTGCCAAACTCACTGGCTTGGCCTGCCAACTCACCGATCCCACCGACCAGCTCCAACGCGCCAGCTCCGATGCCACGGGCAAGATCACCAAGTCCCACCTCAAGATTGCGAGCAGGTGCAGCCTTGGCGGGAGTAGGAGCCAGGGCTGCAGAAGTTGCAGACAAGTTGCTATCGATGTTGCTCCAGAACGGGTCAGTACGGGTATCGGATGATTGAGGCTGTGGCAGGGCGTCACGCAGTCCAGGCTTATCCATGGTGTCCTCGGCTTTTCGGCAAAAGAAAAGCCCCGAGCGGCGAACCGTTCAGGGCTTGAATGGGGGAGTGCAGGCCAATAAACAGACTGGCCGACTATGGGGAGATGCTAACGCTGGGAGTGAGTAAAGACAACTACTGGCGGCCCTGAGCCAAGCTCATCGCCTTATAGGCGTCCGTCTTCGTATCACGCAGTCGGGTGGCGGTCACCGTTGCCTGCTCAGCTTTCTTCTCTGATACCGCCTGCTGGCGCCACATTTCAAAAGCAGTGTTCATTCTGGTCGGGCTCTCAAGCAGGCTATTGAGCTTGCCGTGCTGATTGGCCTCTTTGACGAACTGCAGGCGTTCGGGATCACCGCCCGTCCACGCCCTGAGTGGCTCCTCCGGCTTCGGAACGTCGGTTTTCCCGGTCATGCCATAGGTGTCTGCCAAGGCCGCCTTGCTCTGCTCAAGCTGGGCATCCAGCGCCTCGATCTGGATATCCTTGTCCTCAGTGTTGCTTGAAGAGATCCTGGCCCGGTTTTGCCCATGCTGGCTCTCAAGGTTGGTCACGGCCTTCTTGTAACCGGCCTGGTCTGGGCCTGCTGCCAGGCCAAGTGATACGCGCAACTGGTCGGCATTGCCGATCATGTGCTTGGCAAGGGCTGCTCGTTGGTAGGCGGGCTTTAAAAAGTCATTAATGGGAATCACCTTAGGAGGATCATCCGGGGAGGAGGTGCGATTATTGGTGACCGGTCGTACATCCTTGCTGCCATCGTCATAGGTGACCTCAACACCCAGTACTACTCCACGTCCATCTGGGCTCACCATGATGTTATTGAGCTGTTTAGCGGTGATGGTCTTGCCGCTATCCGGGTCAATATCCCCCACCCCTTTATTAACCTCATCCTGATATAGGGTACCGGCAGCTTTAATGAACTTCGGATCGTTAACCATGGCATGACCTTCCGGCGTAGAGGTATCAAGCTTGCCCTCTTGTGCCTGGCGCATCAGGTTGCCAGCATAGGTGACGAAGGTCTTCCCAGCCTCAGCATAGTCATGCTGTAGATAGCGCTCCGGGTTGTAGGAGCCTGCCCGCTTGTCACGAACAACGGACCAGAACTGTTGACCAGGGTCTTTACCTTCGGCCACCGCCTGCCAGCCTGACTGGATGATGGGCAAGTTCTCCTGTTGGAAAAGTTGTTTCTCACGTTGTTCACTCTGCCATTGATACTCCTGCTGCTGACGGGCTTCGCCGGCATTGGCGCGACGTTCTGCTGCTCCCGCCCGCACTTCAGAAGCCTTAACTTGTCGCTCAGTCAGTGAAAACTGCTTGTCATAGCGCTCGTCCGCTACCTTGTCGCGACTCTTGCCGTACTCTCTCTCACCCTGGTAACGCTCATCAGCAACATTCTGTCGATCCTGTTCGTTCTGCCACATGGCATCGCGCAGGCTCATTGACTTATCCATGCGCTCGTCGTCTTTCTGACCACGCTGATAACGATCCATGGTATTGAACCCGGCAAGAAACCCCTCTGCCAACCCTGATACGCCCATCTCTTACCCCCCTTAAAACAGACTGTCAGCCAGAAAACCGATACCGGCCCCAATTGCCGTGCCCAGCCCCGGCATCACCATGGTACCAACTGCAGCACCTGTGCCGATTGAACTCATCGTCTGAGTCTTACGGGCCGACTTCAGGCTCTTGTTTGCCGTCTCAACCTCTTGCTCTCGGCTTGCCGCATCACGCAGGCCAGCCATTCCCTGCTGGCGCGTCTGGGCTCCGATCTCCAAAATCCCGTATCCCATTACATTCCCCCACCGGTTTTAATTGCATCACGCAGCCCGGCATCAGCACCGGTCAAGATCCCCATCTGGCGAGTCTGCTCCTGCTCACGCAGACCATTCTCTGTGCCTGCTGTCATCAAGGCAGAGCGCAGCCCTTGGCTGTTGTCGTTAACAGGTGAGGGGGCAGCAACCCCCATGCGGGCATTGCGATTAGCCGTGGCCTGCTGAGCTGAACGCAGGGCATTCGCATTGTTCCCATCCACCCGGCCAAGTTGGTCTTGGAGCAACTTGCCATTGGTGGCCAGTTCCATTAGTTCTTTCTGCTTGGGGTAGAAGCGAGTCTTCCAGTCCTGATATTGCTCCCGGGTAATCTTTGCGTATGTATCTGCGGCGTATCCCATCGTTTACCCCTTAGTAACCCTTGCCCTGCAGCACTGATGCTGTCGGGCTGATCTTCTTGCTACCAGCCGCCACCGGGGTCTTAAGTTGCCCAAGTCCATAAGCGGTCGCACCACCGGCTAACGAGCCCACCAGTCCCGCCGTTGCCTGCTTATCCTGAAACGAGGTTTGGGCATCATTCACTGCCTTGCGCAAGCTGGTATTGGCCACATCCCCAATCCCGGCGAGAGATTCGGCCTTCTGGCCAGCGCCTATGCTCAATACATCCTTGAGACCCGCTACGTACTTATCTTGCTGACTAGATTGGGCCCGGTTAGTGGTGTCGGTTTGGCTCAATGCCTGGTCTGTCTCTAAACCTTCCATTGCGGCCTGGTACTTACCGCTAGTCGGATCTACACCACCGGCAGCCAAGTCGTCTGCTAATCCCGTGCGCGCTTCGCCAAAGGCTTGCGCTGTACCAAGGGCTGCCGTCCCAGCCACTTTGTCGTATTGCTGTTCGCTGTTGAGGTTATCGACCTTGTTCATAAAGATGTCCTCATACTGCTGCAGGTCGTTCTTGTAGAGATCCCATTGCTCCATGGCCACGCCAGCCGCCGCCTTTTGAGCCTCAGTTTCCTTGATTTCGTTCGAGCCACCCTTCCCCATCACCCACCTCTCACAGGTTGATCTGAAATACGTACAAGCCGTCAGCATCGTCCGGCTGACGCACCCACCCCAATTGCGGGGCCACTCTGAGCCACCCCTTACGCGCGGAGTGAAAACGCAGCCAGCGGGCACCGATCATGCGAACCAGTCGCTTCACCTCAGGCAGGTGGCGCTCCGGCGCCCCGCCATCCCCCCAACCTACCCACACCAGCACGCCGGTAGTTCCATGCTCGCTAACTGGCCTCAATACGAATCCGTCACCACCACGCACAAACAAAAACGCCACCCGGTTACGGATGGCGTCTTGCAGTTCAGCGGATAGATTAGGGTTGCCAGTGTCGCTGGCGATGCGCGTGATCGCCTTCATGAAAGAGACCCGCCTTGTTTGAACATCACAACACGCCCACTTTGAGAAGGGTCGCTACACACCCACCCGTCCCCCTTGATCCTCTGGATCCTGATGGTGATGAGCGGTTCACGATTCGCGGGGATGGTAATGTCACCAATATAAGAGCCGACTTCATCTACGCTGGTCACCGGTCCTTGTGATGGATTAGAAGTCGCAGATGCCGAGGCCATCGCTGTCAGCGTTTTCACCACAGCACCATCCATTAACACGGTTATCTGCATCGTCGTCGAATTGGAGTTCGATATAGGTGAGGAACCACTACCAGATGCAGTCACAGAGCACCCCACCATGCCAGCCACCCCAGGGATAGTAAGTGTTCGAGCGAAACCAACAGATTGGTTGATTTTGATACTGCAAACATCAATCGGGCCAACCTGTTTTGCATGTGTCACGCAGGCATAGTCTCGGGCAACATACACATCCCCTACTATGCGATCGGCATACACCGTTCCTTTGACCACACAATCCTGCTCAATCGTGCAATTACCCAGGGTGATATTTTTGACATATCCGCCCTCCGCCCGCAGGCGATTGGTAAACAGGCTGCCATCGGAGTAGATCATGGTGTACCAACCCCAGCTCCAGCCTGCATAGGGACCACCTTTACCAAATCCCGCTGCGCCCCCAGCCATGAAGGCATTACCCATATCAAGCTGGCCACCAGTGATCAAGGGGGCACTAATACTGACCCCTGCCTTGATATAGTCAGCGGTGATCTTCTCTGAGTGAAGGATCTGGATGGTGGCAGCCTTGATGACCGCCTCTTTGATGGCAACCCTGCCATCATCAGTAACCCCGAATATGATCTCTTTCGCACTCGGGTTTGCAGGGTTATAGATTGCGAAGTGTGTTGCTGATGCAATGATTTCATCCACGTCAGGACTAGTCTGAGCCTTCAAGCCAGCGGTACTATGAAATGGCCCTGACAGTCCATTCTTGTTGATGAAACGCACCCAGTAATAGGCGGTTACTCCTTTACCTATTGAGTCTGAATAGACATTCGCCAGAGTTGTACCGATCGCCACTGCGATGGCGGGGTTGTCCACCTCAGCCCGCAATATCTCAGCATACGAGTGTCCTTTGTACCCAGGGATATCCCATGTCAGCGTGATGGTGTGAAACGCCCCATCTGCTGTGACATGCGTCGGGGCAACGGGGGGTTGCACCCCTGACCACTCAGGGTCTGTTGGCTTATCCGGCGGCAACGCCGGCACCACCGCCCCGCTGCTATTACGGCGCAAGTTAACCATGCCAAGGGCAGCGGCTTCTCGCAGGGTCAGCGCCTTGTCCAGCCGGTCGCCCTTCTGGCCGGTCAAGATCTGCATGTTTTCAGTCAGTCCCTGTTGGGTACCGCTGGCACGAAAAGGGCTCTTGCTCATGGCGCTGCGACCTCAGCAATACTGGAGCCCAGAGTAATGCGCTCGATCACCGCAGTGCCGGCCACCTCAACCTGCCAGCGCCTGCCACGCAAGGGGGGCAACCGGAAGACGCCAGCAGGTATCTGACCCTCGGCGAGTGAAAACACCCGAACATCATCAATAATCAGCGTAAAGCGACATTGGCTGATCTGGTCGCTGGTCACCCGAGCACAACCTAGCCTGACGCCAAGTGGCAACTCAAACTCTTTAGATCGCCAGATCATCGGCAAGGGGGTCGCCCCACCCCGCCACTGATAGAGCTCAAGGCCCTTGGCCAACATCAGCGCATCAAGTTGCATGTCAGGCACCGCCGTATCCCAGCGACTCGATAACCAGCGTAGGTCTCCCGATTTCGGATCGAATACAAACCCATGGCTATCGGTCAGAGCAACATACTTGCCTTCGCTGTACCAGGCGCGCAGCGTGTCAGGTTTCATCAGCTGCCATTGCTCACGAGTAATGATCCCCTCGGTGATCAAAGTTCCACCATCGGCCCCCACACCAATCAGTCCATCAGGCGCGGCGTAAAGAACCATGCCATCCAGTGCCACCATAGACCTCGCGCTGACGCAGGCCTGCTGGACTGAGGAGAGCTTCTGCCCGGTGATGGCTGAGGGGGACGCACCTTGAAACAGATAGGGGTAACCCTTAGTGCCCACAACCAAGGCTGTATCGATAGCGGCGATGGCCACAATGTCATGCTCAGTCGTCAGCTTGTACTTCTCCGGCCAGGCGTAAGGCAGAAACGGCTCCGAGAACAGCACGGCATTGCCGATGAACCCGGCACAGATGCCATTCGCCATCTGGCAAATACCCCGCATGGCATCCGGCGGCATGGTATAGCCATAGGTCTCCAGCACCGGTCCCAGCTCACCATCCTTCTTGCTGTCACTGTGCGTCACGCTTGCAATTGGAAGATCGGCAACCAGCAGGTAATCCGCCATCCCACCACCAGATACCGAACGATAAAGGCGGCGCCGTGTGATATTGCTGTTGTTGGTAGGGGCTGGAGACAACCCCACCAGCACGGTGGAGTTTGGGATAGTGATGGTGACTTTCCCGCTGGCAGGCCCTGGGGCTCCCTCTTCCCCCAAGCCAGTGACATAGGTCTCGACATAGAAGCGAGTTTCATCATCGGTGGGGTCATCATCTTTGCCGCCGCTAGGTGGGGTAACAGACTGCATATTCGGTGGTGTCGCTGGGGCGGGTACACCAAGCCTGTACCAAGCCGTTGGCTTGTTTGAGCTCCCCGTGGCGATAGCGTCATAGGTGAGCTTGGGGGATTCACCGTCGGTGAAATAGATCCGGTTGTACTGGTCCTGAGCGATAGGAG
This sequence comes from Aeromonas popoffii, assembly GCF_000820025.1. GTDB lineage: Bacteria > Pseudomonadota > Gammaproteobacteria > Enterobacterales > Aeromonadaceae > Aeromonas > Aeromonas popoffii. The sequence continues at coordinate 42,255 of NZ_CDBI01000060.1, forward strand.
ATCGCATGACCTCAACCAGCTTGTTCCAGGCAAACCAGTGATCGCCGTAGTAGTGAAACAGGGTATGGGGTACCAGAGGCAACGTCACGCTTACCCGCTGGTCACTCATCAATGGGGCGACAACCCCGCGATCGAAATAACAGTCTTGTGCCAAGGTGGCAGCTTCATCAGGCAACAGGTGGTCTGCCACCCGCGGCACCATCCCGCGCATGGTCACAATGTCGATCAGGGCCATGGTGCTTCCTCACCCGCTTGAAATGAAAAACCCCTCTTGTAAGAGCAGGGCTATAAAATGGCGCAACGTTGAGGCAGCCTACCAAGCATCGCGAAGCGGGACCTTGCGCTCGTCGTACTCGATGCTATCCCGGCAGTGCGTCGAACTACGCATGATGAAATTGATGACCCTTTCCGCTCTCAACGCCCAGTGTTTACCTTGCTTGGCGCAGTAGCCTACGTTGCCAGAAATGGTCTCATCTGGTCGGCCACCCAAAATGGTGTTACCTAGCTGGTCCAGTGAAACCAGAATGCGGAAGAAATATCGGGTAACTCGGTTACTCATGTTATTCCTTATCGATAGGTAGAGCCTTCCGCCGTAATGTTCACCGTTTTAACTACGGCACCGTTCAAAATGAAGTCGATTGCAGCGGTAATAACCTGATAGCCCGAATAACCAGGGGCTATACACCCCACCCCGCGCCACGTTCCATCCGGGGTAAAAGCAGTGCCGTTAGAGGTGCCAGAGAAAATCACCGATCCATCTCCCCCTGTGCGTCGGATTCGGATCTGGCACATCCCTCTTGTAAGCTGGGTATTAGAGAGTCCGGAACCACCTCCCCATATGTCATTTCCAGAACGCCAGAAATAAAGCATTCCGTCTGCATTCTCTGCTACTGGGTTACCGGGATTTCCAATTATCGAAAACGCACTTTTACCGGCGAGTTCCCCTATGTAACGGGGAGCACTGATACCTGCCTTGCTCAGAATATTGGAAGCCCAGCCGTTCCCCCCGAACTCGCTGTTGGCTTGAGACAACAAGAAAGGCTTATTGGGAACCGCCATCCAGGGCCTCCACCTTCTTGTCCAGCTCTTTAATGGCTTCAACTACCAGTGCAAGGATGCCCGCCGGAGCCAATGACAAGTAACCATCGTGGTTTAAAAAAACTGATTCAGGCTGCACGGCGGCCACCTCCTGCGCGATCAACCCTGCTTCACGCCGACCCATTTTGTCGTACAGCTTTCCGTGCAATCTCTTGACCTTACCTAACGCATCTCGAATCGACTCAAGATTCCCTTTGAGTCGCAAATCTGAGCGGATGTAGACATCATTGAAATTTCCGTTCTGCGCGACAACATCTGCATATGCGCCTGCGCCTTGTTTGTAGAAATAGAACGTCGATCCATCTCTCATTTGAATGCTGCCAGCAAACAACCCGGGTTGGTGGAATCCATAGGTTGGGAACACTGTGTTGGCAGCTCCATTGCCATTTGCCTCAAAACTCCCTGCGCTGTAGTCATTCCCTGTGCCGTAACCAACCCAACGAGAAGGTTGACCTGTTACTTCGCCCCAAGATGGCCAACGCGAGGCTGTAACCGGGATCTGGTCGAGCTGACTCCAGGGGTGTCGGTGCGTTGCAGGGGCCAAATCAGGTTTACCGGTCACCTCACCCCACGCAGGCCAGCGGGAGGCATAGGCGGGGATCCCCGTCAGTTGTGACCAGGCATGGGTGTGGCTGGCCACGGCCGCCCCTATCTCTGCAATCGTGGGCCAACGTGTAGCGTAAACAGGTATGTTGGAAAGCTGAGACCAAGGGTGGGTATGTTCGGAGGGCGGCATGGTCACCGGCTTACCGGTGATATCAGCCCAGCCAGGTACCCAGCTTGCGGGCCGAGCACCGACATCCGCCGCACTGAGCACAACAGCCCCTGTCATGCTATTGACCGAGATCACCGCATCCGAGCCATCAATTTTGAACCACGTTCTAGTCGCAGGATCCCAGTGCAGGTAATCACCAGCGACATAGGCGACGTTTGAGATTGCCCCTGGATGGGAGATCCGATAGAACGGAACACCTTGACCCGCAGCCGGCGTGACTGGTGCCCCTGCGGCCGCACTCCACGGCCCCGCCCAGACAAGCTGTGATGTGATGGCCTGCGCCCACTTCTGGGCCTGCAATGCCCAGTGCAGAGCAGAAAACTCCCCGGGGCGCCCGTTGATATCGCTCCCTTCCGGGTTTTGGGCCCAAGATTCGGCCATGAGTTCTGCCTGGCTAGCCCGTTGAGCACTGCTATTCGCCAATGCTTGATCCTGCGTCGCCTGACTTGCTTTATCACTGGCTGTATCTGCGGCAGCAAGCGCCAGGGCCGCTTTCGCCACCACCACATCCCGCATCCCCTGGACAACGCTCTTCGCCAATTCCACAGATGTGGTATTTGTGCTGACCTCCTTACTCTGTACAGCCACCGTCGCGGCATTAGTGGCAACCTCCCCCGCCTGCGCTTGAACCAAATCGCCATCGGCTGATACCTGCTGGGCCAAGATGGCAACCCTTCCGGCATGCTCTATCGTGATCACCTTGGCACTCTCAGACGCTTGAGCTGCCAGATCTGCATTACTGGCATAGGTCTGCGCATGGGTTGCAGACGAAGCAGCTGCGGCCTTGGCGAGACTGGCAGCATTCGCTTGGGAGGTAGCCGTGCTTGCGCAGGTCGTGGCCTCACTCGCCTTGATAGTGGCGGTCGCCGCACTTTCACTGGCATTGGCCGCTTGGGCTGTAGCCGTTGCGGCACTGGCCCCTGAGGCCAAAGCACTGGCGGTAGCTGCAGCAGCGGAGTCACTGGCCTTGACTGCATGGTGCAAAGCGGAATTTTTGCCTGCCACTACAGCCACATTCAACGGATTTTCTGCCCATTGCAGTGCCCGCGTGGCTGAGGCTGTGGCCGCCGTCGCACTGGTCGCCGCCTCATCCGCTTCACTGCCTGCCATATTAGCGGATGCCAAGGCTGCACTCGCCTGTTCGGCCGCCAGCTGGCTAGCCCGTTGCGCGTCACTCACGTCATTGCCAGTCTGGATCCGATCCCGACCGGTTGCCTCAGCCGCAGACTCAGCCCTTTGCATCGCATCCACAGCGCGACCTAGCAAAGGTGGCGTCAAGTTGATGCCGCTATCGACCAGGATGCTGTTCAGTGGACCATCTGCGCCTTGAGGCACCACCACCCCGGTCCCCAAGTAATCCATGTCACCACACTGGTCATTCTGGGCATAAACATCGTAGGCGCCCACTGCCAGCGGGAATCGATACCGACCAGCAGTATCACATTTGAACGTCAGCACCGAGCCCATCAACACTTCACTGGTCGTGGTGAGGGACCGCAACTCGATGATCGCCCCGGGTACCAACTTGCCAGCGGGATCAGTCATCACTCCGTAGATGTGGATCATTGGCGCCGTCCATTGGTACTGGCCTGGCTGTCTCGCATCGCTAACATGGTGGCATCTGTTTCAGTACTGACCGATAACGCCTGACTGAATGATTGCAGGTGGAGTTGCCCTCTTGACGCATTCGCCGTCACCTCGGAGTCACGCATGAACGCGCGATAGATGATCCAGTCCAGACAAGGGGTGATATACCGGTCATCGACCTGAACGCTCACTCCCGACTCGACCTCGGCTCTCGTTACGGGTGTAGGGAGAATACTGAGCACCAGCTCGACACTCATCCCAGCCTTCACTCCGGGGTACAACCAGAAGGCACCGATATTGGTGGGTTCGTGGATATATAGCTCCGCCTCTTCCCCACCGGTACTGCTGGCCCAGCTCGGGATTAAGCTCTCTAGATCAGCGCGGGACACATAGCGGATCGACTTGCCAGTAAGCGTGTTGCGCTCAATATCTATCAGTTTGATGGTGCCAGCAGGCGCGGTTTGCCGAGTGCCTGCTGCACAGGCAAAGGGTTGAGTCTTAATGAAGATGTCCGGCCTGGCGCTGGCGATCGCGGATATCGCACTGTTGTAGTAAGAGATCAAATCCTCCAGACCCCAGCTAATCCGCGGTGTATCGGTCAACTCAGTTGAGGCTCGATTCAATATTTCACTGACCAGCATGACTCACCTCATTTCAGAAGAAGTTTCGTTTTCTGACGGGGTTGTGAACCCTTGCACTCTCGGTTTGCTCAATGCGGAACCGGTATGCAGCGCGGATCCCGTCATAAAACTTGCGACGATTTATCTGAGCCAGTTCAGGGTTTGTCCACGCCTTGGCGTGAAGCTGCTGCAAGAGATACCCAGCCCCACAAGCCAGCTCATGGGCGTAGTCCTCGACGAGAGCAGATGGGATCAGCGTTGCGGTCGGTAGAGGCTCAATGGCCCCGACGATGCAAACATCGCTCAGCTGTTCAAGGAAGCGGATGGACTCGGCAGACTGTGCGTGATAGTGCATGCCAGGCGTCAGAATGATGCCGCCTGCGGTGATGCGATGGAGCACCGATCCCGTCACCTGTGGATCTTGCACATCCTGTCTTGCCTGACGATTGATACTGCTGGCCCGGGCAAAACTAACTGTTTGTCCCTCAAGCACCTCATCAAAATTGCGCTCCAAATGAACCAAAACGCTTTCTTTACAGAAAATGATGGCAGCCTCGATGAGGTAGCTATGCACTAATGCGTCAGCACCTTCCGTGTGCGGCAAATGGAGAACCCGCTGGCGAACCAGCGGGATCATAGGAGCGGTGCTCACCAACCGGCTATCTTGTACCGGCACCATTACTCACTACCTTGCTCAACGGCCAGCTTGGCTTTCAGCGCATCACGCACCCGCAGGCGGAACTCGCCAACCTTCTCTTGCGGGCCTTGTGGATCAATTTTCAGATCATCCCCCTCTACCAGAGTCGCCAACTGGGCAGAAGTCAGCTTGGCCAGATCACGGTCACCAACGATCATGCTTTGCTCTTCGGCAAAACGGGCCGCCTCCCGCGCCAGTCGTCCTGCCTCCTCGGCAGCCAGCTTGGCGATGGTCTCTTGACGCAGAATTTCACCAGGCAGGGCATCGGCATGGATCCAGACGGAGGGGAACTCCAGCAGTTGCATGGCAATGTGGCTCTCAACATCTACGGTCACATGGCGAGGAAACACCATGCGGGAGCCGGTCACGGTGTCTTTCTTGCTCGGCTTGTCGCCGATATAAACCACGGCAATTTTGTCGCTCACGGCAATATCTCCAATCTTGAAATGAAAAAGCCCGGCACAAGGCCGGGCACGTAGCGATGGGCGAGTTATAGGTTGCCAATTACCTCATAATGCAGCTTGAGCTTGGCAGTACCTGTCGCCGCGCCACCGCCAACCGTGAGGGTTAGTTCCTGCCCCTCCTTGGTGAACAAGTCATCCACCGGAATGTACTTGGCCACGGCGGTTACCGTGCCCTCAGCATTCACAATGGTGGCGGTACCGACCTTGGCAGTCAGCGTAGTGCCGGCGCCCAACGCACTGGTGATCAGGGACACCCCCACCACCTTGAGGTTGGACTCAACCTTGTCGCCGAACACGATCACATCCCCTGCAGGCAGCGCGGCCAGCTTGGCAATAAAGGTCGGGGAAATGGAGAGGTTGCCGAACGCGCCGACAAACCAGCGGCGGCAAGTGGCTATCAGATTAATCTTGGCCATGATATGGCTCCTTGTCTGGTCAACAAATGACAGAGAGCCTGATGACCCTCTGCGTCAGTGGGTTATCAGCGAACTATCGGGCTCACCGCAGTATCCAGTGTCATGCAGCCATGATCCTGGATGTTGCCGTTCTTCTGCTTGAAGCGGATCTTCTGCAAGCCCCCCATCCAGCGAACGGACAACTCAGTAGCATTGTCGTGGTCAGTTTTCTCTTCAAACATGCCAAAGGAGCTGCCCTGCTCTCCCGAACCAAACGCATTGGCCAGCGCCTGACCGCCCAGCAGAATGGCGCGGTCGATGGTGGTGCCCGCTACCTTGTCCACTTCCACCCCTGTAGCAGACTCGGCCGCACAGACTTTCACGAGACTTCCCTGGTTAAAGCGAATAGGCATCCCCTTATAGGGCTTGACCAGAATGCCGCGCCACATCGCCCCTTCCCCCAGGAAGATCGGGTGATTCCAGCCTTTACTCCGCACCGTGACCGCGGCCAACATGGCATTCCAGTCCTTGCCCGAGGAGCTGGTGTAAAAGTCGTGCCATTGGCGCGAGGTAACGAAGAGCACGAAGAGGGGCTCGCCACCTGACGGGTCAGACACCATCCGAATAGGCTGGATGGGGTTGGCCATCTCAGACAGAAACAGCGCCATGTTGTCCACGCAGCCGAGATTGAAACGGTCGGCCGCATCGATGGTTTCGAAAGAAGTCGCATCCCCGCCAAAGAAGTGACGCTGATAAGTCGGTGCAGTGATCGGGTTGATCATGATTTCTGCAAACTCTTCATCATCAGCCAGCGGCAGGATGATGTCGTCCGCTGCATAGTCGCCACGGGCACCAGCCAGCTGAACGAAACCGCGCTGGTCTGTCAGGCGGCCGTAATAACCATCAGCCAGCAACACTCGCGCGGTCTTGATCAGGTCATGCTTGGTACGCTTCTGGCTCATCTTGCCCCCCGCGTCCACACCATGACGGGTCTGGTTGATCTTGAGCGAGAAGTCGGCAAAGGCCAGACTCTCGAGACGGCCAGCTATTTTCTTGTCTCCCATGGTCGGGCGACCAGACAGTTGATGGAACAGCTGCATATCCACTTCATCACCGGCATTTTTGCTCAGGTCAGTGATACGTACCACGGGTGCTCCCGCACTGGTTTGCTTACCACCGTTGACCTTGGCACCTTTGGGCGCCTCTTCAGTCAGCAGGTTCACCAGCGAATGGGAACGGTTGGCAGCTGTAAACAAGGCTGCCTGCATAATCTTGTTGGCTTGCACCGAGGTGACTTGGGTCATGATCCTCTCCTACCTAAAAACAAAAACCCCGACACAGTGGTCGGGGTTTGCGTGTTAATCGTGTGGTGGGTTAATACCCGGCTTGCTCCAGTAGTGCCTCGAGTTGGGCGTCCGTCATGGACCCCATTTCGCCGACCAACTCGGTCTGCGACATAGAGCCGTAACGGGCAACACCGCTTTCGGGTGCTTGATGGGTTTGGCCGAGGGCCGAGGGACTGGACGGGATGAAGTCAGCGGGCTTGTCGGCTTCCATGCTGGGTGCCTTGGCGGGTGGTGGAGCTGTCTCCACCATGTCACCAAAGGCCAGCTTGGTGCGACCCGCTGCCTCTGCAAATCGCTCATCCAGTGACTTACCTTGCCACGCGGGGTCTACCTGAAGCTTTTCATCGACGATGATGGCGAAGTCGAAGCGGTCTTGGTCCTTGTCCCGCCAGTTAATCAGGTCAGGTACCGCCTGCAGAGCGGCCTGCACCGGATTAACGGCAGGTTGAACCGGTTGCACCACAGCAGGCTGTTCCAACAGCTGGATTTTTCGAGCCATGGCGGCCATTGCCTTCCCGATCTCCGGGAAATCCTTCGCCAGTTGCTCTACTTCATCCAGGTTGAGCTGGTCTGGGTCTGCATCGGGATTTATTCCGTGCTTTTCCAGTAGCGCCTGCAGCGTGTCCCGCTCTGCCTGAGCCTGCTGAGATAGGCTCAACTGCTCACGCAGTACCTTGTTCTCATTGCGTGCTAGCTCCAGCACGTCATACGGGATCGTGTGTTGACCACTCTTAGCCAGGATCACCTTCTCGGGCACCTTGGCCACTTCACCGTCCTGTTCGGCGTTAGCTGGTTCGGTACTGGCTGCCACTTCGACCGCCGACGGCGCGGTGTCTACGTCCGTTTTCTCGGTGACAGTGCCAGCTGTTAGCTCTGGATCGCCCTCTTGCTCGATCTCAGCCAGCATGGCTTCCAGTTCGTCCAGGCTTTCAGTCCCGGTCAGGTTGTTGATGTTCATATCCATGGTTGTCCTCGTGGGTTTTCAGTGGGTGGTATCGCTGCCCAAGCGGGGGAAGGCTCTCGGAAAAGCTCTCCCCGGCTGGGGCTGGGCACAAAAAAGCCCGCACAAGGCGGGCTCAAATAAGAGACGATACGTTTAGACGATGTGTCGATTTACACGGAATGCGTGTTTATCTTGAAATGTAAAGTCACGTCCAGCGGGTAACGTAAAATATTCATGGAAATAGTTTGTTTTCAATGAGCCTCGAAAAATACCACTGCCAAGCAACACTACATTTTGAATATAAACGTCATTTCCCTGATGCCTTAAAACAACTGCATCCCCATTTTCGATACGAAGGTGATTCATCAACTGCTCGATGCCTTCTCCATCAGCATGAACCCCTCTCACCTCAGGGGGCATAGCACTTTCGTCAAAATCATTAGCGTCAGCATCAGTCATTGTAAAACTCCGTTGTTGATAGAGCTGATAACTATGATAAATAACCACCTAAGTGCAAATGAAAAAGGCCCAATCTCGAGAGACTGGGCCATGTTGGGGAAATCCTAACGCTGGGCGGTGAGGAAAGCAACTATCAGAGCGTGATGGCATCAATCTGCTGCTCAATGGTGGCCAGCAGCTGAGCCTGTAGGGCTGCCTGCTCGGCCTGGATCCCATCTTGTTCGGCAACCAGCAACTCCATTTCCTGCAGGGTCTTGCCTGTCTGGGCCTGCTTAAGCGCATCCTCGAACCGGATAGAGTCGGTCAGCTTGGCGATGCGTTGGGCTTCTGCCTGCCACTTGGCCGCCTTGCCTTCCAACTCAGCCAGCTTGGCCTGCATCTCACGCATGGCCATCTCCTGCTCCATCTGTTGTTGCTGGGCCTGCTGCTCGGCGGCGGCACGTTCCTCCTCGTCCATCTCCTCGGGATCTTTGGGAATGTTGAGGGCATTGCGGATCCGCTCCACGAACTCAGCTTTGCGCGGTACATCCATCAGCTCAACCAGCAGATCAAAGCATGCTGCAGCTGCTTCCGGTGGCAGCTGTGCCATAGCCTGAGTCATTCGCTCTGCCAGTTGTTGCTTGTAGGCTGCGGTCTGCTGGATGGGTGCCAGGGCAATATGGGCACGCAGCCGGGTCACGTCGTTACTGAGCTTGCCATCTTCCTGCTCCACGTTGATCACCACCGCCTTGCGGCGGCGTGGGTCATCCCGGTTGACGGTAACCTTGTAGTTCTTCTTGGCTGCCAGCTCCTCAAGCAGATATGACAGCGCCAGTTGCCCCACCAGTTGGCAGCCCATCCGGTAGTTGTCGTTGATCTCGGAGAGTGTCGTGGCGCCCTGCTCTACCAGGTTGCTGATGGCAACACCTGACTGGCCAGTAGTCCCCTGCCCCAAGAAGGCGGCATAAACCCCCATAGTATCTTGAATGAGCTTCACCGAATCCTGCATCACCTGGAACTGCTGGGCAGCCACGTTGAAGTCCTGCTCCACCTTGAAGGCGTCACTCACACTGGTCTTGTTGACGCGATCGGGGTTGAGTTCAACCAAACCATCCGGGCGCTCGACCTGTTCCAATACCTGCTCCCGGGTCATGTTGGTGGCGTCCTTATCCATGATGACGCGCTTGGCTTGCAGCAAGAAGGTCAGCTTGATACGGCGCAGATTCACCTCGTCCTGAGCCGGAATGGCGCGGGCTATCAGGCCATAAGGTTCACCAGAGCTGTCCTTGCGGTATCCCCAGAACGGCACCAGCGGATACATGTTGTGAGGCGCACTGCAGGGCCGATCGACCAGGTGATGGGGACCAACGAACCAGGACTCGCGGATCACGGCTACCGGTCGGCGTTCCAACCTGGCACGGCCCGTGGCAACGGCGGCAAGATGAAGTTGGTTGGTCTTGTCATATTCCAGCGCCCGACCAGAGTCGAGCATCAGCACTTGGCGTGTGGTGAAGGTGCGGTAATAAACCACCTGCAGCAGGACGCGATCACGCTCCCTGCTACACCACTCGACCTGTTTGCTGTCAAAAGAGCTCCACTCATCGAAGGCACTGACCAGATCGGGGGCCATTCCTTCAATCGAGGTCAGGCTGACTATCCCATCCCAATCATTCACGCCCCACGTCAAAGCCTCGGCTTTGCTCGGGAACATGGACTTGGCCTCATCCAAATCAACCCAACGGCGGCGCATCAACCACCTGCAGTCGGTAAGCTCGGGCTCACGACTGTGCCAATCCCAATACACCTCGTCCCGATGAATGTTACTGAACTTGTAGCGCGGGCCGAATGGATCATCTTGGCGGCGTACTTCAACCCAACCGATCCCGGTCTTTATCTGTCCGGCATAGGCTTCACCCCGTGCCCGATCTAACCCACCCAATCGGCACATGTCGGCGTATTCAGCGTTAACGGCCTCGGCCATCTGTTCCAGCTCATCATCGTGGTCATCCGCAATGACCATCAGATCGGTACGGCTCTTGGCCTCCATGCCCAATACCCCATCAATGGTGGGAGCGATCAGGTTATGGATGGTGAGTGGCTGCCCGCGCTCTTCCAGCGCTTTCATCACACTGGCCGGTAGCTGGTCATTGTCATAGTAAGCACAGGCGCGATTGGCCAAGGAGCGCCAATCCGGCTGGCCATTGATGTCACTCATCAGGTTGAGCAGGCGTGAAGTATCGAGGCCACCCTGTGAGGGGGCCTTGGGTTGGTTCTTGATCATCAGTTGGCCATCCAGTGCTTGGGTTTACGTGCGGTGCCGGACTTGACGATGCGAGCAGGCATTCTGGCCCGCATCTCTTGGGCAATCATGTAGCTGACGAGCTGATCGTCGTAACATCCGGTCTGGGCATTCATGCTGCCCCGTTTGTCGTAGACGTAGGTAGTTGCTTCACTGATGGTGCCTATCCAGTAAATCCCGGACTGGCCGGCGCGCAGCAGGTCTTTCAGGCCATCCACCAAAATGGGTTTGGATTGCCGGGTGGTGAGCCAGCCAAGACGCGGGGTCTCATCATCCCGATCCCGGTCGATGTATTCCTGGGCGTAGATGCGCCGTATCGGATAGTGATCCCGCAGGGCCAGCAGCACCGCATGGCCATGGTTGTTGCGTTCGGGGCCGATATAAGCTGGGCCATACTCATCAGTGCCATACCACTTGCCGACATGAGCCAACAGCTGGGCAAAGAGACCGGGATCCAGATGCCCGTACCAGTGAACTACTTGCCGACCATCGCTCTTGGCAACCACATCAAACGATGAGCGGTCACCATGCTCCAGGCCTTCTGCCACATCAGCACCAATGGCGTAATCTTCGTCAGGGTCGGGCAGCTCCCACACCAGCAGCATGTTCTCGAGTGAACGCTGGCCCTGATCGTCTAAGTACTCAGGCTTGCGCGCCCTCTCCCTTCGACCGGTGACCGGGTCCATGTCATAGACAATGAGCGGGGCCATGCAGTCACTCTCTGCGGCCATCGTCACGATGGGGTCGAATACCCTACGGCCAGAAGTCAGGAAGGCCTCCAGTGGCGTGCTGGGGAACTCCTGCTTCATCTCCACACCCTGAGTCGACTCCTTGAGTAGATACCATTGCCGTTGTTCGTCGGTAATGGTGCAACTCATCGCCTTCTCAACAGCGGCGAAGTATTCGAGCTGGGTTTTGCTGGCCGTCACACCGGCTCTCGGCACCACTGCCACATACTTCGGATCTTGCCACCAACCAAAGAAGTGAAACTTCCAATCCTGCTGGGTCAGCTCGTGAGTGGTTCGGGCCAGCTCGAGAGACTTCATGCTCATACTGTGGAAATCGCCGCCCACTCCTTCTGCCGTTGATTCGATGAAGGCCACGCAGCCTGGGTGAATGGCGTTAAGGGTACCGGTTCGCACCTCCTTGGCCTTCTCGGGGTACTTGGCGCAGATCTTCCCGTGCTCCGACACATGCAGGCGCTGGACGGTACCGGATCGAAATGAGGTGGCCACCTGGATGCTGGAGCCATGGCGAAACAGGATGTAGCCACCGTTGGCGCCACCGCGGCGAGAGGCCACCGGGAAGCAGGCCTTGAGCCATGTCGGCAAGTTATCGAACGGCACTTCAATCTTGGTGCGGTAAATCTCGCCGGCCGCCGTCAGGTCCTGGGCGATGATCCCGCACTTGATGCTCTTGTTGAACAGCGCCTCATCCAGCAAATAGATATCGATGGCGGTGGAGAAGCCTATCTGACGTGCCTTCAGCACGATGTTGAGCCACCACATGGTCTTGAACAGCAGCTCCTGCGCCGGTCGCAGCCTGAATTGCACCAGCTCACCCTGCTCATTCTCCACCATGTAGAGGTTGTTCATCCGCCACCACTTATCGCTGAGCTTCGAGCGGATATAGGCAATCTGCTCCTGCTCAGTCATGGCGGAGATATCTAGTTCGGTCATGGGGGATCTCTAGCAATAAAAAACCCGCCGAAGCGGGTTTGATTAACCAATCATTTTAGATAAAAAAAATGAAATCAAAGCAGATCCTGTAACAAATGCTGGAAGTAATGAGTCTCCAAACCAAACCTCTCTATATGACAAGAAAATCCAACGAGCCCTATATGATACGTTCAATATAACAAAAGGGATTATTCGCTTGTATCGAACAGAAATAAGGCCATAACCGTCACTATTTAACCTGGAACGAACGGCACTCAACTCTCTATTAGTTAATATATGTGGCGTGCCATAGCCACGACAGGAGTCCTTTGTAAGCCCGTGAACGCTTAACTCATCCCCATCTAGCCATTTACTTGAACAAGTCATCTTTATCAAGATGAAAGTGAAAAACACATCTATTATCTCGATTTTGATACGCCCTATTCTCTCACCATATTTTACAATGGCAAATCCATTATCATCAACACCCTTAAAGGTAACTCCAGGGTTAAATACATATATCATGTAACGTATTTTATTACTTGCAAGAAAGAGACCATTTAAGACTTCACTTCGGTGATGCCTCCTAATTTCTCCAGATACGAGCCAGTGTCTCCATTGTAAGAAAATCATAACCACGATCATAAACATCTCGATCCAGTGTGGCCTTGAGAAAGTTAGCTTGGCACCTGAAAATGTTATATCTTTATCAAAGGAGCCACCTGCGATTGAATATATCAGCACAATCATACTGACAAGCATCAAGTTTTTTCTATATTGCCTTTCAAGCTCTGTATTATCACCTGTCATTTATTCTTTCCCAAGGAACAACTAATAGAGATTTTATTATCACATAAGCCCACCAGTTCCCATAATTTGTAGCTTAGTCACCATCTCACTGACAGGAGTTGACTCGTTCCCGCCGTCCTTCTCCAGCCTATCCGCCTCAGCGGTCAGCTTGCGGGTCGCGGCCTTGATACGCTTGGTGTCAGCCTCGATCTTCGGCCCTGTAGCCCCATCAAGTCGCAAGGCGCTAAGCGTTCGCTCGATGGACTCGATCCGCTGGATGTTGCGGTCGAGGGCCTGCTCGGCGCGCAAGATCTTGTCATAGAGCGCGAGCCGGTCTGTCAGCTCCTGCGCTTCGGCCAGATCCTGCTGCAGGGCCTTCAAGGTTTTGGTGACCGAGAGTACGCGAGCCCGAGTGAATAACAGCTCATCCCGAAGTTGCAGTGCTTCGGCCTGGTCGAACAACTCATCGGCATCGAGGAACTTGGCGTAACCGCCATGGGTCTTGGTCAGCTGCATGCCGGGCTTGATGTTAGCTGGCGGATTGGGGTTGCCAGCATTGCCCACTGACTCGCTGTTCCCCTTATCAAAGCGCCCATCTGCGTGACGTCCGGACTTGTTGTTGGGGTTCAGGCTTGAGTCCGCCGAGGGTTGTGTGGATGAAGAAGATCGTCCCCCTTGTCCTCTTTTCCCTTTTTCCTCTCCCTCTTTGGCTTTGCTCTCATTGCGCATAGCGTACGCAGTTTCATCCAAATTGCGCACGTTGCCCTTGGATAATTGCGCACGATTTTGCGCACTGCGCACACTGGGCTGCGCAATTTTATCGTCAGCCTGCGCATCACTGGCCTTGATGTAGCGCCTGGCAGACTGGTAATTCAGTCCATGCTGCTCGCACCATGCCTTTGGGCTGATGCCAGTCTTGGCATAGGCGCTTTGATACTGAGCCGCCACGCTGCTCCAATCGGTCTTTGCCATTTAGAGAGATAACTCGCCTTCAACGATGGTGTCACCAGGTACCGGCTTGTGAGTCGCAGGAACCACAACGGAAACACCGGAGGAAAGAACAACCAGGGCCTCGCCTCCACCGTAGTGCTCTACGCTGGCGATTACCCCAGTCACGTCGATACCGTTTATCACTTCACTGCTCCAGTTCATCTGCATCACCTTCTCCCCTTCCCCAGAAAGACAAACCCCGCCGTTATGGGCGGGGTTTCATGGTCCTGGCTGCGAGATAGCATCGTAGGCTCGTTCACAGGCTAGTCCTGATACTCGAGCTCGGTCATACGCTGCTGCCAGCTCACCCGCTCTTTCATCAGCCCTGCTGAGCAGGTCGGCGAGCACCATGGCAGATTCTCTAGCTGACGGGCCTCCTTGGGCAGTACCGGGATAGCTGGCGCACTGACTTGCTCGGGCTGCCAAGCGGCGGGCTTGCTCGCGCAACCGGCCAGACTCAACGCCAGCAGCAGCGGCATCAGCTTGTGCCTGGGCGATTTCTTCTTGTGCATGCTCTCTCACCTCATCAATTTCAGCCTGCCGGCGATGCTCTTCTTCCCGGGCTTCCTGCTCAGCCTTGGCTCTGGCGGTGGCGAGCCTGGTAGCCTCTTCATCCCACTTCGCCTGCCAGGTCTTGCGCTCCCCCTCTTCCCCATCGGAATGGCCGGACTGGTAGAGCGCCACCCCGCTGCCGGCCAATGCAGCTATCACCAGGGCGCCAGCCAGGAACGACAACGTTCTGCTTTGCGGGATCGTCACCATCACTCCCCCTTGCACTTGGCATTGAGGCGCAGCCGGTCTTTCCACAGCCCAGGGCATACCCTATTCCCCGGCGCAGAGCAGTCTTGGTTACCAGCACGCTTGAACAACAGGATTGCCTCACACGCCCCGGGATAATCGCCAACGTTCAGGCGCTTCACGATGGTTGAGCGGCAGAAGGCCCCTGGGCCAATGTTGTGGGAGAGCTCGACATAGGCGTCGAACTCATACTGATGGAGGGGAGCCCGAATACAGGCCTTGAGGGAATCCTCGAACACCCGCACCTCCCGCAGGCTTCGGTTCACCGCAGCGACAGGGGTGATGGTATCGCCCATCCTGACCCCTTCTGTGCTCCCAAACCCGATGGTGGGAAGCTTGGTGCCGTGTACCGGGTCGGGGTAAGCCACTGGGCCATACCCCTCCCGATTCAGGATCCCCACAAAGCCGGCTGCGCTCAGCGTGAGAGCAGCGATTGCGATGCGGACCTTGCTCACTATGCACCTCCCTGCTGGCGACGCGGCTTGATGATATTCGACCAGATGAACCAGCCCATCTGGACCGCGATCCACGTCAACGTGGCCGCGAGCACCCAATCATTGAGCGAGTACCCGGCCAGCGTCATGCCGGACACAACGACAGGCGGTGCAGTCTTGGCTACCCCTGCAGCAGCGGCAGCCGTCGCGAACCCTTCCTCTTTGGCCATGCGCCCTCCCTCCAGAAACGACAAAGCCCGCACGAGGCGGGCCAGAAATGAAAAAGGCCAGGGTCACGGGGACTCTGGCCATCTTTGAGAGATACTAACGCTGACGGCTGAAGAACACAACTCAGCAGCCTAGTGAGCTAGGGCCTTACAGATAATCCTCTATCTTGATCAGTGTCAGGTCAGGCCGTAACAAGCCCCCCATTGCTACTTTGGCGATCGCTTGATAACGGTTAACTGAGTTCGTTTTATGCACAGCTTCCTGAATGTGATAATTCACAGTTCGAGCAGTGATTGACAGTATTTCCCCCATCTCCTCCGCTGTTTTACCCTCACTAGCCCAGAACAAACATTCCAATTCGCGGGAACTTAATGCAGGGTTATTCTTGGTTGAGCTGACAACTCGGACCCCAGCATTAAATATGTAGTCCGTAACCCACCTTAATGTCGGCGCTTTTGCCTTTATATCTAGACCATCCTCTTCGGTGATGAAAGATAAGATACCTGACTCCCCGCAAGCACCTCGAAAAGGGAAAGAAATGCCATCATGCAAACCACATTCCCTAGCCTCATCCATCAGCGCCAGAGCGCCCTCTGGCAACATCGGTTCAAGAGGAATTTCCTGCCAGTAAATAGGTAACAGGCTTTGCATTGAGAGATAAATCACAGGATCTCGTGGCAGCATACCTTCTTGACCATAGCGCTCTACCCAAGATTCACTGCAATGTGAAAAAATGATTGCTTTAGGACGAGTTAAGCTTTGGGGGACTATCAAAGCAAAACGATACTGGCTGAACCCCATCGCACTAGAAAAGGCCATAAGTGCGCGGTTAAACCCTACCTCGGTTTTGGTTTGGTTAAATGTTTCTATAAAACTTGTAACGTCCACATAGACTCCTTTCCTTGAACTTGAGCCCATAGTAGCAAAGACAACACAATTAATCGCCCCGATTAATGACATCATCTCAGTCTGAGCTTGCTACAACCCGAACGTTAATGATTAAGGGGTCAAATATAGGTGTAACTAACGTACTACGCTTGTTATGTGTACAACACACATCCAGCTGTAAATGCGTATCTCTTTCTTAACGGGCCCTTGTGGCCCGCATTTTTATGCAGGTGCCGTAACATGAACTGTGGATATAGTAATTTGATCCAAACAAGGCTGCTAAGCTAGATCGCATAACTCTCGAGCAACTCGCCAGCCTCAATCGCTAGTACAAGCACTTTGGGCATACGTCCTTGGCCAGTCCATGTTTTCTCAACACCATCTTCGGTATACTTGTACTTGGGTGGACGGGGAGCGCGCTTGCTTTTCGCAGTAGATCCTTTAGCAACCTTACTTTCTGTACCCAGCAACTCACTCGGATTAATACCAGCCTCCTGCAGCATGGCTTGGAATTCAGCTAGCTTGGCTTGGCGCTCTTCCTGCTCTTGCATGACCTTCAATTCTGCTTCTTCACGATCTTGGAAGAGCGCATCAAGCTTTTCTTTAACCTCTGTCAGTTGCTCAAAGGTCAGCTCACGTAAGACGGCACGCAGACTACGTTGGTTCACAAGAACTTTGATGAACTCGCTCATTTTTCCTCTCCGGGTTATTTATTTTATTGTTTACGTAATTTTGAATCTTCCGCAACCCCACATCATTGAGCCCTAGCTCTTCAGTGAGATTTACAAGCGCAATGATTGCATCAGCCAAGGAGGAATATACCGGACCAATCCGAGCTCCATCAACCAGTACAATATACCCTAATTTTCCCTTGCCATCATTTGATTCGATAGTAACTATGCCAATAGACCTAACTTTCCTCATAATACCTCCAGATTAATTATTGCTGCACAAGCGCTGCGTCTTACTACAATGCATTGTGATACCAATGCTGTCAACGCACTTGAATTAATTTAAAAAAATTATTACATCGATTTTTTTAAATACTATAAAATACTGATAAGTGTAGGGAGATTCTAGCCTTTTAAATAAACCTTCCATTATTAAAATATTAGACTCACTACTTGGCCTTCCGGTACCGCTCCACCTGCTGCAGGAAGTAAGCCTGCATCTCCCCCTTATAGTTCCCAGCTTCACTCTCGGCTGGCACCTTGATCTCGGGGTTCCTTTCCTTCCATACCGCATAGGCGGCGGCCTTCTCGACCTCAACTCTCTCCTGCTGCTCTTTCGGCAGGGAACACAGATTGAATGACATTGGCGACTCCTTGCAGGCGAAATGGGCAAATCAGACCTGAACCGACATTCCCCATGAAAATAATATGGCTACTTCGCTGACGTCTTCGCCTCCCAGCGATTAAACATTCCGTTCAAAACGATGGTCATGCCCAGGGTGATCAAAAATCCAACAACACCCCATAGAACAGAACCGACAGCCATGAAGGCAATCATCAGCAAAGCCACCACAATTTTCAGCAAGATCATGTTTTTCCTTACTTATACATCAGAGTTGCACTATTTAAACACCATTTGGAACCCTGTTGCAAAGCTGCAGTGTGAGACTGTGACGCTACCTGCAAGAGCAACATATCAGGAGCCAATCGCCCCACGGTGATCTTCACGACCGGCAAAGCTATACTGTATTTATATACAGCACAACAGAGCCACCCATCATGCTTGCAGTTCCCGATTTCAACGCCCCGACATTGGAAATCCCCTTGTTCCTCTCCCCTGCGGCGTGCGGCTTCCCATCCCCCGCCCAGGACTACGTCGAACAGACCATCGACCTGAACCAACTCTGCATTGCCCACCCAGCCGCGACCTATTACGTGCGGGCTGCTGGGGATAGCATGGTGGATCACGGGATCCGCGATGGTGACATGCTGGTTGTAGACCGCAGCAGCAAGCCAGTTCATGGCAGCGTGGTCGTGGCAGCCGTTGATGGCGAGTTCACGGTGAAGCAACTCCAGCTCAGCCCGTCGGTCTGCCTCCTACCGGGAAACCCGGCCTATCGCCCTATTCACTTCTGTGATGGGCAGAACCTGGAGATTTTCGGCGTGGTTACCTTCGTCATCCACAGAATGCCAGCCCCATGAACAAAAGCTGCGCTGTGGCGCTGGTCGATGTGAACAACTTCTACGCCAGTTGCGAGCGGCTGTTTCGTCCTGATTTGAAGGGGTGGCCCATCGTGGTGCTCTCCAACAATGATGGCTGCGTGGTGGCCCGTTCAGCTGAGGCAAAGGCGCTCGGCGTCAAGATGGGGGTGCCGTACTTCCAGATCCGCCAGTTCTTCGAGGCCATGGGCGGGATCTGGTTCTCCAGCAACTACACCCTCTACGGCGACATGTCGCAGAGGGTGATGACGATTCTGGAGGGGATGGCACCAGCGGTGGAGGTCTACAGCATCGACGAAGCGTTCATCGAGCTGAGCGAGAGCTGGGCTGGCGACCTGGTGGAGTATGGCCGCCAAGTTCGCGAGCGGGTGCAGCAGTGGACTGGGCTTGTGGTGGGTGTCGGTATTGGCCCAACCAAGACCCTGGCCAAGCTCGCCAACTACGCAGCCAAGAAATGGCCCGCCACTGGCGGTGTGGTAGATCTGCGTGACGAGGGACGGCGCACCAAGCTGATGGCCATTACCCCAGTGGATGAGATATGGGGCATCGGCCGGCGACTGTCGGCAAAACTCAACGAGCAGGGCATCAAGACTGTTGCCGAGCTGGTTGCAGCAGATCCCAAGAGCCTACGGCGCCAGTACGGGGTCGTCGTTGAGCGAACGGTGCAGGAGCTGCGGGGGATCCCCTGCGCCGAGCTGGAGCAAGAGGCCCAGGCCAAGCAGCAGATCATCTGCTCCCGCTCCTTTGGCGAGCGGATCACCACCATGGAGCCCATGCATCAAGCCCTGGCCGGCTACATGGAGCGAGCCGCCGAAAAGCTCAGGGCTGAGGGAATGTGCTGCCGCCATGTGACCCTATTCATCCGCACCAGCCCGTTCAGTAACAAGGCTCCCTATTACGGCAACCAGATCAGCACCAAGCTGGCGGTTCCCACCAATGACACCCGAGCCCTGCTATCTCTGATCGCCCCCCTTCTATCTCGGATCTGGGTTGAAGATCAGCACTACCAGAAAGGCGGTGTCATGCTTTCCGACTTCACCCCTACCGGCATCCAGCAGGGGGACCTATTCATCAACGAACAGCAGGATCCCCGAAGCGATGCTCTCATGCAGGTGATCGACAGGATTAATCAGGGGCGAATGGGGAAGGTCTACTTTGCCGCAAGAGGCCGTGACAACAGGGAGTGGATGATGAAGCGGGAGCAACTCAGCCCACGCTACACAACGAGCATCAGCGAGCTCCCCGCGGCGAAGGCATAATCTTAACCAACCTGGCCAGCTGCTGCTGGACTGGCTCCCACTTAGGGTCAGAGGGCACCTTTACTGCTCTCGGCGGAGGCTCTGGATGGATGGCTATCACCTTGATGAAAACCCGACGGGGGCTTCGCTTCCCAGGCTCACGCTTGCAGCTCCTTGTCTCTGCAACTGTCTCCACGTAGCTAAGACGACGCAGGTAGACCAACACGTCGCCAGCTACCGCGTCCGACACCCCAATCAGACCGGAGATTGAATGCAGATCGAAGAAGTCGCCATGAAGTAATCCCCACCCCGCCACCATCAAGGCATGCCCCTTGAGTCTGCTGCCCATTGAGTCCCTCCATTGCCCACAACTTTCAATCTAGTCGGTGTGTAGTAGCCCTGCACACCCGGAGTAACTCGCTTTATGAATTGCGTAACAGCAATCTGTATGGGTAGCAGAAAATGATTTTGGTGATGCAATAGAGGAAGTGCACACCGTAGAAGAAAGCAGAATGAGGACATGCCTACGAATCGTGACTTGCAGGCAGCGTGATGATGGCAGCTTTACTTGACCTAAGAGGAGTTCGCTGGACAAATACTGCTCAAACAGACTCAGGAACGGCCCAAAAAGCTCTGATGAGTTTGGCGTTGCTAACTGTTTACTGGTAGCTTCGAGCAATCAATTCAGTATGCCCTTTCCTAGTTGATAATCATGCCTTGTCCCTGCTGACGAATGATCGGAAAATGCAGCGATTGACCATAAGGCACCAACCACACCAAACAGCGAGCGAGGTGAATATGAATTTAGACAAAAGACTTTATCAACCGCCGAATAGGGAGACACTATATGGCGCCACCAAGACGTCCGAAGGGGCGGAAAGACTCGGCACGTGCCGAAAAGACAAAGACCCCACAGCTTGCAACTGCAGGGTCTTCGAAGCTAGCTGATAAGCTACTTGCAATAGCTCACTCAGCTGAATCGCTCCTCAAGCTAGCCAACGCGTTCGTCCAACTTGTCAGGCTTGCTTTAAATGCTTATAAGCATCTAGAGGATATAATTACCAAAATCCAAGGGCCTTAGGGCCCTTTTTTGCACCTTTCACTCACGATTCGTGAGTAAATGGTTTACTCGGAATCATGGCCAATGATGGCTTGGTCGTCAATATAAATATATCACAATTTGTGCTATTTTAACGTTCAAAAAAGCACATAAAGACAATGCATTCAATCATTTAAGTCACACTCCATTGCTATGAAATTTTGTTTTTAGCAGAGAGCCATTTTGCATGGTGTATGATGATTTCCTACGCCGCCCGCATCTCCCGCACCTGCCGGTCCATGACTCGAACCAAGTCTGACGCCTGATGAATCACCTCTTCCACTGCATGCTCTACAGCCTGCCACATCTGCACGCCGAACCGGCGAGACACCAACTCAGTATCTGGTTCAACTCGCCCGGTACCGTGACACTTCGGGCATTCGTCGCCGAGCCGTGGCCGCATGCCGGTACCATTACAGTGCGGGCAACGCCCTGATCGCATCATCTCAGCCACACAGTGTTCACGCGCGAGAGACAGGATCACGTTACGCTCAGCCAACAGGCGCTGGTACTCGTGATTGTTGCTGGCACGGTGCGCCCGCTTGGCCTTCTCCATCACCACCGCAGCCCGGCGGCGCTCCTTGTCATAGTGCGGGTGAGACAACACCAGTCGCTCCAGCCGCTCTGACTGCGGGCGGCGTAATAAGATAGCCATAGCCATGCCACCGGCCTCGCTACAACCCAGGGTCTCGCTGAAATGAGCCAGCAACCCCTGAGTGGCCTCAGTGTCCAGCAGGTGATCAGCCATCAGATACTGATACCCCTGAGGATTGTTCTTGGCGGCAACCTGCAGTGCACCGATCAAGTCATCACGTCCCAGTGCGTTGAAATTGCCGGAGGATGGCTCATGGAGCGCTCCCTTCGGTGAGAAAAGGCGTAGTGCCATTTCCAATGACTTACTCATATTCAGTCCTCCTCGGGAGGGTTAGGCAGCATGGGCTTGCAGATGGCCGGCAGCGAGAAGCTTGTGGGTCAACCATTGCTGACCTTTACCGGTGATGGTGGGAGAGAAGGCAAGACGAGTCTCGCCATTGATCTCGTAGGGCTTCTCGAGGACCTCGAAGTAACCCAGGTCGAGAAATTGTTGGAAAGGCAGGTTGTGGCGATTACCTCCCTTCATCAGGATCCGCATCTCGTGCAGAATGGTGAATATCTTCTTGGGCCCAATCCCCACTGTTTTGGCGAAATTACCGAGAAGAACGCCCTTGTCGGCACCGGCCACACGATCGGCAAAATCGGCCTTAGGTGTTTGGATGGCGATCTGCTCTTGGGCTTGTTCAAGCTCCATGGCCAAACGACCGGCTTCAAGCAACGCTTCGGCATAGGTTCGTGGCAGTAATGGAACAAGCTGCGCTTCCAGCTCCTGCCAGCGGTCAATGATGCGAGCCCTCAGCTCGATGCTATAACCCGATACCAGGATCAAGCACTCACGCTTGGGTAAGTGGAAGCATGGGTAGTCCTGGCCATTTTGTTTGTTCTGGTGGGTCTCCTCAAATCTGAGGTCACCCCCAGCGCCGTAAAGCTCAAGCAACATAGCCCGGATGTCGCGCATGACATTGTCATGACGTTTCCCCACGAGCTCAGCAATCTCGATGCTAGTCATGGTCAGAGAGGTGTTAGTTGTGGTGGTCAAGTTCATGGTCGGGTCCCTGGTTGGTTATTGGTCTGTTCAAATGCCTTCAGCAGCCAGGCGCGCAGCTGGCTGGTCTTGATGTGTTCGGGGGTAATCTCCAATACAGTCCACCCAAGCAGGGCGGCCTCGTTCATCTTGGCCCGGTCCTCCACGAACCCCCTCCCCCGGGTATGCCGGCCACCGGAGTGGATCCCGCCGTGGATCTCGACGGCGATCATCTGCTCTTCCCAGGCATAGTCGAACCGCCACTTGCGCTTGGGGTGGAACAGCAGCTCGGTGACGGGGTCTGGGAAACCGACAAGCTGGGCCTGCACCTTGTCGTGCAGGCTGGTGACTTGTTGAGCCTTGCGCACCTGATTAGCTACGCTCCTGACCTTCGGGCTGTTACCCAGCAGCCGGGCAGCATCGAGGGCGGAAAGGTGGATCATGCAGCCCTCCCGTAGGTGGCCACCCAGTCGAAGCCGCGGCGGGATTCATCACCGAACTGCACGTCCTGCTGGGCGCCGAAGGCTTGGGCCATCTCAATGAGGTCGCGCATCTCGCGCACGGTCATCTTGGAAGTGGACTTACCCAACACAACAAAGCCGGTACCGTCGATATTCGGTACCACGTCCTGCTGGTACAGCGCCGCGCTGAGAACGTGCTTCCATTCCTCCTTGGCGAGCTTGCGGCCGTGCCAGTTCACCTGTTCGGCGATGTCGGTCAGTACTGCCCATAACATGGCGTTCTGGGCTAGGCTCCGGATCATCTCCTTGATTTCGATGACCAGCGGCTTGTCCTGGTCAACCGGCAGGCCAGCAACCAACTGGCAAGCGCGGGATCGGATTTCAGGACTGCGGAGGAAATACTTGGGATAGGCGCTCAAGCTACGCCCTCCCCGAGCAACACCAGGGACGGCTCGACTAGCACGGGGTTGAAAGGAAATACTTCAATCAAATCAGCCAAGTTAAAATTGCGCAGGCTGCTGGATACACTGGCACAGCCGCGTGGGCGTGCTGCGGATAGATCTTGGGTATGTGGTTTGGTCATGGTCTGGGTCCTTTTGGTCATACACAGCCGGGTGGTCTAGGTCCGGCTCTGACTATGGTACCCACTATCGATAATTTATGTCACGCACCAGCAACTACTGAGTTTTCAAGATTGTATCCCGCGACATAGCAACCTCTCGAATTAGAGCCTTTTCATTGAGATAGCTCATTAACATGAAGCCCCAATTGAGTTAGTATATCAATGCGATTACAAGGTGATAAAACTTGTAGAGAGGTTCAAGAATGTTGAGTTTAAGCTGGAAGCTTAATCGAGGAGCTATTGCGGAAAAATGACCAAAACAATTCATAGATACTTTGATATTACAGTTTACGCATTTCTTTCATGGCTGATATTCTCTATGGCTTCGGAAATGGAAGCTGTAAAAGGTTTCATTGCCAACTGGATTAGCATATACAGTTCCACTCAAGCCTACCTTATTATTTTCATCTACTTCCTCTCCGGAATATTAACTAAATCCATCTTAATAAACTCAGGTGATTATAATTACCATCACACATTTCACAATGAAAGAAACTACAAACTAGAAAACGAAGATGGCATTAGTTTAGTCGGTGTTTTTGATTTAAAACTAAAGTTGAAACAAGTCATAATCAACCCACCGCTAAGGCTATCAATCATAGTGTTTTTTGCAATAATTTATTGCACTAACGACATAGTGTTCAAAGATTACTTGTCTATTGAAATAGCCTTCTATTTTATTGGGCTAAAGACTCCTCAGTTTATTAAATCCATCAGATACAGCCTCGCAGATAAACCGCCATTGCCAGAAGACAATGAATCCTATGACATGGATACTTGGCATCAACAAGAAACAGCAATTTTAACCTTGAGTCAAGATAGATTAAATAGAGTGGAACTTGTTAAACGGTTATTTGATATCATTACATCAAATAACATCACAGACACCAGAGGCATTGCAATAATAGGTCCATTTGGAATTGGCAAGTCATCTATCATCAATATGACCTTATCTGAAGTCCAGATGACATATCACAATTTCATTCAATGTAGAATAAACAGTTGGGGAACATATAGCTCTGAAGATCAGATACAAAAGCACCTAATTGAAAGAATTATCGATTCGCTAGGTCAAGTTACATCAACTACAAGTTTAAGTGGCCTTCCATCAAAATACATTAGCTCATTGAAGGGAGCACAAAGCCTATGGTTAGATATATTACCATTGTTTGACAATCACTCGTCCCCAAGCTCGCAACTAACTGAGATTGATGACTTATTAGAAAAGCTTAACCTTAAAGTAATAATCATACTTGAAGATTTGGATAGAAATAAAGATGCGGAGGTCATGCTAAATAGCATAGCTCCTCTGATAGATCGGCTAAATGACAATGGTAACTTTCGATTCATACTTAGTGTTGGAGAAACGCTAAATAACCCTAATATAATAAATCGAATTTGTAGGTATAAGGAGTATGTCAGTCTTGATCGAAGCTATGCACTAGATTCAATCAAAAAAGCCCTATATAGCACTCTTCAGAAGAAGAGATTAACCTATATAGGTCATGTAAGTCACTTTTTCTCCACAAATAATTCTCAAGGCAGTATTGTATCCGCTCGGGATGCACTGGTAAGCTACCTAAATAACCCTAGAGAATTGAAAGTAATATTGAGGCAGGTTGAACTGGATTGGGTTAATTCATTGCATGGATATTGTGATATATTAGACCTTTTTGCGATTACCACACTAATGCATTACGAACCGAATTTAATAACATCACTACTAAATAATACCTCACATGAAGTTAGTTTTGCCAAACTTGTGGAAAGAA
Source organism: Aeromonas popoffii (assembly GCF_000820025.1). Classification (GTDB taxonomy): domain Bacteria; phylum Pseudomonadota; class Gammaproteobacteria; order Enterobacterales; family Aeromonadaceae; genus Aeromonas; species Aeromonas popoffii. The sequence continues at coordinate 67,683 of NZ_CDBI01000060.1, forward strand.
ATAATAAACTAGAAGACAATCTAATCAATCCAAAGTCATCAGAGGCAATTGTTAACTATTTCTTTGACACCCAAAATGAATACGCGAAACCACAGAATAGACTACAAAGTTGTAAGTATGATTTCCCAAAGCGACTCCAATTAATTTCATCCCGAAGCAGAATAAATGATAAACAAAGAGATAGTGAGCAGTCATATTTTCGCGGTCTTCTTGAACTTAATTCTCTTTGCAGGATAAGCTGTTCATCAAATGAGATGTCCACTCTAGCAGATAAGATATACACGCTAACAGATGAACTGATTTACTATAAAGACTATGACAGATTTATTTATGATTACAAAGCGTTATATCCGATAAACTCTTTGATTCCTAGCCTTGTTCTAATAAAAGCCTTTATGATAAACAGCAATGTAATTAAGAATGAGAAAATTACCAGTGCATACATGATAGGAAAACTAAAAGGTTTACGTACAAAGAACCATTTCTTCGCTCAAGAAATAATAAGTGACATAATGAACCACTACTTAGACCTCTCATTAAGAACACTTCTACTATTTTATAGGAGCCTCGAAGGAACCATAAATCCAAGATATATTACAAAGCCGGATGTAAATAAACTTATGTCGAAATTTAAGGAACAGGGGAATAGCAAGGAAAACATCAACATGTATTTGCTCAATGACACACTAGAAATCATCAAGATTATAATATCAGGAAAACCTGGCCTCAAAGAAAACTGTTATGACCTCTTTATGGGATGGTTGATTAGTGATAAATCTACTTTCTCTAACAACCTCATCCATAAAATCAACAATTATAAAACAAGAGACCAGTTCAGCACTGAATACCGTCTTATTCTTAACCTTAAAGATGCCATGCCTGATTTGACTAAGCCAAACGAACTTAATAAAGAAAATGAAGCAACTGTCTGATACAAGGATAAACGATGGCATTCTGGTGGGTAAACCATAAGCAAACGTACGGTGCAGAAGTAGGGGGCGGCTACATCTGGTCGCCCAAGGCGAACCGCAACGGCTCAAAGAATCAGACCTATATCAACCTCACGCTGACCCGGCCGGGAGACATTGTCATCTCTTACGCCAGCGGGCTTATCAAAGCCATTGGTCTGGTTTCAGCACCTTGCAGTGAGCAATCCAAACCCTCTGAGTTTGGTAGCGCCGGCGATGCTTGGTCTGATGCTGGTTGGGAGGTTCTCATCGACTGGGAGGTGCTCGCAAAGCCAATCCGACCGAAGGACCACCTGGAGTTGATAGCTCCCCTGCTCCCCTCGAAGAACTCACCATTACAGCCCAACCTGAACGGTAACCAGGGCTGTTACCTTGCGGGCATCAGCGACGAGCTCGGCAACCTGGTGCTTTCATTGGCCAACCGCGTGAACCCGTTCTTTACTGACGCTGTCGAGCAACACCAGGCCGAACTCGAAGGCGATGCCATTGAGGCGGACATCAAGGCCTCGGCCCTTGAGAGCACAGAGAAGCTACAACTCGTCAAATCCCGCCGTGGCCAGGGCCTCTTCCGTAGTCGGCTCGAGCAGTTAGAGCCCGCCTGCCGGGTCACCGGCGTCACCAACAAGGCCCTGCTGATTGCCAGCCACATCAAGCCATGGAGTGAGTGCGATAACGCTGAACGTCTGGATGGGAACAACGGCCTTCTGCTCTCCCCCCACATCGACAAGCTGTTCGACCGTGGCTGGATTACCTTCACTGACGCCGGCGACCTGCTTTGTGCAGAGCCCTGCATCGAGCATATCCTGCAGCAGTGGGGTATTGTGCTGCCCAAGAACGTCGGCTCGTTCGACCACAAACAGACTGAGTTCCTCGCCTATCATCGTGATGAGATTTTCAAAGCCGAGTGCATCGCGTCTGCCTGACACCTCTAATCATGAGCGGGTACTTCTCCCCGCTCAATGCTACTCCATAGCAAACCTTGAGAGCCGTGACCCTCTCCTAGTTCAGCGCGATAACTTCGCTGTAGATTTATTTTTGGATGTTCTTTGGACTATTACTCTTCCACTCACCCTGATTGATGACCAGGATATTTTGGGGTGGTTAATCCCAATGCACGTATAAACTCATCCAATGAAAGCTTGGGCGTCAATCATTAGCACTCAGTGCATTATTAATTTTAGTCGCCCCCCCAAATGGATAGTTGCATATTAAAACCAATTGAAAAGACTATCTTTTTGAGACCTATTAAATAATATACATATTTTCATCAATACAGGGTTAATGAAAAAATGGATTCTTCATCTCGAAACGAAAATCAAAGTAAAAACTTGTATAGTAATATAGCTTCAACAATTGCATTAGTTACATCTATCTTGACGGTTATCTTCTCATGGCAGCAAAATAATATAACAAAAGAACATAATAGGTTGAGTGTAAGGCCAATTCTTCAACTTACACCAATGGCCGAAGGTGATGGTAAACTTAATGGGTTATATTTATCTAATGTGGGCTTTGGCCCGGCCATTATAAAAGGATTTGAAGTTAGAACTGGAAATTATAGTGCATCAGGATTTGAGTCTGATCAATGGGACTTAGTACTAGGTGCTGCAGACTTAAAAGCTGATTGTTTCGCTACAGGTTGGCCAAAAGAAAACTCGACCGTAAAAGTGGATGATGAGACTCCATTACTTTCCATAACTAATAGTGACAAGAGAGATAGGTGTATACCAGAAATGATTGGGCTGGTCGGCGGGGATGAGATAAGTGTTATTATTACTTATGAATCAATATATGGTGATACATATGTTGAGCGTGCTTCTGCTTCAATTAAATCTGATACTATCATGAAAGCATATTCAGAATACAAGAAGTATGCTCACCAAATGAGGCAGTTAGAAAAACTAGTACAATAAGCACATAAAAATATGGAGTCAGAAAACTGCTTGCTGGCAAGCATGTAAGGATACATAAAAACTGGTGCCGCCACACTGCGGTACAAAATGTACAGATTTAGTAATCAGGGCGTTGTTGCCGAAATCAGACAGCAAGTCATGATTTCCCCAGCCCCAGGTGACCGTTACACTCGGGACTTTCTGACAGGCAGACCAAGTGTGTTCAGTTTGTTGATTGCACCAACATACGCCATTACTTCCCCTACCTGACCGTTGTAGGTCCGCAGACTGATTTTGCCCATCATTAACTGCTTGAACCGATACATCGCCGTCTCTGCCAGCGAGCGACGGTGATACCCCGATATCTTCTTCCAGTGCGCCAGCCCTTCCTTGCGCATCACCAGCACGGCCTCATTTCTTGGGTGCCCCTTTTTCCAGAGTCCCGCGTTCTTGCGAGGCGGGATACAGGCTGTTGCCCCTTTGCGCGAGATAAGCTGATGGCTGGCTTTGTTGTCGTAGGCGCCATCCGCATAAACACGGCCCAGCTTGCGCCGCAGTGGATTGAGTAAGGTTGGCAGCACCTCGGCATCATGGACATTCTCCAATGACACTTCTGCTGCCACGATATCGTGGGTTGCTGGGTCCACCGCCAGATGCAGCTTGCGCCACACTCGCCGTCTTTCGGCACCGTGTTTTCTGACCTTCCACTCGCCTTCACCAAACACCTTGAGGCCAGTCGAGTCGATAACCAGGTCGGTGATACGTCCCTTGGCGGGCTGTCGATAGGCCACCGTCACCGTGCGGGCCCGCTTGCTTACGCAGCTATAGTCCGGTGCGCACAGCGGCACATTCATCAACTCGAACAGGGAGTCGAGTAGCCCCTGAGTTGCGCGAAGCGTGAGGCTGAAAATCCCCTTGAGCATCAGGAAGGTAGAGATGGTCTGGTCTGTGTAGAGCTGGCAGCGGCCTCGCCGTCCGTGATGGTCGTGGTGGAACCAGTTGTTCATGGCCTCGGAATCAACCCAGAAGGTGAGGGAACCACGGTTAATCAAAGACTGGTTGTATTGAGGCCAGTTGGTGATGGGGTGAAGCGACGTGCTCATGATGCAGACTTGAAGAGGATGGTGGTGATCAGATCACCGAGTCCTCAGTTAGTTCCATTCAAGCTGCATCGATTTGGGCAACAACGCCAGTAATCAGTGGGCACCGGCCCCAGACCGGTGTCTTCTCCCCCAAGTAATACTCACTCCCTGACGAGCCCTCTCAGCCAGCACCTGCTGCAGCTCCCTAGCCACAGCATCGGCCTGTGATGATCGATCCCACGCTTCTGCCATCATTTCACAGGCACTCATCGATACGCGGGATCCATACTGAGATACCGTGACAACAGGCGCAGCCTTGAGGATTCCAGCCCGCACTTCCGCCGGCCGGAGAGCACACTGCTGTTCTCCTCCCTTCCCTGCTTCCCCCCACAAAATCTGTGATCCCCTTCGGACTAACGTCTCATTTTGCTCAACGTTCAGACCCATATAAGTCATCTTTACATCCTGTTCAATACGCGGAATGTCAATCAAAAATGCAGCTATGTTCGAAGTGCTGCGGGGCTATTACTAACCCCAAATTTTCTGAGCATATCATCCGTTATCTCTTCCGGTGAAACCTAGCCACCCGGTTTAGCTACGGGAGTGAAGGAGATATGACGGAATAAGAAGCGACAACCCGGTGTTGAAGCTATTAACTCTTTCTTGGTGAAAAAATCGGCTTCTGCAAGCTATATTGCGATTAACTTCGATAGCCATTTATTAAATACCAAATGATAAAATCAAATCCTCCTTGTTAATAAAACTCTAATCTCATCACGAACAGTACATATTCACTCTTAATATTTCACGAAGCTGAACCGGAGCTTAATCGGTGATTGAATACCCCTCCTTTTGTTCTAACATTTTACTAAACAAAGACAAATTATCTATTGATATCATAAACAATAAATTGCTATTCTGGTTACCGAACGAATCCACACGTTGCCAATTATATTTAAGTGAGAAAAAATGAAAGAATCTGCGATAGCTTTGGGACTGATTTCTTGCGTCGGTCTATCAGGCTGCGCTGGTATCATTAATGGTACCAGTGACAATATCACAGTCCGCTCAGCAAACCCTGATGCCACCTTGTATGTTGATGGAATGAGCATGGGTAAAGATACTGTTATGTTTTCACAGAAACGCGGTAATAAAACGATTCTAGAAGCAAAAGCACCGAATTGCTCAACCGGTGTTTCTCACACTGATTGGAAATTTGATGGAACAAGTTTGCTAGGTATCTTTATTGATTTTGGGATCTTCTCTATTCCAATTGACTTCGCTACCGGTGGTGCAATGGCTCCAGAGCAGACAATATACACTGTAAACCCAATTTGTTCAGCGAATTCATAGTAAATGGTAAGTATTGCGATCAAACATATTTATTAATGAATGCTGTTCTATCGCAAAGAAGCGTTAAACATGATCCCATAAATATATTGGTTACTCTCTAGCACCCATTGGAATTTAATACGGTATCTTATGCTTTACAAAGCCTGCATTATTTCAACACTATTAATTGGCTCTTACGTTCATGCTGCAACTGACTATAGTACTGCAACAAGTAACTGTATAGCTTGGTCTAAAGACGTTATTAATGGTGAATTCTCTTACTCCTTTTCACCGGCAATACCATATGGTGGTGGCATACAAGTTTCTTTTATTTCTCATAGTTTGAAGGATATATCTCAAGAGCATATCGACACTGTATTTGAATCCAAAGTGAATGGACGAACAATCAGCTTTGCTGCTCAAGGTTATGGGTCATCAATAATCTTTAGACCTCAGAATAAAAATGATACAAAATTCATATTGGATGCTGCAACTACTGGAAGTTTAACATTTAATGACATGGTATTTAAAACAGGCGGTACGAAAACTGTAGTCAATTATATGCTTAGCCAGTGTAAAGATTAACCAAATATAATTGGCCATTCTGCTAGAGCAATAAAAAACACTAACTCAACGTTGGCACTTTTTACGTTCGCCTATACCTTAGCTGCAAACGAAAGAAGCTGAACTGTATCCTCAGCCGGAATTGATAACTTATACCTTATTGATTGCTTTCTGATTTATGTCAAAAACAAGTCCGATATCACAGACTTGGCCAAGAAATCGCTCAACTTTATGAGTGCCGATTGGTATGCTCCTCAACTGGTTCCTATACCTCAAACAGGGCCTACCGATGGCGACGTTCTCAACCGCCAGATCACAGGTCAAAAGCAGCATTCTGTGGGCTGTAACCTAGGGGCGGTAGCTAATGCGTTTGCCGTATTACTGTTGTTATACACAGCCGTAATGCTGGAGCAAAAAGAGGAAGTCAAGAGAACACGTTCAGCTTCAGAGGCCAGTAGGTAATAGATTGATTTAAAATATAATTGTGGATGCCCTATATCAGGCCGGAGCGGAGTTAGATGGAAGGCACCACTAACATGTTAGTACCGCCTTCTATCTAATCACTGTTAGCAGTTTAAGGAAATCATATGACGCGGTCTGAAAGAGCAAGCCAAATCTGGGCAGTATTGGCACTAGCGGCAAAAGGAAGGCAATCATTAACCTACGGAATCCTATCAAAGCTGGTTGGTGTTCCAGCAGCAGGCTTAGGAAAATTGCTTGAGCCAATACAGTCATACTGCCTAATTGAAAAACTTCCACCATTGACCATCCTGGTTGTCCAGCAAGAATCAGGTCTTCCTGGCTCAGGCTTTACAGGGGCTAAAGCAACAGAATTTGCGAAAGATCAAATGAGAGTTTTTTCATTTGATTGGGTTGAGCATGGAAATCCTCAGCCAGAAAAACTTGAACAAGCCGCGCAACAACAACCGTCCAATCGGTAAACCGCTAAAAAGCGGTTCAGACAGTTCGCTTCGCTCACTAGGACGGGACGAAGCCCGCCCCTTAACCAAATGTTATGTTTACGGAGATAACTATGAGTATCGAACATAAAAATTTAATTGGTATAAGTGATGGCAACAACTTGGTCGCAACAGGAACCAAATGGGAGCAGAGGAAAGGCAGGGATACTGACATATACTACTATGACGAAGTTGATTCATCTGGTGAATTGGTAGCCAAATATGAGGTGAGAGAATCTATGTCAATATACCCACCATTTGGAACAACCAAGTCTTTTACAAAAGTAATTTTATAGGGCAATAGGATAACAATATAAATGACAAGAACTAATTTCATATGTGCCCTCATCGCAACTCTTGTTGTCTTGTCTCTGGTGGCTTTTTTTAAATCTGAAGATGGCTTTCTGGTTGGTAATTTACTACCTGAAATGATGGGAGTCTGCATTGAGCTTTTGATAATAATATTTGTTATCGATGTGTGGCAGAAGAACGAAGAGAAGCAAAAAAGTATAAAGATTGAAAGACGGCTTCGTGAGTTTTTAATATTTTTCTTGAAGCACAATTTCAGTGGTTTTCCTCCATCATGTAATCCAGGTAATTTTTACGGAAAGGATCACACGCAAAACCAAGATGCTATTAAAAATTTAATTTTAAACATTGAACAAAATGGCATTAATGAAGAAGTGGTTCTCAAGGTCCAAAAATATTGCGAAAATGAGAAAGAGATATTTAATAATTTGATTCCAGTGGCTTCAGATTTGACTAATGATCATTTTAAATCATGGGTTCGCATCTCATACTTTATGAACTCTATCGCTTCAAAGAATGAGAAAACAAGTCATGCACTAGTTAAGATATTACAAAACATTAAAAGATTCGATGACGAGTCATATGCTAGTAAATTGTATGTTGGAGCGGATGAAACATAACTATCGCACTCAGCAGTAACACTTCGCTCGCAAGCGTTAGGTGTACAGATCTGAGCCTGTAAATCCAATTGTGTAACCGCCCACGAATAAGTAACTTTTTCAAAAGGATACCTTCGTGGGTAAGCAAATGGACCAAGACAAACTCAAAGCACTCGCCGCTGAGCTGGCAAAAGACATCAAGTCTGAAAAAGATCTCGGCACCCTCACCCAACAGCTGATCAAGCTCACCGTCGAGACCGCGCTTAATGCCGAGATGGACGAGCATCTGGGCTACCAGAAACACGCCCCACAAGGCCGCGGGACCGGCAACAATCGTAATGGCTATTCCACCAAGCGCCTAAAAGGGCAGCACGGGGAGGTCACCATCCAGGCGCCTCGTGACCGTAACGCCTCCTTCGAGCCTCAGTTTGTCCGCAAGGGCCAGTCACGCCTGACCCAGATGGACGACCAGATCCTCGCCCTCTACGCCAAGGGCTTGAGCACGCGGGATATCGTGGACGCGTTCAAAGAGATGTATGACGCCGACATCTCGGCGGGGCTGGTATCGAAGGTGACCGAACGTGTCATCGAGCAGGTCCACGAATGGCAAAACCGGCCGCTGGATCCGCTCTATCCCATCGTCTATCTGGACTGCATTGTGCTGAAGATCCGCGCGAACCAGCGGGTGATCAACAAGTCGCTCTATCTGGCACTGGGCATCAATATGGAGGGGCACAAGGAGCTGTTGGGCCTGTGGCTGGCTGAGACCGAAGGAGCAAAGTTCTGGCTGTCGGTCCTGACCGAGCTGAAGAACCGCGGCCTGGAAGACATCCTGATCACGTGTGTGGATGGTCTCAAGGGCTTCCCTGATGCCATTGCCGTGGAGTATCCGCAGACCAAGGTTCAACTGTGTATCGTCCACATGGTCCGCAACTCGCTGCGCTATGT
>NZ_CDBI01000061.1 GCF_000820025.1 Aeromonas popoffii
AGGGCGCGTATGACAGTGTTGATGCCAATTTTGAGGACGCGAGCAGTATCACGAACACCTGAGCCGTTGAACGCCATATCAACAATCTTGTCTTTGACACCAGGCTTGCGGGCTTCATAGGTATAGGTGAGCTGAAACACGTGCGGACAGGCGGGGCAACGATAGCGAACATGGCCTGCAGGGGTCTTCCCATGGCGATATACGTGGTCAGAGTTGCAACGAGGGCAGTGAACGGTGATGGATGCCATGAAGCGATGAGTCTCAAAGGCACCCATCATACCAGCTCAACCGATCGGAGGCATTACCCGGATGTCGTAGAGGCGAGGTCGCTAATATGCGTTTTTCACATATTAGAGATGATATCTGGACGATCCCTGATACTAAGAATGGGAAGCCTCATTCGGTATTCTTATCTCGACAGGCGAAAGCGTTGATTGATGAACAGGCACTATATGTAAACGGGGACTTCGTTTTTGAATCAGATAGACCTAAAAGTGACGTAATTGAACCAATTTTAGTTGACTCGATAACCAGAGCTTTAAGGCGATTCATTTCTCGCTCTTTATCTGACATGGAACCATTTACCGTACATGATTTACGGCGTAGTGCTGCAACCAATTGGGCTGAGAGATTAGATGCAGAAGAGAGAGTGATCGAATTATGTCTGAATCATCTCCCACTAAATAAATTGGTTAGAACCTATCATCGTTCGCGACATGATGATAAGAAAAAAATGCTATGGCAACGCTGGGGCGAGTTGGTTGAACTAGAAGTAGAAAATGAGCCGCAAAAAACTAATCTTCATGGGAATGTTATTGAGTTCGTAAGAAAAGTAAAATAAAAAAAGGCGGACTAGTGTCCGCCTTTTTTTATTTGTTCATATTCTTCTCGTATCAGTCTTGTGACTACCTCATTTTTCCTTCTATCTGTTGTTTCACAGATGAAGTCTAGTCTTTTTATAATGTCTTCAGATAGCACAATGCTAACAGATTTTTTTCCATTATTCTTATCCCGATAGGTTTTTTGAGACCAAGCTGATTTCATTTTAGCTAGTAATAGCTCTCTTCTATCTTCAGCGTCGTTTAGTAAGTCGAACGTTGTTATTATTCCATTTAGATGATTTTTTTGATGCCCGTTTTCGATAAACCATATCGGATTGCTACCTTTATAAAGGTAGTTCCAAGCCCATTCTTTATTATTTGAGTCTACCCATTGGACAACATCGCGTATCTTACTTACGAATATCCACTTTTCTTTTAAAGTATTAAGCATGGTGTTTTTTATTTTTGGTTCATTGTTCAATAAATCAAAAAAACAAATAATAGATGCTTTCTTTGCTTTATTATCTTTTGGCAGGAGTGGGGTTTTATTTATCTCAGAGAGATAGTTGCTAGTTAAATTCAGACCTTTCCCAGTGTTGAAAATATCTGCCTTATCTATATAAAAATTATAATGTGGTGTTGATGGTTTTAAAATTCTAACGTAAGACCAAATATAATCGCATAACCTTTCATTTTCTGTATCAATCCAGTCAAAGTTACTTAGTTCCATGCATTCAAAATTGATATAATCAATCAACGTAACCTTGTTAATGTTTTGTTTGGAACTGAAAACCTTATATGCAGAGCGGCTTAATATAGCGTTGGCGTTTTTTTGAATTTCATTTAAAAGGGTTTGTTCATCATAAATATGGTTGAAGTCTACATTAGGAATTACTTTTGATAGATAGTTTATTTGTCTATTTGTAAGACCGACTGAATTGATTGCTTGAGGCATTTTAGTATTAATCCTTTATGATTACTTAGTAATTTATTGTGTTTTTAATGTATTTATATCGCATATTTGTGACTTTTTATGGCGTGATTTTCAACTTCATTATGTCATATTTTTGAGCCAGATCACTTAAGTTTGATGGTCTATCTATGCTGGTTTTAGGTTGTTTAAGGCTCAATACTAGATCAAGTTCTTATGGCTTTGCGCTGCAGTCGTTGTGTCTACCTGAAGCAAGGGTGCGTCACTCATCAACTTAGCCTTGTAACAGTGATGAAGGTGACTGAGCTACTATCTAAACATCCATTTTTAATAATAAAGCATTGCTCTTATGCATGACTATAAATGTGATATGCAGTACAAAAAATGCCTTTATGTATAGTGGGGAGGGGTATCTTATATTGCAGGGCTTATAGTAAGGTGTGTCGCTATAGTTGTTTTGGCTGGTGCTCTGATGAGAGATGTTTTTTACATGTGGACCTCCTCCTATGTACGACAAAGGAGCTCATCATGAAACTACTTAAATTGAAAGATGTCATCGCAATGACATCACTCTCTAAGGCATCAGTTTATCGACAGATGAATGACGGAAAATTTCCAGCGTCAGTCAAGATCGGCCCGAGATCTGTTGCTTGGGTTAGCTCTGAAATAGAGTTATGGATTGAAGGGAAAATAAATCTTCGCTAGGGCTAATTTCTGACGAATAATTTAAAAAAATTAGCTCGTTGCTGAGGCTACAAGTCTTATCCTATCAGGGATTAGAGTTATCAGGTTGGTTTTATATTAAATCATTCTGTGTAGGTAATAGTAATATATGTTTTAAGTTAAGCAGGGGGATGTATTTAGATTCTATAGGTTCTGTATTGGGAGTTCATAGGTAAATGAACCTACGTGTTTGAAACACTCAAAGCAATAGTCATCAATTATCATGACAGTTTAATTGCTCTACTCCGTATTCAAAGAAAGTGCTAATCGCATCTATACACAAACTATTCTGGTGATTACACCAGTTAATCGGCCGTGTTTGAAAAACACTACGGCTCTATCCGCAAAATATACCCATCATTATTTAAACCTTCAATGTCTATCAATAATCTATTGGGAGAGTTCAAATGTCTATTTCTATAGAAGAGTATGTCCTGCTTGCTCAGCTGTTCTACGAAGGACAGAACTATAGCTTTAATGTGGATAATTTAGAGAAAATCCTCTCTGTGTCGGAAAGTGCTCTTCAGAATTACTCAAGAGTGTTTGCTTTTCGAGTTGACTTTCATTTTGAACAACACACTGGCTTTGGAATGTATTTAGCCTTAAAGCCTGAGTCGGGTTCGAGAATAATTAAAGAGTTTTTTTCAAGGCTTAAATGGCTCATTGAGCGCGATGAGTTAGAACGACGTTATGAAGGCAAGCGGGTTCATTCGACTGAGATTAGATACGTTTGGGCTAAGGAGCAGACTGCCAATGCTCCCTGTCCTCACTATCACATGATGATATTTTTGAATAGGGATGCTTACTACAAATTAGGGAACTATGAATCTGAAAGAATGAACCTTGCTAATAAAATCAGAATGGCGTGGCACAGAGCTGTGTATGATGAAGATACCACTCTGCAAGATTGTAAAAAAATGGGATTGGTGCATTTCCCCAAGAATGCTGAGTATCTCATTGAGCGGAATGATACTGAGTCACTCAAGAAGATGCTTGTGCGGGCAGCCTATCTGGCTAAACACGAGACAAAACGACGCAGAGAGGGATACCGCTGTTTCGGGGGGAGTAACCTTTGAAGGCTTATTGGTGTTGATAAGAGACTTTTACTGCAGCTTTAGATGGCATCTGAGCCGGGAGTTTCTACTCCCGGATCTGTTAAGCTAATCCCTCATTTGTTATCGCATCAGTTGGAGTAACCCATGGCAGCCTATTCCCCTCCCTTCACCCTGACCCACGCCATGTTGAGTCGAGTGGCGGACATCGCCGAGTTGGTGGGGCAGTGGCGGTTTGCTCAGAGTTCTCAGGTTCCGATGCTGCGTCGAGAGAACCGGATCCGCACGATCCAAGCCTCCCTAGCTATTGAGCACAATACCCTGAGTGTTGAGCAGGTGACTGCAGTGATTGAGGGGAAGACGGTACTTGGGCTTCCACGGGAAATCCAAGAGGTCCGTAATGCGTTTGCGGCCTATGAAGCAATGCCTGAGTGGGATCCGGCTTCAGCTGATGATTTACTTCTGGCTCACGGACTACTGATGCGTGGACTCTGTGATGATGCAGGTCACTGGCGTAGCGGTGGTGTAGGTATCTATCGAGGTGAGCAGTTAGTGCATATGGCTCCCACCGCGAATCAGGTCCCTCGCCTGATGGGACAACTATTGACGTGGCTTGCAAAGACCGAGGCTCATCCGCTGATCGCTTCCTGTGCCTTGCATTATGAGTTGGAGTTTATTCATCCCTTTGCTGATGGAAATGGTCGGATGGGGCGCTTATGGCAGACTGTGATCTTGAGTCGCTGGCAGCCTGTAATGGCCTTCTTGCCAGTGGAGACGGTGATCAAAGAGCGGCAAGATCACTACTATCAGCAGCTAAGTCAGGCTGATAGTCGCAGTGATTGCACCGAGTTCATCCTCTTTCTACTGGAAGCGCTGCGCGATGCGCTGGCTCAAGCGATTGCGATTCAACCAGCAGCAGTATCACCTCATCAGGAGAAAATGCGGGTAGAAATGAAGGTTGAAACGCAGGTAGAAAAACGGGTGAAAACACCGCAGGCCATCTTGGCAGAATTGGCGGCTGAGCCGACCATAACGCTCAAGCAAGTCGCTGTGCGGATTGGCAAGTCGACCAGTACCGTCGAGAGAGCTGTTGCCGTGCTGATCAAGGACGGTCGATTACGTTTTGTTGGACCGCGTAAGAGCGGACGTTGGGAGGTATTGGATCCTAATACGTAACCATCCAGCCCCACAACTAACCGACGTGGAATTACCTCGCCACCGGCAGGTCCTCCCAGTGGGTGGTGTAACAGGGGCTCTTGGGGCCTACAGTCTCAGGCATGATTGCCGTACAATGCATGCCTGCTATCGCATTTTTGAAGATCTTTTTTGCTTTAGAATGGATAAGAATGATCCGGATTATGGTGTCTGTAGATGTAGGTAGCTTTCTTAACAACAGATTTGCTTGCCAGTTCACTCCCACTTCCAACTGAACCACGAATTCTCTAGCGGTACGGTTTCGCGCCTAAGGTGTTGCCGTTTGAGGGTGCTGGTGGAACAATATCCTCAATTTCAATATCTTGGTAACCAAAGGGCAAGGAGTACAGATTATGTACTCCTTGCTTTATGTAGGAAAATTATCATGGCGGACCTCAGTCGAGAGTCAAAAATCACTGCTGATGTGCTCGAAGAAGGAAAGATTTTCGATTACATCACCGGCGCTCAAGTAAAGAACACTGACAAAGAAAAGGTTAGGCAGCGGGTCGCACGAGCCATCATCCATGAATATGGTATCGCAGCTGAGGACATGGAGCCTGACTTCAAGGTCAAGGTGCAGGGTAAAAACCGTAAGCTTGATATCGCCATCTTCAAGCCTGGTCAGCCGCACATAATAGACAACCTCTACCGTGCAGTAACGGTTGATAAAGAGCCAAAAGTAGGAACCAAAGGTGCCTACCGAATGCGTGATCCCGAGGAGGCTCGCAAAGAATTTGAGCTGTTAGAAGCCGTAATGTCCGAAGCCGAAGGCTGTCACTATGGCCTCTGGACCAACGGCCTTGAATTCTTCTTCTTCCAGAAAGAAGTTTCGCGATTCGACACTTGGCTCAATCCAATCGGTGACTGGCCCATGGGGGACGACACCTTCAGTGTTGAAGGGCGCACCATGGGGCGATTGCGTCGCGCTGATCCGGAAATGTTGCGCATCGCTTTTCGGCGGTGTCACAACTACATCCACGGCAATGAAGGAATGCCAAAAGACGCCGCTTTCTGGCAGTTCCTCTACCTCATCTTCTGCAAGATGTATGACGAGCAACAACCTAATGAAGCTCGTGGCTTCTATGTCGGCCCCTTCGAACCCTTTGAACCTGTAGGCCAGAAGGCTATTCGTCAACGCCTCAAGCCACTCTTTGAAAAGGTCAAGAAAGAGTACAGCGCTCTCTTTAAGGGGAATGAAGAAATCACCCTATCTGATAGGGCGCTAGCTTTCATCGTTTCTGAATTGGCCCGCTATGACTTCGGTCGCACCGATGTGGATGCCAAGGGTGCTGCTTACCAAGAGATTGTGGGTACTAACCTGCGTGGTGATCGCGGCCAGTATTTCACGCCACGTGGTGCTATTAGCCTGGTTGTCAAGATGCTGGCCCCTAAGGAACACGAGCGTGTGCTGGATTCATCCTGCGGCACGGGAGGTTTCTTGGTAGAAACCCTGAACTACCTGAATAAAGTCTTCCACGAAGAGAAGCGCATCAAAACTGGCGACGAGAACACCGAGGAGTTTGTATCCATACGAGAGCGGCTGGCCAATTTTGCAGCTAATAACTTGTTTGGTGCGGATTTTGATCCCTTCCTAGTTCGCGCTGCGCAGATGAACGTGATGATGGCGGGTAATTCATTGGGCCACCTCTATCACATGAACTCGCTAGAGTTTCCGCGTGGAGACTTGCCGGGAGTTGCGCCGGCTAAGGTCAACATGCCGTTAGGGTCAATCGATGTTCTGATGACCAACCCACCGTTTGGTTCTGATATTCCGATCACTGAAAAGACTATTTTGGAGCAGTACGAGTTGGCTCGACGCTGGGAACGTCAAGGCGATGGTTTCGTAATGACCAACGCTATGAAGCCTGCGGTATCGCCCGAGGTGCTGTTCATCGAACGCTGCGTTAAGTGGCTAAAGCCGGGAGGCCGGGCGGGCATAGTCTTACCCGATGGTATCTTGGGTAACCCTGGTGACGAGTACATCCGCTATTGGATTCTTCGTCACTGCTGGGTGCTGGCCAGCGTCGATCTGCCGGTGGAATCCTTCATCGTCGAGGCCAACGTCAACATCTTGACCAGCTTGCTCTTCCTGAAGCGCAAGCCTGAAGAGGTGATCAAGGCAGAAGATCTGGGCCAGAAGAAGGATTACCCCGTCTTTATGGCGGTTGCCGAGAAAGTGGGCTTCGACCGTCGTGGTAACACACTCTACAAGCGTCACCCTGATGGTGAGGAAATCCTGGTGAATGTCAGCCACGAAGAGAAGGTCCGCATCGGCGGTGACATGCACGTGCGTACTCTTCATCGTAAGGAGCGCATCCTCGACGACGATCTTCCAGAAATCGCTAAGGCGTATGCCGAATTTCGCGCCAAACACCCGGAGCCCTGCAAATGATCACTCGACTGGGATCTGGTGAATGGGTGGAGCAATCGACTCGGCAATCTTGCTCTTTAGCGATCAACCAGAAGCTGGCTGAGCACATATTGATCAATGGTTGCAAAGATGCGGCTTTCGCCGAGATGCGCTCTGCGTTTCTGACTTGGTTCCCTCTGGAGGTCGCAGTATGACCTTCGCTAGTTTCAAGAATGCACGCATCGTTCGTTCAGGATTGCTAGACGAAGGTGGTCGTCGGCTGGACTGCAACCCATACATGTCAGGTGCATTAGAAGCGCGAGATGCATTGAAGCGCTTGCAAACTGTCGACAGGCTCTCGACAGTCACTGAGCGGATCTATCACGCTGGTCGTGAGGGCCGTACATGGGTTGATGATCCTCAATATGGTGTCCCATTTTTAGGTAGCTCGGACATCTTGTCGGCAGATCTGTCGGCGTTGCCATTGCTATCGAAAAGGCAGGTCGAGCGAAATCCACTCTTCAAACTAGGCGGAGCTTGGACCTTGATCACAAGGTCAGGAACTATTGGCCGAATGGCATATGTCCGTTCCGAGATGGCTGCTATGGCTTGCTCCGAGCACGTGCTTCGAGTCGTCCCTAATCCAGAACTCATTCCACCGGGCTACCTATACGCCTTCTTGTCGAGCCGCTATGGCGTGCCTTTGGTGGTTTCTGGAACATATGGTGCGATCATTCAGCACATTGAACCGGAGCACATCGCTGAACTGCCGGTGCCAAGGTTTGCCCCGGACATTGAGTCGCGCATTGATCAGGCAATTGCCAGATCGGCTTCTTTGCGGGATGAGGCCTCGCGCACTCTTGAGCGCGCCATCACAGAACTTTTGGTTAAGGCGTTCCTGCCAGCAATGCCAACGGGAGGAGCAGTCACGCCCTTCTCCGTATCATCAGTCAGCGCGTCCAGCCTTCAAAGGCGTTGTGACGGCTTCTTCCATAGTCGCTATCACCTGGACGCGACGGCGGCGATTAAACAGTCTGGGCGCTTTCAGACCTTGGCTCAATTCACTTCCAGCATCGTGGAGCCGAACCGCTTCAAGCGTATCGTTCTGAATGCTGACTCGGGCGGAGTCCCGTTGTTTGGTACCTCATCCATCTTCTGGAACGACCCTGAGGCCTCGTACTACTTGCCGAGCAAGCTAGCGGAGCCATACATCGTAAGTTCGAACACGCTGTTGGTGCCTCGCTCTGGACAGTTGCAAGGTGTGATTGGTCGCCCAGTGCTGCCATACGGCGACATCATTGGCGGGGCGGTCTCAGAGGATGCGATTCGAATCAACTGCCATACGCCAGTCGAAGCAGGTCTTCTATTCGTCTTTCTGACCTCGGATTACGGCCTTAGGCAGTTGAAGGCTCGCGCCTTTGGCTCATCCATTCCGCACTTAGACGTGCGGCAGATTGGGGAGTGCTTGATGCCTGAATTAGATCCAGAAGTAGCTGATCGCATCGGCAGAGCAGGTCTTAGAGTCTCAGAGCTTAGGAGTGAGGCATTGCGCCTCGAGCGTGGTGCTCGACGAGCCGTAGAAGAACAGATCGAAGGGAGCTAGTGAACATGGCCAAAGTGATCCCAGTAGGCCAGCCGGTCAATGATGCAGAGCGCAGCGCCATCGCTTACTTGCGGGATCGCTTGCCAGACAACTTTATCTTGTTACACAACTTTGAGATTGAACGCCAAGGCGAGCGCTTCGAGATCGACATCGCGTTGTTGACGCCCCATGCCTTGTACTTGATCGACGTGAAGGGCACGCGTGGCAACATCGATGTGTACGGCAACAAGTGGTACCCCGAGGGGCGGGCACCCTATCCATCGCCACTAGGCAAACTACGTGGCCATGCTCGTACGGTGAAGGGGTTGGTGACTCAGGCCAATCCCGGTCGGAATGAACTGGACGGCATTTATGTGGATGCCGCCATCCTGCTCACCGCGCCCGATGCATACCTGAGCGACCGCGAGCAGCTTGACGCAGATCGGGTGGCGAAGCTGAAGGACGCCGAGCGTTACTTCAAAGACGCCACGCGCATCCCTTCACGCTTCTCGAGGAATATCCTCCAACAGCAGGGGTTGATCCTACATGCCTTGAAGGTGGTGAAGCCTGCATCGAGCATGCAGAGTTTTGGGCACTGGCAGGTGAAAGAAAAGCTCGGGGCGGCGGAGGCTTACACCGAGTTCCGTGCTGAGAATGCGTTCGCGGGTGGCACGGCTCGGCTGAGGGTGTACCAGGCTGATCCCTACCAGCCCGAAGACGTGCGCAAGGCGCAGGTCAACCGCATAGCCAATGCCTACCGGGCGCTGTCCAAGCTGCCTTTGCATCCCAACATCGTGGCCGCGCGGGATTTCTTCCCGACCGATGACGACAAGTCCTTCATACTGATCCTGGACGATGCACCGGGCCAGGCCTTGACGGTGCACATGGCTCGGCCCCAGTTAGCGCTCACGCTGGACCAGAAGTGGCGTGTTGCCAAAGACTTGTTGGAGGCCTTGGTTCATGCCCACCATCACGGGGTGGTGCATCGCAACCTGACTCCGGGGGCGATCTTGATTGGCCAAGATGGCACGACACGCATCACCGATTTTGATTTCGCCAAGCCCGGCGTGGACCGCAGCCGGACGATTGCGACGGACATTGTTGATTTGGTGGAGAAGGCCTATGTAGCGCCCGAGGCGTTCCGGGAGCCGGGTGCCGCATCGACCGCATCGGACATCTTCTCCGCAGGGGTTATCCTTTACGAACTCTTCACCGGAGAGCGACCATTTGCCGGTGAGCCCACCACAGTGTGGGATCGGGCCGGGGAGTTCCTCCACAAGCCCTCAGCACTGCGGCCGGAATTGAACGAGGCCTTTGACGCTTGGCTGCAGAGCCTGTGCGCTTTTGATGAGCACCAGCGGCTGACCGCATCGGCAGCGCTGGCTGCTTTGAATGGTTTGCTGCAACCCGTGGCGCAAGCAGCCAGCCAAGCTGCAGAGGTACCGAAGCCCGAGGTCTTTGAAGTCGATGATGCCCAAACCGACTACCTGAACTTGACGGCAGGCCATCGCCTAACCCACAAGTTCATCGTGGAGAAGAAGCTCGGGCGCGGTAGTTTCGGAGTAGTCTACAAGGTGATCGACACCTTGGGTGACGTGGCGCGTACGGTGAAGCTTATCGTCAGTGACCGGCACTCTACCTTGGAGCGCCTGAAGAAGGAATACCGCCACCTGGTGCATATCCCCGAGCACCCTCATGTGGTGCGTGTACTGGATGCGGATGTTATTCCAGGGCGTGACATCCCCTTTCTGGTGTTTGAGTTCGTGGAAGGTGCCGATGTCGGCGACATGATCCACGACCGCCTGTTGTCCCCCGAGGATGCGTTGGAGTTGGGCAAGCAGGTGATTGAGGGCCTGGTGCACCTGCATGCACAGGGCTTCCATCACTGTGACATTAAGCCGCGCAACATCTTGTGGACGCAAAAGGGTGCCAAGATCATCGACTTCAATGTGTCGGTACGAGCTGACGACAAGGAGTCACGTGGAGGGGGTTCGCGGCGCTATCTACCGCCGGACTTTGACCCGGAGGTCATTCCGCACAACAGTGAGCGCGCGGACCGGGACTTGTATGCGCTGGGCCTGACCTTGTATGAGGCATTGACGGCCCGCTACCCGTGGGATACGACAGAGCCCCCCATCAATAAGCCTGCGCCCGACCCGCGCGAACTGTCGGGCTTTGCCGACCTAGCGCCGGAGCTGGTTAACGTGCTACTTAAGGCCATCGCGCCTCGCAGGTCAGAGCGTTTCCACGCAGCTGTTGAATTTCGCGATGCGTTGGCAGATTTGCGCCATGCTCGTCGAGTGCAGACTGTTAGCCTAGCAACCATGGTGACGGGTGTGAGCAACGGGCAGTCTGCCTTGGCTAAATCGGCACCTAACTCCAACGCATTCGTTTCACACCTGCTGACACTTTACAGCCAAAGCCGCCGCAGCAATGCCGGAACGCGGGGCATGGACGCACTTGGTTTCTCTGCCTATGTGGACACCGCGCTGGACCGGGCCTTATTGCCTGCTGTGCTGCAGGGTGAGTTCCGGCTTGTGCTGATTTCAGGCAACGCAGGCGATGGCAAGACCGCCTTCTTGCAACGGCTGGAGAAAGAGGTCGAAGCCCGAGGCGGGGTTGTCAATCGTGGTTTGGCAAACGGCAGCGAACTGAGCCTGGAGGGGAATCGCTACCTGATCAACTACGACGGCAGCCAAGACGAGGGCAACAAAGACAACAACCAGGTGCTGCTGGACTTCCTAGCCCCGTTCAAGGGCAACGACACAGAGTCCTGGAGGCCACAAGAGACGCGACTGATAGCGATCAACGAAGGCCGCTTGGTGGACTTCTTGGCCGCACATGAGCGGGACTTCTTGGCACTCACGGCCCTTGTTCGACGTGCATTTTCTACCGGGGAAGCTGAATTAGGCGTTGCGGTAGTGAACCTGAACCTGCGTAGTGTTGTGGCCGATGCAGAAGGCGGATCGATTCTGGAGCGCACGCTGCGAAGCATCGTTCGTCCCGAGAACTGGTCCGCATGCGAGCAGTGTGACTTGAAGGGCAGCTGCTACGCCTTGCATAACGCGCGCAGCTTCCAGGATGAGATCGCCGGGCCGCGCTTGTTAGAACGCCTCAAGACGCTTTACACGATGGCCCACTTGCGTGGGCGTTTGCACATCACCATGCGCGACCTGCGTTCAGCTCTGTCGTTTATGCTGATTGGAAACCGCGACTGTGGTGAAATTCATGCTCTTTACACCTCGGGCAAGCACGATGACTTGGTGCGCAGCTTTTACTTCAACAGTTGGATGGGGGGCGGGCAAGCCACATCAGACCGGCTCTTGACGCTGCTGAGCGATCTGGATATAGGCCAGCAGGAAGATCCCCGCTTCGACCGAGGGCTGGACTTTGTTCAACCTGATGACCGTGCTCTGTTCCGCTTCGAGCGCCGAGGGCAGTTTGACTTCGAGGTGTTGAGGCGCCTGTTTAGTGATCTGCCGCGTGGCGTTTCTGACTTATCAGTCCGCCAACGGGCACGTAAACATCGCGAGTATGTGGCTATGGCACGCCGCAAGCATTTCTTTGAGCGGCGTGACGCCAGCTGGGAAAAAATGCTGCCTTATCGCTCCGCCAAGCGCATGGTGGAGATTGTTCGAGGTGAAATGCCCATCGATGAGCTCACGAGTGAAATCCTGCATGCCATCAACAGAGGGGAAGGGCTGCTGCGCCCAGAGCGACTTGGAGCCAGCCTAGCCTTGCAGTTGCGGCAGGTCGAACACGGTACGGTACGCAGCTACCGGCTCTTCCCTGTGGAGGGTTTTGGGCTTCAGGTACAAGACTTTGCAGCTAAGGCTCGCTTCGTTGAACACCTGCCGACCGGTCTACTGCTGAAGTACCAAGGCCAGGGCTCAGGTGCCATCAGCAGCGAGCTGATCATCAACCTCGATGTGTTCGAAATGCTAGTGCGCCTGAATCAAGGCTATCGGCCTAGCGTTGAAGAGATGCAGGGTTTTTATCTCTGTCTCGGTGTGTTCAAGAACAGCCTCAACGCACAGCCGTACCGTGAAATTTTGCTGACCACCACGGGGCACGACTTCTACCGCTTGGCCCGCCATGACGATGGGCGGGTGGAGATGCGATTGCTGCACGGACCGGTGGCTGGTGCGCGCCAAGAAGAAGTCGCAGAGAGCGGCTCCAGGGGGAACTGATGGCATTGCAGAAAAAGGACAGGGAGTTCCGGCTCCCGAAAATCAGCTATCTCGACTTTAAGACGATTGAAATGGATCGGGTGCTCACGGGTCTGTTCGAGCGCTTGGAGCATGGCGGCTACCCGAGCGTTTTCCGCGACAAACGAGAACTGACCGTGGACAAGTTCGTCGATGACATCCTCGATGCCCGCGACAAGTTCTTGGGCTTCACGCAGCATCGAGACATAGTCGAGCGTTGGGTGGAAACGCATCTGATGGACATCGTGAACCGCGGCAAGAAGAACGCCGCTGTGGCGGGGCCACGCCCTCTGCACGGCTACACCTATCGCTTTCGCAATCCGAAGCACTCGCGTGACTACGGGGCTGCACAGCATCTCTATCAGATGCTTCATCACGCCCGCCACCTCGCAGGCCACAAGGCCATCGAGCATCTCAAGGGCTTTTTCTTCGACGGGTTCGACAAGCTCACGCGAGAGCTGAACGACAAAGCGCTGACAGACATAGAGACGGCGACGCTGCTGCACTTCTTGTCGCAGAGGAAGGACACGGCAGACACGCGCGCTGGCGGAGATCGGTTCGCGCCAGTGTGCATCGGCTCAGCCGATCTGATGGCCGAAGACATTCAGCGACTGTTGTTCTACAAGCCTTTCATGCCACGCTCGGTGATGGTGGAGTACCTGAAGGTGCTCTTGTCGTTCCACTTGGCGTTGTACCACCTTCGCTTGCTCAAGCTACTGCCTGCCTGGCAGAAGCTTGAGGGAGCCAACTCGCTGTGCGCCGAATCTGCGTGCCCCATGAAGCCCCGTGAGCAACGCGAGCCTCAGGGGGACTGCCCCTACAAGCTGGGACTGTTTGTTGATTTGTCAGGTAGCGCAGAGTCCGCAAGCGCAGCACTGGCTGAGCGCAGCGCAGATGGTTACTACCGGCTCATTCCAGGATTTGTGCGAGCGTACTTCGTCGCCAAGAAGTTGGACGAATTTTCTGAACACCTCGTTCGGCGAGGCAAGCTGATTCGGCCCTTGAATTCCGTGTTCTCGGTGAGAGAGTTGTATAGCCTTCAAGGAGAACCGTTTGAGGAAGAACGGGACAAGTTCTTCGGTGAGCGCCTGGCTGGGTTGCTGGAATCTTTGTCCGAAGGTGATGCAGGCCTGGATACAGAGGTCGAGGCAATAACAAAGATGGGATTATCGGACTTTGAGACCTACATCGAGATTCTGGTGGCTCTGCGTGGTGCCTTCCACCGGAAGTACATCATCGAGTCGTTGGACGCGACGATGCTGAAGAACAAGTCGGGGGCGCTGCTTGCTCAGACCCGCGCGCGAAATGCGCCTCGGCGATTTACTTTGGAGAGCCGCCTGCTGGAGGTGTTGCTGCAGATCGCAGTGTTGAGGCCAGGTGGAGATCTGGGTTACTTCACCGGCGAGATGCGGATCGATGACCTGCTGTCATTCTTGCGCGAACGCTATGGGCTGTACATCGATCAGCTGCCGCTCGGTGAGGGCTCACCGACTATTGACGAACGGAAAGCCCTGCGCAGCAATGTGCAGGCTTTTACCGGACGCCTGCGCGAGATTGGCTTCTATCGAGATTTGTCTGATGCTTACGTGACCCAGACAGTGGTGCCGCGCTACACGATTGCAGAACGAAATGAAGGAGCGTGCTCATGAGCAAGGGATTACGTGAACTCACGAGTCAAGAATTGAACGCTGCACTGGAATCTGTTCTGCTTCCAAAGCTATCTCATCGGCTTGCTGCCCGCGAGCTTGGGCATTGCATGCGG
Source organism: Aeromonas popoffii (assembly GCF_000820025.1). Lineage (GTDB taxonomy): Bacteria > Pseudomonadota > Gammaproteobacteria > Enterobacterales > Aeromonadaceae > Aeromonas > Aeromonas popoffii. The sequence goes on from NZ_CDBI01000061.1 coordinate 14,624, forward strand.
GTCACCGACTTGGATCGGGAGCTGATGATCCGTTTGGCTGGTGGTTTGCGGGCTGCAGTGCCGTCAGCGAACGTCGTAGTGTTGGCGGATGAGAGCTTGCGAGTGATGGCGCCGGACATGGCTGTCAGCAGCACCAAACTGGTTGAGTTGCGGAACCCGCTTCCAAACGATGAGCTTAGACCTCCGTTGTTGGTGTTCGTGCCGAATGACCTACGCGCCTCAGCGGAGGATTCATTTGGGGTTGCTACGTTCGAAGAGATTCCCATTGATGGCGCTTATGCAGAGCTGAGCGGGCAGTTGCTTGCCCAAGTTCCTGCCAACTTGCGCGTGGCCGTAGAGGCCTGCTTGAGCGAGTTACGGCGGCGTGAATCCCGGTGGCGGTATGCCGATGACGCTGCCGTAGCGCGGTACCTGCTCACCTGCCAGGTCAATGAATTTGATCCGGACGCCATGGGGGCTGCGCTGTTTGAGCTTGCTCTGGTGCCAGACTTTGAATTGTTCCTGCATGCAGAGAGCGCGCCAATACGGGTGGCTCGCAACCGGGAGTGCGTTGAGCGCGTGACATGGTCGACCAAGACGGAGCGCGTTCGACCACTTGAGCTGGGCTTGCTGGATCCCGTGTTCTGCAAGCAGCTGGGTGAATTCTTTTTCCGTATCGGCGTATCCAATCCCAAGGAGTGGACGCAAGCCATCGTTCGCGACCGTGTGAATTGGCGACTTGCGTTCAATAAATGGTTGTTCGAGGACGGAGGTGTCAATCCGGACGCGATCTACATAGGCGATGTCGCGCTGCCTGACCTGCCTGTGGTGAAGGATGATAATGAAGATCCCCGCTTGACCGAGTTGATCGGGCATAAGGTGCTGCCCATCTCAAAGACCGGTCTCAAAAAGTTCAGTGTCTCTTTCCGTGTTGACCCTGTGCCTTCCAAGGTCGAAGGGTTGTCACGGTTTGTAGCGGAGGTTGTGTCGCGAGACAATGGGCCGACAGGTTTGCGTAGGCGTAAAGCAGCTTGGACCAAAGGAACCGACTCCGGCGCGATTGCTTTTTCTTCGATTGGCAAGATCGACTGGGAAGAAGGCTGGCACTACGTGCGGGTGTATGCAGAGACCGAAGACGGTGAGCGCATTCCCCTCGCGGACGGAGAAGGCAATCCTATTCAATTCAATAGTGATTCATCTGAGGTGTATGCCAGCTCTAACGAGAGTGACCTCTTCTATGTGGTCACTGACGATGAGGTCGAGGTTGAACCACCACAGCGTGCAGTTCCGCGTGAGGTGAGCTTGATGCATGCATTGCTGCGTGCACGTTTTGCGGCCGTAGCCCAGGATCGCGATCCTGATACCGTTACTGTTACCGGTTGCGGTTGGGTAGAACGCAGTAGCAAGGCTACGGCCAGCGGAGAGACCTTGGAGATTCGCCTGGGTAAGGAGGGTAAGGCGAACGTCTTGGTGTCCAGCCGATTGGCTAACTTGGAGCGAGCGTTTTTAGAAGACCCCGAAGGTCTCAACCGTTTAAGGTTTTCGATCAGTGCTTCGGGTGTTGCCACACGATCCACTACGTCGTTTCAGTGGCCAGTCTCAGAGGAGGTTACTCGGTTTCGAGAGGCGCGGGAGACATTGTTCGCCGCTGTACTGAAAGGTGACCAACGGCTGATCATGCAGGCCAGCGATCTTCTGTCCCTTAAGGAACCGGCGCAGAACTATGCCTCCGCCTATCTGGCTTGGATCGACGCAGTGCTTGCTCGTGCCAGCTCCACAGAGACGGCCGTTGCGCGGCAAGCTATGGATGAGCTTCGCTATGCGCTCACCATCGATTCAGTGGCCCTCGTGTTGGAAGACTATCAAGGCAGGCGCCGAGATGCTGTTCTGCTGGGGCCAACACATCCGTTGCGTGCCAATTGGCACGTCACGTGGAGCCATCTCGGGCAGGCTTGGATGGAGCAGAGCCGGTCTAGCAACAAGGAGTTCGTAGTCCCCACACGTGACGCGGTGATCAAGCAGCTGGCGCCAACTGCTTTTCCTCCAGTCGTCCCTTTCGGTGAGGAGTTGGGACGGACAGCTCTGGCTGTGGACAACATCAACCCGTTCTGGTCTTTGTACGCTGCGACCGATGAGAAAGATCCTCGTGGACTGATTGGGGAGGTGTGCGCTGCTCTTGGCCTACCAGAGCCAGCCATCGGTGGTGCGAGCATTGATAGTGCTTATCTTGCCGCGCGCGTGCAGCGTTATCTGGTCCAGCACCCATATGTTGAGACGCTGACGATCAACGCTTTCAATGCGGGGCGCGCCGGTGCGTTGGCCGAGGTGTTGCTGGCACTTCAGCGACATCCTGAGTTCGCCGATCTGCGTTACGACATCCGGCTCTTCGTGCTTGATCCGGGAGCGCCATCGACTGGGGAAGCTTTGCTGGAACTCTTGTCGCCGGACTCGGGAACCAGTGCAAAGGAGGCTGATGCTTTTTCGACACCGACCAACAGCCATCTGCACCCCAAGCTGCGACTGGCCATTCGTGCGATCAAGGAGTTCCGTGAGGACCCGGATTTGCATGCTGCGCACCTCTCCTTCTTGTTCGATCTGTTCCCAGCAGAGGAAATTCGAGCAGTTGATGTTCAAGGCAGTGATGATTCGTCGTTTGTCCATGGACTGGTTCAGCCCTTCGAAGTGGATTATCTGGAGGACGAGCAGTCCATCACTTGGCTACGTCGTCCGCTTCATGGTGTCGCACAGCCGCTAGAGGGGGCAGAGGCGTTATCCGACCTCATGGGGGGCGTGTCCCGTGCAGTTTCGGTCGCTGTGGCGACGCTTGCTCGCAGTCAATACCTACCACATGCACGTCCAGTGGTTGCGTTGAGCTTGTCCGCAGATGAGCGCGCCATGCTTCATCAGGTGCATGAGGTCAGTGACTGGGTGCTCACGATTGATCGGAACTTGGGAATCGAGTTCTTTGACCATCGCAGACATGCCACTCGGCCAGACTACTTGATCGACCACTCGCCTGACATGGCGAACGCGATGAGCCATCGTTTGGCTATCACATCGAGATCTGTTGCAGAGCTTGAGTCTTTGCTGATCCCGATCTTGAGCGAATACGGATTGCCCAACACGGGTCGACATGCCTTGGTAATGCTGGATCAGCTTCGATCGTTGTCTGGACGGCTGGCTTTGAAGCTACTGTCCTCATCTTCCCAGCGGGCTGAGGCTATGGGTTTGGCGCTTTCGCGCTTGTTCCTCGAACACCAGGGCGTTTTCCAGAACCAAGTCGTCGTGCCGTTAGACGCACACTTGGAGCTGTACAAGGCGTTGAAACAAAGCGCTGAGGAAATGGGCGATGAAGTCAGCTTCCGGCGGACTGACCTTGCCCTGTTCGATCTCGATCCAGCAAGCCGTGTAGTGACGTGCCGGCTGGTCGAAGTGAAGTGCTACAGCCAGGTGGGCGATGTGGCTGCATACGCGCAGTTGAAGGCGTCAATCGCTGATCAGATCGCTCAGTCCGAGCACGTATTGGCCTATCACTTCGACCCCAAGATGGCTGATGTAGATCGGCCTGACCGCCCTATAAAGAATCGAGATCTCGCTGCGCTGCTAGGCTTTTACCTAGATCGCTCTGAGCGCTACGGCGTGGTCTTGCCAGAAGCAGCTGAAGAAGCCCACTACTTCCTGCGACGTCTCGATGAACACCCTTACACCCTGCAATTCACGCGAAGTGCAGTGGTGTTTGACTTCAGCAAGCCAGGTACTGAGCCCGCCGAGCATGAAAACGGCATCGAGTTCTATCGGATCGGTAGTGATTTGATCCGGCAGTTGGTGGAGTCGGCCGTTACTGACACCGAACCAGTGGCCAGTATCCAGTACTCACGCTCTACCGACACCGTGAGAGAGGTCACGCTGGAACTGCTTCGTCGCAGGGAGTTGGCACCGGCTGTCCCCACATTTGAAACGGCAGCCTTCCTAAGCCCACCACGGGATCGAACGCTCGCTTGGGACGACCGCCCGAGGGAAAGATTAACGCAACATGAGAAGGCTTCCAGCGTGCCCGTGCGGGAGCTGGAACCAACCACCTTGGTGCAAACGACTCCGCGGTCAATTGACGCCGTACAGGCTGCAAGCCCTGACACATCACTACCGTCTACAGACGCGCCGGGTTCAGATACGACCACGGAACAAGTGCCCTCACCAGTTCTTGTTACGGAGGAGGTGGCTCCCCAGAATGCGTTCGCTACACGGTCGCAGTCTCAAGGCGGCGAGGCTACCGATAGCCTAGTGGCCTACGACATCATGCTCGGTACCACAGGAGCAACACCTCAGTACGGCCTGATTGGCGAAGTGTCTGGACGCAAGGTAGCACTTGACCTCAATCAGACCCACACCATCAGCCTGTTCGGCGTTCAGGGGGGTGGGAAGAGCTACACCTTGGGCTGCGTGGCAGAGATGGCGTCGCTGCAGATCCCTGGTATCAACTGCCTGCCAGAGCCGCTGTCTACGGTGATTTTCCACTACAGCCCGACGATGGACTACAAGCCTGAGTTTACGTCGATGGTGGGGGCGAATTCTGTGGAAGATCAGGTTCGTGCGCTGAAGGAGAGCTATGGCGCGGAGCCAAAAGCACTCGCAGATGTCTTGCTTCTTGTTCCAACAGACAAGATCGAAGAGCGTCAGGCCGAGTACCCAGACATCGAAGTACGGCCTTTGCAGTTCTCTGCATCAGAGCTGAAGGCTTCGCACTGGAAGTTTTTGATGGGCGCCGTAGGCAATCAAGCCACCTATATCCGCCAGATCATGCGCATCATGAAGGCGATGCGTGATGACATCACCCTTGAGGGCTTACGTACGGGCATCGACGCATCATCAGTTCCCGAACACCTCAAGGAGTTGGCTCGGATGCGTCTCGATTTAGCCGCTGAGTATATCAATGACGGCACATCTCTTACCGAGGTTGTGAGACCTGGTCGACTGATCATCGTCGATCTGCGAGACGAGTTCATTGAGAAGGACGAGGCACTCGGACTGTTTGTCGTGCTCCTGCAGTTGTTCGCTGATGCCCGGATAGATGGGCGCAGCTTCAACAAACTGGTGGTGTTCGATGAGGCCCACAAATACATCGAGAGTCCCGATCTGGTTGCAGGGCTCATCGAGGTTGTACGAGAAATGCGGCACAAGGGTGTTAGTATCATGGTTGCGAGCCAGGACCCACCATCTGTGCCTGTCAGTCTTATAGAGCTTTCAAGCCAGATAATCATGCATAAGTTTAACTCTCCTGCTTGGCTGAAACATATTCAAAAAGCCAATGCTGCTCTTGGTAACTTGACTCCAGAACGTATGTCTCTTCTTAAAGCAGGGGAAGCCTATGTGTGGTCAAGTAAGGCCTCGGATGATTCATTCTCACGAGGTGCGATCAAGATAAAGTGTCGGGCCCGCGTGACACAACATGGTGGTGCAACAAGAGTCGCAGTTGAGGAGCTAACAACATTAAGCTAAAGGCATGGTTGAAATATATTTGGTGATACAGCCCCGCTTCTTGCGTTCAACGCAAAAAAATATAAAACCACAATTAAGGCCCACCAACTTTGGTGGGCCTTAATTGTATGACAGCCTAAAGGTGAGGACTCATTGTAAATGCCCCCGTTCTTCCAGCGACATTACACCTTCAGTGCCGACAATTAGGTGATCCAGGGGGCGGATATCCACAAGAGCCAAGGCACTTTGTAATCTATGGGTGATTTCAATATCCGCCCGGCTGGGTTCCGGGTATCCCGACGGGTGGTTATGCACCAGCATCAATGCAGCCGCATTGATCGCAAGAGCACGTTTGACGACTTCCCTTGGATACACGGAGGCACTGCTGAGCGTGCAACGAAACAGTTCCTCATATGCCAGGATCCGATGCTGGTTATCCAAAAACAGCATGGCAAATACTTCGTGCTCCCTACTCTGCAATAGGGTTTGCAGCGCCTGTTGTGCCAAGTGTTTGTCTGTAATCGCGACGCCCTTGGCCAGTTTCTGGCGAGCAATCTGGTTGGCGATATTTAACAAATCATCTTCGTTAACCAGACCGGTGACGAGATAAGTACCGGGTTGCTCCCCGGCGATCAGTTTGTGATGCAACATGATTAGGCTCCATACGCTATCGCCCAACCGCGTGGGATGCGGCAGAGTAGGCGAGGTATTTGGTTAATGGGTTAGTAAATATGGTGGTTGCAGGATTGGCTGGCGGTGTTCAGGCCGCAAGGGTGTGAGTAGTGCTGTCGTGCAACGGGATGTGGTAACTGGTCGCGAGCAGGGTGCCTAGCTGGGTTAGCCAGCGGTGATCCGGGTGGTCGCACAGCCATTGAGCCAGTGCATTGCCCTGTTCGTTTTCATAGCGCAAGTAGAGGGCATAACCGTCCACCGGCTGGTCTCGGTCATGCACAGCTTCAATCTGACCATCGTGCTCAAGATAACCCTCCAGCTCGATGGCGATCACGGCGTTAATCATCTTCGCTCTCCTTGTCGGCGATGGGGTAACTCTCCACGGCATAGCCGCGATGGATGCAGATGCGCTGCAGGTCAGTCAGGAAGCTTGCAAGCACACGAGGCTGATCGGTGAGTGAGACGGGCCCTTCTTGGCAACGCCAGAAACAGCTGTGTTTAGGGTCGATATAGATCTCATCTCTCGGCTGGCTCATAGTGCGCCCGTCATCGGCATTGCTGATGGTGAGCAGTTGCCACTGCACGCCAGACCAACGGACCTGCAGTGTGACTGTGCGGATGTGTGGGCTATCCGGTGTCAGGTGTAGCAGCCAGCGCTGACCACTGCTGGTGGGGGTTATCTTGGCGTTGGCGGCAACTTGTCCCAGCCACTGACGTGAGTAGTGGGAGAGCGCTAATTCATGGGGCATCGTGTCCTCCTAATCTCCTGCGACCGTGACGCTGAAGCATTCCAACCGGCAGTAGGCAATGAAATTGCTCTGCCAGATATCGAACAACTCCCGTGCTTCGGCCAGTCGCAACGGTCCCCAGCCCAACATGGTGTGTTCCCCATCGAGGAAGTTGAAATCGAGCTCTCTGCAGAGCTCGACATCCTGCCCCAGCCCTTGATAACTGAAGTCGGTGACGTAATCGAACAGCCAGCCATCGAGCCCACGGATCAGCCGGATCTCGACTGGGTGCACGCCGCCTTGTTCGGCGCTGTAGCCGGGGTTACGAAAGTTGAAGGTCAGTTGGGTTAAGCGCTCAAGATTGAGCTCGGTTTTAGCGATTTCCTGGTTGAGCAGAACCAGCAATGCTTGGTCAACGGGCAGGGCAAAGCCGTCCCGGAAAAAGGGAATGGTCATGGTGTTTCCTCATTGAGTGCAAGCAGGGGGGGAGCCCCCTGCTTTTGCTTGGAAGTGATGGGTCAGTCGTTTAACCAATCCCACAGCTTGCTGACGCCATAGGCTGCGACGGCGCCCACGGCAAGGGGGGCTAACAATGGGGCTGTGGCAATACCGGTCACCGACACTACCGTTGCAGCAGCGCCACTACCGCCAGCCGTTGTGGCCAGCGTGCTGGCAGCAAGTCCTGCCGTTGCACTGGTGGCCGCCTTGCCTAACGTGTGACGAGCGACTTCGGCAGCCACCACCGTTGCTACAGCGGTCTGCAGCAGCTTGGGGGGATGCTGAATCCCTTCAATACACCACGTGACAAACAGCTCACTGTTGGCAAACGGCTGGCCCAGCTCTCCTTCACTGAGTCGGGCGTAAGCCCGTGTCAGGCTTTCCTCTCGACTGAACAGGCGTTGAGCATGGGGTTTGACCTCAATAGCGCAGTGCTGACTGAATTGAGCCAGCGAGGTCAGCGCCAGTAGGCCTGAGTGCTTTCCTGAAGCGGATGGTAGACAGTGAATGACCTGGTCATGGCCAACAAAGATGCCATGATGGTGGCCTTCAGACTGTGGTGTTACCAAGTGATCGCCGATAATGAAATGTCGTGTCATGGAGTGATGATCCTCATCAAGAGTTGGAAATGAAAAAGGGCGTCACCATTACGGTGACGCCCTTTGGCTTTGTTTTTCCTGAGCGGGCTAATTGCCGCCAGCGGTTATCTTCAGTGGTTGATGAAACTCGGGGGTGAAGGTGGAAACTGGTAGCCGGGTGACTTCGTTGTGAGCGAGCACCTCGGTTGCCTGAATGATGGCGATGGACTTGGCCTGCTCTACCTGTCCGCAGTCAACTTCCGTAAAGCCACCGCCATAGCGTGTAGCGGAGCTCCCGCCGAACGGTTCAACTTCCAGCGTTGATTCGGCCAGCGCTTTGCCCTTCTTGTCATTAAACTGCAGCGTGATATACAAGTGACCAAACTCATCTGCTCCACCACTATCGAGGGAAAAGTGGTACGCACAGACGCCTTGGTTGGCGTATACAGTGTCGGTGTGTTGGATAGCAACATAACGTTGTTCTTGGGCACTGCAAGCTATGGCCGAGAATATCAGTGTGGAGGCCAGTAAATATCGATTTATGTCTTTCATGGAAATCCTCGTAATAATCACTTTTTCTTAATTTATTCAGTTATTTACGTCCGAGATATCTGAATATTTCTTTTCCATTGTAAAAACCAACCAAGTCATCCTCACTCTTATATTTTTTGTTTGGTTGAAATTTGACAATGGTTCCTAGTCGACACATGTCTTTCATTGAAATATTGAATTTTTCATCAGGCGTAATTGTGTAGCCAATGGCAATTTTCTGGGGGGAGCCCGCAGTGGCGATCCAGCCCCACATGCCTGCTTCACACTCACCGAATGGCTGACTGCGAACAATGACCATTGAAAGATTATTGATTTCAGTTGCGATACATTTTCTGTTTAACTTCAAATGGGCGTTACACCAAAATGGTTTCCCTGTTTTGTCCTGCACTAGTGCCGGCAGAAAGCCTGTAAACGGCTCTGCTGCCCGTAGTGATAGACTTCCAGACATAAGAGTTAGTAGTAAGCAGAATGTCAGCTTTTTCATTTTTTATCTCACCGAATAACTATTATTAAATAGAGGTGTATGGCTATCGCCAGGAACGGTAAACCACACTACTTTTCAGTTGCTCTGAGATCTGAGAATGCGTTGCACACTGGAGATACTGATCCCCGTGCGCTTGGCAATTTCAGATCTGGGTAATCCTTTGGCAACCAGTGCAAGAACTTCATTACCTTTTGCCATTGCGGTAGGCTTACGACCCTTATAAACACCTCGGCGCTTGGCTAACTCAATACCTTCAGCTTGCCGCTCCAACATCAACTCTCGTTCAAAGGTTGCGATAGCACCGATCATGGTGAGCATTAACTTGCCGGTAGGCGTTGAGGTATCGATCCCCAGATTCAATATCCGCAATGCAACTTGCTTGTGTTGTAGAAATTCTGATATCTCCAATAGGTGACGAGTATTACGAGCCAGACGGTCCAGCTTGGTAACCATCACCACATCCCCCTCCTTCACATAATCCAAGAGGAGAGCAAGTTGTGGCCTATCATCACTGGCACCGCTAACCTTCTCTTGGAAAACTTTATTGCATTCGGCCAGCGCTCGAAGCTGGACTTCAAGACTCTGACCTCCCGTACTAACACGTGCGTAACCTACCAGTGCCATGGTCTCCTCCCGGTCAATAGGGCAAGGTACACTGACCCCCATGGTCAAAAGTCTCGAAGAGACCTTCTTGACCTGAAAATGGAGGGAAATAGATGAAATGAGTGCCGATTTCGTGAGTGTCACTAGGGCTTGATCTATTGACCCCAAACCAGCGATGGGGAGAAATAACGGGACGCTTTGTGATAAACGTCCCGTAGTGATGGGTAGCAGAATATTGCGCTACTGATTGATTTGATTGGATGTGACAAGATGCCAACGTAAGTTATTGGCTTTGTGGCTCAGGCGTAGGCGGTGAAGGGGCCGCGTTTTTACCCAGTTTACTGGTCAGGGGTGAGGAACGAGGGCGGAGGCGTTTTGGTGCTGTTGCGGTTGCCAAAGGCTGTGAGGTGGAAGATGACGCTGTCATTTCTGGCTCGGGATAGAACTCCTCCAGTAACATCGGCACCTCTTCATCTATATCTTCAAACTGGCCATTGCGCAGCAGCTCGCGAGCGGCTTGTTCCATCTGGTCGATTGCAAGGCCTGCCTCTTGGTCACGCTGGGCCGCCTCTTGTGCTTGCCTGACTGCCTCAGTCAGGTTGGTTTCTTCCCGCAAGGTTAAATCCACGTAGTAGACCGGTGTGCGGTAGGACTGTGTAGTGCTCTTGGCTCGCAACCGCAGGGTGAGCGGCAGATAGCGGGTATGGCCCCCGCTCACTGCCTCCAGGTACTTCAGTCGAGCCGCCAGAGTGCGCACCGAGTTGTAGCCGGTGGTGCGGAAGATAAAGCTACCCAGCTCATCCCCTTGCCCCTCCACAAACAGGTTCAGTCGACCGTAAAGCTTGCAGCCCTGTTGCCCTGCAAAGGCGCAGCGCTCTGGTCCAGGGCAGCTGACCTCCTCCATGCCTTGCGCCCCCACACGTCTTGCCACCTCCCCATTCCCGACACAGAGCGGCCTGCCGGTTTGCCGGTCAAACACGCTGTATTCCGCCCGCAGATTCAAGTCGCTGTCGTTGAACAGCACGCGCACCGGAATGGCGCGGATCTTGGTCTGCTCCTGCCCTTGGCCACTTTTCTGCGATGAGTAGTGTTGATGCAGGGGATGGAGTAACCATCCCCCCTTTTGTTGTATCTGGGTGGTGAGAGTGAAGCTGTCGTCCTTCTCCGGCACCCATTTATCCTGTTTTTGCACCAGCTTGCCGATGCAGATCCGCCCGATCACGGGCGGGGTAATCGCCAGTCCTTTGATCATGGTGTTTGCCTCAAGGGTTGAATGGTGAAACGGCGCACGCCGGGCACCGGTTTGACGTAACGGGTGAGCAGGTCAGGATGATCCTGACCGAGCTTATCGAGATCCGGTGCCAGCCGGTCTTTGCTGCGCTTCCAGGTGATCTTGCCATCGGCAAACAGCCCGGCAGTGGCGTCGCCCATGGTGGCTTGCAGCCGTTGTTTGAGCTGCGACTCCTGCAGCTCGACCGCTTCCTTTTGCTGACGCAATCGCAGTAGCTCGCCAAATAGCTGGTTGAACTCGGGGGAATCGGAGAGATCCACCGTCTGGCCATCATCACAGGGGAAGAGCCAGCTCAGGGCATTGGCAGCATCATTGGAGCCGTCAGGCTCGGGCTGCAGGTCTTGTTGAACCATCTGCCAGAACTGCGCTTCCCGATCGGTGAGATCCTGGATCTTCTCTTCGTCACGCTCAATGCGGTAAATCCGAAAATCCTGGCCGCCGATCAGCACTGCCACCTCAGCCCAGGCATGGCCGGTGACAGCCAGCTGATGCAGCACCTGACACTGGTACGCCACCGGCACCCCTTCCTCCCACTGGGGGGCGCTGTGATAGCTGGCGGTCTTGATCTCCAGAATGCCCGGTCCATCGGAATGGCCGACCACCTCCCGATCGAGGTTGGCGAGCATGAAGGGTTGCTCGGGGTGTTGCAGCACCGCATTGACCCGGCGCACACGAAAGCCGGTGCGTTTGGCATAGACCTGCGCCAAGACCGGCTCCAGCTCAATGCCCCACAGCACAGCTTCCTTGTGGGAGATATCCTCCGGCTCCTTGCGGCCGGTCTTCTCCAACCACAGGCTGAGCGGACATTTGTAAGGGGAGAGGCCTACAGCCACGGCGGCATCGGAAGAACCAATGCCGAGCTTGCGGATAGCGAGCCACTGCTCACGGGTTAACTGGGTAGTGGAGGCCAGCCGCAGAGCTTGGCCGTATTTGGTTTTTGCTTTCATGACGACTCCTTGTTAACGGCATAAACGCCAACGCCCGGATTGGCTTGCGCCAGTCCGGGTGAGGTCGTTATGCGGTCTAAATGGGAAAGAGGAATTACTGCAGCAGAGTGAGTGCCTGATTCAGCGCTTGGGATTTGAGTTGGGCGCCTTGACCAAACCAGGCGGAATCGAGCCGGTGGTCCTGACTACGAGCGCGGCGGTGGTGATCAACGTATTCGGTAACAGCATTGACCAGCCCCCAGGCGGTATTGCGGGAGCTGGCAAGCTCTGAGCCCATACCCGCGCCCTGATAGAGCTCATGCAGCCGTTGTACCGGCTTGGTGAGGATGATGTTCTCCTCATCCAGCGGTTGCGCCAACAGGTCGCTGAAAAAGCGCAGCGCCTCTTCGGGGGCGACTGGCCGCTGTGCCAGCGCCTTGGTCTGTGCCTTGAACTCATCCCAATGAGACAGCCCTAGCCCGAGCGACTCTTTGACGGTCGCCGCATCGAACTGAGTGGAGTGGGGCACCTTGATGGCACCGGTAGCGCCGCGCAGTGCCATCTGCAGGGTGTTGTTGCAGACCACTCGCAGCGAGGTGAACTGCGCCGTGGTGCAGAGCGTGCCGTCGCAGCTGGTTGCCAGCAGCAGATAGGACTTTACCAAGTCATTGCCTTTGAGTTTTAGATCCTGGCCGGTCTTAGCCAGTGCCCACAGCTTGCGGCCACCTTTGAGCGAGCCTGCTGTTTCCAGCTCAAAGCCACCGGCTTCCACCAGGTCTTGATAGAAGTGCAGCACCTCGTGAGGCTGTACCACGTTGTAGCGGCTTGAGACCACCGACAGGGGGGCGAGGGTATCGGAGCGATAAAGTACCTTGCTGTCGCTGTAGGGGCGGATATGCAGTGCATCGGAGGCGACGTTAAACATCACGTCGCTCTGCTCGATGGTCCAATCCATCCCGGCTGCCTGTAGCCAGATATCGAGAGATTGTTGCGGGGGCAAGACATTGCCAAGGCCATGCCAGGGCGTTTGACCGGTGTAGGCCATCGTATCGATCAGGTGAGCCATGAGAAATCTCCAATGAAAAAGGGACTGCACAGAGCAGTCCCTTGGGTAGGTTCATGGAGATAATATATATCTGAAATTAATTTAAATGAGACTTATTTGCCTTGTCGGATTTCTAGCTATGGAATGCGCGCTGTGGTACCCCGTGTGGTACCCCAGGCCAAAAACGACCAAGGGGTTGGCACCATGACGATGCCAACCCCTTGTTTTATATGGTGCTCCCGACTGGAGTCGAACCAGTGGCCTGTCCCTTAGGAGGGGACCGCTCTATCCTACTGAGCTACGGGAGCCTTGTGGCGGGCATTATACAAGAAGCCGCTCCCTTTTAAACCCTTGATTCTTATTCCAATACTGCCAAATCCCCGATTTGGATGTTAAATGGCGAATATTTGTTCCGAGTGCTGATGATTGCGCCGTCCTCGAATACCTGTACCACCTCGAACAGGCCGTCTGCCGGGTTGCGCATCATACGTGACTTGCCATAGGAGTCGATGAAGTCGGCGCGGTGCTGGATGCGAAACTGATCCCCGAGCTTGACGCCGTTGCGCCGACCCAGATTGATGTGTGGGCCACGCTCGTTCTGGCCTATCACTCGGGCTGTGACCGGGGCGCAGTTGAGCTGGGCCACCAGATCCTGTACCGCCTCTTGCAACTGATAATTGACCTCCTGGCCATAGCTGGACTGCCAGAACTGGCCGCCTCTGGTGCCTATCTGATCCCGCTTGCCGAAGGTCCAGTTGGCGCGGCCCTGATACTCCTTGCGACTGAGCAGGCTGCCGCTGATGCCGTCGAACAGGTAGAGCTGCATGCGAAAGTTACGGATGGGGTCTTCGTACCAGCGTGTCAGTTGGCCGCCCTGCGGCTCAATGGAGAGGTCATCTATGCTGCCGAGCACCAGATACTGGCTGTCGGTGATAAGGCTCAGGGCCTTGATCTCCTCAAGGGGGCTGCGATCACCCTGTTGCAGGTGGAGCGGGTCTATGCGCAGATTTTCGTCCAGCCATTGGCGCGCGGCTACCCCTTGCGGCGCGTTGGCCAGTGCCTCGAACATGCGACGGGACAGGCTGGCTGGCATGTCGTCGAGGGCACCGTAGCTCGCCTGGTCCGGGTAGCGAAGCCGCAGCCTGACCAGTGTCAAATTCTTGGCGTAGTGCTGGGTCTGGCAGATCTGGCGTTCGGCTTGGATATCGGCCTGTAGCGTGATGTACATGCGGCCGTTGCGCACCTCTTCCCGCTTGAGCCGGTACTGGCGGATGTCGCCGCCGGAACGGATCTGGATCTGTTCGGAGCGAAGGCTGCCGTTCTCCAGACGCTGGGTGCTGGAGACAGCGGCGCCGCTCGCCAGCAGGGCCTGGCGCAGGGCATCGCGGGTGGCTTGCTCGCGGGCATAGACCTCGTCGCCCCCCAGGATGGCGGCACTGCCCTGGGCTTCGATAAGCTCTGCCCGGACCGACAGGCTAGCCAGCAGCAGGGTTAACAGCAGCGGTAATTTCATGACAAACACCTTGAATATGCGGGTCGGGGCTTTCACCCCTGTCGAAGTGATGGCGCCGGCCGATACAGACCACAGAACCGTGCCAGTTGCACAGCACACTGCAAATAATTAGCAAGATCCATGCCTCATTCCCGACTCAAGCTTTGGCCCGCTGAACCGATAACGAATCAGGTGCAGATACAGGAAAGGTATCCATGAACAAACTCATCACGGCGTTGGCCCTCGTGCTGGCGCTGACCAGCTGTGGTTCCGACCCCATCAACCGGAATATAGGTGACCCTCGCCAGGCCATTCATGGGATGGAGCTCAATTGGCTGGTGGCGCGCATGACCGATCAGCTGATGGAGCGCAAGTCGCTCACGACCCTGACCGAGCCGATTGCCGTCGCTTCCTTCGTCGATCTCGATACCCTGCAGGACACCAACTGGATGGGGCAGCAGATCGGGGAAAGTTTTATCCACGAGCTGAACCGGCGTGGGGAAGTCGTGGTGGATTTCAAGATGACCGGCAGCATCAGGGTGACCCCGCAGGGTGACTTCGTGATGAGCCGCAACCATCGGGATCTCGCCCCCCGGCTGCCCATCTCCCGCGTCCTGACCGGTACTTTCAGCCGCAACAGCAATGGGGTCCTGGTCAACGCCCGTATTATCGACATGCGTACCAAGATGGTGGAGACCACGGCCCAGAGCCTGATCCCGCCACAATTTCTGTCCGGTGCCAACAACTCTTTCGGGCGGGCATCGATTAATCGCGGTTTTCTGATCCGTGACAGTCAGGCTAGACCGGGCGGTCATCTGGTCAACCTGACACCTTAAGGAGCGAGTCATGAAGATCTTGTTTGGTTGCCTGCTGGCACTCTTGCTCACCGGTTGCAGTGGTAACCGGGTAGTGGATTACACCCAGGGTGGCAGGCCCGATGATTTTCCGGTGCTCAAGGCGGTGGGGTATGCGGTGATCGACATTCAGCCCGGCCCCTCCCAGTCGGAGAAGATGCTGCAGGCGATCCGCGCTTCCAAGATGGATGCCTATCGCGAGCTGGCTGAACAGCTCAATGGCCAGCAAGTGCGGGGCCAGAGCAGCTACAAGGACCTGACCCAGGTCTCCAACTCGCTGGATGTGTCTGTGGCCGGCATGGTGCGTGGTGCCCGGGTGGTGGCCTCCTATCCCCGAGGCAATACCTATGCCACCGAGATGGAGCTCGATACCCGAGCCCTCTACAACATCAACCAGTTGATGGCCGGTCAGTTCTGACGGCGAGGCAGAAAAACAAAAGGCGAACATGATGTTCGCCTTTTTTGTTGGCAAAAATGGTCAGTTGCCCATGAGTACCGGCGGCACAGTCGTCGGCTTGACGTCTTCGCTCGGGTAGCAGCCCAGCACCTTTATGTAGCGGGTGATCTTGGTCAGCTCCATCAGCGCGACCTGCATGGCCGGGGTCTGCAGGTTGGCGGAAACATCCAGATAGAACATCTCCTCCCAGGGGTTGCCCTGTACCGGTCTGGATTCCAGCTTGGTCATGTTGATCTCGTTGTTGCGCAGCACCAGCAGCGCCTCCACCAGGGAGCCGGGCTTCTGTGAGGTGGACATGATGAGGGTGGTCTTGGCCGGAATTTGTGGCGCCACGTCGATGGGCTTGCGTGCCACTACGATGAAGCGGCTGTAGTTCTCTTTCTGGTTGGCGAGCTGCTCGGCCAGCACGTCCAGTCCGTACAGCTCACCGCCAGCCGCGCTGCCAATTGCCGCCGCTTCCGGGCTTGCCAGCTCCCTGACCTTCATCATGGCGCTGGAGGAGGAGTCGCAGATCTCGTGGCGTGCCCCTTCCAGCTTGCTCAGGTAGTGGGAACACTGCTGGAACACCTGGGGGTGGGCGTAGAAGGTCTTGATGCGGCCAAGCTCGGTTGGTACTGCGGTGAGAATGCAGTGCTCTATGGGGTAGGTCAGCTCACCGACGATGGAGAGGCTGGTGTGCTGCATCACGTCATACACCTCGTTGATGGAGCCCGAGCTGGTGTTCTCTATGGGCAGCACGCCAAAGGCGGCGCGACCCGATTCCACCGTATCCAGCACCTCGCGAAAGTTCTGGCAGTTCACCTCTATCACCTGATCCTTGTAGCGGGCCAGATACTTGCGGGCGGCCAGGCTAGAGTAGGAACCGCGCGGCCCCAGATAGGCGACGCTGGTCATGGGTTCCTGCTGTTCCGGGTTGAGCAGGCTCTGCAAATAGGCCTGCTGGGAGAGCACGGAATCTTCGATGATGGTGTGATAGATGCGGGTGATGTAGTGAGCATCCAGCCCCAGCAGTCGGCCCTGCTGGATCAGGGCGACCAGCAGGTCCTGCTCGCGCTGGGTGTCGCGGATGGGACGTGGATTGGCCTGCTTGGCACGGGCAACCTCTATGCTGAGGGTCTTGCGCTTGGCCAGCAGGGCAAGCAGCTCCTGATCCAACCGGGTGATGTCTTGTCTGATCTCGTCGAGCGTAGCCATGGTGGTTCCCTATCCAAATAATCGAGTGTGGTAGCTGCAAAAAAAAGCCTCCGCTAGGGGAGGCTCGATTCGTCTTTGCTTTCTGTTCATGCGACGACAGGGCCTTCCCTCATGTGGGCCGGATAAACGAGAAAGCAAAGAAGAATGGTGCGTGCATGGGTCTTGTCCTGAAAATATCGTCATAACCATTAAGGGATTTGGGCGTGGGATGCAAGTAAAACTTGCCCGTGGGAGGCGAACGGGGCAGGGTATTTGCGTGTGCCGACGGGGCCATTCAAGCGTCATGTTGCGGCGGTTGGCTCAGCGGCAGAGGTATCATGAGGAGGTAACAATGGCGATTATTTTTGATCTGGGACGGGTGGTGGTGAGCTGGGATCCGGTGGGCATAGTGAGCTCAGTGCGAGGGCCGGACGATGCTGAGGCGCTGGCGGAGCGGCTGTTCAACCACTCGGACTGGCTGGAGGTGGACCGGGGCACGCTGTCGCTGCACACCATGGCCCGTCAGGCGCAGGAGCGCACCGGCTTGCCTGCGGCACAGAATCTTGCCATTTTGCAGGCGGTGCCCGCATCGCTCTTGCCGGATCCCGCTATGCTGACCCTGATAGCCGAGTTGCATGGCGCAGGCCATACGCTCTATGCGCTCTCCAACATGGGTCATGCCAGCATCGACTGGCTGGAGCAGCAGCCGTTCTGGCGCTTCTTCAGCGGCAAGGTGGTCTCGGCGCGGGTGCGGATGATGAAACCGGAGCCGGATATTTATCGCTATCTGCTGGTGTCGTTTGACCTGAAGGCCGACGAGTGCCTGTTTATTGATGACAGCCCCGCCAACGTGGCAGCCGCGCAGGCGCTGGGGATCGGGGGGCTGGTGTTTACCGATGCGCCCAGCTGCCGTCAGCAGCTGCTATCGCTGGGCTATCTGCCCGGTTGAGCCAACAGTCAGGAATGCTCAAGGAGACGTTATGGAGCATGGCCGGTTTCGCAATTGGTTGAGTCACTATCCGGATGCCGGCTTGCTGATCGCCTGCCTGGATGGCAGCGGTTACCAGCTCTGTGTCGAGGTCGACGGCGAGATGCTGTGTCTCACCGACAGCGAGGGGGGCAGGCTGACGTTTGGCTCCCTGGAGCAGGCGGAGGGCTTTTTGCGGGCGCATCAGGTGCATCAGGCGAAACTGCGAATTTATGATGCGCAACAGGATGAAAATGAAGGGAATTGGCAGGAGATGATCATTAAATTCTGATTTCCCCTGCTCTTTTAAGGGTTTATTCAGGATTGTTACGGCACAATGGCGACCAATTTATCATCCGGTGTTGTCATTATGGATGCCAATATAGTTGTGCTGAATCGAGGATACGATCAGACCTTTCAGGCCAGGGAGCAGCTGCTTGTCGAGACCCTGGCCAGCTACGGCGAACTGGTGGTCTCCTTCTCTGGCCGACTGGAATCCTGCTACAGCATGGATTTGTGCCGTGCCAGCGGGGTCCGGGTCAGGGCCGTCACCCTGGACAGCCCGACCCGCAGCCGCAAGGAGGTGGCGCGGGCCAAACGCTACTGTCAGCGCTATGACATAGAGCAGAGGATCATCAAGACCGACGAGATGATCTTCTGCGATCACCTGCGTCACCTCAACGAGGTGATAGATCCGGTACGCTACATCTGTCATCTCACCGCGCGGGAAACCGACTGGAGTCATCTGCCCATGCTGCTGCCCGCCCCGGTCGAGGAGTTGCAGGAGTATTTGCGCCGCTTCGGTAGCCTGCCGGCCAACACCCTCTGGCTGTTTGCCAAGCAAGGTATGACCCACAGGGACGTTCGTTACGGCTTCAACAAACGACAGCTGGGGCGCTGGGGCAAGAGTGCCCACGGCTGCCTGAGCCGTCGTTTCTCGGATCCCGAACTGGTGGACAAGCGCCATCTGCGCATGGTGGACATGGCGGAGCAGATGCTGGCCGACATGGGGCTGGAGGAGGCGCAGGTGTTCTTTCATACCCTCTCCGATCAGGCGACCACCCTGGCACGGGTACGCGTACCGCAGCGGCTGCGTGCCCAGGTATTCGACTTGCAACCGGATATCCTCAATGCCCTCAAGAGCACAGCGTTCGATCTGGTGACGCTGGACATGGTGCTGGAGGAGGAGCGGCAGGGGCTGGCCGGCTGAGGCTGGCCGCAGCGGGCAAGAACGTGAGTCGGGTCATAGGCAAGTTGTGGCCGACTCTTTATACTGACGCCCTTTTCCATCGACGCCGAGCCACAGTCCTATGAAACCTTTGTCCCGCTTGCTGGTTGCCCTTTGTCTGTCACCCTTGCTGGCACAGGCTGCCCCCCTGACCCAGGTCACCCTGCCCGATGGCCGCCAGGTGCAGCTCAACGATGACTTCACCTGGGAATATCTGCTGATAAAGCCGACGGCGAGCGGTGATGTGGTCACGGGTACGGTGGCAGTCCCCGTGCTGACCGAGCAGGCGATGACCAATCCGGATCTGCTGGCCCAGGCGGTCAAGGACGGGATCGGCGTCAAGCTCGACAAGATTGAGGGCTCGGATCCCCTGTCGCTGCAATTCATGGTGAGCAACACGGGCAGCCGCAGCGTGGTGCGGGTGCGCGGCAGTGTCACCCTGTTCAGCGAGCAGGGTGCCCAGCTGGCCAGGCAGGAGGCCCGTTTCTGGGTGGGCGAGAACCGCCTGCCGGAGTCTTATCTGCGCAAGGGTCAGCAGCGTCCCTCCCTGGTGATCGAAATGCCGCGCCCGGCCGGTCTGACTGGCCAACCCCTGGTGCGAGTCGAGATTGAGGAAGTGGAATTCCGCTAAGCCCTCGCCACCCCGATGCCTTTTGCCAAACAGGTTCCATGACTGAGCCTGTTTGGGCTCAATTGTTAATTCGGTAACCGCCAGCAACAGTTGCTTACATCTGACATGATTTAGCAACAGCTTGCCGCTCGGTATTCTCCCGCCTGCTCGGCACAATGGCTCCATTCCAGCTAGGTCTCAACTAGCTCAACACGTGGAGTCATCAAAATGAAAAAAGTTGCACTTTCTGTTCTGGTTCTGGCCGGTTTCGCTTCTACTTCCGCTCTGGCACAGGATGCCTTCAGCTATGCCAAGGGCGGCGTGACCTGGGCACACACCAAGTCCGATCACATCGGCGGAAAAGACAGCAACCACCGCGATTTCGGTGGCCTGAATCTGGATCTCTCCAAGAGCTTCGGTTCCAACTTCTATGGCCGTCTGGGCAGCGAATACACCTCCCGCAATGATGGCAACGACAGCATGGGCCTCTCCAGCCTGGGTCTGGGTGTCTACACCCCGCTCAGCACCGGTCTGAACCTGTACGGTGAAGCGGGTCTGATGGGTTACAGCATGGAGCGCGAAGTGGCTGCCAACGTGAACAACACTGGCTGGGACAACATCAACCGCAAGAACAGCGGCAGCATGTACGGTGAAGTGGGCCTGCGCTATGACATTGGCGCCGTCGAGCTCTCCACCGGCTACCGTTACGCCAACATGACCGACGACATGCAGGACTTCAAAGTGGGCGCCGCCTACAAGGTGAGCCAGAACCTGGCCCTCACTGCCGACTACACCTATCGCAACTGGGATCTGCAAAAAGGTTCCATCTCCAGCCTGGGTGTGAAGTACAGCTTCTGATCTTCCCTCCCGTAGTGTCTTGATTGCTTGCCCATGACGTCTGTCATGGGCTTTTTCATTTCTGGTGATCCTGTTTTTGCCCTTGTGCCGTATCAGTCCGCAATAGTTATACAACTTTCTTTTCTTTGTATAACTGCTATAACTGAACTCAGGCTTATACAAGGAGCGTCAACATGTACAAGATTAAAGTCGGTATCAGTGCCTGCCTGTTGGGACAGGAAGTACGGTTCGACGGGGGCCACAAGCGCTCCAGCTTTTGCGAACGGGATCTTGGCGCTCACTTCGATTATCACCCCGTCTGTCCCGAGATGGCCATCGGCCTGGGGGCGCCGCGCGCCGCCATCCGCCTGGTCAAGCGCCATGGCGAGATCCGCGCCGAGGCGAGCAACGGGAGCTTCGATGTCACCGAGCAACTGATCGCCTTCAGCGAGCAGAAGGCTCGTCAGCTCGACTTTATCTCGGGCTACATCCTCTGCGCCAAGTCCCCCAGCTGCGGCATGGAGCGGGTACGCATCTATGGCGCCAACAACGAGGGGAGTGCCAAGGAGGGGACTGGCCTGTTTGCCAAGGCGTTGATGGAGGCTAACCCCCTGTTACCAGTGGAAGAAGATGGCCGCTTGTGTGATCCCATTTTGCGAGAAAACTTCGTGTTGCGGGTCTTCGCCTACCATGACTGGCAGCAGCTCTGCGCCCAGGGGCTCAGTGCCGCGGCGCTCATCCGCTTTCACTCCCGTTACAAGTATCTGGTGCTCTCCCATGCCACCACCCACTACCGCATCCTTGGCAAGCTTCTGGGCAACCTCGGTAAGGCCAACCTGCAGCAGGTCGCCGACAGTTACATCAAAGGATTGATGGCGGCCCTGACCCTGCGGGCCAATCGCCGCAGCCACACCAATGTACTGATGCACCTGCAGGGTTACTTCAAGCGGGTACTGACCCCGTCCCAGAAGCAGGAGCTGGCCGACACCATAGACAAGTACCGCACCGGTATCTTCCCCTTGCTGGTGCCGTTGACCCTGATCCGCCACTACCTGCGGGAATACCCCAATCCTTATCTGGCGCAGCAGGTCTATCTCAATCCGCACCCCGATACGCTCAAGCTGCGTTACGGGCTCTGATCCCGCTTTGTTGCCCCGGCGCGCTGTGTGCACCGGGGCGATCCACCCCTCTGTTTGATGGACGTAGTTATGTCTGATTTACCGCACGAAGTTGCTCCTTTGCCAGATGTGGGGATTTACCCCATTCGTGATGTCTCCCGCCTCACCGGCGTCAATGCCGTGACCCTGCGTGCCTGGCAGCGCCGCTACGGGCTGGTGCAGCCGGCCCGCACCGAGAAGGGGCATCGCCTCTACAGCGAGCAGGATATCCGCCAGATAGGCGAGATCCAGCGCTGGCTGGAGCGGGGGGTGAGCATAGGTCAGGTCAAGGGATTGCTGAACGAACCCCAATCCCAGCTGGTGAGCGATCACTGGCAGCAGACCCTGGAGCAGCTATGCCAGTCGGTGCTTGGCCTCAACCAGCGCAAGGTGGAGGCGCAACTGAATGACCTGCTGGCGAGCTACCCGTTCGAGCTGGTGCGCAGCCGGGTGTTGCAACCCCTGGTGGGGCAGTTGCTCGGCCTGTGGCGCGAGCGGCCCGATGGCGAGCTGCTGCAACAGGTGTGGCTGGGCTGGCTTCATACCCGCTTCGCTCGCCACCTCATCGAACAAGAGAAGGGACGCCCGGTTACCCTCGCAAGCTGGGGTCAGGTCGGCCCCCTCGATCTGGTCTGGTCTGCCTATGAGCTGATCGGCCAGGGTTATGAGGTGCAGCTGCTGGGGGCCGTCGAGCCACGCCACTTTGCCCTGCTGGAGGGGCGGGCGGCCACGCCCTGGTTGCTGCTGCTGGGGGCCGGGCTTGGCAAGCCGGATATGGCCACTGGCTGGCCGGCGGGCACTCTCATGTTTGGCGAGCTGGGCCGCCTCTATGACGCGGATTGGTTGGCGGCCCATGGTTGGCAGCCCACTCTGGCTGAAGTCAGTTTGGACAAACCGGCAGCCCGTGGCGGTGCCGTGCGCGGGAGTAAGACCCCATGAAGCTGGTCTGGTTTCGCAATGACTTGCGCCTCGCCGACAATCCGGCTTTGCGACATGCTTGCGCCGAGACGGGGGAGGTGGCCGCCCTGTTTGTCATCTCCCCGACCCAGTGGCGGCAACACAAGATGGCCGCCATCCGTCAGCGCTTTATCTTGGCGCAGGTCGATGCGCTGGGCCGCGAGCTGGCGGCGCTTGGCATCCAGCTTCATCTGCTGCGGGTCGAGATCTTTGCCGAGCTGCCCGCGGCGCTGGCGGCCCTGACCCGGGAGCTCGGTGTCACTCATATCTACGCCAATCAGGCCATCGAGCTCGACGAACTGCGCCGTGACAGCGGCGTCGGTGCCGCGCTGGCAGAGCAGGAGATGAGTTGCCACTGGTTCAACGGCTGCTGCGTGCTGCCCCCGGGGCGGGTGCTGACAGGCGCAGGGGAGATGTTCAAGGTGTTCACTCCCTTCAGCCGAGCCTGGTTCAAGGCGCTGGAGGAGGATGGCTTCGTCATTCACAGAGCCCCTGCGCCACGGGGCGAGCCGCTGCCGTGGCAACCGCTGGTCGAAAGGGCATGTGTCGATGCTGAGCTGGGCGACGTGTCGCCGGATCCGCACTGGCCAGTGGGGGAGGCCGAGGCCCAGCGCCGTCTGCACGATTTTCTGGAACGGGCGGTGCTTGACTATGGGGAGACCCGGGACTTTCCGGCGCAGGCGGGCACCTCCATTCTCTCGCCTTATCTGGCCGCGGGCATCATAAGCCCGCGCCAGTGCGTAGGGGCGCTGCAGCAGCGGCTCGGTTACCGACCCCAATCCAAGGCGCAGCCCGGTTTCGTCTGGCTCAACGAGCTTGTCTGGCGCGAGTTCTATCGCCACCTGCTGGTGCTGGTGCCGACCCTCTCCATGAATCTGCCGTTCAAACCCGAGACCGCGGCCTTGCCCTGGGGTTGGGATCCGGAAGCCTTGGCCGCCTGGTGCGAGGGGCGGACCGGCTATCCCATCGTCGATGCGGCCATGCGCTGCCTCAACGCCACCGGCTGGATGCACAACCGGTTGCGGATGATAGTGGCGAGCTTCCTGACCAAGGATCTGCACATCCACTGGCGGCTCGGGGAGGATTATTTCATGAGCCAGCTCATTGACGGGGATCTGGCGGCCAACAACGGCGGCTGGCAGTGGGCGGCGGGAACGGGTGCCGATGCAGCCCCCTACTTTCGGGTGTTCAATCCCACCACTCAGGGGCAACGATTTGATCCACAAGGAGACTTTATTCGTACCTGGGTAACTGAACTGGCCGATGTCCCTGTCGCCTATGTGCACCAGCCCCATGACTGGTTGCGACTCAAAGGAGGATGGGGATATCCTGCCCCTATGGTGGATCATGCCCTTGCCCGGGTAAAAGCCATCGAGATGTTTCGCCACCTGGAGAAATAGGATGAACGCGCCGCTGGCCCGCTTTATTGCCCTTTACCAGCAACTGGACAAGCAGCAGTTGTATCGCTTGCCGGAAGTTTATGCCGAGCAGGTGATCTTCATCGATCCGGCCCACCGTATCGAGGGGCTGACGGCGCTCACCGACTATTTTGCGGCCCTCTATCAGCGCCTCGCCGACTGCCGCTTCGAGATAACCAGCCAGCAGCAACAGGGTCGCGAGGCCTGGATAAGCTGGGTCATGACCCTCTCTCACCCAAGACTGGCTGCTGGTCAGCCGGTGCGGGTTGAGGGGGCCACCCACCTTGAGTTCGACGCCGCAGACAAGGTGTGTCTGCATCGCGACTACTTCGATCTCGGCGCCATGCTTTACGAGCAGTTGCCGCTGCTTGGGCCCGTGGTGCGTACCATCAAGGGGAGGCTGGGGACATGAGCAGATGTGTGTTGATCACCGGCGCCAGTTCCGGGCTGGGTCGCCAGCTGGCGCTCGATTATAGGCAGGCGGGCTGGCAGGTGTGGGGTTGCGGTCGTGATAGCGAGCGGTTGGCACAGTTGGCCCGGGACGGTATTACCCCCTTGCAGTTCGATGCACGGGATGCGGCGGCCATGGCAGAGGTGGCTGCCAGCCTGCCGCCGCTGGATCTGTTGATCCTCAATGCCGGCAGCTGCGAATACATGGATGTGGCGGACGGCTTTGACGGTGAGCTGTTTGCCAGGGTGATCGAGACCAATCTCATCGCTACCGGCCACGCGCTTGCCGCTTTTCTGCCGCTGCTTGGCGAGGGGGCGCGGCTCGCCATCGTCAGCTCGTCGGTGAGCTGGTTGCCACTGCCAAGGGCGGAAGCCTATGGCGCCTCCAAGGCGGCCCTCGACTATCTGGCCGATACCTTGCGTCTCGATCTCAAGGCCAGGGGAATCGCGGTGACCCTGATCCGCCCCGGCTTTGTACAGACCCCGCTCACTGCGAAAAATGATTTTCCCATGCCCTGTCTGGTGACGGTGGAGGAGGCCTCTCGCACCATCCTGACCGGACTGGCCGCCGGTCGTCATCAGATCCACTTTCCCCGCCGCTTCATCTGGTTGTTGCGCCTGCTTGGCGCCCTGCCGGTGGGACTCTGGCTGCGGCTTGGCAGCACGCTTGTTTCGAAAGGACGCCATTCATGAAGAAAAAGATTGCCATCGTCGGCTCAGGTATCTCCGGGCTTACCGCCGGTTTTCTGCTCCACAAGTGCCACGACATCACATTGTTTGAGGCGGCCCCCACCCTGGGTGGCCACACCGCCACCGTCGATGTCAGCCTGGCCGGTCGCAGCTATGCCATCGACACCGGTTTTATCGTGTTCAATGATCGCACCTACCCCCATTTCCTCACATTGCTGGAGCGGATCGGCGTGGCACGCCAGGACGCCGAGATGAGTTTTTCGGTGAAGAGCCCGGAGGGGCTCGAGTACAACGGTCACAATCTTGACACCCTGTTTGCCCAGCGCAGCAATCTGCTGAGCCCGCGTTTTTACCGCTTCGTCGCCGAGATCCTGCGTTTTAACCGGGAAGCGCGCGCCTGGCTGGCTGATAGTCAACGGCAACAAGAGAGCTCTGAGCTGACGCTCGGGGATTTCTTGCAGGTGGGGGATTTCAGTGACTACTTCGCCCGCCACTACATTCTGCCCATGGGGGCGGCCATCTGGTCATCCACCCTGGCGGACATGCGCGCCTTTCCCCTTGGCTTTTTCCTGCGTTTTTTTGCCAATCACGGCTTGCTCGATGTGGCCAACCGTCCCCAGTGGTACGTGATCCCGGGCGGCTCGCGGGAGTACATAGGCCCGCTCACGGCTGGCTGGCAGCCGCAGATCCGCCTCGCTTGCCCGGTACAGGGGATCCGGCGGCTGACCGAGGGGGTGCTGATCCAGAGCAGCTATGGCGAGGAGCAGTTTGACGAGGTGATCCTCGCCTGCCACAGCGATCAGGCGCTGGCCCTGCTTACCGATGCGAGCGAGCGGGAGCAGGCGATTCTGGGCGACATGGCCTATCAGGCCAACGATGTCTGGCTCCATACCGATGCCAGCTGTCTGCCCACTCGTCGCAAAGCCTGGGCCAGCTGGAACTATCAGCTGGACGGGGACGACGAGGCTCGGCCGCTGGTGAGCTACAACATGAACATATTGCAGGGGGTGAACTCGCCAGCGCCCTTCTGCGTCAGCCTCAATCCCAAGGGCAAGGTGGACGAGAGCAAGGTGCTGCGCCGCTTTGTTTATCACCATCCGGTGTTCAATCAGGCATCCATTCTGGCACAGCAGGCGCGGTTGGAGATCTGTGGTCAGCAGCACACCCATTTCTGCGGCGCCTACTGGTACAACGGCTTTCACGAAGACGGGGTGCGCAGCGCGCTGGACGTCGCCAGACGCTTCGGGGCCGAGCTATGAGTACTGTCGCCATGGCTCAGACAGTCAGCGCCATCTGGCAAGGTTCGGTGCGCCATCGCCGCTTTGCACCCAGGGCACACGCTTTTTCCTACAGCCTCTTCATGCTGGGGCTGGATCTGGACGAGCTGACACAGCTTAATCAAGGGCGCTGGTTTGGGGTGGAGCGGGCAGGCTTGCTCTCTTTTCACCGCAAGGACTATCTCAAAGGCAGCGAGGGAAGCCTCAAGCAAGCGGTGTGGGAGAAGGTGACCGAGCTTGGTGGGGCTGCAGAGCCGGACGGGCGCGTGCTACTGCTCGGCAATGTACGCTGCCTGGGCTTCTATTTCAGCCCGGTCAATTTCTACTTCTGCTACCGGCACGGGGATGCGCGTTACCTGCTGGCAGAGGTCTCCAACACCCCCTGGAACGAGCGCCACTACTACCTGCTGGATCTGGCGGCGCTGGCGCCCCATGACAAGGATTTTCACGTCTCTCCCTTTATGGGGTTGGCCATGCGCTACCACTGGCGCATTCGCCCACCGGAGCAGGAGACACTGATCCATATCGAGAGTCATCCCCAGTCTGGCGAGGCCAAGCTGTTTGACGCCACCCTGGCGCTGAGCCGCGAGCCGCTGTCGCGCAAGGGGTTGGTGGCGCTGCTCACCCGCTGGCCCTGGATGACCCTGAAGGTGCTGCTTGGTATCTACTGGCAGGCCTTGCGTCTTTTTATCAAACGAACACCTATCTTCAGCCATCCGGAGACGCGCTAATGGAGCAGATACAATCCACTTCCGCAGCCTCAATGTGCTATCCGGCGGCCAGCTCTATTCATGACTCAGATTCAATTCAAACGCTCTGCCACTTATTCTTCAGCCATCCGGAGACTCACTAATGGAACTGGTGCAATCAACAAGCTCTGCCTCTTTCATCGACAAAGGCGCAAGGCAACTACTGCTAGCCCTGCTGGGGCGCCTCGAGCAGGGTCAGTTGCTGCTGCGAGACGGCAGCGATCGTCATAGTTTCGGGGTGGCGGGTACTGACCTGCACGCCGAAGTGGTGGTAAAGGATCCGGCCTTCTATCGCCGCTTGTTGTTGGGGGGCAGCATAGCCGCTGGCGAGACCTGGGTGGAGGGGCTTTGGACCAGCCCGGATCCGGTGGCGCTGGTGCGGTTGCTGGCACGCAATATGACACTGCTCGATAGCCTGGAGCGGCGGCTTAGTTGGCTGAGTTTCCCCTTCAACAAGGCGCGCCACTGGCTCAATCGCAATACCCTGACAGGTTCACGATCCAACATCGCCGCCCACTACGATCTGGGTAATACCCTATATCAGGGTTTTCTCGACAGCCATATGCAGTATTCGAGCGCCATCTATCCGGGGACTGAGTCCACTCTGGAGGAGGCACAAGAGGCCAAGCTGCGCACCATCTGCGAGCGCCTGGAGCTGAGGCCGGACGATCACCTGCTGGAGATAGGCACTGGCTGGGGCGGGCTGGCCATTTATGCGGCACGTCACTATGGCTGCCGGGTGACCACGACGACCATCTCCCAGGCTCAGCATGACTACGCTCGCGAGTGGATCGAGCGGGAGGGACTCGGAGATCGGATTACCTTGCTGCTGGAGGATTATCGCAAACTGGAGGGGACCTTCGACAAGCTGGTCTCCATCGAGATGATAGAGGCGGTGGGTCACGCCTTCCTGCCCGATTACTTCCGCCAGTTGTCACGGCTGCTCAAACCCGGTGGCCGCCTGCTGATCCAGGCCATCACCATTGCCGATCAGCGCCACGCCCAATATCTGCGCAGTGTCGACTTCATCCAGCGTTACATCTTCCCGGGCGGCTGCCTGCCGAGTGTCTCCCAGATGGCGGGGCTGATTGCCCGCGAGACCGACATGCAGTTGGTGCGGCTGCACGATCACGGTCATCACTATGCCCGCACCCTGGCGCATTGGTGCGAGCGCTTTCTGGCGCTGGCCCCCGAGCTGCCCAAGCTGGGTTACAGCCAGGATTTCATCCGGTTGTGGCACTTCTACTTTGCCTATTGCGAAGGAGGCTTCTGGGAGCGGGCCATCAGCCTGGTCCAGCTGGAAGCAGCCAAGCCGGGGCCCCTCGGCTGGTCGGGGGATCTGCCAATGAGCGGTCACTGACCATGTGGCAGTGGGCTCATCTGCTAGGGTTCAACCTCTACTGGCTGCTGGCGGTGAAATGGCAGCAGCCGGGCCCGCTGCTGTTGATGCTGTTGCTCCACTTCCTCTTTTCCCCCAGCCGCAGGCGCGATCTGCGGTTATTGCCAGTGGCCCTGGCCGGCTGTCTGCTCGATGGCCTGCTCTGGCAGCTCGGATTGTTTCAATTTTCGGTCGGTTTCCCCCTCTGGCTAGCACTGCTGTGGCTGGGATTTGCCTTGAGCCTCAGCCATGGATTGCGCTGGTTGCGCCCCTTGCCCCGCTGGCAGCAGGGGCTGTTTGGCATTGCGGGTGGTGCTTCCTCCTATGTGGCGGGAGCGGCCATGGGCGCAGTACACTTACCTTGGGGCATCTGGATCAGCACAGCACTATTGGCGGTGATCTGGATGTGGTGGTTACCCGTACTCCTGTGGGGAACGGTCAAACTGGAGGGTGAATCAAGATGAACACCTTTTCGACCGACACCTTGTTGTTTTCCAAGTGGACCAAAGAGAGCCAGCACGAGCTGACAGAGCGTTACTATCTGGTGGTTGCCTGCCAGCGTGATGCCCAGGGGCGACTGGCCCGTGTGGTGATGCAGGATATCAATACCTTGCTGGAACAGGAGATGGATTGGCATGAACTGGAAGATCCCGCGAATTGGCACATGGGGTGGAATTAGCCTGCTGATCGTGGCCTTGAGCAGCCCGCCCACACTGGCCAAAGAGGCCCCTTCCCCCCCCTGGCAGCAGCTGCGAGCCGTGGGGCAGGGGGAGATGAGCTGGCTCTGGTTCAAGCTCTATGACGCCACCCTCTACAGCCAAAGTGGCCGCTATGAACCGGGCAACTATCCACAGGCATTGACCCTCACCTACGCCAGAGATATCGAACGGAGCGATTTGCTTACCGCCACCGCCGAGGAGTGGCAGCGACTCGATCTCGGCAGCGATGTCGATCGCCAGCGCTGGATCGGGCAGCTGGCAGTACTCTGGCCCGATGTGGGGGCGGGAGACAGGCTTACCTTCTATGTGGATGAAGCCGGGGTTGGCCACTTCTGGTGGCACGATCAGCCGCTCGGCACCCTTGCTGATCCCCAATTTTCAGCGGCCTTTTTGGCCATCTGGCTCGCCGACAATAGTCGCGATCCCACGCTCACCCGCCGTTTGCGCGGTCAACTCTGATGCTGGAGCAATTCATGGTTTTATTTCGTGTTTTTCGTTGTCTACTCCTGCTGCCACTTTTGGTGCTGGCGGGTTGTGGCAGCAGCCTGGATGACTATCGCGGTCAGGGGCCGAGCTGGGATCTCGCCCGCTTCTTCAACGGCAAATTGGTGGCTCATGGCCTGGTGACCGACCGCAGCGGCGAAGTGACCAGTCGCTTCCGGGTAGAGATGCAAGGGCAT
This sequence comes from Aeromonas popoffii, assembly GCF_000820025.1. Taxonomy (GTDB): domain Bacteria; phylum Pseudomonadota; class Gammaproteobacteria; order Enterobacterales; family Aeromonadaceae; genus Aeromonas; species Aeromonas popoffii. The sequence goes on from NZ_CDBI01000061.1 coordinate 44,548, forward strand.
TGGCAGGATGGCAAGGGTGAGCTGTTCGAGCAGTTCTATTTCGATGATGGTCGGCAACAGACCCGCACCTGGTTCCTGAACAAAGGGGCAGATGGCCACTGGCACGGCACGGCATCCGACGTAGTGGGGGAGGCGGTAGGCAAAACCCAGGGCTTTGCCTTCAACTGGCGCTATCAACTCGATCTGGCCCTGCCGGACGGGGAGGTGGTGCGGGTGAGCTTCGATGACTGGATGTATCTGCTGGATGAAGATCGCTTGATCAATCGGGCCGACATCAGCAAGTTCGGCATTCATCTGGGCGAGGTGATCCTCTACATAGAGCGGCTCCCGGAGTGAGTCATACCAGATCATCCGCTGGGGGCACTTGGCGATAGTCGCTCGCTATTAATCAGTTAGGCAGTAACTATTACCTTTTGAGTCTTAAGGGAGCTAATCTGGCTCAGTCGTCAAATCTGGAGGTGAAACATGAAAAGTCCGATTGGTCTTGATACCGTTCAATCACAAGCCCTGGCCGCCGAGCTGAACAAATTGCTGGCCAGCTACCAGATCCTCTACATGAACGTCCGTGGCTTCCACTGGAATATCCGCGGCAACCAGTTCTTCGAACTGCACCTGAAATTTGAAGAGATCTATAACGATCTGCTGCTGAAGGTTGACGCCTTGGCCGAGCGGATCCTCACTCTGGATGGTGTGCCCATGCACAGCTTCAGCGACTACCTGACAGTTTCTGCCATCCCGGAGAAGAAGGGGCTGCATGACGGTCGTGCCTGTGTCGAATCCCTGCTTGAGAGCTTCCGCGAGCTGCTGGTCGCCCAGCGTCTGATCCTGGGACAAGCCGCCGAGGCCGGTGACGAGGGGACGGCCTCCATCCTCTCTGACTATGTGCAGCAGCAGGAAAAACTGGTCTGGATGCTGCGCGCCTATCTGGCCTGACCCTTTGTTGCAGAGAGTTTTGTTGTAAACCAGCGTTGTATCTTCTTTTATCCACCCGCTGCCGCCCTGTTTGGGCGGCTTTTTTGTTTTTGATCTGCATCACCAAAAACTTAATTGGCAAAATGAATGCCTATTAAGTTTTTGGTGAGGGGCATAGAATCGCCACAAAACAAGCAACTGAAATATCAAATTAGGAGAGGCATGATGTTTTGTGTGCAATGTGAACAGACAATTCGTACCCCGGCAGGCAATGGTTGTGCGTATGCACGAGGCATGTGCGGCAAGACGGCCGAAACCTCGGATCTGCAGGATGTGCTGATCTATGCGCTGCAGGGCCTCAGCGCCTGGGCGCTGGCCGCCCGCGAGCACGGTGTCATCGACAATGAGATCGATGCCTTCGTGCCCAAGGCCTTCTTCGCGACCCTCACCAACGTCAACTTCGATTCCGCCCGCATCGTTGCCTATGTCAACCAGGCGCTGGCTCATCGTCAGCAGCTGGCCGACCGTCTGGTTGCATTGGCGGTACAGGTCACCGGCTTGCCCGAGGCCGCCAGCTTCGAGCCGGGTGACGAGCTGCTCGCCCAGCTGGCCCATGCGCCGCAAACCGCAGTCAATCGTGGCAAGCGCGAGGTGCACGAAGACATCATGGGGCTGCGTCTGCTCTGCCTCTACGGCCTCAAGGGCGCTGCCGCCTACATGGAACATGCCCGGGTGCTGGGTCAGCAGGATAGCGAGGTGGCTGCCGAGTTCCATCGCATCATGAGTTGGCTCAGCACGGACCCGAGCGAGCTGGATCCCCTGTTCAACTGCGCCATGGAGATTGGTCAGCTCAACTTCAAAATTATGGAGATGCTGGATCTGGGCGAAACCAGCGCCTTCGGCCACCCGGAACCGACCCAAGTCAGGGTCACTCCGATCCCGGGCAAGTGCATTCTGGTCTCCGGCCACGACATGATGGATCTCAAGCTGATCCTGGATCAGACCAAAGGGACCGGCATCCATGTCTACACCCATGGCGAGATGCTGCCGGCGCTGGCCTATCCCTTCTTCAAGCAGTATCCCCATCTGGTGGGCAACTACGGCTCTGCTTGGCAGAACCAGCAGAAGGAGTTTGCCAACTTCCCCGGTGCCGTGGTGATGACCTCCAACTGCATCATAGATCCCAACGTGGGCGACTATAGCGATCGCATCTTCACCCGCTCCATCGTCGGCTGGCCGGGCGTGACTCACCTCGAAGGGGACGATTTCTCCGCCGTGGTGGCGAAGGCACTGGCGCTGGACGGTTTCAAACACACAGAGCTCGAGCACTTCATCACCATCGGCTTCGCCCGTAATGCCCTGATGCAGGCGGCGCCTGCGGTGATCGACAAGGTGAAAGCGGGTGAAATCAGCCACTTCTTCCTGGTGGGCGGTTGTGACGGCGACAAGGCCGAGCGTGCCTACTTCACCGAGTTTGCCAAAGCCACCCCCAAAGACAGCCTGCTGCTCACCCTGGGCTGCGGCAAGTACAAGTTCAACAAGCTTGATTTTGGCAACATAGGCGGCATTCCCCGTCTGCTGGACGTGGGTCAGTGCAACGATGCCTACTCTGCCATCCAGCTGGCACTGGCGCTCTCCGAGGCGTTCGAGTGTGGCGTCAATGACCTGCCATTGACCCTGGTGCTCTCCTGGTTCGAACAGAAGGCCATCGTCATTCTGCTTACCCTGCTGGCGCTCGGGGTGAAAGACATTCGCACCGGCCCGACCGCACCGGCCTTCCTGACGCCTGCCCTGCTCAAGGTGCTGGAGGAGCAGTTTGGCTTGAAAGGGACCACCACGGCCGAAGCAGATCTCGCCGAGATCCTGGCCGCCTGAATCCGGTGATACCGCAGGCCGTGCCGGCCTGACCATCCCGGCAGGTTGTAAGCCTTTGGCGAGCCTGATGGCTCGCCTTTTTTCAAAGAGCCGTGTCGCAAAAGCATGTGTTCAAAACGAGGAGCTTTGTGATGACCTCCACCTCTCTCACCCTGCGCTGCATCGATCATCGCGCCGACACCCATGATGTGGTGAGCTGGCAGTTCGCGCATGTTACTGCCGTCAGCGGCTATTTCTGGCTGACCCTCAACAAGAGCGGCAAGAAGGTGAAGATACTGCCGGGGCAGACCCTGCTGGTGGCGCTGGCGAGACCATGATGGCCGCCAGCCGCGCCGGAGTGTGTGGTGCCTGTCGCTGTACCACGACCGGCGAGATCCAGCGGCAGAGTCTGGTGAACCTGACTCCTCAGGATATTGAGCGCGGGGTGGCGCTGGCCTGCTCCTGCACCGCCAGGGGGGATGTCAGCTTCGACTATTGAGGGCTCCATGAGTATCTCGCCCTTTTCCCGTTGTGACTGGGCGGGTACACTCAGCCGAGTTTCACTAGAACACGGGATAAAAAATGACAATATTGGTCACGGGCGGCGCCGGTTACATCGGCTCCCATACCCTGGTTGAGCTGCTCAATGCCGGGCAGCAGGTCGTGGTGCTGGACAACCTCTCCAACGCCTCCCCCGAGTCGCTAAAGCGGGTCGAACGGATCACCGGCAAGCCGGTCACCTTCGTCGAAGGCGATGTGCTGGACAGAGCCTGCCTGCAGCAGCTGTTTGCCGCCCACAAGATTGAATCCGTGATCCACTTTGCCGGGCTCAAGGCGGTGGGGGAGTCGAGCCAGATCCCGCTTACCTACTACCAGAACAACATCACAGGCACTTTGGTGTTGTGCGAGGAGATGGCGAAGGCGGGCGTGTTCCGGTTGGTGTTCAGCTCCTCCGCTACTGTGTATGGAGATCCGGCCTCTGTGCCGCTGCGGGAAGATTTTCCCACCAGCGCGACCAACCCCTATGGTCGTTCCAAGCTGATGGTGGAAGAGATACTGCGTGACGTGTCCAAATCCGATCCGCGCTGGGCCATCGTATTGCTGCGCTACTTCAATCCGGTTGGCGCCCACGAGAGCGGCCTCATCGGTGAAGATCCCAACGGTATCCCCAACAACCTGCTGCCGTATATCAGCCAGGTTGGCGTCGGCAAGCTCAAGGAGCTGGGGGTGTTTGGCAACGACTATCCGACCCCGGATGGCACTGGCGTGCGTGACTACATCCACGTGGTTGATCTCGCCTTCGGTCATCTCAAGGCGCTGGCCCGCATCGCTGCCGATAGCGGTGTGTTCACCTACAACCTGGGTACCGGCCAAGGCTATTCCGTACTGCAGATGATCACGGCGTTCGAGGCGGCCAGCGGTCGCACCATTGCGTACCAGATCAAACCGCGTCGCCCCGGTGACATAGCCGAGTGTTGGGCCGAGCCGCACAAGGCTCGTGACGAGCTGGGCTGGCAGGCGGAGCGCGGGCTCGAGCAGATGATGATCGATACCTGGCGCTGGCAAAGCCAGAACCCGAACGGCTATGCTCCTACTGCGAAGCCGTGATCAAGGATCATGCGCTGCCCGGGATCCTCATTTATTCATATAAACTCCGGTCCCTGCGCTGCTCTTCGCCTTGCTGACAGCTCCTCGCGACGGCCCATCAGGGCTGAGGGGCTGAAGCCTGAATAGCAAAACGCCCCGGCATCGTAATGCCGGGGCGTTTTTTTATGTGCGAAAGGCTGGGTTACTGAATGCTCTTGCCCGCGCGCACATCCTTGATGAAGCCTTTCAGGCTCGCCAGATCGCGAGGGGCGCCACGCAATATCTGGTCGCCTATGATGAAGGCCGGTGTGCCGGAGATGCTCATGGCTTCGGCCAGCGCCCGGTTGGTGCCGAGGTTCTGATCTATGCTGCCATCCTTGATCTTGGCCTCGACCTTGCTCCAGTTCACCCCGGCAGCTTCTGCCAGCTGCTTCACCTGGGCTTCATCGGACAGCGGACCCTGATGGGTGTACAGCTTCTCATGGAAGGCCTGGTATTTGTCAGGCTGACCCAGTTGTACCGCCAGCGCAGCACGGGCGGCGAAGTAGGAGGTCTCGCTCAGGATGGGGAACTGCTTGTAGATGTAGCGGATATCTTTGTCTTCACTCAGCAGTTGCTTGATCAGCGGATGGGCGCGCTTGCAGTAACCACAGTTGTAATCGAAGAATTCGACCACGGTCAGGCTGCCCTTGGGATTCCCGCTCTCGGGATCTTTATTGGCATAGAGCTGCTTGGCATGCGCCTGGATCAGGCTCTTGTCGTTGGCCGCCTGCTGGCTCTCCTGCTTGGCGCGCAGGGCATTGGACATCTCGACCAGGATCTCCGGATTCTTGACCAGATAATCGCGCACGATTTGCTCGACATCGCTCTTGGTCAGCTCACTTGCCTGAACCGGAGCAGCAAGCAGGGTGGCGCCAGTCAGGGCGCAAAGCAGGGCATGTTTGATTCTCATAAGTCCATCTTGCTGGGAGTTTCGTGATGGCCACTATAGTGGGTGAGTCTATTTTCAAGTCAAGTTATCTGGTTGAAAAAGCGCTGATAATGCCCCGTTAGTCGACTTTATGGGTCATTTAGACCAATAAATCAGCAAACGCACCGCGAGGGGATTTACAAGCCGGATCGCCATGGGTAATATTCGCCGCACTGTCGCGGAGGGGTGGCAGAGCGGCTGAATGCACCGGTCTTGAAAACCGGCGATGGGCGACCATCCGTGGGTTCAAATCCCACCTCCTCCGCCATTTATTCAGCCAAAAAGGCCATCCGAAAGGATGGCCTTTTTGCTATGTGTCCTATGTACTGCGGACTTTCAACGGTACTTTCATGCAGGTATATTTGAATTTACAGGATAAACCGTGGGCAATCTCCGATTTTGTGACAGGTCCAAGTGTGCCATCCGTTGACGCTTGTTAACATGCGGCATGTTTCCATGTTTGGCCACACGACCTTGTGCACGATACTCATACCGTAGAAATGAATACCCTGCATGCGCAGGATCTCATCGCCCAGTTCGAAACGGCTGCTGATCAGCGCACCATAGTGAGCCTGTTGCGTGAGCTGACCGCGCGCATGGGGTTCGACTATTTTCGCCTTGCCCTGATCTTTCCCAGTACCATCCAGCGTCCGGACGTCATCATCTTCAACGGTTGCCCGCAATCCTGGGTAGATACCTACACGGCCAGCGGTTTCTTTGCTATTGATCCCATCGTCAAATGCGGCATGACCCAGAGCACCCCCATTCTGTGGGCCGATGTGGTACGCGATAACGAGAGTTGTGATGAACAGGGCCGGGAGCTGATGCAACTGGCCAGCGAATTTGGCATTCGCGATGGCGTGACGTTTCCCTGGCACGGAGCCAACGGTCATGTGGGCCTGCTCTCCTTTATCACCAGCACACCTCTTACTAAGCAGCAGTGGCTCTATGCGGTGCCTTTTCTCAGTTGGCTCTCCATGCATATATTCGAGGCGGTAGCCCGGGTCTGTCTGGCCGGTCTGTCGCCCCAGGATGTGCTGAGTCTGCGGGAACTGGAGGTTTGCCAGTGGGCGGCAGAGGGGAAGCAGGTGAGCGATATTGCCCAGATATTGGGCATTACCCCTAGAACGGTGACCTTTCACCTGGAGCGTATTGCCGAGAAGCTGGGAGCCAGCAATAAAAGCCAGGCGATATCCTGGGCGCTCAAGCAGGGGCTGGTGAGGCTCAATATCGATGCTGCGTTAGTGGGGAATGTGGATGAGGGTGGTCAATAATTCTGTCTTGTGCAACAAGTTGCGCAGCATGTGGAATTTAATGCTATTAGTGTAACTTTTGCTGGCGTAATGGACTATCTGGCGCAACATCTTGCTGTTGGCTGGGGCTGTGTCGTGGTGTTTTTTATTAAAGTATTGATAATTAAAGGATAAATAAATTGGCACGGTCACTGCTAAGGGTTTGGTCGAGTGCTAGCTCATTTAACCCACCTATTTAGGAGCATACCCATGCCAACTCCATGTTATATCAGCATCGAAGGTAAAACCCAGGGCAACATCACCGCTGGTGCCTTCACCTCCGACTCCGTCGGCAACATCTTCGTACAAGGTCACGAAGACGAGATGCTGGTACAAGAGTTTCAGCACGTTGTCACCGTGCCGACTGACCCGCAATCCGGTCAGCCTGCTGGTCAGCGTGTCCACAAGCCGTTCAAGTTTACCGTTGCGCTGAACAAAGCCGTGCCGCTGATGTACAACTCCCTGGCCTCCGGCGAGATGCTGCCGAAAGTGACCCTGAAGTGGTACCGCACCTCTGTGGAAGGCAAGCAGGAGCACTTCTTCTCTACCGTGCTGACCGATGCCACCATCGTTGACATCGACTGCCAGATGCCGCACTGCCAAGACCCGGCGAAATCCGACTTCACCCAGCTTATCCAGGTCTCTCTGGCTTACCGCAAGATTGACTG
>NZ_CDBI01000062.1:0-4296 GCF_000820025.1 Aeromonas popoffii
GCTTGAGCGTCTCCAGATAGGCGCGGTCCACCGCTGGCACGGGCTGGCCAATCCGTTTGCAGCCCTGACGCAGAAAGGCCCGAAACAGGGGGATGATGTCGCAACTGCGTTCGACCAGCCGAGGCAACTTGAGCCTCACCTGAGAGAGGAAGTAGTAAAGCTCCGGCATCAACTGGTGTCGTTCCACCAGCCCCTCCGGCGACTCGTCAAACAGCGCGATGGTACGCAGGGACTTGTTCCCCTTGCGCTCCTGATCCAGCAGATGGTTACCCAGCCAGCGCTGGCACTCGGCCGTGAGTCTGGCGGGAGACTGCAACACCAGGGTCCCCTGCTCCACGAGAGCCAGACTGGCCTGTATCTCGGCCAGCGAGCCTGCCGACACGCAGTCATGCAGATGGCATGGCTGTGCCTTGCGCGCGCTGATCCTGTGCAGCAACAGGGCCAGCGTGTGCCGGCCAGAGCCGGCAGGCCCCTCCAGCATCAGATCCTTGTCGGTCTGTGCCAACTGGCTGATCTGGTTGCGAATGGCCACTATCTGCGGGCTGGTACCAATCAGCTCGTCATCGACTGCCGCCTGGATCTCGCTGCGGCGCGCCAGAGTGGCGCTGCGCTGATGGCAGGCTCGCTCCAACAGGGCCAGCAAGGCATGGGGGTTGAGCGGTTTCTCCAGAAAATCGAATGCACCCTGCTTCACCGCTCGCACCGCCAGGGGAATATCGCCGTGACCCGTGATCATGATGACCGGGATCTCGGTGTCTATCTCCTGTACCCGGGTCAGCAGATCCATACCGTTCATGGCGGGCATGTAGATATCGGATACCACCACGCCAGGCCATTGGGCAGTGAGCAGGGTCAATGCCTCGTGGGCCGAGGCGGTGGCTCTGGGGTGATAACCGGAGAGCCGCAACAGGTGGCAATAAGACTCCAGCACGTCCTCATCGTCATCCACCAACAAGACGTTGGCCGGGCGGCTACGGGGTAACAACATCGACAGACCTCTCCTCGTTCATGTGCTCATCAGAGACTGGGTTCCCGGATGGGCAGAGTACACGGATCCCGCTGAACTCCAGGATCACCATGGCGCCACCCGTCAGGGCCGAGCCTAGCAAGATCCCGGCGTCACAACGGGCCAGCAGGGAGCGACAGATGGTCAGCCCCAGCCCCAATCCCACCTCCTTGGACGTGGTGAAAGGGGTAAACAATCTGGGCAGGATGGCCTCACCGAAGCCGGCACCGCTGTCAGCGATGGCAATCTTGAGCTGACTGCCACCCTGCTCCAGCAGCAACAGGCGGATCTCGCGGGTTGCCAACCCGGCGATGGCATCCATCCCGTTCACCAACAGATTGACCAGCACCTGCTCCACCAACACGGGATCGGCCTCGATCCAGAGCCCGGCGGGCAGCTCGTTCCTCAGGATGCAACCATCCCGTCTGGCCCTCGTCTCTAGCAGCAACAGAGCCTGTTCGGCCACCTCACCCAGATCGAGCCGGATGCGGGTCTCTTCGGTCGGCGACTTGCGCGCAAAATTGCGCAGCGCCGTAATAATGCGACTCATACGCTGGCTAAGTTTCTCTATTTTGCCAAGGTCTTCGCCCAGCGTCTCGAACTGCCCGGCATCGAGCGCAGCACGACTGGTGTAGAGATAGGTCATCATCGCCGACAGGGGTTGGTTGAGTTCATGGGCCAGACTGGTCATCGCCTGCCCCACCACCGCCATCTTGGCGGCCTGGATCAACTCATCCTGGGTCTGCAGCAGGTTACGCTGGGCATGCTGCCGCTGCACCACCTCTGCTGCCAGCAGATGGTTGTTCTCGGTCAGCTCTCGGGTACGATCCTCCACCAGTTGCGCCAACTCCCTGGCGGTCAGCTCCTGGCGGGTCACATCCGTGATGGTGATGATAAATCTGTATCCCCGCCCCTGTTCGAAGCGACGCAGATTGAAGTGCAGGAAACGGGGCTTGCCCTCCCGCTCGCTGGCAACCGTGCACTCGCTATGACCGAGCTGATACAGCGGCTGTCCCGGCAGGAACTGGCTGGCCAGCACAGTTCTGGCTTCTTCGGGAACAGCCTGCCACAGCGGCTGATCCGGTTTGATGGTCGTCTGCTGGAACAGGGTCAGCGCACTCGGGTTGACCGACTCAATGGTGCCATCGGGATGACAAGTGATGAGACAGGCCTGGGTATTGTTGATGAGGTTCAGGGCGTTGGCCCGTTCCATCTGCTGCAACTGTTGACAGAAATGGCGCAGGCTCTCCCCCAGCTGGCCGATCTCGTCCCGCCCGCTGGTTCTGACCGGCAGATCCATCTTGCCCGCCGCAACCCGTGCCAGATCCTGCCCCAGCACATCGAGCCGCCCGATCAGGCGACGACCGATCAGCACCACCAACACAAAGATGCTGAGCAAGATGGCGAGCGCAAGTACCACCAGGATCACCAGTTTGCCGGTCGCCACCATCTGGCTGCTGTTGTGCCCCAGCTTACTGAGGGAACGGTTTGCCTCGCTCACCGTCAGGCTCACCCGCTGGTGATAGCGCGATACGGCATCATCCAGCTGGGGCCGCAGAGCCGCCAGCCGCTGGTGAGTCAAGGCATCCGCCTGCAGCAGCTGGTGCAGCTGACCATCCGGCTTCACCAGGGTCACTATATCCTGCAGGATCTGGCGATAGCTGACGGTCGAGGGGTACTCTGCCAAGCGGGAAGTCAGCTCATCTATCTCGTCAATCTTGTAACCGATGAACAGAAACGCGCTTTCCAGATCCTGTTCATACCGCTGGGTAATGACCTCGTTGACCAGCGCCTGCAACTCGTTTTCCTTGAACGTCAGATCCTGCAGGGCGGAAAACTCCTTGATGACACTGCCAAACTCGCCCATGTCATCCGAGCTGGCCACCATGCTGGTCAGATGCCACTCCACTTCCTGCAGCAGGGGGACGACGTCGTCCACCAGATCCTGATGCCGCCAGTTGCTGCGCTTTTGCAGCTGCTGCAGGGTTTCGAAGTGATCGATCTGCTGCTCTAGATAGGCGGCGTGCTCCGCCACCAGCGCGCTCAATTCATCGAACGCATGCCGCTGCGACGGCGTCTCCTGATCTCCCGGCGTGCCCAGCAGATAGGCATTCTGGATGTCCCGCAGGGTGGAGGAAACCGACCTGGAGAGCCGCTGGTACTGCACCGGATCCCGGGTGTCTCGCAACTGGGCCAGCAGCAACAGCAAGCGGGAACTGGCACGTTCCAGCTGATAGGCGCTACCGATGGCGGGCAGGCTCTCCTCGACAATCAGGTTGACCTGCTGTCCCAGCCGCTCCCATACCATGTAAGCGGCCATCCCCATGATCCCGGTCAGGGTCGTGATGGCCACAAAGGCGAGGATGAGCCGACGTCCCAGACTGCTCGGCATGCGCAAGCTGCGCCCCAGCCGGCTCATGGCTTGACCGCCTGCTCTACCAGCCGTTGTGCCTCGTTCAGTCGCCCCTCCATCACCTGACGCCACTGGTGCATCACCCGCTCTGCCTGCGGATTTCCCTGCTCTCGATCGTACATGCCATCGAACAACGCGAGCAGCGCCGGGTCCTGCGCCTGCTGTTCGTTCAGGGGGGGCATGCTGGCCTTGCGGCGCGCCTGCTCCAGCAGTTTGATCCGCCAGGGTTCCTGCTGGGTATCCGCTCCGTTAATCCCCTGCCAGGTCATTTTCAGCCTGGGCATCTGCTGGATAATGGTCTGTTCGAACAGCGCCTTGAGCAGGCCAGCTCGCCGATACAACAGCGCCTTGTCGGTAACATAACGGGTCTGCCTGGCCAGCGCCGGCTGACTCAGTGTGGCCTTGGCCATGCCGGGAGTCCCTATGATGGCCTGCCCCCTGGCTGACAACAGATATTGGATGAACAGGGCCCCGTTGGCCGGATTGGCACTGCTGCGGGTCACCCCCAGATAGGTCGGCAGGATCACGGAGTCCGGCATGATGTTGAAACCGACGTGATCGAAGCGGACCTGGCTGTTGAAGGCATAGCTGTCGATCACCAGTCCGGCGCCGGCCAGCCCGCGCGTGATGCCATCGCTCACCCCGAAACTGCGCGCAGTGATGGCCGACAGATTGCTGCCGAGTCGCATCAACAGGGCCCAACCCTGCTCCCAGCCATACTGCTGCAGGACGCTCTCCACCATCATGTGGGTCGTGCCGGATTGGGAGGGGGAGCTCATCATGACGTGCCCCATGAAAACCGGTGACGCCAGCTGCTGCCAGGTGGTGGGCAGGGGCAACTGATATTTGGTCAAATAGCGGCGGTTATACATGATAC
>NZ_CDBI01000062.1:4461-76469 GCF_000820025.1 Aeromonas popoffii
CGGTTATACATGATACCGCTGCTGGAATATCCGACGACCGCCACTTTATTACTTAATCCCAGGGTATGCGGATTCAGCCAGTCTGGGGGAATAGTGGCGTTCGGCAAGGGGGCCAGCAAACCCGCCTTATCCAGCGTGTTAAAAAAAGTCGGCGACGATGACATGATAATATCAACGGGAGGCGCATCCGCCTCCGTTAATAATCGCAAGGATGGAGTGGTACGCCGATAAATAACCTCGACCCGGATTTCCGGATATTGTTCGGCAAAACCGTCGATCACCGCCCTGACCGGCGTCTCCGAGAAGGAGGTAAGCACGGTCAATGACGCGGCCTGAATGGATCTGAATGGCAACATCACCACGACCAAGCAGAGGGGAATCAGTCGGCAAAATAGTGGCATAGGGTGTCTGTCGGCTCGCTATCAATGTCAGATTATGTGCTGCACATCTAATATTCGGCACATGATAATATTTTATTAAATGGGGGGGTGAGCCAGTTCTGACTCATATCGCCCTGTCGGGATCACTATTGTTATTCATTGAATATCGATAGGACAGTCTGAATATGTCACTTTTGACTCATGACCCCCTTATGGTTGAGTCAGTGTTGACCCATATCTGACATTTTGCCGCCTGAAATTCTCCCTTCATATGATGGCAACCGCTATCAGAACTTCCTCTGAAACCATGCTGCCACATATAAACGGAGAACGACATGTTCAACTTTTTCAAGACGCGAGCAGACTTGCCGGTCATGGATGCCTCGCCCGATAAAATCCGCTCCATTTACCGCAAGTACCAGTGGCAGGTTTTCCTGGGACTGGTGCTGGGTTATGCCATGTTTTACGTGGTCAGAATGAGTCTTAATGTTGTCAAGAAACCCCTGCTGGATGCCGGCATAGTGACGCTGGAGGAACTGGGGGTCATAGGCTCCGCCTTCCTGTTCACCTACGCCGTCGGCAAGTTCTCCAATGGCTTCCTCTCCGATTACGCCAACATAGGCCGCTTCATGTCGGTCTCCCTGGGACTGTCATCCATCTGTACCATCCTGATGGGTATGAACACCGCGACCTTCTTTCTGGTACTGATGTGGGGTCTGAATGGCTGGTTCCAATCCGTTGGCTCGGCGCCTTCCTGCGTCTCCATCTTCCAGTGGTTCTCACCCAAGCAACGGGGTTCCGTCTATTCGATATGGGGTGGATCACGCAACATAGGGGAAGGTATCTCCTGGATCCTGACCGCCACCGTCGTCAGCTACTTCGGTTGGCAAGCAGGTTTTATCGGGGCAGGTATTGCCTCTCTGATTGCGGCTCTGTGCATGTTCCTGGTACTGAAGGATCGCCCACAGACTTATGCCCTGCCGGAGCCCGCTGTCGCCTTTGGTGAGCAGGCCGAAATCGCCAAGAAAGTGGAGCCGGCCGAGATCCGCCGCGCCCAGCTGTTCATCCTCAAGCAGCCCACCGTCTGGCTCATCGCCGCAGCCTGCGCCTGCATGTACATGTCCCGCTACGCCATGAGCTCCTGGGCCGTGCTCTACCTGCAAGAACAGAAAGGTTACAGCCTGATCGATGCCGGTTTCGCCATGTCGGCCTACCCCATCGCCGGCTTCCTCGGTGCCATCCTGGCCGGGGTTATCTCTGACAAGATCTTCAACGCCAACCGCCACATCCCGACTCTGCTGTACGGTCTGGCCAACATAGCCGGCATGTGCCTGATGTTCTGGGGCCCGCAGAGCCGCATGATGGACGCGGTCGCCCTCGCCCTGATCGGTTTTGCTATCGGTGGTCTGGTGGTGTTCCTGGCCGGCCTGACCGCCTGTGACCTGATGCCCAAAACGGCCGTGGGCGCCGTGAAGGGATTCATAGGCCTCTGTTCCTACATCGCCGCCTCCGGCCAAGAGCTGGTCTCCTCCGCGCTGATCAAGACCAGCGTGATCGATGGCGTAACCCACTATGACTTCAGCAGTGCCCAGTACTTCTGGCTGGGAGCCTCGGTGGTCTCCATGCTGCTAGCGCTGACGGTGTGGAACGCCAAGAAAGTTGTCAACTACTGATACATGCCCAAGAAAAGGGTGGTCTGGTGACCACCCTTTTACTTTGTTGTCACAACAGGAGAACCCCATGCGCAAGACCAAAATCATCGCCACCCTGGGCCCGTCAAGCTCCTCCGCCACCATGGTGGAGCAGCTGATCCTGGCGGGAGCCAACGTCTTTAGGCTGAACTTTTCCCACGGCAGTCCGGCGCAACACCTGGCACTGGCAGCACTGATCCGCACCACGGCGGCGCGCCTCAATACCCACATCGGCATTCTCGTGGATCTGCAGGGCCCCAAGATCCGCATAGCCAGCTTCACCGCGGGCAGCATCCAGCTGCAGACGGGAGAATCCTTCGTACTCGATGCCGAGCTCAATGACAGGCAGGGCGACCAATATCGGGTCGGGATCGACTACCCGGCGCTGGTGAACGAGGTGTACCCGAGTAATATCCTGCTGTTGGACGATGGCCGTATCCAGCTCAGGGTGGAACAGATCGAGGGGATGCACATCACGACCCGCGTGCTGGTAGGCGGCATATTGTCGAATCGCAAAGGCATCAATGTGCTGGGCGGCGGCCTCAGCGCCCCGGCGCTGACCGCCAAGGATAGGGAAGATATCCTGACTGCCCGTCAACTCGACGCCGACTTCGTGGCCATCTCGTTTCCCCGCTGTGCCGCCGATCTCGACGAGGCCAGGGCACTCATTCGTGCCACCGGCAGCAAGGCGGCCATCGTCGCCAAGGTCGAGCGGGCAGAGGTGGTCGCCTCGGTCGAGGCCATGGACGAGATCATCCACGCCGCCGACATCATCATGGTGGCCCGTGGCGATCTGGGGGTGGAGATCGGGGATGCCAGACTGCCCGGCGTACAAAAGAAGCTGATCAAGCGCTGCCGCGCGCTCGGTCGCCCCGTCATCACAGCGACCCAGATGCTGGAGTCGATGATCGGCAACCCCATGCCCACCCGGGCCGAAGTACTGGATGTGGCCAACGCGGTCATGGATGGGACGGATGCGGTGATGTTGTCGGCCGAGTCGGCGGCTGGGCTCTATCCGGTAGCAGCGGTCGAGGCCATGGCCCGCATCGCACTGGGAGCCGAACAGGAGATGGAGCCCATACCACCACGCTGGCGCAGGGGCACCAGCCAGACAGAGCAGTCCGGCCACTGTATGGCACTGGCCGCCATGACCTCCGCCTTCAGCCAGGACAGCGCCTGTGGTATCGCCGTACTGACCCGCCGGGGAGATGCGGTCATCGCCATCTCACGGGGCGGTCTCAACAACCCTATCTGGGCACTGTCAGACAACGGCCAGCTGCTCAATCAAATGGCGATTTTGCGCGGCGTCAGGCCGATCCACTATCTGGATAGCGACCCCCAGCACCATCACAGCCAGCTGATAGACACATTGCACCGGGCCGATCAGCTGAAGGGGATCCACTCCCTGCTGATCAGTCGCCTCGACTCGCTCGAGGGGTCTGGCCATGAGGATGTCTGTCGCCTGGTGCCATTGCCCGTTACGATACACCGGCCAGAACACCCCATCACTGCCGCTCATTCACACTGAGGGGAGCCACTCTTCTACCTCAAAAGCCTCACCAGATGAGGCTTTTGAGGTTCAGCTGATCCAGAACACTTGTTTCACTCTTCCATTCGAAGCTCTGGTTGGCGCCGCCGTAACACTCCGCCAGCCGCAGCGGTGTGCCGGGCTTGTGACGGCGCCCGGCGACGTCCAGACATAGCTCGACCTTGCTGTTGAACAGGCGATCCGCCTGCCACTGCCATTGACGACTCTCGTCCTGACACTCCGTCATGACGAGATCATTCCCCTCTTTGGCCACCAGACAACGCTGCTGGAGCTGCAAGGCGCCGGCATCCCAGCTGAACTGCTGGCGGGCAGTCTGGTCGCAAGGCTGGGTGATCAGTTGATCCCGGGTATTTAATGCCACGCAGAAACCACCGCTGGTCACCAGGGTGGAGGGGGCATTGGCAGCCTGCCTGGGCACGGCGCCCATCAGGATCTCATCCGGCTTGGGTTTGAACGAACAACCGCAGAGGGTCACGACAACAAGCGCCAGCGTGCTGACGCGAACGAGATTAGGGTGCATATGACATGTTGGCCTGAAATGTGTTCAATGATGCCCACTTGCTGCGGGTCTGGGGCCCAGCATACCCGAAGCCGCGGCGAGAAAGTGCCAACAGAAGTGTAAACAGACGTGACAAGAAGTAACGAAAGGAGAGGTGGCAAACGCCAGAAAGCGAAAAACCCCGCCTAAGCGAGGTTTTTCTGAATATGGTCGGTGATAAAGGATTCGAACCTTTGACCCTCTGGTCCCAAACCAGATGCGCTACCGGGCTGCGCTAATCACCGAGACAATTTTCTTTACTTAAGTACTCTAAAGCACAAAGACAATCACGTTTGATCATCCTCGTCATACAGCAAGTATGGTGCGAAGAGAGGGACTCGAACCCTCACACCCGGGGGGCACTAACACCTGAAGCTAGCGCGTCTACCAATTCCGCCACCTTCGCATACCTGACAAGCTGTAAAATGGGGTGGCTGATGGGGCTCGAACCCACGACAACCGGAATCACAATCCGGGACTCTACCAACTGAGCTACAGCCACCACAGCTGTTTTCGTTCCACAACAACGCCCGTTTAACTGGCGCACGTTTTATGGTGCGCCCGACAGGATTCGAACCTGTGACCTCTGCCTCCGGAGGGCAGCGCTCTATCCAGCTGAGCTACGGGCGCTACGCTGTCGAACGGGGCGCATTATTGATGATGGGAGCATACTTGTCTACACTTTTTTTCCTGCCTTGAATCAACCGCTTGTTTTTCCATCGCTTATGACTGTTTTATGCCATTTTTCCTTCATTCAGGCTGGATCCAGTCCTCGACTGTTACTTTATCCCCCCACAAGAGTGGCCAAGCGCGCAGCAGCACTTGACTTGCCTCAAGGCAACCCTAAAATGAATGAACGTTCATTCAGCCGTTGCGATAATTGAGTCATGGACAAGAAAGAACGCATTTTCAATGCGGCGCATGAAATACTTGGCGAGCAGGGTTTCCACGGGCTATCCATTGCCATGGTGGCCAAGAAAGCCAAGGTCGCGGCGGGTACCATCTATCGCTACTTCAGCGACAAAGATGATCTGATCCGCCAGCTCTATCAGCACACCATACTCCAGTGTCATCCACTGGTCATGGAAGGGGTGCAGATAGAGGAGATGTCGTTTCAGCAATTTCGGCGATTGTGGCTCAACATCCACGCCATTTTTGCCGACGATCCCAACGCGCTCAAATGCAAGCTGCAGTATGAGAGCTCTCCACTGGGAGCCGAACTGGAGAAAGACCCGGTCATCATAGCCGCCTGGGCACCTCTGGATCGCTTCTTCGAACGGGGACGTGAACAAGGTCTGTTTATCGATCTACCCGTCCGGGCATTGCAGGTGCTGAGCCTGGATTGCGTGGGAAGTCTGGCGTTGCAACGCCAGGTTCATCACTTTGAACTAACGCAAGAACAGCTGGAAGCCGTCATCATGGCTAGCTGGAATGCCATTTTAAACCCCCATTTTTCGACCTCAGGAGCCTGTTCATGAAAAAGTGGATGGCCATCATGTTGCTGATAGCGCTTGCCCTGTTTGGCAGCGTCATCGGCTTCAATATGTTCAAGCAGAAGAAGATTGCAGAGTTCATGGCCAACCGGCCTGAACCCGAGTTCCCGGTGACCTCCATGGTGACCAAGGCGCAGGATTGGGTACCGACCATAGAAGCGATCGGCTTCATCGAACCGAACCAGGGGGTGACACTGTCCACCGAGCTGGCGGGCACCATCGATGCCATCACCTTCGAATCCGGCAAGCCGGTCAAGGCGGAGCAGCTGCTGCTGAGCCTGGACTCCAGTGTGGAGAAGGCCAATCTGCGAGCCTCCCAGGCCAAGCTGCCGGCGGCACGCGCCAAATACGAGCGCTTCCAGAACCTTTTCAAGAAGAGCTCCATCTCCAAGGATCAGCTGGATGATGCCGAAGCCAGCTACCGCTCGCTGGAAGCCGATATAGAGAGCCTGAAGGCGACCATAGCCCGCCGTGAAGTCCGCGCCCCCTTCAGCGGTGTGGTCGGCCTGCGCAACGTCTTCCTCGGCCAGTACCTGCAACCGGGTACCGATATAGTGCGGCTGGAAGACACCAAAGTGATGCGTTTGCGCTTTACCGTGCCCCAGACCGACATCTCGAACATCACCCTGGGCCAGATCATCAAGATCAACGTGGATGCCTATCCCCAGACCCAGTTTGACGGCTACATCACCGCCATCGAACCGGCCGTCAACTACCAGAGCGGCCTGATCCAGGTACAGGCTAACATCCCGAACAACGAGGGTCAGCTCCGTTCCGGCATGTTTGCCCGCGCCAGCATCATAATGCCCACGGTGAAAGAGCAGATTGTGATACCGCAATCGGCCATCACCTTTACTCTGTATGGCGAAAACGTCTATGTCATCCACGAGGTGGACGGCATGAGACGGGCCAAGCAGGTCGTGGTCAAGGCGGGAGAACGTCGCGGCAATGACGTACATGTGCTGTCCGGTATCAAGGCCGGGGACGAGATAGTGTTGTCGGGCCAGGTTCGCCTGAGCAACGACACCAAGGTGCGCGTTGTCGAAAATGATGCCCTGGCCGTTCCGGCACAAACCCCGATGCTGTAAGCGCGGAGATCTGCAATGCGATTTACTGACATATTCATAAAACGGCCTGTGCTGGCGATCTCGCTCAGCTTCCTGATCGCCCTGCTGGGCTTTCAGGCCATCTTCAAGATGCAGGTGCGGGAATACCCCGAGGTCACCAATACGGTGATCACGGTCAGCACCAGCTACTACGGTGCCAGTGCCAACCTGATCCAGGGCTTCATCACCCAACCGCTGGAGCAGGCGGTGGCGCAAGCCGACAACATCGACTTCATGACCTCCTCCAGCCAGCTGGGCAGCTCCACCGTGACGGCCTTCATGAAGCTGAACACGGATCCGAACGCCGCGCTGTCGGACATACTGGCCAAGGTCAACTCGGTGCGTTCCCAGTTGCCGAAAGAGGCGGAAGACCCCTCGGTTACCTCCTCCACCGGCTCCACCACGGCGGTGCTCTACCTCGGCTTCACCAGCCCGGAGCTGAACTCCAGCCAGATCACCGACTATCTGGAGCGAGTCATCAAGCCGCAGCTGTTTACCGTGGGCGGCGTGTCCAAGGTAGATCTCTACGGCGGTGTCGAGTTTGCCCTGCGGGTATGGCTGGATCCGGCCAAGATGGCGGCCTTCAACCTGACCTCAAGCGACGTGATGACGGTGCTCAACAGCAACAACTATCAGTCGGCCACCGGTCAGGCGACGGGTTACTTCACGCTGTTCAACGGCAATGCCGAGACCCAGGTCAGCAACATAGAGGAGCTCAGGCGACTGGTGGTTGCCACCCGTGATGGCAATGTGATCCGCCTCTCCGACATCGCCAAGGTGACGCTGGAGAAGAGCCACGACATCTACCGGGCCAGTGCCAACGGCCGCGAAGCCGTGGTCATGGCGGTCAACGCAGCCCCGACGGCCAACCCCATCAACATTGCCCACGATGTGCTGGCACTGCTGCCGAGCCTGAAGAGCAATATGCCGAGCACCATGCAGGTCAACGTGCTCTATGACTCCACCATTGCCATCAACGAGTCTATCCACGAGGTCATCAAGACCATACTGGAAGCGGCTGCCATCGTACTGGTGGTGATCACCCTGTTCCTCGGTTCGTTCCGGGCTGTCATCATCCCCATCATCACAATTCCGCTCAGTCTCATCGGCGTGGTGATGATGATGGACCTGTTCGGCTTCTCGATAAACCTGATGACCCTGCTGGCCATGGTGCTGGCGATCGGTCTGGTGGTGGATGACGCCATCGTGGTGCTGGAGAACGTCGACCGCCATATCAAGCAGGGGGAGGAACCCTTCCGGGCCGCCATCATAGGGACCCGCGAAATAGCCGTGCCGGTTATCGCCATGACGGCCACCCTGGCCGCCGTGTATGCGCCGATCGCCCTGATGGGAGGCATCACCGGCTCCCTGTTCAAGGAGTTCGCGCTGACCCTGGCGGGAGCGGTATTCATCTCCGGCATCATAGCGCTGACCCTGTCACCCATGATGTGCGCCAAGATGCTCAAAGCCAACGAGCAGCCGGGCAAGTTCGAGCGCACTGTGCACCACCTGCTGGATCGGATGACAGAACGCTACGGCACTATGCTGCACGCCGTAATGCAGAAGCGCATCGTGGTCCTGGTGTTCGCCGTCATCGTATTCGGCAGCCTGCCGCTGCTGTTCAAGTTCATCCCGAGTGAGCTGGCACCGGCGGAAGACAAGGGCGTCATGGCGGTGCTGGGTACTGCGCCCTCCAACGCCAACCTGGACTACATCGAAAACACCATGGCGGACGTGAACAAGATCCTGGATGAGCAGCCGGAAATCGCCTACTCCCAGGTCTTCTCCGGGGTATTCAACGCCAATCAGGCATTTGGTATCGCCTCTATGGTGCCCTGGAGCCAGCGTGAAGCGAGCCAGAAAGAGGTGCTGGATCGGGTCGCCGGACTGGTGAAGGACATCCCCGGGATGGCCATCACCACCTTCCAGTTCCCTGAACTGCCGGGTGCATCGAGCGGCTTGCCGATCCAGTTCGTCATCACCACCCCGAACAGCTTCGAGAGCCTGTTCCTGATCGCCAGCGAGATGCTGGCGGCCACCCAGGCCAATGGCCAGTTCGTCTATTCGAATCTCGATCTGAACTACGACTCCGCCACCATGAGGATCAAGATCGACAAGGACAAGGCAGGTGCCTACGGCATCACCATGCAGGACATAGGCATCACCATGGGCACCATGATGGCGGACGGTTACGTCAACCGCATCGACCTGGATGGCCGCTCCTACGAGGTGATCCCCCAGGTCGAGCGCAAATACCGTATGAACCCGGAATCCATGAAGGGTTACTACGTGCGTGCGGCCGACGGCAGATCCATCCCGCTGGGTAGCCTTATCAACATCGAAGTCGTGGGCGAGCCCCGTGCCCTGCCCCACTTCAACCAGCTGAACTCCGCCACCATCGGCGCCGTACCGGCACCGGGTGTGGCCATGGGGGACGCGATCAACTGGTTCAAGACCACAGCCGAAGAGAAGCTGCCGCAAGGCTATCGCTACGACTTCATGGGTGAGGCTCGCCAGTTCGTGACCGAAGGCAACGCCCTCTATGCCACCTTCGCACTGGCACTGGCCATCATCTTCCTGGTGCTGGCCATCCAGTTCGAATCGGTACGTGACCCGCTGGTGATCATGGTGTCGGTCCCGCTTGCCATCAGTGGCGCCTTGATTGCACTAGCATGGGGGTTGGCCACGATGAACATCTACTCCCAGGTGGGTCTGATCACGCTCGTAGGCTTGATTACCAAGCACGGGATCCTGATCTGTGAGGTAGCGAAGGAGGAGCAGCTACTGAACGGTCTGAACCGGACCCAAGCTGTGATGCAGGCGGCCAAGGTGCGGCTGCGCCCCATACTGATGACCACGGCGGCCATGATCGCGGGCCTGATCCCGCTGCTCTACGCGGCGGGCGCAGGCGCAGCCCAGCGCTTCAGCATAGGCATAGTGATAGTGGCCGGTCTGGCGATCGGTACCATCTTCACCCTGTTCGTGCTGCCGGTGATTTACACCTACCTGGCCTCCGAGCACAAACCCTTGCCTGTGTTTGATGAATCCATTCCGCCCAAGGCGAAAGGGAGTCATTGATTACCGACTTGAATGTAAAAGGCCCCGATTCGGGGTCTTTTTTTATCCCACTAACGACACACGACATAAGTACATGAAGCAGTTAAACTAAATGGCATTATTTCCAGACCGCAAGGACGCCATGTCAGGACTTTTCTCCAAGACCGCGAGGGCCATCGGCCGTAACGGGCTCTCATACCGCCTGCTCTCCTACATTCTGGTGTGCAGTACCGTATTGGCGATGATCATTACGGTGTTGCAACTTGCCTGGGATTACCGCAAGGACGTCGCCGTCATTGAGGACAGCATCGGCCAGATCGAAGCCTCCTTCCTGCAGCCCATCGCCGCCAGTCTGTGGAACCTGGACGAGGAGCAGGTCAAGGTACAGATAGAAGGCATCATGAACCTGCCCAACATGCAGTTCGTGATGGTCAAGGAGATGCTCGGCAACTCGGAAGTGCCGTTGCTGATCCAGGGGGTGGAGCGTGAAAGCTATGACATCTCCCGCGAATTCAATCTCACCTATCAGGGTGAAGTGGTCGGCAAGCTGTTCGTCGCCGCCTCCCTCGATCAGATCTACCAACGCCTGATCGAAAAATCCGTGATCATCATGGTCACCCAGACCATCAAGACGCTGGTGGTCTCGTTCTGTATCCTGCTCATCATTTACTATCTGGTGGTCCGTCACCTCAACCGCATCGCCACCTATGCCCAGAAATTCAATCTGGATCGGCTGGCCATCGAGCTGACGCTGGAGGGGCGCCCCCTGCCCCGCAAGAAACCCGATGAGCTGGATACCCTGGTCGCCACCCTCAACCAGATGCGAACACGGCTGAACGACGAATTTGCGGCGCGCCATCAGGCGGCGGAACAGCTGCAACAAGAGCGGGACTTCTCCGCCACCCTGATCAACTCGGCCAACATGCTCATCTGTTGCATGGAACCCAACCTCACCATCGCCAGCATCAACCCGGCCGCCATACTGCTGACCGGCTACCACCAACAGGAGATTTTGCAGCACAGCTGGCTGGATCTGTTCGTCAGCCAGGAACAGCGTGAAGAGCTGGCTCTGATCCTGGCCGATCATGGATCCATTGAGGACAAAGAGATCATCATGTATGACCAGCAGGGCCATGAGCTGGTGTTGCAGTGGACCTTTGCCCCCTTCTACGAGGGCCTCAACCTCAAGTACCTGATCGGGTTCGGCTATGACATCACCCGCCTCAAGAAGGTAGAGCGGGAGATCATCTCCCTCAACGAACAGCTGGAAGGCAAGGTGGTGGAGCGAACCCGCAGCCTGAGCGACGCCAACAATCAGCTGGGCAAGGCCTACGACGACCTGAAACAGGCGCAGCAGACCCTGGTGGAATCGGAGAAGATGGCCTCCCTCGGATCGCTGGTAGCCGGGGTGGCACACGAGATCAACACCCCCATTGGCATCAGTGTGACCGCCTCCTCCTATCTGCAGGAACGGGTGGCCGACTTCAAGCTGCACATCGACTCCAAGCAGCTCTCCCGCTCCTATCTCAACGAGTTCACCGTCAATCTCGACGAGTCCATGCAGCTGCTGCAGGGCAACCTGAGGCGCGCCTCGGAGCTGATTGCCAGCTTCAAGCAGGTGGCAGTCGATCAGTCGTCCGAGGCGCGTTACAACTTCAACCTCGCCGATAACCTGCATCAGGTGGTGGTTTCCCTCGGCCACAAGCTGAAGAAGGCCCAGTGCGAGGTGGACATCCAGTGCGATTCCAAGCTGTCGATCTTCTCCTTCCCCGGCAGCTTCACCCAGATCTATTCCAACCTGATCCTCAACTCCATCAACCATGGTTTTGATGACTGGGACAAGCCGAAGAAGATCACCATCAAGGTGGAGCAGCAAGGTGAGGATCTGATGATCGACTACAGCGACAATGGCCGCGGTATCCCGCCCGAAATACTGCCGCGCATCTTCGACCCCTTTGTTACCTCCAAGCGGGGCCAGGGCGGCAGCGGGCTCGGCACCCACATCATCTACAACCTGGTGGTACAACTGCTGCGTGGCCGCATCAACTGCGTCAGTGAGCCAGGCAACGGCGCCCAGTTCCATATCCGTATGCCGATCCAACATAACTGAACGCTGGCTCTTGTGAGCCAGCCGCTTTATCCCCATCATGCTGTGATTGCATTCTTAATGAGCGGAGAACCTCGCAATGGCACAGCATTTTGACTATATCGCCATCGGTGGCGGCAGCGGCGGCATCGCCTCGGCCAACCGGGCTGCCATGTACGGCAAGAAAGTCGCCCTGATTGAAGCAAAAGAGTTGGGTGGAACCTGCGTCAACGTAGGCTGCGTGCCGAAGAAGGCCATGTGGTATGCCGGCCAGATCGCCGATGCCCTGAAATATGGCGCCGACTACGGCTTCGACACCACACTCAACCACTTCAGCTGGGCCAAACTGGTCGAGTCCCGCCAGGCCTATATTGGCCGCATCCACCAGTCCTATCAGAACGTGCTGGGCAAGAATCAAATCACTGTCGTCAAAGGATTCGCCCGCTTCGTCAATAGCAACACGATCGAGGTCAATGGCGAGCAGTACACCGCAGATCATATCCTGATCGCCACCGGTGGTCGTCCCGAAATACCCGCCATTCCCGGTGCCGAACTGGGTATAGATTCCGATGGTTTCTTTGACCTGCAAAGCCAACCCAAGCGGGTTGCAGTGGTCGGTGCCGGCTACATAGCCGTAGAGATCGCCGGCGTGATGCAGGCACTTGGCTCCGAGACCCATCTGGTGGTGCGCAAGCACGCGCCGCTGCGCAACTTCGACCCCATGATCCACGAGACTCTGGTGGAAATCATGGCGCAGGAAGGGCCCAAACTGCACACCCACGCCATCCCCAAGGCGGTGGTCAAGAACGCCGATGACAGCCTGACCCTGCAGTTGGAAGATGGTCGCCACCTGACCGTCGATTGCCTGATTTGGGCCATAGGCCGCGTTCCGGCCACCGACAATCTCAACCTCTCTGCCGCCGGCATCGCGCTGGACGAGAAGGGCTTTATCCCAAGCGACAAGTTCCAGAACACCTCCGTCGCCAACATCTATGCGGTGGGTGACAACACGGGCCGTATCCAGCTCACCCCGGTGGCCGTGGCCGCCGGCCGTCGCCTCAGTGAGCGGCTGTTCAACAACAAACCGAACGAGCACCTCAACTACGATCTGGTGCCGACCGTGGTGTTCAGCCACCCACCCATAGGCACCATAGGGCTGACCGAACCGGAAGCCATCGCCGAGTATGGCGAGAGCCAGGTGAAGGTCTACCGCAGCCAGTTCACCGCCATGTATTCGGCCCTGACCCAACATCGCCAGCCTACCCGCATGAAGCTGGTGTGCATCGGGCCGGAAGAGAAAGTGGTCGGTCTGCACGGTATCGGCTTTGCCATGGACGAGATACTGCAAGGCTTCGGCGTGGCCATGAAGATGGGGGCCACCAAGGCCGACTTCGACAACTGCGTGGCCATTCATCCCACCAGCGCAGAAGAGTTTGTTACTCTCAGGTGATTGAGTCGAAAAGCCACCCTCACATGTCATGAAATGCTGGAAATAATCCAGTCTCTGGGAACTGTCAAAGCAAAGCCGGAAATCCTACTGCCAAGAAACAGGATCCTCCGGCTTTGCCACACGACAACCGCATCAGTCGAAAATAGGTAGAGTCGCCCAAGCCCAGTTCAATGCCTGCCCTTATCCCCGAACTGATCGCCATGGCCAACCAATAACCAGCCAGCTGGTGCAATAACGTCGGGAGGATTACCTTCCAATTTAGAAACATTGAGATCTCCGTTTATTTATCGCCTCAGAAGAAAAGGTTACATGACATCGTAAATACGTACGCCTTGTGTGCACTGTCTGGATAAGGCTTAAGCGCTTACCGTTCGATGGAGGTGATTATCAGAAGATCAACGGACTTCAACACCGCATACATTCTTGCGGCTCGAAGAAGAAATTCTATGTCGTATTTGCTGGCGTGCACGGCACGTGCGTGAAACCCGTTGGGAAAAAAATCACATGTTTTCGGAGAGTACATCTTGGATAAGCCAGTCATGAAATACTTTAACTTCGCTGCGTATGACAGATTTTTGTGGCGTCACCACGTAATAGGACCATTTTAATGGCCAGCGATGCTCTGGGTGTAGCTGGGCGAGCTGCCCCGTTTCAATAAGGCTTTTCACAAGCGCATGGCGGACAATAGCAACACCGCGGCCTCCAAGTGCTGATAAGATAACTGCAGACGTGGAGTTAATATGCAGCCCGCTGTCGCGCGCTTTGGGCGCATTCAATACACTCAGAACATCTCCCCAAGATGGAAAATCAGCGCCTGGATGTGAAGTATCATCGTGAATAAGCTTTTGTGTGGAGAGCCATTCACCGCATGTCATTTTTTCTGGCGACACGATATGCGGACTGCAGACCAGTACAGCCTCTTCATCCATCAACCAGGTTTTATTCACGCCCGCCCAGTCACCCTGCCCGCAACGAATACCAATGTCTGCCTCACCATGTTGGACATCCATCAGCTTTTCCGTCACGTTAAGCCGCAGATCGATGTTTGCGTGGGTTTCTGAGAACCGGTTTAGTCGATCCATCAGCCAGTTCATTACCAAAACCTGAGAAGCAGTAATCACAACAACTGAGCGAGCCTGACGGCCGCGTAGTTTGTTCAGGCCGGTTTCCAATTTGTCCAATCCCTGAGTGATGTCCTGCAGAGCATCCCGTGCTTCGTCAACCAGCGCCAGACGCTCTTTACCTGTGCGGGTACGGTGAAGTAGCGGGTACCCGACCCAGTCCTCTAGCGACCTGACAAGCTGACCTACTGCGGCGGACGTGACGCCCAGCTCTTGGGCTGCCCTCGTAAAGCTGCCATGACGGGCTGTGGCTTCAAAAGCATGTAGCCATTTCAGTCGGTTAAGCGATCTCATTACTGACTCCTTAATTCGTTATGTCAGCAAGTATACGCCACAAAGAAAGATTTTCTTTTCCGTGTCGCAATTTCTTCTCATTCGTTAATGGCGATTCGCAGTGGCATGCTGGCCTAACACGATAAGAGGAAGACTTTCTTATCAATACACATCAAATGATTTGAAAGAGGTTAGCGATGAACGCATCTTTTACTGGTAAAAAACTGTTAGTGGTCGGTGGTACAAGTGGTATGGGTTTCGAATCGGCGAAATTGGTACTGAAAAATGGCGGCAGCGTAGTATTGGTCGGTAATCGCCAGGACAAAGCCGAGCAGGCACATCAGGCACTGGCGGTAGACGGTCAGGTATCCATCATTGTTGCCGACCTGATGAAAGAGGAAGGCATGCAGCATGTAGTAGACACCATAAACGCTGAACATAAAGACATCAGTCTGATGGTGAATGCCGCAGGTGTGTTCTTTCCGAAACTATTTACCGAGCATGAAACTGCCGATTACGATATGTACATGAACCTTAACCGCGCGACCTTCTTCATTACCCGTGATGTGGTGCGCAATATGATTGATGCAGGTATTAAGGGCGCAATCGTCAATATAGGTTCCATGTGGGCGAAGCAGGCTGTTGGCGCAACACCATCTTCCGCTTACTCCATGGCGAAAGCAGGTCTGCACGCAATGACCAAAAATTTGGCTATTGAACTGGGCAGTAAAGGTATTCGTGTCAACGCAGTTTCGCCCGCAGTAGTGTATACGCCGATTTACGAAGGCTTCATTCCGAAAGACGATGTGAAAGATGTCATGAACAGCTTCGACAGTTTCCATCCAATTGGCCGTGTGGGCACGCCGGTTGATATCGCCGAAAGCGTAGCGTTCCTGCTCTCTGACAAGACGGACTGGGTCACTGGAGCCATCTGGGATATAGACGGTGGCGTGATGGCCGGCCGTAACACCTGATAACGATGCAGCATATGGAAAGGGTCATCCGCCGTAAGTATTGACACCGAGGCGCATAAAGGAGAACGGCTGGTAAAAAAGTGCAATTGAAGCCCGCTCTGGGTGGTATAAGGGCCAAAAAGAGAGGGAGGCGTAATGCCTCCCTCTCTCTATATTGGATGCCCGCATTGAGACAAACTAACGGTTTCACCTCTAAGCCTTTCTGGCCATGCAATGACATAAATACGCAGTAAAAAACGGCTTAACTGACTGCAACAAGGCATAGGGAAGCGCTTCTGATTGCACTCACCATACAGCACCACCAAATATCACTTTACGCCGATTTTACAAATCAATTCAGCACGAATTGCCCCGATAAAGGTCCATCTGCGTTGGTTAACCCTACAACGAAACCTCGCCCAGACTGAGCCACAACGCCCCTGATAGGAAAGACTGCTCGATAAGCAACCAGAAGTCACATTAGGTTGACCATTAACTATGTTAAAAGTTAATGTCGAAATGAGTTTCGATTGGAGCAGATAAGTAGGGAGGGCATTCTCAATCACCAAGCCACTATCTGAGTCCTGCCTGTTTTTGTGCTGGCGTAGCGAATCGTTGATTTTACGCCGATTTTACGCCTGCCCCATGGCGCTTTATGGCGCCTTTACGCCTGTTTTACATACCATTTCAGCGTCAATTACACCTATGGAGTCGATATGAATTGGCTATATCTGCTGCTGGTCCTCGCCCTGCTGGGTTATCTGTTGCGTGCGTTAACACGCAGCCACGAGTGAGGAACTGAATATGTGGCAAGAAGTGATTTATCCGGTGGCCTTTGTGCTGCTAATCCTGCTGCCGGCACCTCTGCTTGGCGGCTACCTGTATCGGGTATTCGAGGGGCAGAGCCGCTGGCTGTCGCCCATAGAGCGCGCCACCCTGGCCTGCTGCGGCACGGACGGACGGGAGCAAGACTGGAAGTCCTACGCCCTCAGCCTGCTGGCATTCAACGGGGCCGGTTTCGGCCTGCTGTTCCTGATCCTGATGGCGCAAGGCCTGCTGCCCCTCAACCCGCAGCAAATGCCGGGCATGAGCTGGCAACTCGCCTTCAACACCGCGGTCAGCTTTATGACCAACACCAACTGGCAAGCCTATTCCGGTGAAGCCAGTCTCTCCTACTTCAGTCAGATGGTAGGCCTGACCACCCAGAACTTCGTCTCCGCCGCCACTGGCGCCGCCGTTGCCGTCGCGCTGTTCCGTGGTATCGCCCGCCAACAGACCACCAACCTTGGCAACTTCTGGCAGGATCTGGTGCGTTTCTGTCTCTATGTGCTGCTGCCGATGGCGCTGATCATGGCGCTGCTGCTGGTATGGCAGGGCGTGCCCCAGACGCTGTCGGCCTATCTGCCGTTCCACAGCCTGGAAGGTCAGGAGCAGCTGCTGCCACTGGGCCCTGCCGCGTCCCAGATCGCCATCAAGCAGCTCGGCTCCAACGGCGGTGGCTTCTTCGGCATCAACTCGGCTCACCCGTTCGAGAACCCGACCGCCCTGACCAACTGGCTGGAGATGGTAGCCCTGCTCACCATAGCCGCCGCCATGGTCTGCACGCTGGGTCGCTACGTGAAGGACGTGGCCCATAGTCGCGCCATCCTCACCGCCATGACCATCATGCTGGTGTTGGGCCTCTCCCTCTCCCTCTCCCAGGAGATAAAGCCGGATCCCAACCTCGCTCACCTCACCACTCAGATGGGCAACTGGGAAGGCAAGGAGAGCCGCTTCGGCCCCGTGCTCTCCAGCATCTGGAAAGTGGCGACCACGGCCGCCTCCAACGGCTCGGTCAACTCCATGCACGACAGCGCTGCCCCCCTCGCCGGCATGGTCGCCATGATCAACATGCTGCTGGGTGAAGTGGTGTTCGGCGGCGTGGGTGCCGGTATCTACGGCATGATGCTGTTCGTGCTGCTGACCGTGTTCCTGTGTGGCCTCATGGTGGGTCGTACACCCACCTATCTGGGCAAACGCCTCGGCATCACTGAGATGAAGTGGGTGGTCGCCAGCATGCTGGTGATGCCCGTCGGGGTATTGGTGATCGGTGGCGTAACCCTGCTGATGCCGAATGCCGACACCGTCATAGGTCATGAAGGCCCGCATGGCCTGTCACGGCTGATCTATGCCTACGCCTCGGCTGCCGGCAACAACGGTTCCGCCTTCGCGGGCTTTGCCGCCGCCGATAGCTGGCAGTGCATCGCCATCGCGCTGGCCATGCTGCTCGGACGCTTCGGTTACATCATCCCGGTGCTGGCCATCGCCGGCCAGCTCGCCCGCGCTCCGCGCCAGGAAACGGGTGAAGGTGACTTCCCGATCCGGGGGCCACTGTTTATTACCTTGCTGATCATCACAGTCCTGCTGATTGGCGGCCTCTCCTTCCTGCCACTGCTGGCACTGGGACCCGTGGCCGAACATCTAAGCCTGATACAGGGAGCGTTCTAATGAGCAAATCCATCTCCATGACAGCCCGCACCGAGAAGGTGAAGGCCAAAAAACAGAAATCGCAAGTCATGCAGGCAATGATTGAAGCCCTTTATCGCTTCAATCCGAAGGCGTTGTTTGGCAGCCCCATACTGTTCACCCTCTGGCTGGCTGCCGTGATGGCGACCGTGGAATCGCTGCTGGGACAACCCTTCTCCGGGGTCGCCCCCAGCCTGGCCTGGCAGCTGACCGCCTGGCTCTGGCTGACCCTCTGGTTTGCCAACTTCGCCGAGACCCTGGCCGAAGGGCGCGGCAAAGCGAGGGCCGACAGCCTGAAGGCCGGCATGAGCCAGCTCAAGGCACGCCGGGTCACGGATGCCAAGGATGGGCAGGGTGAATGGGTGTCCGCCACCAGCCTGCGAAAAGGTGATCTGGTACTAGTGCGCAGCGGTGAAATGATCCCGGCCGATGGTGAAGTGGTGGCAGGCATTGCCTCGGTGAACGAGGCGGCCATCACGGGTGAATCCGCCCCCGTCATCCGCGAATCCGGTACCGACCGCAGTGGCGTGACCGGCAACACCACTGTGGTCTCGGACGAGATCTGGGTGCGCGTCAGCAACAATCCGGGTGAGAGCACGCTGGATCGGATGATCTCGCTGGTGGAAGGAGCCAAGCGCCAGAAGACCCCGAACGAGATGGCGCTCGATGCCCTGCTGGTGGGTCTGACCCTGATCTTCCTGCTGGTGGTGGCTACCCTGCCCTGGTTCCTCAACTACAACGGAACCCAGGTGCCCAGGATCTACCTGCTCGCCCTCTTCATCACCCTGATCCCGACCACCATAGGCGGGCTGCTCTCCGCCATCGGCATCGCCGGCATGGATCGGCTGGTGAAACTGAACGTGATTGCCAAGTCGGGCCGCGCAGTGGAGGCCGCCGGTGATGTGCGTACCCTGCTGCTGGACAAAACAGGCACCATCACCTTCGGCAACCGCATGGCCGACGAGCTGATCCCGGCCCCCGGTGTGGATCCCTCCCTGCTGGCCCAGGCGGCCATGCTGGCCTCCCTCGGTGACAATACGCCGGAAGGCAAGTCCATCCTGACCCTAGCAGGCAAGAGCATGGCCAAGCCGAGCCAGCTGGAGAGTGACAAACTGATCCCGTTCAGCGCCGAGACCCGGTTGAGCGGGCTGGATCGCAACGGTCATCAATATCGCAAGGGGGCTGTAGATGCTGTGCTCAACTATCTCTCCCTCGAGCGCAAGGCGGTGCCCGAGCTGATCCTCAAGTCGGTCGACAACATCGCCCGCCAGGGCGGTACTCCACTGCTGGTCTGTACCCACGAGAAGTTGATGGGGGTTGTGTTCCTCAAGGACATCATCAAGCCCGGCATCAAGGCCCGCTTCCAGATCCTGCGTCACATGGGGATCCGCACCGTGATGATCACCGGTGACAACCCGCTGACTGCCGCCGCCATCGCCGCCGAAGCCGGGGTGGATGACTTCATCGCCGAAGCCACCCCTGAGAAGAAGCTGGCCTACATCCGCCAGGAGCAGGCCGATGGCCGCCTGGTCGCCATGTGCGGTGACGGTGCCAACGACGCCCCGGCGCTGGCCCAGGCCGACGTGGGTCTGGCCATGAACGAGGGTACTCAGGCCGCCAAGGAGGCGGGCAACCTGGTGGATCTGGATTCCAACCCCACCAAGCTGCTGGACGTGGTGCTGGTCGGCAAACAGTTGCTGGTGACCCGGGGGGCACTGACCACCTTCTCCATCGCCAACGACGTGGCCAAGTACTTCGCCATACTGCCAGCCCTGTTCATCGCAGCCTATCCGCAGCTGGGTGCGCTGAACCTGATGCAGCTGGGCAGCCCGCAGAGCGCCATCCTGTCGGCCATCATCTTCAACGCCCTGATCATAGTGGCGCTGGTGCCGCTGGCCCTGCGCGGTGTCAGCCTGAAGGGATCCCCCGCCAGCCTGCTGCGCCGCAACCTGCTGATCTACGGTGTCGGTGGTCTGCTGGTGCCCTTCATTGGTATCAAGCTGATCGACCTGGTCATCACTGGCCTGGGTCTGGTGTAACGCCATTGCGGGGAGCAAGCCTGGCTTGCCCCCCATCAACCTGTTTGGAGCAAGAAAATCATGATAGCAATCAGAACCCTGCTGACCCTGACCCTGCTGCTGGGCGTCGGCTACCCACTGGCGGTGACCGGGCTGGCCCAGCTGATGTTCCCCTGGCAGGCCAACGGCAGCCAGCTGACCAACGGTAACCAACAGCTGATCGGCAGTGCCCTGCTGGCGCAGAAATTCGATCGGGCCGAGTACTTCCACTCCCGCCCCTCCGCCAGCGACTTCGCCACCATTGGCGGCAGTGCCAGCAATCTGGGGATGGGCTCACCACTGCGCAGAGAGTTCGCCGAGGCGCAGGGCAATGTTCAGTCCCCCACCATGCTGACCCGCTCCGCCTCCGGCCTGGACCCCCATCTGCCGGTAGATGCCGTGCTGGCTCAGGTAGAAAGAGTGGCCAAACAACGAGGGCTGGATCCCGCCTTGCTGACGGAGCAGGTCAAGTCCAGAGTGCAAGCTGGTATCCTTGGCCCGCAAGTGGTCAACATCCTCCAGCTCAACCTGCAGCTCGACAAGGACGCTTGATAGAGAGGACGGGGATCCCACATTTTCGAACTGAGCCAGCGGTTGCTCGATAAGGATCATAATGCGTGATGAGGTAAAGGCTGGTGCCCTGATGGCAAGCATGGAGCAGGAGTCCTGGGATGCGTGATGAGGTGCGGGCCGACGCCTTGCTGGCGAGTCTGGAGCAGGAACACAAAGGCAAGCTGAAGGTTTTTCTCGGCGCTGCGCCCGGCGTCGGCAAGACCTACGCCATGCTGCAAGCAGTACGGGAACAGGCGCGGGAAGGGGTCGACATCCTGATCGGCGTGGTGGAAACCCACGGCCGTCAGGAGACCCTGGCCCTGCTCGACAAGCTTGCCATCCAGCCGCGCAAGCTCCATCTCCATCGCCAGCAACGGCTCGAGGAGATGGACTTGGATGCTCTGCTCGAACGCAAACCCGCCATCGTCGTAGTGGATGAGCTGGCCCACAGCAATGCCCCGGGCAGCCGTCACGAAAAGCGCTGGCAGGATGTGGAGGAGTTGCTTGGTGCCGGCATCGATGTCTACTCCACCCTCAACGTGCAGCACCTGGAGAGCCTCAACGATCTGGTGTGGCAACTGACCGGGGTCAGGGTCAAGGAGACACTGCCAGATCAAGTGCTGCTGGAGGCGGACAGCATCATACTGATCGACCTGCCTCCCAAAGAGCTGCTCGGCCGGCTCAAGGAGGGCAAGGTCTATGTGCCCCATCAGGCCAAGGCCGCCCTGCAATCCTTCTTCTCCCTCAACAACCTGACCGCCCTGCGCGAGCTGGCAATGCAGACCGCCGCCAGCCACGTGGAGGGGGATCTGCAGTTGCAGTGGCAGGCTGCGGGCAAGACCACGCTGCCGCTGCGGGGCAAGCTGATGGTCTGCCTCGGCGATCAGCACGGCTCGGCGCTGGTACGCTACGGCCACCGCTTCGCCCAGCGCCGCCAGCTGCCCTGGCTGGTGGTGCACATCGACAGCAAGGGGCAACGCTCCGCCGAGCTGGAGCAGGCGCTGGCGCTGGCCTCTCACCTCGGTGCCAAGGTGCTGACCCTCTCCAGCCCGGCGGTAGCCAATACGCTGCTGGAAACCGCCGAGCAGCAACAGGTCTCGCAACTGCTGCTTGGCAAACCCCACAAAGCCCCCTGGCGCCGTTCCCTGGTCCAACACCTGCTCAAGCAGGCGCAGGGGCTCGAAATCACACTGGTGGATACAGAGAAGCGCAAACCCGGCCTGGGACTGCAACCACTCCACCCCAAGGACATACGCCAGAGCCTGCTGGCCATCACCATCATGGCGGTAACCTCGGCCACCGCCTGGGGACTCTCCCACTGGCTGCCGCCCGCGTCCCTGCCCCTGCTGTTCGTGCTGGGGGTGCTGGCGACGGCGCTCACCACCAGCCTGGTGCCCGCCATACTGGCGGCCGTACTGGGCTTCGTCGCTCACAATCTGCTGTTCACTGCCCCCTACTTCTCCCTGAGCGTGGCCAGCCACAGCGATCTGCTCACCCTGTTCGTGCTGCTTATCGTCGGCATGACGGCGGGACGACTCGCCTCCCGCCAGCGGCAACAGCTGATCGGCCTGCGCGAGACTCAGCAGCTCGGCAACGCCCTGCTCTCCCTCAGTCAGGGACTGGCCACCGCCAGCAGCCCGGAAGAGGTGCTCAGGCAAGGCACCCAGGCCATTTCACTGGCCTTGATCCAACCGGTCTTTGCCCTCGATCAGGATTATCAGCACAGGGCGGGATCGGCTCAGCACAAACCCGGACAGACCGACAAGGCGGCCATCGACTGGTGCCTGGCCCAGAAGCAGAGCGCGGGCGCCCACACAGCCACCCTCAATGCCGCCGAGGCGCAATATCACCATCTCACCGATGATCTGGTGCTCGGCATCCGGCTGGTCAATCCGCTCGCCTCTTCGGCTGAACACCAGTTGCAGGCCCTGCTCACCGACATCCGCGCCGCCCTGGCCCGGATCGACCTCAACGAGCGGCTGGCCGACAGCCAGCTGCAGGCAGAGACGGATCGGATGCGCGCAGCCCTGCTCTCGTCGGTTTCCCACGATCTGAAGACGCCGCTGGCAACCATCATGGGGGCTGGCAGCACCCTACTGGAATACGGTGATCGGATAAGCGCAGAGGATCGCAGCGAACTGCTCCATTCGGTGCAGGACGAGGCGCGCCGCCTGCACAGCTATGTGCAGAACCTGCTGGACATGACCCGCATAGGTTCGCCGGACTTCCAGTTGAAACGGGACTGG
The DNA here is from genome assembly GCF_000820025.1 of Aeromonas popoffii. GTDB lineage: Bacteria > Pseudomonadota > Gammaproteobacteria > Enterobacterales > Aeromonadaceae > Aeromonas > Aeromonas popoffii. The sequence goes on from NZ_CDBI01000062.1 coordinate 27,519, forward strand.
GTCGACCTGGCAGATCTGGTGGAGAGTGCCCGCAAGCGGTTGGACTCCTCCTGGCGCCAGCACAAACTGCTGGTGCACTTCGATCAGCAGATCCCCCAGCTCTATGTGCACGGCGCCCTGATCGAGCAGGTGCTGGTCAATATCTTCGACAACGCCTCCCGCTACTCGCCAGCCGGCACGCCCATCGAGTTCAAGGTAATGCTGGCAGACCCGGATCTCATCATCGATATCATCGACATCGGGGTCGGCATCGCCGAGTCGGATCGGGACAAGATCTTCAATCTCTTCTACACCCAGCCGGTCGGTGATTGCGGCAGTCGCGGCACCGGGCTTGGCCTCGCCATTTCCCGCGCTATGATAGAGGCTCATGGCGGTCGCATCTGGGCGTTTTCTGGCCCCAATGGCAACGGCACCTGCATGCGCATCTCCCTGCCGCTCACCCTCAACTCACCGGAGGTATGATGGATCCCATCCTTTGTCATAAGGGCTGTAGAGAGTTCATTCTGCCATAATATGTTCCCTACCCAACATTCGCCTCTGGAGGCTAGATGGCTCATATCCTGGTCATTGATGATGAAGCGGCGATCCGCCGCTTTCTGCGGATCAGCCTGATCGCCGAGGGGCATCAGGTCAGCGAGGCGGTGGGCGTCAATGAGGGACTGGAGCAATATCGCCACCTCAATCCCGATCTGGTGATCCTGGATCTCGGCCTGCCGGACGGAGACGGCATCCAGATTCTGCAGACGATTCGTGAGCACCATCAGCACCCGGTACTGGTGCTGTCGGCGCGGGATTCGGAGCAGGAGAAGGTACGGCTGCTGGACGCAGGCGCCAACGACTACATGAGCAAGCCGTTCGGCATTGGGGAGATGATGGCCCGCATCCGCGTCTTGCTGCGCCAGCGAGTCGGGGTCAGCAGCGGTGAATGTCGCCACTTCCCCCAATGCGGCCTGACCCTGGACGCCAGCAGCCACAAAGTGACCATGAGGGATGAAGAGATCCCCCTGTCTCGCAAGGAGTTCGCCCTGCTGCAGGCGCTGGTGTGCCACCCCGGCAAGCTGGTGATGCAGACCCAGCTGCTCAACGACATCTGGGGACCGAGCCACAAGGAAGACACCCACTACCTGCGCATCGTCATCGCCAGCCTGCGCAAGAAACTGGGGGATAATCCCCAACAACCCCGTCTGATCGAAACCGAATCCGGCATCGGCTACCGTTTTATCGGCAACTGATGTTTCACGTGGAACGCCGTCCGCTGCACAGTACGGCCACCAGGCCACAGCCAAGGAGCAGCATACCCAGATCCTGCAAAGTGGCCGCCAGCGCCAATCCCAGGCTGAGCAGCAGGTAGTAGGCCAGCCCGAACAGGGCACCGGCGCTGCCTGCTACCTCCCGATAGCCCAGCAAGGCCTGACTCAACACATTGGGGATGACAATCCCAAAAGCCACAACGACGCCCATCATGGGCAGCAGGAACCAAAGCGAATCCTGACTCGCCCAGACCAGCAGCCCGCCAACCAGCGCCAGCACGCAAGCCAGCCTGACCAGAGATGACGGCTGCCAACCTCTCCCCAGCAGATGCTTGTTCAGCAGGCTGCCGATCAGAGTCGCCAGCGCCAACACCAGGCCGGAATAGCCAAACTCGCTGGCACTCAATCCCAATTCGGCAAACAGGAAGGGGGCTAGGCTGTAGTAACCAAACAGCATGGTATTGAACAGGGCGACCAGCACAGCGCAGCACCATAGCCCACCATCCCGCACCATGCGACACGCCAATGGCCAGAGGGCAACCCGAGTGGTTATCGCAGGACGGGTTTCCGGCAGCCGCCAACGGGCGATCCCCCCCAGTATCAGGGCCAGCAACAGCAAGCCACTGAAGACACCGAGATAGCCAAACTGCTCGGCCAACAAGCCGCCGCTCACCAGCCCCAGCACCGGGCTCTGGGAGAGCGCTATGCCCATCACCGAGAAGACCCGCGCCAGCTCGCTCCCCTGATAGCAGTCACGCAGCATGGTCTGGGTCACCACAGATCCCACTGCAGCGCCAAAGGCAGAAATAACCCGGGCCAGCAGCAGCACCTCAAACCGATTGGCCAGCAGCGCCAGCAAGGTGCCGGCGCCATAGGTGAGCAGACCCGCCAGCATGGCGGGACGCCGCCCGATCAGATCGCAGAGCCGTCCCCAGCAGACAACACCCACCGCAAACGCCAGAAAATAGACCGACAAGGTCTGGGATGCCTGTCCGTCGCTCACCCGAAACTGGGTAGCGATCTGGGTCAGTACCGGGCTGTAGATGGTCTCCACGATCTGGGGAAACATCATCAATCCCACCACCAGCCAGAGCGGTGGCAACTTGTTGTTCATGACAAACCTCCTTCACAAGAGGTCGCCATTCTAGAGAGATGCCGATTGTCTGATTACAATAAGCAGGACTATAAACATCAAAAATCGGACATATGGCCTTTATTCTTCCCGATCACCCTTTTGACCCTGATCAGCTGACGGGCAGCGTGATCGGCATTGCCTCCGCGCTCGGTTGGCACGACTCGGGCCTGCATCAGCATCAACGCCATCAGCTGCTGTTTGCCCAATCCGGCTGCATGACCATGGAGCTGGAAGGTCGGATCTGCCTGCTGCCGCCCACCCGCGCCGCCTGGCTGCCAGCGGGCACCGCCCACCGGATATTGATGCGTGGTGTGGTGGCCTACCGCTCCCTCTATTTCCAGCCTTACCCCGAGTTGCCCGGCACGGTGGAGGTGCTGGCGGTCAATCCGCTGCTGCACGAACTGATCGAGCGGATGGCGCTCTGGCCATGGGACAAACCGCAAGCAGAGCAGCAGCGAACGATGGCGCTGTTTATGGAGGAGTTGGGGCTGGCGCCGCGGGAATCGTGGCAGTTGCCGCTACCGACAGATCCCAGACTGGGCGGCTGGCTACAGCAGTTGAAACGGGGAGATGCCCTGCCCGAGCGGCTCAACCGGCTGGCCGAACGGGTGGGTGCCAGTGACAAGACCATTGGCCGCATCTTCATACGGGAGACCGGCATGAGCTATCAGGCATGGCGTCAGCAGTGGCGGCTGTTGCGCGCCATGGAGTTGCTGGCAGAAAGCGAGCCCATCAGCCGGATTGCCGCCGCGCTGGAGTTCTCCAGCGACAGCGCCTTCATCAGCTTCTTCAAACAACATACGGGGCAGACTCCCCTGCGCTATCTCAGCTCTCGGGGTGAGTCGCCACCGCCTGACTCGCCTCCACCACCAGGGTATCCAGCGCCAGCGGCTTGAGGTTGTGCAGCGCATCCTGCACCACGGCCTGGGATGCCTGCTGCAGCTCGCGCTGCACATCTTGCTCCAGCTTGGCACTCTCCAGCTCGGGTCTCGGGTTGTCGTTGGCCATCACGTTCAGGCTCAGGGCACTCACAATCAGGGTGGCTATCAGGGTTTTCATCTGGTTTGCTCCGGTGTGGTTGAGATGACCAGCTAGCTCTTCCAATTGTTGTGCCAACCCTCAAAACATACATAACATGATGATTTTGTTTAAATTTACCCTCTATCGATACCAAAATGAGTCGCAAAATGCATCCTGCTCGGTCATTTTAAAACCAACAGTTGGTGCTTTTAACCACGCTTAAATTTTTGGCCATGTTCCACGTGGAACGTCCCGTTTTTTTGATCGACACCCGCTTTTAAACTGAGCTATGGTGCTACATCCCCGTAACTGACTCTGGATCCGTCACCGAATGGAATTTTCCTTGTTCGGCGAGAAGTTCACTCGCCACGCCGGTATTACCCAACTCATGGATGACCTCAATCAGGGGCTGACCAATCCGGACGCCATCATGCTGGGTGGCGGTAATCCGGCCCCCATCCCCGCCATGCTGGAGCGCTTTCAGGCCGAGGCCAAAACCCTGCTCGACAATGGTGAACTGGTCAAAGCCATGGCCAACTACGATGGCCCGCAAGGCAAAGACAGGTTCACCAAGGCGCTGGCAGCCCTGCTCAGCAAAGAGCTGGGTTGGGATATTTCGGCCCGCAATATCGCTCTGACCAACGGCAGCCAGAATGCCTTCTTCTATCTGTTCAACCTGCTGGCTGGCGAGTTCGCCGATGGCCGCAAGAAGAAAGTGCTGTTCCCGCTGGCCCCGGAATATATCGGCTACGCCGACTCGGCCCTCACCGATGACTACTTCGTGGCGTACAAACCCACCATGGAGAAGCTGCCCGATGGCCAGTTCAAATACCATGTGGATTTCGAAAGCCTGCAGGTGGGCGACGATATCGGGGTGATCTGCGTCTCCCGTCCAACCAACCCGACTGGCAACGTGCTGACCGATGACGAGATAGAGCACCTGGATCAGATCGCTCGCGACAAGGGCATTCCGCTGCTGATCGACAACGCCTACGGCGTGCCCTTCCCGGGCATCATCTTCAGCGAAGCCAAGCCGTTCTGGAACGCCAACACCATCCTCTGCATGAGCCTCTCCAAGCTGGGCTTGCCGGGCACCCGCTGCGGTATCGTCATCGCCGACGAGAAGATCATCCAGGCCATCACCAACCTGAGCGGCATCATCAACCTGGCGCCGGGCAGCCTGGGGCCAGCCATTACCATCCCCATGATCGAGAGCGGCGAGATCATCGCCCTGAGCGAGCAGGTAGTGAAACCCTTCTACCGGCAGAAGGCCGAGCTGGCGGTAGCGCTGCTGCGTGAAGCGATCCCGGATCCGCGCTTCCACATCCACAAGCCGGAAGGCGCCCTCTTCCTCTGGCTCTGGTTCGAAGACCTGCCCATTCACTGTCAGGAGCTTTACGAGCGACTGAAAGCGAAGAACCTGCTGATAGTGCCGGGTCACTACTTCTTCCCCGGCATCGACGACCCCGAGTGGCGCCACAGCCAGGAGTGCATACGCCTCAACTACTCCCAGAGCGAGGAGCTGGTGCGCCGTGGCATCGCCATACTGGCGGACGAGATCAACGACCTCTACGGCAGCAACTAACCTGCGAGCCAAAAACAAAAAGGCCTGCAATCGCAGGCCTTTTCATTTCCCATGGCTTAGTTTGGTAGCGCCAGTGGCTCGGCTTTGCCGATGGGGATGGCGCGAGGCTTGAGCGCCTCCGGCAGTTCGCGTGCCAGATCGATGGTCAGCAGACCATGCTCGAGCTTGGCCCCCTGCACCTCAACGTGCTGACTCAGCTTGAAGGCGAGCTCGAAGTCGCGCTCGGCAATACCCTGATGGAGGAACTGACGCTCACCGGCAGCTGCCTTGCGCCCCTTCACCTTGAGGGTGCCGTTTTCGGTTTCCAGCTCCAGCTCTTCGCGCTCGAAACCGGCCACCGCGACCGTGATGCGATAGCCGTCGTGATCGCGCTTTTCAATGTTGTAAGGGGGGTAAGCGGCGGTCTTCTGATCGAACAGACCTTCCAGCTCACGGGCCATCCGCTCGAAGCCGACGGCATTGGAATGGAGATGAGAAAAATCGAGGTTACGCATAATCCTATCCTTCTAACAAGCAACAGGTTTGGTTCTCCACAGGCCCGTCATCGGCACCCGGGAAATTTGAAAATCGCAGTGAATTCAGGCTATCAGCCGTTGATCTCGATCTTGCGCGGCTTCATCGCCTCGGGCACTTCACGCACCAGCTCGATATGCAGCAAGCCGTTTTTCAGGTCCGCCCCTTTTACCCGCACATAGTCGGCCAGCTGGAAGCGGCGCTCGAAACCCCGTTCGGCTATGCCCTGATACAGATAGTTGCGGTCGGTCTCGGCCTGCTTGTTACCCTTCACCGTCAGCAGATTTTCCTGGAAGCTCAGCTCCAGCTCTTCCTGGGTAAAACCCGCCACCGCCATGCTGATGCGGTAGTCGCTGTCACCCAGCTGCTCGATGTTGTAGGGGGGATATCCGGCATTGCCATTGCTGGCCGCAGACTCGATGAGATTGGCCAGACGATCGAAACCGATGGCAGAACGATAGAGCGGAGAAAAGTCGATAGAACGCATAGTATTACCCTCTTATGAGCGATAACGGATGGTTTGCCCTCCTGTCGGACGGGCGTATGGTCGAAACCTCTGTCGAGCGTTCCGGCCTTGTTACCTATATAGGGGCCCAGTTTTTTGCTTTCAAGGGGGATTCTTTCAGATTTTTTAAATGGCCGCGCCGACCTTTAGATCATCAGCCTATTGGCCCGATAGTGATGATAATCGACCCGTGGGCCACTGATGGCTGGCCGAACCATCCACCATACTTGGTTGCATATCCACCAACCAACATGGAGCCATCCCATGAAGATTACCCAGGTTCGCAACGCCACCCTGCTGCTCGACTATGCCGGCACCCGCTTTCTGATCGACCCCATGCTCTCTGCCAAAGGGGCCTTCCCCGGCTTTGAGGGCACCGCCAACAGCCAGCTGCGCAATCCGCTGGTCGAGCTACCGCTGCCGATCGATGAACTTGTCGATGTGGATGCTGTTATCGTCACCCACGATCACCCGGATCACTGGGATGATGCCGCCAGAGCCCTGATCCCCAAGCATCTGCCACTGTTTGTACAACATCAGAAAGATGCTGACACCATACGCGCCAGCGGCTTTAAAGATGTGCGCCTGCTGAGCGAGCAGGCCGAATTTGCCGGTATTCGCCTGCAGCAAACCGGTGGCCAGCACGGCAGCGATCAACTGATGGCGGTACTGGGCGAACGCATGGGAGAAGTGTGCGGCGTGGTCTTCTCCCACCCCTCCGAGAAATGCCTCTATCTGGCCGGTGATACGGTCTGGAATGCGCAGGTAGAGCACGCTCTGCAACAGCACCAGCCCGAAGTAGCCATCCTCAACTGCGGCGATGCCCAGGTGCCGGGGCTCGGCGCCATCATCATGGGCAAGGAGGATGTCGCCGCCGTTTATCAGGCCGCACCGCAAGCCACGCTGATCGCCAGCCATATGGAGGCAGTCAACCACGCCCTGCTGTCACGCAAGGAGCTGCGCGACTATCTGGCGAAACAGAGCATGACGGATCGGGTACGGGTGCCGGAAGATGGCGAGGCAATATCGCTGTGATCCGCAGGAGGGCGGAGGGCCATGCCAGACATGGCCCTTCGGCTTTCACTGCCGAACGCTTATGATGAGGGGTCTGCGCGCAGAGAGGAGCCAACACCATGCCCACCCCGATCATTGCCGTGGTGACCCTCGATCACTTTAGCCCTTTTCACTGCGCCATCCCCTGCCTTATCTTCGGCGATATCCTGGCCGAGCTGGTCGGCTTCAAGAGTGCCACCGCCCTGCGCAATCACTTCCGGGCCCGTTTTGCCATCTCCCCCAGCGAGTGGCGACGCTCTTTTCGTGGTAACAATATCTGATGGCGTCCGCTGTACCCGCCCACCCCGCTATGGCAGGCTAACCAGAGATCCCGAGGAGTCATACCATGTCCCGTTCCGAACGCCTGCTGGCCCTGCTCCAGCTGCTGCGTGGCCACCGTTACGCCATCACCGGCACAGAGCTGGCCAGCCAGCTTGGCATTAGCCTGCGCACCCTCTACCGGGATATGGCGACCCTGCAGGCGCAAGGTGCCCATATCGAGGGTGAGCCGGGTATCGGGTATGTGCTGCGCCCCGGCTTCATGCTGCCACCGCTGATGTTCAGTGAAGAGGAGCTGGAAGCCCTGGTGCTGGGTTCCCGCTGGGTGGCCAAACATACCGACAGCGCCCTGAGTGCCGGTGCCCGCAGTGCGTTGGCCAAGATAGAGGCCGTGCTGCCCGACGAGTACCGCCAGCAGCTCCACACCAATACCCTGCTGATCGGCTCATCCCGCCACGACGTCTGCACCGATGAAGCGCCCCTGCGCAGTGCCATTCGTCAGCAGCGCAAGATAACCCTGAGCTACCGCGACCTGAGGGAAGCGAGTTCCGAGCGCACCGTCTGGCCATTTGCCCTTGGCTACTTCGAGCAGGTGCGGGTACTGGTGGCCTGGTGCGAACTACGGCAGGATTTTCGCCACTTCCGGGTGGACCGCATCAGCCAGCTGACACTGGAGCAGACAGGCTATCCCAGGAGCCGGGCTATCTTGCTCAAGGAGTGGCGCGCCGCCCAGCAGATCCCGCAACCAACATTCATTGCTGACAGAAACTGACAGCAGGTAGCGCCATGCTGACGGGGTCGGCGCAGATGCGCCCTCCCCGAATCAAGGAGCGTCACCATGTTGTCAGTCCCGCCATTCACCATTCTCTATGTCGCCAATCCGGCTCTCAGCGCCCTCTTCTATCGCGAGCTGTTTGGTCGTCCGCCAGTAGAAGAATCCCCTACCTTTGCCATGTTCGTATTCGAATCGGGGGCAACACTGGCGCTCTGGTCCAGTGCCACGGTCGCACCCGCCGTTACCCAGAGTGCTGGTGCCATGGAGCTGGCCTTCCCGCTGCCAGATGAAGCCAGTGTTGATACTGGCTTGGCCGAGTGGCAGGCGCGCGGCCTGACCATCATCCAGCAGCCGAGCCGAATGGAGTTTGGCTATACCGGCATGGCGCTTGACCCCGATGGTCATCGCCTGCGCCTCTACTGCCTTGCTCCGGAACTGGGCTAAGTCGGTACCATCAACACCAAGGCGGTTTGACGTTTCACGTGGAACGTACGATTTCCCCGCCCCTTAAAACGAGAAAAGCCGCTCACAAGGAGCGGCTTTTTGCTGTCTGACTGCGTCGATTAGACGTCGAGGTTGGCGACCCGCAGGGCGTTGGTCTCGATAAAGTCACGGCGGGGCTCGACCGCATCACCCATCAGGGTGGAGAAGAGCTGGTCGGCACCGACGGCATCGTCTATGGTGACGCGCAGCATGCGACGCGCTTCCGGATCCATGGTGGTTTCCCACAGCTGGTCCGGGTTCATCTCGCCCAGCCCTTTATAGCGCTGGATGTAGATGCCGCGCTTGCCTTCGCCCATCAGCCAGTCGACCGCTTCCACGAAGTTGGCAACCGGCTTGACCTTCTCGCCACGCTTGATGAAACCGCCTTCCTCGATCAGGTTGGCGATCTCCTTGCCAAGTGAAACAAGCTGACGGTACTCACCGGACTGCAGGAAGTCGTAGCTGATCGCGTATTCACGGTCGACCCCGTGCTGACGCACCACAGCATGGGGGACGAACAGACGACGCTCTTCATCACGACGCACCTGGATCTGGTACTGGATACCGTGGTTGCTCTCGTTGAGCACGGCCTCCATGCCCTGACACCAGGCCAGCAGGTCGCTCTCGCTGGCCAGCAGGGTTTCGTTCAACTCAGGCTGATAGATCAGCTGGGTCAACACGGCATCCGGCGCCCGACGGGACATACGGGTGATCAGGTGAGACACGGCACGGTGCTGGTTGACCAGACGCTCCAGCGCCTCGCCACCGATGGCCGGGGCAGACTCGTTGACGTGCAGGGTTGCACCATCCAGCGCCATGGCGGTCTGGTACTGCAGCAGTGCATCTTCGTCTTTCAGATACTGCTCCTGCTTACCCTTCTTGACCTTGTACAACGGCGGCTGGGCTATGTAGATGTAGCCACGCTCGATGATCTCCGGCATCTGACGATAGAAGAAGGTGAGCAACAGGGTACGGATGTGCGCACCATCGACGTCAGCATCCGTCATGATGATGATGTTGTGGTAACGCAGCTTGTCCGGATTGTACTCGTCACGACCGATGCCGCAGCCCAGAGCGGTGATCAGGGTGCCCACCTCTTGCGAGGAGATCATCTTGTCGAAACGGGCCTTCTCCACGTTCAGGATCTTGCCCTTGAGCGGCAGAATAGCCTGGTTCTTGCGGTTGCGACCCTGCTTGGCGGAGCCGCCAGCAGAGTCCCCTTCCACTATGTAGAGTTCGGAGAGGGCCGGGTCTTTCTCCTGGCAGTCTGCCAGCTTGCCGGGCAGGCCGGCGATGTCCAGCGCACCCTTGCGGCGAGTCAGCTCGCGCGCCTTGCGGGCCGCTTCACGGGCACGGGCCGCATCGATGATCTTGTTGACCACAATCTTGGCATCGCCCGGGTTTTCCAGCAGGAACTCGCCAAGCTTCTCGCCCATCGCCTGTTCAACCGCAGTCTTCACTTCGGAAGAGACCAGCTTGTCCTTGGTCTGGGAGGAGAACTTGGGATCCGGTACCTTGACCGAGATGACCGCAATCAGACCTTCACGCACGTCGTCGCCGCTGGCGGCCGACTTGGCCTTCTTGCTGTAATCCTCTTTGTCCATATAGGTGTTGAGGGTGCGGGTCAGCGCGGTCCGGAACCCTACCAGGTGAGTACCACCATCCCGCTGCGGGATATTGTTGGTAAAGCAGTAAACCCCTTCCTGATAGGCATCGTTCCACTGCATGGCGACTTCGACGCCGATGCCGTCCTGCTCTATGGAAAAGTGGAACACCTTGGGGTGGATCGGGGTCTTGTTCTGGTTCAGGTATTCCACGAAGGCCTTGATACCGCCCTCGTAGCAGAAATGCACCTCGCGGCCATCCCGCTCGTCCTGCAGACGGATGGAAACACCGGAGTTAAGGAAAGAGAGCTCGCGCAGACGCTTGGCCAGGATCTCGTAGTGATACAGGGTATCGGTAAAGATGGTCGGGCTCGGCCAAAAGCGCACCTCGGTACCCGTGCCACTGCTGCTGTCGCCAATCTGCTTGAGCGGCGCCTGCGGCTCACCCAGGTGATAGGTCTGCTCGTAGACATGGCCGTTGCGACGAATGGTCAGCAACAGCTTGTCAGAGAGGGCGTTAACCACTGAGACGCCCACACCGTGCAGGCCACCTGACACCTTGTAGGAGTTGTCATCGAACTTACCGCCAGCGTGCAGCACGGTCATGATGACCTCTGCGGCGGAGCGGCCCTCCTCTTCGTGCATGTCTACCGGGATACCCCGGCCGTTGTCACGCACGGAAACGGAACCGTCGGAATGGATCTTGACCAGAATATCGGAGCAGTAGCCAGCAAGAGCCTCGTCAATGGAGTTATCGACGACCTCAAACACCATGTGGTGCAGACCTGAGCCATCATCCGTATCGCCGATGTACATCCCCGGGCGCTTGCGGACCGCATCCAGGCCCTTCAGTACCTTGATATTCGAGGAGTCGTAAGTATTTTCACTCATAGCTTACTCTCTGCCTTCTCTAACGTTTCGGAGATCTTGCCTTGTTCCACGTGGAACAACTTGCAGTCATTCGCATCCATCATGTCTGCGAGCTGACCGGTATCGATGGCGGTGATAAACACCTGGGACGCACACTGCTTCAGCCTTGCGGCCAGCAAGCGGCGCTTGTCGACATCCAGTTCAGAGGCAAAATCGTCAATTAAAAAAATACAGCCACGGCTGCTATGTTGATTCAAATAGAGCCCTTGGGCCAGTCGCATGGCACAGACCAGCAACTTCAGCTGACCCCTGGACAAAATATCCTGAGCGGGCACACCATTCGCCTTGAGTCGCACATCGGCCTTCTGTGGGCCTACCCCTGTGTAACCCAGCGAACGATCCCGCTCAAACCCCGCCTCCAGCAAGTCGCCGAGGGGAGTGTCTTTCTCCCAGCCCCGATAGAAACCGAGACTGATGTCGAATTCCGGCAGAAAATCTGCCGTCATCTCCTTGATCAGGGGCGTAATGGCCTGACAATAGCTCGCACGGAACATGGCCAGTTCCCCCCCGAGCCGCACCAGCTCCTGATCCCAGAACGCCAGCTGGCGATACTGGGTACTCTGGCGCAGCAGGGCGTTGCGCTGTTTCAACAACCGCCGCACTCGTCCCCACAGGGAGAAAAAGGTCGGTTCCTGATGGAAGACCCCCCAATCGAGCCAGGCCCGGCGAGCCTGGGGACCGCCCGTCAGCAGGTTGAAGCCATCAGGATGGATCAACTGCACCGGCAACAGCTCGGCCAGATCGGCCAGTCGCTGGGCCTGGGCCCCGGCGATCTTGAGCTGGGTCTCGCCACTCTTGTCCTTGGCGAGTCCAATGGGTACCTGACGCCCCTCCAGTTCGCACTGGGCAAACAGGGTAAAGGCCCGCTCCCCTTGGCGGATGACCCGCCCGGTCAGGTGAGTACGAAAGGAGCGACCAAGGCCAAGGTAGTGAATGGCTTCCAGTACGCTGGTCTTGCCACTGCCATTGCACCCGACCAGGATGTTGAGGCCGGGGGACAGCTTGAGACTGGCCTGCTGGATATTGCGAAAGTCGCTGAGCTGGAGTTTGACCAGGGCCACGACTAGATCCGCATCGGCATCACCACATACTGAGCATCCTGATGATCAAAATCCTCAATAATGGCACTGCTGATGGAATCGCTCAGGCTAATCCGAATTTGGTCACATTTTAACGTATTCAGCACGTCCAGCACATAAGAGACGTTGAAACCTATCTCCATCTCGCTGGCCTCGTATTGTACGTCAAGCAGCTCTTCGGCTTCTTCCTGTTCCGGATTGTTGGCGGTAATGCGCAGCAGGTTTTCCTGCAGATTGAGACGCACTCCACGGAATTTCTCGTTGGAGAGGATGGCCGCACGGGCAAATGCCTGACGCAGATCCTCACGACCGGCGATCAGGGCCTTGTCGCTGTTGCGCGGGATAACCCGGCGCCAATCCGGGAATCGGCCATCCACCAGCTTGGAAGTGAAGATGAAGCCGTCCAGCGCAGCGCGCAGGTTGCTGCGACCGATCTGCAGCCGTACCGGCTTGTCTTCCGCTTCCAGCAGACGCACCAGCTCCAGCACACCTTTACGGGGCAGGATAACCTGATGATCGGGCAGCGATTCTTCCACCACCTCGCGACGGCAGGTCGCCAGACGGTGGCCATCGGTCGCCACGGTGCGCAGGCCGTGGCCCTCGCTCTCGAACAGCATGCCGTTCAGGTAGTAACGCACGTCCTGGCTGGCCATGGAGAACTGGGTGGCATCGATCAGCTTCTTCAGCTCCAGCTGGCCGATGTCGAATTCGAGCACGGATTCCCAATCCTCGATATTCGGGTATTCGCTGGCCGGTAGAGTCGACAGGTTGAAACGAGAACGACCGGAACGGATGATCAGGCGCTCGCCTTCGGTGTTGAGGCGGATGTCCGCCCCTTCCGGCAGGCCGCGACAGATATCCAGCAGCTTGCGCGCCGGCACTGTGGTGCGGCCATCCTGGCTCTCATTATTGAGATAGACCTGACCTATCATCTCAACTTCCAGGTCAGTCCCGGTCAGCGACAGCAGACCCTGGCTGACATCAAGCAGCACATTGCCAAGGATCGGCAGGGTCGGCCGGCCACCCAGGGCACCGGACACCAGTTGCAGAGGACGTAACAGGGCCTCACGGCTAATTTCGAGCTGCATCTGTGCTCTCCGTTCTTATCAGGAGGAAAGGGTTCGGATCAGGTTGGAATAGTCTTCCTTGATGTCGTGGCTCTCCTCCTTCAGCTGCTCGATCTTGCGGCAGGCATGAAGAACGGTAGTGTGGTCACGGCCACCAAAGGCATCACCTATCTCCGGCAAACTGTGGTTGGTCAGCTCCTTGGCCAGTGCCATCGCCAGCTGGCGTGGACGGGCAACGGAGCGTGAGCGGCGTTTTGACAGCAGATCCGCCAGCTTGATCTTGTAGTACTCCGCCACCGTCTTCTGAATGTTGTCGATGGTGACCAGCTTCTCCTGCAGCGCCAGCAGATCGCGCAGCGCTTCGCGCACGAAATCGATGTTGATGGCACGACCGGTGAAGTTGGCATTGGCGATCACCCGGTTGAGGGCGCCTTCCAGTTCACGGACGTTGGATCGCAGACGCTTGGCAATGAAAAAGGCCACTTCGTCCGGCAGGTGGATCTGGTTCTCATCCGCCTTGCGCATCAGGATGGCGACGCGGGTCTCCAGCTCCGGTGGCTCGATCGCCACCGTCAGGCCCCAGCCGAAGCGGGACTTGAGGCGATCCTCGACACCATTGATCTCCTTCGGATAGCGATCCGAGGTCAGGATGATCTGCTGGTTACCTTCGAGCAATGCATTGAAGGTATGGAAGAACTCCTCCTGGGAGCGCTCCTTGTTGGCAAAGAACTGGATGTCATCGATGAGCAGGGCATCGACGCTACGGTAATAACGCTTGAACTCTTCAATGGCGTTATTCTGCAGCGCCTTCACCATGTCCTGCACAAACCGCTCGGAGTGCATGTAGATGACTTTGGCGTCTTTCTTGCGCTCCTTGATGGCGTTGCCAACGGCGTGCAGCAGGTGGGTCTTGCCCAGACCGGTACCGCCATAGAGGAACAGCGGGTTGTAAGCGCCACCCGGGTTGTCGGCTACCTGACGGGCAGCCGCACGGGCCAACTGGTTGGACTTACCCTCGACGAAGTTCTCAAAGGTATAGTTCACGTTGGTGTTGCTTTTGTGGTTCGGCTCAGGCTTGGCTTCAGCCTTGCTTTCCCAGCTCTTCTGCAAGTTATTCACAGGCGCAGTACCCCGCGCCGGCGCTCTTGCGACCGCGACAGGATGGGGACGATTACCTATATCAAAACGCAGGGTGGGGCCGTCGACCCCACAGAGTTCGTTGATGATGCCATTAACCCGGATGAGATACTTGTCTCGTACCCAGTCCAGAACAAAGCGATTCGGTGCATACAGGGTCAGAGTATTGTCACTCAACTCCGCTTGAAGCGGCCGGATCCACATGCTGAATTCTGCCGAGGGCAACTCATCTTGCAGCCGGTTAAGGCACTGCTGCCATAGCGAAGCAGTCACTCTAAACTCCCGTCAATTGATTAACTAAAGACCGGCTATTCTACGTTTTTAGCGGCTGGATCTCTAGCTGCCACCTAGCGGATCCAGCAAATAAGATCCTTGACTTTCAAGGATCCAGCACCGCTGGATCTGATTTCATCCCCAAAGTTACCCACAGCCTGATTCATCCTGAATGGCATCAAAGATCCAGACCTGAACCGGTTATTTTATATAACCAAATATCATTTATTCTTTGGCTTTTATTCCAATAACATCAGCGCACATTCAGTGATTACAACTAAAAATACAGAACAACAGAGAGAGGAATCCCCATGACATCATCCATCAAGCTGGTCTCCGGTGCCGCCATTCTGCTGGCAGCCTTGTCCGGTCAAGCCATCGCCCAGGAAACCATCAAGGTCGGCATGTCCGGCAAGTATTTCCCGTTCACCTTCGTCAAGCAGGACAAGCTGCAGGGCTTTGAGGTGGATATGTGGAACCAGATTAGTGAGCGCACCGGCTATAAAGTCGAGTTCGTGACCGCCAGCTTCTCCGGCCTGTTCGGCATGCTGGATACCGGCCGCATCGATACCATCTCCAACCAGATCACCATCACAGACGAGCGCAAGGCCAAGTACGCCTTCTCCCAGCCCTATGTCTATGACGGCGCCCAGATAGTGGTCCGCAAGGGCAACAGTACCATTCACGGCATCAAGGATCTGGAAGGCAAGAAGGTCGCTGTCAACCTTGGCTCCAACTTCGAAGAGCTGCTGCGCAAGAACGACCCGAACAAGAAGATCGATATCCGCACCTATGACTCCAACTTCGAACAAGATGTCGCCCTGGGTCGCATCGATGCCTTCGTGATGGACCGCGTCTCCACCGCCCAGCTGATCAAAGAGTCCAAGCTGCCGCTGCAACAGGCAGGCGCACCGTTCGAGACCATCGAGAACGCCCTGCCCTTCCTGAATACCCCGGAGAAGCAGGTGCTGCTGAAGAAGGTGGATGACGCCCTGACCGCCATGCGCAAAGATGGCACCCTGCGTCAAATCTCCGAGAAATGGTTCGCTTCCGACATCACCGACAAATAAATGATGGAATTTGACCTCGAGTACACACTAGGGCTGTTCCCCATCCTGCTCAAATACCTGGGCACCACGATGGAAATGGCCCTGTGGGGATTCGTCTTGGCACTCGTATTGTCGCTGACCCTGGCGATAGTACGGGTGTTTCGCATCCCTGTGATCCACTGGCTGGCAATGCTCTATATCTCGTTCTTTCGAGGTACTCCCCTGCTCGTCCAACTGTTCCTGCTCTATTACGGACTGCCGCAATTGTTCCCCATCTTCGTGGGGATGGATGCCTTTACCGCCGCCATCGTCGGACTGACCCTGCACTTCGCTGCCTACATGGCCGAGTCGATCCGCGCCGCTATTCTGGGCATTCACAAGAGCCAGATGGAAGCGGCTCTCAGTATCGGCATGAGCCGTTACCAAGCGATGCAGCGGATCATATTGCCGCAGGCGGCCCGCATAGCAACGCCGTCGCTGATGAACTACTTCATCGACATGATCAAGAGCACCTCGCTGGCATTCACCCTGGGCGTAGCAGAGATCATGGGCAAGGCGCAGATGGAAGCCTCCTCCTCCTTCAAGTTCTTCGAGAGTTTCATGGCGGTGGCCCTGGTCTACTGGGTGGTAGTCATCATCTTCACCCGCTTGCAGCACCTGCTGGAAGTTCACCTGAACCGAGCCTATTAAAGGAGGTCTGCGATGATCAAATTAACCGGCCTCTCCAAGGCATTTCACGGCAACAAGGTGCTCAACAGCATAGATCTGGAGGTCAGGAAGGGGGAGATAGTGGTCATCATAGGTCCCTCCGGGACCGGCAAATCGACCCTGCTGCGCTGCCTCAACCTGCTGGAAACCCCGGATGCAGGCTCCCTTGCCATCGATGATCTGCAGCTGGACCTGGCCAACGCCAGCGAGCAGCAAGCCATTGAGCTGCGCAAACGTGCCTCCTTCGTGTTCCAGAACTACGCGCTGTTCGCCAACAAAACGGCGCTGGACAACATAGCCGAGGGGCTGATCACCGTCTGGAAGCAGCCGAAGGCTGAGGCTCGCACCACAGCCCTCGGCATCCTCAAGGACATCGGGCTTGCCGACAAGCAGGATGCCTACCCGGCGTCTCTCTCCGGCGGCCAGCAGCAACGGGTCGGCATCGGCCGCGCCATGGCGGCTCACTCCAAGGTCATTCTGTTCGATGAGCCCACCTCGGCCCTCGATCCCGAGTGGGTCGACGAGGTACTTGGGTTGATGAAGGAACTCGCCCGCCAGCACCAGACCATGGTAGTGGTGACCCATGAGATTGAATTTGCTCGTGATGTTGCCGATCGGGTGATCTTCATGGAGGGGGGCCGGATCGTGGAACAGGGCCCGCCGGATCAGATATTGGTCGATCCCAAGGATCCCCGCACCCGGGAATTCTTGCGAAAAGTGCTTAAGTAGCTCTCTCTTTTGGCGGCTTTGCCGCCTTTTTTATTGGAGGATCCTTGTTTAACCCCGGGTTGCCAGTATAATCCGGAGCCCTTGATCCTCCGGATCCTGCCAGCTTCTCCTGCTTACTTATGAGTCAGGGCAAGATGAGAGGGAACGGCGGATTGACTAAAAGCCGAACTCTGTTTAGAATTCGGCCTCTTTTGCTAGTCGTCACACGCTATAGCTGGCGCGTCGGCTAAGTGTGACAATCAAAACTGTACAGAAATACGGAATCGAATCATGAAACGTACTTTTCAACCGTCCAACCTGAAGCGCAAGCGCTCTCACGGTTTCCGCGCCCGCATGGCAACTGCCAACGGTCGTAAAGTTCTGGCCGCTCGTCGTGCCAAGGGTCGTGCCCGTCTGGTAGTTTAATGCCAACGCCGCACACCTTCTCTCGGGAGTTACGTCTGTTAACTCCCGAACACTTCAAACGCGTTTTCGCCGAGCCTGTCCGGGCCGCTTCTCCGCAAATTACTCTTCTCGCCTGTCCCAACACCCTCGAACATCCCCGTCTTGGCCTCGCTGTGCCCAAAAAAGCACTCAAGCGTGCCGTCTGGCGTAATCGTGTCAAACGAGTGGTCCGGGAAAGTTTCCGCCTCAATCAAGCCAACCTGCCCGCTATCGACATCGTCGTGATCGCCAAGGGCGGCGTCAAAGAGATGGACAACGAGGAGCTGTTCAAGTTACTGGAAAAGCTATGGCGCACTCTGTCACGCCGTTGCAATGGGTAGCTGTCAAACTGATACGCCTGTATCAGCTAATCATTAGCCCTCTGCTCGGGCCGCGCTGCCGTTTCACGCCAACTTGTTCCCAATTTGCGATAGAAGCAATCCGACTTCACGGTTTCATAAAAGGCGTTTGGTTAGCCAGCAAACGTCTATTAAAATGCCATCCCTTATCCGAGGGTGGTTATGACCCGGTTCCGCAACCAAAGCGAAGAAACTGAAGACTATGGAATCACAACGCAATCTCATCCTGATCGGTTTGCTGTTCGTGAGCTTTCTGCTCTGGCAACAGTGGGAGTCTGACAAGGCTCCGAAGCTGGCCCCGACTACCGTGGCCCAAACCGAACATTTCGTACCTGAAGCCGGTCAGACCGGTGATATTCCTCAGGTTTCCGAGCAAACCAACACGAACGCCGCACGCAAGCTGATCACCGTCTCCTCCGACGTGCTCAAGCTGACCCTGGACACCCAGGGCGGTGACATAGTGTCTGCCGAGCTACTGGCCCACAAGCAGGAAGAAGGCCAGGATCAACCCTTCGTCCTGCTGACCAGTCAGCCTGACCGCCTCTATGTCGCCCAGAGCGGCCTGGTAGGTCGCGACGGTCCTCACAGCCAGGTCCAAGGTCGTCCTACCTATGAAGCCACCCAGACCAGCTACCAGCTGGCCGATGGTCAGGATCAAGTCGTCGTTCCGATGACCTGGACCGACAGCAAAGGTGTGGTCTTCACCAAAGAGTTCGTGCTCAAACGTGGTGACTATGCGATTGGTGTCGAATACAAGATCGACAACAAATCCACCGAGCCGGTCCAGGTACAGTTCTACGGTCAGCTGAAGCAGACCATGACCACACCCAAGGATCAGGAAGGTCACGCCATGGTAGCCAGTGCTTACCGTGGTGGCGCCTTCTCCAGCGAAGATAGCCGCTACAAGAAGTACACCTTCGGCGATATGAAGGATGCCGACCTGAACAAGACCACCAAAGGTGGTTGGGTCGCCATGCTGCAACACTACTTCGTCTCTGCCTGGGCACCGAATGCCGACGATATCAACAGCTTCTACAGCCGCGTGATCCCTGGTAAAGACCAGGCCATCATCGGCTTCAAGGCGCCGCTGGTAGACGTGGCTGCAGGCGAGCAGGCCGAAGTGACCAGCACGCTGTGGGTGGGTCCCAAGCTGCAAGACGAGATGTCCAAGGTGGCAAACCACCTCGACCTGACCGTCGACTACGGCTGGCTCTGGTTCATCGCCCAACCGCTGCACTGGTTGCTGACCGTGTTCCACGGTTTCGTCCAGAACTGGGGTCTGGCCATCATCATGCTGACCCTGCTGGTGCGCGGCATCATGTTCCCGCTGACCAAGGCCCAGTACACCTCCATGGCCAAGATGCGCATGCTGCAGCCCAAGCTGGCCGCACTGCGTGAGCGCTTCGGTGACGATCGCCAGAAGATGTCTCAGGGCATGATGGAGCTGTACAAGAAGGAGAAGGTCAACCCGCTGGGTGGCTGTCTGCCGATCCTGGTCCAGATGCCAATCTTCATCGCCCTTTACTGGGCCCTGATGGAATCTGTTGAGCTGCGTCATGCGCCATTCATCCTGTGGATCACCGACCTGTCGGTGAAGGACCCCTTCTTCGTGCTGCCAATCCTCATGGGTGCTTCCATGTGGTATTTGCAGAAGATGAGCCCGACCACGGTGACAGACCCGATGCAGCAGAAGGTGATGCAGTTCATGCCGATCATCTTCACCTTCATGTTCCTCTGGTTCCCGGCTGGCCTGACCCTGTACTGGTTGGTGAGCAACCTCATCTCCATTACCCAGCAGACCATCATCTATCGTCAGCTGGAGAAGAAAGGCCTGCACACTCGCAACTGATGCGCAGCTAATCTTCCCCCTGATAACAAAAGAGGCGGCCTTGGGGCCGCCTTTTTTATTACAATGTCCCCCAATTACCGAGCAAATGAGCCAAGCAAGATGACAACAGATACGATCGTGGCCCAGGCCACCGCGCCCGGCCGTGGCGGCGTTGGCATAGTCCGGGTCTCAGGCCCCGCCGCCGAACAGGTCGCCGAGATAGTGCTCGGCAAGCGCCCGCGGGTGCGCTACGCCGAATATCTGCCGTTCAAGGATGAGCAAGGCCAACCGCTGGATCAGGGCATTGCCCTGCTGTTCAAGGCCCCCAACAGCTTCACCGGCGAGGATGTGCTGGAGCTGCAGGGTCACGGCGGCCCCGTCATCATGGACATGCTGGTGCGCCGTATTCTGCAGATAAAGGGGCTGCGCCCTGCCCGTCCCGGCGAGTTCAGCGAGCGCGCTTTCATGAACGACAAGCTGGATCTGGCCCAGGCCGAGGCCATCGCTGATCTGATCGAAGCCTCCAGCGAACAGGCCGCCCGTAGCGCCATGCACTCCCTGCAGGGGCAGTTCTCCAGCAAAATCCAGCAACTGGTGGAGAGCCTGATCCGGCTGCGCATCTATGTCGAAGCCGCCATCGACTTCCCTGACGAGGAGATCGACTTCCTCTCCGACGGCAAGGTGGCTGGTGATCTCTACGCCATCATGGGGTCACTGGACGGTGTGCGCAGTGAGGCCAAGCAAGGCGCCCTGCTACGAGAAGGGATGAAGGTAGTGATCGCCGGTCGGCCCAACGCAGGTAAATCCAGCCTGCTAAATGCCCTGGCAGGGCGCGAGTCCGCCATCGTCACCGAGATAGCCGGCACCACCCGCGACGTGCTGCGCGAGCACATCCACCTGGATGGCATGCCGCTGCACATCATAGATACCGCCGGTCTGCGCGACACCCAAGATCAGGTGGAAAAGATCGGCATAGAGCGCGCCTGGGCCGAGATAGAACAGGCCGACCGTGTGCTCTTTATGGTGGATGGCACAACGACCGATGCGATCGACCCGCGAGAGATCTGGCCGGAATTTGTTGATCGGTTGCCAAAAAACATCGGCCTCACTGTGGTGCGCAACAAGGCCGACCTGACCGGCGAGGATCTGGCCCCTCGCAATGAGCTGGGTCACGCCGTCTACCGCATCTCCGCCAAGACAGAGCTGGGGCTGCCCGCCCTGCGCGAGCACCTGAAAGCCTGCATGGGCTTCCAGGGCAACACAGAGGGGGGCTTCATGGCTCGCCGCCGCCACCTGGATGCGCTGGAGCGCGCCGCCGAGCGGTTGCTGGTGGCCAAAGATCAGCTGGAAATCTATGTCGCCGGTGAACTGGTGGCCGAAGAGCTGCGTCTGGCGCAGGAGTCACTCTCGGAGATCACCGGCGAGTTCAGCTCCGACGATCTGCTGGGTCGCATCTTCTCCAGTTTCTGCATCGGCAAATAAGTCGGTACGGCAAACAGTAAAAAGCCCGGGTTCTTCCCGGGCTTTTTTTGTGCGTTTTTCATCCTAAAACCGAGAAGCGGCGCAGACACCACATGAAGTAAGCGCCCCCTAACAGGGTGGAAACCAACCCGACCGGCACCGCCTGCGGAAAGAGGATCTGCTGGCTGATACCATGAGCACAAACGGCCTACGATGGAGCAATCAGCACGCCTTTAATCAGCCAAACGGGGTTGTCTGATGCCAGCTCGGCCGCATGGATGATCGAAGACAATGAACAGCAGAGGCATTGTTTGTACATAAAACAACCCATGTAAAACCCAAACCATAAACCTGATTTCAGCAATAGTGCACGCGCCACAACATAAAGGGACTCGTAAGGTAACCACTATTTAGGAAGAAATTCAGAGAGGCTGCAGAAAGATCGCCGGGATTGATCCGGCAGCATTATCTGGCTGGATCCATTATCCCCAAGCTTTATCCATATTTATCCACACCCTTTGGCGGTAGAATCCGGGTTCCGCATTTTTCAGGATCCATTCCATGGCCAAACTCAATCTCGTCGTCGGCTCCATGCTGGGCGCCGCCGAATATGTCGCAGACCACGTCGCCCATCTGCTGGAACAAGCGGGCCATCAGGCCGAGATCCACAATCCGGCCAAGCTGGTCGAGGTGCTCGCCGAGCCGGACGCCATCCTGCTGGTGGTCACTTCCACCCACGGTGCCGGCGACATACCCGACAACCTGCAACCCTTCGCCAAGGATCTTGCCGAGCAGCATCCGGATCTTAATGCCTTGAAATATGGCGTGATCGCCCTCGGCGACAGCAGTTATGACACCTTTTGTCAGGGTGGCAAGACGCTGGATCGGCTACTGGCAGAGTGCGGCGCCAGCCGGATCGGGGATCGTCTCGACATCGATGTCACCCAACACGAGATCCCGGAAGATGCCGCCGAAGCCTGGATCCAGAGCTGGATGCCGTTGATCGCCTGATCAGGGCCAGGGAGATCCTGCAGAAAAGCCTTGATCTCCCCGTTTATCCCCCGATCGCTATCCACCAGGTTATTAACAGATTGATCCTGACAACTTGTTCTACATGTTTACCCACAACGACCGGGGGTAATGTGTATAACTACCGTGTAAAGCTCTGCAAAACCTATAGTTATCCATGTATGAGATCCAGCCCGCTAGCCGCCTGTGTATAAAAGCACTGGTTATCCCCCTGTTCACGGGGCCAGGATCCAAGCTTTTCCACAAGCTGGGATCGCCTTTAACCAGATGATCTTTATGATCAAAAAGCGCTTATCAACAGAAATGGTGGATCCTAATAAAAGATCCAATAAAAGATCGATCTAAAGATCCTTAAGATCTATTAAGTGGATCCTCCCTCCATACTGACCGTTAAGTAGACGTTCCCCTCAGGGCGCGAAACAGATAGAATGTTCCGCCCCTCAGCCCAGGCAAACAACGATCTTCAGACGTGCAGATCAAGGTGATCCCCAATGCAATACCATGAACAATTTGATGTGATCGTCGTCGGTGGCGGTCATGCAGGAACCGAAGCAGCAACAGCGGCAGCCCGTATGGGTCTGAATACCCTGTTGTTGACCCACAATATCGATACGTTGGGACACATGTCCTGTAATCCGGCGATCGGCGGGATCGGCAAGGGACACTTGGTCAAGGAAGTTGACGCCCTCGGCGGGATCATGGCGCGAGCCGTCGATCTTGGCGGGATCCAGTTCCGTACCCTGAACTCCTCCAAGGGGCCCGCGGTACGAGCCACCCGTGCTCAAGCGGATCGACTGCTCTACAAAGCCGTCGTACGTCAGATGCTGGAGAACTACCCGAACCTGAAGATCTTCCAGCAAGCCTGTGACGATCTGATCATGGACGGGGATCGTGTTGCCGGTGTAGTGACCCAGAGCGGGATCCGCATCAGCGGCAAGACGGTGGTGCTGACCGTAGGCACCTTCCTGAATGGCTTGATCCACATCGGGATGGAAAACTACAAGGGCGGCCGCGCCGGGGATCCTCCCTCGATCGCTCTGGCTCAACGGCTGCGCGAGATGCCGCTGCGCATCGATCGTCTCAAGACGGGTACACCGCCGCGGATCGATGCCCGCAGCGTCGATCTCTCCGTCATGCAGGCGCAGTACGGTGATGATCCGCGCCCTGTCTTCTCGTTTATCGGCGACGCCAGCCAGCACCCACGCCAGGTGCCCTGCTACGTCACCCACACCAACGAGCGTACCCACGATGTGATCCGCAACAATCTGGATCGCAGCCCCATGTACGCCGGGGTGATCGAAGGGATAGGCCCGCGCTACTGCCCGTCGATCGAAGACAAGATCACCCGCTTTGCGGACAAAACGGCGCACCAGATTTTTGTCGAGCCGGAAGGCCTGACCACCCACGAACTCTATCCGAACGGGATCTCCACCAGCCTGCCATTCGACGTGCAGGTGCAGATAGTGCGTTCCATTCGTGGTTTCGAAAATGCCCATATCACCCGCCCCGGCTATGCCATCGAATATGACTTCTTCGATCCACGGGATCTCAAGGCCAACATGGAGAGCAAGTGCATCGGCAACCTGTTCTTCGCTGGCCAGATCAACGGCACCACGGGTTACGAAGAGGCGGCAGCCCAGGGTCTGATGGCCGGTTTGAACGCCGGTCTGCGTGCCCAGGACAAGGATCCCTGGCATCCGCGCCGAGATCAGGCCTACATGGGCGTGATGATGGACGATCTCTCTACCTTGGGGACCCGCGAGCCCTACCGCATGTTCACCAGCCGCGCCGAATATCGCCTGCTGCTGCGGGAAGACAACGCTGACCTGCGTCTGACCGCCATCGGCCGTGAGCTGGGTCTGGTGGATGACGAGCGCTGGGGCAAGTTCAACGTCAAGATGGAACAGGTGGAGCTGGAGCAACAGCGCATGCGTTCGACCTGGATCCACCCGCAACATCCTTCGCTGGAGGCAGTCAACGCCCTGGTCAATGCCCCGCTGACCCGCGAGCAGAGTCTGGAAGAGTTGCTGCGTCGTCCCGAAGTGACCTACGATGCGCTGATGGCCATCGAGGGGGTGGGGCCGGCACTGAGCGATCGCGCCGCCGCCGATCAGGTGGAGATCCAGATCAAGTACGCCGGTTACATCGAACGTCAGCACGACGAGGTGGAGAAACAGCTGCGCAACGAGAACACCCTCTTGCCGCTGGACATGAACTACCGCGACGTCAACGGTCTCTCCAACGAGGTGATCGCCAAGCTGAGCGATGCCAGGCCGCAGACCATAGGTCAGGCTTCCCGTATCTCCGGCATCACCCCGGCTGCCATCTCCATCCTGCTGGTTCACCTGAAAAAACACGGCCTGCTGCGCAAAACCGCCTGAGGATTCTTACCGTTGGAAAACATGCTGGAAAGATTGAACGGCCTGCTCATGCAGGCCGGTATTGTTATCACCGACACCCAAAAGACCCAGTTGGTTCAGCTTGTCGAGTTGCTGCACAAGTGGAACAAGGCTTACAATCTCACCTCGGTGCGTGATCCGGACGCCATGCTGGTCAAGCATATCCTCGACAGTCTGGTGGTGAGTCCTCACCTGCATGGTGAACGTTTCATCGATGTGGGGACCGGTCCCGGGCTGCCTGGCTTGCCGCTGGCCATCATCAATCCGGACAAGCAGTTCGTGCTGTTGGACAGTCTGGGCAAGCGGATCAACTTCATCCGCCAGGTGATCCAGGAGCTGGGCTTGACCAATGTGATACCCGTCAAATCCCGTGTTGAAGAGTATCAACCCGACGTCGGGTTTGATGGTGTACTGAGTCGGGCCTTTGCCTCGCTGGAGGACATGCTGACCTGGTGTCATCATCTGCCGTCGGCCCAGGGCAGCTTCCTGGCGCTCAAGGGGCAATACCCCGGGCCCGAGCTGGCTCAACTGCCTGCCAACATACGTCTGGTCGCCTCCCATCAACTGGTGGTGCCGGAATTGGAAGGCGAACGTCATCTGCTGGAATTTAAACATGTCCAGCCCGAATAGGGTCGCAGTTTCATTTAGGGGATAGTGTGGGAAAAGTCATCGCCATAGCCAACCAGAAGGGTGGAGTGGGTAAAACCACCACCTGTGTGAATCTGGCCGCCTCCCTGGCCGCCACCCGGCGCAAGGTGCTGGTGATCGATCTGGATCCGCAGGGCAATGCCACCATGGGCAGCGGTGTCGACAAGTACGAAGTCGAACGGACTGCCTATGAGCTGCTGATCGAAGACGCCCCCATTGGCGAGGTGATCATCCCCGAAACCTCGGGGGGCTATCACCTCATCGCCGCCAACGCCGACGTGACTGCGGCCGAAATCCGCCTGATGGAATTCTTTGCCCGCGAAATCCGCCTGCGCAATGCGCTGGCCTCGGTACGGGACAAATACGATTACATCTTCATCGACTGCCCGCCTTCTCTCAACATGCTGACCGTGAACGCCATGGCCGCCGCCGATTCCGTGCTGGTGCCCATGCAGTGCGAATACTATGCACTGGAAGGGCTTACCGCCCTGGTCGACACCATCAGCAAGCTGGCAGCCGTGGTCAATCCGGAGCTGAAGATCGAAGGGGTGCTGCGCACCATGTTCGATCACCGCAACCGGCTGGCCAATGATGTGTCCGATCAGCTGAAACAGCATTTCGGGGACAAGGTCTATCGCACCATCATCCCCCGCAACGTAAGACTGGCGGAGGCACCGAGCTTCGGTGCTCCGGCCATGCACTATGACAAATCATCGGTGGGTGCCAAGGCCTATCTGGCGCTGGCGGGCGAGATGCTGCGCCGCCAGGAGCAGGAGCGTCAGGTGACCATCGCAGACCGAGAGAGCATATGACGCCGAAAAAACGTGGACTGGGCAAGGGGCTGGACGCCCTGCTCAGCACCAGCACTGCCGCGCGCCAGAAACAGGTGATGAGCGACCAGCGTACCGAGCAGGCTATGGCCCCCACCAATCAGGGTGAGCTGCGCAGGCTGCCGGTGGAGTGGTTACAGTCCGGCAAGTACCAGCCACGCAAGGACATGTCGCAGGATGCACTGGAAGATCTGGCCAATTCCATCCGCGCCCAAGGGGTGATCCAGCCGATCGTGGTGCGCCCCCTTGGCGAGCAATCCTTTGAAATCATCGCCGGCGAGCGACGTTGGCGTGCCTCCCAGCTGGCCCGGCTCGATGTAGTGCCCTGCATCGTCAAGGATGTGCCCGACGAGGCTGCTGTCGCCATCGCGCTGATTGAGAACATCCAGCGTGAAGATCTCAATGCCATCGAAGAGGCGGTCGCCCTGCAGCGGCTGCTGACCGAATTCGAGCTGACCCACCAGCAGGTGGCCGAGGCGGTAGGCAAGTCCCGCACCACTGTCACCAACCTGTTGCGTCTCAATCAGCTCAACGACGACGTCAAGCGTTTCGTCGAGCACGGTGATCTCGATATGGGTCATGCCCGCGCCCTGCTGGCTTTGAGTGGCCAGGCCCAGTCCGAACTGGCCAAGCTGGTTGCCCAGAAGGGGCTGACAGTGCGAGATACCGAGAAGCTGGTTCAAAAAACACTCGAACCGGCAAAAGCCAAGGTTGAACCTGTCCGTGATCCGCAGTTTGGTTACCTGGAGCGCCAGATTTCAGAAAAAATTGGTAATCAGGTACAACTTCAGCCGGGGAAGCAGGATAGCGGCAAGTTAGTAATAAGTTACGAGAACTTAGCCGGTTTGGACCGGGTATTGGGCTATTTTGGCCTGTCAGAAACGTGATTTTTACGCTTTTTGTAGTAATAAAACATCTATTCCTTTTGATATGAACGTAACCTTGATTCTGTACGGAAAGCCGCAAAAATTAAGGGTTTTTGTCATATTGCAATCACCGCCTTCAAGGGTATAATTTGACCGGCTTTTTGGGCTGTCATTTCGTGTGTGTCAACATGTCGATTTTTACAGTTCTGTAATGTTCAGGGGGCATTTGGTGGAGCAAAAATTAGCCTGGAAAGGTTTGACACTGGCCTTGGCTATACTTGCTTGCCAACTTACCCTGATCTTGGTTGTGAGTGCCGTTTGGGTTCACCTGAGAGGCATTCCTGCTGGATACGCGTCCCTCTATGGGGGAGGTGTATATCTGATTCCACAACTCCTGTTCAGTCTCTTTACGTTGAGCCGGAAGCTTGGCCCCGGGAGTGCGGGCTGGGTGTTGTGGGATTTTTGTGTTGGAGCAGGGATCAAGCTGGTAAGTACAGTCGCACTCTTCGTGACTGTACTCCTGTACGTCGAGGTGGAACATCTCCCCCTTTATGTCACCTATTCGCTATCCCTGTTTTTCCAATGGGTCATAACGATCGTTCTCAATAACCGCTACTAGGAAAACTCATGGCTGCAACCGGAGAAGCCCTGACTACTCAGGGATACATCTCCCACCACCTGCACCATCTGCAAGTGGGTTCGGGGTTCTGGACGGTAAATATCGACTCCATGATATTTTCCGTTATCCTCGGCGCTCTGTTTATCTGGATATTCCGCAAGGTGGCCGTGACGGCGACCAGCGGTGTGCCAGACAAGCTTCAGTGTTTTGTAGAAATGGTTGTCGAGTTTGTGGATGACACTGTCAAGGGTATCTTCCACGGTAAGAGCAAGCTGATCGCTCCGCTGGCACTGACCGTGTTCATCTGGGTTTTCCTGATGAACTTGATGGACCTCATCCCGGTTGACTACCTGCCCTACACAGCACAATTGCTGGGCGTCCCCAACTTGCGAGTAGTTCCTTCCGCCGATGTTAACATCACTATGTCCATGGCTCTGGGAGTCTTCGCCTTAATCATCATTTACAGTATCAAGATGAAAGGTGTCTCGGGCTTTGTGAAAGAGTTGACCCTCAGCCCTTTCAATCACTGGGCATTTATCCCTGTTAACATTGCGTTGGAGTTGGTTACCCTGCTGTCCAAACCCGTTTCTCAGGGTTTGCGTCTGTTTGGTAACATGTATGCCGGTGAACTGGTATTTATCCTGATCGCTGGTCTGCTACCGTGGTGGTCCCAATGGCTGCTTAGCGTGCCTTGGGCACTGTTCCACATTCTGGTAATTACTCTGCAAGCCTTTATCTTCATGGTGTTGACCATTGTCTATTTGTCGATGGCCAGTGAAGACCATTAATCCTGTTACGTTTACTCGCTCTGTTTGGAGAATATAAAGATGGAAATGATTTACTTTGCCGCTGCAATCATGCTGGGTATGGCCGCTGTCGGTGCCGCTATCGGTATCGCTCTGCTGGGTGGCAAGTTTCTGGAAGGCGCTGCGCGTCAGCCTGACCTGATGCCTATCCTGCGTACCAACTTCTTCATCGTAATGGGTCTGGTCGATGCAATCCCGATGATTGTGGTCGGTATGGCTCTGTACCTGATTTTCGGGGTTGCAGCCTGATAAGTGATGCTGTTGTTATCACTTTCTTTTTAAATTTCATATAGAGAGGTCTTGGTTGTGAGTATCAATGCCACCCTCCTCGGTCAGACAATTGCTTTCATCATTTTTGTCTGGTGCTGCATGAAGTTTGTATGGCCGCCCCTGATGGCTGCCATCGAGGCTCGTCAGAAAAAAATTGCTGATGGCCTCTCTTCCGCAGAGCGTGCCAAGAAAGATCTGGATTTGGCCAAGGCCAACGCCACCGATCAGCTGAAAGAAGCCAAGCTTCAGGCTGCAGAAATCATTGAGCAGGCTAACAAACGTAAAGCCCAGATCATTGATGATGCTGCTGTCGGAGCCCAGACTGAGCGGGAAAAAATCCTGGCTCAGGGCCGAGCCGAGCTCGAAGCTGAACGTCATCGTGCCAAAGAAGAACTGCGTAAGCAGGTTGCTGCTCTTGCCATTGCTGGTGCAGAGAAGATCCTGGCGCGTCACATCGACCAGGCTGCCAACAGCGACATCGTCGACAAACTGGTAGCAGAACTGTAACGGGAACGGGGCTATGTCTGAACTGACTACAATCGCTCGCCCCTACGCCAAGGCTGCTTTCGAGTTTGCCGTTGAGCACAAGGCGGTTGACCAGTGGCTGGGGATGCTCGGCTTCGCTGCACAAGTAGCGGAGAACGGGACAATTCACTCACTGGTACACGGCTCTGTGGCTGCCGAAGAGCTCGCAAACCTGTTTGTGGGCGTCTGCGGTGAGCAACTCGACGAGCATGGCCAGAACCTGATCCGGGTGATGGCCGAGAATGGTCGCTTGGGTGTGCTGCCGGCGGTCGTTGCTGAATTTGTAGCGTTCAAGGCTGAACTGGATAAAGAAGTTCAGGCTGACGTGATTTCGGCGACCGAACTGACCGACCAGCAGAAAGCCGCTATTCAGGCTTCTCTGGAACAACGTCTCGCGCGCAAAGTGAAGCTGAATTGCAGCATGGATGCGTCCTTGATGGCCGGGGTGCTCATCACGGCCGGAGATCTGGTAATCGACGGCTCTGTCCGCGGTAAGCTGGATCGCATGGCTGACGCGCTGCAATCTTGATTGGGGTATTAGAGCATGCAACTGAATTCCACTGAAATCGCCGAGCTTATCAAGCAGCGCATCGCGCAGTTTGATGTCAAAAGCGAAGCGCGTAACGAAGGTACCATCGTCTCTGTGAGCGACGGTATCATTCGTATTCACGGCCTGGCCGATGCCATGCAAGGTGAGATGATCGAGCTGCCGGGCAACCGCTTTGCTCTGGCATTGAACCTGGAGCGTGACTCCGTCGGTGCTGTGATCATGGGTTCCTATGACGGTCTGTCAGAAGGAATGAAAGTAAAAGGCACTGGCCGTATTCTGGAAGTGCCGGTCGGTCGTGGTTTGTTGGGCCGGGTGCTGAACACCTTGGGCCAGCCGATCGACGGTAAAGGTCCGGTCGACAACGACGGCTTCTCGCCGATCGAAGTGATCGCCCCGGGCGTTATCGAGCGCAAGTCTGTTGACCAGCCGGTTCAGACCGGTCTGAAAGCCATCGATGCCATGATCCCCATCGGTCGTGGCCAGCGTGAGCTGATCATCGGTGACCGTCAGGTGGGCAAGACCGCCATCGCGATCGACACCATCATCAACCAGAAAGACTCCGGCATTAAGTGTGTCTACGTTGCGATTGGCCAGAAGGCCTCCACCATCGCCAACGTGGTGCGCAAGCTGGAAGAGCACGGTGCCCTGGCCAACACCATAGTGGTGGTTGCCTCTGCCTCCGAAGCGGCGGCCCTGCAGTACCTGGCTCCGTATGCCGGTTGCTCCATGGGTGAGTACTTCCGTGACCGTGGTGAAGACGCGCTGATCATCTATGATGACCTGTCCAAGCAGGCCGTAGCTTATCGCCAGATCTCCCTGCTGCTGCGCCGTCCGCCAGGACGTGAAGCTTACCCGGGTGACGTTTTCTATCTGCACTCCCGTCTGCTTGAGCGTGCTGCTCGCGTCAACGCCGAGTACGTAGAGAAGTTCACCAAGGGTGAAGTGAAAGGCCAGACCGGTTCTTTGACCGCATTGCCGATCATCGAAACCCAGGCCGGTGACGTGTCTGCATTCGTACCGACCAACGTGATTTCCATCACCGATGGTCAGATCTTCCTGACGTCACAGCTGTTTAACTCCGGTATTCGTCCGGCGGTTGACCCGGGTATCTCCGTATCCCGTGTGGGCGGTGCCGCTCAGACCAAGATCGTCAAGAAGCTGTCCGGTGGTATCCGTACCGCATTGGCCCAGTATCGCGAGCTGGCGGCATTCGCCCAGTTCTCTTCCGATCTGGACGAGGCGACTCGCAAGCAGCTGGACCATGGTCAGAAAGTGACCGAGCTGATGAAGCAGAAACAGTACTCTCCGATGAGCGTGGCCCAGCAGTCGCTGGTGCTGTTCGCCGCCGAGAAAGGCTATCTCTCCGATGTCGAGCTGAACAAGATCGTCGACTTCGAAGCCGCTCTGCTCTCTTACGCCAATACCCAGCATGGTTCGCTGATGGCTGAAATCAATGCCAAAGCAGACTACAACGACGCGATCGTTGGCAAGCTGACTGCGTTGCTGGATGACTTCAAGGCAACCCAGACCTGGTAAGCGTGTGTGGCAGCGCGAGCTGCCACCTGATGGAGAGTAAGAGATGGCCGGCGCAAAAGAGATACGTAACAAGATCGGGAGTGTGAAAAACACTCAGAAGATCACCGGCGCTATGGAGATGGTGGCAGCAAGCAAGATGCGCCGTGCGCAGGAACGCATGTCTGCCAGCCGTCCGTACGCTCAAACCATGCGCAAGGTGATCGGCCATATCGCCCAGGGGAACTTGGAATACAAGCACCCCTACCTCATGGAACGTGAGGTCAAGCGAGTGGGTTACATCGTCGTCTCCACCGACCGTGGCCTGTGTGGTGGTTTGAACATTAACCTGTTCAAGGCTGCCCTCAATGATATGAAGCAATGGAGCGCGAAAGGTGCCAAGGTTGACCTGGCATTGATCGGTAACAAGGCCTCCAACTTCTTTGAACGGCACGGCGCCAAGGTGAAAGCTCATGTCGCAGGACTGGGTGACAACCCGAGCGTCAATGACCTGATTGGTTCAGTCAAAGTCATGCTGAAGGCTTACGACAACGGTGAGATTGACAAGCTGTACCTGGTGTACAACAAGTTCGTCAACACCATGGTGCAGCAACCACGAGTCGATCAACTGCTGCCTTTGCCCGTAACTGAAGACAGCAAGCTCGCCAAGCAGCAACCCTGGGATTACCTCTATGAGCCGGATCCCAAGCAACTGCTGGATACCCTGTTGATTCGCTACGTCGAATCCCAGGTGTACCAGGGGGTGGTAGAAAACTTGGCAAGTGAACAGGCAGCCCGAATGGTTGCCATGCAAGCCGCGACTGACAACGCCGGTAACCTGATTAACGATCTGCAACTGGTATACAACAAGGCCCGTCAGGCCAGTATTACTCAGGAGCTGACAGAGATCGTATCCGGTGCTGCTGCGGTGTAAGGCAAGGGTTATCAAAGGTTTAGAGGATTTGACATGAGTAACGGTTTCATCGTCCAAATCATCGGCGCTGTGGTGGACATCGAGTTCCCGCAGAATGCCGTGCCCCAGGTGTACGATGCACTGAAGGTCGTCAGCGAAGGTCAAGGCTTGGGTCTGGTGCTGGAAGTGCAGCAACAGATCGGCGGCGGCGTCGTTCGTTGCATCACCATGGGCTCCTCCGACGGTCTGCGTCGTGGGTTGGAAGTAATGAATAGCGGTAAATCCATCCAGGTGCCGGTCGGTGTATCGACTCTGGGTCGGATCATGAACGTACTGGGCGATCCGATCGACGAAAAAGGTCCGATCGGTGAAGAAGAGCGTTGGTCTATCCACCGCGCGGCCCCCAGCTACGAAGATCAGTCCAACAGCAACGACCTGCTGGAGACCGGCATCAAGGTTATCGACCTGGTATGCCCGTTCGCCAAGGGTGGTAAAGTCGGTCTGTTCGGTGGTGCCGGTGTCGGCAAGACCGTCAACATGATGGAGCTGATCCGTAACATCGCCATCGAACACAGCGGTTACTCTGTATTCGCCGGTGTGGGTGAGCGTACCCGTGAGGGTAACGACTTCTACCACGAGATGATGGAGTCCAACGTACTGGACAAAGTATCTCTGGTTTACGGTCAGATGAACGAGCCGCCCGGAAACCGTCTGCGCGTGGCGCTGACCGGCCTGACCATGGCCGAGAAGTTCCGTGACGAAGGTCGTGACGTGCTGTTCTTCGTGGACAACATCTACCGTTATACCCTGGCCGGTACCGAAGTATCCGCACTGCTTGGCCGTATGCCGTCTGCAGTAGGTTACCAGCCGACCCTGGCCGAGGAGATGGGTGTTCTGCAAGAGCGCATCACCTCCACCCGGACCGGTTCCATCACCTCAGTCCAGGCCGTTTACGTGCCTGCGGATGACTTGACCGACCCGTCTCCGGCGACCACCTTCGCCCACCTGGACGCCACCGTCGTTCTGTCCCGTCAGATCGCGGCACTGGGTATCTACCCGGCCGTTGACCCGCTGGACTCCACCTCCCGTCAGCTGGATCCGCTGGTGGTAGGCAAGGAGCACTACGAGACCGCTCGTGGTGTACAGACCGTACTGCAGCGCTACAAAGAGCTGAAGGACATCATCGCCATCCTGGGTATGGATGAACTGTCAGAAGAAGACAAACTGACCGTAGCCCGTGCCCGTAAGATCGAGCGTTTCCTGTCCCAGCCGTTCTTCGTGGCAGAAGTGTTTACCGGTTCTCCGGGCAAATACGTGCCGCTGAAAGAGACCATCCGTGGTTTCCAGGGCATCCTGAAAGGCGAGTACGACGATCTGCCTGAGCAGGCGTTTTACATGGTTGGCAGCATCGACGAAGTCGTCGAGAAATCCAAGAAACTGTAAGCCTCGATAGGAGGGCCCATGGCTGAGATGATCTCCTTTCACCTGGATGTGGTGAGCGCCGAAGGGAAACTTTTTTCCGGTCGGGTGCAATCTGCTCAGGTATCAGGCTCCGAAGGTGAGCTGGGTCTCCGTCACGGTCATGCTCCGTTGCTGACTGCCATCAAGCCGGGCCTGGTCCGCTTGATCAAGCAAAATGGTAGCGAAGAGGTGTTGTATATTTCCGGCGGCATGCTGGAAGTGCAACCCGAATCCGTGACCGTGCTGGCGGACACTGCGATTCGTGCTGACGACTTGGATGAGGCGAAAGCCCAGGAAGCCAAGCGCGCAGCCGAAGAGCGGATCCACAGCTCCCATGGTGATATCGACTACGCCCAGGCCGCCACCGAGCTGGCCAAGGCGATGGCCCAATTGCGGGTTATCGATATCGTCAAAAAGAATTACCGCTAATAACGGTGATGTAAAAAGCGACCTTCGGGTCGCTTTTTTTTTACTCGTTGGATAGACTCCGCCGAGTATTTATTCATGTTCCAAAGGTCGAGTTATGTCCCTCAATGTCGTGATCCTGGCGGCGGGTAAAGGTACCCGCATGCGCTCAGTCCTGCCCAAGGTGCTGCACCCGGTAGCCAATAAACCCATGGTTTCCCATGTGATTGACACCGCCCGCAAGGTGGGTGCCGAGCAACTGCATCTGGTGTATGGCCACGGTGCCGAGCTGTTGAAGGAGCGGATCCTTGCGCCCGACCTGAACTGGGTGCTGCAGGCGCAGCAACTGGGTACCGGCCATGCCGTTGCCCAGGCAATCCCGTTCTGGAAAGATGAAGATGACGTGCTGGTGCTGTACGGCGATACCCCGCTGATCCAGCCGGAGACCCTGCAACGGCTGCTGGCCGCCAAGGCTGACAACGGCATGGCGCTGCTGACTGTGGTGCTGGACAACCCGACCGGTTACGGCCGCATAGTGCGCGCCAACGGTCAGGTGGTCGGCATCGTCGAGCAGAAGGATGCCAATGCCGAGCAGCTGACCATCCGTGAAGTGAACACCGGCGTGCTGGTGGCCAACGGCGCCGACTTGCGTGGCTGGTTGTCGCGCCTGGATAACAATAATGCCCAGGGCGAACTCTACCTGACCGACGTGATCGCCATGGCCCATGCCGATGGTTGCCCCATCGCCGCCGTCCATCCGGACAGCGCCATGGAAGTGGAAGGGGCCAACAACCGGGTTCAGCTGGCACAGTTGGAGCGCAGCTACCAGAAGATGCAGGCCGAGCAGCTGATGATCACCGGTGTCACCCTGATCGACCCCGCTCGTTTCGATCTGCGCGGGTCGCTCGAGATCGGTGAAGAGGTGGTGATCGACGTCAACGTCATCATCGAGGGTAAGGTGACGCTCGGTAACCACGTGCGCATCGGTGCCGGCAGCGTACTGAAGGATTGCGTCATCGGCGACCACACAGAGGTGAAGCCCTACTCCGTCATCGAGGGGGCCCAGGTAGCGGATCAGTGCTCGGTCGGCCCGTTTGCCCGTCTGCGCCCCGGGTCCGTACTGGAGCAGGATGCGCACGTTGGCAACTTCGTCGAGATGAAGAAATCCCGTCTCGGGGTCGGCTCCAAGTGTGGTCATCTCACCTATCTGGGAGATGCCGAGGTGGGTGCCAAGGTGAATATCGGTGCCGGTACCATCACCTGCAACTACGACGGCGTGAACAAGTTCCAGACCATCATAGAGGATGATGTGTTCGTGGGTTCCGATACCCAGCTGGTGGCGCCGGTGCGCATCGGCAAGGGCGCGACTCTGGGGGCGGGCTCCACCATCACCAAGGATGTAGCCGAGAACGAGCTGGTGATCACCCGGGTGCCCCAGCGTCACATCAAGAACTGGGCACGTCCGGTCAAGAAGAAGTGATGCCCGATCAATAAAATGCAACCGGCGCCTGATGGCGCCGGTTTTTTTGGCTTATAGCTGATGGTTGGTGTCACTGGTCGATGGCTGGGGCGCAGCCCATGTGGTGACGGGGGCGTTGTAGTCCATCACCTGATACCAGTCGAGCTTGCGGGTCAGCACCATGATCAGCGCCAGTATGGCGAACAGCAGCAGGGCGCCGAGCAGCAAAGCAATCTCCTGTGCTTGCAGCAGACCGAACAGGATGGCGTAGACCAGCCCGAGCAGCGCCGCAAAGCCGATCCCCTGTTTCGGGCCACCCAGCACATGGCTGAGGTAAAAGCCGTTGAGCAGCACGCTGGCCAGTGCGGCGACCAGATAGGCCCAGCCAAAGCCGAGGTGCTCGGTCAGCGCCAGCAATACCAAATAGAAGATGGCCAGCCCCATGCCCACCAGCGCGTACTGGATTGGGTGGACCCGCAGCCCCTTGAGCAGCTCGAACATGAAGAAGCTGATAAAGGTGAGGCCGATAAACAGCAGGGCATATTTGGCCGCCCGCTCGTTGAGCTGATAGTGATCCACCGGCTGCACCAGGCTGACGCTGAAGGCGGGCAGCGGCTCATCCCCTCCCTGCATCATGCGATTGAAACGGCTCTCCATGTCGGTGGCAAACCAGCTGCTCTGCCAGCTGGCGTCGAACCCCTGGGCGGTGAGGGTGCGGCTGCCCGGCAGAAAGTCGCCGATGAAGTTGGGGTGGGGCCAGTTGCTGGCGAGGTTGAGCTTGCTGTCCTGGCCGAGGGGCACCACTTCCAGCTCATTCATCCCCTGCAGATCCAGCTCGATATGAAAAGTACCGCCCTCCCCCGGTAGCGCGGCGAGCGGCGCATGGATGCCGGCCAGCCCGTCACCCAACAGGGCGCCGGGGGCAAACGGGATCCGCTGGGTGCCGAGCTGCAGCTCGGGGACGCTGTTGATACCACGGGCATCGGAGAGCACCAGACTGAGGTAGGGTTTGCCCGCCACCAGCTCGGCCGCTTCATCAAGCGGTAAGGTCGCGTCATCCAGCAGGCTCTGTCGGGTAGGCAGGCGGCCCGAGAGGGTGAGCCGGGTCTGATAGACCTGCGCCTGATAGATGCCCAGCTTGCGCGGGGTGACCTCCATGTTGGCCTTGATATCCAGCTGCTCCGGCAGTAGGTAGCGGTAGATCTGCTCCTGACGGACGAAGCGCTTGCCCTCCTGCTCGACCGTTACCGAGCGGGTATAGGGCTGCACTATGATCGGCCCCATCAGCCGTTGCGGGCCGCTGCTGCTGGCCATGATGCTGTGAATGGCCTGACTGCGGTAAGCCTGACGCTCCCGGTTCAGCTCCATGATGGATTGCACCGGCACCATTAGCAGCAGGCTGAGCAACAGCAGCAGAAAGATCTTGTGGGTGAATATCTGTTTGACCATGACACGTCTCCTTGTTGGATGGAACGAGTCTGTCAGCGCGAAGTGAAGGGGAGATGGGCTTGTGTGAAGTGGGGGTGAAGGGGGATAAAAAAACCGGCGCCTTGCACCGGTCTTGGCATCACAGCCTCTTCAGCTGTTCGGGCAGGGCGGCAAACACCTCTTCCTTCGCCTTGAGCGAGGCGAATTGCTTGCCGGGTTTTTGCACTACCGTGTGGACGAAGATGAGTTGCTTGCCCGGCTTGCTGGCCCAGCCGACAAACCAGCCGATCTGCTGATCCCGGTTGAGGCTGCCATCCAGCAGCTTGGGGTAGCCCATGCCGGTCTTGCCGTGGATCTGCCAGCCGTCGATATCGGGCTGACGCAGGATATTGGCCGTGTGCTGCAGGGTCTGGGCGGAGACCGGCAGTTTGCCGCTCACCAGCTTGCCGAGGAAGCGAGCCTGCTCCTGGGGGCTGATGGCGAGGCTGGAGCTGAGCCAGGCCTGGGTCAGACCGTCGTGCTTGCCGGGGTTGCCCGAGAGATCCCGGTTGCCGTAGTCGAAGCGATCGACGTACTGCTGAAAGCGCTCCATCCCCAGCCACTCGGTGAGGCGCTGGGAGTACCAGATCACAGAGTAGGTGAGCCAGCGGCTCGGGGTTGTGGTCTCGCGCCAGGCGGGCAGCCAGTCATCGTCGCCGGGTTTGAACGGCAGGGCCGGCAGCGTTTCATCCACCAGGAAGCCGCTGTCATACCCCATCAGTGCCAGCGGGATCTTGAAGGTGGAGGCGGGAGTCAGCTGGCTGGAGCAATCCCCCTGGCTGCTGATGGGCTTGCCGCTGCCATCGGCAAACAGCAGGCAGCCGGAGGCGGCGCTGGTCGGCAGCGAGAATAGCAGGCCTACAGCGAGCAGGCCGGGTAACAGAGTGCGGGACATGGGGTCTCCTTGGGCAAATGGGGCTAAGGGCCGGGAGGAGCGAGTATGACGCCGCTTTATGTGGCCAGTGTGAAGAGTCAGCCGGTGGGCAGCCAGAGCTCGGCCAGCACACCGCCATCGGGCTGGTTGCCGAGGCTCAGGTGGCCGCCGTGTTGGCGGGCCACCTCGGAGGCAAAGCTGAGCCCCAGGCCGCTGCTCTTGCCCTTGTCAGGCCTGGGCAGGGAGTAGAAACGCTCGAAGATACGTGGCAGGGCATAGTCCGGAATGCCGGGCCCCTGATCCCGTACCCGAAAGCCGTAACCGTCGGCGTGCATCTCGCCGGTCAATCTGATCGTGCTGCCAGCGGGTGAGAAGTCGAGGGCGTTGTCCAGCAGGTTGCCGAGGGCCTGCTCCACCAGAAGCGAGTCCCACTTCTGCTTCTGGGCCTCGCCTAGTTCGGCCACCAGCGTCACCTGGCGGCGCTGTGCGATGATCTGGCGGGCATCGAGCGCCCGTCTCCCCAGCCTGGCGGGGTCGGTGGCCTGGCGATCCAACCCCTGCCCCGACTCCAGTTTGGCCAGTTGCAGCATACGTTCTATCAGCTGCTGCATGCGGGCCGTCTCCAGATTGATGTTGCCGATAAAGCGCCGCGCCACCTCGGGTGGCGGCGCTTCCACCAGCAACTCCCCTGCCCCGCGAATGGCGGCCAGCGGGCTTTTTAGCTCGTGGGTCAGGCTGTGCACATAGGCTTCGATATAGGCCTTGCCATCCAGCTGGCGGCGCATGGTCTCCAGAGATCGGCCAAGCCGGTCCAGCTCGGGGCTGTAGAGCGGTGGCAGGCTGGCCGGCTGGTTGTGGCTGACCGCATCGGCGTAGTGCACCAGCTTGCCGATGGCGCGGTTGAGCCACCACACCAGCAGGGCGCCGATCAGCAGCGAGATGAACAGCAGCAGGGCCGCCCCCTGCAACAGCTGGTGCTCGCTGCGCTCTATCATGGGCAACAAAGTGCGGTTGGGCTTGGCGACCGTGAGGGATCCCAGGATATCGTCCCCTTCCCGCAGCGGCGCGGCCACGTGCATCACGGAACTGGCGGGATCGTCGGGATCGCTGCGGGTGCTGCGGGCTCCGTATTCACCGCGCAGGGTGCGATAGACATCGTTCCAGCGCGAGTAGTCCTTGCCCAGATCCATCCCGTCCGAGTCGTAAACCACCTTGCCCCAGCGGTCGACTACGTAGATGCGGTACTCTGTCTGCTGTTTGAGGTGGCCGTCGATCAGGGCATTGATGGGACTCTGGTTGAGGCGGGCGAAGGCGCTGGCCAGCCTGCCATCCGCCATCTTTCCTTCCTGCAGATCGTCCAGTGCCAGCGGCGCCAGCATCTGGGCCATGTCGACCAGGGTATCTTCGGTGGCGCTGCGTACCCCGGGTTTTATCTCCTCGACGAAGATCTCCAGTACGAACCAGGCAGCCAGTGCGAAGATCAGCACCAGCCCGCACAGCAGTTGCAGTCCAATTCTCATGTCGACTCCCGGCCGGTGCCCGGCCGCAGCATGTTCATGCCAGTTCCAGGCTGTAGCCCAGCCCGCGATGGGTCAGGATCAGGTTGGCGTCCGGGTCGCGCTCCCGCAGCTTGGCGCGGATGGTCTTGATGTGGGTGTCGACGGTGCGATCCAGGCTCTCCTCCGCCCCGCTCCATACCAGATCCATCAGCTGCTGACGGGAGTAGACCCGGCCCGGTGCCTGCATCAGCGTCTTGAGCAGCAGGTATTCGTAGCGAGTGAGCGCCAGTGGCTGACCGTGAAAGCTGATGCGGGCCCGCTCCTCATCCAGTGCCAGCAATTGGCTCGGTTGGGGGAGTGTGGGCTGGCTACGGCGCAGTATTACCCGCACCCTGGCGCAAACTTCCCGTGGCGAGAAGGGCTTGGCTACATAGTCGTCGGCTCCTATCTCCAGCCCGATCAGTCTGTCTATCTCCTCGCTGCGGGCGGTGAGAAACATCAACGGAGTGTCGCAGTGGGCCCGCACCTGCTTGCATAGCTCGAAGCCGCTGATGTCTGGCAGTCCCACATCCAGGATCAGAAAATCGGGCCGCGTCTGTTGCAGTCGCGTCAACAGCGACTGACCAAGGGGAAACCACTCCACCTCGAAGCCGTCGGTTTGCAGCGCATAGATCAGGGTGTCGGCGATGCTGGCCTCATCTTCCACCAGCCAGATGACTTTTTTTTGCATGGCGTCCTCGTCGCAAATCAGCGTCCCCATTTTGGCATCGAACCAAATCGGATCCTATTTGCTGTTTTATTTTTCCAAAAAAGGCGCTAAAATTTCGATATTATTTCGAATCGAAACTTAAAGATGACCAAACGTAATACTCAGCAGCGTCGCCACACCATAGTGAGCCTGGTGCAGGAGCAGGGTGAAGTGAGCGTCGATACCCTGGCCAAGCACTTCTCCACCTCTGAAGTGACCATCCGCAAAGATCTGGCTGTGCTGGAAACCGGTGGCCTGCTGTTGCGTCGTTACGGTGGTGCCATACCCCTGCCCAGCGAGATGGTGGTGGACTGCAATCCCGAGCAAGTTTCGAAACGAAAGCTGGCCATAGCCCGTGCTGCCGCCGAACGGATCCGCGATCACAATCGCATCATCATCGACAGCGGCAGTACCACCAGCGCCATGATCCCCATGCTGGGAAACAAGCGCGGCCTCATCGTGATGACCAACTCCCTTAACGTGGCCGGCGCCCTGCGGGAATTGGAAAATGAGCCTATTCTGTTGATGACGGGTGGCACTTGGGACCCTCACTCCGAATCCTTCCAGGGTCAGGTGGCGGAGCAGGTATTGCGCTCCTATGACTTCGACCAGCTGTTCATTGGCGCCGATGGCATAGACCCGGAGCGGGGCACCACCACCTTCAACGAGCTGGTGGGCCTGTCACGGGTCATGGCTGAGGTGTCGCGGGAGGTCATCGTCATGGTTGAGTCGGAGAAGATAGGCCGCAAGATCCCCAACCTCGAGCTGCCTTGGGCGAACATCCAG
The DNA here is from genome assembly GCF_000820025.1 of Aeromonas popoffii. Taxonomy (GTDB): domain Bacteria; phylum Pseudomonadota; class Gammaproteobacteria; order Enterobacterales; family Aeromonadaceae; genus Aeromonas; species Aeromonas popoffii. Next base: position 68,430 of record NZ_CDBI01000062.1, read on the forward strand.
ACCCTGGTGACCGACGAAGGCTTGGCCACCTCGGCCAGAGAACAGATTCAAGCCCGGGGGATCACGCTGATCTGCGCCCCCGTGGCGGCTTAACCTGAATATCCAAACGAATTTCCATTTTTACCTCTTGAGGAGAAGTCTATGTGTGGCATCGTCGGGGCCGTCGCCCAACGTGATGTGGCTGAAATTCTGGTCGAAGGCCTGCGCCGTCTGGAATACCGTGGCTATGACTCGGCCGGTGTGGCCGTGTTCAGCGCCAACCAGCCGCTGCAGCGGGTTCGCCGTCTGGGCAAGGTGGCCGAACTGGCCAAGGCGCTGGAGGAGCAGTCCGTCCACGGTGGTACTGGTATCGCCCACACTCGTTGGGCCACCCACGGCGAGCCGTCCGAGCGCAATGCCCACCCCCACATCTCCGAGCACATAGTGGTGGTACACAACGGCATCATAGAGAACCATGAAGAGCTGCGGGCCGAGCTGCAAGGGCTGGGCTATGTGTTTAGCTCCGACACCGATACCGAGGTGATTGCTCACCTGGTGCACCACGAGCTGAAATCCGCCCCCAGTCTGCTGGTGGCCATGCAGGTTGCGGTGAAGCAGCTGCGCGGTGCCTACGGCACAGTCGTGATGGACAGCCGTGACGACAGCCGCGTTGTGGTGGCCCGCTCCGGTTCCCCGCTGGTGATCGGTCGCGGCATCGGCGAGAACTTCATTGCCTCCGACCAGATGGCGCTGCTGCCAGTGACCCGTCGCTTCATCTTCCTGGAAGAGGGCGATGTGGCCGAGGTGACTCGTCGCGACGTGCACATCTTCGATACCCATGGCGAGGCCGTGGTGCGCGAAGAGCTGGAGTCCGAACTCTCTCACGATGCCGGTGACAAGGGTGAGTACCGTCACTACATGCTCAAAGAGATCTACGAGCAGCCCAAAGCCATTACCAATACCCTGGAAGGCCGTCTGGGCACAGATCACGTTGTGGTCGAGTCGTTCGGCAACGGTGCCCGTGCCATCTTCGACAAGGTCGAGCACGTCCAGATTGTCGCCTGCGGCACCTCCTATAACTCAGGCATGGTCGCCCGCTACTGGTTCGAAGAGATCGCCGGTGTCTCCTGCGACGTGGAGATCGCCTCCGAGTTCCGCTATCGCAAGTCGGTCGTACGCCCCAACAGCCTGTTGGTGACACTCTCCCAGAGTGGTGAGACCGCCGATACCCTGGCCGCCCTGCGTCTGGCCAAGCAGTCCGGCTACATGAGCTCGCTGGTCATCTGCAACGTGCCGGGCTCCTCCCTGGTGCGCGAGTCGGATCTGGCCTTTATGACCCGTGCCGGTGCCGAGATCGGTGTGGCCTCCACCAAGGCGTTCACCACCCAGCTGGCTGGCCTGCTGATGCTGGTGGCCTCCGTTGGTCACTGCCGTGGCAACCTGAGTGCCGCCGCCGAGGCCGAGTTGGTCAAGGCGCTGCAAGCATTGCCACTGCGCATCAAGGAGAGCCTGGCGCTGGCCAAGGACATCGAGGCTATGGCCGAAGAGTTCGCCGACAAGCACCACAGCCTGTTCCTCGGCCGTGGCAGCCAGTACCCCATCGCCATGGAGGGCGCGCTCAAGCTCAAAGAGATCTCCTACATCCATGCTGAAGCCTATGCCGCCGGTGAACTGAAACACGGCCCGCTGGCGCTGATCGATGCCGAGATGCCCATCATAGTCGTGGCGCCGAACAACGATCTGCTGGAGAAGCTCAAGTCCAACGTGGAAGAGGTCCGTGCTCGTGGCGGTATCCTTTACGTGTTCGCCGATGCGAACGCCGGCTTCAAGAGCGATGCCACCATGCGGGTGATGAGCCTGAACCACGTGGAAGAGATGATAGCCCCTATCGTCTACACAGTGCCGTTGCAGCTGCTCTCCTACCACGTCGCGCTTATCAAAGGCACGGATGTGGATCAGCCGCGCAACCTGGCGAAATCGGTGACCGTGGAATAAGCCGTTGTCAGAAAGGAAAAAAGAGCCGCATTGCGGCTCTTTTTTTGTCTGGTTGTCTGGCGAGGTGGTCTCTATGACAGCCGCAGATTGGTGATTGTCACGTCCTCCAGCGAGGGTACTATGATGCCGCTGGAGATGCTCTTGGCGATCGCCTGGTTGCGGTTCTTCGAATCTGTCTTGTTGGTGACCTGATTGAGGTGGAAGTTAACGGTCCGTTCGCTGATGCCGAGTATGGTGGCGATCTCCCATGAGGTCTTGCCCTCACTGGCCCAGAACAGGCACTCCTTCTCCCGATCCGACAGCTCTGTGAGGTGCTTCATCAGATCCGGTCTGCTTTTTATCAGCTGCAACGCCGAATTGAAGATGTAGCTGGCGCAGAACGACAACAAGGGGACGTTTTCAAACATCAGATCGGAATTGGATTTTTCCTTGCTGATGAAAGAGAGGATGCCGTGTTCCCCCTGTGGAGTGTGCAGCGGGAAGGAGACGCCATTTCTCACTCCGAAGTCGGCTGCCAGATTCATCACCTCCCGGCTGGCGCTGGGCAGCCAGGGAGAGTCACAGTCGAGCTTGTTCCAGAAGATGGGCTGGGTCTGTTTCAGGCCCAGGAAGACCACTGGGTCCTGGGTCAGGTAGTGCCGCTCGCTGTAGGCTTCGAACCAGCTGGTGGGGCAGTTGTTGAACAAGGCCACGTGGGATTTCTGCATGCTGATGGGGAAAATAATCAGCAGACGGAAGTAATCAAATCCCATCTGATGACTGAAGCGCTCCAGTTGCTGCTGGATATCGCTGGTCCCCTTGGCCTTGGTGAACCGCTCGATGTGTTCCCAGATCGCATCGTTAAACATGTAGATCTCCTTTTTCGATCTCTATCACATTGATCGAAAAGATATTTTTTATTAACTAATTTGGTGTTGTGACGACCAACGCCAGTGACTCCCGTGCTTGCTTAAAAATTATCCTGTTTTTCGGCCGAAGGCCAAGAAAATCATCTGATTGCCTCTGACCCCACTCTTTGAGACAATGAGAATAGTTATCATTGTTAAGATTTGTATCATGAACAAGTTTTGGAGTTTGGCCTTGTTGCCATTGTCAGTCCATTTTGCTGCCATCGGGGATGAGCTGGTTGCTCCTGCCCTCAACAACAGCATAGCTGCCGGGAAAGCCTCCCAGCAGCGGGTGGAAAAAGCCGCCGATGCTGCCGTTGCAGCCAGAGCCGAGCTGCAAAATACCCAGCTGCAACTGCGCGATCTGGAAGCCTACAACCGCTACATGCAATCTCTGGTGGCCGATCAGCAAAATGAGCTGGGCAAATTGAGCCAGCAGCTGGAAGCGGTGCAAGAGACCCGTCAGGGCTTGATCCCGCTAATGTTGCAGATGCAGGCAGATCTGGAACAGCTGGTGCAAAACGACATCCCGCTGCGCCGGGAAGAGCGGCTGGCGCGGGTTGAACAGTTGAAAGCGACCCTGGCCCGAGCGGACGTGAGCGAGGCCGAGAAGCTCCGTCAGCTGCTGCAGGCCTATCAGATTGAAGCCGAATATGGCAGTCGGATGGACAGCTATTCCGCCGAGCTGGAGCTGGATGGTGCCCCGCGTCGGGTCGATGTGTTGGCGCTGGGTCGTGTCTCCCTGCTGGCGATGACAGCAGATCGCAGCCTGGCATGGCGCTGGTCAGCCGAGGCGAAGCAGTGGCAAGCCCTCGACAGCCAGTGGCTCTCCCCCATAGCTGAGGCGATGGATGTGGCTGCCGACAAGAAAGTTCCCCAGTTGCTCAATGTCCCCCTATCTGTCAGCCGCAGTCAGGAGGCTCAATCATGAGAGTCACCATGAAGTGGTTCCCCCTTCTTATCGCCCTCTCCTGCAGTGCCAACGTGGCTGTCGCCAATGATGAGTGGCAACAGCAGGAGCAGGCCCGCGAACAGCAGGCTCAGCAAGACTTGGCGATTGTTGCCAAGGAGCTTGGCACTGCCCGCGCCAAACTGGCCGAAGCCCAGCGTCTGAGCAAGGAGCTGGCCAGCCAGTTCGCCAGCAACGAGAAGCAGCTGACTGAGCTCAGCGCCCAGTGGGAGCAAGCCTCCGGCGATATGAACGAGATCTTCGCAGTCACCCGTCAGGGCGCCAGCGATGCGGTCAAGTTGCTGGCCGACTCTGCGGTCGAGGGGCAGCATCCTGATCGCCTCGCCCCGCTGAAAACCATGGCACAGGATAAACAGGTGCCGGATCGCGCTGCCCTTGCCCTGCTGCCCGCCACCCTGCTGCAAGAGATCCGCGAATCTGGCCGGATTGCCCAGTTCAACGGCAAGGTGCTCGATGCCCAGGGGGCTGCCAGCGAGCAGTCGCTGACCCGGGTTGGCAGCTTTGCCCTGCTGGGGAGCGAAGGCTTCCTGCAGCCGACCGCTGAAGGCTTGAGTCCGGTGCTGGGTCTGCCCGGTAGCGTGCTCTCTGCAGTCGCGGCGTATCAGGGTCAGGAAGGGGAAGCGCTGCCGCTGGATCCTGCTCATGGCTCTCTGCTGGCGATGCTGGCGCAGGCGCCCACCTTCTGGCAGCAGGTACAACAAGGTGGTCAGGTTGGCGCCATTATCGTGCTGCTGGCTGCCATCGGTTTGGGGATCGCGGCGGTACGGCTGTGGAGCCTCTCCCGCGAACTGACGCTGGTGCGTCGCCAGCTCAAGAGCGGTGAATATCATGCCGACAATGCCCTCGGTCGGGTGCTGACGGTAGCGGACAAACACCCCGAGCTGAGCATGGAGACCCTCGAACTGCGTCTTGATGAGGCGATCCTGCAGGAGACCCCTCGCATGGAGCGTGGCATCGGCATGGTCAAGGTGATCGCGGCCATTGCCCCCATGCTGGGTCTGCTTGGTACCGTGACCGGGATGATTGGCACCTTCCAGGCCATCACCCAATTTGGGACCGGCGATCCCAAGATCATGGCGGGCGGCATCTCCATGGCGCTGGTCACTACAGTACAAGGCCTGGTAGCAGCCATTCCGCTGATCCTGGCCCACAGCCTGCTGCAATCGCGCTTCACCGAACTCTCCAATGTGCTGGAGCAGCAGGTGGCCGGCATTCTGGCCGAGCGTGCCGAGAGCAATAACAGCGGGATGGAGCGAGCAGCATGATGCTCGACATCTGGCAACAGCTACAGAGCTTCATGGGCCGTGGCGGCCCGGTGCTCTGGGTCATTCTGGCCCTGCTGGTGCTGATGTGGATTTTGATGATCGAGCGGCTGCTCTACCTCAATCTGGGTTTTGGCCCCTTGCAGCAACAGCTGCTCGGCCGCTGGCAGGCCCGCCGCGAGCGCCATAGCTGGCACGCTCGCGCGATCCGCAGCCGTTGGCTGGCGCAGGCGGAGCTGGAGCTGAACCGTCATCTGATCTTCATCCGCACCCTGGTGGTGCTCTGCCCCATGCTGGGGTTGCTGGGCACAGTGACCGGCATGATCGGCGTATTCGATGCGTTGGCCGCGGCCAACCGCTTTAACCCGGAGAGCATGGCGGGCGGGATCTCCCGCGCCACCATCCCCACCATGGCAGGCATGGTCGTGGCGCTCTCAGGCGTGTTGTTACTCAGTCGGCTCGAGAGCCAGGCCAAGCGTGCGCTGGCCAAGACCCGGGACGGCCTGCGAGAAGAGAAGGTAATGCAATGAGACGGCAATCCAAACGCCAGCGTGACGAAGTGCAGATCGACATGACACCCATGTTGGATATCGTGTTCATCATGCTGATCTTCTTTATTGTCACCACCTCCTTCGTACGCGAAGCCGGGCTCGAGGTACACAGGCCCCAGGCCAGTCAGGCCAAGGCGCAGAAATCCTCCAGCATCATGCTGGCGATCGGGGCTCAGGGTCAGATCTTCCTCGACCGCAAGCAGATCGATGTGGAACGGGTACAGGCCACTATCGCCCGCCTGCTGGCGGAGCAGCCCGATGCCAGTCTGGTGATCCAGGCCGACGAACGGGTGCCCCACGGCAAGGTAGTGCGGGTGATGGATGAGGCCAAGGCGGCGGGTATCGCCAATATCGCCGTGGCGGTGGCGCCGAAATGAAATACAAGCTGATGAGCCTGGGACTGGGGATCGCCCTCAGTCTGGGCATCCTGCTGTTCATGGCCACGCTGGTTGAACCGCCTAGAGGCGAGAAGGTGGCGAGTGAGCAAAAATCCATCGTCATCAATATGCAGAACGAGGTGACCGAGGTGCAGGTGCGCGAGCGTCCTGTGCCGCAGGAACCCGATCCCTTGCCCGAGCCTCCCGCTGCATTGGCCTCGACACCGTTGCCGATGCCGGCTGCGGCCCCCTTGTCGGCCGTTGAGCCGAGCCTGGATCTGGTCTCCAGCCTCAGTGCTGTGCAGGTCTATGCCCCCGGTGTGGCGACCAGTACCGCACCGGTATTGAGTGGCAACTACCACGGCCAGCAGCAGGGGGCGGGTATCGGCGCTGGTGACATGTTGATGCCGTTGCAACGGATCGAGCCGGTTTACCCCTATCGTGCCCAACAGTCAGGGATCGAAGGATTCGTCACCCTGCGTTTTAGCGTGAATGCCGAAGGTGGCGTGCAGGATGTGGAAGTGGTCGAGGCTAGACCTAAGCGTCAGTTCGAGCGGGCGGCCATTCAGGCGATCAATAAGTGGCGCTATCAGCCGAGACCGGGCACCACCGACAAGCTGGTGCAAGTCATCACGCTCAAATTCAAACTGGAGTCATAACTATGTTGCGGATCTGGATCTGTCTGCTGGCCCTGGTCGGCCAAGCCTGTCTGGCGATGGAGGTCAGCCCTCACTTCTCCCGTCAGCTTGAACCCGTGATGAAGCTCTATCAGTCCGGCCAGTGGCAACAGGCCCAGAGCAAGGCTTCCGGCCTCAAGCCAAATAGCGATGCCGAGCGCGCCTGGCTGGCCCAGCTGCAAGCCTCACTGGCAGCCAACCTGCAACAGACCGCCCAGGCGAGCCGCTACGTCGAACAGGCCCTTGCTTATAAAGAGTGGCCGGAGCAGCAACAGCTCCAGCTGCTGCGTCTGCGCGGTGATATTCAGGCCCAGCAATCCAACTGGTCCGGCGCCATTGCCAGCTACAAGGCGGCACTGGCGCTCCAGCAAGATGATGCTTTGCACCTGCGTCTGGCCGGCCTCTATTACCACAACAAGCAGTACAGTGATGCCGCCAGTCAGAGCGAACAGTTACTGAAGAAGGGTTGGCACAAGCAGGCCGCTATCATTCGTCTCTCAGCCCTTACCGCCCAACAACGTTATGGCGTGGCGGCCGATCAGGCGGCCGAGTTGATCCGCCACGAGCCGACAGAGAGCAAATGGTGGCAACAGGCGGTATCGCTCAGCCTCTCCGCCAAACGTGGCGATCAGGCGCTGGCGCTGCTGCAGACAGCCATCGACAGAAAACTGATGGATGACGCATCAGCTCGCAACCAGCTGATCCGCCTCTATGCCTGGCAAGGGCTGCCTTATCGTGGTGCCCGTCTGCTGGAAGCGGCCATGGCCAAGGGGCAGATGAAGCAAAGTGCTGAAAACCGCCAACTGCTGGCCCAATTGTGGGAAGGTGCCCGGGAGTGGTCACAAGCAGTCGATAGCTGGCAACAGTTGGCCAACCAGCACGGTCAGCCGAAAGCCGCCATGCGCGCCGCCGAACTGCTGCTGCAACAGGGCAAGACAGATGCCGCCATGACCCAGCTCGCCGCCATCAAGTCGGTAAAAGGCGAGCAAGGCAATCGTGCCAAAGCGTTGCTGGTGCAGGTACACCTTAATAAGGAGCAGTATGCCCAGGCGCTGGAACTGGCCCGTGAGCTGCAGCAACAGGATAACTGGCAGCAGAAGGCAACCAGCTGGGTCAACTATATCCGGGCACAAAGCGAAGAGTTGAGCAAAAAAGCGGCGTAAAAGAGGTGCCCAGGGGCTGTTTTGGGGCGTTCAGTTCGCTTTTTCAGCAAGCGAACGCATTTTTGCAAAAAGCCCTTGTCATCCCGGCGTGGCTCCCTATAATGCGCCCCTACCAGCACGGCGGAACACGCCAACCTGATGAGCCAGCTTCCTAGTGATGTGGGCGCCGAAAGAAAAGC
>NZ_CDBI01000063.1 GCF_000820025.1 Aeromonas popoffii
GTGTACCACATATCTAGCTAGATATGTGGTACACTTGCAACTTTGGTGGGGGTGCAGTTATCTTGTTGTGGTTCACTTGATGCCATGCCTCTGTGGTGGTGCGGTTGCGCTGTTTATCATCATCATGGCGAGTTCACTTATTGCGGGGCGTGTAGCTTTGCTTCCTCTACCTTCATGCGCGCCATTAGATATGGCCTTGAATCAGTAGCCAGCTCGTTATTTGCTGCGTTCAGTTGTTCTTAAGCGCTTCATGCAGTTCGTCCTTTAACCCTATTTGTCCATTAAAAACAAAGATATGCGAACCGGAAACGACGTTTAGTCATGTCATCAACTGCGCCCTGGCAGCCTGAACAAGTGTGCTATAGCTCACATATCAAACTAAATTCAGGTTTGCATTTTGATTGTCATGTTTGCATTTAAATGGAAACCATGCGTTAATAATGAAAACCGCAAAACAGCGGGATAACGACCGGAGGGTGTATGAGCCTGATAGCTCTGCTAGATGAGGCAGTAATGAAGTCAACGGCGCTGGTGAAGGGCGTCGCCATGGGTCAGTTCGGTGGTGACTCACCGGAATCACGGACTATAAACCGCCGCTTTGGTATCGGTGAGGCCGCAGAGATGATCGGGGTCAGCAAGACCGCCATCGACAAGGCTGAGGAAGATGGCCGGTTGCCAGCGCCTGATATGTTGGAGTCAAAAGGCCGAGCCAAGGCGCCACGCCGTGCTGGCTACACCATCAACCAGATCGACAGCATGCGTACCGTATTCAAGAAACATCCATGGCGGGCCGAGGGAGAGGACGCGGTCGTCGTCTCTATCGACGGCAACAAGGGCGGGTGCTTCAAGACCGCCACCAATGTCCACCTGGCGCAGTGGCTCTCGATGGCTGGCTATCGCGTTCTGCTCATCGACATCGACCAGCAGGCCCACGCCTCGATGTACTTCGGCTACATCCCAGACCTCCATGTCACAGGCGATGACACCGTGCTGCCATGGATGCTGGGCCAGCGTGATGACCTCTCCTACGCCGTGAAGCCGACGGCGTGGCCAAACCTTGAGATCATCCCCTCCTGCCTGGCTATGCAGGTGCTCGAGCAGCAGATGCCTGGTGCAGTGCTGCCGGTGGCTGAACACATGATGCTGCGGGCCGGGATCGAAACCATCATGGACAACTACGATGTGGTGCTGATCGATGGCCACCCTGACCTTGGCCTTGGCACCATCAACCAGATCTGCGCGTCAGACATCATCCTGGTGGCCACCAGTGCAGAGCTCAACGACTACATGAGCAGCGTCCAGTATTTCACTGCAGTACGCGATGTGCTGCGGAATCTGGATCTCGGCGGGTTCGAGCCAACCCTCAAGGTGCTGCTGACCAAACTCGGCAACCCCGGGTCGAGCAGCCGGTGGATGGAAGAGCAGATCCGTAACCAGCTCGGCGGCTTGGTGCTGAGCGGGGGGATTGCCATCACCGATGAAGTAGGCAAGGGGCAGCTGCGGATGATGACCATGTTTGAACAGGACCAGGAACACCGCAGCACCATCAGCGCCTGGCGCCGTGGGCTTGGGGTGTACCAGGGGGTGTTCAACGAGATCCTGCACTCGCTGATTTGGAAGAAGTGGCCGTCAAAGTGGGAGGTTAAACCATGAAAGGAGCACCGATAGTAGCCCCTGTTACGCAGACAGAGGCATTACCAGGAGCAGCGGTTGGCGTAGGCCAAGTCCGCACCAGAGTGCAGCTCAACAGCATCAAGGCGGGCACCGTCGATATGCCGATGCCGAACGGCGGAACCAAGCCGTTCAAGCTAGTCATCATCCCTGCAGAGCATGTCGAGAAGAAGACCATGGTCAGCCCGCTCAACGAGCGCGACCAGCACCTCCTGACCGAACGGGCACTCTCAGACATTCTGCCATCCGTGCGCCAGTACGGCGTATCAGAGCCGGTCATGGCCCGCGATGTGAACGGCGTGCTGGAGATTGCCAAGGGCAGCCGACGCCGCGCCAGCGCCATCCATGCAGGTGTTGATCTGCCAGTGCTGGTGGGCGAGCTCACAGATGAAGAGGTGATGGCCCTCGACCGGGTCAGTAACTACCACCTCCAGCCAAGTCCATGGGAACGTGGCCGCCGTTACAAGAAGCTGGTGGACCGCTGTGGCAGCCTGCGTAAAGCCGAGATGTACCTGGCTGACGTCGGTGAGAAGGTGAGTCGTCGCGACATTAGTCGCTGCATCGCCACCTACCTTCTGCCAGTCGAAATTATTGCGGCCTTCGACTGCCCTAACGACCTCAGTGCGCGGGCCGGTGAAGACCTTGGCAACCTGTGGGCAGCAGGGGCGGATGAGCTGAGGGAAGCCTGGCTTGCGCTTGCTGGCCGCTTTGTGGCTGGTGAGGTAGAGAAGGGCGAAGAGTGGGACGCTGACCAGACCGCCGCTGCCTTCAAGGCGCTGCGAGTGGGTGGCGACAAAGAGGGCAAGGCCAAGCCGGCCAAGGTAGTGAAGAGCTGGGGGAGCGGGCGCATCAAGCTGACTCATGCCGGCAAGAAGGCCAGCATCGTCATCAACGATGTGGATCAGAAGGTGGTCGACTATGTGACCAGGTTGATTGCTGGCGAATTCCAGCTGCCACTTGATGCGGCCAAGGCCGAACAGGATGGCGATGGTCACGCTCAGCTCGACCTGTTGAGCCTGGAATACGGCCCCGCCTTCCAGGCTCTGCTTGGAGAAAAAGACAACCGCGAATTAGTTGAGATGGCGTGGGGGAAGTACCGCAAGGCCATCGGCGAATTCAAAGAGGAGCTGCAGGTGCGGGGCGCCAGCGAGGAAGAGATAGAAACGGTCGAAGAGCTGGCCGAGGAACGCTTCCGGGGCGAGACCAACCCCAAGGTGCTGCTCAATATCAGGGAAGTCCGCGCCATCGTTAAGCGCTGCATTGAAGAGCTGGAGCTGTCCTGCTGGCAGCCCTAGAAAGCAAAAACCCCCTGCGCTAACAGGGGGTCACCACATCAACTCGACCAGGAGTAAATATGAAAGCCAATCATACCCCAAGCAAGGGCGTTCGTCTAATCGACATCCCCAACCTGCCTGCCGACCAGGCGCTGGCCATGCTGGCGAGGATGCCTGAATACCTCGGCGAGGCCGTGGCCAAGCTCTGTTACAACCAAATCAACCAGCAACGATAAGCACGAGGAACATTTTTATGATCGCATTTAATCCGAAGCCAGCAACCGACCTTGAAGTGTACGAACTCATGGTTGCTGCATTCCCTGACAAGTTCAACGAGGACGGTCCTGACGACATCTGGGACGATGTTATGGAGTTTGTCGATGAACAGTTTGGTGACTTTGATGTGCTGGCTGATCTGTTAGGCCGCCTTGTTCTGCTGACGCACCCTATGGAGTCTGCTCTCACAAACCAGCATTCCCATTGCATGGGGCCAGTCGAGATTCGTGACGGCAAGGTATTTATGATGGCTGCAATCCAGCGGCAGGTAGAAGCCAAATCCAACAACCAAGAAGATGGTGATCAAGATGGCCAAAAATAAATTCGAGCTCAAGATTGACCAGGATGACATCTACCTCGATCTGGTTTTTGAAGTCGATGACGAGAAGTTCACTGAAGAAGTAGCCACCGAGATCAACTCATTCTGGTCGAATGAAAAGCGCCGGGTGGATGAATGCGGTGGATCTGTTGTTAAGGCCGCACTCAAGCTGTATGCCGCCGAGTGCTTTGCTCTTGCTGCATTCAACAACTTCAAGAATGAGGGATGGGTGATGGACCAGTTTGACTGGAGCAAAGACAAGGGGGTTGAGGGGTTCCCCAGTTTCCAAGAGGCGGGCATCATCCTGAAAAGAATTGATAACTTGCAGATTGGTTTTGACCTAATCGAGTTCGCATAATTATCGGCCCGAACACCACCAAGCCCCGCAATGCGGGGCTTTTCTTTGCCTATGATCAAACCATTGCCACCAGGAGTAACCGCCATGCCCATCATCGACGTCGACCATGTAGGTGGCTTGCCGGAAGGCAGCCTGATCGCCCTGTCAAACCATGAGCTGGCGCAGCAGCTGCTCGACACAGCCAAGGCCGAGGAAGGAGTGGGGGCTGTCCTGCTGGCCCTCATCGAGGAGGCTGCCCTGCGGCTGACTGAAGCCGGCGAGTGAGGGTGGGGCCACTGGCCCCACTTACAGATAATCCTCTACTCTGACCAGCTCCAGGTTCGGGAGCAACAAGCCGCCCATGGCTGCTTTGGCTATAGCCTGATCCCGGTTGACCGAGTTGGTCTTGGTCACGGCCTCCTGAATGTAATAGGTCACCGTTCTCGGAACGATCCCCAGAATGGCCCCTATCTCTGCGGCCGTCTTCCCTTCGCTGGCCCAGAACAGGCACTCCACCTCCCGTTTAGTCAGCGACCTATCCTGACCCCGCTTGCTGACCACTCGGATGGCCGCGTCCAGGATGTAGTCTGCCACCAGGCGTAATAACGGGCTGGTTTCCAGCAGGTGGCCAGACCCGTAATCATTGGTGATAAAAGACAGGATCCCCGCTTCCCCGCCAGCACCACGCAGCGGGAACGACACCCCATTGCGCAGGCCATACTCGCTCGCTCGTTCCATCACCTCCATCGCGCCCAGCGGGAGATCAGGCGTCCTGATGATGCTGGTCTGCCAGAAGATAGGCAGGGTCTGGCGCATGGCCATATGGATGATCGGGTCGCGCTGCAGCATGTTCTCCTTGGTGTACTGAGCGACCCACTCCTCAGAGCAATGGGAGAAGATCACAGCAATAGGACGCTGCAGGCTTTGCGGAATGATTAGGGCCAACCTGAACTGATGGAACCCCATGGCCGAGGAAAAGGATGCCAAGGCTCTGGTCAGCTCACCTTCCGTGGTGACCACGCTGAATTTATCGATAACCCGTTTGATGTCCATGCTACTTACCGAAGAGTTTGACCGCCCCTTTATACACAAGGATCAGCCACGAAGCATGGGCCAGAGGCATTTCCAGAAAAAAAGAGAGCACTGCATACCGTTCCTGTGACTGATGGCGCCAGGGAGCCTCTGGCAGGATGTCTCGAATGTGGATCCCGAGGGCATCGCAAACCATCACGGCATCACCCAGGCCAAGGAAGTCTTGCCGGTTGATGTTCAACCAATGGGAGATAGTGCTGGCCGGGATCCCTGTGATAGAGGCGAGCGTCGCATGGGTCATGTCCCGCTCTTTTAAGATCAGCTTTAGTCGATGCTTGGCAGCCAGCACATAGTCACGGGCAGCTGGTGTCAGATAGGCTTTTTTACGAGACGACATTTGTTGATCTCCGTCACAAATGCCCGTGCTTCTGCCTGTAATTTATTACAGGTTCTATCGTTTACTGAATTTTATAGCTGATGCCCCATATTTTTGCACGACAACTCCCCTTAACATCTGGCCCGACCACAATAAAGAACGGGATAATTAAGGGTTTATGAAAAACAAAAGCACATCCATTGGGCTGCTGTCTGTGCTCGAAAACGCACTGAATCCAGGCTTGGTGCTCGACGACAAACTGGTTGATGGCATGCTGGCCATATTGAAGCAGGTGAAAGCCGCACTTGAGGAGGCAGCACAACCAGAAAACTAAACTACAGTTTACTTTTAGTTATACTATAGTTTATATTCATGGTGTCTAACCAACCAGGAGACACCATGATGAATCAACAACCACCACATCCCCGCATATCCCTCTTTGACCCCACACAGCCAGCCTACATGGCAGGGGTGTCCCATGAATGAAGACGTCCGTCGTCGCTATGACTTCAACCACGACCGGGTCCACGACACCGGGCTTGCCGGTACCGGCGACTACACCAAAAAACTGATGGCAAGCATGGAGCAGACCAAGCGCCTGCGGATGAAGACCCGTGATGGAGGGAAAAAATGATCGCCCAAACCAACAAGCTCAAGGTCGGCAGCAAGGGCATAGCCAAGGCGTGGCTGAAAGAGCAAGGGTACGTGCAAGTGAAAGGCATTTGGCTGAAGGGGCAGCGCCATGCTGCCCGCATTGAAAAACTGGTGACCGGACGGGTCGCCATCATTGAGGGGGTGACAGCATGACAGCTGAACGCAAATACGGCATCGGCACCGCGCTGGTGTTGCTCATCATCTACATCTCAACCATCGCTGTTTAACAACGACCAGGAGTAAACATGCGAGACCGACACCAGGTGCTTTGCGCCAAGATTGAAGAAGCCAATCACCAGTATTACGTCCTCGACAAGCCGGAGATCCCGGACGCCGAATACGATCGGATGATGATCGAGCTGACGGCTATTGAAGCCTGTCATCCCGAGTTGAAAACAACTACCTCGCCGAGCGTTCGGGTGGGGGGCCAACCACTGGCCGTATTCAAACCGGTTAGCCACCGGATCCCCATGCTGAGTCTGGATAACGTGTTCAGCGCCGAAGATCTGCGGGCGTGGGAGCTGCGCACCTGCAAGAGCTGGCTCCCTGGCAGCATCTGCTGTGAGCCAAAGATAGACGGGCTGGCTGTAAGCCTGATCTATGTCAGAGGCATGCTGGTGCAGGCGGCCACACGGGGTGATGGAGCTACCGGGGAAGATGTCACCGAGAACGTGCGCACCATCAAGGCCATTCCCTTGACGCTGCGTGGAGAGGGATGGCCGCGCCTGCTGGAGGTTCGCGGCGAGGTGTTCATGCCAAAAGCCGGGTTCGAGGCGATGAATGCCAAAGCGAGGGTGGCGGGCGAGAAGGTATTCGTCAACCCACGCAACGCAGCGGCAGGCAGCCTGCGCCAGCTGGACTCTCGTATAACCGCCAGCAGACCTCTCTCCTTCTATGCCTACGGCATAGGGGAAGGCGGCGAGATGATGGCAAATTTTCACTCAGAACGACTCGCTCAGTTAAAAGCATGGGGATTGCCGGTCAATCCAGAAGTCATGCTGAAAGTCGAGGCCGAGGGATGCCTGGGCTTTTATAACGACATTCTGTCACGCCGTGCTGAACTCCCCTACGAGATCGACGGAGTGGTCTACAAGGTTGACGCGATTCACCTGCAGCAAGAGCTTGGCTTCGTCTCCCGTGCTCCACGCTGGGCAATCGCCCACAAGTTCCCAGCGCAGGAAGAGATGACCCTGCTCGAGGGCGTTGATTTCCAAGTCGGCAGAACCGGCGCCATCACCCCGGTGGCAAAACTCAAACCCGTCTTTGTCGGTGGGGTCACTGTCTCCAGCTCCACGCTACACAATGCCGACGAGATCGCCAGACTGGATCTGATGATCGGCGATACCGTCATAGTTCGGCGGGCAGCCGACGTGATCCCGCAAGTGGTGTCAGTGGTGAAGGATCTGCGGCCTGCAGCTGGGGTGCCAGTGGCATTCCCTGACCAGTGCCCGGTATGCGCATCCACCATAGAACGGGCTGAGGGAGAGGCCGTCGCCCGATGCACTGGCGGGTTGCTATGTGAGGCTCAACGCAAAGAAGCCATCAAGCACTTTGCCTCTCGCAAGGCCATGAATGTAGACGGGCTGGGAGACAAGCTGGTCGAACAACTGGTTGACCGCTCTATGATCCGCACACCCGCCGACCTGTTCAACCTCCGTGCAGGTGAGGTCGCAGAGCTCGACCGGATGGGCAAACAGTCTGCGCTGAAGGTGATGGCCGCCATCGCCAGGTCACGCAACACCACCTTGCCGCGCTTCCTGTTCGCCCTGGGTATCCGCGAGGTGGGGGAAGCAACCGCCATCAACCTGGCAAACCACTTTCTCAGTCTTGATGCCATCCGGGGCGCCTCTGTCGAACAGCTGCTCGAAGTCACCGATGTAGGGGCCACCGTGGCGACCCACATCTACTCATTCATGCGCCAACCACACAGCAATGAGGTGATCGACGCCTTGCTGGCAGCAGGTATTCAGTGGCCAGCCATAGAGAGAAAAGAGACAGCAGAGCAGCCATTTTCCGGCAAGGTCTTTGTGCTGACCGGGACGCTATCAACCATGACCCGCCAAGCGGCTGAGGAAGCGCTGCGGATGCTCGGCGCGAAGGTCGCCGTATCTGTCTCATCACGAACCCATGTGGTGGTGGCTGGGAGCAACGCTGGTTCAAAACTCAAAGACGCCGAACGCCTTGAGATCGAGGTGTGGGACGAAGAAAAACTGATTCAGGAAATTGGCGTACACGCATAACCAACCAGTGGGGCCACTGGCCCCACTGATAAAGGAGCTTATATGAACAACACAACCGAAACAGCCAAGGCCATTGCCGGCCAACTCGAAGCGCGGGGCCTGCTGGCTGGCTGGTTGCAGACTGGCCCTGATGGCCAGCGCATGGACATGGTGCTGATGATGAACCAAGCCCATCCAGAACCAGAGTGCCAGCGCCACTTTGCCATTTGTGTTTTCGACGGGAAAAACCTCACCGATTCCGCACCAGAATGGCTGCAGGTCATGCTTAAAGATGAACCGGAATTATCATGGAGCCGGTATGCCGACTTTGATGGTGCTCAATACGACTCGCTTGAAGAGTTGATCGACAACGAAGATATCCGAGAGGGGGATGTGGTCTATTTCGGTGAGAAGCTACCATATGACGGGATGAAGACCATCGACGCTGACTTCGTAGCGGAGCAGATTCAGGAGAGGGTTTCTGATGATATCGGTCAGTATGCAGAGTCCTGGGAGTATGCAGAGGAGGCACTCGATGAGCTGGATGCTTTCTTGACCGCATGGATGAAAAAGCACAACCCGACCGGGTTCTATCTCATATCCGAGGACAAGGAATACACCGTCACTGCGGAGGATCTGACGTGACCCAAGACAACAAGGTGGAGTTCTCCCCCATCGTTATCGTAATAGACACCGAGACCCTTGGCCGAGGAGAGAGAGCGGTCATCGGCACCATTGGCGCAGTGGCCCGCAACGTGATGAGCAAGAAAGATCTCGGCCAGTTCTACACCCGGATAAACCTTGAGCTCGAACAGCCAGGCCGTGAGATCCATGAGGATGTGACCGAGTGGTGGGATGGCATGGCCAGCAGCAACCCTGCAGCATGGCGTGAAATGTTCGACCCTGACCTGCCGCGTGGCGACCTGCCAACTGCGCTGGCCA
This sequence comes from Aeromonas popoffii, assembly GCF_000820025.1. Taxonomy (GTDB): domain Bacteria; phylum Pseudomonadota; class Gammaproteobacteria; order Enterobacterales; family Aeromonadaceae; genus Aeromonas; species Aeromonas popoffii. The sequence goes on from NZ_CDBI01000063.1 coordinate 9,101, forward strand.
GCTTGGCCGAGTTCATCGCCATGGTCAAAGCCCACTGCAAGCCGGGCAGCTATGTGCAGGTGATGGGCAACGGGCCGGAGTTCGACAACGCCATCATGGCCCATGCCTACGAGTCACACGGTATGCCCCTTCCATGGCAGTTCCGCGCTAACCAGAGCCTGCGAACCATGGTCTGGATGGGCCGCTTGCTGCTCGGCATCGACCCGAAATATGCCGGGGCATTTGCTGGCACCCAGCACCATGCTCTCCATGATGCCCAGCATGAAGCAGACACCCTGCAGGCTATCGTGGATGCGTTCAGGGGAGGCCTGCGGATATGAGCCGCAAATACTGCACGGGCCTTCGCAACGTGAAGCCTGAAACAAATACATGCTGTCATCAGCACGACAGGGACTACGGAATAAAGGGAACAGTAACCAGGTCACAGGCTGACAAGAGGCTAAGGGAGTGCCTTATAGCGCAAGGGAAGCCAATCATCGCCTGGCTTTTCTGGGGGGCATGCCGCCTTGGTGGCTGGATTTTTTGGAAGGAAAAATCAACATCGACACAGCCCTCTGGAATGTGAAAATAGAAGCTGAACCAATGGGGCCTGCGCCCCATTTTTTTGCATCAAAAAAAGGCTTGATATATCGCGCGCGCGATATTATATTTAGTTCATCGACACGGGGATGGCCCCCTTAGCTACCGAACAGGTAGCCGGTTCAACAAGGAGATACCGACATGTATATATTCGTGAATGGCTTGATTACTGTTTCCGCTTCTGCCCCTGCTGGCTTCACCATCACCAGCGACATCAAGGATCTGCTGGATGACCTGAAAGCGGAGAAGGTGACCGGCTCCTATGCCCTGTCTTGCGACGCCCTGGCTGATGTGCGCAATGCACTGGAAGATGGCGCCGTCCTGGCTTCCCTTGGGGTGGATGACGACTACCAGGAGGAAGTGGAAAACCTACACTCTGCGCTGGTTGACAGTGAGCGCCAAGAGGCATTTGAAGAGTAAACAGGCTGGGGCCAGAGATGGCCCCTCTTATCGAGGAAGAGTTTGTGAAACAAAAAGAACGGATAGCTATGCAGAGGGCGATGGCGGAAGAGGCCATCGGAAAGTTGAAGGCCATCAGGCAACTGTTCGGCGCCGAGGTAGGGGATGCCTGCGATGCCGGTATTAGTGATCTTGAAGCATGGGACAAAAAGTTGAGGGAGTTTGAGGCTTGGGTGTGGGATGAAAGCCCGATTGCATAATGGAGGATGGTTGATGTCATCAAGAACAGACGCGCACCGGGCGGCGGATCGGCGCTATAAGGAGAAGAAAGCGGGAGCGGGACGGTTCCCCGGCGTTCTGCTTGATCAGGAGGTGACTGATCTGCTCAATGAAATGGGGGCGCTCCATGGTGGAAAAACGGAGGCCATTATCAAGGGGCTGCGCCTGTTGAAAGAATCTGGCGGCACAGGTGAAAAAGGTGCTTGATATATCGCGCGCGCGATAGTATCTTAAACTCATCGGCAGGCAAGACCGCCCGCCACTACCTGACCAGGAGTAGACGATGAGAACCGAATTAGCCCAGCAGTTCCAACAGATTGAAGCCGCTGCAGAGCAGCTGGTTAAAATGATGAGCAACCTCACCATGGCCCAGCTGCATCTGGCAGGACAGCTTACCGCCGAGGAGAAGCTGGCCATGCTGTTGATAAGCCAGCAACGAGGTCAAGCCATGAGCCTCCTCAGCGGCCTTGGCGCCATCAACGAAGCCGCCAACAACTTGCGGCAGGAATAAAAAAAAGCCCCGGCCAATCGGCCGGGGCTTTGCTTTACTGCTTCTTTTCGCTCTTGATCGGGGTGGTCGCCTCAATGGTCATGCGATACCCGCCAGAACGACTTCCGCGAGCCACCACGCGATCGATGGACATCTCCCCAGCCATGCCATTGGGGAACGACTCGTCGAGCGTGATAGGCGTCTCAGCGGCTAAATACGGATCGCCTGGAACGTCCAACGTGATCCGCCGTTTCTCCCGCTTAGTCTTCCTGCTCTGCCCCTTGAGCGCCTGCGTTGCATGTTCGGCGTTGACATACATATGGGGCAGCTTGCGATAGGGAGCCTCCCCAGACTTCACTTCATGCACCTTGCCGGTGGCATCATCCTGCCACTGGGCGATCACCCCTCCACTGCTCTTGCGTTGTGGCATGTCGAGCTCGCAGTTCACAAAGCGCTGGTTGCCGGGGCGGTTATCTGGCGGTACCCGCAGGATCACAGGCTCCATCTCCTTGCCGCTGATTGTGGTGGTTCTGCCGCGCAGAGCCAGCACATACATGCCGTCCATCGGCTTGGCCACCGCGTCATGCTCCTTGGCAATCCTGGTCAAAAAGGCCGCATCAGTCTCGTCTGTCTGGTCAATATGGCCGAGGGGGATGCCATCCAGTTCCGGGTCAACTCGCGGGGTCATGTCGTGGGATATCACTACCTCCCTGAACAGCTCGCCGAGGGTGGGCGCATCCCAGCTGCGAGTTCGCCGCTCCTTGAATCCGGTCTCATCCTTGCCGGTGAAGGGGGCTGCGGTGGCCACGATAGTGATACGGCGCGGGAACAGGCGCGGGGTGATGCGGGTGATCTTGAAATCCCCTATCCGAACCGCCCCCAGTTCCTCGTACCCCTCAAACCATGTCAGCACCTGGTCAGTCTGCGGGATACCATCTACCCCCTCAACGTTCACCACCAGGGTGAGCTGGTCACTCTGATGGCCTGCCGCATCCACCCGGTCGAATGACTCGAGGCGGGCATTGATCATCTTGCTCCCAGGTCCCTCGCAGTAATGAACCGGCGTGGTGCCAAGTCTCAGCTCCATACCCCCTCCCGCTCTTTCGGTGCGCTGGGCGGTAACTCTGGCATGGTGATCATCACCCCGGCTGGCAGCACCAGGCCATAGGTGTGCAAGTGTGGGTTTAGCAGGTAAACCTCGTCCTCGATGGCATCATCATCCCGCCCCAGCAGGCGCCATGTCAGCAGTCCGACGGTATCGCCGTCAGTGGTTCTTACTTTCATCGGCGTTGACTCCCAAGGGATGGGTTAGCGAACTCCACCAGGTTGATCGATATGTCCTGCACGACACAGGTGCCGTCGTGGATCATCTGCTCCCCCTTCACCTCAAACGACTTGAGAACATACTGGCCATAGCTGGTGCCATCACCACGCACCAGGGTGCGCGGCTTGAACTCATCGCGGGCAAGCCTCAGCTTCTCTATCTGCGCTTCCCCATCGCTTGAATACCAACGGCCGGTAAAGCTGATGGTGTCCAGCTTGCGGCCTGTCTGCTGGAGCAACGGCAGCTCGTTGAGCAGTTCTATCTCTACCCAGCCGCCATCAAAGCTGCGGGTCATGCCGAGTAGCGGATTGCCGCCAGACATAGAGAAGTTGTAGCCGCCCCAGCTGAACTGCTTGTCCGGTTTGGCTTGCGCCGGATTCAAAAGAAAGCCAGCCCCGAGGCTGGCCAATAGTTGCGTAGGAAACGCCATCAATCACTCCCCAATCCAGCCAGGCTGGCATCTGTTCGCGTATCCAGCGAGAGGCTGCTGGTCAGCAGGGACGGCAAGAAGCTCGACAGCTGCGCCTTGATCTTCTCCACAAGGGCGTTGTCCTGCTCAGGGTCGCCACTGGCCCGGACATCAAAACGCAGGTCGAACTTGTTGGAGATCTCGGTCTTCTTGGTCTCCTGCTTGATCACCTCCTTGACTGGATCCGCCCCATTGGCCAGCGCCGTCTTGTCGGTGGCAAACCATTTGCCGATCTGCTCACCGATGACATTGCCAATCTCACCGCCGCCCCAGGCGCCAAGCGCACCCCCAACGGCTGCCCCGACCGCTGTGCCAATCACCGGCACCACAGAGCCAATGGCAGCACCAGCAGCAGCACCTGCCCAGCCACCTGCCGCACCACCAAGAATGTCACCGGTGGCGCCGCCCATGACCGCCGTGTTGCCAGTCATGGCAGCACCATACAGCTCACTGCCTGCCGAGATCATGCCGAGGGGGCGAATTACCTTGCCCGCCACATGGCCAACCGTCTTGCCAGCACCAGCCAGCACCTCAGCCGTACCACCACCTACATCGGCCACCTCCTTGACCATTTCAGAGGCTTCAGCGCCCTTTGGCATCATCATCAGACCGGCACCAAGACCAAGCAGGCCCGCACCTTTTCCAAAGCGGCCAAAGCGACCGCGAGAGCGGCCAGCCCCAGCGATACGCTCCTCTGCCTCACGCAGCTTGCCAAGGCGGGATCGGGCCTTGCCACCTCGGCCAGCTCGGCCACGTGCGCCACTGGGGCCACCGGCCCCACCCATCATATCGAGCTGGCGGTTTACCCGCGCCAACCCAGCAGCAGCACGGTTAGCAGAGGAGGCTGTTTTGTCGGTCGCACCGCCCAGCTTGGCCTTCATGATCCGGCCAGCCTGGAACATGTCGCTGAAAATAGACTTCACGCCTTTGAAGACGATGATCCCTGCCTTCAAACCAATGAGCGCCGCACCAGCCTTGACCAGCCAGCCAGCCGTTTCTCTGGCCGCCTCGGAGGTCTCCATCAGCTTGGCGCCAGAGGCAGCCATAGCAGACAACGGCTCCACCACTTCATCCATGAGCGGCAAGAACAGATCGCCCAGGTTGATGATCAGTCGGTCAAAGTTGGCACCAGCACGCTCCAGCATCGCCTGGCGGGTCTTGGCCTTGTTCTGGTACTCGGCCTCCATCGACCCGGCATAGGCTGCCTCATCACCAGCCAGGTTCATCGCCTTGCGCAGCAAGTCGGTGTTAGCCGTCAGCTTGCTGACTGCGCCCACCACCTCCTCGCCGAACAGCTGGCTGATCACAGCGGCCTGCTTGTCCTTGTCCTGAGTGCCGATCTTGCCAAGCACCTTGAACAACGTACCGCCAGCATCGCGCTGCATGTCCTTGGCCAAGACCATGGGGTCAAAGCCGAGCATGGCCAGCGTCTCTTTCTGGGCCTTGGTGGCGGCAAAGGACTTGTTGAGCCGACCTGTGATGTTCTTCATGGCCGTGGCGGTGGTTTCCTCACCCTCGCCACCGGCAATGAGCGAGGCCGCCAGTGCGGCCGCTTGACGGTCGGTAAAACCGGCCTTCATGGTGGTAGCGCCCTGCCGCAGCATGACGCGGGCCACCTCGGCAGGCTTGGCCGCCATCTCGTTTGAGATCGCATTGGAGTAGTCGGCCAGGCGCATCGCCTGATCCTGATCCATCCCCATCGCCGAACGCCACTTGGCCAGCGTGGTGCCCGCCTCTTCGGCAGTCATGTCCATGGCCACCGACATCTTCGACGCATCACCGGCAAAGCGCAGCAGCTCGTTGGCATCCGTGGTGCCGTCGGCCCGCTTGCCGATACCGGCCTCACCTGCCGCCGCCACGATATTGGTCATGCCGACTTGATCAACACCAAGCTGACCGGCCATCTCCATCATGCGGGAGCGGGTTGCCGCCTTCTCGGCATCATCCTTGAAGGTCACGACCTTGGTCACGCCAGCAAAGGCACTCTCGTAGTCAACCGCCTTCTTGGCAGCATACAGGGCCGGGGCGGAAGCCGCCGCCAACCCAAGCAGCTCTCCGGGGATATCGGCCCGGGTCTGCCGGTTGGCAGCCATCTTGGCCTGCGCATCTGTGATGGTGGCAAGCCGCTTCTGCTGCCGCTCCATTGCCGCCGTGGCGAGATCGGTATCGCGTTTGAGGCGCAGCTGCTCGGCGCCGAGCGCCTTGGTGTTGACCCCTGCCTTGTTCAGGTCATTGGTCAAGGAGCCGAGGCGACGGCCCTGGCTACCCAAGGTGTCGGTCAGTCGCTTGGCTTCACCGGTCGCGCTCTTCTGCGCCTTTTCAGCCTCTTTGATCTCCTTGCCTGCACCGGCATAGGCCGCTTTCAGCTCGGCTATCTTGCGGGTGGTGGCGGCAATGGCCTCCTGCTGGGCTGGCGTAGTCGGGCCGACAAAGCCCTTCATCTTCTCCAACTGGCGCTCGGCAGCCTGCAGCTCCTTCTTGTACCCCTTCTGCTGCTCGGTCAGGTTCTTGATGGCAGTGGCCGCCTTGCCGGCTTCCTCCTTCGCGCCGGCAAGCGCCCCCTTGGTGCCATCCATCTCCTTGCGCAGTGACCCCAGATCCGCCGAGCGCTTGCTGGTATCACCCAGCTGCTTGAGCTGCTTGTTGGTCTCGTCGATCTCTTTGCGAAATCTGGCCGAGGCAGAACCCGCCGATTCAAAGGTCGCGCTCAGGTTCTCTTTGGCCGAGAGCGTCACCGAATACTTTTTGTCAGTCATGCTTCTTCACTCCCAGCCTGGCCAGCGCCAACTCATAACGGCGCAGGGCAGCAGGCACCCGCCACCCCTTGATCTCCTCTTCCGATGCCGAGTAGACCAGCGGAACTACATCGATCAGGCGTTCGACGTCTGCAGGGGAAAGTAGTCCGCCGTTTCTTCCAAAAAATCGTTCAGTCTCCGCTGCAGGGCGAGCCAGTCAGGCATATGCAGCTTCATCACGGTGGCAGGCATCAGGTCAGTACAGGTAGCAACCAGCTCACGCTCCTGGTCGAACTCACCAAGCTCGCGCACCGAGTCGGTCAGACGAACCGTGGGTGGGCGCATCGTCACCATGGTGACCGGATCCTTGCCGCTGATCGGGTCAACTACCGGCACCAACAGGGTGAACTGATCGGCCTCTGCCTTCTCGGCGTTGTTCACCAGCTCGCTGCTCGACTTCATCGCAAGCTCATGAACATGCTGCGTGATCGAGTTGAGATCGGGCTTGGTAAGGTCGCCGCGCTGCTCCTCGGTCAGGCCGGTATGGGCCAGGAAGACAGCGACAGCAAAACCGTGTTTGTCCTTCTCCGCTTCATCACGGCTATCCATCTTGAACTTGGCCCGCAGTTCACGCATCAGACCGATGGAGATAGTGGAAATGATGACGGCGGTCAGATCGGTAAGTGGCCAGCGCAGGGTATGGGTGCGGGTGTAGGCGTTGATCATGGTTTTTCTCGCAATAAAAAAGCCCCGCATGGCGGGGCTATCAATGGGGCAGACTGAGGTGGGGCCACTGGCCCCACCTTGATGGAGGGTTAGAACATGCCTACGTTGAGGCGATGCGGGGCCAGCAGATCACCATCGCCCAAGTCGCAGATGGATGCCTTGCGGCTGACATGCCACTCCTGGATCCCGTTCACCAGACGGCGAGATTCATCCAGGCTGAGGTTCAGGGTGTCTTCCGGCAACTCGCCCACCACGCCACCAGAGCGTTCGCGGGTGGCAATCCGACCGGTCCAGAACTCTTGGATGGCAGTCACGACACCATCCTCATCCTCCCACGACTCGCTGACGATGACGGTCACTGGGGAGCCAGCCTTGCGGCCGACCATCTTGAGTACCCATGGGGTCAGCCCCTTGGCAACGATCTTGGCCGCCATCTTCTCGACGCCGGTGCGGATGTCGCCGCCGATAAAGCTGCCGCCGAGCTCACCGGTCTTTTCTTTTGGTGGGGTCGATTCCCACGATGTGATTTCACGCTGCACCGGAATGCCATCAATGACAATCCGTTGCATCATCCGTACATTTTGACCAGCCATCAGAGCACCTCGTTCAAGAAGGATTCAACAATGCCCTCGTCTTCGCGCAGGTGGTAAACCATGTGCTCGTTCGGGCTGTAACCGGCCCAGCCGATCACGATATGCCACTCGCCATTACGGTAGTTTTCCGTGTTGTTGAGCGTGGGGTGGAGGTAGACATTCGCGCCGATCATCTTGCCGGCTGCAGCCTCGCTATCGAGCCAGTTCTGCAAGCTGGCCACCTTGGACTGCATGAACTCCTTCGACAGCAGGCGGCCCATGCCAGGCTCGGTGGTGGCGATCAGCTTGCGGATAATCGCCAGCTCGAGGCGTTCCAGGTTGATGAAGCGGCCGCTCAGCGTCCGGTTCCCCAGCAGCGAGAAACCACCCAGGCTGGTGCGGCCGAAATAGCAGATCCCGTACTTGTTCAGGCGGTCACCACCACTGGTCTTGTCCAGCAGGTTGTAGTCAATGGTGCGTTGAACCCCGTCGATATAGACGTTCATGCGGCCTTGGCTGGGGTTCTCATGCACATCGACTCGCGCTACGCAGCTCAGGTAGTGCGCTACACCGGACATGTAGACATAACCCTTTTCCGCGTTGGACCACACCTTGACGAACGGGTCTACCAGCACGGCACCGGCAAAGCCGGTATCAACCACACCGAGGGATTGCGACAGGGCAATCGCGGCTTCATCAGTCGTGCTCGGCCCTTCCAGCGCTGGTGATGCAAACAGTCGCTTGGCCATCTTGGCCAGCGCATCATGCACCGCCTTATGGTTGAAGCCAGGCGCGGCAATGTCAGTCAGGGTTTCCGGGATGTCGGCGGCCAGCGCCTCGATGCCGGTACGGCGGCCTGTCTGAGGGTCAATGCCGCCGACGATGTTGGCGATGGTGCCGGCTGCTGCCAGATCTTTGCCATGGATCACGATCTTGCTGCCAGCTACCAGGTCAACCAGCTTGAGGGTGCCGTCACCCTTGATGGTCAGCACGTTGGTCTCGCCGGGAACATAGCTCACCAAGCCAGCTGTCTTGCCGCCGATCTCAGCGGTCCAACTGGCAGCCTGCGCACCAACAACCGCATCGAGCAGAGTGGGGTCGGTCAGGGTAACTGCCAGTGACCCGTTCTCGTTGGCCTTGGTCGTCACGATCACCCCTTCGTAGTCCTTGTCTGCGGGAGGCGTCGAGTTGTCCTCCTCTTCGATCACTACGTAGATGGAGCACTGTGCCGCGTCCAGCATCGCCTTACAGGCCCGCCACAGCGTACCGCGCTCAGTGCCAGCCACATCGAGCTTGGCCAGTGCAGATTTGCTGTTGACCCAGAACGCCTTGCTGCGCGGGATGTCAGGATGGGCATCCGGCGCCGTGCCGACCAGGCCGAACACGGCGCGGCCCAGCGGCCCCATCGGGGTAGGGGCCGCTTCGCGCCGGATACTGGCGCCGTTATGGACGAATTGTTCGATTACAGGCATGGCTTATTTCCCCTTGCTGGTCTTGGCCGCCGGTTTAACGATGAGGTAACCGCTGAGGAGAAGCTGGGTCGCCTCCCCTTCGGTCATCTCGACTGTGCTGCCCGCTGCCAGCCAGTGGCCGGTATTGGGGTGCTCGAAACCGAGCTGCACTAGGTACACGCTTTTTTCCATTTCTTCTCCATAAAAAAAGCCCCATACATTGGGGCTTTAGTCGAAGTCTTTTCACATTTAACCTAGGATTTTTTGCTCAAGCTTTAAAATCCTGTCTTTTATTAACTTCAATTCTCTTCGGTGATAGGCCGCGTCAAGTGCAAGAGCTTCATCATATCTAACGCCATAGATATTACCGGCAGGCTCAACAAGCATCATTTCAGTAACCAGCTCCCCACTTTCATCGGCTTTCTCTACGTGTACGTATTGGGCTTCCCATTCGTCATAACACAAAAGCCCATACTCAAAAGCATTCAGGTCATGCTCTTTAAAAACACGTTCAATTTCCTGCGCTATCAAGCCGATATGTTTTCTGGCAGCCTCACCCTTTTCTTCAACCGCTGATTTAAACAGGTATTCCTTGAAACTCACCTCTCCCCATGCGTCAAGCAATTTATTGCTAATATCTAATGGATTTGTTTTCTTTCTCCCATCAGAAACGACAATGGCATCCGAGGCAAAATAACCTTGTTTAAACCTTCTTTCTGGTCTTCCAAGAGTTGTGTCGTTGTCGAGCCCTGGCTCGATTGAACGCCCCCAGGAACGATCCCAAGCTGCAAGGATGGGCCGATATTCACCACTGTCTTCATGGTACGAGCAAACGGAGAACCCGCGTTCTTTGGCATTCGATGTTTTGAATGCAACAGAGCCTTTCCCATGGCGCAGTGTGCCGCTATAGAACTGGTTATCAAAGGTTATGCCAGGCTTGTCTTGTACGGAGTCATCAAGCGTTTCAGATATGTACTCGATGCCGCCAATGACAACGTCCCTTCTGCCTTGGTTGTTTTTGTACCTCCCGCTTGGGTAGTCTTTGAACCATCGGCCTATCTTGAGAGGAAGCATGCCAGGTGGAACTGAAACGCTACCAAAATTACATTTTGCAGCAGACACGACACCTATCCGTTGAGAACCATCAGATGGATATCGCTGCACTGACACTCTATCTACGCTGACTAAGGCTGCACACTCAGAGTCCGTGATAATCCTGTTTACAAAGCCAAGGTTATCAATATCCATACCATCAATGGATACTTCTGAGCTTTGATTTACTATCCTTAACCAAGAACTGTCCTTGTAAACCGCACTATTTAGAGAGCCATCGATAACATCCCTTATATAGAAGTTGCTCAATTTTACGTCATGAACAAAAGACAGGTTTGTTACTGCTATTGGAGAATGAACAATGCCAGCATCATCCTTCATGTAAAGCTTCACATCATCAACATTAACACCCATAAAACCTTGGATATCAACAAGGCGGGATGGGAATACGTTACTGCTTTGATTTAGTGCCGGCCCCCTTACGGTCAGGTTCTTTACGGTTATATTTCTGCACTTCCAATCTATCGTCTTAAATATCGCATCAGTATCTGTGTCAGCCCAAGCTTGAAATGCGGTAACACAACCGTGAGCCCTGATATCTTCAAACTTTATATTGTGCGCTGCTGGCGCATTCTTGTGTGTTGCAACAGCATAGCATTTTGAGTTTGTGTTATTTGCATCAGCCCTGCACCTAGTCACAACTACATCGCTGGAACCATCGTCTATTTCTATTGCATTCTGAGTGGCTACGTACTCCGTCTTTGACTTTGCATAATCCGTTATTCTTGCTGAAATATCGTCTATGAGTATGTTATGTGATGCGTGAGTGGTTATCCCATCATCATAACAGTAGTCCTCTATATCAGTCCCTGAAACTACAACGTTAAAGCTTGGTCCTATTATTTTTCCATTGTGACCGATTCCAATGTACGAGTCATTGTAGTTGGTTATATCAAGGCAGTGCTGAGGCCCTCGTGTTAACTTTGACTGGTGAATCAGGCAGTCAAAAACAGCGGCGAGACGGATGCTACGGCCCCATTCTGTCGGGATTTCCTTGGTTCGCTCAAATCCATTGCCATCGACATCAACGCCATGAATTATGATGTTTCTGTCATATCTTAGCGTTGGACTGCCATAGTTCTCATTACAGACAACATCAAGCTCACCTGGCATTGACGGCAGGGCGTATATTCTGCACCTGTCCTTTCCGCTGCCAATAATTACCGTGTGACTTGGAACGCGAACCGTCTTTCCTACTGCGAAATGTCCATCTGGAACATAAACTTTTCTCAGCAATGTTACTGCAGCCTGAATGGCATTCCAGTCATCAGCTCCATCACCCTTTGCGCCGAAGTCCAGTATATTGAGTGCTTTTACCTGCTTCCAGAGTGGCTCAGCTGGTTCTGTTCCCTTTTTTACATCAAATCCGCCTGGTGGTATTTCACCAGTAAAGACAAAGCAGACTGCATTTTTCTTGCTGAGTACAGCCTGCTTTTCATTGGTTACTTTTGACCCTTCCTCAAAAGAGCCAGGTGCAAGCATCAACCCTTGCCTGTAAAGGCTTTCCTCGATTAGCCGTCTTGCTAAAGGATATGCTTCTGCACCATGCTTCGCTTCAGCGGCTACTTGCAGCAAAGAGTCCTGGCTTGCAGCTACACCGGATCCACCCTCACCTTCATGGCTTTCGGCCAATCTAACCATGCCGAACTCGCTACTGGTAGCATGCGGGTGGTCAGGAGTTCGCCTGTGTTCATCAAACTCATCTCTGGTGATGTAAGTTGAGTTTGCATCGATAGATACAGATATATTCTCAGCATTATCAGGAATAAACCTTAACTGATATATATAGCTCTTTACCTCGCCAGATTCCATTAATGGCTTGAAGTCATTTGATACGCGACGATACGCGTATATTATCCCTTCTCCTTCGCCAGTAAGCTCGGCGGCCATTTCCCTGATATAATACCCTTCTCCATTAATGGAGTCATTGGCAGGGATGGTACATCTTGCAATGTACTGACCTCGATTTTTTTTATCCTGAAAAACCTCAGCCGGGAACTCTTTTATTTTATGAACAAGAGCTGTCACATCTGATGGGCTTTCTCCATCAGGGAGGAAGCCATCACCTATTAATATTTTACCTATAATAACAGGGTATTCGTTTTCCGCTGCGACGGCCTCAAATGCAAAGCCGGCTTTGGTTACGTACCCGCGATAATCAGACATTTGCAGCCTCGCAATCAGATATTACCAATGTTTCAGAAAGAACAAGTGTTCGGTTGTTTATGTCGGCGCTCACATCCATTTTGAACGCTATAGAGTCTGATATGACACTGACCTCTGAAATAACGCCGGTGGAAAAATTCAAATCTGACGACCTGACAATATTCGCTTCTACGCTATCTCTTGCGGCTTTATATGTATCAATTCTTCTGATGATTCTTTTAATAAATGGAATATCTAAACTTCCATCTATAATCTCTGTCTCAAGACCGATCACGTATGGTCTTAATCTCTTTACTGAGGAGATGTTCCCCAGCATGCTCAGTGAGTCATCTATCCCTTCAGCAGTGCACGCCTTGCTTTGTAACTGGAGTGAGGTCTTAACTATTCGGCGCTTGGCCTCTTCACTATCACTGATGTCCCAATCGGTAACACCTACCTCGATAGCGAGTGAAGTCAAGAACTGGGCCGGGGTCTGACTGCCATCAAAAAGCTCTGGGAGAGGCGCCTGGTCATCAACCCATCGGATTCTGTCATCCAACGCCTGCTCTATCGCCACCTGCAAGGCGCTTCGGTTATCAGGCTGGATGCTGTCAGTCATAGACCACCTCGACAGTCACCCCGGTGCAGTAAGGGGCCTCATTGATAGCGCAGATCAGTGGAGAGGCTGGCTCGAGCACTTCGACGCGAACAACGGTCTGATGGCCGTGGGCTATCGCATAAAGACGACCGGTATCAATGATGCCTTCTAACTGCCTTGCCCCTTCTGCGTAGACTTCCAGCTCCTGTTTAATTGGCCCCTGATCGATGATGCCACCAGGGGAGTTGCTACCATGGACAACCATCCTGATTTGATAACGACGAATGGTTGGCTTTTTGACTGTTACGACATCTGAGAGCAGCCTCACCGAGGGCCTGTTCATGTATTCATTGGCATGCGCCAACAAGTCAGCAGAAGGCGTTCCGTCCCCGGCCCTGGCCAGCAGCCAGCAGTCAACCAGCCCGGACTCTGCCTTGGCCATCTTGGCTCGGCCATCCTTTACCTCCGCAGCCCGTGAGTTCTCAGGGAAGTCGTAGGTCATCACAACCCGGTTAGGCTGAGGCGAGGTCACTGTTATGTGCGGCTTGTCCCCCAGTGTCATCAGGTGGAAGCGGTAGGCGAGCTCTGACCCGGTTGTTGCAAACCCAAAGGGCGCCAGCAGGCAGCGCGTCAACAGGTCAATGTCTGACTCCATCTCGTCCGGGATCGGTGGGTAGGCGGCCGGATTGCCGGCTTTGATCACCTGGCGGGTAATCCCGTAGTCAGCAGCCCGCGCATCGAGGTTGCTTCCCTTTGCCCAGAGCAGCAGGATCTGCCGGATCTTGTCATTCAGACGGCGCTCGCGATTAACCACCACCATGGCGCATGCCTGCGCAATGATGCTGGCCAGCTCGGCATCGTTCTCCAGCGTCTCTGCAACCGCTTCTGTATCGGCGGGACGCATGGCCATGACGCGCTCCAGAATGAGCGCCTTGATCGTGGCCAGCACCGCCTCGAAACCGTCTACTTTGAGAGCATCAGGCTCGGGGATCCGGTCAATCTGGGGATTGAATACGCTACTGGTCATAGAGGGGGACCCTTACTGTGATGTCTGAGCCACGCCAGCGGCCGTCAATATGCGCATGCAGGCCGTCAGTGACGACCTCAAACTGGATGCGGGTGGGCTTGAAATCGAGCACACCATTGGCCGGGTTCAACATGGCGTCGAACATCTCTGCCTTGACCTGCAGCACCAGTGCCTGGTTGGTCAGGCGGGCCAGCGCATCTGGCACATTGCTGCCAAACAGTCGGCGCCGCGTTCGGGATGAGTTCTGTGTGGTGAATACCTGGAGCAGCCGGCTGGCCAGTTGCTCCGTGCCGCTGATAAAGCGGCCCGTTCGTCTGCCCATGCCGAGCATGTTGCCTCACTTACTGTTTCTGGTTTGGTTTGCCTACCGTGGGTTCACCGTGCGGGTGATCGTGACCGTTGTATATTTCACGGTCTTCACTCATTGACCGGGTGGCATCGCTCAACTCGCCGGTTGAGTGAACCCCAGAGGTAACGAACTCAACGCCGCCTGGCGCCGTGACCGTCAGCTTTCCTGTCTTCTTGTCCCACTCCTCCATGCCAAGGTCGCCAATCTTTCGGACAACCTTGTTCTGGTCAGCAGAGGGAAGCGGGAACTGGTCAGAGGGGATGCCGACCAACGCGATAGAGCTGGTGTTGCGGTCGCCTGAGCCGTAATTGAGGACAAGCGCAAGCTCCCCCACGCTGGGGTAGCGGCACTCGATAACATCGCCAGCGGCGCAGGCAAACCATTTGATCGGAGGAGTTCTGGCCTTGCCGATGGCAATCACCACTCGCTGCCCGACCACTTTTGCTACGGTCCCCATCTGAATGGCATTGCGCCCACGGCGGGCGCCTGATTCGAGCTGCTCTTCCAGCTCCGCCAGCCTGTCTATCAGGGGGGCCAGCTTCTGCTCGATGTACTGTTCCAGCATTCAGCTGCTCCTTGTCAGGCTATCGAGTGACTGATGCCCCCGCGCGCTTCTGTCGGGCCATTCAATGACAGGCCGAGGTAAAGGGGCTGTAGCCACTGCACCCCCCGCGACTCCACGCCGTCGATACCAAGCAGGTAGCTGGTGTCACCGTTGACCTGTATCTGCGGCATGCCGACCTGATCCGAACTGACCAGCAGCACATCAGGAAGCCCAGCTTCTGCCGCAGGCGCCTTAAACAGGGCTCGGCGCTCCAGCAAACGCTCCACCTCGGCGGCAAGATCCAGCGCCTGCAGCAGCGCATTTGGCTGGCCCTTGGGGATGATGCAGTGCGCGGTGATCATGTACTGGTGGTTGTAGCGGCCATCGTTCTGACGCTGGCCAGGGTGGCCGTCTTCCCACTGGATCAGGATGGTTGGGCCGGCGATCTCGACCTTGCCCCACTCGTCGTATGACTCGATGGCCAGCCCTTCGACCAGATTGACGCGCAACCGCTCGACCAGCGCAGTGTGATACTGGCTGGGGGTAGTGATGTCGTAATGCATGGGGATTCCTATCTGGCGCCGCGAGGTCGCTTGCCGGGGCTCATGATGTTCGTGGACGCCTTGTCCAGGCTGCCATGTTGGCCACTGCCAAACACCGACGCCCACTGGCTGCTCTTGGTTCGGCCGCGCAGGTCGGTCTCGAAGTGGCGCATAAAGATATCCGGCATCCGCTCCAGCACCTCATCCTCGATCTTGACGACGATGTCGTCCGGGATGGGGATAGTGAGCTTGGTGATCGGGTATCTCATGTCTGTCTCGCGCTGCATAAAAACCTTGCGGCCCTTGCGCAGGCTGACGAACGCCTTGTCGTAATAGCTCCCCCTGAACATCAGGCCGCCCCGGGTCTTCTTCGGGGTGCCCTTGAATGCGTTGGGGCTCAAGTCGTTCATCCCGAACCAGAACTTCATTTCCGCCATATCCGACGCTGCAGGGCGGATATAGGTTCTGACACGGGCTTTCATCGACTTCTGGTTTCGCAGCGCCAGCTCTTTCTGCAGCACCTTGCGCGATTGCGACATAACGCTCTGTTCGGTTCGCTTCATGGCTCGATGGAAGGCCAGCGATATCACCTTCGGGTCGAGGTCCGCAAACTGGTCGATGACGGCTGCGATGTCTGCATCGTCGATAAACAGGTACATCACAGCCGCCACCTCATATGTTGGTCTTGCTAAAACGGGTTCCTGTGCCTGCCGGCAGGTTGGCGTCACCGGCCAAGCCGAGCATCAGCACTGTCGTGGTGGCATCGGTGTAATCCAGATCCACGACCCAGCGGGTACCAAGTGGGGTCTCCACTTCTGCCCCCATCACATCCTCGCGGCGCAGGCGGTTTTGCAGCACTGTCAGCACCCCTTGCTCGCTGGCCACACGGACACCGCGAGGATTGCTGCTGCCGGTTGGTACCTTTGCCTCCTGCAGGCTCGTGTCCCAGATGGCAGAAATCGCCAGCGGGGAACCGCTTTTCAGCAGCAGGCTGTACTGGTTAGCCATGACCGCGTTGATGGCCATGTCGGCATCAGCCACCAGGTCTGAGAACGGGTCGCTACTCATCGGCGTAGCGGGCCAGCTGCTCCACTTCTACAACCTGCTGGGCCTGATCCACGTCAATGAAGCAGGGCTTATCCTTCACGGCCAGCAGTGGCTCATTGCCGAGGCGCAGGTGCAGGGTGACCTTGGGGATGATGCAAACCATGCGCTGCACGGATCCGGCTTTGGTTGCCAGCTCATTGAACGGCTGTGCCAAGTTGCTATGGCCTTCATTCAGGGTGCTGGCGTTGTCTTCCAACTCGGCTTCCAGCTCTTCGATACGGGCTTTCAGCTCAAGCACCGTGCCGGAGGGGTCAGTCTCACGGCCAAGCTTCGCGCTCAGCTCAGCTACTCGAGCGATCAGTTGTTCTTTTTCAGTCATGGAATCTTCTCCAGAAAAATCGGAAAACAAAAGTGGGGCCACTGGCCCCACCTTTTCTTAGTTGACTTCGATAAACACGAAGGCGTTAGTGTCCGGCTGCACGGCAGCAGGGGAGCATTCGGTCATGGTGTAGATATCGGCGGGGTCGCCGCCCTCTTCCCACTGACTAACGAAGCGATCTCCCTCTTCCATGCCTTCCTTGACCGCTTTGATGTTCTGGATCACGCCATACATCATGACACCCTGGATGCCGAGGGAACCCAGCAGCAAGCCGTTCTCGGGAACATAGAGGCGCTGGGTCTTCTTATCGACCGGGTCGATGAACTTGTTTTTAGTTACGATGATCATCACATCACCGTAATACCCCTTGATGGACACCCATTTACCGAGGTCTTTCAGACCCAACTCGGCCAGCGACAGGGAACCGCGTTTGGTATCAAACTTCTCGCGGAACAGCTTGAAGCGGTTGAGTTCACGCCACGCCTTACTTCCCATCACCATCACATCGAGAGTACCACTGGATTTGTCCGCATAGGCGTCGATGTCGTGGGTCGGGTCGTAGGTGTCTGCATCCTGTTGAGACCAGCGGCCAGCACCAGCCTGCACGATATGGTTCTCGGGGTTGCGACCAGTATCCACATCGATCGGCTCGGGCAGGTTCTCACCGTTCATGGTGTACTTGCCGTAGAGCGCCATCTGCACACACTGATACTCTTCCAGCTGCAGAATGGCTTGCTCTTCATCATCCAGGTTCTGCATGGTGTACTGCTCGAAGCGGTCCTGCGGGCTCAGCTCGCCCATGGGCTGCTCACCAGCACGACGGGCCAGCGTTGCCTGCAGATCGACGGTATGCTTCGACTTCACATAACCCGGCTCAAAGGAGCTGGTCAGGTGGCCACGGGTCTTGTCGACCTTACCGGATACTCGCGGGGCACAATAAACCGCCATGGCCGCCTGGCCCGGGATCTCGTCCAGGTACACCTTCTTGGTCTTGAAGGTCATCACCAACGGATAAAACAACGTCTTGAACAACTGGCTGAACTTGAGGGTCTCGGTACGAGCTGCCATCAGTTCACCAGGAGTAAACAGGTCAAATTCGGCCATTACTTCACTTCCTCGATAGAGATGGGGGAACCGAGGAAGCCGGCGCGTTTGGCTTCCATGGTGAGTACGGTTTCGGGCCAGGCAACGGCGGCTGCGTTAATGCAGCCGGACTTGTGTACCGGCGCGGTTTTGGCGGTGGTAGCATCAACGGAGCCGACGGTCATGGTGACTGCCTTGCCTGCTGTGCCGTCCCATTTCACCAACTTGCCAGCATTGGCGTCAGCTCCCAGCATCAGCGGAGTGCGGGCGGCCAGCTGCCCTTGGCCAGCGGCAATGTGGCCTGTCATGGTCGGCAGTGGCTCACTGCCAGCCGAAATGTTCAGAATGCTGAACTCAGTTTTCATCGTCAGTCCTTACGCCCAAAGCGGGTCAGGCGAGCAACTCGGTCGCTCTTGGTGGTGTCGGCATTACCTTGTACAGCTGCGGGAGAAGTCTCCATCAGCTTGTCCAATGCGGTTTCACTGGCTGCCTGCGCGGTCTGCGGGATGGCCGCCAGCACTGCCTTGGCGCCTTCAACTGTCATCGCGCGATTCTTTGCCAGCTCTTTGGCAGCGGCCTCACGGCCCTTGGCTTCATCCAGCTCGAGGATCCCCATAATCCGGGCATTCTCTGCGGCAGCCATCTGCTCGCCATCAACCACAGGGGCTGAGGCAACCGGGGCGACAACCGGCGCGGCCTCGGCATTCTTGTTCAGTTCAGTGGTTGCGACCTTGAGATCGGCGCCTTCTGCGCTGGCGTTATGTTCTGTCACGCTCATATTTCTTCCTGTTGCAAAGATGGGTTTGTGAGAGATGCGTTCGGCCATCACTGCCACCGCATCGGCCGCATTGACCAGCTCATCGGCCAGCCCCTGTTCGATCGCGGCCTGTCCCTCAAATGTCCCGGCCTCTTGAGCCAGGATGCGGTCCACTGCCAAGCCGGTGTGCTTGGCCACCGTATTGGCGAAGCGCAAGCGCGTAGCCTCAACGTCGGCCTGCAGCTTTGCTCTCACCCGTTCAGGCAGTGCTTCGTAGGGGTTGCCGTCGACCTTGTTGGCACCCGCATGGATCAGCGTCACCTTGCGACCGGTCTGCTTCAGCATCTCGCTGACGTCCATATGGGCGATAACCACGCCGATGGAGCCTGCGATACCGGTCTGAGTGATCAGCCGACGTCCAGCACCTGACACAACAAGCTGACCAGCGCTGCAGTGCATGTCGTAGCAAAGAGACCAGACCGGCTTAATCTTGTTGGCTCTGGCGATCAGGTCAGTGCAGTCAAACGCACCGGCTACTTCACCGCCCGGGGTATCAACGTCCAGCATGATCCCGCGCACCTCGGGGTCTTTCAGTGCCTGACTAAGGCGCCCCTGAATGCCGTCGTATCCTGTAGCGCCACAGGAGGGCTGTAAGCCGCCCCATTTGTGCGCCAGAGTGCCGGAGATCGGCAGCACTGCGATTCCATCAACCAGGGCATAGCTGCGGCTTCTCTCGCCACGTTCAGAGAAGCTCGCCGCGTTCTGCTCGACCTG
Source organism: Aeromonas popoffii (assembly GCF_000820025.1). GTDB lineage: Bacteria > Pseudomonadota > Gammaproteobacteria > Enterobacterales > Aeromonadaceae > Aeromonas > Aeromonas popoffii. The sequence goes on from NZ_CDBI01000063.1 coordinate 28,483, forward strand.
TCCACTCAGGTCGATAACTTTGCCCGAGGAGGCATCAAGCAAGCTGCCGACCCCCATCTGCTCGGATACCGCCGTGATGATGATCTGGGCCTCGGTAGGCCGGATCATCAACGGGGTATTAAAAAGCCGGGACATGATGCCCGGCAGGTTATGTTTCATTGCCATTCCCCTGTTGCTGCTCGTCGGGTGCCATCTGCTGGGCCTTAACCCACGATGGTGGCGGGAGGTTCTTCTCTTTGCGCTCCTGCGCCTCCCGATACTGCTGTGCGAAGATCTCCTCGTAATCCTCGCCGAGCTTGGCCAGCTCACGCTCATACGTGGACAAGCCCGACTCGATGAGCAGGACAGCCTCTTTGGCCTCTTTCAAACCGTCGATGGCCATGCGGCCCATGCCGATCCATTCCGAGTAGCACCAGGCATGACGGGCCTCGTAGAAGTTCAGGCGGGCCGAGCGGGGCAAGGTGATCACCTTGCGCACGATCGCCTCTTCCAGCCAGCAACCGAACATCAGGCTGGCCGCCTTACCGGCGATGAACTTGCGACGGCCCATCACATAGCGCCAGTTGTCGTTCGAGCTGGCCCGCAGGGCGCTATATGCCCCCTTGCTATAGTCCCGACTGAGGGCCGAATACTCGGTATTTGTGCCAGCCGCGACATAACGCAGGATTGACTCTTCCAGCTGGCTCATGCCGTTGTCAGCATTGCCTGGCCGTTGCAGGTTAAGCTTGTCGCCGGGGAAGAGGTGCGGGATCTTCACCCCGTTCATCTTCACCTGCGAGCCGGAGTAGTAGCCCGCATACTCGCTAATCCACTGCTCCATCGCGCTCGGCTCGTTGCCATTGGCTCCCGCACCGGCGATAAACTCCATCGCCTTCTCAGTGCCAAGCTCGCTCTCGATGGTCGCCGCGTACATGGCGCCCACTACGGCGTTCTGCAGCCAGGTATGCTGCAAGCTGTCGAGCATCTTCATCCGCTCGAGCGTCGTCATAAACAGGTTGGCGCCGCGCGTCTGGCGAGCATCCTTCTTCTCGAAGATATGGATAAATGAGAGGCGGCCGTTGGCCAGTTCTCTGGGGATAAAGCGCCACTCTGACTTGCCGCTGGGGTAAGTTGCTTCCTCTACCCAGCAGCCTCGAGCGCGACCGTTGCGGTCTAACGCCACCCCGCTACGCAGGTTGTCGGTGTCGCGCACTTTCTTCGGGTTGCTGACACTGCGCGGCGAGACCATGGCGAACTGGGTGCGGAACAGGTGATGCCCGCGTTCTTCCCGCCATGCTGGCTGCACCATGGCCTCACCCTGGCCGGCGTGAACAGCGACCGCCTCCCGGATCATTTCGGTAAAGGTGCGATGCCCCTCAACGTCGATGCAGCCGTGCGGGTCTTCGGCATATTCAAACCAGGCATCCTGCACATCACGGGCAAATGCCCGGCAATCCTCCTCGGAGATCCCGAGGCGGCGCCACATCGGTTTGTAACTCAGCCGGAACAGGTGTCCGACTATCTGATCCTGGTGGATCTGGATTGCGTTGCTGGCCGTCGCATGGTTGCGAACCAAGTCGTCGGCGCGGGCGTTTGCCTTGCCTAGCACTGGCAGAAGGGCGGCGTCTTGCCCCCTGCTGCGAGGGTTCCAGTCCGCCATCTGGCCACCGAACCCGCGCCCCCCCGCCGTGTAGACCGACTGCTGGCGCAGCGGGGTGACTCCATCGGCCGAGAGGATTTTGTTCATAAGGCTAATCTCCCGGGGCCGCGACGATTGCTCTGGCCACAAATCACTTCAAGCTTTTGGATGTACTTATCAAGGTCAGCAATAGTTCGCTGAGAGAAGGTGACCTGCCTCTGGCCATGGCCGACTTGCACGGCACTCTTGCCCATCAGCAGCTGGTGCCGGGCTTCTTTCGCCTGATCTAGGCGCTGTTCATCGGTCATCGGGATCCCCAAAAACAAAGTGGGGCCACTGGCCCCACTATCCATTCAGTTGCTGCCCCAGTTCAGCCAGTGTTCGCTTCTTCGCTGGGGCTGTTTTTTCTTGGTCGTTCGCATTGGCCGCCAGTGTCGGCAACTTCAATCCCCAACGGACTTGGCTGATGCGCAAGGCAGCGAGTGCATAGGCAAAGCAGTCAGTGCCCTCGTTTCGCCCCTTGGCTCGCCAGCGCACCACCGTCTTGCCTGCCACTATTTCAAGCACTTTCACTTCGGCAGTCAGCTGTTGGCACTCGGCCTCATCGCACATCTCGCCGCTTGGCATCGGGCCGAGGGGAAGGTGGACGCTGCCTGGCTTGCCGAGTTCGACGTGGTAGCGGCTGTAAAGCAGCTCTTTGGCCGTGTCTGACCCCACTTCGGTGTGGTAGACGCCCGCCCGGTTCTTCTGGGATGGGAAGTTGGCGATCGGCTTGCCGTAGACGTTGGCACCCTTGATGGGGATCAGCTTGAAGATCCCGAACCGCTTCGACATGTTGTTGACGTAGGTCTGGTCGATACCACCGGTATCCCAACAGCCACGCTGCCATGTCATCTGGGTGCCGTCCGCCTTGCGATAGGTCACTTTCAGCGCCTTTTCAGTACGCTGCAGGGTGTCAGGGTCGTCGTACTTTCCCATCACCACGATCTTGTCGATCAGGTACGCCTGCTCATCAGCCGTCCAGCCCCACATACGGATCTCGTAGCGGTCACGCTGGCTATCGATACCGGCCGTGATGTAAACCACCTCATCCGGCACCTCGGCGGCGTACCTCTCCCTCCGTTCCAGCAGGATCGAATGCTCGGTCGGTTCGCCGAGCTCTTCCTCGTAGAGCTCACCCAGCGTGGTGTTGATGAAGGTTTTTTCATCAAGTGGCTGGCCTTCTGCCTTGAGCCAGTCCATCACCAGTTCGCCCCAACCATCGAGGTTCAACGAATAGGCAGCCCACACATGCATGCCGACTGACGCTGGGCAGGGGATGCGCTCCCCATCCGCCGTATACCAGTCGTCATCCTCACCGGTTCGCGTCCATGTGCCATCCTCACCGATCCAGCGGCCTGCGATCTCCATTTCATAGAGGTCAGCGTAATGGAAGTGCTTATGGCAACCCTCGCACACGTAGTGAGCCGAGTTTGCCTTCCCTTCTCGGGTGGTTTTGGTGTCGTCCCACGTCAGCCCAAACTGGGCATTACGGCCTCCCCAGACCAATACCTGCTCATGTTCGCAGTGCGGGCACGGGAGATAAAATCGGATGACAATTTCTGCTGAGGAAAGGAAATTCTCGATATGAGACAGCCCCTTTACCGTCGGGGTGGTGCCAACAACAAATTTTGGATAGGCCGCTCCCTTCAACCGCTTTTTAGCCAGGCCAAGGGGGTTGCCCTCACCTTTCTTTCCTTTCCCTACTTCTCGCGGGAGCGCGTCGGCCTCATCGATAAAGGCACATTGTTTTGTCAGTCGGCGATACCGGCCAGCGGCATCACCGCCTCGAAAGTCGATGATGACACCCTTCATCACCTTCTTTTTTAGATTGTTCTTTTCGTTCTTCTTTTCCCATTCAGGGAAGATCGCCTTGATGACTTTCATCTCGGCGATGACCGGATCGACCTCATCAACGACAAAGCCGTCAGCCTCATCGTCGATTGGCTGGAATACCACGCTGGAGCGTTTCTTATGCTCGGCCATGTAGAGCACCGAGGCGACCAGCACCTTGGTGTAGCCAAGGCGAGCTGATTTCTGAATGCCGAACTCTCGACAACGGTCGTTCGTCATTAGGTTCAGCATCACGACTTGGACCGGCTGAGTCGTCCACTGACCAGCAATCTGACTAGACCCTTCTGGCAGCCTGAAGTGCTGATTCGCCCACTTAACCCCGGTCAGGAGCTTCCTCATCCTCAATGTCAGGGTCGCTCGCGAAACCGCTCTCGATATCGCTGTCGCAGTAATCTTCGGGATCGATTCCAACATCGGCTAACTCATTCATCATCTCGGCGATCTCGTCGCGGAACAGCTTGATGACGTGATGCGGTACGTCAGGCCATACCATTTTTATCCGAGGAAGCCAGGAGTCGACTCGGGTTCTCGCGCCGGAGCACCATGTCTCAAGGACATCGGAGAGGACGGTTATAGGGGCATACTGCTTGGCCAGCACCTTCCGCTTCAGCTTTAGGTTTTCAATCTGCTCACGACGATATTCGTTCGCCAGCTCGGCCTTCTGCCGCTCCAGCACCTTTTCAGATTCACCCCCTGCCATTTCCGGTTCGCCGCTACCAGGCTTTGCTGTTCGCAGGTATCGGATGTACCAGTGACGGCATGCATCGAGGTCATACTGCCCGCGCCCTTGTGGCACGGGGAATCCTGCCAGTTTTTGCAGGTTGTTTATCTGCCGCTCCGACAGATCCAGATGCCGGGCGATCTCACCTTGTGTTGCCATGAAAAACCCCAACCGGAACCGGAAATGCCAAAAACGAAAATTTTATAAAATGAGTGATTTCATGCGGGTCTAACGCCCCGCAGTGTAAAAAGGTCCAAAAAAGGACCCATTCCCCCACGGAGAGGAATGGGTCAACAATCGGATGCTCTTTCAGCCTTGCCTACTGATCGCCCCAGCACACGCAGCCGAAGCCGCTGGTACAGAAGGCAAGGGTGAAGGTTGCAGCGGGGTTGGGCCACTGGCCCCACTCCGATTACTTGATGCGGCCTTTCAGTCTGAACTGGAAGACTGCGGGGTTCTCTGGGTGAATGAGCGGTCGAAAGATCCCCTCAAGCACTCCCATGAGGTCAAAGAGAGGGTCAAGGATCGGATGCTTGGTCGTCACCATGCACTGGCCATACGGGTCACCGATATAGACCGGTACGCCGAAATAGCTACCGTGATGGGTGAAGCCAAGCTCCTTCGCCTTCTGCTCTGTCATGAATCCAAGCAATTCAATCTCCTTGGATGGGGCCAATGGCCCCACCTGTCACGTATCTTTTGGGAGAACTCCGCACTGGGCGCCGGCAGCATCACGCAGAAAGGCAGCGAGGCGTTCTTGCTCTTCTGTTGAGAACTTCAGGCCACCTACTGCTGGTGCCACCACTATGTGGACCGGAAGCGTGCGTGCTTCTATTCGGGCCAGTTGCTCGCTGATTGTGGTCAGGCTGATAAGGGGCCGACCACGCACCTGGGTAGCCTCAATGTCAGCCAAGAGCTGACGGGCATCTGCAAGCAGCGGGCTAGTGGGGCCAGTGGCCCCACCCTCCCGGTGGGCCTGCATAATGAGTTCGAATCCCTGCTTCATCAGACTGATCCCATCCCGGTTCACGATGTCGTCTGTTGGTGCTTGGGCTGCTGTATTCAGCAGGGACTCGAATATCCTGGTTAAAACTTTCTGGGTCATATTCACGGCGAGACTGGCCTCTGCTGCTTGGTGATGTAGTCCTGGCAGGCTGTCAGCTGCCTGACGACGTCGTTGGCTTCGTGTCCGAGTCGAACAAGAAACTCTGCATCCGCTGGCTGAAGTCCGCCTTGCGCGGCTTCATCACCGCCGCCGGGGGCGGCGCCGGGCGAGGGCAGAGGGTCGGGTCGTTTGGCTGGGGCAGGGCAGCGGAACTTGTCGCGCACCCGCTTGCTGCCGTCATGGATAGCAGCAACATCAGCATCAAGGCTCTTTTTGCCATCTTCAATTCCTTTTTGATAAGCACTGTCGACCTCGGCAGCCAGCTCGGCGGAGCGTCGCTCCCACGCCACTGTCTGTTCAGCGTGAGAGAGGTTCGCGCGATCCTGGGCGGCCTGTTGTTCTGACCACTCCTTCTGTGCGATCGAATACTTGGTCGTCCAGATCATGTCGGTGGCCGACCAGCCAATCGCAGCGCCAGCAAGCAGGCCGACGGCTAGGACGAGCCACGTCGTATGACCAGTGAGGAAACCACCAATAGCCGCGATCGTCTTCATGCCTCGTTCCTCGACATGGCCACCGAGTCACCCGCCGGCAACTCACCGGCTGGCACAGGCTCGCCTTCTGGCCAGCGATAACCAGTAACCCGGCTGAGGGGGAATGCCTTCACGTTCACCGCGTCGCCCTGGTTGCCACCGAGCACCAAAAGGTTGCCCGCCTTGTCCTTGCCAACGACAAAGCCGACATGGCCGCCGCCGTCCCGGGAGAACACCACCACACAGCCATATGCCGGCCGGTCCAGCTGCTCACCCCAACTCAGGTAGGACTTGGCTGACTCAAAGCGGGACGACTGGATGCCGCTGCGCTCCAGCATGGCGCCCACGAACGCGGCACACCAAGGCGTCTCGTCGTCCTTGATGCCGCCACGGCGAATATCCTTCCAGAACTGCACGATCACCGGGTTATGGGTCGCGCCCTTAACCTCTTTTACACCGATATGGTTCTCGGCCTGCAAGATCCAACGTGGTTTATTCATCGCTACCCTTCTCCATTACCATGCCGGCCTTCTTGCCGAGGATCCGCTGGGCGTACTCACGCACCGTCTCAACCCCGAGAAAGCCGACCATGCCACCGACGAAGCCGCTGGCCGACGCGGGAACGCCCATCCAGTCCATGCCGGACATCAGGGTCAGCGCGATAGCGCCGCACATGATGGCCTCCAGCAGTGCCTGGCGGCGTTTGCCACCACCGTAAACAACGCGCAAAGCGGCGGTGCCCATAGACAGCACCACCCCGTAGATGACCGGCTGGTGCTCAGCCAGCCAGCCAAGAATCACGGCCCACAAGCCAGGATCTTTCATCGGCATCTTCATAGTCCCCACCCCGCAGGGTCAGTGCTCGGGCAGTTCTTCAAACTCCCGACACGTTTGTTCATAACGTGGGGTCTCAAGCTCGACCCCGATAAAAGAACGGCCGCACAGCACAGCCTGCTTGCCGGTCTGGCCAGACCCCATGAAGAAGTCGGCGACAACCGCACCGGGGCGAGAGCTGGCCATGATGATGTCGCGCATCATCGCAGCCGGTTTCTCGCAGGGGTGCTTGCCCGGTCTGGCCGGTACCGAGGGGTACATCCAGACATCGGTAAAAGGAACGTGCTTGGTCACAAAGAAGGGGCGCCGCAAGCGCTCAAACTCCTCCTTCAGCTGGTCATAGCTGGCAACCAGGCGGGTATATGTGGAACTCAGCCCCTGATAGGTTTCGGTCAGCTCGGCATAGTCCTGGCTGAGAGAGGGGGCCTTCGACGCAAACAGCGCCTGCAGCTGCTCGTACTGCTGCTGGCTAGGCAACTGCCACTGCGAATAACCGAACCAGTGACCGGACATCTTGGTGCCGGTTGCCGCGTTGATCTCGGCGGCCGTCACGCCGGATGCCTCTCTGGCATGCCGGAAATACTCGATCAACGGGCTGAACACCTGGCGGCGCAGGTCGCTGCAGGCGGCGGCATAACCACTACCGGCCTTGGCGCTACCGTCTGCCCCGTACTGCTCGGCAAAGATCACCCGCTCGGTGGCAGGGAAGAAGCTGCGTAAGTCCTCCTTGCGAGCCTTGTTCCATGGCCCGGACGGCTTAGCCCAAACGATATGGGACAAGACCCGCAGATGGCGCTGGATCATCAACTCAACGGCCGAGGAAAGGCGGCTCGAGCAGAACAGGTACATCGAGCCGTTCGGCTTGAGCACCCGGCGAAACTCCACCACGAACTGCTCCAGCCAGGCGAGGAACTCCTGTTCGGACTTCCACTGGTTGTCCCAGTCGAGCGCCTTCACCCCAAAGTAGGGAGGGTCGGTTGCAATGAGGTCGATAGAGGCATCAGGCAGGGTCTTGATATAGACCAGGCTGTCTGCATTGATCAGGCGGGCTTGCCCGTCCATCAACAGTTTTTCCATTCACTATTTCTCCGAGTTGGCACTCGGAGGTGCTCGCGTAGTTTGTTACCTTGCAGCGCGGGCACTTAATCTCAGCGGCGCCGCAAAGGCGGGCCAACTTGCGGGAACAGTTCCCACAGCGAATATCGTTCAGGTTCATCGGGATCGGCTTATGTGATAAGCTCCGGCCGCTTTGCAAAGCGCCGTGGCTTTAGTCCGGCCCGTGACCGAGTGCGCGTGGCTGGATGGTCACTTCCTGTTACAGCAGGGGGTGGCCGCCACGTTCTACAGGCAATAAAAAACCGCCCACGAAGGCGGTTTTGTTTTATGAGGGTCTCTTAGGCATTCGCTACTGAACACACAGATTTCTCCAGCTTGGATAATTTATCGCAGCCATCCCCAATCTGTCAACTGTAGTTTATTTAAGTATTTACTATAGTTTACTTTATCAGGGTGGGGCCACTGGCCCCACCTTTACATGGGGGCCGACTCTTCACCGCCAAGGGCATCGATCAGCGCGGGAACGAAGCGGGACATCTCACCGGCCAGCAGCGCAATATCAGCATCCATCTTGGCCAGCGGGTCTTCGTCGTTGATGTCGTCGTTCTTCTCCATCAGTTCGTCGCTCCACTTCACGCCGGTAATAGACAAGTCATCAGACAGCACGAAGCTGACGGTCTCACCCCAGTTAAGGGCCAACTTGGTCACCAGCTTGTCGTTTTTGGTCAGATGGTTTTTCACCTCATCAGTCATCAAGTCCTGTTGCTTGAACCGGGCGATCCCGCCGTGCTGCATGGCGCTGCGCAGCTCGGCCTGATCTTCCAGCACGAATCCAGCCGGGATAGTGCCCTCCTGCAGCCAGGTGGTCATGGTGACTTCTGGTGGGTTCTTTACCGCAATCGGCAGGACGGGCAGAGAGCCAATGGTCTTGCGCAGCAGGGCCAGGGCATCGTCTGCCGCTTTTCCCTTGGCAAACACCACCATCAAACCGCTGGACGGCTGATACCACAGGTGGGTGCTAGTGCGCTTGGTGTAGGCATGAGGCAGCAAGGTTGCAAGAATGTCTTCCTTGATCGCCTCCTTCTCTTTCTTTTTGAGTGCGCGGCCTTGCTGATGCTCGATAGCCTCAACCTTGCTGGCCAACAGCTGCTGCAGCTGCGCAGGGGGCACCACCGCCTGATCCCGTACCAACCGCAGCAGGATATGCCCGTCACACTGGTGAACAAACACAGGCTGAGGAAGGGTGGCTGCGTTTTCAGGGTCAGCCTTGGCGATCTCGAGCATGGTACCTCGGTCTTTAAAATAGCCATCAGTGAGCTTGGCCATGACTGGTGCCCAACCGATAGAGGAGGCTGAACTCGACATGCGCGGGAAAAACTCGGTGGTCAGGAACTGGCTGGCCGCCCCCTCGCTCACCAGGTCAATCTGGCGGGTGAGCCGATACAGGCTTATCGTTTTGATTTGCGAGAACATCGTCTCTCCTTTTTATAGTCATGGCCGGCACAAGCGGTCGGCATCGGGTTTGGTGACGTCATAGCAATCACCTGCAACACATGGGAACGGCGAATCGGGGCTAACTCACCTATCACTCCATCAAGACTTACCAGAGGCAGCAGGCCAGCCCATACCAACTCATCCTGGTTCTGGCGATACACGCCGGAGTGATTGGTGCTGACGAGATGGACCAGCGACCCCTTCTTACCTATCCAACGGTCGGCCAGCAGGATAGGGCTCATGCGGCCGCCTCAGTCTTCACGCCCTGGGCCGCATAGTCACGGATCCAGAGTGTCTGGATATGCTGGTCACCTGGGCGGCAGCAGCTCTGCCACATGGCCACCGCTGCCCGCGAGTTTTCAAACCCGTCATGACCGCCGATGTAGAAGTTACAGTTAGGGCAGACGCAGAACCAGCGACCTTTTAGTTGGCGCAACTGCGGTAACCTGGGCGCAGGGACTGCATCTGGCCATACCGTGTGACACAGGCAGAAGTGCGTTGACTCAGGAAGGGATGCGGTTGAGCACATATCGCAGCGCCTCCTCTACCATGCCATCACCGACTTCATGCAGGGCAGACCAATGCGGACCAACCGACTTGTCTATCTTCTTGCGCCACTGGTCTTCATATCGGCGCTCATAATAGGCGCTCACACCGCTCTTTACTGCGGCATCCGGCAAGGTGATTCGAGGCTGCTCTACCAGGGCGTAATGCACGTTGGCCAGCACGACAGGGTGCAACTGCTTCAACTCATGGCGGATCGCCAGAGAAGGGCGACACCGGCTGAGGAAGCGGGACTCGAGCTCAGACAGCGCGGCATCGAACTCCTCACCGCGCCCAGCCACCAGTCCCTTCAGTACCTCTCGCATCCAGTCCGGCGTACTCTCAACCGTCCGCTTCACCTTCGTCAGCTCATAAGCATGATGGGGAAGAGGGCATGACGAACGGCCGCGAGGTCTGGTCTCTGTGATGTGCTGCGGCGACAAAGCCCACAACTCGCTGCCGTTGTCGCGCTCTGGCCGATTCCGGCGATCGGTTATCAATGCTGGTCCGGTGAAATCAGGATCAAGCTGGCCGCGAGTGAAGGCATTGCACTCGTAGCTGGCCCTGACCAGTTCGGCGACCCAGCTCAGACGATGGGCCTCGCCTCTACGGGGTCTCTTCACGCGGCCCCCTTATGCAGCTGCAGGCCAGCGCGAACCCGGGCTATTTCAGCAGCGGTAGCCTCTTTCAGGTCAACCAGCTCCTGCTCCAGCCTCAACAGTTGATTGAGCTCGTCTTCAGTACCATAGGTGCCATCAAAGGCAGGGTGGGCATGACTCATCACATCGGCAAAGGCACCGGCAAGCACATCGATAGTGGCTTCCACACTACCAGTGCCAGTCGTGGTCGGTACCTGAACCAGCATATAGCCATGCATCCTGGCAGTGCTGCGCATGATACCGGCGGCAACATCACCAGGCAGGGCGGCCAGCCATGCCTCCCGCCAGCCAAACGGCAGGGGAGAGTCACCACTGAGGATCCGCGCTACACGCTTGGCGTACTTGTTGCGAACCCGGAACAACTCATCGGCAGTGGTAGGGTCGTCATCGATAAGGCCAGCAGCCTCCAGCGACGGCACCAGGCATTCGTTGGCGAACTCCACATCCGACATCCTCGATCGTTTAATCCACTCGATAGAGGTATTGAGGATAAACTTGAGTTCAGACTTTGTGTCCGATTGAGGACAATTATTCATTTATTGTTCCCCCTTCAGCCGCTCTTTTGTAAACTCGGATATAAGTTGATAGGCGCTCTTCACCTCGATCTCGAACTGGACGGAGTCTGGTAGCTGTTCTGTCCACCGATACACAGCAACAGGGGTCTTGCCGAGTGCGTCGGCAACTACCTTGGTTGCACCGCGGGTATGGCCACCCGCATAAAAATCAAAAACGTCTGACTTGGTCATCATCTGACTCCACTTAACAGGGTGGAGTAATGTTAACTCAAGTTTATTTTCGAATAAACTAAAATCAATAATTGGATGCTCTATGCGAACCGACTCTCTTGGCCAGCGACTCACTTTCCTACGGGAAAAGGTACTCAAACTGAACAAGGCGCAACTGGCTGATCAACTCGGCATGAGCCCGGCTTGGATTGGCAAAGTGGAGAACGATGCTTACTCGGACATCGGCGCCAAAGTAGCTCATCATATTGGCCAGCTCGTTGAGCCGTATGGTTACGACGCTCGGTGGCTGATCGGTGGAGGGAACAAGCCGAGTTCTGGGAGAAAGATCCCAGTTGTAGGTAATACTCAGGCTGGCCCAGATTGCGTGTGGTTCGACATGGGATACCCTGATGGCGTCAGCGACATCTACATAGACTTCCCGTCACGTGGCAATACCTATGGCCTGATGGTCGTTGGCAGTTCGATGGACCCCTACTACAGAGAGGGTGAGGCTGTGATAGTAGACCCGCAGTCAGAACCCATGACGGGAGAGGTGGTCGTTGTCCGGATGGCCGATGATGAGGTCATGCTGAAAGTGTTCGCGGGGATCCGCAACGGAGAAGTAGTATTGGACAGCATGAACACCAGCTACAGCAGGCAACTCAGAAAGCAAGAGGACGTGCAGTTCATGCACCAGGTTGTCGGGAAGGTGACTGGCTCAAAAATCATTCACTCCGCATAATTTATACTGTATTTAAGTTTATACGAAAATTGATTTTTATATAGGATCTGGGTAGGATCCGAGGCGTTGACCTGTTCAGTGGCGAACAGCTCATTTAGCCAACAGATACAAAAGAAAAAAGCCAGCGTGGCGGCTGGCTTCTTGAAAAGAAAAAGACCGGTTGTGGCGACCGGTCCTTTAATCGGAATGGCTACAATGTCCACTCACAACAATTCGAGGACATTGTAGTCAGTAACAGATCCCAGTGCAAGTGGGGCCAGTGGCCCCACTTGGTGGGTTTTACGGGACTACCATGTCTAAGAAGAAAATCACCACTCTGCAAGATGCAGAGAAAGCGCTATCTTTCTGCAACCCGAACCTACCGCATAAGGTATGGCAAAAAATCGGATGTGCTCTTGCCGGTGAGTTCGGCGATGAAGCCTTCGATATCTTTGATTCTTGGTCGGCTCCTGGCCAAACGTACACTGAGAAATCCACCAGAGAATACTGGAAAGGATGGATCCGCAATAACAACCCAAACCGCCCACAACTAAACTCATTGGCTTTTGAAGCCAAGAAGGGAGGCTGGGTTCCAGATCGTGATACCACACTCTCACCGGAAGAACTCGCCAGACGCGGAAAGGAGCTGGCTGAGCGAGCGGCGCGCCGCGCACGGGAACAAGCGGTAGCCAAAGAAGAAGCCGACCGAGGCCTTGAGCAGCATCGCGCAGACTTCTTTGCCATGCCAAACGACCTGCCTGCCACCGAATACATGCTGAAAAAACACATGGCGGGCATCGTTGAATTCCTCGATATCCGGTTCCAGCGCAAGGGTGGTTTCCTCGGCAGAATGTTTGCCTGGCCGCTGTGGGATGATGACCCCAGGGTTAACCCGCAGGCGCAGTGGTGCGGCTACGAGAAGATCTACGAACGCAAGAACGAACAGGGACGCGGAAAGTTCCTCTCAAGCCACGGCAGAAATGACCGTGGCTTCGGCGTTATTGGCCAGCCACTGAACCAAGTCAAGCGGGTCTTCATCTGCGGCGGTTTGGCGGATGGCTTCTCCGGCCATATCTCGACCGGTGAAACCATGGTGGTGGTGGTGGGTGAATCCAACATCCCCAACATCAAGCGCCGTCTGCAGGAGCTCTACCCCGATCTGATCGTGGTGGTCTCACCGGATAACGACAAGGCTGGTATTGCCCAAGTCGAGAAGGCCGGTGGCTTCTGGTCACTGCCAGAGAAAGCCGGGGCCGACTGGTCTGATGTATACATCAATGACGGGGCCGAGGAAGTGCAGCGCCAGCTGCTCAACATCCGCGGCCTGGTCTATAACGTCGTAAACCAGCCCAAGTTGGACATCAAGATCCAGCCTGGCCTCAACCTCATCAAGTCAGGGAAAGAGACTGGGAAGACCTTCTCTACCTCCATTTGGAGTCGCAACAATCGCCACTTAAAGACCCTGGTGATCAGCTATCGCCGCAACCTGCTGCAAGCACTAGCGGACCCCAAAGCATTTGATGCCCAATACTACGAGAACCTGATCCTGGATGAACGAGGCTCCGACGCAGATCGCAACGTGCTATTGCGTCAGGCCATGCGTCTTGTGATCACCCCTGACTCACTATGGCGCCTGCAAGGCAGCGAGTGGGACGCGGTTATTGTTGATGAGGCAGATCAAACGCTGCAGCACTTCCTGTCAGAAACCATGCTCAAGAGCGGGCGTCAGGTGTTAAACATCGAGATGTTTGCCCACCTGCTATGCCGTGCATCAACTCAAGTAATGATGGATGCCGACCTATCCGACCTCACCGTCGGGTTTTGCAACTACATCGGCCTGCAATCTGGCACCTATCACATCAACGAGTACAAGCCCCGTCAGGGATCTACCCTGTTCGTCTATGAGTCGCCTCATCACATGCTGGCCCAGCTCAAGGACAGACTGATGACCGGCGAGCGCCACTACTACTGCGCGAACTCCAAGAACCAGATCATCAACTTCGATGAGAAGCTGCAGATCGCTAAGCGCCGTGGTCACTGGAACGGCAAGTGGTTCTCCGTCTGCTCTGACAACTCCACAGACGACCAGACAGGTGAAATCGTTCGTGAGATCGACAAACAGGTCGGCGAGTGGAGCGCCCTGCTCGCATCCCCCAGTTGGGGCACCGGGATCTCCATCAACAAAGGTCACCCATTCCAGGCTACCTGGGGCCGATTCGGATCAAATACAGGAACGTCCGAACAGGCACACCAACAACTAGCCCGCGCTCGTGGCATCACCGATTACCATGTCTACGTTGATCCGACCGAGCGGGCCGAGCCAACCGACCCGGATCAAATCCTGCGCCTCAATCTGGAAGAGCCAGATGCTGAAACTGCCAAATTTCTCAAACTGGAAGACGGGAAATTGGCGTTCTCCAGCAACCTGTTCGAGTGGGTCTATTGCCACGTCAAAGCTGCGGTCAACAAGTCCAAGAACGCCTTCAAGGAACGGTTCCTCGCCCAGGCGGAAGCCGAGGGCTATAGCATTGTCCACGTCATGAAGAACAAGATGATGGTCACCTTCGGCAAACAGGATGCCGAGGAAGCGAGTGATCGCCTGCGCCGTCTCGATATGCTCTCGATGATCGATGCCAACCTGCTCGATGAAGACCAGATTCGCAAGGCCATGCACGGCGAGGAAGACCAGACCCAAGCAGCCATCATCAAGTCGAAGACCTACCAGTCCCTCAACCTCGACGCCATGCAACCAGAGCACGTTGACCAGCTGGTATGGGATGCGGCGGCAACATTCCAATCGGTGACTGCGACTGAAACAGAGTTCGGCGATGATGTGATCAACGTATGGCCAGCCGGCCGCCGCGAGCTCATCATCAATGCCCTCGCCTTTGGCCAGCAGCAAGAACGCCTCGTTAGCCGGATCAAAAAGCTGGCCATAGCGGCCATGCCCGCCGAACTGGTCAAGGCCCTCGACCTCAAAGACCGCAAGTTTGCCCAATCCCGCGCCCACCTGCATCACTACGCCAAGCGCCGCCATCACCTGCAGTGCATCCTGGCCGCCGTCGGCATCGACGAGCAGCTCAACTATGACGGAAGAACCTGGAACGCCATGCAGATCACCAAAGACCTGCGCGGGTGGATGATCCGGAACCGTGAGGCGCTCTACAAGTACAGCGATGTTAGCCTCACGGATACAGCGATTGAAGAGCCCCTGCAGTGGCTGCACGGCTTCCTGCGGGGTTTGGCCATAGATGTGGTCAGCCACGGCCAGAGGCGCGTGAACGGCCAGCGTGTGCACGTTTATGGCATCGACGGAGACAGCCTCTCCTCTATTCGCATCCTCACCAGTTTGCGTGTCAGCGGTATCCAGGCCAAGACGATGAACGATGGCAAAGTGTCACACCCTGCGCAGCTGGTTAATAGTGATCAACTGGCTCAAGGTGTGACACCCAATATTCGCGTTGAAGCCGCGCCACACTTGACGTTGAAGACATCTGAGGAAGTGCCGACTTGCAAGGGATCTGCGGCGGAAAGTACAGAAGTTCTGTATTTTGCAGACTCCATTCCTGAAGGGTCGGTGGGGAGAGTCGCTGCATATCTTCAAGCAGCCATGAGAGACGGCCGGGCGACCAAACTAAGCCGCCGAGACCAAATGACGCTGATCCATGTTGCCCCATGGCTAAACAAGCAAGAGGTGATATCGGCGCTGGCAGAAGGGAGTGCGATTCCGCTCTTGAGACATATCAAAGAGGCGGCAAAATCTGGTGTGGAGTGTGGAGCTGACCGCCTCTCGGCATCTGTTCTCTTTGAGCTTCTTCAGTCAGACATCAGCCAGGACTCGTTGGCAGAGTGTTTGAGCGGGGCCGCAGAGCAGCCCCTTGGGGTCATGGCTTAACGATAGGCGGCCTCAAAGGCCCCTCTCAATGCATCCACATCGACCCTGACCATATCGCCAGCCACTGGCGATGCCCTGAACGAGGCGGCCGCCTGTGCCGCCTTTCCTGTTGCTGGTTGTGCGATGAATCCACGCGGGTTGGCCGCCTCTGTCACAGCATAGGCAAGCCCGCCGAACTTCCCGCTGCTCCGGCACATGACGAACCAGCGGTCGCTGAACACCAGCCGCTTGCAGTCAGCCGTTCCGTCAGTGTCCCAGCGAATATCCTGCTCGATGTCCATCTGCGCCCCCTTCACCCACGATGGGGAATCCGGCTCACCTGAACAACCGGCCAACACCATAACCACCAGCACCGCTGCTATCTTCTTCATCGATCACCCTCCATTTGAAACCCTGTCATGGTAACAAAAAAAGGGTGGGGCCACTGGCCCCACCCTCTGTTTTGTCATCACTTCCGTGTTATCGACTGCTGCCATTCCTGCATCGTGGCCTCTACCGCTTGCCGCTGGGTGCCCTTTTGCCATGACTCATAGAGCACAGCACCGCCCTTCTCAAGCCTGACCCGCCAGCCCCCGGCCTCTTTGCTGATCCGTGGCTTGGGTGGCACCTTGCTATCCTCCCACGCATCCCAAGCAGCCCGCATCGCCTCCAGTTTGGAACCGGCCTGCTTACTGTCATGCGCAACCGCTCCGTCTACGGTGATGATAACGTGCCAGCTGTCGCCATCCATCGTGGCCACCAGCTTGGGTTTTTCATCCCTGGCCACCGGCTCCTCGGCCTCGTCTTGGTCGTCATCGTTCTCGACCTCGGCGTCGACTTCATCTTCATCATCCAGCTCCAGATCAGGCAGCTGCTCTGCCGGGATCTCGGCCACCAGCTTGGGCCAGTCCACCTGCTCCTCCAGGTACACCTTGCAGGTCCTGAGGTTCAACACCTTCCCATCGATGAGGCAGTACCGGCGAATGTAAGAGGCACTCACACTGGTAGGTGACAGACCAAGATCCAGCTGCTCTTTCATCCATGCGTGGATAAATTTCATGTTGGGCGAGCGCAGGTACTGCTCGATCTGCCCGTCTTTCTGCACCAGCGCGGCCACCAGCTGCTTGTTTGCCCCCGTCCGCTTGGGGCCGTTGCCCGACACAAACTCGGCCTTTTCAACAGCCGAATCGAGTTCGAACTTCTCATAGTGCTTCTGGCTGTCACCGCTGCCGCCTGCTGTCGCATGACCATATACCCTTGTCCGGTAAACGGACTCGGCTTCACCAGGGCGCTTGAACTGCTGGTACCCGATGGCCGAGTACATGTCACGGCTGTGGCGCCACTCGAGCTCTGGGTTGTCAAAGGTCTTGCGAATGATCAGCTGGGCGCCATGGTTGTAGTAATAGGAGACCGCCCGGTTATGGTAGAGGTCATCCTTGCCTTCATCGAGCGGGGATACCCCATCCAGCACCGCGCCGGTAACGTCCTGGTACCGCATCAAATCGGCGCGCTGCAGCTTCCTCAGCACCTTCATCCCCTCAATGACCAGCTCAGGCGAGATCAGGGTCGGGATCGGGTACGGCTTGACGTCATCAAAAAGCTGCCGGTCATGGGTCTTCAGCTGGCCGCTGAACATGACGTGCCCCTCAGGTGTAGTCTCGGTCGCCCAGAACTTGCCCGTCTTGAATATCTCGCTTCGGCGCCGGCCAGTGGCGATGGCCAGCCCCAGAGCCAGAGAGTATTTGATCTCCTGAGACTGCTTCTCGATCCCCTCTTTCACCAGCCTGGCTGCCTCAGCGACCGCGAACTCCGGGTTGACCTTGATCTGCGCCGATACCTTCTTGGCCAGGCTGGCGCCGTCATTGGCAGTGGCCACCTTGCGCGACCACTCATAAGCAGGCTGCAGCAGATAGTAGGCGTGATGCTCGATGCGGATGCTTCCCAGTATCTTCTTCACCACACTGCGCTTCTCGTTCTTGCGCAGTACGGTGAGGCGGTTGCGCAGCTCCTGGATAGGCAGCTCTGGGTTAAGGCGGCTGGCAAGATCAGGGATGAACTCTGCCAAGTCCTTGGCTGCCTTCTCGATGTGCTTGCTGACCAGGTGATGCTTCATCTCCAGTGCACTGATGGCGTCTATCCACTGGCGCAGGTTGTTGGACACGCTATGGATGCTGTCAGGCCCGCGCAGGGTGTAGTCATCTTCAACGAGCCCACCGGCCTTGCTGGTCTGCTTTGCCACCCCGATCCGCTGCAGGTGACGGTTAATGAATGTCCGCAGGCGATCTGTCACCTGCTTCTTGGTCAAGCTCTCGTCCAGGTAGATATCACGGCAATAGTCCGCAATCTCTTTTTTGGTCATATCGAAATCAGCCATAAAGCCTCCATAAGTGAACCACCAACAAAAATAAGTGTACTCGCCTATCAATAATTGAGCAACCGTATTTAACTGAACCACAACCAAATCAATCCAGGTAACTGCACCCCCATCAATGTGGCAGGTGTACCACATATCTAGCTAGATATGTGGTACAC
>NZ_CDBI01000064.1 GCF_000820025.1 Aeromonas popoffii
CCCCGAGCAGATGGATCACTTCGCCCCCCCCCTGCAGGCCTTGAAGGACAACAAGGCCGACAGTGATGAGAAGGCGCTGCTGATGGCAAGCCTCCTGGCCGAGCTGGCGCCGCAATACATGCTCAGCATCATATACCCCAACATCAGCATCGGCAGCGTCTCGCCAGCCTGGCTGGCCATCACGGCCGACAGCGGCCTGAAAGGCGATACCCTGGTGATCGGCAATCAGCGCCACGTTCTGCTGACCGGCTCACCCCTGCTGGCCCAGCAGATGACCATGGCCAAGATCCCGCTGATCAGCGAACCCTTGTACTGAGCCACGCCCGCCATGCCGGTTGCACCACAACCGGTTCAACTGAAGCGCACTCCTCAAACCAGTTGATAACGAATTGATTTTTATCGACTACATGCCATCCTAGCCGCCTTTGCCAGCCGCTTTCTGCGCTGGCGGGCAGCCCGCGCGGCTCACTCGCGAGTTTATTTAACACTTTTTAAACAGATCCGATCAGTTTAGGATGAGTTCTGCCCCATTCCCTCAAGTGAAAAATCGTTATAACATAACAAAAGGAGTGTCATCAGGATGAAACATCTCGTACTTACTCTGGCGCTGCTGCCAACACTGGTCATGGCTCACAATATCAAGGAGTCTGCCCAGGTACCGCTGGTCAACATCAGCGACAAGGGTGAGCTGGTACTGCAAGAAAAAGAGGTCAGCTACCAACCTTGGCAAAGCAAGGTACTGACTGGCAAAGTCTTTCTGATCCAGCACATCGCGGGTCGCTCCAGTGCCAAAGAGCTGAACGCCCCCATGATTGAGGCGATCAAGGCGGCCAAGTTGCCCCACGACAAGTACCAGACTGTCACCATCATCAACAGCAATGACGCCATCTGGGGCACTTCCGGCTTTGTGAAGAGCAGTGCCGAAGACAGCAAGAAAGAGTTCCCTTGGTCCGCCATGGTGCTGGATGCCAAAGGCATGGCCCGCAACGCCTGGGATCTCGCGCCGGAAAGCTCGGCCATCATACTGCTGGATAAAGAGGGCAAGGTGCTGTTTGCCAAAGATGGCCAGCTCGATGCCAACAACATTGCTACCGTGATGGGGCTCATCCAGTCCCATCTCTGAATCAGAGAGAAGGGGCGCTGATGGCGCCCCTTTCATAAGGGTCTATGGGTCGTTTCAAGCTGAAAATCTGGTTGTTGCTGCTGGGCTGGTTGTGGTTGCAACCGGCGCTGGCACAACACCCGCTGGAAGCAGACCAGCCCGGTCATAGCCACACTTGCGTCCTTTGCGCCCTCCATCTCGATGGCAAGCTGGCACTGACGCCCAACTTGCCCACCCCAGTCCTGCATGTTGTCATCGGCAAGCACCTCGATACCGCCTTGCCCACAATCGATTCCACCCCTACAGGCCACTGCCGCATTCGTGCTCCGCCGCACTTTCATTGCTTCTCCCACTGAACATTTCTCTTATCAATGGTTTCAAAAGGATTAACGATGAAAGCAGTCACACTGTTACTGGCCGCAGCCGCCTTTGGCGTACAAGCAAATCACGACGAGCATGAGAGTCATGGGCACGGTGCCCACGAGCACGGCCACGGTCATCTCAACCTGGTGCTCGATGGCAACCAGCTGATGCTCGAGCTGCAGGCGCCCGCCGCCGATCTGGTGGGCTTCGAGCACGCGGCCAAGAGCGACGAGGAGAAGGCGCAATACGCCAAGGCCATGGCTCAGCTCAAGCAACCCGATGCCCTGTTTCGCTTCGACCCGTCCGCTGGCTGCAAACTGACCCAGCAGGAGCTCAATGCCGCCAAGGAAGAGCATGATCACGACCATGACCATAACCATAACCATAACCATAACCATAAAAAGGCTGGCAGCAATCATGATGACCACCACCATGATGATGCGGGTCACGCCGATGTGGGTGCCATGTACACCTATACCTGTGAGGCCCCGGCCAAACTGACCGGACTGGAAGCGACTCTGTTCAGCGTCTATCCGAGCCTGGAGAAGCTGAGCGTGCAGGGCATACTGCCCACCGGCCAGACTGCTGCCGAACTGACCCCGTCCGCCAACAAGCTGAGCTGGTAACACCATGAAAAAAGCCGTGGTTGAGATCCGCGATCTGGCCTTCGCCTGGCCGGATCACGAGCCTGTACTCGATCTGCCCGCCCTCACCATCAACGAGGGGGAACGGGTGTTTATCAAGGGGCCATCGGGCTCCGGCAAGTCGACCCTGCTTGGCTTGCTTGCCGGGATCCAGACCGCCAACCACGGCACCCTGGCAGTGCTGGGCCAGCCATTGGCCCAGCTATCCGGCCGTGCCCGTGACCACTTCCGGGCGGCCAATCTGGGTTATATCTTCCAGCAGTTCAATCTGCTGCCATTTTTATCGGTGCTGGACAACGTCACCGCCGCCCTCACCTTCTCGCCCGAGAAGCGGGCTCGCCTGCAGGGGAGCCCCGAACAGGAGGCGCGCCGCCTGCTGGCGGAGCTGCAACTGCCGGCCGAGGCGCTGCACAGACCCGTCCATGCCCTGAGCATAGGCCAGCAACAGCGGGTGGCCGCCGCACGGGCGCTGATAGGCTCGCCACCGCTGGTGATTGCCGATGAACCCACCTCGGCTCTCGATACCGACAACCGGTCCGCCTTCATCAAACTGCTGTTCGAGGAGTGTGACAAGCAGGGGTCGACCCTTATCTTCGTCAGTCACGATCCCTACCTCGAGCCGCTCTTCCCGCGAGTGGAAAATCTGCAACTGCTCAACCGGAGGGCCATATGCTGAATCGCAATAGCAGCGCTATCTACCGGGCCAGACCCGCACCAACGGCGGCATCACAGCCACAAAACCGGAGGCCAGTATGCTAAAGCTTGCCCTGCAAAGTCTCTGGGCCCGCCGCCTCACCGCCGGGCTCACCTTGCTCGCCGTGGCCATCAGCGTCACCCTGCTGCTCGGGGTAGAGCGGGTGCGTACCCAGGCCCGCGAGAGTTTCTCCAATACCGTCTCGGGGACCGACCTTATCGTCGGTGCCCGCTCCGGCCAGGTGAACCTGCTGCTCTACTCGGTATTTCGCATCGGCAATCCCACCAACAACGTGGGCTGGGAGGCCTATCAGGCCATCAAGACAAAACCCGGCGTCGCCTGGACCATCCCCCTCTCCCTCGGTGATTCTCACAGGGGCTTTCGGGTGCTCGGCACCAATGGCGACTACTTCACCCACCTGAAGTACGGTCAGCAGCAATCGCTGCAACTGCGGGAGGGGCGGCCGTTCGACACGCCATTCGAGGCGGTGCTCGGTGCCCAGGTGGCCGAGAAGCTCGGCTACCGGCTGGATCAGTCCATCGTCATCGCCCACGGCGCCGGCAGTACCTCGTTCAGCCAGCACGACAATCTGCCGTTCAGGGTGGTGGGAATTCTGGCACCGACCGGCACCCCCATAGACAGAACCATCCACGTGCCGCTGGCCGGTATCGAGGCGATCCATCTGGGCTGGGACACGGGCCGGCACAGCAAGAACGTGACCGCCGAACAGGCACTGGCGCAGGATCTGACACCCAAAACCATCACCGCCTTCATGGTGGGGCTGAGCAACCGCATCCTGGCATTCCAGCTGCAGCGCAGCGTCAACACCTACCGGGGTGAGCCGCTGATGGCCATCCTGCCGGGGGCCGCCCTGCAGGAGCTGTGGAGCCTGATGAGCGTGGCGGAAACGGCGCTGTCGGTGATCGCCGGCTTCGTGGTGGTAGCTGGCCTCATCGGCATGCTGACCACCCTGCTGGCGGGGCTCAACGAGCGGCGGCGCGAGCTGGCCATCTTGAGATCCCTGGGCGCTGGCCCCTCCCACCTGTTCCTGCTGCTGGCGCTGGAGGCGATGGCCCTCACCACGGTCGGCATCGCCCTCGGGGTGGCGGCACTCTATCTGGGACAGGGGCTTGCCACCCCCTGGCTACTCAGCCACTATGGCCTGCAATTAAGCGTGGGGCTGCCCAGCGCCTACGAGTGGCAGTTGCTGGGCATGGTGTGGCTGGCGGGCATGGTGATAGGCCTGCTCCCTGCCGCCCGCGCCTACCGCTACAGCCTGAGCGATGGCATGAGCATTCGCGTCTAGCGAGACGCCCAAAATAGGAACAGAAAGACAGATGATGAAGTGGAAAATAGTAGCGCTGCTGGCCAGCCTGCTGGTGCTACCCGCCATGGCCGCCGATTACAAAACCATCGACTGGGATGTGCTGATCCCGGAAGGGGAGAGACTGCTGCCACCGCCCCAGGTCAATCACGAAGATCCCATGTCGGTACCGCAGCCGGTGGGTGGGGTGAACAAGAAGCTGGATCAGCAGAATGTGCGGATCCCGGGCTTCGTGGTACCGCTGGAGGGGGATGCCAAGAAGATCACCGCCTTCCTGCTGGTGCCCTACTTTGGCGCCTGCATCCATGTGCCGCCCCCGCCAACCAATCAGGTGATCTATGTGAGCTACCCCAAGGGTGCGCCGGTGGATGATCTGTGGGATGCCATCTGGGTGAAAGGCAAGATGCGCACTATCAGCTCCAGCCACGAAATGGCCACCGCCTCCTACTCCATGGAAGCGGTCGAGGTCAGCGTCTACGAAGAAGAGTAAGTCAGACCAGACATCATGATGCGCGCCAGCCCCCGGTGAACGAACTGCGCATCCCAGCAACAGTGGCCTTCGACCGGAGGCCATTTTTTATTCCCTTACCTGTCGAAACCGTGACCTGCCCCTGCTTGAGGGATTGCCCGCCATCCCGGTTGGAGTAACATTCAAGACTAGACCTTGCGATCACGGAGCCAGCATGGCTGACCTGCCCCCGCCCAAGAAAGAGAGTTCCATCCTGAGCAGCCAGGAGCAGACCCTGCGTCTGGCCCGCAGCCGTGGCATAGACGGCATGCTCACTCGCAACAGCGACAGCACCTTCGAACAGCGCGCCACCTTTCGCCATCTGGCGGATCAGGCCGCTCGCCAGCGCAACCTGGAAGCCATCATGGTGATGGCCTCCCGCCACTGCGAAGAGACGGCTGCCGGCGGCGAGATGGACAGCGACTGGCTGACCCGCTTCCTGCAACTGGCGGAAGACATCAGCATGGTGCCCATGCAGCAGCTGTGGGGGCGCATCTTCGCTATCGAGATCGCCACCCCTGGCCGTTTCTCCATTCGTGCCCTCACCACCCTCAAAGAGATGACCCAGCGCGAGGCCCTGCTATTCCAGCGGATCTGCGCCCTCGCCTGCCACTATGCGGGCAGCGATGAGCAGCGCCTGCTGCTGGGACTGCACAAGGGGGCCAGCCTGCTCAGCCGTGCCAAGGTGACCCGGCTTGGTCTGGGCAAATACCGGCTGCCCTACAATGCCCTGTTGCAGCTGTTCGAGCTCGGCCTGCTGCACAAGGGAGAGCTGGAATCCGGCCCGCTGCCCGCCGATGGCGTCGAGCTGGAGTTCGGCAACCAGCGCTGGCGGCTGCAGCGCAAGCAGACCAACATCACCCTGCTCTACTACCGGCTAACCCCGGTGGGCAACGAGCTCGCCCAGCTGTTGCAGGAACCGCCACTGGAGGAGTACCTGCAAGATCTGAAAACCGTGCTGATGCAGGGGCTGCAGATCGACGTGCAGCTGAGCGCCGCCGAACCGGCCACGACGGCGGGAGAACAGACCCTCTGATGCCCCGGCAAGATGGGCCCGCCGGCCCATCTTCGCAACTCACCCCCTTGGCGCCCCC
>NZ_CDBI01000065.1:0-166 GCF_000820025.1 Aeromonas popoffii
AACAAGGCCCCCCCCAGAGCACCGGCAATGGCGCCAATGGGCACGCCTATCCCTCCCAGGGTTACCCCCATGCCAGCACCAACCTTGGCGAAAGTGGCTGCACAGGCATAACCACCAGCAGCACCACATCCCATGGCGCAGGCCCGCCCCACCCGCTCATCCAATG
>NZ_CDBI01000065.1:431-1106 GCF_000820025.1 Aeromonas popoffii
CCCTTCTTTCAGACACCTTGGACATCTCATGATG
Organism: Aeromonas popoffii; assembly: GCF_000820025.1. GTDB lineage: Bacteria > Pseudomonadota > Gammaproteobacteria > Enterobacterales > Aeromonadaceae > Aeromonas > Aeromonas popoffii. Next base: position 466 of record NZ_CDBI01000065.1, read on the forward strand.
TACCCCTTCGCCGACACAATAGAATCCGCTGTTCACGCCCTGAACAAGTTTCGCTCTTATCTGTATCGGCCGCACTCGATAATGTACCGGTAATAACTCAAATTTTGACGGTTCCAGCCCGACTTTGAAACCCTCATATGAATCTCGCCAAAACGTCACACCCGTTGCACCGAGCAACGTCAGCACCGAGCTCAACCACCATCTGAGCGTCGTCGCGGGCTATGACAGCGCCATGCTGGAGAACCTGGAGATCATTCGCCAGACCGGTGGCCCGCTGGGGCCCAGGGCCAGTAACTGGCCACCACTGTGCCGCGATTCAAACTCTGACCGTTCAGCTGGCGGGCTTGAACTGCTCCTTGTCGAGATTGTGTTTCTTCATTCGCAGATAGAGCTTCTTGCGCGGGATCCCGAGGTAGTGGGCGGCCTCGGTCACCCGACCGGAGAACAGGAACAGGGTATCTTCGATCACCCGCCGTTCAAACTCTTCCACCAGATCGTCCAGCGGCTCCTTGGCGCTGGCCAGCGGCATCGCCCGCTCAACGCCCGCCAGCTTGACGATACCCACCGCATAGAGCTCGGCCACGTTCCGGAGCTCGCGCAAATTGCCGGGCCACTGATGCCGCTTGAGCGTCTCCAGATAG
>NZ_CDBI01000066.1 GCF_000820025.1 Aeromonas popoffii
GAAGGGGGCGGTCTCGCCATCCAAGGCCAACAGCTCCCCCTCCAGCTCGATCTCGATGGGCTTGTCACTGAGGAAGTCCACCGCCTTCTTGGGGGCCAGACTGGCGCGGGGCACCGTCAGTATGATGGACTCGCCACCGATCACGCTGCGCCCGTCCAGAACCAGCTTGGCTTTCACCTCCGGCTGCACGTTGCCGGCGATGCGTGACCCTGTGACAGCGTTATAGCTGGCGCTGACGGTCACCGGGCCGCCGTCTGCCACGGCGCCCGCCTTGGTGGCGCGCAGCAGTCCCAAGGCATAGTTGATCTCAAAATCAGTGCCGAGCACCAAGGCGGTGGCTCCCTCCTTCACCACCAGACCGGTGGCCGAGAGGTTAGTTTTACCGAGTGACAACCATTTCGGATGGGCGGGCAAGGTCAGTGGGACCTCGGCCAGCGTCCCCGCCCCCTGGTTGATGGGGCTCTCCAACCCCATAAAGGCGGCGGCCAGCAGGACCGGCGGGATCTCGCTGGTCTTGATGGTGACAGTAGCGGGCTTGGGCACGAAGTAGGTCTCCCGCGCCTGACCCAACTTGCCCTTGCGCTTGCTCGGGATGCTGATTTTCTCGCTGTCCGGTTTGACCTCCAGGCTGTTGACGTCCACCGGGCCTATCACCCCGTTCGATACGTTGTTGGTGAAGGTCTCGATATAGAGATCCCCTTCCAGGTGCAGTGTTTCGCTCATCAGCGTTCTCCCTTGAATTTCACTGTCGTCTTGAAAGCAAGGGGCAGATACGCCACCCCGCCCTTGTAGCTCGGCCGAACCGGTGCAGTTTCACGCCGAAAGGTGCTGTCACCGCAGGCCCGCCCGGCAACGACCTGCAGCATCCGCCCCATCCACACACCGGCGCCGGCCTCCTTCGGGCTGGCGCGATGCACCAGCACCAACAGCCAGACCTGATCGAACGCGCTTTGCCGCCCCGACTGGGTGGTGTCGCTCTCCCGTTCGCCCTGGTAAATCACATGGATGGCCGGGGTGTGCTGACCCAGGTTGGCCACCGCATCCAGGTCGGTGGCCACAAACACCTCCTTGAGCCCTTTCGCCTTTAATGGCAGCAGCAGGTCGCGCAGCACCTCACCGGCAGCGAGGTAGTCGAGCTCGGGGGATGAAGTGCTGGCTTGAGTGCTGGCTTGAGTGCTCATAGAAAGCCCCCATTGCTTCGGCCAAAGACCCGGCCATCAGAGTGCAGTTGAGCCAGGTTCTGGCTCTCCAGGGTGGCCCCATCGACCGCCAGGCCCAACGCCAGCTCTCCCTTGCCCACCAACTTGAGGAAGGCCAAGGCAGCCTCGTTGCGCTTGGCGATCTGCTCCGGTGCCTGCTCGCCATAGAGGCGGTGACGGGCAATATCGGCGCAGATAGGTACCAGGGCACTCGGGATATGGGCCAGCGGCAAGGGGTAGCGCCCTGCCAGGTAGCCATCGATCAAGGCTCCGGCGTCCTGCAGGGCGATGGTGATGGCGGCCTGATCCAGCTCGCCGGCTGGCGTCATGGCGAGGCGCAGCAGCTCCGCCTCGCCAAACCGGATCACCATGTCATTGACGCTGGCGTAGCTCATTTGCCCTTACCCTTACCACTGGCAGGCTTGGCGGCAGGCACCTGGCTTGGGGGCTCTGTGCTCAGGCCACCCACTGCTGCGTCCAGCACCCCGCCCGTCTGCGGTGGGTCAGCTGGCGAAGGCTCGGCATCCTCCGCCAACCGCACGACCACCAGACGCGGATCGGCCTCCAGGGTCTCGCACTGCAGAGGCGACACCGCCATCTCAGACTTGCCTGGATCAATCGCCAAGCCCGCTCGGAAATAGACCTGACGAAGCGTTGATGTAATGCCAACTCGAATAGCCTGTTCCATCTCATGTTTCCCTCTGTCTCGTTCAGTCCAGGATCCTGTTTAAACGAGGGTTAAACACCCGCTCTGGCTCGTTTAACCTCACCGTTAAACAACACGGGTGACTTACAGGTAGTCAGCCACCACCAGCTTCAGCTTGCCCTTGAGCTCGTTGCTGCTGCTATCGGAGAGCTCCCGCTCCAGCATCCGGGTCGCCAGCTTTTCCAGGGAAGGCGGTACCACCAGCAAAGTCGGCTTCACGCCAAGCTTGCGGCCGCCATCCGCCTGGAATTCCCGCATCCTGGAGAAGGCATCCCACAAATTGTCTGGGGTGAGTGCCCGTTTGTTGGCAAACGCCAGCTGCCAGAAACCAAAGCCAGCGGCATCGCGGCAGTCCACCCCGTAACGAAACTCCTTGCGGGTGAACACGGCTTCATCATCGATCTTGGTCATGGCGATAAGCTGCGGCGCCTTGCGCTCCTGGAAGATGATGGGCTTGAGGGCGCGGCTGGTATCGAGCAGGAACCAGGGCTCACCGGCATAGGCGCCATCCACCACCAGGTTGGCGCTCATTACCGGAGTCCCCGTGCCATCGGCTTTGGGATAGACGGGGTGATCGGTGTCGAAGAAATACTGAGCGTCGTAGCATGGCGTGGTGAAGCCAGCCCCGAGCAGGCCGAAGCAGAGCTCGTCGGGATGTACCCCTGCCGCCAGACCCATCTCCTGAAACAGGGGGGCATAGATACCCAGCTCGTCATCCTCGATATCGTTGCGATCGACCCCCACGGTGGCCTCGAAGTCTTCGTTGACGATTTGGTAACCGTGCGCCTTCATTGACTCAATTACCCGATCCCCGACCCACTTGCGCAGACTGGGAAACTTGCCCAGCCAGCCATAGGTATTGGATTTGGTGGTCGATTTGATGACGGTCGCGATCTCTGTGTATTGGGTCGGCGCCTCCCCCTTGGCGTCTTCAAAGTTCTTCTTGAAGCCGGTGAAGAGGGACTGCAGCAACGCAGGTGTAATGATGGCCATAGCGGTGTTCCTTCTCTGGATAAACAGGTTGGTCTGGCGGTCGCGTTCGTCCGATTACGCCGCTGCGCGGCTAATCGCACCTACCGGCCTTTTGCCTTGGCAAACTCTTCGTAACTGATACCGAGTTGATCGGCGGCATACTTGTCATCTGCCGAGAGCACCGCCTCTCCCTTCTTCTCTGGCAGGGTCACTTGGGTGGTCTGGCTGGCGGCCAGCGCGGCAATGGCCGGGCGCGGCTCCAGCAACGCCTTGAGGGCGGCCACCCCCTTCTGGGCGGCGTAGGCGGTCAGGTACTCCTCTTCTGCAGCCACCACCTTGCCCTGGGTACGGGCATCTTTAATCAGGGTCGCGGCATCCGTGGTCTCGACCTTGGCGCTTAAGCTCGCCACCTGAGTCACCAGGGCGTTGTAGGTCTCCACCGGCACATACTTGGCCAGGTCAATCTGGCCACCCTGCCCTGGCTGTGCCTTGAGGGCGGCCAGCGAGGCCTTTTCTGCTGAGAGGGCCGCCTCAAGTTCCGGCGCTTTCTTGGCGCTGGCCTGCAGGGTATCCAGAGCAGCCAGAGCGGCAGTCCCCTGCTCGGCGGTAAACTGGCCATCGGCCCCCGGCTGGATGCCGAGTTTGCCGAGCAGCGCGATCAAGTGTTCGTTCATGGATTTCTCCTGTTGTGCAACATGGGATGAGGTGGCCAACTGGCCGGGTTGATTGGTCTTGGGGGGTAAGGCACTGAGGGCGGCCAGCGCCTGCATGCCCACCACACCGGGATCGTTAGTGATGGCAGTCATGCGCAGCTCCAGCGGGCGGCCTTGTGCGTCATAGGGGAAAACGGCAGACAGGAAGCGGTACTCTTTGGCAGCCACCAGAGCGGCGGCGCGATCGGTCCAGCGCGGCTTGATAAAGAGGCCCTGCCCTTCGCGCCATGCAATCTCGTCACTGTTGTACCAACCGGCCGCAGGAGCTGGCTGGCCGTTCTGGTCGGTCTTGAGGGTCTGGTGGTCGTAGTCGATGAGGATGTCTTGCCCAAGGGCTTTGGCGCGGGCAATCAGGGCTGCAGCGATCTGCCCGTCCAGTTGCCAGTGACCACTCGCCACATCGAACGGGCGACCATCACGGGCCTTGAAGGGGCCAACCGGCAGCAGCTGGTACCAGCCATCGCCTTGGGGGGTGAGTTGCGCATCGAGCACCGCCAGCCGCTCCCCGTTGACGGGGTTGGGTTGGAGGATGGCCACGAAGGGCGCTGAGTATGGGGTCTTGGATATGTTCATGCCGCCATAGTGCGGCGGCATGAAAGGAGATGGGGTTTATGGTAGGTTAGAACACCTCAGATTACTAATAACGACTATTTATATGAATCAGATTAAGAAAGTTGTTCAAGATGGTTATAAGTGCGACACCGATCACTCAGACCTTGAACTAGCATATATCTCATTGAAGATCGCATTAAAGGCTTACACGTCAACATATAAAGAGCTTCAGTATGAATTTGCGCCATTAATAAACACACCCACTGTTGACTACTCTAAAATTTCTGCAAAAAACACCTATCAAATCCTTTATACTGAAACCATTATTCATTTTCAGCATTTCTTTGAGCTTGTATTAAAAAGTTTTTTAAGAAATGAACATCCATTACTAAGTGATCGTATACAAGATGACCAAGCCACTCTACTTTTCAAGATCTTAAAAGGCCAGAAAGTTACACCAAAAGAAGATACCCAACTCCTGTCGATAGAGTTCGGAGAAACAATTAACCGCGTAATAAAGTTAGGCTGCGAGATCGAAGAAATAAAAGAGCTTGCACTGTCTCCTGTAGACTTCGATACGCTAAGAGAACTTAATAGCCTTAGAAATAGGATATGGCACAGAGGTCTTTTTATTCTCAACTATAATTCCCTTGATATTTTAATTTGTAAGTTCGTATTACCTCTCCTGAAGAAAATACTAAGTAAAAAAGTATTCACAGAAAACGAATCAAAATGGAAATATTCGCAGTTAGCATGCTCATTGAAACCTCTAGAAGAACTCTTTGAAATGTCTAACTCTGAATCTATTGATATTGGTAAGATAGCAATGCTAAAAGAGTTCTGCCGCGCAGCTTATAACAATCCCTTAGACATGAATAACATCGAGGATGATTATGATTTTAAATGTGATAACCATACCATAATGGAAAGATATGCGGCATTCGCTAGAACCAATGCGAATGATGACTTTGGTGATGTAACGGATTGCCCCGTGTGCGGTGCTTTTACTTTAGTTCATTATAAGGACTGTGACTTTGATCTTGAAGATGAGAGCGAAATTATCTGCTATACAACCCGAGTTGCATGTTCATGCTGCGACTTCACCTTAATAAGAGGATTCAAAAACCCTAGAGAATACGGACTTCCGAACATAGATGACTTTCATCTCCATGAGTAACGCATTCCAGCTATATGACTCGATCTAGCTGTTTAAGGGTGTTTAAATCACTCTCATAAGCCGTCAAATCAGGCGCCCCACCCAATTGATGGGGCACTTATCCAAAACGTCTACACCTTCGCCTTATCAGCTAGTGACTTCACTATGATATCAACGGGACTGTTAAAGGAGGTTTCGGCAATCATGCCGGTCTGAGAAGTGCGGAACAGAGCCTCTAATGCCAGATGGCGATCTTGGTCAGACTTCAGCTTACCCTCATTAAGCAAGGCAAGGTACGTTTTGACCATAGTGACCCGTTCCTCCGCCTCAAGGCTAAGATGTGAATAGGTATTAAACTGGCGTAGCGCAACTCTGATGATAACTGCCATCAGAGTGACGACAAGAGCGGCACCTGTCGTATTGAATACTAGGTGCTCCATGCCACCACTAGCTGAACCAACTACAGATTGTATTTTATTAACTGTTTCCCCAGTACTGGCTAAATTAGAAGAAATTCCAATAATTCCGCCTTTTGCATAATACTCCGCCAATAAATAAAAGGTAGCTGCAACAGACCCACCAACACCAAATATCAACCATATAAATGCATTTCTATTATTTCTATCTTTCTTTGACTTCCAGTAACTGACAGAAGCATCTAGATCTACTTGTTCGTGGTATGCAGCAGAAGCCTGTTTCACATCAGCATATGATTGTGTGAGTCGCTCTCTTGCCACACTACCAACCTTATTAATTGCCCTTAGAGACCGCGATGCTAGCGTTTTGAATTTAAGCTTGGTATCTTCATGTAATGAGTGATGTTTAGCAATAATACCATCCATCTCATCACTATATTTCCTTTCAGAAAGGATAATTTTCTCTTCAATCGAAGATAATGTAATCACAAATTGTTCATGAGCTGCCTCGACAGATGTGATATATGAACTTACTTTTTCGCGTTTATATTCACCCTTAAATGAAAATACTAAATTTATAGCGTAAGCGTTTTGAGAAGAGTACCTACTCAAAAGATTCACATAAGCGCTATCTTGCTGTGCAGCATCTGATATAACATTGTGACTAAGGTCGCAAATATGTATCAAAGCAAATGCCGCTATTATGTCACCGTATTCTTCCTTTATTGTGAAGATGTACTTCCCTTCAGGAGTAAAGGAGTATACAGGTAACCAATTACTACATCTGCCATTAAGCAGTTCTATATGATATTCGAGATTATCATAATCTACTTCATATAACTGCTCTTCAATACATTTATTCCAAGCCAGAGTAAACAACAAATTGACTGGATACGGGCTACTTGTTTGTAACCATCCCCAAAAACTTCGCTCTCTCTCAATAAATTCGTTATATATATCCATGGAAGGAAATGACTTTTTTTTCCCTCCTTGACCGAGAGGAATAACTAATTTATTGATAATCTCTTGTTCACTCATCACACACCAGCCTCAATCGAATTCTGGATATGATGACACTGAAACTTGCTAGATCTCAATCATTTTCAATCAGTTATGAGATACCCCTCCAACGTCTCCAGCACGCTCTGTTGATCCTCTTCCGACAGCCCCAGATAGGGGCGCTCGGGCAGATTGATCTCGGGACGGCCAAACTGGTGGGCCGCACCATATTCCAGAGGGGTACCGAAGTAGAGGGTCTGGGGCTCGGCCTGATAGTTGAGGGTATCGCGCAGATCGTCATTGAGGCGCAGCACCTCATCGGTATGTCGGGGCTTGCGGGCACGGTACTTGTCCGAGAGCGGGGCCCAGGGCTCCCCTTCCGGGCTCTCTTGGGCATCCCAGCGATCCCGGTGCGCCAGCAGCAGTCCTTCGCCAATATCGGCCAGCGGCTCACTCAGGTCACCGGTTTGCTGGTAGAGCTTGGCCAGTAGATCAAAGGCATCGGCCACCCCATGATGGCTAATGGCAATAAAGCTACCGGCCATCAGATCTCATCCTCAAAGGTGGTCATATAGTGCAGCGCTTCCTCATCTGCATTAGCCATCGCGGCCTCCCAGAGATCCCCCATCAGGTCAGCCTCCGCATCACGGGCTTGCTCACACAGGGCATCCAATGCCTTGGCTTGCGCAAGGGTAAAGGGGCCATCCTGTGCCAGCAGGGCGCTGGCTTGTTCCAGCAAGGTCATTATCTCGCTCCTTTATTTTTTGATCTCTGGGCCACTAGCGGCCGCCTTTGGTAGTGGCAGCCGTGGCGTTGGCCAGCATGGCTTCCACCCGCTTGGCCAGTTCGGGAAAGTGCTCCAGCATGGATTCCCTCGCCAGTACCCAGGCGGCAAACGCCTCGGCAGCCATCTCTTTGCCATTGGTTCCGGCATATTCGGTAATCAGGCCAATACCGGTGAGATTAGGCTCCCCGGCCCAGAAGTGAACCTGATGGCCGAGCTCATGCAACCAAGTCGAGATCCGCTGGGCCGATTCCCCCAGTTTACCGCCTACATTGGCCGACACACTCCAGTGACGACGCAAGGTTTCGCCACTGGTACCTCTTGGCAGCCATTGGCGCGGACCGCTATTTGCGTGGGCATCAGTCAGCACTTCGGTGGCCGCCGCTTGCACCGCCTGCATATCCACCGTCTTTAAAGTATCGCCCCCCTTTACCTTGATAACCAGATGATCCCAGCTGGTTGCGGTAAAGCCGTTGACCCTGCTGGCCCGGCGCGCATAGTAAAAGGAGCGCACCAGGTACGGGTCTTTACCCAGGTAATCAGCAATCGCCGGGGCAATCTTGAGCCCTGCCGCCCCCTTCCCCATTTCGGTCTGCTTGATAAACAACGTTTTGACCGGATGCGCCTTGAGGAACGCCGCCAACGGTTCGCGCTGGGGGGCTGGCAACTTGGCCAGCAGATCACTCAAACCCTGTGCAGTGACGCCTTTAACGCTGGAGAAGGCGCTCTCCACTATCCGCTCTGGCAGCCGCGCTGCCAACGCAGGCTTGGCCGCTTCGCGTTTGGCCACTGCTTTGGTCAGCTCTGCCGGGGTCTGGGGGCGATAATCAAAGCCAGGATCGATACCTTTGGGGATCTTGTGCAACTCCCCGGTGGCCTTGTCCACCCACTCATATTCGCCATCGTCCGGGGCCTTGCCCACCACCAAGCCGCGCCGCTTGAGGTCGGCCCCGGAGAGCAGGAATTTCTTGCACTTGCAGCCATAGCCATTGCTCGGGCTGTGTGTCTCCCACCAGGGGTGATCCACCGGCAGCACCAGGTTGTTCCACTTGAGGTGCAACTCCCTGGGGTGCTCGGAGTCCCCGTGACGATAGAGCGCATAGGGGCGTTTGTGCTTGATTCGCTGGATCTGCTCTTCACGCCCGGCGTTATAGCTCTGGCGCAGGTTGGTCTCGAAGATGACGCGAGAGCGCCACGACGCCGGGCCGGTATGCTCCCAACCGTGGCGGGCCACAATCTCCTTGAACGCCTTCTGAAAGGCCCCGATGGATTGTCCTTCACTGATCGCCTTGTCTACCGCACCACGCAAGTCAGCCAACAGATCCCTTTTGGTGGCCCCCGCCACCATAAAGGCGCGGTTATGGGCATCGCGCCACACATCGGCCCAGCGTTCGCTCGGCATATCAAGCTTCTGGCGAAAGAAGGCGATCGCCTCGGTAAAGGGCAAGGAGCCATATCTGACTGGCGAAGAGCGAACCGGCATCAGCGGCCCTCCTCCATCTCAAGCATGCCGAGCAGCTCGCTGGCGGCGATGGCTTGTGCCATCAGCGCCCCCAGTTCGTCATGGCTGAGCTCAGGCTCCATTGCCAACAAGCCATCCCGGATCTCCTCCAGGGTGGTGGCCTGCATCACCAGTGCCTGGACAGCATCGGTCATTCCTGCCAGCAAAGGGGCTGCTTCGGCCTGCAGTCTGGCCAATTGGGCATCGTTGTTATCTCCCTGCGCATCTTTATGTGCGGCCAGTGTCGCCAGTCCCTGACGGGTCAGCCGAGCCTTGAGCTCAGCCTCCCCTGTTGCGCCCCGGTTATCCTGAATGGCCAATACCTCATCCTGGGCGGTGGGCACCGGGATCTGCAGCTTGTCATAGACCCACTGGGTCGGGATCTTCATGCCGATAGAGACCAGAGTGCGCAGCGGCCCCGCCAGTTGCTGCATATCCTCCGGCTCGGTCACGTCGAACTCCAGCCGGGGACTGCGGCGCGGGCCCTGATAGCTCTTGCCGTTCAGGGCATAGAGCGGATAGACCAGATCGCGGGTCAGGGTGGCGGCCAGCTGGCGTAGGTCGGCATCTCGCACTTCCTGGCGCACCTCGTTATGGACATTGCCCAGGGCATTGGTCGAGCTCTTGCCATCGGCCTGCGAGGTCAAGGTGCCCCCCAGAATGGCCTTGCTCATGGATCGCTCGCACCACTCCATCATCACCACGAAGGGATCAGCCTGACCGCTGGCGGCGTTCTGGAACTCAATATCCATCCCACGCGGAATAATGCCCCCGGCGTTATGACCGATGGAGAGCACTGCCTGCAGCAGGGTGGCCTTCTCTTTCTCGGTCGCCCCTTCCGGGTATTTGCCCAGCCGCACCGGCAGACCGTAGATCTCCAGAAACTCGGCGAGATCCCGCACGCTGTAGTTCTTGAACAGAAAGGGCCAGATCAGGGTACGGACAAGGCCGGTGCGCGCCAGATATCCCGATTTGGACTTGGCCTTGTGCAGCAGCCAGCCAAAGGGATTGAGCGCAACCCCCTCGTGGCTGTTATCACGCAGCCGCAGCTGGTTGCGATCGTCCGGGTGGGTCTGGAACCAGGCGGGATCGCGCCAGATGATGCCCTTGGGGAGCTGCAACCCCTCCACCAGCTCCCAGCCGCAGAACTCCTGGGCACAAAACCCCTTGAGCACCGCATCGGTGGCGTCAAAGATGGCATCGTCGAACCAGGTAAAATCCTCAATCAGCTCGCGGATCATCTCGCTGTCGCGCTTCTCCGCCGGGGTGGTATTGCGGGGCGGCTCGATTGTCCAGCTCACCCCCAGCAGAGCGCGGCGACGCTTGCCCAGCTCACTTTGCAGGTGGGCGTCTTTCTCCTCCATGTCTTCGGCCAGTTCGCACTGGGCGATCAGGTTGCCCTGTTCTGCTTCCTTCAATGCGGCTGCCGCCCTGCTCGGGGTAAGCCCCACCGTGGGGTGTTCACTGTAGTGACGGCGCAACTGGGCCAGTGCCGCCGAGTTCTCGGTCTGCGGCTCTTTTTCAAGTCGCAGGGGATTGCCGTTGATATCGATGATCCTGCCCATTACCAGGCCCCTCTTTCGAACGAATGATGGTGATCGCCCCTTGCTTCATCGCGCTTGTTGGGCAGAGGGGTGAACTCGATAGCGCCCCCCTCCATCCAGCTGGCCCGCACCGCCATGGCCAGGGCCACTGCAAAGTCACCGTGGCGCTGTTGGCCCCCTTGGCCTGTGTTCTTGCCCTTGTCGATCTTGGGGATGCCGTTGATGACCTGGATTTTCCCCAAGTCATCCTGCACGTCTGCATGGCGCGGGATTGTCAGGTTGCCATCCTCAAATTCCGCCTTGAGCTTGGGCATCCACTCTCGGTACCAGGGGTCATTGAGCATCACGCACTCGATCATCCCGGCCCCCCAGCGCAAGCGGGCGGCCTCTGCCAGATAGCCGCCGTTACCGGTGGCATCGAAGGCCGCCGCCGTGAAACGGTGCAGCCCAATCAGCAGGTAGAACAGGATCTGGCGCTGACTCTCATAGGGGGCGTTGATCAGCTCCACCACAAAAGGCACCCGTTTGCGCAAGTTGGTGGCGAGGGAAAGCGGCACGAACACCGACAAATCCCCCTTACGGGCGAAGTCTTCGCCCAGCACATGGCGGCAACTGCGGTCGAGCGCTTCCAGACAGGGTTTTAGGTTCTCCTCGCACCAGATATCCACTACCGCCTTGCGGGTCTCCTCGCTTTGCAGCTCGAAGTCCTTGGGCGCGGTAAAGCGCAGGATGGGAATATCCGGCTGCATGGCCCGCTCAATCAGCACCCGCTTGATATAGGCGCCGCTGCTCTGCTTGGGCACGCAGAAATACTCCTCCAGGGCGTCTTCTTCGGTGGCCGTGTCCTTGAGCAGACCCGCCTTCCAGGCTTCCTCTGCCTCCGGTGTCCAGGGCGTGCCCTTGACCTGGCAGATGCGGCGATAAAGCCCCTGCCGACAGGCGTCGTCCAGGGTGATGGTATGAATGGAGTAGCGTTTCTTCCCTGCCCGGCTGTCATTGATGAGCTGGTTAAACAGGTTATCCACCCCGTTGTGGGTGCTGATGAGGCGCACCCTGGCGCCCCACATGGTTAGTGCCAGCGCCGCTTTCAGTACCTCGGCCAGCCGGTCGTGGAAAGCGGCCTCGTCGATGGTCACATTGCCCTGCATCCCCCGCAGGTTGCTGGGATTACTGGAGAGCGCCTGTACTTTGAAGCCGGAGGCGAAATAGACCACGAAGGTGAGGATGGCTTTATCCTCATCGTCGGTGAATACCTCCTCCTGGATCTCACCGGCTGCCTTGTTGAACGCCTTGGCCCACATGGCCACGGCGTCGATAAACTCGCGGGCCATCTCCTTGTTGCTGCCCACGTAAAAGTGATGGCCACCGCCAGCCGCCTTTGCGCGAGAGGCCGTGAGCGTGGCATCGGCGGCCTCTGCCCAAGTGATGCCGGTACGGCGGCTCTTCTCGGCGATCTTGAGCGGGCTCTCGTCGGCGATCCACATCTTCTGATAAGGCAGCAGCACCTCATCCGGGCTGTATTCGGTGCCGAGCTCCTGCGCCAACTGCTGGGAACGGGCGATTGCGGTCTGCTCCATAGGGCTCTCGCTCATCAGGCAATCCCCAGAATTTCACGGCGAATGGCTGCAGCAGCTTCACCGCTCAACCCCGTCTGGGTGACGATCGCCTCTGTCTTGGCGGCCACCTCTTCGGCGAAGGCCTGGCGGATCTCCTTCTCCCGCTTGTGACTCTGCATGGCGGTGGATTCGAGCCGCTGGGCCGCCAGCATGGCGTTTTTCAGCATGTCGATATCCACCGCCTCCTCCGGGTTTTGCACCTGGGCCAGCATCGCCTTGAACAGCTGGGATCGGCCCAGCTCCAGGATGAGCTTGGTGGTCTCCCCCATCGGCTTGTCACCGAGTTGGGAAGTCAGGGCCGCTGTGGTTTCGCGCAAATCCCGCAGGTGCTGGCCCACCTGCTCCACCTGGCTGGCGTGGCGACTGAGCCCGGAGCGGGAAAGCTTGAGATCGTCCGGCAACCCGGCCTCTTCGATCAGACCATTTATCTCATCCAGAATGGCGGCCTGGCTGTTGCCCTTGTCCCGTAGCATGGCATTGAGGGCATCGCGGATAGGCTCGGGTAGCAGCCACACCTTGCTGGCGCGGCCACGGGTCGGTTTCTCGGCCATGGCTAGTCCTCCTCAATCTTCAGCTCGGGGCTTCTTGATGCCAGGCACCACTGCCCGGCCCTCTGCAACCTCCTGACCCCGGCCGGTGAGGTGAGCCACCTGCACCGTGGCCAGCCGCTCAATACGCACCAGCCCCTGCTCTTCCAGCCAGGCCAGCAGCGTCTTCACCCGATCCCGTGTCACCCGGCCGGTACCCAGCTGATCGAGGCAGTCATTGAGGATCGACTCGTTGGCCGCACCACCGATATCCAGCAGGGAGCGCAAGATCACCAGGCGCTGCTGGGAATCCAATATCGCTTGAATGCTCATGGCTTCTCCTTCTGTACCGCTGCAAGTTCATTCTCCAGCAGCATGTCGGCGAGGCGGCGGGCTTGGCGCAGCTCTGGCTTGACCTCTCGCAGCTCACCGCGCAGCTCGCTTATCTCCAGCTGCAGCTTGTGCAGCTCCCGCTCGCTCGGCAGATCGATCAGCGCCTGCTCCACCCTCTGCACCCGAGCCACCAGGGCGGTGAGATCTTCCCGTTTGGCGTAGGTCTTGGAGAGCAAGATGATGACCACCAACCCAACCAAACTGGCCAGGGCATACAAGGGCCCCCAGTTCCTAACGATGAATTCCCACACGGACTGCCTCCTTGCGCTCATACAGGGTCTGGCACTCGATACAGCGCTCGGCACCCGGTTCTGCAACAAGGCGGGATGGCGGGATCGCGTCATCACAATCGCAACAAATGCCATCCCCCTGGGGCCTTGACCTTGTTTGATGGGATTGAATAAGGCGCCCGGTTCGCTCGGCGTCGAGTTGCTGGGCGCGGTCTATGAGGTCGCTCAAGATCGTCTCCTTGCGGGCCGGTTACTTGACGATCATTTAACAATCTGGGTCGCTTTGAGACGGCCCCAGATAGCAACCAGACCACCGACTGCGCTGGCCAGATCAACAAGGGTGGTGGCCAGACTGGCTTGGGTACCTACATCGACCGGCACACCGAACAGACCGGCAATACCGGCGCCGACAGCAATCAGGCCGCCGATCACGGTGCGGCTCTTAAACGCCGATTTTGCTTGGGGTAACAGAGAATCAGCCATGTTGAGGCTCCTTATGTGGGGGTTGGTACTGACAGGGGGAAAATCGGGCACGGGCCCGCAGGCGATCCAGCTCGGTGACCGAACACCAGCCCTGATCGAACAGCGATTGGCGGGTGGCGTGGTGGCTGTAAAGCGGGATCGTCTCCAGGTCTGCACTGGTGGTGCTCGAAGCGGCCAGGTATGCCTTGAGGTGGGCGCGGCGCCCATCCTTGAAGCTGGCGAGATAACGGGGATTCTTGAGCTCGGGAATACCAAAACAGCCAGCGGCCTGGATCCCTTGCAACGCCTGACGGCGCTTGTTGATCAAGCTGGGTTTGCTCATGCCACCTCCCCGAACCGGATCGAGAGCAGATAGCTTTGCAGGCGCAGCAAGCGGTTGACCCAACCCCAAGCGTTGGCCCATTGACTCGGGTCTTTGCGCACTATGCCCAGCATGTAGCTGGCGCGGATCTCCAGTAATCCAAGCAGCAGGGCGCGGCCACCATCCCGACCGGTCTTGGCGGCCAGCACCCGCAAGGTTTGCTGGCCCAGCACCCCATCGGCCAGGATGCCCAGTGCCTGCTGCAGCTGACGCACCGAACGGCCAGGGCCGTGATGCACAGCCCCATCGAACAGCGCGATGGCAATCAGCGGGCAGACGCTATCGACCCGATCACAGCGGGCGGGTAACCAGTAGTTGGATCGGTAAAACAATTCGGTGTGAGCAGGTGTCAGATCGCGAATGGCGATATCTGGTTGGCCGTCTCGATCGAGGTCGGCCATGCCGTCCTTCTTGCCATCGGCGGCATCGGCGATACCGTACTTGGTATGACCACCCCGGTCTGCCGGGTGATTGACCTCGCCCCCTTCCACATCGGGACGAAGCAACCAGGCAAGAGCAATGGGGTAGGTATCAGGCAACATAAAAGGCCCCTCGATTAACTGCGTTATCCGCAGCGTACCGAGGGGCCTCTATGGCAGGGGTTTATGGTGGGTTACATGAAAATTAACTGTCTAACTTTTTGAATTCCGAATTGAGACATTCTTAAGCGACAATTTGCCTAGCTCTCTTTTTGTCCAAAAAGAAACTTGCCTACATACCAAATAGATCGCCCAATATTGTGAATGAGTTGCTCGCCTTGTATTAAAAATGAATTGTCTTGATCAATACCAGCAAGCTTGATTGCGTCTGTGATTTTTGAGCCAGTTGGATGTGCATCACCGACGCGCATATCATAGACACCAGCAATTTCAGAAAAAACTTGACGAGCCTTATCTGCTCCAATTTTCTGGGAAAGAATATCTTGCAGAAGCTTGTTTGAGCCAAGCTTATCTTTGTCTGCATGGGTAGCAATTTTTCGAAGGTCACGGACGTTTAGTCGATCCGAAAAGACGCGGACAAGGTCTTTTGCCAATCTGAGCAACGATGCTTGATCTTTGCTATGGAAGCGAGATATCTGCTGCATTGTAGATTCATCATCTATGTCGTGACTGAATAACTCCATCCCAAACTTATCACGGAAGCCTTGCTCTAGCATTCGCATGCTAGCAAAAAACAATTCCTCAACCGCATGTGTAGACGCAGGCTCGGCCTTAACTTGCGCCATCAGCAACTCTGGTGAAACCTTGCCCTCTGGCGCAACGTTGTTCGCAGCCCAGACATGTTGTTCCCAAGCAGCGAGACGGGCAATGTCGTAGGCATAGACTGTTATCAAATCCGCAGAATTTATGCCAAAGTGGGTAGCGTAGCCAGAGGTAGAACAAATCTTACCTGTCTCCGCCGTACACCATTTCAAGGCAAAGCCGCGGTGGCCTAGAAGGTCAGTCACAACACTTGAACGAAACCAAAGCCATCGGCCAATATCTTCATTATTTAGTTCAGAAGATGCCATGCGTTTGCCATCAGTCTCAACTATGAATTGAGGGAGATTAGTATCGGTATCACCACGAACACGCACGCTATGAGCTTGGTGATCAATCCACTCATCTCGCCAAAATTCACCCTCAACTCGGACTCCTTCATATCCACCTCGCTCTCCTGTCGAGCTTTCATGGCCAGTATTATGATCATTTTCTGGCCCCATCACTGGCGCATCTTCATCTTCGTCAACATCTGTACGCCAAGCACGGAATATCGCCCAACGGCCTCCGAACACATCATTGACATCACTAATTCGGAGCTCAAATCGACCGCTGTCCCGTTCCTCTTCGTGTGCTTTTAGAGCTGCGTACTCACTGCCTTCAATAGATGGCACATTTTCCACTCTTTGGCGGTAATAAGAGAGTCGAAGTGAAAGGTTCCTTGCAGCCAAATAATCAATGAGGAATTCTCGTTTGATTTCTATCAAACGATGTTCACCATTTTTATCAAAATGCTCTCGTGCTACAACAACGAAATCCTCTTCAGGCCTAACCCAATTCGTTCCATCTTTTATCAAGCGGAGCGCAACCACTAAGTCTGGATTTAGTATCCATTGTTTTCCCCCAACAACAGGTTGTGGATGCTCGAATACAAGATTTACGCCTATTGGCTCTTTATCGTTGTATTGATATTGGTCAATAGTGGCGTAATATCCATCTTCGTAAGCATAGGGGGCTACTGTATGCCCTATCCCGATATCACTCCAGCCTAGGCGCTCCTCAACTAATTTTCTATGCTCTGGTGGAAATGCGACAGACCCACAACCTAAATACTCGCTGTAATAACCAACTTTTTTTATCTTCCCATTCTCATCGTTTTCGTTTGCCCTCAATGGGATCCAGGTTGCGTTAGAGAATGTTCGGCGAGTTTCTTTGATTTGGAGAATCCACTCTTGATTCATGGTTCATCTTCCTTCATCAGCATGTTACATGCACAATTGACACCATGCTTTTATCGTAAAAGAATCTACATATCAATTATTTATTATCTATGTAGGTTATAATTGATGACCTCCAATGACCGATATCAAAAGACCTCATCAATGTGAGGTCGTTGGTGATACCTAAAACAGTTCTTGCTGTATCCGTCGTCGCATCAACTCCCGCTGTTCAGCCACCACCGCATAGGTCTGTGGGACCGACAGACCATGCTTGCGCGCAAGCTGGTCGATATTGCGGCCGTTGAACTCATCCCAGATAGCCCTATCCCGCAGCGCAGCCTTGAGATGATCCCCAGTGGGGATGTAGTAGGCACGGCCCCCCATATAATGGGCCTGCACCAGCGCCAACTTGCGGGCCTGAGCCTTGGCCTGCTCGGGCCCCATCCCCCCTCTGACCAATTCGCAGGCCAGCACATCCACCAGCTCGCTCAGGGCTTTGGGCCATTTGGCCGTCAGCTCAGAGACAGGGATCTGGTCAAGGCGATCGACCAGTTGCCCCAGCGAGGCATGATCATCGGCGAACAGATCCAGATTTTCAGTGTTAGCGTCCATCATGCATCTCCGCTTTCATCTGCTCGAAGGCCGCCAGCACAGTCTGATAACCAGCCACCCGTCCACTCTTCTTATTTGTGGGGATTACCTTCTTGGCCTTATGTAGCGCCTTCACCATCTCCCGCTTGTGCCAATTTTTGAGGGATTCCAGCACCGAGTAAGCCAGCGCATCGCTGAGCCAGGCCACCTCAGCGACCCCGATCCCCTTGTTTATCCGCACCGTCTGGCGCTCGACGTAATGATTGAGCGCTGTCTCGCTACCATCACGCAGTAGCCCATGGCGGTGCATGGTGATCCAGACTGCCCGGATAACGCCTATCTCGCCCGTTCTGACCAGGCCACCGCTGGCGGGGCTTAAACGCTGGCTGGCAGCCCCTTTAACAGGACGTTTAACGGTCGGTTTAAAGCCTGCGGCCTTCATGGCAACCAGCACCTTATCCAGTTCCTGAAGGGTCAGTTCGGAGGCTGAACGCTTGCCGCTCTGCTGCTCCAGCACATCCCGATACGTCTCCTCATCGAGCCCCAGGGTGCGCCTGCCTACCTGGACCAGCCGGATCAGGCGGGTGCGCTCACTACTTGGCTTATTGCTCGTGATTGCGCTCATCTTTACCTCCTGCCTTTGCCGTCCAGATTTGCCCTGCAGCCATCACGTCCGGCCCGCTGCGCCACTGAGGGCAATGGCTATCGAGCCACTGCTCTGCCTGCTGCTGATTCTGGGGGACGAACTTCATCACATATGCCAGCAATTGTGGCCAGTTAGACATGGCCATGACTGACTTCCCCCATAACGGCCCTATCCCGTTGCAACTCTGCCACCAGTTGCCAGCGCATCTGGCAGGCTTCTTGGGCCAGCGCATGAAAGCCACGAGCCCGTGCCTCTCTATCGAATTGCTTGAGCTGTTTGCACACAGTCCGTTTATCAGGGGCTGCCTGTGCAATGGCTGCCGCGCTGAAAATCTTGGTAAGCCGAATATCCATCTCTGTTTTGGTCATCGCCGAGCTCCTTTATCGAGGCGGTGAACTCCTGGGCTGCGCTTTCACGTTTTCCATATCGGATTCCTCAGTTGGCCAAAAACAGGCCGATGCACAGACCAGCAATGAAGGCCCCATAAACGGCGGCCATCACGTTGACCAGCAACCAGAAGGCGGCTTCGTGGTTCATACCGCCCCCAACTTGGCTTGTTCCCGGCCACTCCCCCCTGCATTCAGCTCAACCTTCATCGCCGCCATCAATGCATGGATCGTCTTCATTGCATTGGCTGACTCATCGGCGTTACCCCGCTCAACCAGCGCAAACAACTTATTGGTCTGCACTAACATTCGACTTTTCATCTGCTTCTCCCTAGCTGCTCATCAGTACCCGGCCACCACGCCGAGCAGACAGGGCGGCAGGCCGCCCTGTTTCGCACCCTCATTGCTCAAACTTGAGCGGCATCACGCCCTGATACTCCTCTTCATTGAGAGGCGCGGGCCCCAGCCCCAATGCCCAGAGCAGGGCGGCTTTGATACCATCCTCATAGGTGTCGTCGGGGTAGCAGGTGCCCTCGGTTTCGGTGATCTGCTCACAGAGCAACAGTTGTTCTTCGGCTTTTTCCACGTTGATTTCCATCGCGCATACCTCTTTTACAACTTGGCCAGTTCCAGGCTCATCTGGACGTAACGGCCCTGGCCATCCCGCTCGTAGAGCCGCAGATATTGACTGGTGCCGGTCACCTGAATGGCGTCGGCGATCGCTTTCATGGCCTGCTCCCAGTCGGCATCCTCGATATTGAGCTGACGCAGGGAGAGCACCTGGTTGACGTCGATATGACCCGCCTTGGAGACCCTAAACGCATGGTCAACCAGTGCCCGCAGCTTGGCGTCGGCACCATCGCTCCAGCGCGCGATGCACTGGTCAATCAGCGTCTTGGCTGCCTGGATCCGTTCATCAAATTTGCGGTGCTCCCCCACCGCCCGGATCAGCTTGTAACGACCGTCGAAACTGAGCAGGGTCACGTTGCCCTTGGTGCCGCCCCACGCCACCCCGTACTGCTCGGCCGAGAGATCTACAAAGTCAGCGATCTGCTGCATGGCGTTTATCTTGAACGCCGCCAGGCGGGAGCGTTCTTCACGGGCGGCCGCGATGATGGCCATCACCACCTCGTCGCGCAGCTTGTCCGCCGAGCCAATCAGGTTTTCCGGTACCCAGTGCCCCTGGGCGTTCTTACGCATCGGGGTCGAACTGCTGGTGTGTGCTTCTTGCATGACTCTCTCCTTGATTAATCCCGTTTTATTCCGGTGGTTGTCCTTACTGGCGCCAGTGCAACAGGCAGCCACCAAAACGCACTAGGGCCACATCGCGCACCACACCCCCCAGGTACTCCCGCCCCCACACCGCCCGTTTGGTCATCACTTCGGGCAGGGGGCCGGTCACCGCCAACAAGGGGGTATGACACACCCGGCTGGTGCTCACCTTGCACCCGTTCGCCGTCAGCCAGATCTGCAACTGCTCGGCAGTTTTTTGTAGATTTCTGTTCATCCCGCTCTCCTTGTGATGCCCATCCCTGTGCCCACAGGGCCCGCTGGTTTACTGGTTATTCTTCTCGGCCCGGTCGAGCAGCCGGTTGTACTTGATCCCCATGATCTTGAGCTCCTCCGCCAGCAGCTCGGTCAGGATGCGCAGGGACGAACTGGCATTCTCTCCATCGCTTTTTGCCTGTCTGCGTAACCGCGAAAGAGTGGCCTCGGCGTCATATCTGGCGCTCCTGTCCATGCCTTTGTTGTGAGGCTCAACAGAGATGCGCATCGGCCGACGCAGTTGCTGCTCCTCACCCAGTTGGCTATGGGGACAACCGCTACGGCACGCCTTCCAGAGTTTGATATCCATCGGACTGCTGCCCACGTCACGAGGACCACGCCGCTGATGGGCGAGACACTGATGCACCGGTATTTCGCCCAGAATGGGGCACATCACCTTGCTGCCCATCAGGGCCCCTTCCACCAGGGTTTTTACCCTTGCCATATCGCCGGGGTATTTTTCGTTGCAGACCTGGCTGATGGTGGTGCGAGAGATCCCGAGTTTCTCTGCCACCTGGGCCAGCGAGCTGGCCGCCACTTCGGCCTGCAACACCTCAAGCCACGTGTCCATGTGTATCCTCCTCTCGCTGGTACGGGTATAACTGCTGCTGGTTTTGATCCCAGCAACCATGGCCACGACACAGAGGGGCGTAACGTCCTGTATCCCTGACCAGCTGATAGCGTCCTGTCAGCCCTTGTCTGGCGGGCACAGGCAGCAAACTGTCAACTTTGAACAGCACTTTGACGTAACCGGCTTTCACCAACCGATCAGTAAAAAACCAGGCTTGTTGCTGACCCGCCCCAGCGGTCAGGATCAAATCAGTGAGGGTGAAGAAACGGCTGATCTTCATGGTGTTCCACATCTTCTGTTGATTGGTTTTGCGCTTGTTCCGGCATTTGGGCCTCTTCTGGCCACAGCTCTTGCCAATAGGTGGCATGTATTGGGCGCTGACCACTTTGAAATAGGCCGGACGAGATACCACGCCGTCCGGGTGTTTGACTAGGTGGCCAGCGGCCAACCAGTCACGCATGACCTTGTAGATATGTGCCTCTGACATTCCCGTCACGGCGATCACGTCCTTGATCAGAAATACCTCTTGCTGACACATCCATTCCCAGGCTTGCAACGTCATTAACGTCGCTTTTTTATCAACCACTGGAATCCCTCCCGTGCTTTGTTTTTATTGGCTGTAGCCTGACGGCTAGCGACTACGGCGCACGTCATGGAGCAGTTCGCTGGCGTCCACATCCTCCAACCGGATAATCCGGGCATCAGAGGCCATGGCCATCTTCTCTATCTTGTCGAGGGCCGAGACGATGGTGCGCACCACGCCATTGGAACGCTTGCGGATGAGATCCAGCAGGGCATCGTCGATCTCCACGTCCACCTCCAGCATTTCGCTGGCGATCAGGGACACGTCTTCCAGATCGGCGGGTTTGAATTCAATCCACTGAGATATGCGGTTAAACAGCTGCTTGCGCTGACTGATACGACGGGCAATCTCTTCCATGCCCACCAGGATCAGGGGTTGTTCGGTGGCATCGTAGATATCGCGCAGTGTCTCCATGATGCGGGCATTGCCGACCACGTAATCGGCCTCATCCACGAAGATGGCCAGCTCTTCGGCGCGCACGGATTCAATGATGCTATCGACCTGGGCCCGCAAGTTGTGGCGCTGGGGAATGCCGATCTCTTTGGCGATCTGCTCCAGCAAACTGGTCACAGTGTCGGCCTTGTAGCAGCGGACATAGATGCCGTTCACTTCGTCCTGGTTGAACAGCCACTCCACAGCGGTGGTCTTGCCAAAGCCGGAGGGGCCGTGGATTAGCCCGATACCCGGCACTATGCTGGAGCGGTTGAGCAAGTTGTCGAGCAGCTGCTCGGTCTTGATCATGTTTTTGACTTCAACGATCTTGTGTTTCATCGTGGTTTTGTCCTTTGTTTTTGGGTCTTTTCGGGCTAATCGCTAACCTTTTGCCTGGGTGTGGCGGATCGCCCGAACATCATCCAGATGGCGGTTAATCCGTTTCGCCATCAGCTTGTGGCTGTAGAGGTACCGGGTCAGCCACTCCCTCTCCCGCTCTGTCAACGGGGCATCCAACTCCTTCTCTGCCAAACAGATGGCCTGTTCGTACTCGGTCTTGAGCGCTCTCGATTCCTGCCCTGCCGTTGCTTGCTGGCGGGCGGCTTTCTCTTCTCGCCTGGCCTCAATGGCGGCAAGTTCTGCAGCGCTGAACTGAGCCGGTTCACCGGGGACGGCAATGCCCGATAGTGCGGTCAGGGCCGGGTTATCGAGGGTGAGATCACTGCGTTGGAACTGGGCGATATCCCGCGCCTGGGAGACGAAGTGGCGCACCACATCCTGATGGAGCTGGTCGATGCCAAAGGTCTTGGCCACATTGCGCATCTCGCGGCGAAAACCGGCCAGAGCCTTGGCATCGGCACGCTTGGCGGCACGGAAGGCATCCGGGCTGACACCATTGCCCAGCAGGTCGATGTTCACGGCCTCGATCCGCTCGTTCCAGTCGCCTGTGCGATACAAGATGGCGCGGCCCACATCGCTGGGGTCGAGGAACACGCTGACCCGCTGGCTCTTCCAGCTATGCTCCAGCAGTTCTGGGGCCGTGTATTTGAGCCCACCGGCTTTGATGAAGCCTTTGGAGACGGTGGCCTCGCCGATGTGGTTAAGCAGCAGATCCAGCGCCGACTCATCGCCAATGGCCCGCCGCTGATAGCGGGCATGACCATATTTTTCGTTGGGGGTCATCCCCAGGGAGCCATGCTTGCGGTTGTGGTAGCGGGCATCGAGCCAGTTATCGAGCAAGCTCTGCAGCTCACAGGCCGTCATGGCCAGCTCGAAGATCTCCTTTTCGGCATCCGGTTTGCGTTTTTCTTCCAGACGCTGGGCAAAGCTCTTGCGTGCCTCGATCACCTGCCGATCGGCCACGCAGTGGCCGATATAGGAGGGCAGCAACTCGATAAGGCCGTGGCTCATGGTGCGAAAGAAGCGCTCTATGTGCGGTTTCTCCCACCCCGAATAGGCGTTGGAGCGGCTAACGTTCATGCCGAGCAGGGTGCAGATGGACATGACCCGCTGACTCACGTAATCAGAGCCGTTATCGGTGCGCATCACGCCGTTATCGTTGAGGGTGCCCCACGCCAGCAGCGTCTTGCGCAGCAGCAGGCAGATCCCCTCGCTCGATGAGGTTTTAGCCACCAGCAGGCGCACCCGACGGGTAAACACGTCGATCACCGCGATGATGCTGTGACGACCATCCACCAACATGGCATCGACCGGCGTACTGTCGAACTCCCAGACGTCGTTGGGCTGAGCCATCCAGGGGTACATCTCCTCGATCGCGCTGCGGTATTTGTTGTTGTAGGCATCCGGGTTGGTGGCATAGGTAAAGGCCACCTTGTTGTCTGCCAACCATTTCACCATCCAGCGACGCAAGGAGGATTGGCTGGGGATGTGCCATCCCAGCTGATTCATCTCGTTGTATTGGCTGGCAAGTTCGTGCAGGGCTCCCCACTTGTTGGCCAGATGGGGTTTGGCGGTGACCAGTGCGGTGAGAAACTGGGCCAGATCCGGGCTCTGCTCGACGGTCGATGGCCGCTCCCGCTGGTAGTTGCCCGCCAGGGCTGCGGGGCCTTCGTCCGCCAACGCACTCTGCCAACGGCGCAGGGTGATCAGGCTGAATGGTTTTTGCCGGTCATAGACGCTCGCAGGGAGTGACAGGCTGCGGGCACGGTAAGCCTCAATAAATGCCCGGCGCCCCACCTCCCCTTGTTGGCAAGCTTGATAGGGTGCCAGGAAAATATCGGCGGCCTGCAGGATCAGCAGTCTGGCATCGACCTTCTGGCGAGCACCCTCCCCCAATGTCAGCAATTTGCGGCCTGCCTCCGGTTTGACCGGCACCTCACGCGCCAACAGCTTGGCCATGGCCTTGCCACCCGCCGCATGATCGGTCACGGCTTGACCTTGTGCGGCCACGGCTTGCTCTGCCAGATAACGGCGGGCTTCGATCGGCAGTGAGCTGATGTGGTACTCGGCCCCTTTGCCTTTCTCGCGTTTGCGGCTTTGCCACTCTTCACGCTCGGCCTTTTTTCGCACACCATCGGGGTAAGCCGGCATGCCGGCCAACCCCGCCAACGCTTGGGCGGTGTACCAAGTGCTCATTGGTCACCTCCCAGCAGATCGATCCCAAGCGACTCGGAGAGCAAGGCCATGATGGAGCGACTTTCCCGACGCTTGGGGCTGACACCCTTGGCTGGGGCATAGTGTTTGATACAGCGCTGTACGGCTCTGGGATGCAGCCCTTTAGCGCGGGCCCAAGCAGCTTGGGAATATCCACGTTTTATGAGCTCAGCCCTGATCCACTCTGGTGTTTTCCCTGACATACTCACCCCGTTTCGGTATCATCAAGTGTCGCGGCGCGCGTCTTCACCATTCATAAATGAATGATTTTATGTCGCAATGCGTCATATATGAATGATTGATCACCCCAAAAAGATTGACAAGTCTTTTTGTGCGGAATTTTTTGTCTGTTGAATCACCAGCATTAGCTACTAGCCGAGAATTCCTTGTATGTCAGAGCGTTATGAAGAAAAACCACAAGCAGTACAAAAAGACGGTGAGGTATCTTTTCTGACGGCTGGAATGGATACTCTGAGTGACCGTCTGGATGAGCTTCGCGGGAGTCTGAGTTACAAGGCATTCGCTAAACAGGCGGGGATGAGTGAATCGGGGATGCGTAAATACTTCCCTCCGTTCAATTCACTGCCCACCATCGACAAGGCGCTGCGCATCGCGCGGGTGTTCAATGTCAATCTGGAGTGGCTGGCCACCGG
Organism: Aeromonas popoffii; assembly: GCF_000820025.1. GTDB lineage: Bacteria > Pseudomonadota > Gammaproteobacteria > Enterobacterales > Aeromonadaceae > Aeromonas > Aeromonas popoffii. Next base: position 24,592 of record NZ_CDBI01000066.1, read on the forward strand.
TCAGGGCCCGAAACATCCTGATGGAACGGGCGAGCAGATGGTGCAATGTGAGGAGTTTGATGAGGAGTACGCGCTGATCGATGGCTACCATGTCACCGTCAGTACCGGCCATGGTGCGTTTAATGATGATCATGAGGTTAAACGCAAGCTGGCCTTTCGCCGCAAGTGGCTCACGTTTCGCAAGTTAAACCCGGATAACCTGGTGGTGGTCTTCGCCAAAGGCGACAGCATGGAGCCCACCATCCACTCTGGTGACTCTATCCTGGTCGATATCAGCAAGAATCAGATCGAAGATGGATCCATCTTCGTGTTGCGCCTTGGCGAAGAGCTCTATGCCAAGCGCCTGCAGAAAAACTTCGATGGAGGGATCACCATCATCAGCGACAACCGCGATGATTACCCCCTGCAGGTCGTTCCAGCCAACCAGCTGGAGAACTTGACCGTGATCGGCAAGGTAGTCTGGGCAGGACACGATTTTTTTTAAACTGTCGCGCTTCAAAACGGGCTCTAAACAGTAGCTTTAACCCCGTTTTGAAGCGCCAGATCCTGTTTTTCATTTCCAGCGCATTCACGCCAAGAGTCACGCACCGTCTTTCATTTTGGTACCGCGCGCACCTGGCGTCTTCCGTTCCCCCTCCAAGCCTTGTCAGCCTTGAGTTTGTCCCGCGATCTCCCACTTACTTTCGGTTGCTCCCGGCTTTTTCATTCTCAGTGGTCGGTTACATCAGGGGCACCGAGATCTGGCCGAGCAAGGAGGCGCTGGTCACCAGGTATTCCGGCAGCGCAATGTGCAGGTTAGCCACCAGCAAACCGGCGAGGGCGGCCCACAGCACCGGGCTGCGCAGCCAGAGCCAGCGGGAGGTGTTGGCCGAGAGGATGAACATGCCCACCGAGAAGTGGAGCAGGTTGGAGAGCACGAACAGTATGATAATGGCGCCCAGCTGCTGCTCGCCAAAGGCCAGCACCATCAGCGGAATGCCGAGGTTGCCCGTGTTGCGAAACATGGCGGGCAGGATCAGCGCCGGCCGGCTGATGCTTGTTAACCTGAGCAAGGAGAGCAGCAGACCCGGCAACAGGATAACCAAGGCCCCCGCCGCGATGAGCGGCAGGTGGGCCATCAGCGCCAGCGGGTACTTGACCAGTGCCGAAAACACCAGCGCCGGGGTAAACAGCTCGATATTGGCCCGGTTGACATAGCCCAACGCCCCGCCCGGTCGCAACCGGCCATAGAACGCGCCGAGGCCCACCACGGCAAACACGGGGATGACGATATTGAGCAGTGCGCTGAACATGGGCGGGCTCTTTACAGTTCGCGGGCGGGTGGCCCCATCAGCAAGACGGGATCCAGTGTCACTTCCAATGTGCCGTTGCTGACCCAGAGCTGACCGTCGGAGATGGTGCAGGTGAGGTGCATGGTGCGCGCCACCATGGCGGTCAGTGGCAGGGTCTGACTGTCGGAAAGCTCGATCACCGTGAGGTTGTCGTGCTGGCTGAGCTTGCCCTGATTCTGCTTCCACCAGACGTGGGTGCCACGGCCACCGTAGAGGTAGAGCACCACATGACGGGAGCGGTTACACGCCTTCTTCAGACGGCGCTCGTCGGGCTGGCCCAGTTCGATCCAGAGCTCGATTTCGTCGGAGTAGTTCTTGCGCCACAGCTCGGGCTCGTCGTCGGCACTGAGCCCCTTGGTGAACTCCAGCCGCTCGGCGGCGTGCCAGGCGAAAGCCGCCAGCCGGATCATCATGCGCTCATCGGTCTCGGAAGGGTGACGAGCCAGGGTCAGTGAGACGTCCTGATATTGGTGGCGGTCCATGTCGGACAGGCTGAGTTGAGCCTTGAATACGGTTGCCTTGAGAGCCATAGAAACCTTGAATACCTTGAGTGATCAATCCGGGGTGGAAAAACTGCGCGTCAGTGTAATCAAAATCGGCGATCGGTTCGACCACCTTGACCACACATTTGGCCTGAGTCTCGCGGATAAGTGTCGAAAAAGGCTAAAAAAACAAATGCCAGTCCGAAGACTGGCATTTGGCGGTATGAACGAAAGAAGCGTATCACTTCTCGGCGGACTTGACCCCGAAGGCATTGAGCAGCAAGCAGCAGGTCACTGCCACCGCCACAAACCCGCTCAGGAAGATAAAGGGCATGGCCCCGTATCCCAATACAGTCCAGATGGTTTGTTCAAGCAGACTCATTATGTGTCCTTCATCCAGTGAAATGGGTGTTCCTTTCGTGACGGGGTTATCTCCCCGTTCCTGATGACGCTATTTGACCCCAACCGGCGCCTGAGTCCTATGCCACCAAAGTAATAAATAGGGGGCTACTTTGCGCTGGATCAACAATTTAGCCCTTGACCAGGCCAAATATGGACACAATTCAACCCATGTTGCCTGCCGCCCCTTCAGGGATCGCACAAAATGCAGGAGGCGACCCGGGGGTCGCCTCCTTGAGATGGGCCCTGCCGTCACCGGCACGACACTCTGCTTAGTAGAAGCTCAACTGCTCCGCCGCCATCGCCTTGAGACGCTCACAGGGTGCAAAGCGGTCGCCGTAGCGTTTCTGGTAGTGCTCGAGGCGCCCCACCAGATGTGCTATGCCGAGCGTGTCCATGTAGCGGAATGGGCCGCCGAGGAAGGGCGGGAAGCCGATGCCGAAGATGGCGCCTATGTCGCCGTCACGGGCCGAGGCCACCACGCCGCTGTCCAGCGCCATGGCCGCTTCGTTGAGCATCATCAGCACGCAGCGTTCAGCCATCTCCATCCGGGATTGCTTGGGCACAGGCTTGACTCCCAGCACGGCGTAGACGCTCTCGTCCACCATCTTCTTGCCCTCTTTGCCAGTCAGCTTGTTGCGCGGCGCCGCCTTGCCGTAGAGGTAGAAGCCCTTGCCGTTCTTGCGTCCCTTACGATCGTTTTGCAGCAGCTTGTCGAACGCCTTGGGCGCCTGGAACTGCTCGCCGCCCAGCTCTTTCTCCAGAATGGGGGAGATCTTGGCACCCACGTCGATCCCCACCTCGTCGAGCAGGGCGATGGGGCCGACTGGAAAACCGAAATCGAGCAGGGCACCATCCAGCACCTCCACCGGCTCCCCTTCCAGCACCAGCCGCGCCGCCTCGTTCATGTAGGGGGCCAGGATACGGTTGACGTAGAAACCGGCCTCGTCTTTCACCACGATGGGCGTCTTGCCCTGGGCACGGGCAAACGCCAGCGTGGTGGCCACCGTCTCGGCACTGGTGCCAGCGTGAGGAATAATCTCGGCCAGCGGCATCTTGTCCACCGGGCTGAAGTAGTGCAGCCCCACGATCCGCTCCGAGTGCGCCGCCTCGGCCGCTATCTGGTGGATGGGCAGGGAGGAGGTGTTGGAAGCAAAGACGGTGTGGTCACCGCATTCGCGCTCCACCTCCTTCACCATCTGATGTTTGAGGGCGAGATCTTCAAACACCGCCTCCACCACCATGTCCACCCGGTGAAAACCCGAGTAGTCCAACGTGCCTGACAGCAGGCTCATCTGCTTCTCCAGCTCGCTGCGCAACATGTGGCGACGCTTGAGCTTCTTGGCCAGGATCTCGTAGCTGTAGCGCATGGCATTACCGATACCATTACTTGCCACATCCTTGATCCGCACCGGCACCCCCGCCTTGGTGGCGGTCACGAAGGCGATGCCGCCCCCCATCAGGCCCCCGCCCAGCACGGCGGCGTGAGTGACCTTGCGCGGTTCGGCCCCCTGATAGGTGACCTCCTTCTTCATCTCGGTGGTGGCAAAGAAAATGGAGCGCAGGGCGGCGGATTCCGCCGTCATCACCAGCTCGCCAAAGTGGCGGGATTCGGCGGCAAGGCCTGCCTGCATGCCCTCTTCCACCCCGATGCGTACCACCTCGAGGATCCGCTCCGGCGCCGGGTAGTTGCCCCGGGTCTTGGCTTTGACCCCCTTGCGGGCCTGATCGAACAGGACCTTGCGACCCAACGCATTGGTCTCCAGCAGCTTGCCCTGCAGATCCCGCTTCAGCTCGTGGCGGGGTTTGCCCTTCTTGGCCAGCTTGATGGCGGCCTCAAGCAGGATGGAAAGTGGTACCACATCGTCCACCAGCCCCAGTTTTTTGGCCTGTTTGGCTCTTACCTGCTTGCCGGTCAGCATCAGATCCAGCGCCTTGGCTACCCCGATGAGACGCGGCAGCCGCTGGGTTCCGCCAGAGCCCGGCAGCAAGCCCAGTTGCACTTCCGGCAGCCCCAGCACGGTTTTAGCGTGATCGGTCACCACCCGGCCATGACAGGCCAGCGCCAGCTCCAGCCCGCCGCCAAGGCAGGGGCCATGAATGGCGGCGATCACCGGGATGGCCAGCGACGCGATCTCGGCAAAGATCACCTGCCCTTCCCGCGACAGCGTCTGGGCATCCTGGGCACTGCTACAGGCCGCCAGCATGCTGATGTCGGCACCGGCGATGAAAGAATCCTTCTTGCCGGAAACCACCACCAGACCGATCAGCTCCTTGTTGGCCTTCACCTCGGCCAGCACGGTGCGGACCTCGTCCACGAAGGCGGCCTTCAGGGTATTCATGCTCTCGCCCGGTACATCCATGGTGAGAATACCGATGCCATCCTGGCGTACCGCCAGGGAAAAACTCTTCTCGCTCATCACTCTACCTCCAACACCATGGCCACACCGAGCCCACCCGCCGCACAGGCGGTGTTAAGCCCCAATCCCCCACCCCGACGACGCAGCTCGTGCAGCGTCTGGGTGATCATGCGCGCGCCCGTCGCGGCAAAAGGATGGCCGTAGGCCAGGGAGCCACCGAGGACGTTGAACTTGTCCATGTCCACTTCACCTATGGCTTGGCTGCGCCCCAACTTGTCACGGGCAAACTCGGCGCTCGCAAACATCTTGAGGTTGGCCAGGGTCTGGGCGGCAAACGCCTCGTGCATGTCGATCAGGGTGAGATCGGCGAGGGTGATGCCGGCGCGGTCCAGCGCCAGCGGCGTAGCATAGGAGGGACCCATCAGCATGTCTTGCCAGACATCGATGGCAGAGAAGGCGAAGCTGCGGATATAGCCAAGCGGCTCAAGTCCCAGCTCTTTGGCCCGCCCTTCTCGCATCAACAGTACGGCGGCGGCGCCATCGGTAAGCGGGGTGGCGTTAGCGGCGGTCACTGTGCCATGCACCCGGTCAAACACGGGTTTGAGCTTGGCGTAGCTCGCCAGATCGGACGCTTCGCGGATGTTGTTGTCCCGCTCCAGCGGCGACGTGTAGGGGGGCACATGGGCGGTAAACACCTCGCCGCTCAACTTGCCATCGGCCCAGGCTTGCGCCGCCAGGCTGTGGGAGCGGTGGGCCAGCGCATCTTGCGCCTCGCGGCTGATCTGGTGGCTCTTGGCCATCTGCTCGGCGGTCTGCCCCATGGAGAGGCCAGTGGAATACTCGGCCACAGCGGGCGGCACCGGCATCAGATCCTTGATCCTCAATGTCCGCAGAATATTGAAGCGCTGCTGCAGGTTACGTGCCTTGTTGAGGTCCACCAGGGCGCGCGCCAGCTTCTTGCTGACGCCGATGGGCAGCACGGAGGAGGAGTCTGCCCCGCCGGCGATGGCGATGTCGACCGTGCCGGCCATGATGGATTCGGTGACGTTAGCCACCGCCTGGAAACTGGTGGCGCAGGCGCGCGACACGCTATAGGCATCCGTGGTAACGCTCATGCCGGTGCCGAGCACGATTTCGCGGGCTATGTTGGGCGCTTCCGGCATCTGTACCACCTGGCCGAACACCAGCTGGTCAATGAGTGTGGGATCGAGATCGGTGCGGGCGAGCAGCTCGCTCACCACCAGCTTGCCAAGATCCACCGCGGGCACGCCGTGAAAGGCGGTGGCCTGCTTGGCAAAGGGGGTACGCAAACCCGCCACGACGGCAATCCGTTCGCCCTGGCGAGTCGTCAGTTTCAATGGCTGTTTCATCCTGGCTCCTTGGGTTAAAAGGCAGAGGTCTGACCTCATTGCGCCACATCTTAACAATCCACTCACAAATTTCATACGGCTGATTGAAACTTAATTGGCCCCATCTTTGCCCCCTCCCTCGCCCTCGGGGACCAACTGGAGTATAAAAAGAGCAACCTCCATAAAAACAACGGGTTCATCACATGGCAGCAGCCGAGTTCAGACAGCTTGGGGACTATCTTGGCAGTCAAATTCTGGGACAGGGAGCACTGATAGAAGGGCTGCTGATCGCCCTGCTATGTGAAGGACATGTGTTAATCGAAGGCGCTCCCGGTCTTGCCAAAACCCGCGCCGTCAAGGCGTTGGCCGGGGCCGTGGAGGGGCGTTTCGCCCGCATCCAGTTTACCCCCGACCTGCTGCCTGCCGATCTCACCGGCAGCGAGGTGTTTCACCCGCAAGACGCCAGCTTCGTGTTCCAGCCCGGCCCCCTGTTCAACCACCTGGTGCTGGCGGACGAGATCAACCGGGCCCCCGCCAAGGTGCAATCCGCGCTGCTGGAAGCCATGGCCGAGCACCAGATAACAGTGGGCAAGAAGAGTTGGCGCCTGCCACCGCTGTTCATGGTTGCGGCGACCCAAAACCCCATAGAGCAGGAAGGGACCTACCCGTTGCCGGAGGCCCAGCTCGACCGCTTCCTGCTCAAGCTGCTGGTGGAGTACCCCAGCCCTGCCATGGAGCTCGCCATCTTGCAACTCAACGCCCGGGGCGAACAGCTGACGCCACCGCCAGTCACCCTGAGCCAGGCCGACCTGCTGGCGGCCCGCTCGGCGGTACAGGCAGTCCAGATGCAGGGGCGACTCGAGCACTATCTGGTGCAATTGGTGTGCGCAACCCGCCCGGACAGCGGCCTGTGCCCCGAGCTTGCGCCCCTTATCGCCGTGGGTGCCAGCCCCAGGGCCAGCATAGGCCTGGCCCGCGCCGCCCGCGCCAAGGCTTGGCTCGCCGGACGGGACTTCGTGCTGCCGGAAGACATACAACAACTGGCGCCGGCCATACTGCGCCACCGCCTCATTCCCAGCTATCAGGCGCTGGCAGACAACCTGGACAACGACATCCTGATCGCCCGACTACTGGACGCAATACCGTGCCCTTGACTTCCCACCCGGCCCCCCGCGCACATCCCGATATTGCCCTCACCCTGGCCCAGTTGCTGGCCATCCGGCTGTGGGCGAGACAGGGGCCGAAGCCGCGTGTCCAACCGGCCCAGCAGGGCCGGCTTGGCCGCATGCCGGGGCTCACCTTTCGCGAGCTGCGCGCCTATCAGGCGGGGGATGAGGTGCGCCACATCGACTGGCGGGTCACTGCCCGGCTCGGTCGCCCCTACACCCGACTCTACAGAGAGGAGCAGGATCAGGCCCACTGGCTGCTGCTCGATCTCTCCCCCGCCATGTACTTCGGATCCCGTTGCCAACTCAAGGCACGCCTGGGCTGCGAGCTGGCGGCGGCCCTCTTGTGGCAGGGGGAGAAACAGGCCAACACCCTGATCTGCCACGGCGTTGAGTGCCATGTCCACCCCCAGCGCGGCCCCCTGGTGCCCTTGCTGGAGGCCCTTTGTCACCACTACGACAAGGGGCTGGATCGCACGCCCCTGCCGCGATCACTGGCCCAGACCCTGGCACGGCTCACCCTGCCCCATGGCGCCAGATTGACGATCATCACGGATCACCAACCCTGCGATGCGGCCCTCTGCCAGCAGTTGCAACTGCTCGGTCGACGCCACGACATCCACTGCTGGCAGATCCGGGATCCGCTGGAGGCAGACCTGCCCGACCAGGGACGGCTGGCGGTGCAAGCGGGCAGACAGAGAGGCTGGCTCGACGCCACCCAGCCAGGCTTTGCCCACCGCTACCAACGGGCGGCCGAGCGGCTGGCCCGGCAAAGCCATCAGCAACTGCTGCCGCTGGTGCAGCGTCTCTACCGGCTCGACAACGGCCAGCCGCTGCAACGCCAGTGGCAGGAGGGCGCATGTCGCCAGTTCTGAGCCTGCTCGCCGCCATCTCCGGTACGCCTCCCGTGTCCGCGCTGGCAGCGCAGCTGCGCGACATCCACCCTGGCCCCATGTTGACCCAGGCACCGGATCCCCGCCTTCAGGGCTGGTGGGCGCTGCTGATCATACTGCTGATGGGGGCGCTGATCGGCCCAGCCCTGCTCAGCCTGCTGCGCTATCGCCACTGGCAGCGACAAATCGACTGGCAGGCGCCCGAGCTGGTGCCCCGACTGCAGGCCGCGCTGCGTGAGGCCGCCCTTGGCCGCTGGCCCGAGGCGCGCACCTTGCAAGGGGAGGCCTGGCTCGCGTTTCTGGACAGGCAGGGAGGCAGCCAGTTCCGTGAGTTTGCCCCCCTGTGGCCACACTGGCTCTACGGTCAGGGGATACCGGATCCCCGCCAACGGGAGGCGCTGCGCCGCGCCTACCTCCGTTGGGGGCGAGCCTGCTGCTGCCTGCCACAGAGGGTGATCACACTGAGGATCCGTTGGCAACAGGGTCTGGCGCGCCTGCGCGCAAGGAGCTCATCATGATCCTCGCCTGGCCCTGGTTTGCGCTGGCACTGGTAGTGCCACTCCTGGTGCGCTTCGGCCTGCCGCCGCGTTCAACCGACCAGCACAATGGAACTACGCTGGCGCACGACGGCTTTCCTCTGTTGCGTGCCCACGCCGGCCAGCCACTCTGGCGCATGGCCCTGTGCTGGTGCGCCCTGGTGCTGGCCCTGTGCCGCCCCCAATGGCAGGAGCCGCCCCTCGTCAGTTACCAGAGCAGCCGGGATCTGATCCTGGCGGTGGATCTCTCCGACAGCATGCGTACCCAGGACATGCTGGATGAGGGGGAGCAACGGGACAGGCTCAGTGCGGTGCGCCAGCAGATAAGTCAGCTGATCCAGGCCCGCCCCGGCGATCGCATCGCCCTCATCGTCTTCGCCGATCACGCCTACCTGCTTTCGCCCCTGACCCAGGAGACCCAGGCTCTGCTCACCCTGGCCCGCGAGCTGGACTTCGATCTGGTGGGCCGCACCACAGCACTGGGGGAAGCCATACTGCTGGCCCGCCAGCACGCCGACCCCAACCGCCCCACCGCTCTGCTGCTGGTCACCGATGGTCGCAACACGGCGGGCAACGCCGATCCCCTGAGCGAGGCAAAACGGGCCGCTGCCAGCGGCATGACCCTCTATACCCTGGGGGTGGGGGCCGATCCCGATACCTTCGCCGAGGCACTGGCTCCGGCTCAGAGCGATCCCAGCACCGAGCTGGACGAGACCCTACTGCAACAACTGGCCAAGATGGGCCATGGCCGCTATTTCCGCGCCCGCACCCAAAGCGATCTCGATGCCATCAACCAGACCCTGGATACCCTGGAGCCCGTCGCCACGCCCCACACCCACTATCGACCCAACGTCGAGCTCTACCCCTGGCCGCTGGCGCTGGCCTGGCTGCTGTTGAGCTGGCCCGCCCGGCTGCGCTGGCCACCCTCCTTGCGTCTACGCTGGCGACTGCCACGGGGGCAGGCTCATGATTAAACCACGCTGCCAGGGATGGCCGTCATGGAGCTGATCCTCTTGCGCCCGCTCTGGCTGCTGGCCCTGCTGCCCTGGCTGTGGCAGGGCTGTCGTCGCCGGCAGCCACCGTTGCTCGCCCCTGCCATGCAGGCCTACCTGCTGCCGGGGCGCCGCCGTACCCTGCCCTGGCTCTGGCTGGCAGGTCTGCCCGTCATACTGGCCCTCAGCGGCCCCGCCCTGCGCCAGCAGAGCCAGGCCATCCCGACACCGGCCCTCGACATCTGGTTACTGGATCTCTCCCGCTCCATGCTGGCTACCGATCTGCTGCCAGACAGAGCCACCCGGGTGCGGGTGCTGCTGCAGGATATGTTGGCCGAGGCCCACCCGGGCAAGGAGGGGCGCCCCATCGCCCTCATACTGTTTGCCGGCGATGCCTACCTCGCCATGCCTGCCACCCGGGATCACCAGGCCATGGCGCTGCTGTTGCCCGACCTGCGCCCGGCCATCATGCCCAAACAAGGGAGTGCCCCCGAGCGCGCCGTGGCGCTGGCGCTCGACCAGATCCCCCCGGGCCAGCAAGCACGCCTGCTGCTGGTCACCGACGGTCTCTCGGCGCAGCAGGCAGAGAGGATCCGTGCGCTCTGGCCCTGTCAGGGCAGCCTGTTTTGTCATCAGCAGGCGGCGCCCCGCCTCGATATCCTGCTCGCCAACGGCGGCAAGAGCAGCAGGCTGCCGCCCGCCACCAGCAAGATACAAAGCTTTGGCGCAACCTTAGGCAGCGAGCTGCCCGCCCCCGATGTGGCGACCATGCAGCAGCTGGCCAGCGAGCTTGGCGGTCAGTTGCAATGGCTGCAGGCAGGGCTGCCACGCTTTGCGCCCCTCCCCATGAGCCAGACGCTGACGGCCCATCAGTCACGGGATCTGGGCCCCTGGTTGCTGCTGCCCCTGCTGCCCCTGGCCCTGCTGGCCCGCGTCGGCACGCTCTGGCTGCTTCTGCTGGCCGCAGGTACTGGCCTCTTCAGTCCACCTCCCTTGCAGGCCAGCCCAGCCTCCGCGTTATCCACGCAGGAGAGCCAGGCCTGGCAAGCGTTCCAGCAGGGGCACTATCTGGCAGCGGCTCGCCGCTTCCAGGACCCCGTCTGGCAGGGGAATGCCTGGTACAGAGCCGGTGACTACGCACGGGCTGTCGCCGCCTACACCCGTGCCAACAGTGCAACCGCCCACTACAACCGGGGCAATGCGCTGGTACAGCTCGGGGATCTTGCCGCCGCCGAGCAAGCTTATCTGGCAGCGCTGGCGCTAGAGCCCGGCCACCAGGATGCACTCTATAACCTCGCCCTGCTGCGAGCCCAACCGCCCCAGGCCAGCCCGGCTGCGCAAGATCCCAAGCCCATCGACGCCCCCGAGCAGGCCACCACCCCGGACGCGCCGCTGCCGCCAGCCCCCCCCGTGGTGCTGCTGGAGCAGCGGCTGCGCAAGGAGGCCGAGCGTCGTCAGCTCAAGGAAGAGGTGAAAGGCACCTGGAATAGAGCACTGAAAGGGGATGACACCTGGTGAAAATCAATCCTCTGCTGTGTTTGCTGCCTTGCTGGCTGCTGCTCTGCCTGCTTTCAACCCCTGTGCTGGCCGCGCCGCCAAGGGCAGAGCTGTTGCCGGGGGCCGACAGCCGTGACTGGCTGCTGGTCATAGAGGCGGACGGGGAGCGCCAGAGCAACGAACTCGTCATCGCCCCCCTGCTGCGCCAGTTCGCAGTGGGCAAGGTAACCATGAGCCGGGTCACCACTCCCGTGCACAGCCTGACCCGCTGGCAGATCCCGCTGCACACCCTGGATACAAGCCCCGAGGTTGTGCCCTCCCTATCACTTGGGCAGGAGCAGACTCCAGCCTTGCCCCTGCCGCTGCGCCGCCAGGCGGGCACACTGGTAGCGCAACCCAGCCAGGCCATCTCCCCCATAGAGCTGCAGGCCAGGGTGCTGCATCAGGGGCCGCTTTATCCGGGCCAACCCTTCATCTATCAACTCAGCCTCTGGTTACCCGCCAACATGGAGGCCCCCAACCTCACAGAGCCAGCCAGCGACGCCTTCACCATTCGCCGCCTGGGCGAGGATCAGTGGCAGGCCCCGGCAGGGTCAGGACTGCCGGGCCGGCTGACCCGCAACTGGCTGCTGCAGGCCAGAGAGCCCGGGCTACATCCGCTGGTGTCGCCGCGTTTTCAGGGCCGTCTGCCCCAGGATAACGGCACCAGTGACCCCCTCTCGGCCAGAGCGGACACCCTGTTTGTGAAAATCGACCTGGCGCCGCAGCAACCAGTGGCCAGCCAGTTGACCCTGAGCCAGCAGTTAAGCCCAGCCTCGGGTGCCAGGGTGGGAGAGCCGGTGATCCGCACCCTGACGCTGGTGATGGAAGGCGGCGATGGCAACCGGCTCACCCTGCCCAAGCTCACCGGGCCCGCTGCCCTGCCCGCCGCAATGGCGGCAAGACCGGATGGAGAACAGCAGCAGGAGCGCTTTCTCGCCAAGGGAGTGCTGCGCTTCGAGCGCCAGTGGCGTCAGGCCTTGACGGCCACAGCGCCAGGCGACTACCTGTTGCCAGCCATCACGCTGCCCTGGTTCAACACCCGGAGCGGGCGCATCGAATACGCCCGTCTGCCCGCCACCCCGCTGCGCATCGAGGCAGTCACACCGACACAGGAAGCCTTCACCGGACCAAACCATGAGAGCCTTTACTGGGTGATCTGGGCCCTGCTGCTGCGCGCCCTCTGGCAAGGGTGGCCACGCTGGCACGCCTTCTATCGCTTGCAGCGGGCACTGCGGCGCGAGGATGCAAACCATGCCAGAGCGACCTTGCTGGCATGGGCCAGCCTGCGCTGGCCACGACGCCATGCGCACCGCACCGCACACCTCACTGACTTGCCCTGTCGCCATGCCCCCGCGCTTGCCACCGGACTCGCCGCACTGGATTGCGCCTGTTTTGCCACCCAGGCCTCCCCCTCTGACCGTCAGCCCCCATGGCAAGGCCTCGCCGGCCCGCTATGCGCGTATGAACCTTTTGCGATAGCCTATGGCCTCATGCAACTGGCACGCCTGGGTCAATGACCCTTGGGGACACTCATATAAAGGAAGCCCAGCGATGGCGTTAGGTTTTTTCAAAAAAAAAGGAGCCACCGTCGGAAAGGATCCCACGGTTTCCCCGGTCTATGGAGGCATGGCAGACAAACAGACCAAATACGAAGCCCTGGTGCATGCCCTGCACGGGGACATTTATCGCTACGCCTACTGGCTATGTCGGGATCCGCAGGTGGCGGAGGATCTGGTGCAGGAGACTTTCCTGCGCGCCTGGAAGGGCATCGACTCGCTGCTCGATGACAAGGCCGCCAAGGCCTGGCTCATCACCATATTGCGACGGGAGAATGCCCGCCGGTTCGAGCGCAAGCAGTTCGATCTCATCGATCTCGACGCGCATCCCCAGAGCGATCCGGATGCCTTGCACAACGAGCAGGAGATGGAAAACGAGTGGCTCAGACGCCACATAGCCCGCCTGCCCGCCGAGTATCAGGAGCCCCTGCTGTTGCAGGTGTTGGGGGGCTTCAGCGGCGACGAGATAGCGGCGCAACTGGGATTGAACAAGAACACCGTCATGACTCGCCTGTTTCGGGCCCGCAACCAGATCAAAGAGGCCATGGAGTCAACGACACAACAGAGAGGACACACCAATGGATGAGCTGGAATTTCGCCGGCGGGCCATCACCCATCCGCTGGAGCATGACCCCGCCTTTCTCGATGCGGCGCAGGCCTCCCCCGCCAATCGCAAGCATCTGGACGAGATGAAGCAGCTGGACCGTCGCCTGCATCAGGCGCTGGAGGTCGAGGTACCGGCCGGGCTGGTCGAGCGCATCCTGCTCAGGCAGGCGCTGAACGCCGAACAGGAGAGCCAGGTTCCCCTGCAAGTAAGCCCGCGCAGCCAATGGCGCCCGCTGGCCATGGCTGCTTCGGTCGCCTTCCTGCTCGGCATGAGCACCCGCTGGCTCAGCTGGCCGCTGACGCCACCGGCTGAACTCTCCCTTGCCCAAGTCGCCATGGCCCACGTCTACGGGGAGGAGCCCTTCATCAAGGATGTGGATGAGAAGGTGAGCCTGCGCACCATCAACGCCAAGATGGAAAAATATGGCGCTACCCTGATGGGCATGCAAGACCTGAACGTCACCTACGTCAATCACTGTGCTTTTTACCAGGGACCGGCGCTGCACATGGTGTTCCAGGGCAAGATGGGACCCGTGACCCTGTTCCTGGTGCCCAAGCATGTGCCACTCACCCTGCAGCCCACTTTCGAAGATGGCCAGCTCAAGGGGGAGATAGTACAACTCAAGGGGGCCAACATGGTGTTAATCGGTGACATGCAGGAGCCACTGGATCCGATGGTGCAGGCGCTGGGGTCCCGTCTGCACTGGTCGATTTAACAGGAGTTAACCCAATCCTGACTCGCATCGCATCGAGTCAACTGCACGGGCAGACAATCCGGTTGTCTGCCCGTTCCTCTCCTTTCCCACCACAATCCTCACTCATTTGCCGCCCAATCACTGCAAATGGTCAAAATTATTTTTGTGATGCGGATCAGCATTAACGCTCGGATTTCATTCAATAAGTGGCAAAAGAGACTATTTAAACGCCAAGTTAAAACAAATGATTAACACAATAGTCACTTTTATGTATTCTGCTGTCACTGGTCTGATTTCTTACCTCCTACCAGAACCATAGAATCACGCCAGAATTGAATGGGAAGAAGCTGAAATAACAACAGATCTTGTCATATACGGTGGCAAAAAAGCCCTGATGCTGACAGAAAATCTGCCTACAAGAGAGAACACTATGACAACTGCCTTTTTCAAAAAGAGCCTGATCGCTGCCGCCGTCACCCTGGCCAGTACCCAAACCTTTGCCTCCGCGTTCCAGCTGAACGAACACTCAGCCTCCGGTCTGGGTCGCGCGTACTCAGGGGAAGCCGTCGTGGCGGACAATGCCTCCGTGGTGTCACGCAACCCGGCAGCCATGACCCGCTTTGACAAGATGGCACTCTCCGTCGCCGGCACCTATATCAAGCCGGATGTGGATGTAAATGGTGATATCTATGCCGGCCCCACCAAGTTGGCAAGCGCCAGCGAAAGCGGTATCGCGCCAAGCGCCTTCGTGCCTGCCACCTACTTCATCCAGCCGCTGAACGATCAGTGGGCATGGGGTATCGGCATATTCTCCAACTACGGTCTGTCCACCGAATATTCCGACAACTTCAACGCAGGCTCCATTGCCGGCGATACAGAGCTGCTGACCGTCAACATCAACCCGAACATCGCCTACCGCGTCAACCAGCAATTCAGTGTCGGTGCGGGTCTGAACCTGGTGTATGCCGAGGCTGAATTGAACCGCCGAGCCGGTGTGCTGGCCGCCGTGCCGCCACTGAGTGGCGTGCCGGGTATCGGCAAGGACACCATCGTCAGCCACATGAAAGGGGATGACTGGGGTTACGGCTGGAACGTGGGCACCATGTATGAGGTGAACGAGAACAACCGTTTCGCCCTGACCTATCGCTCCCAGGTAGACCTGACCTTCAAGGGTGACTATCGGGGAACCTCCTCCGGCTTCAAGACAGTCGGTGGCGAACTGCCGCTGGAGCTGCCAGCCCAAGCCGAATTCGCCGGTTACCACCGCCTGAACCAGCAATTTGCCACGCATTACTCGGTGAGCTGGACCGACTGGAGTGCCTTCCAGGAGCTCAAGGCCACCAGCGGCCAGTGCAACAGCGCTGACGGTGTCGGTGTCTGCCTGCACAAGCCGGAGAAGTTCAAGGACTCCACCCGTTACTCGCTGGGCGGCACCTGGTACGTCAATCCCGCTTGGGAAGCTCGCATCGGCTTCGCCTACGACAAGACTCCGATCACGCAGGAATACCGCAGCCTGAGTATCCCGGACTCCGATCGCATATGGTACAGCGCCGGTGCCACCTACCACATCGACAAGGACATGAGCGTCGATTTCGGTATGGCCTATCTGGACGGCAAGAAAGTTGACGTCAACGAGAAGCTGGTCGAAAACAGCGAAGCGCTGCGCTGGAAGGGTACCTCCCACGGTAACGCCCTGCTGGCCTCCGCTCAGTTCAACATGAAATTCTGATCGTCAGCCAATTGACAAGAGCGCCTACGGGCGCTCTTTTTTATGCCAAATTTCGTTTTCAGCGTACAGCTGTAGCAAACAGTTGTTCACTTTTCCTTTTTTATCAAGCTATTAGTCTCCTATCCCTCAGCATTTAATCTTGTTTTTCTCCCCACAGCCCCCCTGCCGTTGCCTTACTGGTCATACCATATAAAATCCTGCACCCGACCATAAGACAGATTGAACGCCAAGTTCACTTTCAAGGACCATCCCATGCACTCCACCATGACGCCGTCTCTCATCGCCCTGCTGATGCTATCAAGCCAGGCCCAGGCGGCAGGTTTCCAGCTGGCAGAACAATCCGCCACCGGCATGGGCCGCGCCTTCGCAGGCGAGGCCGCTATCGCCGACAATGCCAGCGTGCTCTCCCGCAACGCCGCCGCCATGACCAGCTTCGATCGCATGGCCTTCTCCGGCGGCTTCATCTATGTGCGCCCCGACGTCAACATCCAAGGGATCACCCGGGTCCCCACCGCCATGGGACCCGTCACGCTGGATGCGAGCGCCCACGACATTGCCGATGATGCCTGGATACCGAACGCCTACCTGATAGTGCCGCTCAATGAGCAGTGGCGGCTGGGACTGGCAGCGACCGCCTACTACGGCCTCGGCGTCGAGATGCCGGACAACTATAATGCCGGTCACTTCGGCAATGTCTCCGATATCAAGACCCTGGATCTGAGTGCCTCACTGGCCTATCGCATCAACCGTGTCTGGTCTGTCGGTGCCGGCATATCCGCCATTCAGGGGGAAGGGGAAGTGGGTGGCACCTTCCCCTCCAACAACAAGATCGCCAAGCACCTGAAGGGGGATGGCTGGGCCATGGGCTGGAACCTGGGTACCCTGCTGACGCTGTCGGACGCGACTCGCATCGGCCTCTCCTACCGCCACGACGTGACCCTGAGGCTCTCTGGCGATGCCATCGGCATCGATCAAAACGATCAGCCATTTACCGATACCGGCAGCCTGGAACTCCCCCTGCCCGCCACCGCCGAACTGGCGCTGTTTCATCAGCTGACGCCTAGCCTGGCGCTGCACTCAAGCATCAACTGGACCAACTGGAGCAAGTTCGTGCAGCTCGAATCCGAGCTCGACCACCACGGTGTCATGCACATCAAGGACGAACATTGGGAAGACAGCTGGCGCTACGCTCTGGGCCTGACCTATCAGCTGGCACCGCAATGGCAGCTGCGCTCCGGCTTGGCCTATGACCGCAGCCCGGTGCCGGCTGATCGCCGCACCATCTCAATCCCTGACTCTGAGCGGGTCTGGTATAGCGCCGGGGTGGGTTACCAGATCGACCGCCACCTCTCGCTGGATCTGGGTCTGACCCTGATCGATGGCAAGAAGGTGGAGGTGACCGAAACCATGCAGCTGAAACCCGGGCTGCCGCAGACCACCTCCACCTTCCAGGGTACCTCGGAAGGGGATGCCTGGCTGGCCGGCCTGCAGTTGAATTACCTCTTCTAGCCCAAGCAGAGGCAGATCTCTCCTGCCATACAAGCACTATGCCAGTTATTGACCGTTTCCAGTCCAGTAGCACTGGCATAGTGCGCATCTTCACAATAAAATCAATCCAGTACCCACACTGGAGAGATGCATGTATTCATACGTAGCAAGGCAGCCCATCCTGGATCGGGAGTTGAATACCCACGCCTATGAGCTGCTGTTCCGCGACAGTCTGAATAATGTCTTTCCGGTGATCTCCTCCCAACAAGCCACAGCCAGACTGGTGGTCGAGCAGTTCCTGCAACAGAACATCGATCAGCTGCTCGGTGGGCATCCCTGCTTCATCAACTTCCCCCACTCCCTGTTGCTGGAGGGGCTGGCCGAATGCCTGCCACAAGATAAGGTGGTCATCGAGATCCTGGAAGATGCCGATCCCGATGATGCCCTGCTGGCCAAGGTGCAGCAGCTGCATGGGCTAGGTTATCAGCTGGCGCTGGACGACTTCACCATGTCGGACGAGTGGGAGCGCTTCCTGCCCTATATCCACATCATCAAGTTCGATCTGCGCGCCACCTCGCTGTTGCGGATCAAGATGTTCATCCAGCAGCATAAGCACCTCTCGCTCACCTATCTGGCGGAGAAGGTAGAAGACAAAGCGGAGTTCGAACGGGTGAAAAAACTCGGTATCGATCTGTTCCAGGGTTTCTTCTTCAGTCGACCCGAAATGGTGAAACAGGCCACCATGCAGCCCGCTCAGGTGGTGGTGATGCAACTGCTTAACGTGGTCAATCAGGAGGAACCCGACCTCAATCGCATCGAGCAACTGCTAAGTCAGGACATATCGCTGTCACTCAAGCTGCTGCGTTACGTCAACCACCTGAAGAGCCACGCCAATCCGATCTCCTCCTTTCGCCAGGCGGCCGTCTATCTTGGCCACGCCCAGCTCAAGCGCTTTGTAACCCTGGTCGCCACCACCAGTGCCGGCCATGGCAAGAGCGCCGAGCTCTATCAGATGTCCATGATCCGGGCCCGTTTCTGCGAGCTGCTGGCCCACGCCCATGCCCCTACCCAGCAGGCACAGCAAGCCTTCATCACAGGGTTGTTCTCGCTGCTGGATGTGCTGATGGAGCAGCCGATGGACAAGCTGCTCGGCACCATTCCCCTGATCGAGGAGATCCGGGTCGCCCTGCTGGAACGCAAGGGCAACCTGGGATTTTATCTCTCGTTCTGTGAGGATTATGAGAGTGCAAACTGGCAGCGCATCACCGCCAAAACGGCCCGGCTCGGGCTCAATGAAGAGAAGGTCAGCCAGCTCTATCTGGCCGCAACGGCCTGGGTCAACCAGCAACTCCAGGCCATGGCAGACACGGATTAACCCAGCTCGATGGCAACCGCCGTCGCCTCTCCCCCACCGATACACAGGCTAGCCACTCCCCGCTTCAGGCCACGCGTGCGCAACGCATGAATGAGGGTGACCAGGATCCGGGCGCCGCTTGCCCCCAGGGGATGACCCAGCGCGCAGGCCCCGCCGTTCACATTCACCTTGTCATGGGGCAGCTTGCAGCCCGCCATTGCCAGCATACTGACCATGGCAAACGCCTCATTGACTTCGAACAGGTCAACCTCTTCCACTCGCCAGCCCACCTTGGCCAGCAAGCTATGGATGGCGCCGACCGGGGCGCTGGTGAACTCCGCAGGCGCGGCCGCATGACTCTGATAACCCACCAATCGTGCCAGCACGGGCAGATCCAGTTGCGCGGCCGTCTCGGCCCGCATCAGGATCAGCGCCGCCGCCCCATCCGAAATGGAGCTGGCGTTGGCTGCCGTGATGGTGCCCTGCTTGCTAAATGCCGGTTTCAAGTGAGGGATCTTATCGGGCCTGGCCTTGGCGGGTTGCTCATCCTCGGCAAGCAGCAGGGTATCTCCGGCCAGCACCGGTGCCAGCTCATCCCTGAAGGCACCGCTTTGTTGCGCCGCCAGGGCGCGCGCCAGGGAAGCGATGGCAAAAGCGTCCATGTCGGAGCGGGCCAGACCGGCGCGATCAGCACTCACCTGAGCGTAATGTCCCATCAGTTGTCCTTCATAGGCATCCTGCAGGCCATCAAGGAACATGTGATCCAGCACACTCTGATGCCCCATTCGAAAACCGCTGCGCGCCTTGTCAAGCAAGTAGGGCGCACGGCTCATGCTTTCCATACCGCCTGCGATCACGATGTGCGTGTCACCGAGGCGCAAGCCATCTGCCGCCAGCATCACCGCCTTCATGCCGGAACCACACACCTTGTTGACCGTGGTACAGGGGATGCTGTCCGGCAAGCCGGCCTTGAGCACCGCCTGACGCGCAGGCGCCTGGCCCACCCCGGCACTGAGCACATTGCCCATATAAGCTTCATCTATCTGCTCCCCCTTGAGGCCGGCTTGCACCATGGCGGCCGCAATGGCGCAAGCGCCCAGCTCAGGGGCAGACACATTGGCCAACGCCCCCTGGAAGGCCCCCATGGGGGTGCGTTTGGCCGCAACAATCACAATATCCATCAATTGCTCTCTCCTTGTTACCTGGACATAACATATGCTGCTCCCGCTGCGGGAACAAGACTTGCGGGGAAGTTGACGTTTGGGTAAGGTGCCAGCCTGCATTGACAACAAAATGACAGTCAAGATAGCGCCATGAACCGAACCAAGGATGACTCACGGACCTACAGCATCAGCGAACTGGCCCGTGAATTTGATGTGACGACCCGAAGTATTCGTTTTTATGAAGATCAGGGACTTTTGAATCCTACCCGTCAGGGACAGACCCGGATCTACAGCCGGCAGGACCGGGTACGCCTCAAGCTGACCCTGCGCGGCAAGCGGTTGGGTTTCAGCCTGGCGGATATCCGCGATCTGTTCGATCTCTACGATGCGGACAAGAGTAGCAGAACCCAGCTGCAGACCATGCTGGGGTTGGTTGCCGACAAGCAGGAGATGCTGGAGCAGCAGCTGGAAGACATCAAGATGGTGCTGCTGGAACTCGATGCCGCCGAGCAGCGCTGCCAGCAGGCACTGAACCAGTTGCAGAGAAGCACTGGGGATAAACCATAAAAAGGGGCCGGATGGCCCCTTTTTCAATGACTCGTTTGTGTTCCTGTTATTTTGACCAACGATCCGGATCGTAATCCGGGCTGTAGCGGTCGACGATAATGGCGCAGGCCGCATCCCCTGTGATATTCAGGGCGGTACGGATCATGTCGAACAGGCGATCCAGTGCAAACAACAGCGGCAGCCCCTCGATCGGGATCCCGGCAGCCAGCAGCACGGCCACCACCAGGAAGCTCGGGCCCGGCACTCCGGCCTGACCAATAGCCCCCAGGGTCGAGGTCACTATGATGGCGGCCCAGGCACCCATGGAGAGATCTATGTTGTAGACCTGGGCGAAGAAGATGGCGACCAGACCGTAATAGATGGCATTGCCGCTCATGTTGATGGTGGCACCGAGCGGCAACACAAAGGAAGCCGTGGCGTTGGTCACCTTCAGATCCCGCTCGCAAGTTTCCATGTTCACCGGCAGGGTCGCCATGGAAGAGGCGGTGGAGAAGGCGACAATCTGCGGCTTCTTCATGGCAGAGAAGTACGTCATCACCGGCGTATTGGAGAAGATCATCACCAGCAGCGGGTAGACCACAAAGCCGAAAATCAGCGTGGCAGCCACATAGACCACGAACAACTTGAGTACCAGGGTCAGCACGTCGAAACCGTAGGTGCCTATGGCCTCGGCCATCAGACCAAATACCCCGAGCGGTGCTATCAGCATCACCTTGTTGATCATCCAGACGAAGGCGTCCACCAGAGTGTTGAGCCCGTCCACCAGCGGCTTGGCGCGCTCGCGGGGCTGCTTGGCCAGCGCGATGCCGAGGAACATGCAGAACACCAGGATCTGCAAAATGTTGGCCTCGTTCAGTGCCTGGAACACGTTGGTCGGGATCATGCCAAGCAGGGTCGACACCGCATCCGGCAAAGCGCCCTTGTCGGCGTAGTCACCGGAGAACATGGAAGCCATGGAGCCAAAATCGACCCCAACGCCCGGTTTGAACATTTGCCCCATGACCAGCGCCAGCAGCACGGCCAGCGCAGAGGTACCGAGGAAGAAAACCAGGGTGGTGACCCCTATCTTGCCTGCCGCCGGGCTGGCGCCCAGATTGGCCGCGCCCGACAGTATGGCGACGGCCACCAGCGGGATCACCAGCATCTTGATCAGCTGGATAAAAAGGGTACCGAGCGGCGCAAAGATGGTGGCTTGTTCACCCATGAACGCCCCCACCAGTGCCCCCAGCACCATGGCCACCACAACCTGGAAGCCAACGTTCTTTATGAGTCCTTTTGTTAACACAGAATGTTCCTTTTATTAGCAAATATTCACACTTTCCCAGTGTAATTAACCAAACAGGGGAAGAAACCTTGTTCATTCCCCTGAGCGCGCGCTTTATCTCACATTTATCTGCTATTTTAAATCGCCAGATCGTTAACAGGAGTTATTGATAAGTTTGCAAAAAAGTAAAGATTCAAAAGGAACATGGTGATTTTTGCTGCTTTGCTCATGACAACTGACAAAAAAATGTGCTATTTTTGCTATTCAAACGTGCATACAGGGATGGAAACATGCTGAAAGTTAACGAATATTTTGACGGAAATGTAAAATCCATCGGTTTCGAGCAAAAAGGAGACAAAGCCACGGTCGGTGTGATGAATGCGGGCGACTACCAGTTCAATACCGCCGCCCCCGAGCGGATGACGGTGGTCAAGGGTGCCCTCACCATACAACTGGCCGATGAGGATGAATGGCGCACCTACAGTCAGGGCCAATCCTTCGACGTGGCGGGCCACTCCTCTTTCAAGCTGGAGGTGAAAACCCCCACCGCCTATCTGTGCGAATTCCTCGACTGAGTGACCGAATGCAGATGAGTGGCTGAACAGTGCCAAGGAGCGGGCCCAAGTCCCGCTCCTTCTCTTTGACGCCCGCGCGCTCATTCCAACCTTTCCTGCCCGCTGCCAGCCACTCATTTGTATGCCGCCATCACACGCCTCAGCTTCCCTGCTTTCCATCGACTACAAAAAAATTACAATGTTTAGACAAACCCCATAATCGGAGTGGTGTCATGATCAGTGTCTTCGACCTGTTTTCCATCGGGATCGGCCCTTCTTCTTCGCATACCGTGGGGCCGATGCGGGCCTCCTGCACCTTTGTTAAAGAGCTCAAGCGACAGGGTCTGCTACCCCGGATCGAACGGGTAGAAGTGGAATGCTACGGCTCCCTTGGTCAGACCGGCAAGGGCCATGGCACCGGCAAGGCCATCATTCTGGGGTTGGCCGGCTTTGATCCGGAATCAGTGGACATAGAGGCGATTCCCGCCTTCCTCAGCGAAGTGGATCGCAACCAGTCGCTGCTGCTGGCCGGCGAGCAGCCATGCCAGTTCGCCCGAAGTGGCGCCATCATCTTCAATCGCCGCAAGACACTGCCCGCCCACTCCAACGGCATGACGCTGCGAGCCTTCGCCAGCGAAACCCTGCAGTTCGAGCAGACCTACTACTCGGTCGGCGGCGGCTTCATTATAGAAGAGAGCCACTTTGCCAACGCCAAAGAAGAGGCGGCCCGCTTCGATGCCGCCCATCCCATTCCCTACCCGTTCGAGAGCGGCGCCCAGCTGCTGGCCCATTGCCAGGAGAGTGGCCTCTCCATCTCGGGTCTGATGCTGGCCAACGAGAAGGTGTTTCGCAGCGAACAAGAGATAAAAGCGGGACTGCGCAAGATCTGGCAGGCGATGCAGGCCTGTGTCGAGCGCGGCTGTCGCAGTGAAGGGGTACTGCCAGGTGGCCTCAAGGTGAAACGCCGGGCCCCGGCCCTCCATCGTCAGCTCAGTTGCGAGACCAACTTCAACAAGGATCCCCTGATGGTGATCGAGTGGGTGGACTTGTTTGCGCTGGCCGTCAACGAAGAGAACGCCGCCGGAGGCCGGGTGGTCACCGCCCCCACCAACGGCGCCGCCGGCATCATTCCCGCCGTGCTGCACTACTATGATCGTTTCGTACGCAAGGTGGATGATGAACTGCTGCTGAGCTACTTCCTTACCGCCGCCGCCATCGGCATCCTATATAAGAAGAACGCCTCGCTGTCGGGGGCCGAAGTGGGCTGCCAGGGGGAAGTGGGCGTCGCCTGCTCCATGGCCGCCGGCGCCCTGACCGAAATCCTGGGTGGCAGTCCCGCCATCGTCGAGAATGCCGCCGAGATCGGCATGGAACACAACCTGGGCCTCACCTGCGACCCAGTGGGCGGACTGGTGCAGGTGCCCTGCATAGAGCGCAACGCCATGGGCGCGGTCAAGGCCATCAATGCCTCCCGCCTGGCCCTGCGTGGCACGGGTGAGCACAAGGTGTCCCTGGACAAGGTGATCAAGACCATGTGGGAAACCGGCAACGACATGAAGACCAAGTACAAGGAAACCGCTCGCGGTGGCCTGGCGGTTAACATTACAGAATGTTAATAACAGCCAATTGACTCCACTTCGTCCCCACATACCCGGCCTAGCCGGGTATTTTTATGGGCAAACGCTTAACAAAATGGATAAGCATCAAAATAAATTTTATACTCGCGCCTCTGATTCAACAAAAATAGATCTATTTCAACTTTTTTTAGGCTTTGAACCGTTACACTGCGGTTATCTGGTTCATTGACCTCGGCGACGACGCCCTCGTCCCATGGATCACCCCGTTTCTGCGAGTGGGCATGGCGCCCCCTTCTATCCTGAGGTAATTGTTACATGATCAGCGTTTTTGATATCTTCAAAATCGGTGTTGGCCCCTCCTCTTCCCACACTGTCGGCCCGATGAAAGCTGCCAAACAGTTCGTGGATGAACTGCGTGCAGGCGGCAAGATCCGTGACATCACCCGGATCCAGGTCGATGTTTATGGCTCACTCTCCTGGACCGGTAAAGGTCATCACACCGATACCGCTATCATCATGGGTCTGGCGGGTAACCTGCCGGAAAACGTCGACATCGACGCCATCCCTGAATTCATCTCCCGCGTAGAGCAGACCGGCCGCCTGCCGATCGGCCTGCACTGCCACACAGTCAGCTTCCCCAAGGGGGCCATGGTGTTCCATGATGAGGCCCTGCCGCTGCATGAAAATGGCATGAAGCTGACCGCCTTCATCGAAGATGACGCTGTCTACAGCAAGACCTACTACTCCATCGGTGGTGGTTTCATCGTCGACGAAGAGAACTTCGGCAAGGCCGACAGCGGCGACATGTCCGTCAACTACCCGTTCAAGAGCGCGGCTGAGCTTATCGCCCACTGCAGCCAGACCGGGCTCTCCATCTCCACCCTGATGCTGGAGAACGAGAAGTGCTTCAACACCCCGGAAGAGATCTACAAGAAGCTCGGCAAGATCTGGAACACCATGCGTGAAGGGATCGAGCGTGGCTGTCGCACCGAAGGTGTGCTGGCCGGCCCGCTGCGTGTACCCCGCCGCGCGGCGCCCCTCTACCGTCAGCTGACCACCAACGAGAATCTCTCCAACGATCCGATGAATATCATCGACTGGGTCAACATGTTTGCCCTGGCGGTGAGTGAAGAGAACGCCGCCGGTGGCCGCGTCGTCACGGCACCGACCAACGGCGCCGCCGGTATCATCCCGGCCGTGCTGGCCTACTACGACAAGTTCATCCAGCCGGTGGGTCGCGACGAATACACCCGTTTCTATCTGGCTGCCGGTGCCGTGGGCATGCTCTACAAGATGAACGCCTCCATCTCCGGCGCCGAAGTGGGTTGCCAGGGTGAAGTGGGTGTCTCCTGCTCCATGGCCGCCGCGGGTCTGACCGAACTGATGGGCGGCAGCCCGGAGCACGTGTGTGAAGCCGCCGAGATCGGCATGGAGCACAATCTGGGTTTAACCTGTGATCCGGTTGCCGGTCAGGTGCAGGTACCTTGCATCGAGCGCAATGCCATCGCAGCCATGAAGGCGGTCAACGCCTCCCGCATGGCCCTGCGTCGTACCTCCAAGCCCCGCGTCTCCCTGGACAAGGTCATCGAGACCATGTACATCACCGGCAAGGACATGGACTCCAAGTACCGTGAAACCTCCCGTGGTGGCTTGGCCATCAAGGTGATGCAGGTTGCCTGCGAATAAGCAGCGGCTGCCAAAAATACAAAAAGGCGGGAATTCCCGCCTTTTTGTTGCCCGTTATTTCGATTGCCTCGCCTGACTTGTCATCCCTGCTCATCCCATATTCCCGCGCCCCATTCATCCCTCAAGATAAATACAGCGTTCCACACGCCACCTGAATCGTCCGGGTCTGCACCGATTATTCCACGAGGCGATCGGCCAGGGTGCCCACCGCCACCACGAAATAGTGGGAGCGATTCCAGTGGCGCAACACCAGATAGTTGGGATAAGCCAGATAGGCGCGGCCCTTGGCATCATCGGGGCGCACCAGAGAGGCCTGCATCTCGACCCCGGGCAAGGGTGAACCATCAAGCTGACGAACGCCGAGAGCCTGCCACGCCGACAGCTGCCGGGTCTGCTCCAGCCCGAGCAAGGCGGGATCCAGCCCCTCTGGCAACTTGACCTGACGCCCCCAGGTTTCATCGCCGTGCCAACCATTCTGCTGCAGATAATTGGCTGCCGAACCAAACACATCCGCGAGATTGCCCCACAAGTCCTTCTTGCCATCCCCATCCTGATCGACCGCGTACTTGAGGAAGGAAGATGGCATGAACTGCACCTGCCCCATGGCACCGGCCCAGGAGCCCTTGAAGGCGGATGGGGTCACATGCCCCTGCTCTATGATGCGCAGGGCATCCAGCAGTTGCCCCTTGAAAAAGTCCTCCCGCCGACCATCCCAGGCCAGGGTTGCCAGCGAGGAGATCAGCGGATAGGTGCCGGTCAATTTACCGAAATTGGTTTCTATGCCCCACAAGGCGACAATAAAACGGGACTGCACGTCATATTCTGCCCCTATTTTTGTGAGCAGCGGCAAATGCTGACGATATAGGGCCTTGGCCTGATTGACTTTCCATTGCGGAACCGCGCGTGGAATATAGCTGTCCAGTGTCAGTTTAAATTCTGGCTGGTTTTTATCGTGTTTGATGGCGGGCTCGATGACCCGAATATTGGCAAAGGCAGCGGCTACCGTTTCGGGCTTGATACCGGCGGCCAGGGCCTGCTGTTTGAGTCCAGCCACATAGGCGTAAAAATCGGGGCTGGCCTGCAACGGGGCACTTAACAGCCCGCTGAATAATAACAGAGCCAGCCGACACTTCATCAGCGCGAGGCCTTTAATTGTGCCTTGTGCTGTTCCAGCAGATTTTCCGGCGGCGGTGGCACCTGCAGATAGAAGCCCTGGCTTGTCAGCGCCGCCATCACCCGGCTGGTCGAAGCAATCCCCAAGGGCCTGGCTGGGTCCAGCTTGGTCATCAATACCAGCTCAGGGCGACCAAATGTCCTCATCAGCACCTCGGGTACACGGGAAAAATCCTCTCTTCTTTCAACAAAAAGATAGGTCTCGGCTTTTTTGCGACTTTTATAGACTGCACATAACATGGAAATTGATATAATCCGACGGGTTTATTGCCTCTGATGGTGGCAAACTATAACATCAGGAATTGAATAACAATAACGGATTACCGTCTCTGTCTCGGGGAAGATTCATGGTTGAGCGCGATAACGAATTGAAAGGGACCACCTTCACTATTTCTGTGTTGCATATCAGCGATGGCAAGCCTGAGCGGATCCGCCAGTTGCTGGCGGCAAAGGTCGCCCAGGCACCCCTGTTTTTTAATTGTGCTCCCCTCGTCATCAATGTGGAACGGCTTGCGGATATTCCCGACTTCGAACAGCTTAAGGAGCTGGTGGAGTCTGAGGATTTCGTGCTGGTCGGGATCACGGGGACACAAAATGAGGCGATGAAGACGGCCGCCAAGGCGGCGGGGCTGGCGGTGATGGCCTCTGGCAAGAGCCGCAAGGCCGAGCATCCGCCGGAAAAAACCCCCATCCCGGCGCCCGTGGTCGAGGTAACCGCCACCCCGGCGCCTCTGGTGCCGAGCAAGGTACACGTGGGCCCGGTGCGATCCGGCCAGCAGCTCTATGCTGCCGGCACCTCGCTGGTGATACTGGGCTCGGTGAGCCCGGGAGCCGAAGTCATCGCCGATGACAGCATTCATATCTATGGCACCCTGCGCGGCAGGGCCATAGCCGGTGCCAAGGGCAACACCCAGGCACGGATATATTGCCAGCAATTACAGGCCGAGCTGCTATCCATCGCAGGCACGTTTCAACTGAGCGATGCACTGCCGGCCGGCCTGATACAACAGCCGGTACATGTCCGGCTGGATAACGAACAACTCCGAATAGACCATATCAAATAGAGTTACAAGGAAGCGAGAATGGCGCGAATCATAGTCGTTACATCGGGTAAAGGTGGCGTTGGCAAGACCACAACCAGCGCGGCCCTGAGCACAGGTTTGGCTCAGCGTGGCCACAAGACGGTGGTCATCGATTTTGACATTGGCCTGAGAAATCTGGATCTCATCATGGGCTGCGAGCGGCGCGTGGTGTATGACTTCGTCAATGTGATCAACGGTGAGGCCAACCTCAATCAGGCCCTCATCAAGGACAAACGCTGCGAAAATCTGTTCATCCTGCCTGCCTCCCAGACCCGGGACAAGGACGCCCTGACCCGTGAAGGGGTCGAGAAGATCCTGGATCAGCTGGCGGAGATGAAGTTCGATTACATCGTCTGCGACTCGCCAGCCGGGATCGAAGCGGGTGCCTTGATGGCGCTCTACTTTGCCGACGAGGCGATCGTCACCACCAACCCGGAAGTCTCTTCCGTGCGTGACTCGGATCGCATCCTCGGCATCCTGGCCTCCAAGTCCCGTCGTGCCGAGCGCGGCGAAGACCCGATCAAGGAACACCTACTGCTCACTCGCTACTGCCCGACCCGCGTCAGCCGTGGCGACATGCTGAGCGTGCAGGATGTACAAGAGATCCTGGCTATCAAGCTGCTTGGGGTGATCCCGGAGTCCCAGGCTGTACTGCGCGCCTCCAACTCGGGGGAGCCGGTCATCCTGGACAAGGAGTCCGATGCCGGTCAGGCCTATGAGGATGCCGTTGCCCGTCTGCTGGGCGACACCAAGGATTTTCGTTTTCTGGAAGAAGAAAAGAAGGGCTTCTTTAGCCGACTGTTCGGGAGTTAAACATGTCACTATTGGATTATTTTCGTTCCAACAAGAAACAAAACACCGCACAACTGGCCAAAGAGCGGTTGCAGATCATAGTCGCGCACGAGCGTTCATCCAGAGGGGGGCCGGATTACCTGCCCCAGCTCAAACAGGACCTGCTCGAGGTGATCCGCAAATATGTGCAGATAGACCCTGACAAGATCACGGTCCAGCTGGACAAGAAGAGTGATGAGCTGTCGGTGCTGGAGCTCAACATCACCTTCGCCGATGACAAGAAGGGATGAGCTGACGCCCCATGCGTGACCCCTTCCCTCAATGAAGACCGGATCCTGTACCAGGATCCGGTTTTTTATTGTCACAAATGGGACCAGCTCGCGGAGCCAGATCTCGCCAAGGGAGAAGGGGCCAGCTAGAATAGCGCGCGCCACCGTCCGGCATCGCCGGCGGGGCTTCTTTTTTTATTATCTGGAACAGACCAATGTCTTTGAACGACGAAATGCACAGCGTCGAGGAACTGCTCGACACCGCCCTCGAACTCTTCATGGAGCTGGCCTCCGACAACCTGCCGGAGCAGGAGATAGCCCTGTTCAACCAGGCGTTCAACGATCGGGGTCTGCTGGCGGAAACCGATCCGGCCGATGACTGGGAAGCGGATGTGGGTTTTGCGGTGAGCGATGCCGAGTACGCCGAGATCTGGGTCGGGCTTGGCAATGCCGAGCAAGAGTATGAGCACCTGTTTGCCCGCATGCTGCTCTCCCGCCGTGTTGACGAGAAGTTCTGCCACATCGAATGGCTGCCCCAATAATTCCGGATCCCGATGATCCGCGCCACTACATCTGGGAGAACGAGCCCGAGCCCGTGCGACCCGCACTGGGGCGACGCCTGCTGAGCTGGCTTGGCAGGCTGCTGCTGGCAGCGCTGGTCAGCTCCATCGTCTCGGTGGCACTGCTGCGCTTCATCGATCCCCTCATGTGGTCATGGCGCATCGAGCGGGCCCTGTTTCCGCCCGCCAAGGTGGCCGAGGTCAAGCACGACTGGGTGCCGCTCGAGCGCATTTCGCGGGAGCTGCAGCTGGCGGTGATCGCCGCCGAGGATCAGCGCTTCCCAGACCATAACGGCTTCGACATGAATGCCATCAGCTCGGCACTCAAGCACAACCAGCGCAGCGAGCGGGTGCGGGGCGCCAGCACCCTCAGCCAGCAGACGGCCAAGAATCTCTTCATGTGGAGCGATCGCAGCTTCTTGCGCAAGGGGATCGAGGCCTGGTTCACCCTGCTGATGGAGCTGGGCTGGGACAAGTCCCGCATCCTCGAGGTCTATCTCAATATCGTGGAGTTCGGTCCCGGCATCTATGGCGCCGAAGCCGCCGCCAGGCACTATTTTGGCAAACCGGCCGCCCGCCTGACCCGCTATGAAGCCTCCCTGCTGGCCGCCGTCCTGCCCAATCCCTGGCGCTATCGGGTCAAGCCGCCCTCCCCCTATGTGCAGCAGCGTTCGGCCTGGATCCGCCGCCAGATGGGGCAGCTGGGCCAGGTCACCCTCAACAGGGTGCATCAGGCCGACTAAGGCATTCGGGCCCGGTAGGCGCACCTCAAACCTATGGGCTCGACCCCCTCACGCTCCCCGGCCACAGAAGGTCAGTCAGCGTTCGGCGGGGAGGTCTCGGCCGGCGGGCCCAAATGACCGCCAACCGTGCCCTGGTGCAGCGGTAGATAGTGCCACCACCAGGCCTCCCGCCGTCGCTTGATCTGCTGTCGCCGCACCCGTCGCTTCATGTTCTCACTCCTGTGAACACGGACCAGGCTCAGCCAGCCCAGATTAACCACCTCGTCAACCATACCTCCTGTCCGCTTCGTTGGATAGGCAACAAGCGGCCATCCGCACTGGTCTGGCCGCCACCGTCAATACTTGCTACAGTAGCGAACCTCGATGTATCTGGAGTGATTTCATGGAACAGCGTACCCCGGATCAGCTGGTCGAATGGGCCTATGATCAGTTTCTTGAGCAGGCCGCAGACATGCTGGCCGCCGAACAAATCGTCGACATCACTCTGGAGTTCGAACAGCGTGGCGCCGTCGAGGCGACTCTGCCCAACGGAGACTGGTCAACCGAACTCGGTGTACCGGTCGACATGGAGCGCTGGGTCGAAGTGTGGGTTGGCTTGCTGGACCATCAGGATGAGTTTGAGGTGATCTATGCCACCTTCCTGCTGCCCCGTTATCTGAACGAGCACCATGTTCATGTGCGCTGGCACCGCCAGCAACAGGCATAAAAAAGGCGCCATGGGCGCCTTTCTTGTTTTTGTTCTCCGCTAAGCCTGCGCCGCTATGGCCTTGGCCAGACAGCGTCGACACCAGCAGGTGCTGGCCTGCTGCATCGGCAAGGCAGGCAGCTGGCTGCACCAGCACTGATCTATGGTCTGACCGGCCGAGACGGCGCAAAACGCCGGTTCGCCACAGCCAGGGCACACATGGGTGCTTTTTGACCCATCCAGCTCTGCCATCACCGCCAGCTGGGCGTCGCTCTCCATGGCCGACCAGTGCCCTATCTCGGTCAGGGTACGACCACAGCCGAGACAGAGCCCATCCCTGGCCTGACACTGGCCGATACAGGGACTCGGCACTTATTCGCCGTCCGGCGACGCTGCGGTCTCTGCCTCGACCAGCGTGATGCAGTTGTCTTCGATGACAATCTTACCCTGCTTGTAGAGACCGCCGATGGCCTTCTTGAAGGTGCCCTTGCTCATGTTGAACATCTTGTAGATGAGCTCGGGTTCACTCTTGTCGCCCACGGCCAGGCTGCCACCCTGCTTCATCAGCCGGGTCAGGATCCGGCCACCGGCGTCGTCCATCCGATCCATTCCCGGCTTTTGCAGGGTCAAGTCCAGTTTGCCATCATCACGAACCTGCTTGACCCAGGCGGTCAGCGGTCGACCTGTCATCACCCGGCCAAACACCTCGTTCTTGAACAGCATGCCGGAGTATTCACCGTTGACGACAGCCTTGATGCCAAGCGGAGTGTGTTCGCCCGGCAGCGCCGTCACCTCGTCGCCAGCCTTGAAGGGAGGCTGATCAGTGCGCAGGAAACGTTCCAGCCGGCTGGTGCCCACCATGCGCCCCTCGTTGTCGAGCATCAGGTGCACCAGATAGACGTGGCCCACCTGCATGGGTTTGTTCTGCTCACGAGTCGGCACAAACAAATCCTTTTTCATGCCCCAGTCGAGGAAGGCCCCGATCTTGTTGGCATTGACCACCTTGAGGCCGACTATGTCGCCCACCATGGCAAAGGGCTTGTCGGTAGTGATCACCGGCTCACAGTCGGCATCCAGATAGAGAAAGACTTCCACACCGTCATCCTCGGCCACGCCTTCCGGCAGCTGACGCTTGGGCAGCAGCAGCTCGCCATATTCGTCGGCCGCAAGCCAGGCGCCCCTGTCTTCTAGCTCGATTACGGTGAGGGTGTTCATCTTGCCAATCTGTAACATGGTGATCTCTTCTTTCATTATCCGGATGGCCAATATTTCATTGCCCGTATGGGCGCGCATGTTACCTCAAGAGCGGTAACCGGGCCTAGTCCCCTTGCCCTTCTCCCACACGATTTTCGGGGTAGCCAGCTCGGCTTGTGGCGATATCATCGCCAGTCAGCCAGGGCTTGGCTGCAAATAACCCCACTTTTTGGTAGACTGCGCCGCTGTTAAAATCCAGAGGAACTGTCGATGAATCCATCCACTCGTACCCGTCATCTCAATCAATGGATCCAGACCCACAGTGGGCAGGACATGACCTACCCGGCGCTGCACGGTTTTCTGTGTGCCCGTCTGGTGGGACCGGATGCCCCTGACTGGCAAGCCCCGCTGGCGGGACTGCTGGAACAGGATGCCGAGCTGGATGAGAAGAGTGCCGAGGCATTGCACCACCTGATCGCCGAGCTGGAAGCACAGGCTGACGTGGCCCAGCTCGCCTTGCCAAGCCAGTGCCGCCTCCCTACCGACAGCCCGGAGCAGGTGTTTGCGCAGAGCCACCCCCTTGGCCAGTGGTGTTACGGTTTCAGCCAGGGGTTTGCCTGCTGGCCCAAGCCGAAGGATCTGAACGATCCTACCACCCAGTACCGCTTCAGTCTGGCCGCCGAACTCAGCCTGTTTCGCGACAAGCCCATGGCCCAGATGCTGCACGTGGCGGCTGGCAGCGAGCTGTCCTTCATGGAATTTTGCAAACGCCAGCGTCAGAACATGAAGACGGCGCTCAATCAGCTGCTGCAGCTGGATGAGTATCAGGCAGTGCCCGACGCTCAGGCAGCCCTCGACAGCAAGCAGGCCGAGCAGTGGCAACAGTGGTTCGAACTGGCCGATGCCTGCCGCGATCCCCAGGCTCGCCTTCGCTGGTTTGACAAGGTGATTGTCGATGCCGAGCCCCTGTTCGACGACGCCTTCTGGCAACAGATGGCTGGCCACAGCTGGCGTGCCTACGAGGCCCGCCCCCTGCTCGCCGCCAGGGCCGGCCGGGCCGATTGCCTGTTGCGCCTCGGCCAGCTGGAGCAGGCTCGCCAGGAGTATCTGGCGCTGCTCGACCTGTGCATCGCCGATGAGCTGGGTTGCCGTTATACCCTCTCCAGTCTCTATGCCCTGCAAGGGGATTGGAGCGCCCTGCGCGCCTTGCTGGTCCGCTTCGACGAGGCCTCCAGCTGGCTGCTCTACAACAGGGCGTTGATGGCATTTGTCTGTGATGGCCCCGAGGCGGCGCTGCCACAGCTGGATGCGGCCATCAAGGCCAATGCCCACGTGCCGGCCTGTCTGCTGGGTCAGCGCAAGCTGCCCAAGCAGGAGCCCCAAAGCTGGCAGGCAGGCAGTCGCGATGAGGCGGCGCGCTACACGTTGCAGAGCCGCGAGGCTTGGCTCAAGCACAACGCCTTGATCTGGCTGCGTAAAGGCTGACCAGCCCGAGGCAAAACCAGCCTCGAACAGACCCGGTTGCGGCGGATGACGTGCGCAACCGCACATTTCTCTGGTGCTTGTTCAGACAAATGTCCTTGTGTTACGTATCATCAAGGTCAAAGTATCAAGAGAAACTGCACCCGATGCAGCCGTCACAGCAGGATGTCATATGTCAAAGATCATAGAGCTGCTTGCGCACTACCCCCCCTATCAGCTGGTTCACGCCGCCGAAATGGTACGCGATACCTTTGAGCAGTTTTACCAGCAGCGCTATCAGCTAACGGTGCCCCAGTGGCGCCTGATGATGGTGCTCGGCCCCAACTACCCCATTAGCCAGAAAGAGCTGGTAGAGGCAAGCGGGATGGACAAGGTGCGGATCTCCCGCGAAATCCACCGCCTGGTGGAGAAGGGGATCCTGTTTACCGAAAGCAGCGAACAGGACAAGCGGGTCAGTCTGGTGTCACTCACCCAGGCCGGGCTCACCTTGTTCCAGCAACTCAAGACCGAAGCGGGCAGCTGGCAGCATACCCTCACCGACTATCTGCCCACCGAAGCGCGCCAGACCATTCGCCTGCACCTGCAAAGCGTCAGCGACGCCATCGAACAGCTCCATCTGCTGGATAACGAGCACACGTCATGAACCTGAATAACGTCGCCACCATGGACATCAACATGCTGCTGAGCCTTGTCAACATGCAGCTGCGTGATCGTTTTGATGATCTGGATGATCTCTGCAAGGC
The DNA here is from genome assembly GCF_000820025.1 of Aeromonas popoffii. Taxonomy (GTDB): domain Bacteria; phylum Pseudomonadota; class Gammaproteobacteria; order Enterobacterales; family Aeromonadaceae; genus Aeromonas; species Aeromonas popoffii. The sequence continues at coordinate 58,601 of NZ_CDBI01000066.1, forward strand.
ACAGGAGATCGACCAGGAGGTCTTGGTCGCCAGGCTTGCCAGCGGCGATTTCCACTACCGGCCGGATCAGAAACAGTTCAGATAGGGATCCGGATCACAATCCGGCCAACGGCACTGGCTCTGGCGGTAAAAGCTGATATGTTGATGGTTGCCCCGTGCAATGACACCCAGCGACATGTATGGATACATCAAGCTGTCATACTCGGTGGTTAGCCTTTCACTCGCGACCGCTAGCCAAGGACGACCCATGATGCTCCTGACCCGACAGACCAGCCTGATCACCCTCTGTAGCCTGCTCATCATCAGCCTGTTTTACCCCCGCCTGCCCGACAGCGCCGAACAGTGGCTCAGCACGCTGTTACTGGGCTCCCTGGTCGCCGTGTGCCTGATGGTGGGCAGTGGCTGCCGCCGCTTCATTCGGGATTGACTCGCGCCCTCTGCCCCTGTTGAACCATGTCTCTTCGCCCGCACCAAACCAAACAACGCAGCCCGAGGGCTGCGTTGTTTGGTTTGACATGGCGGGTGCGCCATGGTCAGTCTTTTGATCAGAGTGCCAGAGTTTCCAGCTGCCCCTTGGCCTGCGCCATGCCTTTGGCTTGTGCATCCGGGCCCATCCCCATCCCCTCGGCGTAGATGAAATCCACCTCTTTGATGCCGATGAAACCGAGCAGGGTACGCATGTAAGGTGTCACCAGATCGGTGGCGCTGCCGACGTGCATGCCGCCGCGGGGGCTTATCACCAGGGCACGGGTGTTCTCTACCAGACCGACCGGACCGGTTTCGGTATAGCGAAAAGTAACGCCAGCGCGAGCCACCAGATCGATCCAGTTTTTCAGCTGGGTCGGGATATTGAAGTTGTACATGGGGGCCGCAATCACCACCAGATCGCTCGCTTTGAGTTCGGCGATCAGCTCGTCGGACTGGGCGATCACCGCCAGCTGGCGCGCATTGAGGTTGTCACCACCGCGCAGACCGGAGGCTAGCTCGCCATCCAGCACCGGCAGGTTGAGGGCGGCCAGATCCCGCACGGTCACGGTATCGCTCTGATGCTGGGCAAGGAAGCCGTCGATCAGGGCGTTGGATTGGGAATATTGACCCAGGATGCTGGATTTGAGTACGAGGATATTGGCCATGGTGAAACTCCATTTGATTGTCGGTTGAACAGCTTGGCTGTCGATGGAGGTCACTCTAAACATTGTGCTTATTTGCTGATAGCGAAAATAGATGCTCAACTTATTCAAAATTTTTGATGCAAGGCCACTTCCTCGCCAGCCAGCCCCGCGACCGCGCTTCAACCCTTGGCAGAACAAACGATTGCCGTTATGATCCGCCGCACTTTTTTCCAGCGACCCGGATCCCATGATACCCTCACGCAGGCACTCTCCTCTGGCCGGTGCAGTCTGGATGATGGTGGCAGGACTCTGCTTCGCCGCCGTCAACAGCCTGAGCCAGTATGTCAGCTTCACACTCGGCCTTGCCTCTACCCAGGTCGCCTTCCATCAATACCTGATCGCCCTGATCTGCCTGTTGCCCTGGCTGGTTCGTCACGGCCTGCGCCAATCCCTGATGACCAATCAGTTCCGGTTGCACCTGCTGCGGGTGTTGCTGGCGGTGATCGGCATCCAGCTCTGGCTGTGGGCACTGGCGGTGCCCGTTCCCATCTGGCAGGGGATCGCCCTGCTGATGACCTCGCCGCTGTTTGCCACCTTGGGCTCCGCCCTGCTGCTCAAGGAGCAGGTGAGCCGGGCCCGTATTCTGGCCACTCTGGCGGGCTTTGCCGGCGCCATGCTGATCCTCGCCCCCTGGGCTGACGATTTCAGCTGGGCCTCCCTGCTGCCGGTGGCGGCGGCGCTGTTCTGGGCGGGCTACTCCCTGCTGGTACGCTATCAGGCGGCCAACGAATCATCCCACACTATCGTGGTCTACCTGCTTATCTTCAGTACCCCGTTCAACGCCATGCTGGCGCTGCCAGAGTGGCAGTGGCCCACCGAGCCACAATGGCTGCTGCTGGCGGCAGCGGGCATTCTGTCGGCACTCGCGCACATGTCCATCGCTCGCGCCTACAGCGTGGCGGAAGCCTCCTTCGTGCAGCCTTTCGATTTTGCCAAGCTGCCGATGAACGTGCTGGCAGGCTGGCTGGTCTTTGGCTGGGCGCCCCCCGGCCGTCTGTGGCTGGGCGCCGCCATCATCATTGGCGCCATTACCTTGCTGACCCATCTGGAGCAGCGCGCTCACAAACCCGTTTCCTGAGGTACGCCATGCGTGCCTCTTTTTTTGCCCGCTATTCCCGCAATCAAGTGTGCAATAGCGGCCATCAACAGTGACCATCGACATCAGGAGAGATCGTATGTTTGGAACCGCAACCCGCCCCGGCGCCACCCGTGCCCTGCTGCTGGGCTCCGGCGAACTCGGCAAGGAGGTCGCCATCGAGTTGCAACGGTTCGGGATCGAAGTGATCGCCGCCGACCGCTACCCCAATGCCCCCGCCATGCAAGTAGCCCATGCCGCCCGGGTGCTGGATATGCTCGATGGCGCCGCCCTGCGCGAGCTGGTCGCCGAGATCAAACCCGACCTCATCATCCCCGAGATTGAAGCGATTGCCACCGATACCCTGGCCGCCCTTGAGCAAGAAGGGGTCAAGGTAGTGCCCAATGCCCGCGCCACCCAGCTCACCATGAACCGGGAAGGGATCCGCCGCCTCGCCGCCGAGACCCTGGGTCTGCCCACCTCCCCCTACCGTTTTGCCCAGAGCAAGGAGGAGTTTGTCGCCGCCGTTGAGGCCATCGGCCTGCCCTGTGTGATAAAGCCAGTAATGAGTTCATCTGGCAAGGGGCAGAGCGTCTTGCGCGATCTCGCCAAGCTGGATGAGAGCTGGACCTATGCCCAGGAGGGTGGCCGCGCCGGTCGTGGCAAGGTGATTGTCGAAGGGTTCGTTCCTTTCGAGTACGAAATCACCCTGCTCACGGTACGCGCCGTCGATGGCATTCACTTCTGCGAGCCGATCGGCCACCGTCAGGAAGATGGCGACTACCGCGAATCCTGGCAGCCGCAGGTGATGAGCGAACTGGCGCTGGCTCGCTCCAAAGAGGTCGCCGCCAAGGTGGTCGAGGCGCTGGGCGGCTATGGCCTGTTCGGGGTCGAGCTCTTTATCAGGGGCGATGAGGTGTGGTTCAGCGAAGTCTCCCCCCGCCCCCACGACACCGGCATGGTGACCCTGATTTCTCAGGATCTCTCCGAATTCGCCCTGCACGTACGCGCCATTCTGGGGCTGCCGGTCGGCACCATCACCCAGTACGGGCCGAGCGCCTCTGCCGTGGTGCTACGCGACGGGCACAGCCAGAATATCCGCTATCAGGGGATTGGCGAGGCATTGGCGCTGGTACCGGGTGCCCAGCTGCGGCTGTTTGGCAAGCCGGAGATCGCCGGTCGCCGCCGTCTCGGCGTGGCGCTGGCCCGCGCAGAGGATTGCCCGGCTGCGGTGGAAAAAGCCAAAGCCGTGGCCGCCAAGGTCGAGGTGATGTTCTAAGGGCTTTTTTTGCCACCGTAAAACAAACGTTTGCCGAGTGATCGGGCGCAAGGGGCATGGCACTGCCCCTTTTGCATTTTCCCGTCAGGCTTATAATCCCCTCTTCAAATTTGTCAGGAGTACAAGATGCTAGCTGCGGTGATCTTCGATATGGATGGTGTTCTGATCGACTCGGAACCCTTTTGGCAACAGGCCCAGATGGCCGTTTTCTCCGAACTAGGTCACCCCCACACCGTCGAGGATTGTGAATCGACCATAGGCGTGCGCATCGATCAGCTGGTGGCACACTGGTATCGGCTCCGCCCCTGGGTGGGCCCCAGCCAGGAAGAGGTGGTGCAGCGCATCCTGGATCGGGTCAATGCCCTCATTCTGAGCGAAGGTCAGGCCAAGGCGGGTGTGCTGGACGCGCTCGACCTTATCGAAGCGCGCGGGCTGAAAGTGGGTCTGGCCACCTCCTCCCCGTTCGCTATGGTGGAGGCAGTACTCGGCAAGCTCGGCATCCGTGATCGCTTTATGGCGGTTCACTCCGCCGAGGTGGAGCGATTCGGCAAGCCGCACCCGGATGTCTATATCCACGCGGCCGAGAAGCTCGGCGTCGAACCTGTGCACTGTCTGGCCATTGAAGACAGCTTTACCGGCCTGCTGGCGGCCAAGGCGGCCTCCATGAAAGCGCTCATCGTGCCGGATCCCGCCCTGGTGGGCGATCCGCGTCTGGCCATCGCCAACTACCAGCTAAGCTCGCTGGCCGAACTGGATGCCGACATGCTGGCCAGCTGGGTCGCGTGAACGCGCGCGCGAGCCTGGGGCGCATGGGCCAGAAAGCCTGCAGCACCCCCTTTGATCTTGGTCATAAACGTGCACTTGCTCGCGGTTAACCCCCTCTTGGCCGACTAGAATCAGGGAAGATAGGCGGCCACTCGGCCCCAGGAGGTCACTATGATCGAGTACACCAGCAAGAGTATCGTCTGCCCCCACTGTGGCCACCACACCCGGGTCGAGCTGGATGCCAGCCAGGGGGATCAGGAGTTCTACGAAGATTGCATGGCCTGTTGCAACCCCATCCACCTGCGGCTGCACCGGGATGAGGCCCGCGACTGCCTGCAGCTGTTTGTGGATGCCGACGACGAGCAGCTGTTCTGACTGCGAATCACAAAAAACAGTCACGCGGTTTTGACTGCGAGCGAACGCGAACAAGGGATCACAAAGGGCCTGCAGGATGCAGGCCCTTTTCTATGGCAAGTCGCCAGAAGCGAGCAAAACCTGGCAGATCACCCCGGCTGGCGCGCTGCCAGCACCCGCTCCACGGTATCGACGATGGCCTGGGTCTGGGGATCGATCTCGATATTGGTGTGCCAGCCCGCTTTGACCCAGCCCAGGTTGGTACGGGCCAGGGTCTCCGGGATCAGGTTGACGCAAAATGTGTTCTCACGCACCTCCCCCACGGTCAGGCTGATGCCGTCGATACCGATGTAACCCTTGGTCAGCACATATTTCATCAACTCGGGGGCCAGGCGATACCACACCTGACGGTTGTTGGGGGTGTCGATGACGGAGATCACCTCAGCCGTGCCCATGATGTGGCCAGACATAGCATGGCCGCCAATCTCGTCACCAAAGCGGGCCGCCCGCTCCACGTTGACCTTGTCCCCCGTTTGCAACTGACCGAGGTTGGTCAAACGCAAGGTTTCCTGCATCAGATCGAAGCTGACCAGATCCCCTTCCACCCGGGTAACCGTCAGGCAACAGCCGTTATGGGCCACAGAGGCGCCGAGCGCCAACCCCTCGCCCCAAACCCGGCTTGGCATACGGATCACGTGGATGCGAAAGTTGGGCTGCTCTTCAATGGCCACCAGTTCGGCGGTCCCCTGCACTATGCCGGTGAACATGTCTCGTCTCCTGCTACGAAAAAAGGCAGGTTAACCCCGCGTTGCGGCACTGACAAGCGCACCAGCTGACAAGCCAGCCCTCGATCGCTATAGTGGCGGCGTTTACATTCGGGTTAACGAGGAAAAGAAATGCAGGTATATCAATGTTGTGAGGCCATTCGCATCGCCTATAACCAGATCGGCTCAGGTGATCAGGGCTATGTGCCGCAGGCCATCGCCGCGACCATCAGGGCGCTCAACGCCGTGGCCTCTGACGAGCGGGTGCCAGCCGACCTGCGCGAGCAAGCCGCCTATGCCGCCGCCAATCTGCTGATCAGCGATCACGAAGACGCCTGAACCCGCTACAAAGCCATGGCTCAACCGTTTCGCGATGGTTGATTTTCAGGCTAGAATGCCCCCCCGCATGTTGTCTCCCCGCAGTGGGGAGGCAAAAGCCCATCCGTTATCCGCTCTTTCTCTTTTTATCTGATCCACTCGGAGGTGTCAGTGCAACGTTACTTGTCCGAGGCGAGGCAGCTCGTTCGTTTAGCCAGCCCCATTCTGGTGGCCCAGGTGGCCCAGATCGCCATGAACTTTGTCGATACCGTGATGGCGGGACAGGTCAGTGCCGTGGATCTGGCGGCTGTGTCGGTTGCCTCCAGCTTCTGGTTGCCGATCATCTTGCTGGTGCAGGGCATCATCATGGCGCTCACCCCCATCGTTTCCCAGCTCAACGGCGCCCGTAAACGGGACGAGATCCGCCCGGCCGTGCACCAGGGTTTCTGGCTGGCCCTGATGGTGACCCCCATCGCCATGGTGGCGCTCTATTTCAGTCCGCTGGCGCTGCACTTCATGGACGTGGATCCGGTCATGGCTGCCAAGACTGCCGGCTACCTGCACGCCATTTTGTGGGGCCTGCCCGCCTTCGTGATGTTCCAGGTGCTGCGCAACTTCAGTGAGGGGCTCTCCCACACCATGCCAACCATGGTGATCGGCTTTGTCGGGCTGGCGGTCAATATTCCCGCCAATTACATTTTCATTCACGGTCACTTCGGTATGCCCAAGCTCGGCGGCGTCGGCTGCGGTGTGGCCACCGCCATCGTGCTGTGGGCCATGCTGCTGGCAATGATCGTCTACGTGAAGCTCTCCCCCCACTTCAAGAAGATCAACTTGTTTGCCCAGCTTGCACGCCCCAACGGCAGCCGGATCTGGCGCCTGTTTCGTCTCGGCTTCCCCATCGCCATGGCCATTTTCTGCGAAGTGACCCTGTTTACCGTGGTGGCCTTGATACTGGCCCCGTTCGGTGCAGAGACGGTAGCGAGCCACCAGATTGCGCTCAACTTCTCCAGCCTGGTGTTTATGCTGCCCCTCTCCATCGGGGTGGGTGTCACCATCCGGGTCGGCCACAGCATAGGGGAAGGCCAACCCCATCACGCCCGGGTGGCAGCCCGTACCGGTATTCTGCTGGGCATGACTGTCGCTGTGCTCACCGCGGCGGTTACCGTGCTACTACGGGAGCAAATCGCCTCCATCTATACCGATGACCTGCAGGTGATCGCCCTGGCGGCCACCTTGCTGTTCTTCGCAGCCATCTACCAGCTCTCCGATTCGGTGCAAGTGGTGGCGGCCGCGGCACTGCGCGGGTACAAGGATACCCAGGCGATCTTCTACATCACCATCGTCGCCTACTGGGGACTGGGGCTGCCGACCGGCATGATCCTGGGTCTGACCGACTGGCTGGTACCGCGGATGGGGCCGCAGGGCTTCTGGATCGGCTTTATCGTCGGCCTCACCAGTGCCGCCCTGATGCTGGGGGCGAGATTGCGCTACATCTACGGTCGTTTTGCCACCCCGGAGGCCTGCACTACCTTGTCGCGGGCCCAGTAACAGGGCGTGGAAGCGACAACTCGCCTGCAAAATCAACAGGCTGCGCAAGAACTGGGCAAACAGTCTCCTTTGTGCGTGCGGCCTGTTGACAGCCTTGGGGGGCATGGGTAGTATGCCGACCACGTCAGCAGTGCTGGCGTAGTGAAGAAACAATGAAGTGGGTTTATAGCTCAGTTGGTTAGAGCACTACCTTGACATGGTAGGGGTCGTTGGTTCGAATCCAATTAAACCCACCACTTTTCTGTGATGCGTCCTTAGCTCAGCTGGTTAGAGCACCACCTTGACATGGTGGGGGTCGGTGGTTCGAATCCACTAGGACGCACCATCACAGAATACCGAGTATGCGTCCTTAGCTCAGCTGGTTAGAGCATCACCTTGACATGGTGGGGGTCGGTGGTTCGAATCCACTAGGACGCACCATATTCCCGTGAGTTGACCTCCTTCAGGTTGAACCTCATGCGAATAGAAAAAGTTGCCTGATGTGGGTTTATAGCTCAGTTGGTTAGAGCACTACCTTGACATGGTAGGGGTCGTTGGTTCGAATCCAATTAAACCCACCACTTCTCGCAAATGAAAAGCCGCATCGCGCACCCTGCGTCCTTAGCTCAGCTGGTTAGAGCATCACCTTGACATGGTGGGGGTCGGTGGTTCGAATCCACTAGGACGCACCAGATTAGAAAAGCCCGCTCATCGAGCGGGCTTTTTGCATTCTGCTTTACTGCCACAGCTTCCCCGCCATCCTGACACAGCCCCGCCCCTGGTTGCAGGTGCGACGTCGCTAGAAGAGATCCAGCTGCTGGCCGCAGATCCGGTCGAATGACTCGCCGATGAAGGGCAGTATAGCGTCGGCGATGGGCCTTAGCTGCTTGTCGATGTAGTGCTCGTAATCGATGGCGCTGCGTCTGTATTCCAGCGGCTCCGGGCCGCCCAGCGTCATCAGATAGGCGATGGTGCCCCTGTGCTGATAACGCTGGGGCTGACCGCGGCGCAGGTTCTCCTCGTCGGCCAGCCGCGCCGCCCGCACATGGGGCGGCACATTCTTCTGATACTCTTCGAGCTTCTGGCGCAGTCGCTTGCGGTAGATAAGCAGATCATCGTGCAGGCCAGCCCGGGTCTGATCCACTATGGTGCGCACATAACCGCTGGGGTCCTCATCGTGAAACACCAGCTCGTAGAGCCGGGTCTGGAATTGCTTGGCCAGCATGGTCCAGTCGGTGCGCACCGATTCCAACCCCTTGAACACCAGGTGCTCCTCCTCACCTCGCCCCTCTTCCTGTTTTCCAACCAGGCCGGCGTAGCGCTTCTTGCTCCCCTTCTCCAACCCGCGAATGGTGGGCATCAAGAAGCGACGATAGTGGGTCTCGTACTGGATCTCCAAATGGCTCGGCAGGTCGAATTCACGCTTGATCAGCGCACTCCAGTTGTCGTTGATCATTCGGGCCAGCTCATGGCCAATTTCATCCGCCTGCTGCGGGCTTGTCTCCCTCCCCAGGTGGACGAAGGTGGAATCGGTGTCACCGTAGATCACCTCAAACCCCTGCGCTTCTATCCACTCCCGGGTCTGCTGCATGATGCTGTGGCCGCGCAAGGTGATGGAAGAGGCAAGCCTGGGGTCATAGAAACGACAGCCACCCGAGCCCAGTACGCCGTAAAAGGAGTTCATGATGATCTTGATAGCCTGGGAGAGCGCCTTGTTGCTGGCTGCCTTGGCCCTGTCCCGCGCCGCCCACAGGGTGGCGATAAGATCCGGCAGAAAGTGGCGAGTACGGGAAAACAGGGCGCCGCGAAAGCCGGGAATGGCCTCGTCCGGGTGCTGCAACCCTTCTATCAACCCCATGGGATCGATGCAGAAGGTGCGGATGATGCTGGGATAGAGGCTCTTGAAATCGAGCACCAGCACGTGACGATAGAGACCGGGTTTGGAGTCCATCACATAGCCGCCGGGGCTCGCGAGCCCGCCATCGGCAGGCAGATTGGGCGCCACGTAGCCGCCGCGATGGAGCCGCGGCAGGTAGAGGTTGGTGAAGGCCGCCACCGATCCCCCCACCCTGTCCAGCTCAAGCCCGGTGAGAGAGGCCCGCTCGATGGCAAAGGGGATCAGGTGGCAGTAGTCGAAGATCTCCCACACCAGCCTGCAATCTTCCAGGTTGTAGCGGGCGAGCGCCTCCTTGTCGGAGTGGAACAGTTCGGTGATCTTCTCTCCCCGATTGGCCACATCCTCGATATCCTTGCCACGGCCGAGCAGCTCGCTTGCCACTGCATCCAGGCTGTAACTGGCAAACTGCCAGGTGGCGCTTTTGAGGGTATCGATGCCGTCGAGCACCATGCGGCCCGGGATGATGACGTTGCCGGTCTGGGGATCGTTACGCGATGAGCGCCAGAAGCAGAGTTCGCGCCCCCGCCCGAGCCGCAGCCGCCGCTTGTTGAGCTCGGCGCGGCGCAGCAGCAGGCGAAAGTCGAAATTGACCACGTTCCAGCCGATCACCAGATCGGGGTCGTGCTGGCTGAACCAGGTTTCCAGCGCGCTCAGCAGGCCATTTTCATCCGCCACCCACTCGATGCGGGTCTCCCACGCCTCGGCACCGGCTTCGGGGGCGCCAATCATGATGACCCGCGCATCCTCACGGCTATAGAGCCCTACCGAGAAGAGGGCCCCGTCCATGGCACACTCCACGTCCAGCGACACCCAGGAGAGGCTCGGCGTCACCGCCTGCGGGGCGCAGCGCGCCTCGTTCACCTCCCAGTAGCAACGCTTGCCCCCCTTCTGCAGGGCATGGCCGCCAAAACGCACCCCGGCGGTGATGAAGCGCTCCATCAGGAAACGCTCCGGCAGCCGGATATCCGCCTCGAAGTGCTCCAGCCCGCGAATGAGCAGCAGCTCGATGGCGCGGTGAAAGGCGCTCAGGGTGGAAAAATAGCAGCCCACCACGGCACGCCCGTCGAAGGTGTGCATGGGCAGACGGCGAAATCGCCCGCTCACCCCAGCCCCCTTGAACAGCTCGGCCGCCTCCTGCATGTGGCTCTGTGGCAGGAAGAACACGGGCTCTTGCCCCGGCACCACCAGCCGCACCGGCCCCAGCGCGCTCCAGAGCCACATCACTATCTCGGTGCGCCCCCCTTGCCCGGCACGGTCACGTACGTCCCGGCCATGACGGGTCAGGATGAAACCGTCGCGAGGAGGCGTGGCAGGAGAGGTGACAGTCACAGTGGGCTGGGTCGCAGTCATTCAGGATAAAGAGGTCGGCCTTGGGATGAGACTATTGTACGTTCATACAGTGCCTGGCCGCAATCGCCACACCAGGCTGCGCGGCAGGCGCCAAGCTGGTAAGCTCGACCCTCTGCCCATGCGCCGGGAGCCCAGTGATAACGGCCCGTTCCCTGCGCCTATTTGCCTACTACAAGGAGCCCTGGTGACACTCTATTCCCTGCTGGACCGGCTGACCATTTCCTACCAGCGCATCGACCATGCCCCCGTCTTCACCTGTGAGGAGGCGAGCACACTGCTGCCCGATCTGCCCGCCGCCAGGACCAAGAACCTGTTCTTGCGCGACCCGAAAAGTGAACGGCTGTTTTTGGTGGTGGCGCCGGAGGAGAGTCGGGTCGATCTCAAGGCGCTGGCCATGGCGCTCGGGGTCAAGCGGCTGAGCTTTGGCTCCCCCGAGCGGCTCAATGCGGTGCTCGGCCTCACCCCCGGCGCCGTCACCCTGCTCGCCATGGTGCGCGACACAGAACAGGCGGTGACGCTGGTGGTGGACCAAACCATCTGGCATGCCGAACAGGTGCAGTGCCACCCGCTGGTCAACACCGCCACCCTCATCATCACGCTGGACGATGTGCGCCGCCTGCTCGCCCACCTGGGCCGGGAGGCCTCCGTCATGGCACTGCCGGTGCAGCCAACCTGACCCACTCAGATCAGTAGCGCGATCGACGCCCCCCGTCTCGAGTCCTTGATGAATCGAATCAGCTGCCGCCATCGATCCGGTTGTGGCCGCTATCGGACTACAGCCGCTCAAGCCATTGATAATGAGCGGGATGCATCTTGTCATCCGGCACTGTCATGGCGACCCTCAGGGTCGAGACACAGTGACCGGCAGGACGAGCCCGTAGAGACCCTTTAATGCAAAATCTGTTTTCCTCAGCACAGTTGTCGAGGCTGGTGCTGTTTGTCACGCTGTCGCACGTCGGTGGCGCGGCCAAGCCCCTGCAGACGGCAGCGCTGCGCGCATGACGGCCACCATAGTGTGCCGGGCCGCGCAACGTGCCGATGCGCCCGCCTATCGCCGTTATGTGGCCGAATGCGGTGAAGCAGGCCTGCCGCTCTATCAGGTGGCGCAGTTTGATCCCGATGGCTGGCTGCAAAGCCTGCTCCATCATGCCGAGGGACGCCAGCTACCCATGGGGTATCCGCCTACCACTACCTACTTTGCGCTTGAGAAAGGGGAGATCCTCGGGGCCCTGCGCCTGCGCCACGGCGACAATCCGGCCACCCGGGCGTGGCTTGGCCACATCGGCTACGAGACCCGCCCCTCCCGCCGTGGTGAAGGGGTCGCCCGTACCCTGCTGCTCTGGCTGCAGCAACATGTATTGACCAGCCCAGTACTCATCAGCTGCGACGAAACGAATAGAGCCTCCCTCAAGATCATTGAATCTGCCAACGGACAATGGCTGGATCGCCGCTACCATGCCGGAGATAACTGCTGGGTGCGGTTCTACCGGATCTCTCCCTCTGGATGGCGGCCAGCCTGACTCAGTGCGGGCCCAATAAAAAGAGCGCCGCTAAGGCGCTCATGTTGTGACTGATGACGTGATGATGAGTGGCGATCAGTAGCTGTCTTCCTGCTCGGCGTTCATTCGGGCCAGACGGGCATGGGCTTCCTCTTCGGCGCTCTCGATTTCATGCAGCACGGCATCGATATCGATGGCCTCGGTGCTCTCCTCGAACAGGCCGGTCAGCTCGCTCTCCGGGGTCAGCTTGCCATCTTCGAACAAGGCCCACATCTCCTTGGCGTAGCGGGTCTTGAGCAGCTCGGGGGCATACATGCCGTAGTAGTTGCGCATGTTGTTGACGTCCCGCTCCAGCATGGCCTTGGCCTGGTTGTTGGCGGCGGCATCCACCACCTGGGGCAGATCTATGATGACGGGCCCCTGGCCATCCACCAGCACGTTGAATTCGGAAAGGTCGCCGTGGATGAGGCCGGCACAGAGCATGCGCACCACGTAGCGGATCACCTTGGCGTGATCGGCGATGGCCTGCTCGGACGAGAGCGCCACATCGTTGAGACGGGGGGCCACGTTGCCCTCCTCGTCGGTGATGAGCTCCATCAGGAGCACGCCGTCGAGGCAGACATAGGGCTGTGGCACCCGCACCCCGGCCGCAGCCAGCTTGAACAGGGCGTCGACCTCGGTGTTCTGCCACACCTCTTCGTGTTGCTTGCGACCGTACTTGGAGCCCTTCTCCATGGCGCGGGCGCTGCGGCTGTTGCGTACCTTGCGCCCTTCCTGATAGACCACAGCCTGCTTGAAGCTGCGCTTGGACGCCTCTTTATAGACCTTGGCGCAGCGGATCTCGTCACCGCAGCGCACCACATAGACGTCGGCCTCTTTGCCGCTCATCAGCCGGCTGATGACGTCATCGACCAGGCCGTCATCAACCAGAGGTTGGATTCGATTTGGAATTTTCATGGCCGCCCTTTTACCCTATTTGCGCATCAGAAGATAGCCCCTGTGGGGCCAGCGTGCATATCCCTGTTATCTGGCGCCCTGCGGCGCCCTAATTGCCGACTTTTTGCCCACCAAACTGCCTGAATGACAAGCAGTTGTCACCCGCCTCCGCTCAACACGCCAACCGATGTCTTTCCCTTCAGGGTTCGGGTGGCAGACCGCGGCGGATCCGCTTAATCCCCTCTTCATAGAGACCGTCCGGCCCCGCCTGATGCTCCTGGGTTTCGAAGATCTTGAGAAACCACATGTACTGCTCGGGATGACGGCGCAACTGTCGCTCCACCATGCAATTCATGGCGTTGACGTCGGCGGTCAAATCGTCCGTGGGGTAAGGATCAAACGGGGGGTCAATCTCAAGCCGGTAGCACTCTTCATCCTCGTCGTAGCAGGCGAGGATGGGCACAGCCCTGGCGCCGGTCAACGTCACCAGCTTGGGCAGGGCCGGCAGGGTCGCCTTGGGGTGGCCGAAGAAGGGGATGAACAGGCTGGCCTCGCGGCCATGATCCTGATCCGGCAGATAGAAGAAACTGGCGCCGCTGCGAATGGCCTTGATGGCCGGCTTGATGCCGACACTGCGCTCATACACCTTGCCCCCCTTGGCCCGTTCGCGGTTGATGTACCAGTCAAATACCTGATCTTTCGGGCTCTTCATCATGGTGCACAGAACAAGCCCCTCGTCACTCAGGTAGCGGCCAATCATGTCCACCGCCCAGGTGTGAGGCACCACCAGTATCATGGGACGCCCGGCGGCCTGTTCCGCCGCTATATGTTCCCAGCCCCGCACCTTGATGCGGCTTTTAAGATGCGCGGCGCTGCGCAGGGTCAGCTCGCCAAAGCCCATGAAGGTCTTGAGGCCGGTGCGGATCGCTTTGAGCAAGAGGGTGCGGCGTCCGGCCGCATCCAGCTCGGGAAAACAGATCTTGAGATTGGTCTCGGCAATGTAAGCCTGCTTTTTGGAAAGGCGCAGCAACGCCGGGGCTATGGCATTGGCAAACCACCCGCGTACGCCGTGAGGCACCAGGGCCAGCAGGCACAAAAAACCAAGCGCCAGCCAACTGCCCCACCAGCGCGGATGGAGCAGACGGGCATGAAATGAGGAGTCAAAAACCGGATCGTGTGAAGACATGGCCACCATCAAGTCATAAAAAATAAACGGTTATTGTAATTATCCTGATATTTTTTTCCACTTTGGGGTGCCAGGGGCTGCGCAAGCCAAGGCGTGGCGCCCACAAAAATGGCCCCGAAGGGCCATGACAAACAGCGCTGACACCCGCTCAGGGACGAGGGGGAAGATCGCCCCGGATCCGCTTAATGCCCTCTTCGTAGAGGCCATCCGGCCCTTCCTGATCCTCACGGGTATCGAAGATCTTGAGGAACCACATGTACTGACCGGGATGACGGGTCAGCTGCTGCTGCACCATGTCATTCATGCGACAAGTGTCCGCCATCAGATCGGCGCTGGGATAATCCGTAAACGGCGCCTCTATCTCCAGACGGTAGCAGTAGTGCGCCTCGTCATAGCAGGCTAGCAAGGGCACAGCCCGGGCACCGCTGAGCTGCACCAGACGTGGCAGGGCTGGCAGAGTTGCCTTGGGATAGCCGAAGAAGGGAGCGAAGATACTCGCCTCACGGCCATGATCCTGGTCCGGCAGATAGAAGAAGCTGTGTCCACGCTTGATGGTTCTGATCACCGACTTGATACCGGCACTGCGTTCATAGACACGGCAGCCATTCTTGGCCCGCTCCCGATTGATGTGCCAGTCAAAGACCGGATTGCGGGCACTCTTCATCATGGTGCACATGGGCACGCCGCGCTGAGTGAAGTAGTAGCCGGCAGCATCGACTGGCCAGCTATGGGGGACCACCAGGATCATGGGGCGGCCGGCGGCCTGCTCCGCCTCGATATGCTCCCAGCCACTCACCTGGATGCGCTTCATCAGGTAGGCGGGACTGCGCACCGTGAACTCACCGAAGCCGAGCAGGGTCTTGAGACCGATGCGAATCGAGGTCATCAGGATGGCATCACGCTCGGCTTGGCTCTTGTTGGCAAAGCAGATATCCAGATTGGTTTTAGCGATATAGATCTGTTTCTTGGAGACCTTGAGCACCAGCGGCGCCAGCCATTCTGCCAGCTTGTCACGCCAACGCGGTGGCACGAAGGCAAGCAGACACAGCGCACCCAGTGCCAACCAGCTTGGCCAGTAACGCGGTCGCAATAAACGGGTCTGAAAAGAGGTGTCAAACACAGGATCTAGGGAAGACATGAATGAGGTCAAACGAAGAAAATGGGGTTGCATTGTATTCATCCTGACAGGTAATACCAGTGAAATTCATCATGAGCACCTCAGGGTGAGCGCTGGTTCAAAAAATGGATTCCCCAGCGGCAAAAAAGTCTCCTTCGACACTTCACCGCAGACAAAAAAGCGCTCCGGCTGGCGAAGCGCTGTCACTAGGTCTGGCCAGTGGAGTATGTCATCACCCATGCTCTTCTCGTTGACTGACCCCTTATCCCCTTGCTCTCCAACAGGGTCTTTGCCTAGCGTCGGGCTCCATACCGGGCCATGCCGGACACCCTGCCACTCTCACCCAGCGGCAGGAAGAACATCAGATAACGCAAGGCCACGTAGCCGACAATCAGGGTGGCGGCGCCCAGTTCGAAGTGGGCAAGCAGGTTGATCTGCGCCACATAGTGGGTCGCTTGCGGCCACTGCGCCAGCAGGTGTCCCACCTTGAACAGGGCGGTGGCACCTATCACCAGCGGGAAGGTGAAAGCGGCATACCCCGGCGAGAACGGCAGACGCAGCAGCTTGAAGAAGGCGAGGTAGATGATGCCGGTCATCAGGATGGCGATCCCCAGCAGCACGGCCACCAGCAGCAGGGAAGGATCCTCGGTCACCGTCAGGTAGCCCGCCAGTGACAGGCTGGCAGGGGCCGCCAGAATGGCGATGGTCGGCTTGGCGGCATCCGGCACTTCATGGCTGAAGATAAGGCGGTAGAGCATCAACGGCAACATCAGGCCGTAGCAGAGCAGGCCGAACCAGAGCAGAGCATCGGCCAGCACGGCAAACTGGCCGCCAGGAAAGGCGACGTCAGCCACGATAATGCCCACCGGCGGCACAAACCAGCTCGGCACCATGTGATGGATCTCGAACTGCTTGGCCCTGTGCCAGATGAAGGTCGCCAGGAAGAGAAGGTGCAGTACCACGGCAAACAACCAGAGCCCCTCGCCCATGCCCGGGCTCAACATGCCAACGGCTTTGGAGACCACCATGGTGGCCATGGCATAGGTCGGCACCACACTGCCCACCACGGGGTGGGCCAGATCCTGCCACAGCAGGCGCGGATGGAGCAGAAACTTGAAGGTGAGGATCACCAGCAGCACGGCGGCGACGGCGGCGCCCAGCAACTGCAGGCGACCATCGAACTGACCGGCATTTTCCCAGCACCAACCTAGACTGGCGATCCCGAGTGCCAGGCCCGCCATGGGGGTCGGGGCTTTGCCCAAGGATTGACGGGTGCTTGCGATCATGTCTGAAACCTCTTGTGAGAGACGATGGGCATAGGATAAAGAGCAGCTATCGTTTACGATATCTAAATGAATTAAATCAATCGTTCAGGTTAACCAAACATGAAGCTGACCCTGCAACAACTCAAGGTATTCGCCACCATCGCCCGCTACGGCAATCTGGGGCTGGCCGCCAACGAGCTCTGCCTGAGCAAGGGCGCCGTCTCCCAGTCGTTGCAGGAGTTGGAGCGCCAGCTCGCCACCCCCTTGTTCGATCGCATCCATCCCAGATTGCAGCTCAACAACGAGGGGCGCTTGCTGCAACCGGCCGCCGAAGAGCTGCTGACCCGGATGCAGGATATCGAAACCCTGTTCAGCCCGGATGCCGAGCCGAGCGGCCAGCTGCGCCTCGGCGCCAGCCAGACCATAGGCAACTACCTGCTGCCCACCCTGCTGGCCAGCAGCCAGCAGGAGCTGGGCCTGCCCCCCAGGGTCACCATCACCAACACCCACCAGCTCTGCCATCTGCTGACCAACTTCGAGCTGGATCTGGCCTTGATAGAGGGGCAGAACCACCACCCGGATCTCGTCAGCGAACCCTGGCTCAATGACGAGATGCTGATCGTGGCCCACCCCGGCCACCCCCTCGCCCGGCGCAACCGCCTGTCGCTCACCCAGCTGAGCGGTGAGACCTGGGTACTGCGCGAACCCCGGTCCGGCAGTCGCGAACAGTTCGAGCAGCAGATCCTGCCCGAGCTGCCCCGCTGGCAGGCGGGGCTGGAGCTCAATACCCTGGAGGCGGTGATGCTGGCGGTTGAAAAAAGGCTGGGGATCTCTTTCATCTCCCGCCTGGCGGTATCGGACAGGTTGCAGGCCGGTCGGCTGGTCGCCTTCTCCCTTGCCCGGCGGTTTCCCCGCCAGCTCTCCCTCATCTGGCATCGGCAAAAATACCACTCGGCCACCCTGCGCCGCTTCCTGCAGTTTTGCCGCGCACAAGAGGGTGCCCTGTCTCAACCTCAGGCGGCCACAGCAGGGTCACCAACGAGCAGATAGGGTGCTCGACGCCCCTCGCGCGCCAGCCTGTCTCTCGCCGCTTCCCGCTCAAGCCGGCAAGCGATCAGATAAAAAGAGAGGGCGCTCCGGCGCCCTCTCTGCATAGCCATGATCACGAGCCGACTTGCAAGCCGCGCTCGACCCACCCCAGCACGTCTCTGGTCAGGGCCTGCGGCACCCAGGGGGAGTCGTTCAATCCCTGCCTGACACAGGCGGCGAAATGATCCGCCTCATGCTGCATGCCACCGCCTGCCACCGGCTCTGCTATGTCTCCCGGCCAGGCAGGCAAGGGATCGCCCGTGAGCCAGCGTACCTGTTGTGGGTTCCACCACTTGCCGACCAGTTGCAGGGCCCAGCCCTCGCCGCCCAGATACGCCGCCTTGTCGAGATCCTGGACGATGGAGGCATCCAGCTCGGCCGCAAGGGGGCCGGTAAAGGCAAAATGCACCGACTCATCCACCTCGCCCGTTTGGCGTACCAGACGCACCTCTGGCTCCCCCGCCGGGAGATCCTGCTGCAGGCAGATCGCGGCGTAGAGCCAGAGCGGATAGACACCCACATCCCAGGCGGCGCCCCCGGCCAATGCGGGATCAAACAGCTTGCCGTCTCGCGCCTGTACCGAGCCGAAGGCCGCCCGCAGCCGGTTGAGTGCCGGCAAGGCACTGAGCCGCTGGAGCAACGTGCGCATGGCGGGGAAGCACATCACCTTCATCGCCTCCATCAGCAGCAGGCCACGGGCCTGGGCAAGCTGCACCAGCGCATCCCAATCAGCGACGTGAGTCACTGCCGGTTTTTCCACCAGCACGTGCTTGCCCGCCAGCAACATCTGCCTGATCAGGGCGGCATGCTCGGGATGGATCACCGCCACGTAGACGGCCTCCACCTCCGCACTTGCCGCCAGCGCCTGATAGCCGTCATAGGCAAGGGGTAGCCCCTGTTCCTCGGCAAAGGCCCGGGCCCGCGTCTGATCACGGGCGGCGATCGCCACCACTTGCCCCAGGCGGGCATGTTCATTCACGTCCTGGCAGAAGCGACGAGCAATGGCCCCTGCTCCGGCAATGCCCCAGCGCAGTGGCGCCCCGCTCAGCCCCTCGGTTTGCATCCGTTCTGTCTCCTGCACGGGTTATGCCTTGGCCAGACTGCGCAGCCAGCGGATCTCGTCGCCCCAGATCGTCTCGTCGATGGTCTCCAGGATCAGCGGAATGCCGTCGAAGCGGTCGTCATTCATGATGTGGTGGAATACCGCCTCCCCCAGATTGCCCTGCTGCAGGCTGTGATGACGATCGACCCGGCTGCCGAAGGTGCACTTGGCGCCGTTGATGTGCATCCCCTTGAGATACTGGAAGCCGACGATGCGATCGAAATCGGCGAACACCTGGGCACAGGACTCAGGAGTGCGCAGATCGTAACCGGCGGCGAAGGCGTGGCAGGTATCGAAACAGACGCCGACCCGGTGCTTGTCCTCCACCCCGTCGATGAGGGTAGCCAGGTGTTCAAACGACCAGCCGAGGTTGGTGCCCTGTCCGGCTGTGTTCTCAATCACGGCCGTCACCCCCTGGCTGCGCTCCAGCGCCCAGTTGATGGATTCGCTCACCAGTGTCAGGCTGGCCGCTTCCGGGATCTGTTTCAGGTGGCTGCCGGGGTGGAAATTGAGGTAGCAAAGTCCCAGCTGCTCGCAGCGCTTTATCTCATCGAGAAACGCATCGCGAGACTTGGCGAGTCCGTCGGGATCGGGATGGCCCAGATTGATGAGGTAACTGTCGTGGGGCAGGATCTGCTCCGGGCGAAAGCCGGCTTTCTCGCAGGCCAGCTTGAAAGCGCGAATGCTGGCCTCCGACAGCGGCGCGGCCTGCCACTGGCGCTGATTCTTGGTAAACAGGGCGAAGGCGTTTGCGCCGATAGCCTCTGCGCGGGCGATGGTGTTCTCCACCCCGCCGGCGGCACTGACGTGGGCTCCGATATATTTCATGAGATCTCCTCTGCTCTGTGAGAGCGCCATTATGCCGATCTCCCCCGCCAGCACCAAACCGGGATCCTCGATGGCCGCCATAGACGCACTGTATGTTCGCAGACTGATTTTGCCCGCCATCAACTGTTTAAACCGGCACATCGCCGTTTCCACCAGCGAGCGACGGTGAGACCTCGACATCTTCTTCCAGTGCGCCAGCCCTTCCTTACGCATCACCAGCGCCGCCTCATGTATCGGATCTCCCTTTTTCCATAACCCCGCACGCTTGCGAGGTGAAATACAGGCTGTCGCCCCTTTGTGCGCGATCAGCTGATGGCTGGCTTTGCTGTCATAGGCGCCATCGGCATAAACTCGCCCCAGCTTGCGCCGCAGTGGGCTGAGCAATGTCGGCAGCACCTCAGCGTCAGTGGTGTCCCAGCCCCCCCGGGTACAGACCTTCTACAAGCTGGCCGAGCTGCTCACCCCGCTGATCGAACCCAAGGCCTGACGCTCGGCTGACCCCCATGAAAACGCCGGCAAGTTGCCGGCGCTTTTATTGGTCAAGATACGAACACTCAATCAGAGGACGTTTGGCTGGTAGTTTTCGAAGAGCTTGGTGTAGCTGGTCAGGGTACGCAGACTGACGCCACCAGGCTGGCCATGCTCGTCATAGAGCGCCAGCGCCCCCGTCTGCGTGTTGTGACCCAGCAGCTGATGGGTGCTCTTGTTGCTGAGCGCATCACTATTAGGCTTCCACTCCCAACGTTGTCTCAGGTCCGAGCTGCAGGTCTGCACCTTTTTGAGGTTGCTGGCATCCAGGCAGTAGCCGGTATCCCGTGCACTGACATAGCGGCCGTCCCGGTCATAGATGAAGGACTGGTCGGCCGACTTCTCGTCACAAGTCACTGCGCTCACGTTTTGCTGGGTATTGACGCTCAGGCAACGGTTGCTAAAGCCCCCCAGCTGCAGATTGACCGGGCGACCGCCGGTAAACACCGGGTGGTTCCAATCAACTTCGAAATAGTTGTATTTAGACACCCGTCTGCGCATATTGCCATCCTCGTAGCCATAGTATTTCGTCATAAATCCCATATCGGCTCCGGTGTAAATGGGACGGATATTGACCGAGGAGGTAATGGAAAACCAGGTGGTACCCGTCTCGCCCGAGCTAGCCTTGTAGATGACGTCAAGATTCGGCACGAAACCCATGTAGCTGATCGGCTTGATGCGATTGTGATCCACATTGTAGCCTCTGTGTAAATTCAGGGACTCACCGGAGTAGAGCAGAGACTCCGCAGTAGCATATTGCTCCCGCACCCAGCTGAAATTCACCTGATGGGCGCTGCCCGAGTAATTGACCCTATAGTCCTGAGTGTCATAGGTGAGCGTGCGACTCTGGGTGAAGGTGCCCGAGCCATTCAGCATGGCCTTGGGCCCAGCCTTGCTCAGATCTCCACCGCCGCTTACCCCCACAGTGACGCCGGAGGTCACACTCTGCTTATACTCGGTGTTGAGGTTGGTGGGCTGGCTCTTGAGCACAGACGCCTTGGTGTCGAGGGCTTCGATGGTGAAACTGTAATCCTGGGCGATGGCGTCTGTGGCATAGTCCCATTTTGGTGTTGATGGTGATACCCAGTCAGGCTTTTCGGTTTCAACATAGTCCAGCCTATTGTTGAGCCGGATGCCGGCACCGTGTGACTCCGCATCCAGCGAGATCCGCACCAACTTGGCGTCCGGCGTGGCGGAGCCCATGGTGCCATATTGCAGGGAGCGCATCAGATTGATCCGATAGACCAGCGAGATGTTAGGCGAGTCACAAAAATTCCTATCCCCGATACCCCAACGGTAAGAGCGCGGGAAGGTGCACTCGGAGTTGTTGATCGGGCGGTAGACGTTGAGATAGAAGGCCACGTGAGGCAAGCTGTCGCCATCGGCGGCTGGCTGGATCAGGGAGCGTTTGCCCTGCTCAGCAAGACTCTCGACCCGCTCCATCACCTGAGAGAAGGCCGTATCATCATCGACGCCCCCCAGCGGGGTAAACATCAGCGCCCCCTTGTAGGCGGAGACCAGTACCCAGTCGGCATCGAACGAGATAGCTGTCAGCCGCGCCATGGCTTTTTTGGCCTGTTGCCGCTCGTCCTTATCCGTGAGGGCGCTGAAATCGATGAAGACGCGCTCACCCTTCACCAGCACGCGTTCGTGCAGTTGCTCAGGGGTCAGCCCCCTGGTGGCTTGCTGCTCATCCAGCCAGATGCTGGCGTTGAAGTAGACAAGTCCCTGCTCCGATTGCAGGCTGGCCAGCATGCTGATGCCCTGATCGGTACGCTCGCCTATGTCTTCGGCCTGCACGCTGCCTGCCAGCAAAGCCAGGGTGAGTAAACTGAGAGTGGGAACCCGAGTGATGATTTTACGTGGTTTTTTATTTTTCATTGTTAATTCCTTGTCGAATCACGCCAGACTATTTCCATCATGAGGTGGAACAGCACCACCCTATTGTTGATGGTTATATTTCGGCGTGATACTGCTTGCTTGCCGAACAATGCCAACCATTTTTATCGCCGTGAATGAGCAGATGTTCATGGTAGGTCTTTCATATGGCAAAACAAGGACTACGATACAGTCTAGTGTGGAATATTCGGCGCTCGCCGATGCTATTACACGGTTGTCGCGCTGTCATAGCGCTGCCCCTTTTTGATGCGGGCGACACCTGTTTTTAGCCTCGCGTTCCGGTTCATCGCCTGAACGATGAAGCGGGAGCCTGATGTCTTGCGCATTCTGCCGCGAGGAAACACTCAGGGCTATGAGATAGATATCATGGGGTGACCCTCCTCTGTCTGGTGATATTATATTGTCAGCCAACGCCCGCCACAGGCTGAATATTGCCCAGTGAACCGATGATGGAAATAAATTCAGATATATTTCGTTTTCTGTCATCCTATTGATGACGGGCGTGGCATGTCTCGCTATCAGCTGATGGCAGGCTTTGCTGTCGTAAGCCCCATCAGCATCAACATGGCCCAGCGTGCGCCTCAGTGGGCTGAGCAATATTGGCAGCACCTCGGCGTCATGGACATTTTCCAACTGCAATGCTGCCGCACGATATCCGGGCTCGCTGGATCAATCGCCAAATGCAACTTACGCCAAACTCGCCGCTTTTCAGCACCGTGTTTTCTGACTTTCCACTCGCCATCACCAAATACCTTGAGGCCAGTTGGTGATGGGGGGAAGCGACTTGCCCATGATGCAGACTTGAAGGGAATAGTGGTGATCAGAACGCCACATTTTCAGTTAGTTCCATGCAAGCTGCATCGATTTTGGAAACAACGCCATAAAGTAACCAAAAGAAATTTCTTCCTATTTTTATCCTGTTAGGATAAACGTCACTATTAACTTTTATGCCAATAATAATATACTATCTATCTTGATACTTCGTTCGGGTCCTGATGGAGTTTAATTAGGTTTTGTTCGAAAGAAACTAATTACCCGCGACTTTGTGATGCAGTTCTTAACTATATATTATTTGTTTTTTTTTATGTGGCTGGTTAAGGTTCTGTGCAGCTTTATTTTGTTATCTGATTTGTGTTGATCCGCATGGATCTGATCAGGGGGTGAGAATAAGGACCTCATGAACAAAAAATGGAAAATTTATCCATTTAAAATCAATTGGTTAGGAGGTGGCGTTTTTGTGTCATATGACTTGTTCGCACCTTCCCTGAGAGTTCACATGGCGTTGGTCTTCCCTATCCATGATTTTGAGCTGCATGCGGTATGTGTCACCGGGGCATCTCCCGAGGTGGGTGGCAGGCTTCGGTAAACAAGCGGGCAGTTCGTATTACCCGCGAGAAGAGAGCGACATCACCCCCGCAGGGTAACGCCAAGAGCACAGCAGTACAGTGTGAAACAAGCCCATAAAAACAATGCCAGTCAGGCTTAACTGACTGGCATTCAGGCAGATGCCTCCCTTTGTTCTATCTGGTCGGCAGCAGGTTCGTGAACGGGTGACTCATGCTGAATCCCATCCCTGCGATCTCACATCAAGGACTTTTTCGCACCTCCCTAACCAGAACGGACATTCTCGTCTCAGGCGCCCTACGCTGCGCTCCAATATCGCGGGGTGAATTCGGCCGGTTCAGCCGAGTGGTATCCTCGCCATGACACCGGAAAGATCTCGCGGCAAGCCGGGAGCCCCCCGAAACCTACGCCCATTCTACCAGGGCTTGCTGGCTGGCACTGACGATCGGGGCCCGCCGCTGCAGCTCGGCAGAGAATTGAGCGCCAAACTGTTCCAGATACTGGCGTTGCAGCAGGCATTCATGGGGCGCGTTCACCTCGTACTCTATCAGCTTGCCGGAGATATAGGGCTGCCACAGCGACGGCTGCTGATCCTCGGGGCGCAGGATGTCGGTGGTGGCACGGATGAAGATCAAGTCGCCGTCGTAGCGTTGGTAGCTGCAGCGAGCGAGCAGCTCCAGCATCAGCTTTGAGTCATTCACCAACCGGGTTAGGAACTCCTCGCCAACCTGGCTGCCGCCCAGCACCTCCTCCATGGCACTCTTCAGCCCCTTGATACCGGCGCGCGGCGCGCCGACGATGGCGCGAGTCATCCGGGTGATGATGGTGGCGTCGTCCAGTTTCAACGAGGCCGGCCCGCCTTGCAGCGGATAGCTGTCGAACATGCACAGGAAGCTGACCTCGTGGCCGTCGGCCTGCAGCATGGCGGCCAGGCGCAGCGCCAGATTGCCGCCCACCGACCAGCCGGCCAGCTGGTAAGGTCCACTCGGCTGCACCGCCTGGATGCGCTGCCGGTATTCCTGCGCCAACTCGTCCAGCGATCCGATGACACGGTCCGGATCGCGCAGTATCGGTGACTGGATGGCGTACAGCGGCTGATCCTCCGGCAGGAAGGGCAACAGGCCGGCATAGGGCCAGGCGATGCCGCCGCCCGGATGGATGCAAAACAGCGGTGGTCGGCTACCCTGGACGCGCAGCGGCAGCATGGCGTCGAAGGGGTCGCTGAAAGCGGCTGGCCGCTCCAGGCGCTGAACCAGCTGGCGCGGGGTCGGGGCGGCCAGGAAGTCGGCGATGCCCAAGGAGACGCCAAAGGTTTCCCTGATGTTGTTAATCAGCTGCAGACCTAGCAGCGAATGCCCGCCCAGCGCGAAGAAATTCTGATTGGCGTAGACCTCGCTGCATTCCAGCACAGTCGCGAACAGCCGGCACATGATCTCTTCTTCCGGGGTGCGCGGCGGCGTTTGCTCGCCGTCGTCCTGCAGCGTCGGCGTGGGCAGTTCGCCTGTGGCCAGTTTGCCGTTGGGCGTGAGCGGGAAGACCGGGACCACCATGATGACACTGGGGATCATGTGATGGGGCAATTGACGGCTCAACGCCTGTTTCAGTCCCTCGCTGTCCAGCTCCAACTGCTGGTTGGCCACATAGCCGACGATGGCCGGACCTTGAGGCAGATCGCGCAGCAAGGCGACGGCGTCCTCTACACCGCTACAACCCAGCAGGGCGTTTTTGATCTCGTCCAACTCGATCCGCAGCCCGCGCAGCTTAATCTGGTTGTCCTGGCGGCCTTGATAATGGATGCGGCCGGCATGGTCGAAAAATACGCGGTCGCCAGCCCGGTACATGGTATTGCTGGGGTCCAGGATATCGGGGACGAAGCCTTTGGCCGTCAGCTCCGGACTGTTGCGGTAACCGCGGGCCACGCCGGGTCCGCCGATGAACAAGTCTCCCCAGGCGCCAGGCGGCAACAGCCGTTGCCGCGGGTCCACCACGTAGAGCCGGGTGTTGGCGGTGGCGGCACCGATGGAGAGGTCGCCATCGCCATAGTCGGCGTTGATCGAGGTAGCGAAGGAGGTCTCGGTCGGGCCGTAGACATTGAGCAGGCGGCAGTGGGAGAAGCGCGCCAGCAGCGCCGGCGTGCAAGGTTCGCCGCCCAGCATCAGGACGGTGTCCCGGGGGAAGTCTTCGGTCTGGTGGTAGGCCAGCAGGCTGGGCGTCATCACCAGCAATTTGATGTTTTCCCGTTTTACCAGAGCGGCCAACGACTTGCCGGGCGCGCTGGATACTTTATCACAGATGACCAGCGTGGCGCCGGCCAGCAGCGTCATCATGATTTCCAGAACCGACATGTCAAAACCGGCTGCGATGAATTGCAGCACGCGTTGGCCTGCTTGCAGCTCAGCCGCCCGGATGGCGGTGTCCGCGATGGGCACCAGGTTGCGGTGAGTCACTTCCACGCCCTTGGGTTTGCCGGTGGAGCCCGAGGTGTAGATCAGATAGCTGAGAGCCGAAGGGGCCACACGGGGGAGCGGGAGAGCGGCAGGCGGCAGCGCATCCAGCGCCGCAGCGTCCAGAAAAAGCAGTTTCTCCGGCGCGAGCGCGGTGTTGACGGCGTTGCCGGCGGTAACGATGACCGCGGCCGGCGCGGCATCGGCCAGGATGTATTCGATGCGGGCTTCCGGCAGTTCAGGATCAACCGGCACATAACCGGCGCCGAGCTTGAACAGCGCCACCGCCGCCACCGCCCATTCGACGCTGCGCGAGACGATGACGGCAACGTCATCGCCGGGCCGCACGCCACGCGCCAGCAGCAAGCTGGCCAGGCGGTCGGCGCGGTCATCCAGCTCGGCGTAACTGAGTTCGCGCTCGCCTTGGCGCAGGGCCGGCAGGTGACCATGGCTCCTCACGGAAGCAGTGAAGGCATCGGCGAAGACAGGTGAAGCGTCTGCCTGCGCCAACAACGGGTAATAGCGTTCGCGCTCGCCGGGCAGCAGCAACGGATAATCCTCGGCGAGGGTGTCCGGACCAGCGGCGAAATGCTCCAGCAACTGGGTCATCCGCGCGTAATGCAATTCCAGCGCCTCAAGCGGGTAGAGATCGGCGTTGGCGTTGAAGCCTATCTCCAACCGGCCGTCAACGTTGCGGTCGAAGATGTCTATACCGAGATGATCGGCAGGGCCATTGGCGACGTTCTGAACCGTGGCTTCACAGCCATCGAAGCCCATATCCTGCTCATAGGCAACGATATTGAGCAGGGTGTTGAACAGTGGTTTTTGGCCGCGTTCCGCGTACAGGTCGCGGATCATGGCTTCCGAACGGTAGCCTTGGTGCAGCAGATGACGCCGCAACTGGCGTTGGATGTCCGCCGCGACCGACAATATCGTGGATGCTGGCGTAAACGAAATGCGCAGTGGCAATATGTTGGCCACCATGGCTGGGATCTCGCGCAGGGCCTTTAGCTGACGGGCTGCTACCGGCATGCCCACCGCCAGATCGCTCTGGCCAGTCATCCTGTAAAGATAGGTAGCGCAGGCCGCAAGCAACACGCTGGACAGGCGAAGTCGATGCAAAGTGGCGGCTTCCCGTAACCCTTCCACCGCGGCGCCGGAAAAGGTCTTGCGCAGCCGGTTCAGCTTGCGTAGAGGCATGTCGCCGGGCACCAGCTGAGTGGGAGCGGGCAACTCCAGACAGTATTGGCGCCAGTAAGACTGGTCCTTGAGATAGGACTCGCTCTGGCGATACGCCTGTTCTGCTTCGAAGACCCGGCTCAGCGGCTGCGCTGGCAGAGACTCGATTGCCTCGCCACGCGCCAACCGGGCATAGCAGTCGGTGATGTGCTTGAACAAGATGGCGTGGCCGAAGCCGTCCACCACCAAGTGGGACCCCAGCTCTACCATGCAGTGGCGGCGGTCTGCCAGCTTGACGACCAGAAATCGAATCAGCGGTTGATGGGCAAGATCCATATCGCTGGCCAGCAACGCCTCTAACATGGCCGAGTAGGCCTGCTCCGGATCCGGTGTGGTGGACAGGTCGTGCCAGGAAAAATAGGTGTCGTGCAGTGTCGAGTTGAGGCGTTGTCGGTATTGCCCGGTAGCCTGGTCCTTTTCGAACGCGGCGCGCACAGTTTCGGCCTGCTGGCACACGGTTCTGATGGCCTGTTCCAGCAACGATGTCTGCAAATTTCCGTTGAATTCTATCACATCACACAGGTGATAATGGAGGTTGCGGCCTTCCTGACCAATAGCGAGACAGACTTCCTGCTGGGCCGCGCTCAGCGGGCAGCTTAATTCTTCATTTAACATATTTAACAAAATCCTGATGGCGATTTTTTGGTTTGCAGGAGGTGGCCTGTGACAAACAGATGAGTTACAAGAGCAATAACCTAAGAGGCTTCCCCACTGGGGGATAAAAATGGTCTCATGCGAACCCTTGCAATGGCAATTTATTTTTTAATTGGTTGCTTAGGGGCCGTCGTCATAAGATCGAGGCCCACAAGTATGTGCAGCGGATCTGCACCGCTGCCACAAACGAGCCCGTGTTTTTGGCGTATCTTGTCGCAATTCCTCGCCATTGCTTCAAATGAAGGAAGGCGTTTTCCACCAGATGCCTTGCCTTGTATAGCTCCCGGTCATACTCTCGCTGCTCCTTGCGATTACGTTTAGAAGGGATGACTGGCTCCATTCCCTTGGCGCGGGCAACCTCCATCAACGCATTGGTATCATATCCCCTGTCTGCAAATAGGTACGCAGCCTCCAAGCCCTCAATCAAGGGAGCTGCTTGCGTACAATCAGCGGTCGTTCCGGATGTAATGATGCATTTTATTGGCATTCCATGTCCGTCAACTGCCAAATGGATCTTGCTGTTTAGCCCCCCTTGGTGACCCCCATATCCTGATTACCACCTTGAGCGCCACTGGCATGGGGATGGACCTTGATATGGCTGGCGTCGATCATCAGCCATTCGTAATCAGGGTCTTTTATCAGACGTTCTTGAAGCCGAGCCCAAATCCCCTTGTCGCGCCAACGACAAAAGCGACGATGAGTGTTTTTCCAGTCCCCGTAATCAGATGGCAAGTCTCGCCAGGGAGCGCCTGTGCGCAAAATCCAGAAAACAGCATTGATAAACAATCGGTTATCGCGAGCCACGCGCCCCCAATGACCTTTCTGTCCCAGTAGATGAGGTGCAATTAAGGACCATACGCGGTCTGAAATATCGTGGCGGCGGTGAGCTGGTGTTGGCATGAGGCGATGATTTTTACGTTAACGGGGCTGGCATTGTACTGAATTTAATCAGTTCAAGACGACAGCCCCTAAGGAGGGTGCGAACGAGTGGATCGTGTCTTTATCATGAGTCACGGGACTGGAAGCAGGCGATGAGCCCATTTGTCCCTGATGGAATTGGCTGGCGCCTCTATCAACGCTACGTACCCGAGCACCCTGTTTCACCTCGGGTTTTGCCAGCCAGAGTCTGACCCACCTCGTTATCACGTCATGATTGCCTGCGTAACTGATGGTTCTTCTCAACTCTGCTTGCTGTGAACTTGTGACTCTCCCCCGCTTGCTCAGGGCCCCTCACTACCGGAAGTCGGCCCTTTTCATACCGCTATTCCAAAATCGGCTTCAAATTCTCGATCATGGGCGAGCGCGACCACAGCCACATTGTGGTGAGATCTCGCGGTGTCAGCCCATCACGCCTGCCCGCCAACTACCTGCGTGTTGAGCCTTGCGAACCGCCATGCGTAGCGCAACTCGTGCCCCGTGAACGAGTAGAATGCGCAGATAACTGTCGTCACGCTTACCGATGCCCAATCAGGTTTGCTTGCCACCACTAGCATGTTGCCGTGGCACCAGTCCCAGCCAAGCTGGCCAACTGTCGGCCATGCTTGCACTGCGTCGTATCAGCGCCAGTGGCCACCAGCGCGCTCGGCAGTTGATGAGCCCATGGCGGGTCAATCTGCTGCAATTTGCTGCTACCCTCAGAGGCAAACCATTGAGGCGCCAGTAATATCGGGGCAATCAACGCGAAAGCGGCTTGCAAGCGACTCGACATCATCAAACCGGGAGCCAGATACCATGACCATACTGCCTGTTTACGCGGCCCTGCTCGCCCTGCTGTTTGTGTTGCTGAGCATACGCACCATTCGTACTCGCCACCGTCAGGGGGTAGCGCTGGGGCATGGCGATGATCCTGCCATGCTGCGGGCCATGCGGGTGCACGCCAACTTTGCCGAGTATGTCCCCCTCGCCCTGCTGCTGATCTATTTTGTCGAATCCAGCCACCACCCCCCCTGGCTTATCCATCAGCTGGGGGCCGCGCTGCTGTGCGGCCGCCTCAGCCATGCGTTTGGCATGAGCCGCACGCCAGAGAACTTCCGCTACCGGGTGGTAGGCATGGGGCTGACCTTTACGGTGATCCTGGTGAGTGCGGCCCATATCCTGATCACGGCGCTGATCCCCTAACCGTTTGCCGACCGGCTAAACGCTGACTCGCGGACAAAAAAAAGCCCTGCCAGATTGGCAGGGCTTTTTAGATCAACCGATCAGCTGGGGAGAGAGGCTCCCGAGCCGCTTACTGGTTGTGGGTAGAGCGACGGGGGCGACGAGCCTGAGCCGGTTTACCCGCGCCATCAGCCGGACGCTGACCGCCCTGCGGCTTTGGCTTGCCACCGTTACCGGTACGGGCACCGCCGGCGTTGCCGCCATTGGCGGAGCGACCGGCGCCCTGACGCTGGCCCTGACCCTGCGGACGCGGCGCAACACGGCGCTGCTCGCTCGGATCACGGGGCTCTTTGCGCAGCGGCGCGCCGATACCACGGGCTATGTTGTCCAGCGTTTCGCGGGAGGCTTCGAAACCGACCACCTGCTCGCACGGGATGTTCTGCTTGGTCAGACGCTCGATGGCCTTGATAAGCTTGCCTTCGTCGGCAGCGACCAGGGAGATGGCGTGACCGGCAGCACCGGCACGACCGGTACGGCCGATGCGGTGAACGTAGTCCTCCGCCACGTTGGGCAGCTCGAAGTTGACCACTTGCGGCAACTTGTCGATATCCAGACCACGGGCAGCGATGTCGGTCGCCACCAGCACCTTGACGTTGCCATCCTTGAAACCGGCCAGGGCACGGGTACGGGCACCCTGGCTCTTGTTGCCGTGGATGGCGGCGGCGCTGACGCCGTTCTTGTCGAGGGTCTCGGCAACACGGTTGGCCATGTGCTTGGTACGGGTGAACACCAGTACCTGCTGCCAATCATTGCTGGTGACCAGATGGCTCAGCAGACCTATCTTGTTGGCCTTGTCACACGGGTGCACCAGCTGCTCGATACGCTCGGCAGTGCTGTTGCGCGGCGCCACTTCGATCACCGCCGGGTTGTTGAGCAGGCCAGTGGCCAGCTCGCGGATCTCTTCGGCAAAGGTCGCGGAGAAGAGCAGGTTCTGACGCTGCTTGGGCATCAGGGCCAGGATCTTGCGGATGTCGCGGATAAAGCCCATGTCGAGCATGCGGTCCGCTTCGTCCAGCACCAGGATCTCGACTTCGTCGAACTTGACGGCGTTCTGGTTGTAGAGGTCCATCAGGCGGCCAGGGCAGGCAACCAGCACGTCCAGACCACGGCGAGTCGCCATCATCTGCGGGTTGATGCTGACGCCGCCGAAGACCACGTGGCTGCGCATCGGCAGATGCTTGCCGTAGTTGCGCACGCTCTCGCCCACCTGGGCGGCCAGCTCGCGAGTCGGGGTCAATACCAGGGCGCGGATCCGGTTGGGAGAAACTTTACGCTTGCTCTCCATCAGACGCTGCAGCATCGGCAGGGTAAAGCCTGCGGTCTTGCCGGTCCCTGTTTGGGCCGCCGCCATCAGGTCGCGGCCAGCCAGAACGGCGGGGATCGCTTGCAGCTGAATGGGAGACGGGGTGTCGTAGCCTTGCTCGGCAACGGCACGCAACAAGGGTTCGGCCAGACCGAGGGAAGAAAAACTCATAATTACCTGCTAGGGATAGTGGCGCCGGGGATTTGTGGTGGGGCTCCTCTGCTGAGCCGATGCCATCTCACAAGATCTGGGCCTATTGAGAAAACAACGATTTCCCCGGGGAGCAGAGCAAAGGGGAAAGAATAGAGGCGCAGTCTAACGGAGTTGCTCGGGATAAACGAGAAAAATGTGATGCTCCTCCCAGCACGAACAGAAAAGTCCCCCACTCCCCTGCGAATAATCCTGTTGATAACAGACGCACATACCACACTATTAACTGATGACACAATAACCACCCTCGCACGCATGGGGGGCAGAAGCACGGAATAGAAGAACAGAGTAACGAGGTTTAGCTATGACCACGCGATATTGTCCCCTCGGCAATTCCCGCAGCAGATGGCAGGCAAGGATCGGCATGCTGCTTCTGCTGCTAAGCCCTGCGCTGAAAGCCAGTCAGACCATGACCGTGGCCTGGAGCCACTGGCCTCCTTTTAGCCACATCGACAACCGGGGCGAGCTGGATGGGCTGGACATCACGCTGACCCGCCAGATCCTGCAACAAGCAGGTGTTACCCCCAGGTTTCGCGAAATCCCCTGGGCACGGGCGGTGCATCTGGTGGAACACGATCAGCTGGACGTGGCGATGGCGGCATTGCCGCTGCCGGCTCGTCAAAAGTATGCCCGCTTCTCGGCGCCCTATCGCCAGAGCGCCTATGTACTACTGAGTCATAACCCCATCCCCGGTCAACAGGATCGCTGGGAGAAGCTCGATACCCTGCCGACCCTCTGTCACGAGAAAGGGCTCAAGATTGGCAAGCTGCGCGGAACTCGCCCCATCCATCAAATGGATGAGTGCCCCGCCCTCAAGGTGGCAACCGAGTACAATACCGATGATCGGCTGATCGATCTGCTGCTGGCCCATCGGCTCGATGGCATCATCATGGAGTGGCAATATGCCGGTTATCGGCTCTCCCAACTGGGTGCCAAAGGGGTGATCCGCTGTCAGTTACTGCTGCACCACCAACCGGTCAGTCTGATGTTTGCCAAGGAGAGTATCAGCGATGAGCAGCTGACCCGGGTCAATCAGGCCATCACTGCCCTGCCCAAAAACCATGGCCAGTTTTCGCCCCCCACCTGCCGCCTAGACGCGGATCCCCAGGCGGCCGATCTGCTGACCCGGCACCAACCATAGCTCTGCAACTGCCAACAGGCACTGCACAGAAATAACAAAGGCGACCCAAGGTCGCCTTTGTTATTCGTGACCGCTCATCAGCCGATGATGCGACAGGGTGCTATACCGCTCAACGCAGTTGCGGGGTATGGGTCAACACACCCTGATTCTGGGCGCGGTGGCGCAGCAGGTGATCCATCAACACCAGCGCCAGCATGGCTTCGGCGATGGGGACTGCACGGATGCCGACACAAGGATCGTGTCGACCCTTGGTGATCATCTCGATGGCCTCGCCTTCGGTATTGATGCTCTTGCCAGGCACCGTGATGCTGGAGGTGGGCTTTAAGCCTAAGCTCACCACGATATCCTGACCGGATGAGATGCCGCCCAGAATGCCGCCCGCATGGTTGCTGGCAAAGCCGGCCGGGGTCATCTCGTCACGGTGCTCCGAGCCTTTTTGCTCTACCACTGCGAAGCCGTCGCCAATCTCCACCCCTTTCACCGCATTGATGCCCATCATGGCGTGGGCGATGTCGGCATCGAGGCGATCGAAGACCGGCTCGCCGAGGCCCACCGGTACATTGCGCGCAATGACCTGCACTTTGGCACCAATGCTGTTGCCCTCTTTTTTCAGATCGCGCATGTACTGATCGAGCGCTTCCAGCTTGCCCGCATCGGGGAAGAAGAAGGGGTTCTGCTCAATCTGCGCCGCGTCGAACGCCTCGGCCTTGATGGGGCCGAGCTGGGAGAGGAAACCGGTGAGCTCGATGCCATGCATCTGCTTGAGGTACTTCTTGGCGATGGCGCCCGCCGCCACCCGCATGGCGGTCTCACGGGCGGAGGAGCGACCACCGCCCCGATAATCCCGCTGACCATATTTCTGGTGGTAGGTGTAATCGGCATGGCCCGGGCGGAACACATCCTTGATGTCGGAGTAGTCCTTGGAGCGCTGATCGGTATTCTCGATGAGCAGCCCGATGGAGGTCCCCGTGGTCTTGCCCTCGAACACCCCGGAGAGGATCTTCACCTCATCCGGTTCACGGCGTGGGGTAGTGTAACGGGAGGTGCCGGGCTTGCGCCGATCCAGATCTCCCTGCAGATCCGCTTCGCTTATCTCGAGCCCGGGCGGGCAGCCATCGACGACGGCGCCCAGCGCCAAGCCGTGGCTCTCGCCAAAGGTGGTGACCCGAAAGAGTTGGCCAAAACTGTTCCCTGCCATGGGTGCTCCTTGCTGCTTAGCTCTTGTAAATCGCGAAATGGTCCTGGTATTGCTCCAGCTCGGCCTTGGTCATCACGAACACGCCGTGACCACCGTTCTCGAACTCGACCCAGGTAAAAGGCACTTCCGGGAACTGGGCTTCCAGGTGGATCATGCTGTTGCCCACCTCGACCACCAGCACACCGTCATCCTTGAGAAAGTCAGCGGCATTGGCCAACAGGCGCTTGGTGAGCTTGAGACCATCGGAGCCGGAAGCCAGCGCCAGTTCGGGCTCGTGGCGGAATTCATCCGGCAGATCCGACATGTCTTCGGAGTCCACATAGGGCGGGTTGGAGACGATGAGATCGTACTTGTCACCCGCCGGCAGATCACGCATCAGATCGGAGCGGATCGGAATGACCTGCTGCTCCAGGCCGTGATCGGTGATGTTGCGCTCAGCCACGTTCAGCGCATCCACGCTGATGTCGATGGCATCCACTTCCGCATCCGGGAATTCATGGGCCATGATGATGGCGATGCAACCGGAACCTGTGCACAAATCCATGATCCGGGTCGGCTCATGCTTAAGGAAAGGGGCGAAGCGGTTGGCCACCATCTCGGCAATCGGTGAACGGGGGATCAGTACTCGTTCGTCCACGTAGAACTCCCAACCGGCATACCAGGCCTTGCTGGTCAGGTAGGCGGCCGGCACGCGCTCCTGCACACGGCGAATGACGAGCTCGGCGATGCGATGACGCTCGCTGGTGGTGAGGCGGGAGTGGCGCATGCCAGGATCCGCGTCCGGTGGCAGATGTAGCGTGGGCAGTACCAGCAGCACAGCCTCATCCCAGGCGTTGTCGGTACCATGTCCGTAGAAAATCCCGGCGTCGTTGAAACGACTCATGGCCCAGCGCAACATGTCCTGGATGGTGTGCATCTCGGCAACCACCTCATCGATAAATATCTTGTCCAAATCCACCTCCAAGTCGAGTAATATCCGGCCCGAGCACCCACTTACAGTAGCGGGCAAGACGCATACCTAATAAATGAGCATCTGATGAAAAAAATGCCCTCACCGACGATCGAGGAAAGCCTGCTGTTTCGCGATGCGGTCAAAGGTACCCGGAAAATTAAGCAAGATACCATAAGGGCCGACCTGCGCCCGGTCAAGCAGAAACGCGAACTGCGCGAAAGCCGCGAAAAGCTTGGGGTTGGCCACTTTTTCAGCGACGAGTACCAGCCTCATCTGGACGAGGATGGCCCGACCCGTTACGTGCGTGACGATGTGTCAAAATTCGAGCTCAAAAAGCTCAAACGCGGCATCTATCCGCCGGAGATTTATCTGGATCTGCATGGCATGAACCAGCAGCAAGCAAAACAGGAGCTGGCCGCCCTGCTCACCCTCTGCCAGAAAGAGAACATCCATGTCGCCTCCGTGATGCACGGCATCGGCAAACATATTCTCAAGCAGCGCATTCCCAGCTGGTTGGCCCAGCACCCCAATGTGCGAGCCTTCCATCAAGCCCCCCGTGAATGGGGCGGTGACAGCGCCATTCTGGTATTACTCGATATCGAAGAGTAGTTGGCCACGCATGCGCCCCACACTCGATATCAATATGTTATTGACAGTGGAGGTCGCATGTTTACTCAGGGTTCCCAGGCAGACATACCGTCATCCCTCGGCGCCGAGGCCATAGGTGCCGCCAGCAACAACTTGAACCGGGCATACCAGACTCGCCGTTTCTCGGCACTGTGTTCTCTGACTTTCCACCCGCCTTCATCAAACATCGTCAGGCCTGTCGAGTCGATCGGTGATACGACCCTTTGAAGGCTGCCGATTGGCCACCTGCACAGTGCAAGCACGCTGCTGACGCCAGGGTCGGGGGCACACAGTGGCCACTCGAACAGGGAGTTGAGTTGCCCCTGAGCTACTCGCAAAGTCAGATTAAAAATGCCCTTGAGCATCAGGAAGGTGCCGATGGTCTGGCCGGTGTATGGCTGGCTGCAGCCCCGTCGCACGTGTTGGGTGCACCACACAGCAGCTTATTTTGAAGCTGAGCGGTGTTTCCCATACCGATGCGGCTGTGGGCCATGAAACTGACGCTGACTTGTCTGATGAGCCACAGTATGCCCCGCTGGCAGCAGGGCAATCCGGGGCAGGCCACTGAGGGGTTTATGCGAGCGAGGATCGCACGGCGCGGATCAAGATATTTCTGGGGGTCATGGGTTTGTCGCAAAACTCGCCCACTTCCACCCGGTAGCCCTGTTCTTGCAGGAAGAGCGCCCGATCGAGCGCCAACCAGATCTCGAGCGGCCGACGAAACAGATGGCGTACCAGCTCCATGCGGGCGACATCGCCATAACGCGCCTCCCCCTGCGCCAGAAAAGTGGCAAGGTCCATTCCCGCAGGCAGGGCTATCCCCTTGCGCTCGGCCGCCCATTCACAAAACGCCTCGAAACTGCCGGTAAGCAGGCTTTTTTGCATATTGGGCACCGGCAGGTATTCGTTCACCCCGCGCACCTGGCGCTGCAGGCAGTCAAACCCGAGCCGCCACACCACCTCCAACTCGCGAAGGCGCGAGATGCGGGCACCTGAGGTCACCGTCTCCTGCAGCGGCAACCGCAGATCCGCCTTGGCCAGGTGCAGATCGCTGGCCCGAGCGGCGGCGGACAGGGGGACATAGTGAGAGCCACGGATCAGGTGATAGCAGCAAGGGGATATGGTCACCCCCTGGGCGCCACGCTCGGCCACCAGCGCCAGCAGATGGGTGTGCAGCTCGCCGCAGGCGTGCAGCGCCATGGCATGATGCTCGGTGGCAAGTAACTGGCCGGCATCGACCGCAAAGGCATCCGCCTGCACAAACTGCATGCGGGCCCCGTCACGCACCGCCAGCCGACGCCCCTCCTCACAGAGCGGGCCTTGCAGCTCCAGACTCAGGATCTCTGCCCGGCGATGCAGGGAAACCAGCCGCCCCAGATGCCCCTTGCCCGCGCACCACTCCAGATAGGAGCCTTGATGGGGTGGCAGGCAGCCGGTAAAGGCCTCTATCTGTGCCTGCTTGCGTCCCGGCATGTGCAGCGCCATCTCCTTGGCGCACTGGATGGGCTCGGGGGTAAAGCGCGCGAGTTCACTCAGAGCATGCAGCGTCTCCCCCGCCGGGATCCAGGGGGCTAGCAGGTCACACAGCGCCACCATGTCACCATCGAGTCGATTGATCTGCTCAAGGGGCATGGCATTGAGCCGTGCGGCCAGCGCAGGGGCCTCGTCGGCGAATGCCAGATTCAGGTGATGATAGGGTTGGTATTGCCACCAGCGCCGGGTCTCGGTCAGCAATCTATCCAGTTGTTGAAAACGTTGAGCCAGCACGCGTGCCCTGCCTTGCAGTCAAAAAAGAGGCTTATTCTAGCGATCCCTCCCCAAAAAGCACTCGCCAATGCGGGTCTACCGCCATGAAACCGAGCTCGGGCCTGGCAGGTGGTCATGCACCCCGGCTTTGCCCCGGTAAGCCGCCGTGAGCACAGGTGTCAGCCTGGCAAACAACCTGTAGCCCGGGCGTTGGCCTGACAAAGCGAGGGGTTTTATGCTATGTTTCGCCCCCTCTTTACCCTGGTTCGCTCAGGCGGGCCATTTCACCAACATGAATGGAACCAAAACATGACCATCAATGCCATCCTGCAAGCGCGCGCAGACGCCAAGTGTGAACTGTGCGGCGCCGAACAGGCACTGACTGCCTTCACAGTGCCCCACTCACCGGCCAGCGATGATGATCACAGCCTTGCCCTGTGTGACACCTGCCGTGGCCAGCTGGAGCAGCCGGAGACCACAGTGGTCAATCACTGGCGTTGCCTGGGCGACAGCATGTGGAGTCAGGTTCCGGCGGTGCAGGTCATGGCGTGGCGTCAGCTGAAAAATTTGTCCGGCCAGGGCGAAGTGTGGGCTCAGGATATGCTGGACATGATGTACATGGAAGACGAAACCAAGGCTTGGGCCGAAGCCGGTCAGGCTGGCGACGATGACGACAGCGTACCGACCCTGGATTCCAACGGCGCCATGCTGGTCGAAGGCGATTCGGTTACCTTGATCAAGGATCTGGACGTCAAGGGCGGCGGCTTCACCGCCAAGCGCGGCACCCTGGTCAAGGGCATCCGCCTGACCAACAACCCGCTGCACATCGAAGGCAAGGTCAACGGCGTGCAGATAGTGCTGGTCGCCGCCTACCTCAAAAAAGCCTGATATAACCCGGTTTGCCAGTGATACCAAGAGCGCCCCACGGGGCGCTTTTTGCTGGCCACGCTATGCCGCATATACCTTCTGGTCATCGCCCAACCCAAACCGACGTCTCCTGCAACCGAGGCTATACGCAGCTAATGCTGCCCTGTTTTGCCTCACTCCCCCGGCTGAAATGTGCAGTTTTTTTCGACAGAGACTTGCCTCATACGGAAACCTTGTGACACTCTGGGACGTCGATGGACAGACTCACGGACACTCACAGTGTCCCCACTGCAAAAGGAGCAACACAGATGGCCAAAGCCAGCAAGAAAGATATCAAGAAGAAGATCGCCGCTCGCCTCGAGAAAATTGCCAAGCACGAAGGCAAGATCAAGAAGCTGAAAAAAGCCCTGAAATAAGGGCCGGCATGATAAACAAACCGCCATCAGGCGGTTTTTTTATGGCGGCATTAGCCGCAAGCCACCCCCAAAGGCCATGGCTGCCAACGCCTGGCCAGCACCAACACCTCTTGCTCCAGCCACAACCCGTGTGCGATCAGATGCGTGAGCGCCTCCGCCAATGGATCACCGGGCCTGCCTGCCGCAAGTTCGGTACACCAAGGGATTTTACCTCTGTTGACCTGTTGCCCCTCAAGCCGATGGGTCAGAGGGCGAGCATAGTGATGGATATACGCCATCAGAGTGTCGGGCAACCAGAGTGCGAGGGGCCGATGAATGGCACCGGCCAGCTCGGTGGCAATATCCAATCCCCGCTGATCCAGATCCCCAAAGTGAGCCCAGGGCACAGCCGCAGGCAACAGCGGAATCACTTGCCGTGCCAGCTTGGTATTTCGGCCAGGCACATAAAGCAGCAGGTCCCCCGCTTGCAGTGGGTAATCCACGAAGGCGCCCTTGTTCTCCACCGTTACTATCTGCCGCCCTTGCCACTCAATGCCCTGCAACCTGGCCACGCTGCGCTCCGGCAAGGCCAGCTCTCCCAATAGCGCCATCTGTGCCGTCATCTCGTGGTGCTGACCGCCCAGATCGATGAGTGACAGCGGGCTCAGGGTACGCAGCCGGATCACTTCATCCTGCGTCAGTGCTATGTCCATCGCACCTTGAACTGGGCCTGTGTCGCTACGTGGATGCTTGCTATCCCCATGCCAGAGGGCATGAAAACTGGCCTGATTCAGGGGCGATGGCAGCGTCAATCCTAGGGTCTGCACGCTGTCTCGTTTGTCCAGCATCTGAGGCATTGTTTGGGTCAGCTGCTTTGCAAGATAGTCGTGCCCTTCGGGGGTCAACATATAGCGAGCGCTGCGCCCCACCGGCTTGACACCGCCCACAGCCTGCAACAAGGCAAGCAGCTCTTGTCCATGCTTGCTATCGAGTGAATACCCCTTCTCATTTGTGCTATCCAACAAACGGGCACAGAGATCCTGTACTTTGCGATCATCAAACAGTGACATCCTCGCCTCCTCATTACGGTGCCATATGACCAAGTAGAGAGGATTTTACTGTCCGTTACCGTGACCCGTCTCGCACCAGGAAAAGTCCTCTCGCGGCCCCCCACGCAGTAAGGTGCACGGCCCCGCAGGATCTGCCCGCAGCTTCACTGGTAAACCCGAGGTAAACACGGCAAGCTGGATGGGTCTGTGCCAGCCAACACGCCACCCCGTTGGTACAAGCCTGCTTGCTGACACCATCTCTCCGAGGGCGACCCCATGACCCAGTCGACAAAACAACCGCCGGTTTCCTCCTGGCATCTTTCCGATATCCGCGAGCTGGCCCACTTGCTCACCCAGGCCCTGCCTGCGGCAGTGCAGATCACCGAGGCCGTCCATCAGGCGGTGTTGAGTGGCATGGGAATAAGGGGTAAGGCCCAGGGTCAGACCCGGGGGATCACGGGTCTGGTCTACAAGGGGGTACACGGCG
This sequence comes from Aeromonas popoffii, assembly GCF_000820025.1. GTDB lineage: Bacteria > Pseudomonadota > Gammaproteobacteria > Enterobacterales > Aeromonadaceae > Aeromonas > Aeromonas popoffii. Next base: position 98,367 of record NZ_CDBI01000066.1, read on the forward strand.
CTGCCCATACCCTGAGCGGTGGTATCCATGCCCTGCTTGCCCGTTTGCCGCCAACGCCTCCCTTGCACCAGATCCCCGAAACGCCCAAACGCGCCGCCCTGCTCGCCACCCTCAATGGGGTGATGGGGGACAAGCTGGTCGAGAGCCACAATGCCCTTGCTACCCCCATGACACTGCGCTATCACGGTGAGCCCCTGGACTGGCACGCCATGCCGTCGAGCCTGCCCGCCGAGAGCCGGGTGCTACTGATGGTGCATGGCCTGTGTATGAACGATCTGCAGTGGCAGAGCCAAACCAGGGGGAAGGAAAAAGAAAAAACGCTCAACCTGGGGGAGAGGCTGGCCAACGAACTGGGCTATGTGCCCGTCTATGTGCGCTACAACTCGGGCCTGCCCGTTGCGCAAAACGGGCGGGAGCTGGCTAGCCAGCTGGCCCAGCTGACACGCCATTGGCCTGGCCAGATCAGGGAGATTAGCGTGCTGGCCTACAGCATGGGGGGGCTGGTGATCCGCAGCGCCTGTCACCATGCCCGCCAGCGTGAGATGGACTGGCCCGACGTCCTGAAAAACATGGTGTTTCTCGGCACGCCGCATCATGGCGCCCCCCTTGAACACGCCGGTCACTGGCTGGAGCAGCTACTGCCAGCCACCGCCTATACCCAGCCCTTTGTCAGGCTGGCACAGCTGCGCAGCGCCGGTATCAAGGATCTGCGTCACGGCAAGGTGATGGACTCGCCGCCCCCGCAGGGCGATACGCACACCTTGCCCGATCCTCGCCCTCCCATGCCCTTGCCCACCGGCGTGGCCTGCTTCACGGTAGCGGCCACCACGGCGGCCAAGCGCGGTCTGCTGGCTGATCGGCTGATCGGCGATGGCCTTGTGCCCCTGCGCAGCGCCCTCGGCCAACATGACGAGGTGCGCCACCAGCTGGCATTCCCCCCTTCCCACTGCTGGATTGCCTACCGCACCAACCATATGGCCCTGCTCGGCAGCCTGCAGGTCAGTCGTCAGCTGCTGCAGTGGCTCACCCCCGTTCACGCAGAGTGCTGCCCGTCTGGGGAGCATGGCCAGAACGCATAACGGGCGCAATAAGCCAAGGCTCGCTGAAGTTCGCACCAGCACAAGGTCAAAAACCGCCCGTGGGCGGTTATTTCATTGCGTGTCACTCACATCAATCTGGCTCGACCAAATACCCGGATTGAGCTGCCGGGTTCGGCCGGGATCTCGGCGTGCAGGTGCGACGCCATCCCCATATCCTCCCCCTGGAAGAGATCTATGATGCCGCCGTGGGGCCAATGGATATCTCGCAGGTAACCGGCAAAGGCAGCGGTGGCTGCACCTGTGGCAGGATCCTCATAGACGCCACCATAGGCGAAGGGGTTGCGGGTATGAAACAGCTGATCCCGGGCTGCATGGGCCAACAATATGGTGACCAATCCTTCCCTTTGCATCAGGGTTCACCCCTGCGCCAGTTCGTAGTGCATGGCCGAGAGCGCAGCCCGACTGTTCAGGGCCAGCACCAAGTGATCGGCGCCGCCATGGATGAGGGCTGGCGGAATGCGGGGATCCAGATCAGCTTGGGTATAACCAAACAACGTCAGCGCGGCACTCACCAACTCGGCCGGGGCCGGCTTGCTGCGGGTCGGCGGCGATTGCAGCGCCGCCTGCCACTGCCCCTCCCCATCCTGCCAGCCCGACACCTTGATCTCGGTCTGATTGAGGTGCAATGCATACTCCCCTTCCCCAAAACGCCGCGCCAGTGCCACACCCAGGGCGATGGTGGCATGACCGCAGAAGGGCACCTCGGCCTCGGGGGAGAAGTAGCGCACCCGCCACACCCCAAATTCAGCAACGTGCCTGGCAGTCACGCCCCTCCGGGGTGAACCTGGTGGCGACAAGGGTACGGCGAAGGCCGTTTCCGAGAATCCCACCAGGGAGGCGATGCGTTGCATCTCCTCTGCTGCGGGCAAGCGAGGCCCCAGCCAGACACCGGCAGGATTCCCTCCTTGCAGCCCATCAGAAAACGCGGCGATCCGCACCAACTCAGGCTCCAACGGGGAGGCTAGCTCCTTCATAACCACTCCTTGCTTACGTGCTGAAAAAGACGGGGGCTCACTCTGGCGCCTGTTTACGACCCCACGCAAGGGACTCGTGCAAACGCAGGCCATGCCGCCATCCATAAGATAAGCAGACCCAGCTTACCCGTTAAATTAAATGCCGCACAGGTGCCGCTTGGGCGCCGCGGATCCGGACAATGGCAACTAGCCTTGTAATGCGTGTCTGTATACGGTCCTGCAGTGGAGAACCCTATGTATTCGTACACCCTCACTTTCAAGGAAGAGATCGACAAGTTGACCGCCCCCGAGCAGGAGATCACCTTGCAAAGCCCCGCCCAGGCTGGCGACTTTATTATTCTCTCCGACGGCAGCCGCCATCAGGTGATGTTTGTCACCCACCGCGCCCACTACAGCAGCCTCTATCTCGATAAAGGGGTCAGAGTGCCGCAAAGCTAGCGAAGATCATCCCTCAGTTTGCGAAAGCAAAAGAGCGGCACCTGGCCGCTCTTTGATCTCTCTGTATGTGGATTTGCTGTCACAGCACCTTGATCACCGGTTGGTGCACTATCTCGACGTCGTTTTTATAGACCACCAGCTCACCCGGTGGCACGCCACGCTCACCCAGTACGGTGACAACACACTCGTAGCGGTAGGGGCCGCTTTTGAATTGATAGGTATGGTTGCCCCCCGTCCCATCCACCCTGACAGTGCCATGTTTCAGCACCAGATCCGGCTTGTCACTGAGCGCTTTGCCCTTGGCCCAGGAGGCGTAGCGATAGCGGCTATCACCCAACTCGTCGATGCGGATGGTGAATTTCTCGGTCTGCCACATCAGCTCGGGGCTCTTGTACTCCCGCACGCTGGGATGCAGGTCGCTTTTCTGTCTGGCGATAAGCTCCCCTTTCAATTTGGCGGCCCGCGCCGTCTGATGATGGATACCGATCACCTTGCCCTCAAAATCCATCCAGACCTCGCCACTGCCCAGCATGATGCCGCGCCAGCCCATGGTCTGCCAATCCTGTCCGACCCGGGAGCTGGCGATGCTTTTTAAAATGGCGTCATCAAACACCTCGTCAAAACGGGTCAGCATCTCCGCCGGGGTTTTGATGGCGGGAATGGGATACTCCAACTTGAAGGGGTATTTCATTTGATTGGCAAGGGCCTGATGATCCCGGGCTTCTGCCGCATCGACCAACTGCTGCACAAAGGGACGATACTCGGCTGGCAACCGCTCCTCGTCGGCAGATGCGGGGAGCGCTCCCCAAAATGTACTCAGCAACACAGTAGCCAACAACCCAATGCGTCTGCCAGTTCGGTTAAATAGCACCTTGATATTCATGGCAATACTGTGTGTCAGTTTCACGCCTCCCCATATCAATAAACCATCAAACGTTCTCATCAGAGAGTGCTAGCTTGCAGACTTGATGGATTTTTTCACTTTTTTCAGTGCCATCTGCCGCTTGAGTGGAGAAAGATAATCAATAAACAGATTTCCATGAAGATGGTCAATTTCATGTTGCATGACAATCGCCAAAAACTCACTGCTCTCGATGGTAATGGGTGTGCCCTCTCGATCCAGTGCAGATACCACCACCGAGCGGTAACGCTCAACATCCGCATAATAATCGGGAACAGATAGACACCCCTCTTGCCCAAAAGCCTTGTCAGTCCCACTGTTCACTTCCGGATTGATCAATACCAGCGGTTGATCCCTGCTCTCTGACAAGTCGATAATAACGATGGCCTCTTGACGGCCGACTTGAGTCGCGGCCAAACCAATGCCATTTTCCGTCGCATACAGGGTCTCCAGCATGTCGTCAATCAGCCCCTGCACGGCAGTGATATCCTCAACCCGTTCGGCTTTTATTCTCAACCTGGGGTCGGGAGCTGTCAAAATATCCAGAATCGCCATCATCACCCTCTATCAACCATTATTTTCTTACCAATGAGCGGGACAAGGAGACAAACGCCTGATCTCCCTCTATCACCTTGTAACCGAGGCGCTGATAAAACCGTATCGCCCTCTGGTTGTCTGTGAAGCTGGACAAGGTCACCCGGCATTTTCCCTCACGCTCTGCCTCGCGATGAAGCCGCGCCATGACGGCAGCGCCAAGCTGCCGACCCTGATACTGGGGGAAAATGATCAGCAAATGAACGTGCAGCGCATCGTCGTATGGTTTGCAACAGAGCAGACCGACACGCTCACTGCTCTGCAGGATCCACGAGAACCAATGCGGTTGATATGCGCAGGTTAAGCGCTCGCGCTGAAATTCGTCATCCCAGCCAAAGACCGCCTCAACATAGGGAAAGAGCCCCTGTTTGACCGCAGCAAAAACCTGTTCGAACTCACTCTGTGGAACACCCGCCAACTCGATTTCCATCTCATCCCCTGTTCAAGTGATATCGACGCCTCAACATTGCTATCGCGTCGTTAAGCATGTGCCTCCAGCCATTGCTGTTTTGCCTCACCCAGCCCTCTATTATCCCTCATTGTTGGTATCATACCGACCGAGGCGCGGATGAAAAGGGTCATTGATTAGACATCATGTTAATCCCCCACCACGTTAGCATCGATGAAATATCAACCATATTTTTTCAAATTTTATTTAGCCTCAGCTCTGACATGGTCAAATGTCCCAAAGCAGTGACAATCACTTTTTATTTTATCTACTTCATCAAAACCATGTAAAACTCAACAAACATGTCTTTCGATAAACCCCATTCCCTCGTTGATGCAAACACCTAATTCATTTCCATTAGCGCATTATGATACTGTGTCAGACGCTATAACATCGTGGACAGTCACAGCACCTCAACCTTTACCTTGATAATCCCATCGCGAATATTGCCGATACTGCTAAAGGCAGACTTGGAGAGATCGATAATACGCCCGTTTTTAAAGGCGCCGCGGTCATTGACCTTGACCACCACACTCTTGCCATTGGCGAGGTTGGTGACGCGCACCATGGCCCCAAAAGGCAAGGTCATATGGGCGGCACTATTGAGGTTATTGCGATAGCGCTCGCCGCTGGCGGTTTTTTTGCCGTGATAGCGGTCGGCATAATAGCTGGCATAACCGGTCTCGCTATAGCCGCGCCAGCTGCCGCCGTGACTCTCGTCATAACGGCTGCTACAGGCTGCCAGTAGCAGGCAAAGAGATAACAGCAGCCCTTTCTGGATATGTTGCACCTTTCCCCTCTCTTCTTCTTTCTGTTCTTCTATGTGGTTCGTGACACTGGTGGCACGTTCGCAGGCTGGCTCACCTTGCCATCGGTCCAATGCACTCACCATGTTGCCACGCAGTGACCGCGCGGCTACTTTGCCATATCTTCCATGCAAAAAGGGAGGCAAATGCCTCCCTTTACCTTTTTACCCGTCATCCCGTGTCAGGATGAGCCAGAAACAGGTCAGGCAATCAGCTTGTCATCGCTAAAGCCAAAGCCGCGCAGCCCCACCACATGCACATGCTCGTGCTTGCCCTGCACTTTACGGATGAGCTTGTAGGTGGTGCCCTTCTCGGGGCTGATGTTCTCCGGCGCCGCGATAAGCAGCTGCATATCCTGCCGCTCGCACAGTTCGAACAGGGTGGCAATGGATTTGCCATCCAGACGGGCCGCTTCGTCGAGAAACAGCAGGCGGCAGGGGGCGATATCCTTGCCGCGCAGACGGCGGGACTCCTCCTCCCAGCTGATCAGCACCATCAGCAAGATGGCCTGACCGGTACCGATCGCTTCACCGGTGGAGAGCGCGCCGCTCTCGGCCCGCAACCAGCCATCGGCGCCACGCTGCACCTCGATCTCCAGCTCCAGATAGTTGCGATAGTCGAGCAGCACGTCGCCCATCACCTGATAACTGCGATCCCCCTGCTCGGTTTGCGGGTTGAGGCGCTGGAACAGCTTGGCCATCGCCTCGGAGAAGCTGAGCTCCTTGTCGGCGAACAGATCGTTGTGCATGGCACTCTGATCCGCCAGCGCCGTCAGCAGGCGAGTGTGGGCCTCGCGGATATTGACGTTGAGGCGCACCCCGCGTACCAGACCGAAGGCGATGTTCTGCAAGCCCTGGTTAAGCACCCGGATGCGGTTCTGCTCGCGGCGGATGATGTTGGTGATCTTGGCCGCCACCTCGTGGGAGGAGAGCGACAGATGGTTTTCCCGCTGCTTGAGCTCGTCAGCCAGACGGGCCAGCTCGATTTCCATCTCCTCGATCGCCTCCACTGGATCATCGGAGCGGATGATGTCGTTGCGGATGCGATCTTTGAGGTAACGGTAGACCTGCACGTAGAAGGCGACCTTCTGCTCGGTGCTGCGGTTGCCCTCCGACAGACGCAGCGCATCGCGCAGCGCTTCGTCGTGGGCCACCGCCACCCGCAGGGCGCCGAGGGCCTTGTCCGACATGGAGCGCAGCTCGTCGCTGTCGAGATAAGCCAGCTCGCGCTTGTTGAGGCGCTTCTCGACGTCGGTCTCCCGCGCCAGCCGCACCACCCGCGACCAGCTCGCCTTGTGACCCACCAGGGATTTGCGAGCGCTGTAGTAATCCTTGCCCTCCAATTTGAGACGACCGCCAAGGGATTCGATTTCGCGCTTGGTCACCTGCAACTGGGCCTCGGCGCTGGTGCGACGGGAACGGGTGCGAATGAGCAGCTCTTCAATCTCTTTCTTGTGGGCGCGGGACTTCTCTTCCATGTCGTCAGAGAGCGTCAGCCCCATGGCCGCCAGCTCCTGCTCGAACTCGGTCAGGGTCTGGCGCTTGGCCGAGGCGCTGGAATCGAGCGCGGTGCGCAGCTGCAACGCCTCGGTGTGGCGCTGGGCAATTTGCTTGTGCTGCTCACCGGCGGTGCGGGCCGCCAGCTCGGCGGCTTTGAGCTTCTCTTTGAGTCGCTCGCTCATCTCGGACGCCTTGCCCAGCAGGTCTTGCGCATCCTGATAGGCAAAGTGCGGTAGACGGGCCACCAGCTGATCGAGGGCATAGCAACGGCGCTTCTGCTCGGCCAGCAATTCGTTCGTCTCGTCGAACGCCGCCTGCAGGGCGGCGAGATCCTGCGGATCCTGACGCAACACCTGCACCATGGTTTCAAGCTTCTCGAGCGCCTTGCCGTACTTGGCAATAAAGGCTTCGGCCTGTTTCAGCGCTTCCACGTCGGCGTGAGCCGCCTCAAGACGAGCTGCCAGGTCTGTCTCGGCAAACAGGTGTGCAAAGGGCAACATCCCCTGCACCAGCTGGATATGGCGGGCCAGCTGGGCGGTGGCCGCTTTGGCCTCGGCCAGCTGCTTGTCGCACTCGGCTATGGTTTCTTGCAGCTTGCGCTGCTCATGCTGCTTGGCCTGCACTTCGGCTTCGGGATCGGGGCGGAAGGCGATGTCCAGATGCTGACCGATAAAGTCACGGAAGTGACCGTAGAGACGGTGGTACTTCTGCTGCTCAAAGGCGGCCTTGGCATAACCCTCAATCAGATTTTCCCGCTCGAGATCGAGCTGCTCGATCCGTTTTTCCCGGGCGGCACGACCAAACAGCGGTAGCTCTGGGTAGCGGGAGAAGCGCACCTGACGCTTGCTGGTGCGCACCAGCACGGCGTCCCCCAGCTCGTCCGCTTCCACCAGATCCTCGTCAAAGGAGTCGGGGTTGCCCTGAATGAGGTAGATATCTTCCGGGCAATCTTCCAGCTTTTTCAGCCGCTCGATGGCGCCCTCAAGGTCGAGCACCACCAGGGCGCTGCGGGCCGGGCCATACAGCGCGGAGTAGTAAGGGGCATCGTCGATGGAGATGTCGTCATAGACATCGGAGAGCAGCACGCCCCCCACCTGCTCGGCGATGCGGGCAAGGCGCGGATCCGCCTCGCCAGCCCCCAGTTGCAGGTTGCGAATTTGCAGCTCCAGCGCCTGTTTCTGCGCCGCGATGCGGTTGCTCTCCTGCTCGAACTCGCGCTCCTTGTCGAGCACGCTCTGCATACCGGACGACAGCGCCTCGGCGGTGGCGAGTGGCAGACCACTCTGCTCGCGCAGCTGCTCGAGTTTTTCAAAGGATTTGAGCCAGCGCGGGGCCAGCTTGGTCAGCTCCGAGATATCACGGCCCAGCTGGGCACCCTGATGCTCGAGGCTGGCACGGCGCTGGTTGACCTCAGCCTGCTGATCGGCAAGCTCTTCCTGACGGGTACGCTGGGCCTCAAGAAACAACTCCAGCTCGTCTTGGCTCGCGATCAGCTGGCCAGATGCCTCAGCCAGCTCGTCGCGCAAGCGCAGCAGCGCCTGCTGGCTGTCGCTCTCTTTCTCAAGGCGAGCCAGCGCGGCGCGCAGTCCCTGCCCCTGATTGACGCGGGCCTTGTCTTCGATATGACGCTTGAGCAGCGCCTGCGCCGTGGGCCAGGCGGCATCACGGGCGGTTTCGGGGGCAATGCTGAGCAGCAGCGTCAACGCGGCCTGATGCTCGGCTACCGCCGCCTTGGCCAGCGCCAGCTGTTGCTCGGCACCCAGCATCCGGCTGGTGAGGCTCTGCTCGGCGGCGCGGAACTGGTGCAGGGTGTCGCTCGCCTGTTCGGCGCTCAATCCCGGCAACTCGCACTGTTCGCGGGCATTTTCCAGCGCCTGCACCGCCTGACGGTACTGGATGGCGCGGGTCTGCTGAATGTCCAGCGCCTGCTGGTAGTCAGCGAGCTGCGTCTTGAGGCTATCTACTTCGGCCTGCGCCAGCTCCTTGCGCTCTTCCACTTCCAGCAACTGGCAATGGATCTCTTCCACCACGGCTTGCTGCTGCTCCAGCTTGTCGACAAGCTCCGCCAGATCGGCGCGATACATCTCGATCTTCTTCTGCAAGCTGACAGCAGCCATCACCTTGGCCAGATGTTCGGCAGCCGATTCCAGCTCGTCGGTCAGCAATTTCTCGCGGTTGGTGAGCTGCTCCACCTCGTCGGCCAGATAGATGGCGCGCTGGCGCTCTTCGGTCAGAATGCGGCGTTTCTGTGCCAGCTCCTGACGCGCCTTGAACGCCAGCTCGGAGAGACGGTTCTTTTCGGCAGCGTTGCGCACATAGTCAGCCGCCACATAGTGGGTGGTCTCGGTGATCAGGTTCTTGAACAGATCCCGCTGACCTTGCGTCTCTTTAATGGCTTCCAGAGTGCGGCGGTTTTCATAGATGGCCGCCTCCATGTCCGCAAACGCCTTGCGCACGCCGGAGTTCTCCGGCAGCAGGTATTCGCGCAGGGATCGGCTGATGGACGAGGAGATGCCACCGTAGAGAGAGGCTTCGATCAGACGGTAGAACTTGCCGCGATCTTTTTGATCCCTGAGCTTCTTCGGGGTGATGCCAAACTCGAACATAAAGTTGTGATAATCGGTCACCGTATTGAACTTGGCGACCTTCAGCGCCCCCAGCTCGGCGGCCGCCCCTTTCAGATCGGCAAAGGCACGAATACGCCCCTTGCCACCATCGAGTTTTTCCAGCAGCAGATCGGTGGGCTGCAGCTGCTCCGGCACATCCACCAGCGCGAACGGGGTGATGTTGACCTTGTTGTCACGGTTTTGGATCTGCTCCAGGTGCACGCCGACCCAGATCCGCTGTTCGCGGCTGTTCATCACCTCCAGCACTGAGTAACAGGAACCCCGTTGCAGCTTGCCGTAGAGCCCCTTGTCGCGCGACGCACTGGAGGAGCCCGCTTCCGTGGTGTTGCGAAAATGGAGCAGAGACTGGTCGGGAATGAGCGCCGCAATAAAGGCCGCCATGGTGGTGGATTTGCCCGCCCCGTTGCCGCCGGAGAGCGTCGTCACCAGCTGGTCGAGATCGAAGGTGCGGGCGAAGAAGCCGTTCCAGTTGACCATGGTCAGGGATTTGAATTTGCCTCTCACGACGTTGCCTCCATCTGGGCCTTGTATTTAACGCGGCAGGTCATCTTCTACCTCCAGTTCAAGCTGTTCTTCATCAAGATCCGCTTCAATGTCTTCAAACAGCGAGTCGCTGCTCGGCATCTCGTCATCGTGGAAGATCGCCTCCCCTTCCTGGATCATCCGCAGCTGCACGGCGCGCGGATCTTCGTCGGAGCGCACGTCAGCGGCAAAACGGAATACCGATTCGTTGACCCGAAATTTGTCGCTGTTGCCAAGGGCGGTGATCATGCCAAGGCGGCGCAGGCGGCGCATGGAGGTGCGGATCTTCTCGAGCAGCTTCTTCTTGTCGAGATCCGTGCCGCCGGAGCGGCTGTTGACCATGCGCAGCAGCTGCTTCTCGTCGGCCAGGCTCAGCACCTCTTCTTGCAGCTCGCCCATGGCGAACACCCCTTCCGAGGCGAGCCGGTCAGGGCTTAAGAACAGGTAGCAGAGCACCTTGCCCACCAGCATATCGAGCTCGGACAAGACTGTTGTTCCGATATCGGCGCTGGGGCGCGGACGCAGGTAGAAGAAGCCCTCCGGCGCCTTGATGAGTTCCACCTGATAACGGCCGTAGAAGATCTCCAGCTCGTTGTGGTACTCCACCAGCGCCGAGTGCTGTTCGAAATCGTCGGCACTGATGTGACGGCCCGAGCGCAAGGCGGTGTCGATGCGCGGAAACAAGGGGTTGGCAATCGCCTCTGCAAGCCGCAGCGGCAAGGGAAACTCAGTATTGATCAATGACATAGGCCTGAACCTTGGATCCAGCTTGGTTAATGGGTTTCCATGCGGGTTGGTGGTGCAGCTCGCGCTCACCGCTGGCATGGCCCAGGCGCACGGCCTGGTCGATCAGAAGACGCGCCACATCGAAATGGGCGTGAGCCGGGTAGTCCACCAGGTATTCCCGCAGCACATCGGCCAGGTCCAGCTGATGGCCCTGTTCGGGGTAACGGGCCAAGTAGCGCTCGATGCGCTCGGCCAGCTCCTGGTTGATGTCCACCATCTCCATGTACTCCATCTCGAGGGGCACCTCGCCGGTCACCTCCTCGTCGTGAATGGCAATGGTTTCATCCCGCAGCTCCAGCAGACGGGGCTCCTCGGCGATACGCAGCAGCCAGTTATGCTGCTCGAAATTGCGGATAGAGTCGCGCAGCCGCTGGCTGAAGGCGCGGTTCTTGTCCATGTCGATGGCGTTGCGGATAAATTTGTGAACGTGCCTGTCGTAGCGGGACCAAAGCTCGATGCACTGCTGGCCCCAGCTGGTGATGACGTCAAGCCGCCCTTGCAGGGCATGGGTCAACTCCTCGACGTGGAACAGATCGTCGCGTCCCTGGGCCACTTCCTGAATGTTGAGCAGCCCCGCCTGCAGGCGGTGACCGGCGGCGTCCAGGGTATCTTGCAGCTCGCGCAGGGTCTGGCCGGTCTCGTGCAGCAGTTTTTCGCAGCTGTGAATGGCATCGACCCAGTTCTGGGTCAGCAGGGCCGCTATCTCGCTCTTGACCTGATTTTGCTGCTCATCCATGGCGCGCTGGGTGAGATCGATGCGCCCCAGGGTCTCTTCCAGTGAGAAGGTGAGCCGTGGCAGCACCTCGGCATCCCACTGCTCGCGGGTATTGGTCTCGAGCGCCGCCTTGCGGGCGGTGTCGAGCTCAGCCGCCAGGTGTTCGAGCAGGATGGAGAGCTTGATGGAGTCGACCTGGCGCTGATCCATGAAGAAGTCGACGATCCCCATTCCCAGCCGCGACAGACGATAGAGGCTCTCCCCCGCCACCATGTCGGTGTTGAAGCGTGACAGCAGCTGCTGGCGAATGAGGTCGTTGATGGCGTTGTTGGCGCGACCGGTCAGAGTCTCGTCCATCTGGCCAAAGGCGTTGCTGACGTAGCCAAAGGCATCGTGCAGCGCCGCTTCCGACAAGTCCGACTCATCTTCGGACAGGGTCTTGATTGCAATCAGAAAGGCCAGCCGGTCGGTAGGCAGGCTCAGCGCCAGCTCCTCCTGCCTGACCCACCCTACTATCTCCGGCACAGAACGCTCGGGCAGGGTACGGGATGTACTCATCATGACGTCATCATCTCGTTGTTATCCATTTGGATGGCCTCATCATGGAAATCTGACCATCTCGTTGTTATCCATCGGGATGGCCTCATCATGGAAATCTGACCATCTCGTTGTTATCCATCGGGACGGTCTCATCATATGAAACTGACCATCTCGTTGTTATTACAAGGCTGCCAGACAGACTGCTTGTCAGCTTGACGGTTTCTGCGCCATCACATGGATATAGCGACCCAGGGAGATAAACGGCTCCTGGCGGCAATATTGCTGCTCCATGGCCAGCAGATCATCGAACTTCTCGACCTGATCCTGCTTGTGGCGCATGTAGTCGTGGATGACCCGCACCCCTGTCTTGCCGATGATCTTGAGCCCCCCTCGCCCAATCCAGTCGTACACCTGCTCCGGCAACTGCGGATTGGTAGGGGTCAGGGCGGTCTGGCGTTTCTTGCGAAGGCCGAGGCGCACATAGTCAAAATTACCCACCACCAGGCTCTGAAACAGCAGGCCATGACGGTTGTAAAAAAGCAGCGACAGTATGCCCCCTGCATTGACGAAAGGGAACAGACCGAGCAAGGTCTGGCGCGGCTCGGCGAGCCACTCCAGCACGGCGTGACAGAGCACCAGATCAAAGGTGCCGGTCACGTGGCTCTTGAGATCCTGAATGGGGCACTGGATGAGACGGATTCTCTCTTCCAGCCCCTGTTCGGCGATCTGGACCCGGGCCAACTCAAGCATTTCGGCGGAGAGATCGCACAGCTCCACCTGATGACCCATGGCCGCCAGCTTCTGGGCAAAGTAGCCAAATCCGCCCCCCGCATCCAGGATGCGCAGGGGCCGGTTGCCAAGGCGAGCCAGGCAGGCTTCGATGTCGCTCCACACCACAGTGGTGCGAATGCGCCCCTTGGTGGAGTCATAAATGTTGCGAGCGAACTTGTCGGCGCGCCCGTCAAAACTCTGATCTTGCTTCAAGACACACTCAACTTTTGGCCACAGGGTTGGGCCTGACGAAAAAAGAGGGGTATTCTGTCACATCCCGAATTTGCTGAAAACTCAAGGACGACATCCCAGTGTTTGAGCTCAACCTGTTTGCTGCCAACTTGTTTGTTATCAAGAAATGGCTAGGCCAATTGCTGATGCCGCTACCCTTCTCCCTCTCATTGTTGTTGCTGGCGCTCTTGCTGCTCTGGTTCACCCGTTTTCAAAAAACCGGCAAGCTGCTGGCGACCCTCTCCTTGCTGGTCGTCGCCCTGATGGGAATGCGACCAATAAGCTATGAGCTGGCCCGCCCGCTGGAGCAGACCTTCCCGCCCTTCGAGATAAGCCTGCACCCGGATATAACCGCTATCGTGGTGCTGGGCAACGGCCATGTGAGCGATCCGGCGGTGCCCGAGCGCGCCTGGCAAAACAATATAGCCCTCGCAAGAACCCTGGAGGGCGTGCGACTGGCCATGGCCTATCCACAAGCGGAGCTCATCTTCTCCGGTTATGTGTCCGGAGATCCCCTCTCCAACGCCGAGGTCAATGCCCGCATGGCGATGAGTCTGGGCATTCCCCGCTCGCGGATGACGTTGTTTGAAAACAACAAGGATACCCATGACGAAGCCGTCAGCATCAGCCGTTATCTCAAGGGCAAGCGGGTGGCGCTGGTCAGTTCGGCCACCCACCTGCCCCGGGCCATGGCGCTCTATCAGGGACAGGGACTCAACGCTGTGCCGGCCCCTACCGACTACACCGCCAAGCAAAGTCAGGTGGCGCAACCCCTCTACAGCTACCTGCCGAAGGGGCGTTATCTGATGTATTCCGAGGCTGCCATTCACGAATGGATTGGGGTATGGTGGGCCCGTTTGCGAGGGCAGGTTAACGATTGAGCAATCGAGCCTTTCATTCCTGATTTGGATCAGGAAAGCGAAAAAAAATTACGTTATTTGCCGCCGGGTCAGCTATCTTGGGCTCGGTTCAATTCATATAATGTCGCGCAATCAAATGCCTAGGAGATATACAAGATGAGACAGCACCTGGTAATGGGTAACTGGAAACTGAACGGCACCAAAGCTTCTGTTGAAGCTCTGATCAAAGGACTGACCCCGGCTGCTGCCGCTCATCCTTCTGTGCAAGTCGCCGTCTGCCCGCCGGTTATCTTTTTGGGTCTGGTTGAGCAACTGACCGCCGGCAGCAAGATTGCCTACGGTGCCCAGAACGCCGACGTTCACGAGTCCGGCGCCTTCACCGGCGAGAACGCCCCCTCCATGCTCAAAGCCTTCGGTTGCACCTACTCCCTGGTCGGTCACAGCGAGCGCCGTACCCTGCATGCAGAGAGTGACGACGTGGTCGCTGCCAAGTACGAAGCCATTCAGAAAGCGGGGCTGGTTCCCGTATTGTGCATCGGTGAGACGCTGGAACAGTTTGAAGCTGGCGTGACCAAGAAAGTGGTTGAAGCCCAGCTGAAAGCCGTCATCGACCGTTGTGGCATCGCCTCCTTCAGCAACGCCGTGGTTGCCTACGAGCCGGTATGGGCCATCGGCACCGGCAAGACTGCCACGCCGGAAATCGCTCAGTCCATCCACGCCCACATCCGTCAGTACCTGGCCGGGTTTGACGGCGCCGTGGCTGCCAAGGTACAGATCCTGTACGGCGGTTCCGTCACTGGCGCCACTGCAGCCGACCTGTTCGGTCAGCCGGACATCGACGGCGGCCTGGTGGGTGGTGCGTCCCTGAAAGTGGACGACTTCTCCCAGATCATTGCTGGCGCAGCCAAGTAAGCTGTCGCCCTGGAGGGGGCGCTTGCCCCCTCCTGCATATCGCTTTTCCTATGGTAGCCCCCGCATCCCATACGAAAGCCGATTATAGTCAATGTGGCTTATCTCATATTTTCAAAACTTCGTATTCGACAACTTAGATCCAGAGGCACTCATGACCAAACAAATCAAACGTATTGGTGTTTTGACCAGTGGTGGTGACGCACCGGGTATGAACGCAGCCATCCGCGCCGTGGTGCGTGCTGGTCTGCACCATAACCTGGAAGTTTACGGCATCTATGATGGCTACCTCGGCCTGCATCAGGGCAGGATCGTCAAGCTGGAACGTCACAGCGTCTCCGACGTGGTAAACCGTGGTGGTACCTTCCTGGGCTCCGCCCGTTTCCCCGCCTTCAAAGACCAGAAAGTGCGCGCCGAAGCGATCGAGAATCTGAAAAAACACGGTATCGACGCCCTGGTAGTGATCGGGGGGGATGGCTCCTACATGGGTGCCAAGAAGCTGACCGAGGAGGGTTTCCCCTGCATCGGCCTGCCGGGCACCATAGACAACGACATCGCCGGTACCGACTTCACCATCGGCTTTGATACCGCCCTGAACGTGGTGGTCGACGCCATCGACCGTCTGCGCGACACCTGCAGCTCCCACCACCGTATCTCGGTGGTCGAGATCATGGGCCGCCACTGCGGCGATCTGGCCATGTCTGCCGCCGTTGCCGGTGGTGCAGAGTACGTGATAGTGCCAGAAGTGACCTTCGACAAGGACAAGCTGCTGCTGCAGATCAAGGAAGGCGAAGCCAAAGGCAAGAAGCACGCCATTATCACCATCTGTGAGCACGTAACAGACGTGAACGCCCTGGCCAAGGACATCGAAGCCATGACAGGCCGCGAGACCCGCGCCACCATACTGGGCCACATCCAGCGTGGCGGCTCACCCACCGCACGCGATCGCATCATGTCCAGCCGCATGGGTGCCTTCGCCGTTGAACAGCTGCTGGCCGGTCAGGGTGGCCGCTGCGTCGGGATCCAGGGCAACGAGATGGTGCACCACGACATCATCGACTGCATCGAGAATCTCAAACGCCCGTTCGATCAGGAGCTGTACGATCTCTCCACCACCCTGTTCTAAGCATCCGTCGCTTGCTCAGCCTGTGTGACAAAAAACCCTCCGCTGGAGGGTTTTTTTATGCGCGTCCTGTACCCGGCAACGGGCGAAACTGGCAGTTGTAGGCCCCCTCTCTCTTACCGCACTACTGCTGCGCTGTTTCCCCCCTATCTTGTCCCCATGCCCACCATACCGGCAAACGGAGCCGACCCCCGCCTCCTAAACCCGCGAATAGTCAGTGGCAGCCCTCTCGTCGTTGGTGAATGGACGCCGGTTTATTGCCAAGGTTTAGCCGCTCACGCCTCACGACATCTCGGGTATGCCGACTGGCTGGATAGCCTCTACCGGCATCGGGCGCAAGGTCAGCCCCCGGACCTCCTCCCATCACCACAGGCAACCGGTGACGTCGGCTAGCGGCGTGATCGTCATCCCAGGAAGGCAGGTCGCCTCTTCGCCACTGGTAATGCCGTCTCGATAAGATCTGACGCCGGGGCACACAGACACATGGCATGAGAAAATGTACGCCCTGCAGAGGCCACCATACGCCCCACCCTCAATGGCAAACCTCCCGTTTTGTTCGCTATTTTTACGCGCTGACTGAGAAGCGGGTGCAGCCCCCGCCCCCTGAAGGAGGCGTCCTGTCAGGCTTCACGGTACAAGATGCGACAAAAAATGGATGCAGCCTTCACATTCAGCCAAGGAATAAGCCAACCTGCTTTCGACGACAACTTCAGACGCCAAAGAGGAGCTTGAAACCGAATTAAATTTCAAGCAACCACAAAAAGCCTCATATAAAACCCATCAAAAAGCCAACACGACAAACATATAACAATATGAATTTTATAGACTTACACCTCAAACCCAAAGCGCTCATCAGCATCACAGAGAAGGTAAGATGATAAAATAGACGCCAAAATGCAAAAATGAGGCTTTAGACTCACCACCATTCAAAATGGCAACATAAATACATTTTACTATTGTTTTACCGCACAGTTATGGTATCTTTGTTCCATCAACAGTCAGCCAAGGGAGACAAAATATGAAAGAGTTTGTTGTTACTGCCGTTTTTACCGTGTTTTTCACTCTGGTTGCCGTCTCTCTGCCGTCGTTGTCACAGCTTTGAGCCGGTTAGTCATCCAGCATCTTGTATGACTGAATGACAGCCAGAGCACAGGCGCTGACTAATTCACCACTCTCTGTCTTTTTTGGCTACTTCACCCTGTGTGATACCGAAAGCCTTATTTAGAACTGGTTGATGCACACTATATAAGCTGCATGTCACTGCCACCGCCCACAAGGGGAGCCTCATCGCTCCCCTTGTTGCATTTCCTCTCCGGGATTTACTCTTGCTCCCCTGCCCGTCACAATATCCGCTTGATTCGCCATGCAGGAATTACCATGACCCAAGATGCTCTACGCCAGTGGCGTCGTGATCTTCATCGTCTGCCCGAAGCGGCCTGGTGTGAATTTCGCACCAGCTCCCTCATTGCTCACCATCTTTCGGAACTCGGTTTCTCCGTCATGCTCGGTGACAAGCTGCTGGCCAGCAACCTCATCATGGGACGGGAGGTAGACGTACAAGCCCAGAAGGAGCGGGCCCTACGTCAGGGGGCCCATCCCGACTGGCTGACCCGCATCAAAGAGATAACGGGAGTAATGGGGGTATGGGACAGCGGTCGTCCAGGCCCGACCCTGGCTTTTCGCTTCGATATCGATGCGGTAGAGGTCGATGAGAGCCAGGATGAGCTGCATCCCCCCAGTCAGGAAGGGTGGCAATCTCGCAATGCCGGCTGGATGCACGCCTGTGCCCATGACGGTCATACCGCCATCGGGCTGGTGCTGGCCGAGCGGATCGCCGCCCAGGCAGAGCAACTCAACGGCCGCATCAAGCTGTTTTTCCAGCCCGCCGAAGAGGGGTGCCGTGGTGGCAAGGCGCTGGCAGCCGGCGGTCAGCTCGACGATGTGGATGCCCTGCTGGCGCTGCACATCGGCATTCATGCCAACAGTGGCGAGCTGGTGGTCAATCCCACCGAGTTTCTCTGTTCAACAAAATTTGACGTGGAGTTTATGGGGCGCGCCGTCCATGCCGGTCTTGAGCCCAATGCGGGCAGCAATGCGCTGGCGGCAGCCTGTACGGCGACCACCGCCATGCTCGGCATTGCCCGTCATCGCGATGGCATGACCCGTATCAACGTGGGCCAGCTCAGCGGTGGCAGCGGTCGCAACGTGATCCCGGGCCATGCCCGCCTGCAGGGGGAGACCCGAGGTGCCACCCCGGCGCTTAACGATTACATGTTCGGCCAGGTACAGCAGATAGTGGAAGGGGCTGCCATGATGCAGGGCGCCACCTACCTCATTCGCAAGCAGGGGGAAGCCATCGGCATCGAGAACAGCCCGGCCCTGCTCGAAGAGATAGTGCCGCTGGCTCAGGCGCTCAAACTTGAGACCATCCACACCCGCCGCTTTGGCGCCAGCGAGGATGCCGGCTTTCTCATCGAGCGGGTGCAGCGCAATGGCGGTCAGGCCGCCTACCTGATCCTGGGGGCCAATCTGGCGGCGCCTCATCACCACCCAGAGTTCGACTTCGACGAAGCCGTGCTGGAACACGGGGTCGCCCTGCTCGAATCCTGGCTGCTCAGTCGTCTGGTGCCTGATACATGACAAGATGACAAAAGGCAGCGCTGGCGCTGCCTTTTGTGTGTCTGACGATCGGCTCGCCGCCTTGGGGCTTACTGCCCCAACACTATGGTGGAGAGATGAGCGAAGTGGTGGATCTCGTGGGTCGCCTCGCACGCGGTATCGTGACGGGCCGGGTTGTACCAGCAGGTAGCCAGCCCCTGCGCCGCAGCACCGGCGATGTCGGTCTTGGGGTTGTCCCCCACCATCAACACCCGCGCAGGGCTCGGCTGCCCCATCAAGGCAAGGGCATGCTGGAAAATGGCGGCGGCAGGCTTGGTCACCTGCACCTCGTCCGAGATGACCAGGGGCTCGAACCAGTCGCTCCAGCCCAACTTACTGAGGCGACCCCGTTGCGGCAGGCTGAAGCCATTGGTGATGATCCCCATTCGCACCCGGCTCTTGAGAGCGTGCAGTGTCTCCAGCACCCCCTCCAGCGGCACACTCAGAGCGATGATCTGCTGCAAGAAGGTGTCATTCATTGCCATGGGTGCCACGTCGACCTGCTCGGCAAACAGGGCGAAACGGGTCTGCTGCAGGTGGGCCGCATCGATCTCACCCGAGTTGTACTGCTGCCACAACCTGTGATTCAGTACCTGATACTCCGCCATCGTGGGCGGTGTCGGTGTCACGCCATAGAGCTGCAGGGTCTGCTCCAGAGCCTGGGCGACCGGGAAATCGAGCAGTGTTTCGTCCAGATCGAACAACACCCAGTCATAACTTGGTACTTTCACACGATTCCTTACTGTTCTTGTTTGTCGAGTTCATGGCGGCGGCCCAGCGGGCTGGCGAGCAAGTCCAGCGTCAGCCTGACCCCGAATCCGGTCACTTCGCTGCTGACCACGCCGTTGCCCCCCTTGCTGCGAAAACCGCTCAAATCGAGGTGCAGCCAGGGGGTCTGGGCAGGCACGAAGCGGTTGAGAAAACGGGCGGCGTCGATGTGATCCGGCGATGCGCCCGGCGCACACTGTAGCAGATCGGCCCACTCGCTATCGAGGTTGTCGTCATAGTCCTCATCCAGCGGGAAGGGCCAGACTCGCTCACCGCAGCGCTGGCCCAGGCTTATCAGCTCGCCGAACCAGTGGGGCCGGTTGGTGAAGGCGCCACTGTAACGGCTGCCCAGCGCCCGCTTGCAGGCCCCCGTCAGAGTGGCGTAATCGATCAGCAGATCCGGATTGTCCTGCACTGCCATGCAGAGGGTATCCGCCAGCACCATGCGCCCCTCGGCATCGGTATCCACCACCTCTATGGTGGTGCCGTTGAGTGCCGTGACTACCTCTCCCGGCCGGTACGCGAGCGGGCCTATGTGGTTCTCGGCGATGGCAAGCCAACAGTGCACTTCGTAGGGCAGGCGGGCGCGGCTGATCGCATAGAGGGCGCCCAGTGCCACGGCGCTGCCGCCCATGTCCAGATGCATGCCATACATACTGCCAGCGACCTTGAGGTTGTAGCCACCCGAGTCGTGACAGATCCCCTTGCCCACCAGGGCTACCCGACGCACCGGATTGGGCGGGCAGTAACTGAGCTTGACCATGGCGGCCTGGTTGTCTTCCGAGCCTTTCGCCACTGCGATGAAGGCGCCGGCCCCCCGTTCTGCCAGTTGAGCCTGATCGTACTCGTGCCACTGCCAGCCTTCGACCTGGGCCAGCTGGCGAGCCCACTCCCGATAGCTGCGGGCGGTGAGATCGGAGGCTGGCGATACCGCCAGATGCCGCGCCATGCCATTGCCTTCTGCCTCGGCGTAGATCCGCGCCAGATCCAGCACGCAGCGCGGCGACACCGCAATCTGCTGATAGCGCCACTCATCTTCGGCACGATGCTTGTGGCTCGGCAGCGGCACATTGGCCGCCAACAGGCAGGCCAGTGTCAGCTCGGCGAGCTGTGCCCTCTCCCCCTCGTCAAACCCTTCCAGATGCAGCCCCATCCGCTCAATCTTGAGACCGGCCAGCGGGGCTATCCAGGATCTGGCCTGTTTGTAGAGGGCGTGATCCCGGGTGGGATGGACTCCGATGAAAATCACCAGTTGCAGGCTGTTGTGCAGCACCAGGCTGTAGGGCGCCTTCTGCCCCAGCGCTATCTGGGTTGCCACGGCGGCAAACTCCGGCCTGGCCAGCACAGGGGCGCGCAGATCTTCAGCAATCAGCAGCAGGTTGGCCGAAAGCCCATTGCCCATGGCCTGGCTCAGGGTGGCATCCTGAATATCGATCTGGGGGGGGAAATAAGTGAACTGTTGCATCATTGGGCAGGGGCCTCGTCCATGAAGAGATATCGCTGATGATACCCAACAAAGCGCGGGGACAGCCAGATTTTCACTTGAAAATCAATATCAAACGCGATTATGCGTACAAATGATGAGCGACCGGAAACGGCACAAAACATAAGAAGGGGGAAACAAGAGGAAAAACGAAATAGGAGAAACAGAAGAAATTTGGTTGCGGGGGCCAGATT
>NZ_CDBI01000067.1 GCF_000820025.1 Aeromonas popoffii
CAAGGTGGCCATGACCTTGTTACACAAGGTCATGGCCACCTTGTTGCCACAAACGTGTCAAAAATAGGGGGTATCGCCGTGTATCGCGTTGTCATCGTCTGTCTGACAAAAAGGGCAGGGGAAGGGTTGCGCGGTGCCGGTTAAGTTGTGATATTGAGGCATCTTTAGCACAGAAGGGTAATAACGATGGAAGCGGCGTTTTGGCATCAGCGTTGGGAAGAGAACCGGATTGGCTTTCATCAGGCGGATTTCAATCGCTGGCTGCAATCCTGGTGGTCTGCCCAGCAACAGGAAGAACCCGTGCTGGTGCCCCTGTGCGGCAAATCCCGCGACATGCTCTGGCTCAATGGCCTGGGGCACCCCATCGATGGCTTCGAGCTCTCTGCGCTCGCCATTGAACAGTTTTTCAGTGAAAACCAGCTCACCCATACCCTCGGCGAGCTGGGCCCCTATCAGTGTCATCAGCACGGCTCCCTGCGCATCCATCAGGGGGACTTTTTTGCCGCCCCCGAGCTGGGGCGTCGTTACCGGCTGGCCTATGACAGGGCAGCCCTGATCGCCTTGCCGACGGACATGCGCCGTCAGTATGCGGAGCTGATGAGCCGCCTGATGGAAGCCGGTGGCCAGATCCTGCTGGTGACCCTGGAGTATCAGCCGGAGCAGCAGCGGCAGCCGCCCTTCTCGGTGGGGGAGATGGAAGTGCGTACCCTGTTCGAGCGCGATTTTCGAGTGGAGGTGTTGGGCCGGGCGGCAGAGGTGGACCATCCCAGGGTGCTCTCCGGTCAGCTCTCCTATTTCGATGAAGTGGCCTATCGCCTGATCCGCCGGGGCTGAAAGTGTGATCTCGCTCGACAAAGCCGCAGGTCACGGACTCTTTGCTACCTCCTTTGACATAGATCAACGTGGCAAGGGAGTGGCGTGCCTATGATGAGCCTGTTTCTCAATCACTGTTGATATTGGCAGGTGCGCTCTGGTTTGAACCATCCGGTCCACCATCAACACAGTGTCTGATTTTCACGCTCATGTTCACTTTTGGCGGCTTTGGTCGCAATTGATTATGGTTTTTCCAGCCGACCCCCAGGGGTCGGCTTTTTATTGGGCGGGATTGGCTGATGGGCGAGAATGTCTCTATCAGGCCTGGCAGGTGCTGGCATTGAGCCGGAACGCCTTGGGATCATCGATAAACTGGCCTGTGATGCGCTCGTCGTGCTCGTGGCCCTGGCCATAGCTGCAGAGGATCAGCCGATCCGAGGTGCGTGAGCGCAGCTGTATGATGAAGCGCACCAGATCGGCGCGGCTCAGCATGCCCACCTCATCGCACACCCTTTCGCGCTGATCAAAGCCCAGATCCTTGTTGCCTATGCTGACCCAGAGCCGTTGGCCACGACTGCGCAGGTTGGCATCCCGCTCGCTCAGCTGGGCTTGCAGTCCCGCCTTGCTCTCTTGCCACTGCTGCTCGGTGAATTCGAGCATGGCCAGGGGAAAGAGGTCGATAAACTCCTCTACGGCATCGAGCAGGATCTGCGGCCCTGCCACCGGGGACTGGATATAAAAGATAAGGCCGGGGTGGCGGTTGAGGGGCAGGTTGCCGGCACCCACCACGTAGCCGAGCTGCTGGCGGGTGCGCAGCTCGTGGAAGAAGCTGGATGACATGATGTGGTTGGCCAGGGCGAAGCAGGCAAGATCCCGCGCCCGGGTGGTGCGGGACTGGTAGTAGACCAGCAGGGCCGAATCTTCGTGTTCACAACCCTGCTCGCGGATCAGGGTGCCTCTGTCCTGAATGGAGATCAGCGGGCGGCGGGTCTCGGCACTGGGCTGGCTGTTGGCACCGAGATGGCGTTCCAGCAGGGCGGCCAGTTCGAGTGCCTCGGCGGCGTCCCAGTCACCGTGTACCAGGGCTTCGATGTGCACCTCGCCAAACAGCTGGGCGACAAACGCCGGCATCTCGCCAAGCTCCACGGTGCGCAGATGGCGCAGCAACTGCTCGAACGGCGGGTTGTTTGGCTGCAGTAAACTGGTGAGCTGGTTGAACAGCTGGGAGATGGGGCGAGCCTTGGACTGGTTGTCCCAGTTGCGGATGAGCTGCTCCTTGATCTCGGCGAAGCGGCCCGGATCCGGATAGCCCAGAGTGCGGTTGCCGAGGATCATGTCGAGCAGCAGCGGCTGTTTGTCGGCAAAGCCGCTCAGGTTGATGGTAAAGCCGCCCTGGTGGGCATAGATCTGGTAGCCCAGCCCCGCCAGCTCCGCCGGGTAGGTGAGGGCGTTGAGGTGATCGGTGAGCAGCTCCACCGCCAGCCGCGCCATGGCGATGTGGCGCGGGCTTTTGACCGCGTGCTCACTGTCGATGGAGATGTAGAGATTGCCCTTGGGCACGCTGAACTGATGTTCGTGCAGATGCCAGAGCCGAAACCCTGGCCTGTCGATGAGGCAGGCGGGCATGTCGGCCTGCAGCGCCGGCTGGCGCGGATCGAGCCGGCTGCTGATAAAGGGATTGGGCAAGGGCAGGGCGAGGGACGGATCAGGTTTGCTCTGTTGCCAATGGATCTTCTCCGCTTCCGTGATGACGTCGACGCCATAGGGGGTCTGATACCAGCGGGCGAGGCGATCTGTGGCCAGCTCTGGCGCCGAGATGGTCATGCGCAGGTTGTGTGGGGTGAGCTTGGCGAGCAGGCGGCGGATCAGCGCCTCGTCGTATTCGCGCATCATGTAGTCGCCGTAGAGCAGGTCTTCGGCTTTGTAGCTAAAGAGGTTGAGCACCAGCCCGGAGACGGTGTCGAGTGCCCGGCCCCGCTCCTGGAAGCTGAATGCCGACTCGAGCACGGTGCGCTTCTCTTCGTAGCGCCAGCTTTCCACCCCGCCGTGTTCGATGAGCTTCAGATAGCCGAACAGGGCGGCCACTATCTCGTTGACGTGTTCGAGCCCAAGCGGCGTAAGGCCGAAGCTCACCCCGAAATCCTTGAAGTTGGCACCGCTGATGCCCCCCCCGGCGGAGAGCTGGTTGACCCAGCCTTTCGCTTTCAGCAGGGAGAGCAGGCTGCCATCCCCTTCATAACCGATGAGGTGGCTCAGGAAGGTGAGGGGTTTTTTGTCATAAAACTCGTCGACGTTGGGCAGTGGGAAGGTCAGCGCCAGCTTGCGGGTCTCCTTGACCGGATTGATGCGGATGCGGATGCCGAGATCGTCGAGGCGATAGAGGGGGTGCGTCAGGGGCGGTATTCCCAAATTGCGATTCAAAATGGGAGCGAAAAAGCGATCGCACCACGCAATCTGGGTCCCGATGGATTCAGGCGAGATCATCACTAGCGCCATGCGATCTGCGCTGTAGTGAGATTCGTAGAACCGGATGAGATCGGCACGCAGATCCCGACCGGGCAGATCGGCCAGGGTATCCAGGTTGCCGACCGAGAATTTGGAGAAGGGGTGGGCCGGGTTGACCGTCTCTTTATGTACCTGGTAGCTGCGGCGCACATCGTCCTGCAGCTTGAGGCGGTACTCGGAGTCGACTGCATTGCGCTCCTTGTCCACCCATTCGGGGGTGAAGGTGGGGCAAATGAAGAACTGGGAAAAACGGTCGAGCCCGGCCTCGAAGAAGCCGTTGTCTATCTCGAAAAAGAAGTTGGTGAACTCGGTGCCGGTCCAGGCGTTGTTGCTGCCGCCATGACGACTCATAAATTGCTGGTACTCACCCGGCTTGGGATAAGTTCGGGTGCCCAGGAACAGCATATGCTCCAGGAAATGAGCCATCCCCTGTCGATCGGCCGGATCGTCGAAATGACCGGTGTTGACGGCCAGGGAAGCGGCTGACTTGTCGGTATCGGGATCGCAGATCAACAAGACCCTGAGCCGGTTTGACAGCTCCAGATAGTGGTACTGCCGATGGTCATTGGGACTGGCATATGGGCTCATTGGGGCGTGACTCATGTTGGATTTATTTGAATTTAAACATGATTATCGACCCCGCTATCCAGTGAGGCAAACCCTTTTCTGAGAGGTAGCGCAATTGTTTCCCCCGGCATGGCGGGGTAAGATCCCCCCGCTATCAAAACAGGCCCCTTGGGCGAGGTTGTAATGAAAATCTACATCATGCGTCATGGCCAGGCTGGCATGAATGCGAAAACAGATGAACAGCGTCCACTGACCGAGCAGGGCATTAAAGAGTCCATCCACATGGCAAGTTGGCTGGCGCCCCAGCTGGATGGCGAACTGGGTTTGGTTATTCACAGCAATTATCTGCGTGCCAGACAAACCTGGCAGAGCATATGCAATCAATTACCCAAGGCCGCCAGGGTCGAGGAGAGCAGCGAGATCACCCCCTATGGCGACCCGGCGTTTGTCGCGAGCTATCTCACCGCGCTGGCGACAACACATGACAATATTTTGATGGTCAGCCACCTGCCGCTGGTGGGGTATCTGGTGCACAGCCTCTGTCCTGCGGCGGGTGCGCCCATGTTTGCCACCTCGGGTCTGGCCTGTATCGAGTGGCAAGATGACAAGGGGGTCTTGCTCTGGTTGGAAGGACCACATACAATACGCTAAAAGTTAATAAAAAGTTATAAATTGGTTTTTTGGGGAAGAGAGTCGCGATTTTTCCGGATGTTTATATAGATTTTACGGAATTATTTCGCAGAAGCTGCTGTCATACGGATACAACTGCAAGAGGTTGCAAACGATGAGAGTGTTCAAGAAGTACCTGCCACTGATGGTGGCAAAACATGTCAAAACCTTCTTCAAGGGACGGATCTATATCCACGGCAGGGGGCGTTTTGATTTCCAGTCAGGCTTGCTGATGATGCCAACGCCAGCTGACATCCCCCACCGCCAGACCGTGGTCGAGGTCAACGCCATGATCTCCAGACTGCACATGGATGCGGCGTGATTGCTTCACCATTCCATCCCGTCGCTTCATGCCCGCCCCCGTGCGGGCATGATTGTTTTTGGCCCTGATCTGCCCACATTGGCTCTGTTCGATGCCGTTTCAAACCTGCCTGCCTTGACAAGGCCGGCCGGTACTTGCTAATCCTGCTTGCCTCTCTATACTCCCGACTCCCGCCGGGAATACCCGCTCGTTTTTTCTGGATATAGTGATGCCCTTTGCCTTCTTGTTTCCCTTCTCCTGCATGGCCATCTGGGCCGGCAATGGCATTGTCAGCAAGCTGGCGGTCGGGGTGCTCTCACCGGCGGCGCTGGCTTGGTCGCGATGGATGGTGGCAGCCATCATTTTGACGCCTTTCCTCGCGCACCGGGCCTGGCGGGATCGCGCCAAGCTGCGGGCCGGCTTCTATCACCTGGCGGCGTTGGCCCTGCTCGGCATGGTGCTGAACCAGACCTTCGGCTACTACGCGGCGCAAACCCTGGGGGCGACCGAGATAGGCCTGATGATGGGGCTGACTCCGTTGATCACTGTGCTGCTCAGCATCTGGCTGCTGCGTGAGCGTCCGACCTGGGGCGCTCTGCTCGGTGGCGCCATCTCCATTCTGGGGCTGGCCATCTTGCTGGGGCAGGGGGATCCCTCCCGTTTGATCACCCGGGGCATTCACATCGGATCCGTCTATATGCTGCTGTCGGCGGCGACTTATGCGCTTTACAGCGTGCTGCTCAAGAAGTGGGATCTGGGGCTGGACAACTGGTCCATGCTCTATGGCCAGGTGCTGTGCAGCCTGCTGTTTCTCACCCCGTTTTACCTGTTGGTGGACGGGCAGTGGCCTGATGGTCGCGCGCTCTGGCTTATCCTCTACGCCGGTATTCCTACCTCGGCCTTGTCACCCTGGCTCTGGATGCAGGGCATAGCCCTGCTGGGGGCGAGCCGTACCGCCATCTTCATGAACCTGTTGCCCGTGATGACGGCGGCGCTGGCCATCAGCTGGCTGGGGGAAAAGCTGACCAGCTATCACCTGATAGGGGGCGGCATGACGTTGCTCGGGGTCTTGCTGGCGCAACTGCTGGTCAGGCCCGTGGTACTGCGTCGCCGTGCCAGAGAGGCGCTGGCGAGCTGTCGGGAAGATTGAAAAAAAGACCGCCTTAGAGGCGGTCTTTCTGTTCAGGGGGTGAGAGCGTCACTGCGCGGTGAGGTAGAGGTCTTTTGAGTAGACCACGTCTTGCGGGTTCTGATAGGGATAGCCCTTGATACTGGGCTTGAGCAGCCGTGACTTGACGTAGAAGTAGACGGGGGCGATGGGAGCCTCGTCATCGATCAGTGCCTCGGCCTGCTGATAGAGCTGGTTGCGCTCGGCCGGATCCTTGGAGTCATGGGCCTTGGCCAGCAGGGCATCATACTGCTTGTTGAACCACTTGCCGCTGTTGGCGCTGCTGCTGGAGGTCATGATGTCGAGGAAGGTCGAAGCATCGTTGTAATCCCCGTTCCAGGAGTAGCGGCTGACGCCGAAATCCCCCTCATTGAGCGCGGACACCATGGTTTTCCACTCCATGTTGTTGAGCTTGGCGGTGACTCCCAGGTTGTGCTTCCACATGGAGGAGATGGCCAGCGCTATCTTCTTGTGGCTCTCGTTGGTGTTATAGAGGATATCCACATCCAGCGGCTTGTCCGGGCCGTAGCCCGCCTCGCTCAGCAGCGCTTTCGCCTGTTTGATGCGCTCCTCCTTGCTCAGCAACTGGCTGACCGGGCGCTTGAGCTCGAAACCGTCGACGCTTGGCGGGGTCAGGCTGAAAGCGGAGAGTTGACCTTGCCCCAGGATCTTCTCGGTGATGGTGTCCCTGTCGATGGCAAGCGACAGCGCCTTGCGTACTTTCGGGTCGTCGAATGGTTTGCGCTGGGTGTTGAACACATAGTAATAGGTGGCGAGCATGGGCGCGTTGACCAGCTCTTCAGGGCTCTTGCTCTTGAGCTGTTTGTACTGCTCCAGCGGATAGGTAGTGTAGTGCAGTTCACCGGCGCGATAGCGGTTGTAGGCGGCGGTATCCGAGACTATCTCAAGATAGAGCACCTTGTTGAGCACTGTGTTCTGGTTATCCCAGTAGAGGGGATTGCGCTCGGCGATGAGCCGCTCGTTGGGGGTCCACTCCTTGAGCACAAAGGCGCCGTTGGAGACGATGTTGCCTGGCTTGACCCACTCATGCCCGAACTTCTCTATGGTCGCCTTCGGCGCCGGGAAGGTGGTGTAGTGAGAGAGGGTTTTGAGGAAGAAGGGCACCGGGTTCGTTAATGTGATCTGCAGGGTATGAGCATCGATCGCCTTGATGCCCAGCGTATCCGGACTCTGCTTGCCCTGTACCACCTCACTGGCGTTGGTGACGCCGGTCAGCTCGATGAACCAGGCATAGTTGGAGGCATTCTTGGGATCCGCCGCCCGCTGCCAGCCATAGACATAATCGGCCGCCGTTACCGGCTCGCCGTTGGACCATTTGGCATCGGGCCTCAGCTTGAAGGTGTAGACGGTGCCCGTGCTGTCGAGCTCGTAGCCAAGGGCGCCGGCAGGTTGCAGTTTACCCTTGCCATCCAGGGTGTAGAGCCCCTCGAACAGGTCGTTGACGATATCGCTGCCCGCGCTCTCTTCCACCATTTGGGGATCGATGGAGGCGGGTTCAGTATTGATGTTGCGAATGAAGGTTTGCTGCTCCGCAGGTAGCAGCTGGGTACCGGCAGGTACCTGTGCCGCCATGATGGGGAGTGCGAACAGGGCAGCAACCGTGCCGGCAATGAGAGTCCTTTTCATTGAATATCCTTATGTTTTTTTGCTTCCAACGCCTGGCCAGTGTGCGGGATCGATCTGGAGATCTCAAGAGGAGGGCACTGACCTTGCCGTCAGCTACCCAGATTGGGGGGCCAAGTGGGCCGTTGCACCCACCATGGCGGCCTGTTCGTGACTTTGCATCACGAATTAACATGGTGAAAGTTACCGATTGACACCGGTTTAAGCGTGTTTTTGTGGGGTCTGGAGGGCCATGATGCGCATTTATCCAGCGGCTTAATTCGCTGCAAAAACAAAAAACAAACGTTACATTAGGTTACAAAACAAGGCTGCCGAGGATCGGCACTTTTTTTGTCGGTGCGTGCAAACGTTTTCAAAGCCAACGGAAACGATCTTAAAGGAACAATAATGCGAAACATGATCACCATGGGCGAGTTCATCGTCAAAAAACAGGCGGATTATCCCACCGCGACCGGGGAGTTGACCTCGTTGCTCAGTTCCATCCGTCTGGCCGCCAAAGTGGTGAACCGGGAGATCAACAAGGCGGGGCTGGCAGATATCATTGGCTCCATGGGCGCTGAGAACGTGCAGGGCGAGGTACAGCAGAAGCTGGATGTGTACGCCAACGAGCGTTTCAAGGCGGCGCTGGAGGCGCGCGGCGAAGTGTGTGGCATGGCGTCTGAAGAGGAGGAGGATTTCGTCTCCTTCGATTCCGAGCTCTCCCGTCACTCCAAATACGTGGTGCTGATCGATCCCCTCGACGGCTCGTCCAACATCGATGTCAACGTCTCGGTCGGTACCATCTTCTCCATCTACCGCCGCGTCAGCACGTCCGGTGCCGGTGTCACCCTGGAAGACTTCCTGCAGCCGGGCAACCGTCAGGTCGCTGCCGGTTACGTGGTCTACGGCTCCTCCACCATGCTGGTCTACACCACCGGCTTTGGTGTCAACGGCTTTACCTACGACCCGTCCATTGGCTGCTTCTGCCTCTCCCACGAGAACATCCGCATCCCGGAGGAGGGCAAGATCTATTCCATCAACGAGGGCAACTACATCAAGTTCCCGGACGGGGTGAAGAAGTACCTCAAATATTGCCAGGAGCGGGACGAGGCGACCCACAGACCCTACACCTCCCGTTACATCGGCTCTCTGGTCTCCGATTTCCATCGCAATCTGCTCAAGGGCGGCATCTACATCTATCCGTCCGGTACCAACTCCCCGAACGGCAAGCTGCGCCTGCTCTATGAGTGCAATCCCATGGCGTTTTTGGTGGAGCAGGCCGGTGGCAAGGCCTCAGACGGATTTGGCCGCATCATGGACATCCAGCCCACCGCACTGCATCAGCGCACCCCTTACTTCGTCGGTTCCACCAAGATGGTGGAGCGGGCCGAGGCCTTTATGCGCGAATTCTCCTCCCACGAGGATCCGGCCAACCAGGGCTGATAGTACCCTGCTGACAGATAGCAAATAAAAAACGGGAGCCGATTTGGCTCCCGTTTTAGTTGGCTTCATTCGCTGGACTATCTGCCAGCAAGGCTCGCCCTCACAGACTGTTGTTGGCCAGATCCGCCAGCAAGCCATCCACCAGTTTGAGTCGCATGGCGCGCTCCTGGGTCGGTACTTGGAAACGCAGCCGGGTTGGCCCGTCCATCTTGTAGACCCGGGGCTGGCTGGAGAGCAGCTTGACCAGATAGCCAGGGTTGACGCGGGTCTCCTGGGTGAAGTCCAGGTAACCGCCGCGCTCGCTCATCTCCACCCGGCGAATGCCCAGCGCAGTGGCGCGCTGGCGGAAGGCGGCCAGCTCCAGCAGGGTTTTGGTTGCCTCCGGCAGCAGGCCGAAGCGGTCGATCAGCTCCACTTTCAGCTCGCGCAGCTCCTGCTCGTCGGCCGCGCTGGCGATGCGCTTGTACATGGAGAGGCGCATGTTGACGTCCGGTATGTAGTCGTCCGGCAAGAGGGCGGGCAGGCGCAGCTCGACCTCTGTGTGCTGGCTCATCAGCTGCTCCAGCGACGGCTCCTTGCCATTTTTCAGCGCCTCGACCGCCTGCTCCAGCATCTCCATGTAAAGGGTGAAGCCGACCGATTCGATCTGGCCGCTCTGATCGTCGCCCAGCAGCTCGCCGGCACCCCGGATCTCCAGATCGTGGGTCGCCAGCGCAAAGCCGGCGCCAAGATCCTCGAGCGAGGCGATGGCTTCAAGCCGCTTGACCGCATCCTTGCTCATCAGCTTGGGATGGGGGGTGAGCAGGTAGGCATAGGCCTGGTGGTGGGAGCGGCCAACCCGGCCCCGTAACTGGTGCAACTGGGCCAGCCCCAGATGATCGGCGCGGTCCATGATGATGGTGTTGGCACTCGGCACGTCTATGCCGGTCTCTATGATGGTGGTGCAGACCAGCAGGCTGAAGCGCTGGTGGTAGAAGTCCGACATGACACGCTCAAGATCGCGTTCGCGCATCTGACCGTGGGCGATGCCGATGCGCGCCTCGGGCACCAGCTCGGCGAGATCGCTGGCGCATTTTTCGATGCTCTCCACGTCGTTGTGCAGGTAGTAGACCTGGCCGCCGCGCTTGAGTTCACGCAGCACCGCCTCGCGGGTGACCGCGGGCTCCTGCTGGCGCACGAAGGTCTTGATGGCGAGCCGTTTGGCGGGCGGGGTGGCGATGATGGAGAGATCCCGCATGCCAGCCATCGCCATGTTGAGGGTGCGCGGGATCGGCGTCGCTGTGAGGGTCAGGATATCCACGTCGGCCCGCAGCGCCTTGATCTTCTCCTTCTGGCGTACCCCGAATCTGTGCTCCTCATCGACCACCAGCAGCCCCAGATCCTTGAAGGTGAGCTCTGAGCCCAAGAGCTTGTGGGTGCCGATGATGATGTCCACCTTGCCCTCGCGCAGCTCTTTCATGACGGCATTCTGCTCCTTGGCGGAGCGGAAGCGGCTCAGCACCTCGACCCGCACCGGCCAGTTGGCGAAGCGATCACGGAAGTTGTCGTAGTGCTGCTGGGCCAGCAAGGTGGTCGGCACCAGCACCGCCACCTGCTTGCCGCCATGGACCGCCACGAAGGCGGCGCGCATCGCCACCTCGGTCTTGCCAAAGCCCACGTCGCCGCACACCAGCCGATCCATGCTCTTGGCCTGACACATGTCCCCCAACACAGCGTTGATGGCATTGAGCTGATCTTCTGTCTCCTCGAACGGGAAACCGGCGGCAAACTGGCGGTAAGCCTCCCTGTCGTGCTGGAAGGCAAAACCGTGACGGGCTGCCCGCAGGGCGTACACATCCAGCAGCTCGGCCGCCACGTCGCGCACCTTCTCCGCCGCCTTGCGCCGCGCCTTGACCCAAGCCTCACCGCCCAGCTTGTGGCTGGGCGGATTGTCGGAGCCGGTGTAGCGGCTGATGAGGTGCAGGCTGGTAACCGGCACAAACAGCTTGTCACCACCGGCATACTCCAGGGTCAGGAACTCGGTGGGCAGGCCGCCGGCATCGATGGTTTCGAGCCCGAGATAGCGGCCGACCCCGTGATCCAGGTGCACCACCGGCTGGCCCTGGGTCAGCTCGCCGAGGTTGCGGATCACCGCATCTGAGCTTAGGTTCTTGCTCTTCTCCCGCTGGCGTTTGCTGCGTACCTTGCCCCCCAGCAGCTCGGTCTCAGTGATAAGGGCGAGTGCGTCCTTGCCGCTCTCCTGCAAAAGGAAGCCCCGCTCCAGCGGCGCCACCAGCAGGCCGTGGCGCGCCTTGCTCGCCATGAAGGCCTCGAGGGAGGAGAACTCCTTGGGCTGCAGGGCGATGCGCGCCAGCAGATCGCCGAGCACCTCGCGTCGCCCTTCTGATTCCACCGCAAACAGGGTGCGGCCCGTGAAGCTGTCCAGGAACTGGCCCAGCGCCAGCATGGGTTGCTCCTTGCTGTGATCGAGCTGCAGTTCGGGCAGGGGGGCGATGGGGAGATCCCACTGGCCGGCCCCGCCGTCGGTGGCAGCCTCCTGCAACCGTACGGCGCCATAGTGGCCGAGCGCTGCAAACAGCTGCTCCACCGGCAGGTAGATCTGTTGAGGGGGCAGCAGCGGGCGCGTGTTGTCCCAACGTCTGTCCTCATAGCGCTGGCCTATGTCATTCCAGAACCGCTGGGCCGCGGGATAGATCTCCCCCACTGTGAGCAGCAAGGTGTTGTCCGGCAGATAATCGAACAGGCTGGCCGTCTGGCTGAAGAAGAGCGGCAGATAGTATTCGATGCCCGCGGGCCAGCGCCCCTTGCTCACCTCCTGATAGACGGAGCCCTCGGAGCGCGACAGCTCGAACTGTTCGCGAAATTGGCCGCGGAACAGCTCGATGGCCGCCTCGTCGGTGGGAAACTCCCGGGCCGGCAGCAGGCTGACCGTCTTGACGGGGTCGCTGGATCGCTGGGTCTCGGGATCAAACGGGCGTATGGAGTCCACCTCGTCATCGAAGAAGTCGATGCGATAGGGGCTGTTGCTGCCCATGGGGAACAAGTCGAGCAGTGAGCCACGGGCGGCAAATTCTCCGTGCTCCAGCACCTGCTCCACCGCCACGTAGCCGGCTTCGGCCAGGCGCCCCCGCAACTGTTGCAGGTTGAGACGCTGGCCGGCCTTCACCATCAGGCTGTACTTGTCGAGATAGGCCCGGGGGGCACAGCGCAGCATCAGGGTGGAGATGGGCACGATCAGCACGCCGTTGCTCATCTGCGGCAGCTTGTAGAGGGTCTCGAGGCGCTGGGAAATAATGTCCTGATGGGGGGAGAAGGTGTCGTAGGGCAGCGTCTCCCAGTCCGGGAACATCAGCACAGGCGAGCCCTGCTCTGCCAACAGGAACTGAAGCTCCTGCTCGAGGCGCAGGGCACTCGGGGTATCGGCGGTCACCAGCAGGACGGGGCGGTTGGCCTCCTGGGTGAGGCGGGCGGCAACCAGCGAGAGGCTGCTGCCTGTCAACTGGCCGAGCGTTATTTTTTGGCCCGCCTTGGCGGGCAAGGCGGGAAGCTTCATTGGCATCATTCGATTCTTTTAACGTTGGCGGTCTTGAGCACGAAGTTTGAGTTGCTTGGATTGCACATGCAGGCTGGCACGCACCAGCAGTTCGCGGTCATCCTCGCGGATCCTCACATAGTCGAGCAGCACGTGGGTGCCGTGTTCGCTCGGTTCCAGCTGCTTGACCTGGGCATAACAGTAAATGGCGGAGGCCTCTTCCCGCAGGAATATCTTGAGCCGCACTATCTGGTGCAGGTGCGGTGGCTCGCCATGGCCCTGGCGTGGATGCAGGTAAGTGAGCTGGCCGGCGCTAAAGCGCAGTGTGTGGAAGCGATGCTCGGGGTGATCCTGCACCGACAGCACATAGCCCATGATCATGTCGATCTTGCGGGACTGCTGATTGACTATCTCCACCAGGTCGTGCATCGACTCGTTCTGGTTGCGCATCAGGCGACTGGTCACTATGTCGATGGAGGTGATGGAGGAGGCGATGCGAAAGGGTTCGGGCAGTTCGGCTTCCAGTGCCTCCAGCGTCGGCAGATGAAAGTCACCGGGCATGGGGATCACATTGACCGGGGTGGCATGGGTGACGCTGAAGAACTGTTCCTGCATGGAGGCTATCCCTTGTTGTCATAGACGGTTTCCCTTTATTATCCGGTATCTTATTTTGTTGGCAACGTAGATATCCTTGAAGACTGGACTTTTTCAGCCGCTGTCGCTGGCCATTGGCCTTCGTTACGCAGGCTCACGACGCAGTAACCGCTTCGTTTCATTCATCTCCCTGTTTTCCACCTTTGGTATCGCCATCGGGGTCGCGGCCCTGATGGTGGTCATCTCTGTGATGAACGGCTTCGAGGGGCAGCTCAAGGGGCGCATCCTGGGGGTGATCCCCCATGTGGTGGTGACCAATCAGGCTGGCCGCATCGACGCCCAGCCCGCAGGTTTACCCGATCTGGCCAACTTGCCCCATGTGATCGCCAGCGCCCCCATGCTCGACAGCGAAGGCATGTTGCAGAGCCCAGGTCAGCTCACTGGCGTCAGCGTGCAGGGCATAGACCCGGCCCTGTGGCCAAAGGAGGACATACTGCACGCCCAGATGCAGCTGGGACGCCTCGACAGTCTGCAGCGCGGTGACTATCACATAGTGCTGGGGCAGGGGGTGGCCAATCGCCTCCAGGTCTCCATGGGCGATCAGGTTCGTCTGATCCTGACCGAAGGTACCCGTTTCACCCCCTTTGGCCGGGTGCCGGCCCAGCGGCTGTTTACCGTCTCCGGGATCTTCGGGGTGGGTGCCGACGTGGACAGCCAGGTTGCGCTGATCGCGCTGGGGGATGCCCAGCGCCTGCTGCGCCTGCCGACAGAAACCGTCGGCGGCATTCGACTCTGGCTGAATGACCCCTTCGCCGCCGACCAGGTGATAAAGACGACGCTGCCAGATGGACTGGAGTGGCAGGACTGGCGCCGCGAGCGCGGCGATCTGTTCCAGGCGGTTGCCATGGAGAAGCGTATGATGGGGCTAATGCTGGTGCTGATCATCGCGGTCGCCACCTTCAACATCCTCTCTGCCCTGGTGATGGTGGTCACCGACAAGGAGGGGGAGGTGGCCATTTTGCGCACCATGGGCATGAACGAGGCTGGGATAGTCAAGATCTTCATGGTGCTCGGCGCCTCCAGCGGTGTGATTGGTGCCCTGCTCGGTGGTCTGGTCGGGCTCGGCCTCTCTCTGGGTCTTAACCCCCTGCTCAATGCGGTGGGGCTCAACCTCTACATGACGGCCGGTGGCAGCGGCCTGCCGGTGATCGTGGAGCCGGCCCAGGTCATCACCATCTTGCTGGGGGCCGTGCTGCTCAGCTTCAGCGCCACCCTCTATCCTGCGGCCCGTGCGGCGCGGGTGAAACCGGCCGAGGCGCTGCGTTATGAATAATTCATCTTCTATTGTTACATCTGGCGTTAGTGGAGCCCCGTTTATGAATGACCCCTTCTCCTGTGAACCTCTGCTGCGTTGTCAGGCACTGAATCATGTCTATAAAGAGGGCGAGCTGGAGACCCAGGTGCTCAAGGGGATCGACTTGTCCGTCGCCCCCGGCGAAATGCTGGCGGTGGTGGGCAGCTCGGGCTCGGGCAAGACCACCCTGCTGCACCTGATGGGGGCGCTTGACAATCCGTCGAGCGGCGCCGTGCTGTTCAAGGGGCAGGATATCCATCATTGGGACAGTCGCACCCAGGCCAAATTCCGCAACCAGGAGCTGGGGTTCGTCTACCAGTTCCACCACCTGCTCGCCGAGTTCACCGCACTGGAGAACACCGCTATGCCGCTGCTGATCGCCGGCGAGTCGGTGGCCAGTGCCACCGACAAGGCGACTCGCATGCTGGGGCGGGTGGGGCTCTCCCATCGCCTCCATCACAGACCCTCCGAGCTCTCCGGTGGCGAACGCCAACGGGTGGCCATCGCCCGTGCCCTGGTCAATGAGCCGAGCCTGGTGCTGGCGGACGAGCCCACCGGCAACCTGGATCACGCCAGTGCCACCGCCGTCTACGAGCTTTTGTGCGAGCTCAACCGCGAGCTGGGCACGGCGTTTGTGGTGGTCACCCATGATCTCAGCTTGGCTGCCAAGCTCCATCGGCGGGTGACCCTGGTGAGCGGCATCATGGCGGAGGTCGCCTGATGTTCAAACCGCTGCCCCTCTTTCTGGGCCTGCGTTACAGCCGCTCCCGTCGTCGCAACGGCTTCATCGCCTTTATTTCCGCCTCCTCCCTCATCGGCATCGCCCTGGGGGTGATGGCGCTCATTCTGGGTTTGTCTGCCATGAACGGGTTCGAGCGGGAGCTGAAAGACAGGGTGCTCTCCGTGGTGCCTCACGGCGAGCTGATGGGGATGGAGGCGCCGCTGCCCGACTGGCCCACGTTGCGCGACTACCTGCTGGCCCAGCCCGGCGTGGAAGCCGCCGCGCCCGTTATCCGGCTTGATGGGTTGCTGGAGCACGGCAATGCCCTCAAGGGATTGCAGGTACGCGCCGTGCTGCCCGAGCTCGAAGCCAATTTGTCCGAAGCGGGCAAGTACATGACGGGGCGCGGTCTGCGCGAGCTGCAGGCGGGTGAGCACGGGCTCATTCTCGGCAAGACCATCGCCGACAAGCTGGGGGTCACCATCGGGGATACGGTCGCGCTCTTGCTGCCCCAGGCGGGCGATGCGTCCGCCATCAAGAACCCGAAACGGGAATCCCTCAAGGTGGTGGGATTGCTCGAAATCGGCGGCCAATTAGACGGTGTGCTCGGCTTTATGCACCTGGCCGATGCCCAGGCCATCACCGGCATGGGCAGTGCGGTGGAGGGCTTCAGCCTCAAAGTCACGAACGTGCTCAAGGCGCAGTCCATCACGGTGGCCGCCGCCCAGAAATTCCCGCACTACGTCTACATCAGTAGCTGGATGAGCCGCCAGGGGTATCTCTATCAGGACATCCAGATGGTGCGTACCGTCATGTACGTGGTGATGCTGATGGTGGTGGCGGTGGCCTGCTTCAACATCGTCTCCACCCTGGTGATGGCGGTGAACGAGAAGCGCAGCGAAATTGCCATCTTGAAGACCATGGGGGCGAGCCCAGGCCAGATCCGGCTCACCTTCGTCATTCAGGGCATGGTAAACGGTGTGATGGGGGCGCTGCTCGGTGCCCTGCTCGGCGGCCTGCTCTCCAGCAAGCTGACCCAGATCCTGAGCTTCATTGAAGGGGTGATCGGCCACAGGTTCCTCAACCCTGACATCTACTTCATCGACTTCCTGCCCACCGAATTGCATCTGCAGGATCTGTTGATCGTGACCGGAGCGGCCATACTGATGAGCCTGTTGGCGACGCTTTACCCCGCCTGGCGGGCGAGCGGACTGGTGCCATCCCGCGAGCTGGGTCACTGATGCGCGGCATCTGAGCCGCCGATAAAGAACGAAGGGCCCGCCGGTGCAAACCGGCGGGCCCTTCTGTTTTCAGGTCGTGTGGCGTGGCTTAGTGCGCGTTCAGCTCATCGAGCGGCAGCGAGAAGCTGGCCACGAAGACGTCGATGAAGTAGCGCATCTGCGGGCTCATCCGTGCTTCCAGCATCCCCTCCAGCCGTTTGCGGGCCGGTTCGAACTCCCGGTTGCCGACGCTTAACTCCTCCAGACACTT
The DNA here is from genome assembly GCF_000820025.1 of Aeromonas popoffii. Taxonomy (GTDB): domain Bacteria; phylum Pseudomonadota; class Gammaproteobacteria; order Enterobacterales; family Aeromonadaceae; genus Aeromonas; species Aeromonas popoffii. The sequence continues at coordinate 16,782 of NZ_CDBI01000067.1, forward strand.
GGTGTAGGCGCAGAGGGTATCGGCATCCTTCACCAGTCGGGCCAGTTCGGCATCCTGCGCGCCCGAGTCCAGCAGGGGGCGAAAATCCTCCATCAGTTCCGGTGGCAGCATAGCGAGCAGACGCTGCTCGGCGGCCAGCTCTATCTTCTTGTACTCCCGGGCAATTTCGGGATTGAAGTACTTGACCGGGGTTGGCAAATCGCCGGTCAGCACCTCGCTGCTGTCGTGATAGAGCGCCATCACAGCGGCGCGATCGGCGTCCACATTGCCACCGAACAGTCGATTGTGGATGAGCCCAAGGGCGTGGGCCACCATGGCCACTTGCAGGCTATGCTCGGCGATGTTTTCGGGTTGTATGTTGCGCATCAGTGGCCAGCGATAGATGAGTCTCATGCGGGCGAGATTGGCGAAAAAGTGGCTGGGAAGCATGGCTGGCCTCGGGCGGTAGTAATGAAAAAGGGCAGACCCTAGTCTGCCCTTTTTTTGCGGCGCAGGCAGCTTGCCTGTGCGATTTTCGTGGTACTCAGCGAATGTAGCGACCGGATTCGGCTTCATGATTGGTCACCACCATCTGCCCAATGGGGGCAAGGGCGATCAGCGCCAGCTTGAGGTGCTGGATACCAAACGGAATACCTATGATGGTCACGAAGCAGGCCAGCGCCGAGGCGATGTGGCCGATGGCCAGCCAGATCCCGAGCACCAGGAACCAGAGGATGTTGCCGATCAACCCCAGGGTGCCTGTGCCTATATCACTCTGCCCTGTCATGCTCTTGCGGCTCACCGCCTGCTTGCCAAACGGGAAGAAGGTGAAGGTGCCGATGACGAAGCAGGCACGACCCCAGGGGATCCCGATCAGCGAGACAAAGCAGAGCAGAGCTGCCAGCCACCAGGCCAGCCCCATGAAGACGCCCCCCAGTAGAAACCAGAGCAGGTTAAACAAGAAGCGGAAAAAGGCCATGTTGGTCACTCCAGACTCATAAATTTGGTTGTCACCATAGCGAGCAGCAGCCATGGACGCAATGGTTGATGTGATGGGGTGGACAATTTGGGTCGCAGTCCACGAACAGGGCGGCTTTTTCACGGGAAATGAGGTGAAAAAGTAGGCCTTTGCGCGTAAAAAGGTGAGCAAGTGCAAATTCTTGTGTATCGCGCGCTTGAAGTCGGGCCAGGGCTTCCCCATATAAGAGTCAGATTTGCGCGAATTGTGCCTTCGGCCCCTCGTTGGGGGATGTGTGGCTCGACTCGACCAAAGTGCGCCGCTATAATGCCGCGTCATCTTTTCTCATCACAAAGACAGTCGTTGTCTTTATAAACAGGAAGACTCCGGGCTTTGCCCAGGGGCAATAAGGGTCAGCACACAGTGCTGAGTTGAACGAGGTAAAAGAATGCAAGTTTCTGTAGAGACAACCCAGGGTCTGGAACGCCGTCTTACCATCACTGTACCGGCTGCTACCGTTGACGCTGCCGTGCGTAAAGAATTGAATGGCCTGGCCAAAACCCGTCGCGTCGACGGTTTCCGTCCTGGCAAGGCGCCGGTTACCATCATCAAGAAGATGTTCGGTGCCATGGCTCACGCTCGCGTTGCTGATGAAATGATGCAGAGCAACTTCATCAAGGCCATCATCGAAAACAAATTGAGCCCCGTCGGTGCCCCGACCATGGACCCGAAAGAGATCCAGGAAGGTCAGGACTTCGTCTTCAGCGCCACTTTCGAAGTGTACCCCGAGTTTGAAGTGGCTGGCCTCGAGACCATCAAGGTCGAGAAGCCGGTTGCGACTGTCAAGGATGCAGATCTGGCCAACATGATCGACACCCTGCGCAAGCAGCACGCCACCTGGGCTGATGTTGATGCCGCCACTGCCGATGGCATGCGTGTGACCATGGACTTCATCGGTTCCATTGATGGTGAAGAGTTCGACGGCGGCAAAGCCGAAGGCTTCAACCTGGTACTGGGTGCCGGCCGCATGATCCCTGGCTTCGAAGACGCCATCATGGGCAAGAAAGCAGGCGACGAGTTCACCATCGACGTGACCTTCCCGGCTGACTACCACGCTGAAAACCTGAAAGGCAAGGCTGCCAAGTTCGCAGCCAAGCTTAATAAGGTTGAAGAGCAGATCCTGCCTGAGCTGACCGAAGAGTTCGTCAAGCGTTTCGGCATCGAGAGCGGTAACGTTGAAGAGCTGAAAGCCGAAGTGCGCAAGAACATGGAGCGCGAACTGGCTCAAGCCCTGAAAAACAGCGTGAAAGAGCAAGTGCTGAACGGCCTGGTTGAAGTCAACCAGATCGATCTGCCGAAGGCTGCCGTTGCGCAGGAAGTTGACGCCCTGCGTCAGCAGGCCCTGCAGCGTTTCGGTGGTTTCCAGGGCGGCAACGCACCTGAGCTGCCGGCCGAGTTGTTCCAGGCCCAGGCCGAGCGTCGTGTTCGCGTAGGTCTGCTGCTGGGCGACGTGATCCGTACCAATGAGATCAAGGCTGACGATGCTCGCGTGACCAGCATCATCGAGTCCATGGCCACTGCCTACGAAGATCCGAAGGAAGTGATCGAGTACTACCAGAAGAATGAGCAAATGCTGAATGGCGTGCGCAATCTGGCGGTTGAAGATCAAGCCATCGACCTGATCCTGTCCAAGGCGCAAGTGACCGAGAAAGAAGTTGCCTTTGACGAAGTGATCAATAAGTCCGGTGCCGCTGCCTAAGAACATTTGACTTAAGGTCAAGACTGTTAAGTATAATGGCTCGTGTGATCTCCACTCGGGCCATTTTATTTTAGGGACAATGCCTTATGTACAAGAACTATAACGATGTGACTGAATCCCCACGCAATGCGCTCATCCCCATGGTGGTAGAGCAAACTGCAAAAGGGGAGCGTTCCTACGACATCTATTCTCGTCTGTTGAAGGAGCGGGTGATCTTCCTGACCGGTCAGGTCGAGGATCATATGGCGAATCTGGTGGTAGCCCAGTTGCTGTTCCTGGAGTCAGAGAATCCTGATCAGGACATCAGCATCTACATCAACTCTCCGGGTGGTGCCGTCACGGCCGGCATGTCCATTTATGACACCATGCAGTTCATCAAGCCGGATGTCAGCACAGTTTGCATGGGGCAGGCCTGCTCCATGGGGGCCTTCCTGCTGGCCGGTGGTGCCAAGGGCAAGCGTTTCTGCCTGCCTAATGCCCGCGTGATGATCCATCAGCCGTTGGGCGGTTTCCAGGGCCAGGCATCTGATATCCAGATCCATGCCCAGGAGATCCTGAAGATCAAGAATACCCTGAACGAGCGCCTGGCGTTCCATACCGGGCAGGACATGGCCAACATAGAGCGTGATACCGACCGTGACAATTTCATGTCCGCCGAACAAGCCGTGGCTTATGGTCTGGTAGACAAGATCCTGAGCCAGCGCGGCTGAGCAGGGTGTCCCGGACTGTTGTAATCTCAACAGGACGATCCATCCTCTATTGATAAAACGAGGTTGCTGAATGACAGAAAAACGCAAGGGTGAGGGTGATAAGCTGCTCTACTGCTCTTTTTGCGGCAAAAGCCAGCATGAAGTGCGCAAGCTGATCGCTGGCCCTTCCGTCTACATATGTGATGAGTGTGTCGAGCTGTGCAACGACATCATCCGCGAAGAGATCCGCGAGATCTCTCCCAAGCGCGATGGTAGCGAGCTGCCGACCCCTCATGAAATCCGTGCTCACCTGGATGACTATGTGATCGGGCAGGAATATGCCAAGAAGGTGTTGGCCGTGGCCGTCTACAACCACTACAAGCGTCTGCGCAACAGCAGCGAAGCCGGTGGTGTGGAGTTGGGCAAGTCCAACATTCTGCTGATTGGCCCGACCGGTAGCGGCAAGACGCTGCTGGCCGAAACACTCGCTCGTCTGCTGGATGTGCCGTTTACCATGGCCGACGCCACCACTTTGACCGAAGCCGGTTATGTGGGCGAAGACGTGGAAAACATCATCCAGAAGCTGCTGCAAAAGTGTGACTACGACGTAGAGAAGGCCCAGCGTGGCATTGTCTACATTGATGAGATCGACAAGATCTCCCGCAAGTCAGACAACCCCTCGATTACCCGCGACGTGTCCGGGGAAGGTGTGCAGCAGGCCTTGCTCAAACTGATCGAAGGCACTATTGCTTCCGTCCCGCCGCAAGGTGGACGCAAGCACCCGCAGCAGGAGTTCTTGCAGGTTGATACTTCCAAGATCCTCTTCATCTGTGGTGGTGCCTTTGCCGGTCTGGACAAGGTCATTGAGCAGCGATCCGTCAAGGGCACCGGCATCGGTTTTGGCGCTGACGTCAAATCCAAGAATGCCAGAGCGACCCTGAGCGAAAACTTCGCCAAGGTGGAGCCGGAAGATCTGATCAAATATGGTCTGATCCCCGAGTTCATCGGTCGTCTGCCGGTGGTCGCGACCCTGACCGAGCTGGACGAGGCAGCCCTCATCCAGATCCTGAAAGAGCCGAAGAACGCGCTGACCAAGCAATATGCCGCGTTGTTTGATCTTGAAGGGGTGGAGCTGGAGTTCCGTGACGACGCCCTGAACGCCATCGCGCGCAAGGCGATGGAGCGGAAAACCGGTGCCCGTGGTCTGAGATCCATCGTGGAAGCCGTGTTGCTCGATACCATGTATGACCTGCCGTCCCTGGACGGTGTCAGCAAGGTGGTGATCGACGAGACGGTGATCAAAGGGGACTCCGCGCCCTTGATGATCTACGAAAATCCCGAGACCCAGGCCGCTGCATCAGAGTAACAGTCTGATTTTTAATCAAATGAAAGGGGCTTTTTGCCCCTTTCATGCTTTTTACGGTTTCGGCGATTGAATCTCATCTCTGCGCCCCCATATACTCAGCCAAGCGCTTTGCCAACGGTATAACAAGCCGAGAGGACATATATGAACCTAGAGCGTTCAGAACGCATCGAGATTCCCGTCCTGCCTCTTCGTGACGTGGTGGTTTACCCCCACATGGTCATTCCACTCTTTGTGGGGCGGGAAAAATCCATTCGCTGTCTGGAAGCGGCCATGGAGCAGGACAAAAAAGTTCTGCTGGTGGCCCAGAAGGATGCGTCAACCGATGAGCCAACGGTGGAGGAGATCTTCACCGTCGGGACTGTGGCCAATATTTTACAGATGCTCAAGCTGCCGGATGGCACCGTCAAGGTGCTGGTGGAGGGTGGCCAGCGTGCCCGTCTTGAGCGGATGATCGATGACAAGGACTTCTTCGTCGGTGAGGCGCAGTACATCGCCTCCACCGCTATCGACGAGAAGGACCAGGATGTGCTGGTACGCTCCGCCATCGGTCAGTTTGAAGGCTATATCAAGCTCAACAAGAAGATCCCGCCCGAGGTACTGACCTCGATTTCGGCGATCGACGATGCTGCACGTCTGGCCGATACCATGGCCGCGCACATGCCGCTCAAGCTCGAAGACAAGCAGAAGGTGCTGGAAATCGCCTCTGTGTCCGAGCGCATCGAGTTTCTGATGGCGATGATGGAGTCGGAGATTGACCTGCTGCAGGTCGAGAAACGCATCCGTACTCGCGTCAAGAAGCAGATGGAGAAGAGCCAGCGTGAGTATTACCTCAACGAGCAGATGAAGGCCATCCAGAAAGAGCTGGGTGAGCTGGAAGACAGCCCGGACGAGTTCGAAGCCCTCAATCGCAAGATTGAAGAGGCGGGGATGCCGGAGGAGGCCCGTGACAAGGCCCAGGCCGAACTCTCCAAGCTGAAGATGATGTCCCCCATGTCTGCCGAAGCCACCGTAGTGCGCAGCTACGTGGACTGGATGGTGCAGGTGCCGTGGAAGGCGCGCTCCAAGGTCAAGAAAGACCTTGGCAAGGCGCAAGAGGTGCTGGACGCGGATCACTTTGGCCTGGAGAAGGTCAAGGATCGCATCCTTGAGTATCTGGCGGTGCAGGCGCGGGTGAACAAGCTCAAGGGGCCCATCCTCTGTCTGGTCGGGCCTCCCGGTGTGGGCAAGACCTCGCTGGGCCAGTCCATCGCCAAGGCGACCGGTCGCAAGTACGTGCGCATGGCGCTGGGTGGGGTGCGTGACGAGGCGGAGATCCGTGGTCACCGTCGTACCTATATCGGTTCCATGCCCGGCAAGCTCATCCAGAAGATGGCGAAGGTTGGCGTGAAGAACCCGCTGTTCCTGCTCGATGAAATCGACAAGATGAGTTCGGACATGCGTGGCGATCCCGCTTCCGCCTTGCTGGAAGTGCTGGATCCGGAACAGAACAACAGCTTCAACGATCATTACTTGGAAGTGGATTATGACCTGTCTGACGTGATGTTCGTGGCCACGTCCAACTCCATGAACATCCCGGGTCCGTTGCTGGACCGGATGGAAGTGATCCGCCTCTCCGGTTACACCGAAGATGAGAAGCTCAACATTGCCAAGCAGCATCTGGTTGCCAAGCAGATCCAGCGCAACGGCCTGAAAGAGTCCGAGATCACCATCGAAGATTCTGCCCTGGTCGGGGTGATCCGCTACTACACCCGCGAGGCGGGGGTGCGGAATCTGGAGCGCGAGATCTCCAAGATTTGTCGTAAGGCGGTCAAGCGCATCCTGCTAGACAAGAGCATCAAGCATGTTCAGGTCAATCAGGCCAACCTCAAGGAGTTCCTCGGGGTGCAGCGTTTCGATTACGGCAAGGCCACCGATCAGAACCAGGTGGGTCAGGTATGTGGTCTGGCGTGGACCGAAGTGGGCGGCGATCTGCTCACCATCGAGACCACCAATATGCCGGGCAAGGGCAAGCTCACCTACACCGGCTCGCTCGGTGACGTGATGCAGGAGTCCATCCAGGCCGCCATGACGGTGGTGCGGGCCCGTGCCGAGAAGCTGCGCATCAATGCGGACTTCTACGAGAAGCGCGATATTCACGTGCACGTGCCGGAAGGGGCGACCCCGAAAGACGGTCCGAGCGCCGGTATCGCCATGTGTACCGCCCTGGTCTCCAGCTTGACCGGCAATCCGGTCCGTGCTGATGTGGCCATGACGGGGGAAATCACCTTGCGCGGCGAAGTCTTGCCCATCGGCGGTCTCAAAGAGAAGCTGCTGGCGGCGCATCGCGGTGGTATCAAGCGTGTGCTTATCCCGAAAGAGAACGAGCGTGATCTCGAAGAAATCCCGGACAACGTCAAACAAGACCTTGAAATCTATCCGGTTCGCTGGATTGACGAGGTGCTGGAACTGGCGTTGCAGGACAATCCGCAGGGGTTTGAGCGCGTTTCTGACGTGTAAATGTTGATGCGCCGCAAATTTGGCGCATTCGGGGGGTGGTTAAGGCTTGCATGCGCCGGGTAACGGCAGTAGCCTTGACCACCGTTCGGGGACTCATGGTGAGTCGCAATGCGTGATGTGGCGCGGGTTTGCGCTAGATTGTCACTTGCAACTGATCAGGAGGCTTGCTATAAAACCTCCACTTGTTGTGGCCAGGGAAATCGGCGCCGCAGCGATGTTCGATAAAAGGGGAATATAAGAGTGAATAAATCTCAACTGATTGACAAGATTGCAGACGGTGCTGATATCTCCAAAGCCGCTGCTGGCCGTGCGCTGGATGCTTTCATTGACGCCGTAGGTGAAGCACTGAAAGAGGGTGACCAGGTTGCTCTGGTGGGTTTCGGTACTTTCGCCGTGCGCGAGCGTGCTGCCCGTTCTGGCCGTAACCCGCAAACTGGCGCGACCATCGAAATCGCCGCTGGTAAAGTTCCTGCCTTCAAAGCCGGTAAGGCCCTGAAAGACGCGGTCAACTAAGTCCGGGCGCTGATATCACATCGGCCACCGTCCTTGGTCGCAGACCAGACAAGTGAGAGGGCTCTCCCTCATACTGATTGACCAAGGCGCATCGCAATCGGTGCGCCTTTTCATTATTTACGCCCATCGAGTTCGGGAGCATAAGTACACACATGATGTTGGATAAACTACGCGAAGGGGCGCAAGGCAAGGTAGCCAAGGTTATCTTGGGCCTGATCATCCTCTCCTTTGCCTTGGCCGGTGTAGGTAGCTACCTCAATGGCCCGGCACGTACCGCCCCCGCCACCGTCAACGGCAATGAGATCAGCTCGGCTGCGCTGGAAAATGCCTATCGTAACGAGCGGGCCCGCATGGAATCCCAAATGGGGGAGTCTTTCAGCCAGTTGGCCGCCAATCCCGCTTACATGAAGCAGTTCCGCCGCGGTGTGCTGGACCGACTGATCGATCAAGCCTTGTTTGACAGCAAGGCTCGCGAGCTGGGTCTGCGCGTCAGCGACGAGCAGATCAAGCAGGCCATTCTCGCCATGCCGGAGTTTGCCGAAGATGGCAAATTCAACAATGACCGCTACCTGCAGCTCATTCGTCGTGCCGGCATGACTCCCGAGATGTTCCGTGACTCCCTGCGCCAGGACATGGTGCGTCAGCAGCTGATGGGCGCCTTGCTGGGTTCCGAATTTGCACTCAAGGGTGAAGCCGAGCAGCTCGACCGGCTCTACAACCAGACCCGCGATCTGCGCTTGGTGCGTCTGGCTGCCGCCGCCTACCTGGGGGATGTTCAAGCCTCCGATGAGGAAGTGGAGCAGTACTACAAGACCAACAGCGCCCGTTTCATGAACGACGAGAAGGTCAAGGTCGACTATCTGCTGTTGGATGCCGCCACCCTCGGCAAGGATATCCAGGTCACCGAGCAGGATGCCCAGGATTACTACGATCAGCACCAGGACCTGTTCCAGCGTGCCGAGCGTCGCCGTGTGGCGCATATCCTGATCCCATTTGGCAAGGACGAGAACGCGGCCGAGCAGAAGGCTGACGCCTTGCTGACCCAGGCCCAGGGGGGGGATGATTTCGCTGCGCTGGCCAAGGCCAACTCTTCCGATACCTTCTCCGCCAAAAAAGGTGGCGAACTGGACTGGTTCGAGAAAGGGGTGATGGATCCTTCCTTCGAGAAGGCGGCTTTTGCCCTGAACAAGGCGGGTGATCTCTCCACCGTGGTGAAGAGCCCGTTCGGCTTCCACGTCATCAAACTGTTGGGGGTTGAAGCTACCCAGACCAAGCCGTTTGCCGATGTGAAAGCAGACACCATCAGCCGTCTGCAAGCTGACAAGGCCAAGGAGCTGTTCTTTGCCGAGCAGCAAAAGATGGCTGACAGCAGCTTCGAGAACCCGGATTCGCTGGACTTTACCGCCGATACCATGGGGATGAAGGTACAATCTTCCGATTACTTCACCCAGGCGACGGCGCCGGCTCCGCTGAACGATCCCAAGGTTCTCTCCGTTGCGTTCTCCGAGCAGCTGCGCGATGACAACACCAACTCCGACGTGATCGAGCTGGCGGATGGCAAGGCCCTGGTCATGCACATCACCGGCCATCAACCGAGAGCGGCCAAACCGCTGGCGGAGATCAAGGAGCAGGTGATTGCTGCCATCAAGCACGACAAGGCCAGTGAAGTGGCCCGTGGCAAGGCGCAGGTTCTGCTGGACAAGCTGAAGGCCGGTGAGAACATTCAGGCCGATCTGACCGCACTGGGTCTGAAGATGGAGACGCACAACGGTGTTGTCCGCTTCACTCAGGACATGGATCAGAACCTGTTGGCGCAGGCGTTCCGCATGCCTCATCCGCAGGATGGCAAGCCGAGTGTCGAGCTGGTGACCGAAGCCAATGGCGATCGTGTTGTGGTGGCCCTGGACAAGGTCAACGTGACCAAGGAGCCATCCGAGATGGTCAGCCTGCTGCAAGGCCAGCTTGGCCAGGGCAAGGCCCAGGTGAGCTACCAATCGCTGATCGAAGAGTTGCGCAAAGCGGCCAAGATTGAGTACTTCACCGATGTGGAAGCCACCGTCGAATAAACCCGACCGGTTCTCATCCATTGAAAACGGCTCCGTGATGGGGCCGTTTTTTTATCTGTTGGGGGGGGGCGCTGACGTCGTAATGTTGGCTGCGTTGGCTATACGCGACCAAGATTGACCGTCAGCATGGGACGATAGCCGACCATAAAAAAACCGGCAATCGCTTGCCGGTTGTTTCGATGGAGGCGCCTTGGCAGGCGAAGCTTATACCACGCCCTGAGTGCGCAGGTAATCCTCGTAGGTACCGCCGAAGTCGCGGATGCCGCTCTCGGTCAGCTCCATGATGCGGGTCGCCAGGGACGACACGAACTCACGGTCGTGGGAGACGAAGATGAGGGTCCCTTGATACATCTCCAGCGCCAGGTTCAAGGATTCGATGGATTCCATGTCCAGGTGGTTGGTCGGCTCATCCATGATCAGGATGTTGGGACGCTGCATCATCAGCTTGCCGAACAGCATGCGACCCTGCTCGCCACCGGAGAGTACCTTGACCGGCTTCTTGATGTCGTCCTGAGTGAACAGCAGACGACCCAGCACGGAGCGTACCGCCTGCTCGTCTTCGTTGGCCTGTTTCCACTGGGCCATCCAGTCGAACACGTTGAGATCGGTGTCGAAATCGTCGGCGTGATCCTGGGCGTAGTAGCCGATCTGGGCGTTCTCAGACCACTTGATGGTGCCGCTGTCCGGTGCCAGCTCGCCCATGAGGGTCTTGATCAGGGTGGACTTACCGATGCCGTTGGTACCCAGAATGGCGACCTTCTCGCCCACTTCCAGCATCATGCTCAGGCCCTTGAACAGGGGCGCCTCACCATAGCCTTTGGCAACGCCTTCCACTTCCAGGATGTTGCGGTAGAGCTTCTTCTCCTGCTCGAAGCGGATGAAGGGGTTCTGACGGCTGGAGACCTTCACTTCCTCAATCTTGATCTTGTCGATCTGCTTGAGGCGGGAGGTAGCCTGGCTGGATTTGGAGGCGTTGGCGCTGAAACGGGAGACGAAGGATTGCAGATCGGCGATCTGGGCCTTCTTCTTGGCGTTGTCAGAGAGCAGACGCTCGCGGGCCTGGGTGGCGGCCGTCATGTAGTCGTCGTAGTTGCCCGGGTAGACGCGCAGCTCGCCGTAGTCCAGATCCGCCATGTGGGTACAGACGGAGTTCAGGAAGTGACGGTCGTGAGAGATGATGATCATGGTACTTTCACGATCGTTCAGTACCTGCTCCAGCCAGCGGATGGTGTTGATGTCCAGGTTGTTGGTCGGTTCGTCCAGCAGCAGGATGTCTGGGTTGGAGAACAGCGCCTGCGCCAGCAGCACCCGCAACTTCCAGCCCGGCGCCACTTCGCTCATGGGGCCGTTGTGCAGCTCGATGGGAATACCGGCGCCCAGAAGCAGCTCGCCTGCGCGGGCCTCGGCGGTGTAACCGTCATACTCGGCGACCAGACCTTCCAGCTCGGCGGCCTTCATGTAGTCGTCGTCGGTGGCTTCCAGGTTGGCATAGATGGCATCGCGCTCGGCAATGGCGGCCCACAGCTCGTTATGTCCCATCATGACCACGTCCAGCACGCGCATCTCTTCGTAGGCGAACTGATCCTGGCGCAGCTTACCGATGCGCTCATTGACGTCCAGGCTCACATTACCGCCAGTAGGCTCAAGGTCGCCACCGAGGATCTTCATAAAGGTGGACTTGCCACAGCCGTTGGCGCCAATCAGGCCATAGCGGTTGCCGCCGCCAAACTTGACGTTGATGTTCTCGAACAGCGGCTTGGCGCCGAATTGCATGGTGATATTGTTGCTGCTTAGCATAGGGTTTAAATAAAATCCTTAATTATCAATGCATTATTGCACTGGTTGGAAACTTTGGGGCGCTATTGGAGCACATGCCCATTTTGTGTATTGCAGTCGAAATCAGGTCGGCCTCACTGCGGATCCGATCCATTCTCCATAGACCTCTTGCAACATCCTTGCTGAGCTGGGGCCCATTTGTTCAGCTATGAACGCAAGATTTCCGTGAGCAGTGATATTCCAACTGGCAAAAAAATGCCGAAGTTGATAGGCACGACGATACCGACCCCTGACTTTTTGATTGCTGCCCGCCATGGCGCCACCAGGAAAACTGCGGAGTAAAACGGTGCTCTACCTGGTACAAACTTGGTTGGACGAAATACTGGGCGCAATGTTTGGCGCACGATCATGCCACCTAGTAGGTGCATGTCAATCTTTGCGTCCGAAAGAGCCCCAGTTATCTTCAATTGTTCCTGTCATGCGGCCAGCGCCGGCGGCATCAGATGTACTATTCGTGTGTGATTTGCCTTCGGCAGTTTGAGTCGCATCTTCTGTTGAGTGATGTTGCATCGGATGCGGAGCACGCGCTGCACACCATCGGCATCCTCCCAGCTAACAGCCTGTAGCTCACCACAGGGCGGATGCCGGTATAGGCCATCACCAATAGCATGTTCCTGAATGGCTTGTTAGAGGTCACCTCCAGCAGGTTTTGACACTTCCTGTGCTCGAAAGGGTCTGCATACTTTCCTGCACTTCATTTTGCCGTATGCACACGGACATTAAGTTCCCTTTCCAAACATGCAAAGGTGCTATTTGTCTGGTGAGCCTCGATGTTTGTCGGCTGTGTAAGTTACAAGACCGGGCCAGGAAAGGGCGGGGGAGGATAGATTCGGGGCATTACCACCGGATTTTTTACGCGCTCCGGCAGCATCTTTGGACGCCCTGACATTGGGGCCGTCAGGGCATCATAGGTCAACGTCGATGAGCCCCATTGAGCAGCGGTTCGCTGGTCACGGCGGGACACTGCATACATTGCTCTTCAGCTGTTGAGAACATATGAGCTGACATCGTTATCACTTTAATAACACAGCCTAAGCCTTACAAATAATCTTCGATCTTAGCTAGGGTTAGGTCAGGACGTAGAAGCCCTCCCATGGCAGCCTTAGCGATGGCTTGATAGCGGTTCACCGAGTTTGTTTTCTGCACAGCTTCCTTGATGTGGTAATTCACAGTCCTCGCAGAAAGTGAGAGTATTTCGCCCATCTCTTCAGCCGTTTTTCCTTCACTGGCCCAAAATAGGCACTCTACTTCGCGAGCACTCAATGCTGGCGTCCGCTCTGTCGAACTAACGACTCGGATCCCAGCATTAAATATGTAGTCTGTAACCCACCGTAATATTGGACTGACCGCCTTGATATCCAAATTATTCTCTTCCGTGATGAAAGACAAGATTCCTGACTCCCCACCAGTACCACGAAATGGGAAGGAAACACCATCATGCAAACCACATGCTTTCGCCTCAGCCATCAATGCTAGGGCGCCATTGGGGAGAATTGGCTCAAGATGGAGGTCTTGCCAATAGATTGGCAATAGTCGCTGCATGGCAAGATAGATGACGGGGTCTCTTGACAACATGTTTTCTTTGCCATAGCGATTGACCCAGGTCTCATTGCAATGTGAAAAAATAATGGCTTTAGGGCGAGTTAGGCTCTGAGGGACCATCAAGGCGAAACGATACTGGTTGAACCCCATCGTCTGCGCAAACGCCATCAGAGCCTGATTGAGTTCAACGTCAGTCTTAATTTGGTTGAATGTCTCTACAAATCTTGTAATGTCCACTCGGACTCCTTGAGCTTGAGCCCATAGTAAAAATGACAATGTAATTAATCGTGTTGACTAATTGTATTGTCGCAGCATGAGCTTGCTACAGCCTGAACATTATTGAGTAATTGGTCATTTTAATCAAAAATAAATTGCATGATGACTTTAATAAAAGGCTCTGCGTGTTGTGCGGGCAACACACATCCAGATGTAGATGCGTCTCGTCACTTGTGACGAGGCCTTGTGGCCTAATGTTAGTCAGTTAAGCATTTTTATGACTAAATATGCTAAATTATGAATAGCGGGAACGGTGCCATGGTGACAGTGTCAATTTGGCTGAAACCTTTGCCCTGACTGATATCCAATAAAAAGAGGGAGGCATCATGCCTCCCTCACTCTTTAGTCCTTATACCTCGCGGGTTGGGACTCAAACTCTCTTAACTGACTTGCATTAAGCCCTTGTAGCCCGCTTTCTTATGCCAGAGCCGTAAGCAGTCAGAGCGGGGTTAATGGGATGGGCGGTGGACCTGGGGCGTTCAGTTTGTTTATCGCGCTCATATACGCCATCATTACTCCCACTTGGCCGCTGTAGTTACGCAGACTGATTTTCCCCGCCAGCCATTGTTTAAACCGGCGCATTGCCGTTTGCGCCAGCGAGCGACGGTAGAGTTGCACTTATACCTGTCTCAGATGGTTCATTTTTGCGGTCACTTTTGTCGTGTATAACGCCAACGACGATCTATTTTTAAAAAAATTGACCCACATCCCAAAAACATCTGATTTTTAGCAAGTAAATGATAAATCACTCACATTTTTTAACCTCATTTGGTATTATCAGTGGCATGATCCCCATACCTAATTCAGCGCATGCCGATAAAGACATCGTCCTGCCATGAGGGCGCAGCAATCTAAGCGTAAGCTTCATCAGATACCTCCCGAATAGACAGTGGTGTCCGGGAATCAACAGCCACCTATTCAAGCAGCTAGCGGGAAAATTCAAACATTTTTTGGGGTGTTTAAGTCAATGAAAAAACTATCATTTATTGCAGTGGCACTGCTTGCAACAACCTCTGTCAATGCTGAGATCATCAAGATCCCAACTCAATCTGGTTTCTCAGGTTTTGTCATAGGGGGGGTCGGCACCCTTGAGTACAAATCGAATATGTACAAAGGCCCGAATGATGACAATGACCGCCATGCTGGCTTGTTCAACTCACCAGAAAGCCACTCTTCTGTGACGCCGATTTTTGGTGCAGATCTCCGTTATACATTTGCAGAGACGCGTACTCAGCTGTTCCTTGGTAACCTTATCCAAGATGCGGTGCGTTTTGACTTCACCCAGCAATTAGGTGTGCGTCAGCAGATGGGAGATAAAGGGATTGTAGCTCTGGCTTACGTGTTCCCGCTGCTGCCGGCAGATACTTGGTCTGACCCCTATGCAGAAGGCAATCGCCATGAGACAGACATGAAGTCCGGGGGGGGCCGTTTAGCGTGGGATCAGATTTGGGGAACCCATTTCAACACTTCCTTCACCATGCGCAAGTTCGATATTTCTGAGGAGCGGAGCGGTCAGAGCCTGGGCCTCAGCAGCGCACAACGCGACATGCTAGATCGCAACGGCACCACCAGTGATGTTGCTCTGTCCTATGACTGGATCTTTACCCCCGGCCACGTACTGCGCCCGGAGCTGGTATACAGCAAGGGTAGTTTCGATGGCAGTGCCATGAGCTATGATAAGACCCAAATCCTGCTGTCTCACGGCTACAACAACAGTCAGTGGTCATTGGTCAGCAACATCTATCTCGGCCAAATGAGCTACGATGAAGTCAATCCCATCTTCGGTGACAAGGCTGATTCTGACGAGTTTGGTATCAGCGCAAGCTTCTTTTGGCACCGCTTGTTTGACGTGAAGGGACTCAACGGATTAATCAGCGCCTCTTATAGAAAAAGTGACTCAGACATCAACTTTTATGATGCCAGTATCAGAAGTATCAATACTGGTCTTGTTTATCATTTTTGATGAAATGGGATCCTACAACGCCAGCTGCAATGCTGGCGTTTTCAATAGGGGTTGAACGTCCCCACACCGTGCAGACTTTTTACAATACATATAGGGTCACTTTAAGAAAATCAGTCAGATGAGTCTGACTTCACCGTGCTTTCTGACGGGGCGGGTGGTATTGCTGACACAGCCATTGACCAGGGCGCAGAGCGGCATATTCATCAACTCGAACAGGGAGTCGAGCAACCCCTGAGTCGCTCGCAAAGTCAGGTTGAAAATGCCCTTGATCATCAGAAAGATGAGATGGCTTGGTCGGTATAGACCTGACTGCGGCCCCGCCTCCCCGGTAGGTTCTGTTCAAACCGCATCTATTTGGGCAACCATGCTTCTTCCAACTCCTTGAGGAAGCTATCAGGGAGTCATCCATCCCCGAAAATGTTAGCAAGAACAGTGAGCCGTCCCCATTGCACTCGGGTTGCCGCTCATGATGGGCGACCATGAAAAAAGCCGGCACGGGGCCGGCTTGCAAAGGGGAATTGCGCTTAGTGAGCGGTGGCGCTGGAGGCGCCGAACCCGGTTTGTGAGCGGACGAACTGGGGCAGGAACTTGGCGTGTTCCTCGGCTGCATTCTGCGACTTGTCGGTGACCGAAAACAGCCAAATCCCGATGAAAGCCACTGCCATGGAGAAGAGGGCAGGGTACTCGTAGGGGAAGATGGCCTGGGCATGGCCCAGCACCTTCACCCACACGGTCGGGCCCAGGATCATCAGGCTGACCGCACTGATCAGCCCGAGCCAGCCACCGTAGACGGCGCCACGGGTGGTCAGGCGTGACCAGAACATGGAGAGGAACAGCACCGGGAAGTTGCAGCTGGCCGCGATGGAAAAGGCCAAACCCACCATGAAGGCGATGTTCTGCTTCTCGAACAGGATCCCCAGACCAATGGCGACCACCCCCAGCACCACAGTGGTGTACTTGGAGACGCGCAGCTCGTCGGTTTCGTTGGCCTTGCCCTTCTTGATGACGCTGGCATAGAGATCGTGGGAGACAGCCGAGGCGCCCGCCAGGGTCAGGCCAGAGACCACCGCCAGTATGGTGGCGAACGCGACGGCCGAAATGAAGCCGAGGAACAGGCTGCCACCGACCGCATCGGCCAGGTGAATGGCCGCCATGTTGGTGCCGCCCAGCAGGGCGCCGGTGGCATCTTTGAAGGCCGGGTTGGTGCTGACCAGCAGGATGGCGCCAAAGCCGATGATGAAGGTCAGTATGTAGAAGTAACCGATGAAGCCGGTGGCGTAGAACACGCTTTTGCGCGCTTCCTTGGCATCGCTCACGGTGAAGAAACGCATCAATATGTGGGGCAGGCCGGCGGTGCCGAACATTAGGGCCAGGCCCAGCGAGATGGCGGAGATGGGGTCAGCGACCAGACCGCCCGGGCTCATGATGGCGATCCCTTTCTCGTGCACCTTGACCGCTTCGCTGAACAGAGCGCCGATATCGAAGTTGACCGATTTCATCACCATGATGGCCATGAAGCTGGCACCGGAGAGCAGCATTACCGCCTTGATGATCTGCACCCAGGTGGTGGCCAGCATGCCGCCAAACAGCACGTAGAGCACCATGAGTATGCCGACCAGCACCACGGCGACGTGATATTGCAGGCCGAACAGCAGTTCGATGAGCTTGCCTGCTCCCACCATCTGAGCGATCAGGTAGAGGGCGACCACCACCAGAGAGCCGCTGGCGGAGAGGGTGCGAACCTCGGTCTGCTTGAGACGGTAGGAGGCCACGTCGGCAAAGGTATATTTGCCGAGGTTACGCAGCCGCTCCGCGATCAGGAACAGTATGATGGGCCAGCCCACCAGGAAGCCGATGGAGTAGATGAGGCCATCGTAGCCTGAGGTGTAGACCAGGGCCGAGATGCCGAGGAAGGAGGCGGCGGACATGTAGTCACCGGCGATGGCCAGCCCGTTCTGGAAGCCGGTGATGCGGCCGCCGGCAGCATAGTAGTCGGAGGCCGAGCGGTTGCGCTTGGAGGCCCAGTAGGTGATGAACAGGGTGCCCGCCACGAAGATCACGAACATGACGATGGCCGAGATGTTGAGGGGCTGGCGATGGACTTCACCGGTCAGCGCGTCGGCCGCCAGCAGGGGGGAAGAGGCCAGCGAGGCCAGCAACAGCAGAGACTTGCCTTTCATGACTGTACTCCCTTGAGGATCTTCTGGTTCAGCTCGTCAAACTCGCCGTTGGCCCGGAACACATAGATGCCGGTCAGCACGAATGAGGCAAGGATCAGCCCCACCCCGACCGGGATGCCACGGGTGATGGTGGAACCTTCGCGCAAGGGGGTGCCGAGCCAGTCGGGGGCAAAGGCGATGAGCAGGATGAAGGCCAGGTAGAGCCCCAGCATCAGGATGGAGAGGGTCCAGGCGAAGCGCTGACGCTTGGCGATCAGCTCCTGGAAGTTGGGATCTTGCTGGATCCTGAGATAAGTTTGCTGTTCCATTGCAGTGCTCCATGACATTGAGTGTCAGCGGTGGATGAAGGGAGGTCCCTACCGAGCAGCAGACCTGCTCATGTAACTGAAATGTGAATTAAATGTTGCTTATGGGCAATTAGACTTTGGGATAAGTCAATGGGCCGCCTTGAGCCAGACGCAGGTAGATGAGGCCGGCCGTGATGGCGTCACTCAGGGCGTCGTGAACGGGTAGGGGGGGCAATGCCAGATGCTGGCAGATGGCGGCCAGATGCAGGTCGATGGCCGCGTCGGGATAGCGCCGATAGAGGCTGTCGTGATAGAGGCGGCTCACCTCTATGCCCCGCTGGGGCAGTGTTAGCCCCCACAGTTTCTGGCAGGCCAGGTTGAGAATGCGCAGGTCGTAGGCGATGTGATAACCCACCAGTTCGCGCGGGCCGATAAAGTCGAGCAGCTGGCGCAGCGCGGCTTCCAACGTTAATCCCTGTTGCAGATCCTGATGACGCAGGCCGTGGATCACCACAGACTGCGTGCTCAGACTGGCGGGCGCTTGCACCCGCAAGGAGAGGGCCTCTCCGGTGATCAGCCGGTTGCCCTGGATGCGCACTGCGCCGATGGAGACTATCTCCGCCCGTTCGAGATCCAGGCTGGTGGTCTCGAAATCGAGGGCAATCCGCTCATCGCCCGGCGGTAGGGTGAAGAGTGGAGCGAACTCCCCTTCACGGAAAGCGCGGCCAAGCCAACGGCGTCGCCAGTGGTTCCACATGCCTATTGTCTCAGACGAAAGTGCAAGGTGAGCCACTGCTGGAACTTCTTCACCTGATGCAGCGCCTGGCGCAGCAGATCCCGCTCGCCGTGACTGAGCTCACCTATCTGCACCCGGCTGTCGCCCCCCTTGAGCTGGCTGCGCAGCCTCAAGCGGATAAAGAGCCGGAACGCCTCCGCCAGATTGCTGCCATAGCTGGCACTGAGCCGATCGCACGCCACCAGCGCCTCG
The DNA here is from genome assembly GCF_000820025.1 of Aeromonas popoffii. Lineage (GTDB taxonomy): Bacteria > Pseudomonadota > Gammaproteobacteria > Enterobacterales > Aeromonadaceae > Aeromonas > Aeromonas popoffii. The sequence continues at coordinate 35,680 of NZ_CDBI01000067.1, forward strand.
ATGCGCCCCAGGGTGGAGGTCTCCAGAATGGCCGCTTCCAGCGCCAGCATGCGGATGCCGTGCACCAGAGGGAAGAGGCCACCCCGCTTGAGATCCAGCCCATCCGGCGCCCGCTCCAGCCTGCCAAACAGGGTGAGCGGGGCATGAAAGGCCACCGCCGGCCGCACCATCTCCGCCAGCAGATCCCGCCGATCGGCCAGTTGCTCCCGCAGCTTGCTGGCGATGGGAGGCAGCAGGTTGCGATCCCCGGCGATAGGGTGGGCATCGGCCAGGGTGGCGAGCCAGAGCAAGTCAGCCTCGCCCGCGTTGACGCAGGCCCGCTCAATCTCCTGTTGCCACTCGTTGACCTCTTTCACCCAGTTCGGGTTGTTGACCATCACCCGGCCGGGGCAGGGCGGATAACCGAGCCGTTCCAGCAGGGCGCTGAAGGCGGCCAGATCCGCTTGCTGATCCGGCCAATGCAGGCCGGCGGGCAGGATCAGGGCATTGTCCTGATCGGTTTTCTGGATCTGCTCGCCGCGTCCCTCCGAGCCCAGCATCAGCAAACACACCTTGTCCTGTACCTCGGGGGGGATCAGCAGGGCAAAGGCCTTGGCGATCAGCTGCTCGTTGATGGTGGCGATGAGCCTCATCAGGAAGGCGGTGTGGATCCCCTGGGCAAACAGCGAGCGGGTCAGTTGCTGCTGCTCGCGGGCCACCGCCTCCAGCGCGGGCAGGGAGTCTGCCCGGGCGATGCGCAGGGTCAGCACGTGGGAGTGAGTCGAGAAGAGCCCCAGCACCTGAGTCAGTTGCAGGATCCCCGCTACCTCGTTACCACGCCACACCACCAGTCGCTTGATGCGGTGACGGGTCATCAGCAGCAGGGCATCAAACAGATAACTCTCCAGCGGCAGACCAATCAGCTGCGTGGGGGTCAGCACCGAAAGGGGCGCGGTGAGCGGCAACCCCTTGAGGGTCAGGGCGTGGAGCAAGGTCTTGCGGGTCGCCAGGGTGAGCGAGCCGTCGTGGGCGGGGTAGAGCAGGCAATCGGTGCCCTGCGCCACCATGGCTTCGGTGGCCGCCAGCAGGCTGAGCCGGTTTTCGACGACGAGCGGCGCCTGCAGATGGTCGGGTTCTATTCTGGTCAGAATAAATTCCGCCAGATTTTTCTGGCCCAGCCGTTCCCGTTGTGACTGCTGTTGTTGCCGCTCGGCCAGATTGGCGGTGAAGTAGCTGGCCAGTGCCGGCGTCTGTTCACAGAGGGCCAGAAAGGTGTGGCGGGGGATCAGTTGGCAGAGTGTATCTTCCAGCGCCGTGAAGTTGTGGCGGCAGCGACCGTCAAACTGGGCCCGCACGTCGAACAGATCATCGACCCCGTAGTCACCGAAGTGGTGGTGAGGCGCGGACTCCTCTACCGTCCCCTTGATGATGAGATAGAGGCCTGGCGGGACATCGCCGGTATTGAGCACCACCTGGCCCGCGCGGAAATAGCAGATGGAAAGGCTCTGAGCGAGCCGCTGGTGCGCCTCGGCGTTCAGGCAGTCAAACGGCGGGCGGGCAAAGTTGAACAGAGTGGTCATGGCAATCCTTGGCCGGTGGCGTCAGGTCAGTCTGACAAAGCGGTGGCGTGTGAGCTAGCCGACTTTAGTCGCACGCAGCATCTGCAACGGGAATCGGATGCCCTCACTGTACCTGGTGATCACACTCTGATAACGTTGTGGTATGACCAGTGAGTCAATGACAGGGATCAAGGAGAGGATAAGGGAGATGGAAAAACCAAGGGTCAAGTGCGAGATCCGGGACGGTATCGCCGAAGTGATGCTGGCGCGGGGGGACAAACTCAATGCGCTGGATAGAAGCATGTTTGGCGCCATCGACGAGACGCTGCGCCAGCTGCAGCAGCACAAAGGGTTGCGGGCCGTGATCCTGCACGGTGAGGGACGTGCCTTCTGCGCCGGACTGGATGTGAAGTCCATGCTCAAGCAGCCGGTGGCGGCGCTCGACATCCTCAAGCGTGAGGCCGATGAAGCGACCAACCTGGCCCAGCGGGTGGCCTACGGCTGGCACCAGCTGCCGGTGCCGGTGATTGCGGTGACCCAGGGGGTTTGTTTCGGTGGCGGCCTGCAAATTGCGCTGGGGGCTGATTTTCGGTTCAGCACCCCGGATTGCCGCTTCTCGGTGATGGAGATCAAGTGGGGCATTATTCCCGACATGAGCGGCAGCGTCACCCTGCGCAACCTGATGGGGGTGGACACGGCCATGGAGTTGGCTATGAGTGGGCGCGAGCTGGATGCCGTCGAGGCCAAATCCCTCGGGCTGGTGAGCCGGGTCTGCGAGGACCCGCTGGCAGAGGCGCGCGAGTTCGCCAGGACGCTCATCACCAAGTCGCCAGACGCATTGGCGGGGATCAAGCAGCTCTACCATCAGGCTTGGGCGCGCAGCGATGAGGTGATGCTCAAGGAAGAGACCCGTTTGCAGAGACAGATCCTGGGGCGGCCCAATCAGTGGCGCGCCACGTTCAACAGCCTGTTTCGCTGGCGCTTGCCATTCGGGCCGAGGCGCAATCCGCTCTGACCGCGAGCAGATAAAGTGCAAAAGAAATGGCAGCCTAGGCTGCCATTTTTATCGATGTCTTATGTCATTGCGGTTCAGGAGATCTTGCGATCCGGCTCGAACGGGTGGCCGGCCTTCTCCTGTTCCAGGTTGTCTTCGGAGCGGTGACCCATCCAGTAGTCGGCGTTCTTGATGCCGAGTTTTTCCGGGTGGAACACGGGATCCTGCCCCTTGGCCTGCTGGGCTTCATAATCCCGCAGGCAGGCGAAGGCGGTCTTTTGCAGCAAGAGGATAGCGATGATGTTGAGCCAGGCCATAAGGCCGACCCCGATATCACCCAGCCCCCAGGCCAGATCGGCGGTCTTGACGGTGCCATAGACGGTGGAGGCCATTAGCGTCAGCTTGAGCACGAAGGTCAGCCAGGGACGGTTCACCTTGCGGTTGATGTAGGCGATGTTGGTCTCGGCGATATAGTAGTAAGCGACTATGGTGGTGAACGCGAAGAAGAAGAGCGCGATGGCCACGAACATGCTGCCAAAGCCGGGCATCATGCTCTCCATGGCGGTCTGCACATAACCCGGGCCCGCTGCGATGCCGGCAATGCCAGTATAGAGGGCGACGCCATCCGGTCCCTGTACGTTATAAAGGCCTGTGATGAGCAGCATGAAGCCGGTGGCAGAGCAGACGAACAGGGTATCGATATAGACGGAGAACGCCTGAACCAGACCCTGTTTGGCCGGGTGGCTCACCGCTGCTGCGGAGGAGGCGTGTGGCCCTGTACCCTGGCCCGCTTCGTTGGAGTAAACCCCGCGCTTGACCCCCCACATGATGGCCAGACCCAACACGGCGCCAAAGCCGGCATCAAAGCCGAAGGCACTCTTCCAGATCAGCAGGATCACGCCCGGCAGGGCCGTGATATTGAGGGCGATGATGACGCAGGCCACTATGATGTAGCCCAGCGCCATAAAGGGCACCACTGTACTGGCGAAGCTAGCGATCCGCTTCACACCACCGAAGATGATAAAGCCGAGCAGCAACGCCAGAGCGGCGGCGGTGACGTTCGGATCGATATCAAAGGCAGTTTGCAGGCTGGAGCCGATGGAGTTGGCCTGCACCCCCGGCAGCAGCACGCCGCAGGCGAAGATGGTGGCGATGGCGAAGGTCCAGGCATACCACTTCATGCCGAGCCCTTTCTCGATGTAGAAGGCCGGTCCGCCGCGGTATTCGCCGTTGATCTTCTCCTTGTAGACCTGACCCAGGGTGGACTCCACGAAGGCGGAGCTGGCGCCGAAGAAGGCGACCATCCACATCCAGAACAGGGCGCCCGGGCCACCGAAGGTGATGGCCGTGGCGACACCGGCGATGTTGCCGGTACCGACCCGGCCAGCCAGGGTCATGGCCAGCGCCTGGAAGGAGGAGACACCGGCATCCGTGCTCTTGCCGTCAAACATCAGCCGGATCATCTCCTTGATGTGACGCAGTTGCAGGAAGCGGCTGCGCAGGGAGAAGTAGAGGCCTACCCCCAGACACAGAAAGATGAGCGCTGGGCTCCAAATTACCCCATTGATGGCATTGACGATCTCATTCATGTACAACAACTCCTTTGTCGTGCTGTCTTGGCGGGGTCTGCGCCCCGCTCCCTTAAAATAGTGGGTGACCAAGAGGGTCATTTCATCGTGTGCGGGACTTTCAACTGCCAAGTCCGCGGGTTTTAACATATCCATTTGTTCATGGGCTTCCCAGCGAAATATGTTGTTAACTTGTTAATTTGTGAATTGACATTAACAAATGGCCGATTTGACTGGACACAATACGGCATAAGCCCCTTATCATCGTCGTTTGCGCCTCGATGTATGGAGGGGGCTGAGACAGAGCAAAATGGAGGCCAACGATGAAGATGGACAGTGAGGAGTGGCAGATCCGGCTCGCCGCGCAGGCGGATGCCGATGCCATGGCGCAGCTGTTCGGGCAGCTCGGCTATCCGGCCAGCACGGCCGAGGTGGGCGAGCGCGGGGGTAGGCTGGATCCGGCTACCGAGGTGCTGCTTGCGTGTCATGGGACTGACGTGGCGGGTGTGCTGGTGTGGCACCGCCTGCGGCCATTGCATGTTGCACCAGACTGGGGCCTGATCTCGGCGCTGGTCGTCGATGAAGGTGCAAGGGGGGTGGGTGTGGGGGCCGCCTTGCTGGCGGCGGCAGAAGCCAGCGCCCTGGCGCAGGGTTGCAGCCAACTGGAGTTATCCAGCAGTCTCAAGCGTGAAGAGGCTCATCGCTTCTATCTGGCGCAGGGCTACCTTGAACGCCCGAAACGGTTCGTGAAATTATTCTGATCAGCAAGAGGAGTCTGCGTGTTCTGGTCCAGGTTATGGAGTCTGTTTGGTGGCGCATCCCGGCAGGAAGAGAATGCCCCGGGAGCGTTGGAGTGGCAGCAAGCACTGGCGGCCGTGCCCATTTTGCAAGGATTTACCCGCAGTGATCAGCTGAGGCTGGTTGCGCTGGCGCAGCAGTTTCTGGCTCGCAAGACACTCACCCAGATTGGCGTCGAGCTCACTCCTCGCCAGCAGGCGGTGCTGGCCCTGCAGGCCGTGCTGCCCATTTTGCATCTGGGGCTCGACTGGTATCGCGGTTTTCACGAAATCATCCTGATCCCCGAGCCGGTAACTCGCCGTCAGGAAGTGCAGGATGAGTTCGGTCTGGTAAGCGAGTGGGAAGAGGAGAACGCCGGTGAGTCCTGGCCGCAGGGACCGCTGGTGCTGGCCTGGAGCGAGTTGCAGCAGGATGGGGATTGGGATGGGTTCAACCTGGTGATCCACGAACTGGCCCACAAGCTCGACATGCTGGGGGGGGAGGCTGATGGTGCGCCACCACTGCCGGCAGGCATGGATCCGCGCCAGTGGACCCAGGCGTTGCAGGGGGCATTCGATGCCATGAACGCCCAGCTGGCCCGCGACGAGGTGACCGCCATCGATCCCTATGCCGCCGAGCATCCGGCCGAGTTTTTTGCCGTGTGCTGCGAGAGCTTCTTTACCGATCCGCAGCGCTTGCAGCAGGTCTATCCCGCGGTATACCGGCAACTAAGCCAGTTCTTTAGCCAGGATCCCGCCCTGCGTTTTCCGGCGACCCGCTTGTTGGCGGGAGAGGCGCAAACGGGGTCACTTGTCTGATAACCGATCCGCAGATGATGTAATCTGAATAGCAAAAAGGCACCCGAAGGTGCCTTTTTCACAATCTGAATCGCTTGCCTATCAGGCAGCGGCTTTCAGCTGCACGGCTGCGGCTTTCTTGTGATCGCCAATCGGCAGCACTGTGCGGCCAAATTGCTCGTTGATCACGGTGGCCATGGCCAGGTAGATGGCGCTGGCACCGCAGATGATGCCTTCGAAACCAGCGATGGTGCCGATCAGGGTGCTGCCGGTGAAGTCACGGGCGGCCAGCAGGAAGAACAGCACTGTCAGGGAGGCAAACACGAACTGCTTCACGCGCGGGTAGTTGACGGTGCCAACCAGCATGAACAGGGTGAACATGCCCCACATCAACAGATACCAGCCCATGTAGGCAGCGGGAGTGGCTTCGGCCAGACCCATGGTCGGCATCACCAGCAGGAACACCAGGCTCCACCAGAAGGTGCCGTAGGAGATGAAAGCGGTGACACCGAAGGTGTTGCCACGCTTGAACTCCATAATACCGGCAATGATCTGGGCCAGACCGCCATAGCACAGGCCCATGGCCAGGATCATGGCGCTGATGGGGAAGAAACCTGCGTTATGGATGTTCAGCAGAATGGTGGTCATACCGAAACCCATCAGACCCAGAGGGGCAGGGTTGGCCAATTTTTCGCTCACGTGGCGTTCTCCAAAAAATAGAGGTGGGGGGTTGATAAAAGACGCGCGATTTTAGGCAGGCTCTTGGCCCCGAGCAAGAGGGGGAACCGCAGAAATGGTAAAAAACCACACGAAATTTTACCCCATGAACCATTCGTGCCATTCAGGTAGATAACAGGTGAATAAATAGCGCTTAAAAGGTTTATTTTTTGTATGAAAAACGCCATTTCTGAAAGTAAGCAACATAGGACGTGGGCATGTTTGACTGCCGCGCCTTGTCCCTCTTTTTATTGCCTGAGTGGTGGTTGTCTAAAAAATAGCCTCATATGCCATCAAGCAAGAGTGTATCACTGCTATATCAAGTTGAGACAGATCTCAGCTTATGTTGGGAGTCTGCAGGTTGGGCTGGGCCTAAGCAGGGATAGCAGGGATAGCATGGCTGACAACGGGAGCATCAGGAAAAGGGGGCACGGGTAGTCGCACCAGTGCCATCTGCCTGGCGCATAGCAGCGCAATAATAGCGCCGCAATATGGCGATGTGAAAAGACAACCGGCAGGGTGAGCAAAGGGGGGCTTTTGGCTCCCCGTTGCTCAATCATCCAGGGTCAGGACGACCTTGGCTTCCTTGTCCGTTTCCCGCACCTGGCTGTCGAGCACAAACAGCCGCTCTGGCGCGATTCCCTGGGTATCCACCAGATACTCCTTGGTGTTCTGGGCGCGGCGCATGGCGAGGTTGCGCAGGGACTTGGTGGTGATCAGCTGCTGATCCCGCAGCAGGATCTCCGCCTGGGCGCGCAGGGCCGGGCTCGATTTATCCAGTTTCAGCCGATCGGCCAGATCCCCAAGATCCTCATTGAAGCGCGCCTCATAGGCCTCGGCCAGTGCCGCTTGCAGGACGGGATCCTGCTCCAGCAGGGAGAGGTCGACCGGGGCGCCCGTGATCTTGGCCAGCGCACGTTCCAGCTTCTGGCGCTGCAAGATGGGGCGCTCCTCGTTGAAATTGACCTTGCCGCGAATGTTCATGCTGAGCTTGGGTCTCTCCTTAAGGGCCTGTGCCAGCTTGGCCAGCTTGGTCTGCTGGGTGGGTGTGAGATCCGGCTCACCGGGCAGGAAGAGCAGTTCGTCCAGATCCTCGGTGCCTCCGGCCAGGGAGGCCAGCAGGGAGAAGGGGGAGGTGATGGCCTTGCTGAGCGTGTTGCTCAGCACATCCCAGAAGATGTTGCCCAGGCTGAAATCCGGCTGATCCAGATTGCCCTTCACCTTGAGGTTCATCTGGATGACGCCATTGGCGTCGCTGAGCAGGGCGATGGCCAGCCCCAGCGGCAGATCTTTGGCCTGTTCACTCTTGATCTTCTCCCCCAGTTGCAGTTTTTTGATCGTGATGTCGTTGTTCCCCTCCAGCCGGTTGCCCCTCAGCTTGTAGTTCAGCTTCATGGAGAGCTGCCCCTTGTCGATGGCGTATCCCGCATAGGTGCTGGAGTAGGGGGTGAAGGTGGTGAGCTCGAGGTTGTTGAAGGTGACGGCCACGTCCAGCACAGGTTGTTCGATCAGCAGGTTGGTGCCGCCGCGAATGGTCACGGGGGCATAGCGGTCAACCTTGCCGTTGAAGGCGAGATCCGAACGCTGGCCGGGAATGTTGCTGATATGGCGGCTCTGACCCGTGAGGGAGGCGATGTCCACCACGAACTCCGGGCTCAGGCTGCGATCCGCAAAGCGCAGGTTGCCCTGCTCGGTACGGATCTGATCTATGGTGATGCGGGGGACGGGCCCGCTGGCCGGCTTGGTCCCGGCGGCTTGCGGCAGCAGCAGTTGCTGGACGTTGGTCACCCTGTCCTCGTTGATCTCGATGCGGGCAAAGGGCTTTCGCAGCAAGATGTCGCCAATTCTCACCTGCTGGCTGATGCCGTCATAGTGCAGTCCGCTCAATTGCAGGTGCTCTATCTGCAGCAGGCGTTGATTGTCGGCCCGATCCAGCACAGTGAGACGCTCGATGTCGAGCCCTCCCGTGACGTCGAGCTGGCTCAGCGTCCCCTTGGCATCGGTGGCGATGGCCAGCTTGGTGCGGCTGGCGAGCAGGCCATCGCGCACGCTGATACGCAGCAGATCCTGCAGGTAGGGTTGGGCCCACTTGAGGGGCAGTCCCTGCTGCCTGATCTCCCCGTTGAGGGCGAAGGGGGTGAGGGTGAGGGCACCGTCAAACGCCAGCGTACTCTGGGCGTTGAGGGTGGTATTGAGGGTGAGCGGGCTGCGCTGGCCTGCCTGGCTGCTCAGGGGGCCGAGGGTGAGGTTCAGCCCGGAGAGTTCCCGCAATTGCGGCTTGCCGCTGCTCGACTCGGTCAGCTTGAGCTCGCCCTGGCTGATGCGGGTCTCTTTGAGCGACCAGCGCCACGGCTTGCCGCTATCCGCTTGTTTGCCCGCCGGCTGGGCGGCGGCCTGCGGTATCAGCAGGGCGATCAGATCCAGTTGCTGGCTGGCATCCAGGGCGGCCGTGATGGCTGGGGCCTTGAGCGCTATTTGGTCGATCTGGAGCGATTGCTTGCCGCCATCCATGGCAATGCCTGCCAGCGCCAGCTGCTTGAAGCGGGCAAACTCGGCGCCCTGGCTCTGCTTGAGCTGCCAGTCGTTCAGGGTCAGCTTGCCCTTGGTGAGTTGCCAATCCAGCCCTTGTTTGCCCGGTGTGAGCTGGTAATCCAGCTCGGCACTGGCCTCGCCCTGCACCAGATCGACCTTAAGATAGGGGGCCCAGAGCGGTGCGAAGGGTGAGAGCGCCAGCTTGTCCAGGCTAAGCCTGCCCTTGCCTGCCCCCGTCATGATATCGAACTGACCGCTGGCCTTGAGCGGGCTGTGTTGGTTGAGGTTGGCGCTCAACTGAAACGGGTTGGTGCGGGTGGGCGCCGTGGTGAAATCCGGCAGTTGCAGTTCGAGCCCGCTCAGGGTGAGCGGCGGCACCCAGCCCGGGCTGCTGCTCTTGCGACTGTCCTGATAGCGGATATGACCCGCGGTGGCGGCCAGCCTGGTTATCTGTATCAGGGGAGGTTCGCTGCCAGCCGGCTCGGGCGTCTGCGTTGGGGTCAGCAAACGGGTCAGGGCGTCGGTCAGGTTGAAGCGGATGGCCCCCTTGTTGTCCGGGAGACGAACAAGCTGCACCGTCGGCCGGGTGAGGGTTGCGTCACTCAGTATGATGGCTTTCTGCCGCCAGCTTTCGCCCAGTGCGGGGATAATCTGCAACTGCTCGAAGGCGATGATGGGTTGCTGTTTTTCATCGAGCAATGCCGAGGGACCGATGGCGAGGGAGGGGTGACGCAGGCCGACGCTTATCTCCCCCAGGGTCAGGTTCAGGCCGTAATGCTTGGCCAGCCAGCCCGGCAGGTGGCGCTGGGTGAGGGTGGGGGCTTGCCATAACAGGATGAGCAGGGAGATGAGCAAGACGGCGCTAAGGTAAAGGACATAGCGCAACAGGCGGGCACGCAGGGGCTTGGGCATGAGGCTCTCCAATTGATGCGTATAGGGTACCAAAATATCAGGAGACGATCATGGCTCCGATTGATGCCTTGCGGCGTACTTTGTCCAACGGCGTGTCACTCTTTCGCTGCTCTGCAACTGGGCCAGCCAGGCTTCCAGCTGCCTGCCTGGCTAGCTGTTGGAGCGAAGCTCGCACGGCTGATCCCATTTGTCCGATCGCAGCCGGCGGGCGACTTGCTGCGGATACTGTTTGCTGAATCGCGTTGAGTTCGGAGATGAGATCCCGCGTCAGCCCGCGACAGCTGTTTTCACCCTCCTTGATCACGAAGGTGGGATAAGGGTAACCCCCGACCTGGAACAGGGGGCCATGCCGTGGAGCAGAGCAATAACAACCCGTAGCACCAGTGTTTCATGGGGGCACCAGGGCGGTGAGATGATCCCAGATTCGGTTAATCTGCGCTGGTTTTCAAGCTGTTAAGGGAATTTGCGCAGCGTTGCTCGGCCGCCTCCAGCTCCGCCATCACCATCTGGATGTCTTCCAGTTGCTGGCGCAGGGATTGGCGCTTGGCGTCGATGAGCTGGATCATGGAGTGAAGCTGGGTTTTGCTCGATCTGTCCGTGTCATACATGTCGAACAGCTCGCGGATCTCCGCCAGGCTGAAGCCGAGTCGTTTGCCGCGCAGGGTCAACTTCAGCCGGATCTTGTCCTTGTGGCTGTAAATGCGGGTCTGGCCCTCCCGGGTCGGGGTGATCAAGCCTTCATCCTCGTAGTAGCGGATGGTGCGCGGCGTGATATCAAATTCGTGGGCCAGCTCGGAGATGCTGTAGGTGATCTCCTTGCCGGGCAGGGGATCAGTCATCATGGTGCGCTCCTGTAGCAAATCGGATCTGTCGTCGCTTGGACCCCGAGAGGCCGGGCCCGCTTGACGGGGGGGTCAGAGATCATGATCTGCTCCTGTTGACAGTGCGGCGCGAAGCCGCATGGCATGGGCGTGCAGGGCCTGGCCGACCCGGGAGCCGTTGGGACGACCGAGTTGCTCGCTCACCCACTGACCGGTGGCGGCCAATTTATCGAGACTCACCCCTGTGCTCATGCCAAGCCCGTGCAACAGGTAGACCACCTCCTCCGAGGCGACGTTGCCGGAGGCCCCCGGCGCATAGGGGCAACCGCCCAGCCCGGCCACCGAGCAGTCGATGGTGCGGATGCCGCGCTCCAGCGCTGGCAGCAGATTGGCCAGCCCCTGGCCATAGGTGTCGTGAAAGTGCACCGCGAGCCGGCCCGCCGGGATCTCGTGCAGCACCGCATCCAGCATGGGCGCGACCGTGCCCGGGGTGCCGACCCCTATGGTGTCGCCCAAAGAGATCTCGTGACAGCCAAGATCCAGCAGCCGCTCGGCCATGGCCGCGACCCGTTTCGGACGGGTCGGGCCGTCGAACGGGCAAGCGATGACGGTGGAAAGATAACCCCGTACCCTGATGCCGAGGTGGCGTGCCTCCTGCACCAGGGGGGCGAAGCGCACCAGAGACTCCTCCACGCCGATGCCGATATTGGCGCGGGTAAAGCCATCGGAGCAGGCGGTGAAGAGGCCAATCTCGTCGACCCGGGCGGCAATGGCCGCCTGCAAGCCCTGCAGGTTGGGCACCAGGGCGCCGTAACGGGTCGCTCCCTTGCGCGGCAGGGCCTTGAAAAGTGCGGCGGAGTCCGCCATCTGCGGCACTTTTTTGGGTGAGACGAAGGCCCCCACCTCGATGCGCTGCAGGCCGCTTTCGGCCAGGCGCGCGATCAGCTCCAGCCGCTGGACAAGCGGCAGGGCACTGGCCTCGTTTTGCAGGCCGTCGCGCGGGCCCATCTCCACCAGGCTCACCTTGTCATCCTGCATTCCGGATTCTCTCTTCATGACTCGCTCTCTTGTTGGTCCACGGCATCGGCAAAGCGCACCAGTATGGCCCCCTGACTTACCTGTTCCCCTTGCTTGCATTGCAGGGTCTCGATCACCCCATCCCGGTCGGCTTTCAAGACGTGTTCCATCTTCATCGCCTCCAGCACCAGCAGAGGTTGGCCCTTGCTGACGCGCTGGCCGGCCTCGACCAGCAGCGCCACGACTATGCCGTGCATGGGGGCCGTTGCACCCAGGGCGGCGCTGGTGTGCTGATCATGATGAGGCTGATGGTGTTGATCATCGGTGCAGAAGCGGATGCGCTGGTCATCGAGCTGTAACACGAATTCGGTGGCGGTCAGTGCCTGGACGGGGTAGCGCTGCCAGCGCCCAGCGTGTTGCAGGCGGAGATGATCGGTGCCCAGTTCACAGGGGAGTGAGCTCCCCTGCCACGTCAGCGTGCCGGCGCGCCCGGACAGGGTCAGCACCCGGGCCTCGTCGCCGATGCGCACTGCCGCCGTCCAGTTTCTGCTGGCCCCCAAGCGAAAGCCGCGGGCCTGCTGCCAGGGAGTGGCATCGGCACTGCGGCTGGCGAGCCAGAGGGTGGCCAGCGGCCAGGCCAGTTCCGGGATGGCTTGCGGCTCGGTGGGGATGGGCCACTGGGTATGATGGCGCATGGCCAGTACGTCCGGCTCCTGACACAGGCGCAGCAGCAGCGGTCCGTTGTGCACCAGGGGGCCGAGCGCCAGCGCCGCCAGCGCATCAGCCAGCTTGGCAAACGCTTCGGTTCGGCTCTGACCGTGGGCGATGAGCTTGGCAATCATGGGGTCGTAATAGGGGCTCACCTCATCCCCGGCGGCGACCCCTGTATCGATGCGCACACCCTTGGGCCAACTGAGCCAGGCGATGGGGCCGCTGGCGGGTAGGAAACCGGCCTCTACATCCTCGGCGTAGAGGCGAGCCTCCACCGCATGGCCGCGCAGCACCACCTTATCCTGGGTGAGCGGCAGCGGCTTGCCTTCGGCCACCGTCAGCTGCCAGGCCACCAGATCCTGACCGGTGACGCACTCGGTGACCGGATGTTCCACCTGCAAGCGGGTGTTCATCTCCATGAAGAAGAACTCATCCCCGCACAGCAGAAACTCGATGGTGCCGGCACCTCGATAGTCGATGGCCCTGGCGGCGGCGACGGCCGCCTCGCCCATGGCGCTGCGCAGGCCAGGCGCTATGTTCGGCGCGGGGGCCTCTTCAATTACCTTCTGGTGGCGGCGCTGCAAGGAGCAGTCCCTGTCCCCCAGGTAGATGGCGTTGCCCAGGCTATCGGCAAACACCTGCACCTCCACGTGGCGGGCGCGGGCCAGATAGCGCTCAAGCAGCACATGATCATCCCCGAAGGCGGCCAGCGCCTCGCGTTTGACCGCCGCCAGCGCCTCGTCGAATTCGTCGATCTGATCGACCCGGCGCATCCCCTTGCCACCGCCGCCGCTGGCGGCCTTGATAAGCAGCGGGAAGCCAGTCAGCAAGGCTTGCTCGCGCAGCCACTCGGGGCGTTGATCCACGCCGTGATAGCCGGGCAGCACAGGCACGCCGGCTGCCAGCATCAGCGCCTTGGCGCCCGATTTGTCGCCCATGGCGAGGATGGCGCTGCCGCTGGGGCCGATAAAGCGCAGGCCACGTTGTTCACAGGCGGTGGCAAAGTCGCTGTTCTCTGACAGAAAACCGTAGCCCGGGTGGATGGCATCGGCCTTGGCCTGCTGGGCGATGCGCAGCACTTTGGCGGCATCGAGGTAGCTCTCCCGTGCGGGAGCTGCCCCCAGATGCCAGGCTTCGTCGGCTTCCCGCACATGCATGGCGCAGGCGTCAGCGTCCGAGTAGAGGGCGATGGTGTGGATGCCAAGGCGCCGGGCTGTCTTGATGATGCGCACGGCGATTTCGCCTCTATTGGCAATCAACAGGCGCTTGATGGGGTGATCGTGGGTCATGCTTCATCCTTGAAACGGGGGCGCCAGGCGGGAGGGCGCTTGTCGAAGAAGGCCTGCATGCCCTCCTGGGCTTCGAGCCCGACCCGTACCCGGGCGATAGTCTCGACGGTTTTCTCTTCATGCAGGCGAGTGCCATGGCTCTCGATGGCGGTCAGCAGCCGCTTGGTCTCTTTCATCGCCTCCGGGCCGTTGTGACACAGCCGCAGGGCCAGCGCGCGCCCTTGCGCCAGCAACTGATCCGGCTTGGCCAGCTGGTGCGCCACATTGAGCCGACAGGCGGTGATGGCATCGAAGGGTTCGGCGCTCAGCATGTAGCGGCGCGCCTGGCGCATGCCCATGGCACGCACCACATAGGGGCTGATCACCGCAGGCACCAGTCCCAGACTCACCTCGGAGAGGCAGAAGCGGGCATCCTCGCTCGCCAGCACCAGATCGCAGGCGCAGACAAGGCCCAGTGCGCCGCCATAGGCCGCGCCCTGCACCAGCGCCACTGTGGGGAAGGGCAGCTCGTCCAGGGTGTGCATCAGCCGCGCCAGCACCCGGGCGTCTTCGCGGTTGTGCTCGAAATCGGCGTGGGCCAGGTTGCGCATCCAGTTGAGATCGGCGCCAGCGCAAAAGTGCTTGCCCTCTGCCCGTAGCAAGAGGGCATGGGGCCGCTCGGCGTGGCCGTGGCGATGGGCCAGATCGTCGAGGCAATCGAGCAGCCCCAGCATGAGATCGGCATCGAAGGCGTTGTGGCAGGCGGGGCGCGAGAGCACCAGCTCGGCCAGCGGACCGTGACGCTCCAGGCGAAATCCTTGCTGAGCGCCGCTGAAAAGTGGATCGGACATGTCGAGCTCCTTTACATCCGGAAGATGCCGTATTGTTCCGGGCCTGTCTCGGCCCCCTGACAAGCGGCCAGTGCCAGCGCCAGTACGGTGCGGCTCTGGGCTGGATCTATGACGCCATCATCCCACAGCCGGGCGCTGGCGTAGTAGGGGTGACCCTGCCGTTCATACTGGGCGATCACGGGCGCGCGGATGGCCTCCGCCTCCTGCTCGCTCAACGGCTTGCCCTCGGCGGCCAGCTTGTCGCGGCGCACCTGCACCAGCACGCTGGCGGCCTGTTCCCCCCCCATCACTGAGATGCGGCTGTTGGGCCAGCTGAACAGAAAGTCGGGCTCATAGGCGCGGCCGCACATGCCGTAGTTGCCGGCACCAAAGCTGCCACCGACGATGAGCGTTATCTTGGGTACCCGGCTGCAGGCCACTGCGGTGACCAGCTTGGCCCCATGTTTGGCGATGCCTTCCCGCTCTGCGGTACTGCCCACCATAAAGCCGGTGATATTTTGCAGGAACAGCAGGGGGATCCCGCGCCTGTTGCAGAGCTGGATAAAGTGGGCGCCTTTCTGGGCGCTGTCGCTGTGCAGCACGCCATTGTTGGCGAGGATCCCCACCTGCATGCCTTCGATCCGGGCGAAGCCGGTGACAAGCGTGGTGCCAAACAGTGCCTTGAATTCGTCAAACTCGGAGCCGTCCACCAGGCGGGCGATGAGCTCGCGGGCGTCGTAAGCGCGCTTGAGGCTGGTCCCCACCAGACCGTAGAGATCTTCTATCGGATAACAGGGGGCTTCATAGGCCGGAGTGGATTGCGTGGTGTGTTCTCCCAAGTTGCTGACCAAAGTGCGGGCGATAGCCAGCGCATGGGCATCGTCACGGGCCAGGTGATCCGCCACGCCTGAGTGAGCGCAGTGCACCTCGGCGCCGCCGAGGGCCTCGGCGCTGATCTCCTCGCCGGTGGCTGCCTTGACCAGTGGCGGCCCCGCCAGAAAGATGGTGGCCTGTTCCTTGACCATGATGGATTCGTCAGCCATGGCGGGTACATAGGCACCGCCTGCGGTGCAAAGCCCCATCACCACCGCCAGCTGGGGTATGTTCTGGGCCGACATGCGGGCCTGGTTGTAGAAGATGCGACCGAAGTGTTCCCGGTCGGGAAATACCTCGTCCTGCATGGGCAGGAAGGCGCCGCCGGAATCCACCAGATAGAGGCAGGGCAGGCGCAGCCGCTCGGCGATGGCCTGGGCCCGCAGGTGCTTTTTCACCGTGAGCGGGTAGTAGGTGCCCCCCTTGACGGTGGCATCGTTCACCACCAGCAGGCAGAGCCTGCCCGCAATCTGGCCCAGCCCCGTGATGATACCGGCGGCGGGCACAGGCTCGTCATAGACCTGCCAGGCGGCCAGCGCCGACAGCTCGAGAAAGGGAGAGCCCGGGTCCAGCAGCTGGTTGATGCGCTCGCGGGGCAGCAGCTTGCCACGGGCTTGATGGCGGGCGTTGTTGGCCTCGCCGCCGCCTTGGGCTATCTCATCGAGACGGGCATTGAGATCCTCGACCAGTACCTGCATGGCCGAGCGGCCCTCGGCAAACTCGGGACTCGCCGTGTCGAGGCGGGAGTGGATACGACTCATGCGTTCTCTCCCATCAGCTCGCGGCCGATAAGCCAGCGGCGAATTTCCGAGGTGCCTGCGCCTATCTCGTAGAGCTTGGCGTCCCGCAGCAGGCGACCCGTGGGGTATTCGTTGATGTAGCCGTTGCCCCCCAACAACTGGATGGCATCGAGCGCCATCTGGGTGGCGTTTTCTGCGGCAAACAGGATGGCGGCGGCGCAATCCTTGCGGCTGGTGCGGCCCTTATCGCAGGCGCTCGCCACTGAATAGACCAGCGCCCGGCTGCTGGCGAGGCGGGTGTACATGTCGGCGAGCTTGCCCTGCACCAGCTGGAACTCGCCGATGGCCTGGCCGAACTGCTTGCGCTCGCGCACATAGGGCAGTACCACGTCCATGCAGGCCTGCATGATGCCAAGGGGGCCCGCCGCCAGCACCACCCGCTCGTAATCGAGACCGCTCATCAGCACCTTGACCCCGCCGTGCAGGGGGCCGAGCAGGTTCTGTTGCGGGATGCGGCAGTGGTCAAACACCAGCTCGCAGGTGCTGGAGCCGCGCATGCCGAGCTTGTCGAGCTTCTGGGCCGTGGTAAACCCGGGCGTGCCCGCCTCGACGATAAAGGCCGATATTCCCTTGGGCCCGGCCTGGGCATCCGTCTTGGCATAGATGACGAAGGTATCGGCATCCGGGCCATTGGTGATCCACATTTTGTTGCCGTTCAGGACGAAATGCTCCCCCTCGCGCGCGGCGGTCAGGCGCATGCTGACCACGTCGGAGCCGGCTTCCGGCTCACTCATGGCCAGGGCCCCCACGTGCTTGCCACTGACGAGGGAGGGCAGGTAGCGCGCCTTTTGATCAGGGGTGCCGTGGCGGTGGATCTGGTTGATGCAGAGGTTGGAGTGGGCGCCGTAGGAGAGGCCGACCGAGGCGCTGGCGCGGCTCACCTGCTCCATCACCAGCACGTGGGCCAGATAGCCGAGGCTCACGCCGTCATACTCCTCCGCCACCGTGATACCGTGCAGCCCGAGTTCGCCCATTTGGGGCCAGAGATCGCGCGGGAAGACGTTGCTGTGATCGATCTCGGCGGCGCGCGGCGCTATCACTTTCTGGCAGAAGGCCTCGACCTGCTCGGTCAGGGCGCAAAGGGTCTCATCCATCACTGCGTGCATCCTTGCTCTCCTTTGAATGACGGGGGCTTACCGGTCTGACTGCCCCGACGAGCCGAAATAGGGGGCCAAACTGGTCAGTCCATTTGTGCATTAAGTTTACGTTAGCGTAAACGTAAATTGATTGTTAGTCTAAGGTAAATTTGTCGGGTGGCGGCTGCAAGGCGGCTCGTTTCCCCTCCATCAACCGAGCTCAAGGAGTGAGCGGCATGACCAGCCAGTACCCATTGCAGTCTGCCAGCAAGGAGAGCAGGGCATGAGTAACCATCAGACCCAGTACGGCGATGTGCCGCTTTATATCGGTGGCGAGGCCTGTGCCTCCACGAGCGAGGCGTGGATCGAGGTGACCAATCCGGCGGATCAGAGTCTGCTGGCGCGGGTGCCGAGGGCTACCCCGGCTGAGGTGGAGCGCGCGGTGCGCAGTGCCCACGACGCCTATCTGCTGTGGCGGGATGTGCCAGCCCCCGAGCGGGCGCGGGTCATGTTCAACTACCAGCATCTGCTAAAAGCCCATCACGATGAGCTGGCCTCCCTGCTGGCCCAGGAGACCGGCAAGAATCTGGCGGACGCCAAGGGAGATGTGTGGCGTGGTATCGAGGTGGTGGAGCAGGCCTGCGGCATCGCCAGCCAGACCATGGGGGAGACCATGGGTAACGTGGCGCGCCGGGTCGATGGCCACTCCTGGGTGCAGCCGCTGGGGGTCTGTGTCGGCATCACGCCGTTCAATTTTCCCGCCATGATACCGCTGTGGATGTTCCCGCTGGCGGTGGCCTGCGGCAACGGCTTCGTGCTCAAGCCTTCCGAGCAGGATCCGCTCACCCCCATGCGGCTGGCCGAGCTGTTCACCGAGGCGGGTGCCCCCAAGGGCATCCTCTCCGTTGTACACGGCGGCGCCGAACAGGTGGATGCGCTGTTGTGCCATCCGGATGTGAAGGCGGTCAGCTTCGTCGGCTCTGCCCGGGTCGGGGCCCACGTCTATCGCACCGCCACTGAACACCTCAAGCGGGCCCAGTGTTTCGTCGGTGCCAAGAATCACATGGTGATCATGCCGGATGCCAACAAGGGGCAGGTGCTGAGCAACCTGGTGGGGGCAGGCGTCGGCGCGGCCGGGCAACGCTGCATGGCCATCAGTGTGGCGGTATTTGTGGGCAGTGCCCGGGAGTGGATCCCCGAGCTTGCCGCCGAGTTTGCCAAGGTGAGGCCAGGGGTCTGGCACGATCCCGAGGCGGCCTATGGTCCCCTCATCAGCCCGGAGGCGAAAGTCAGGGTAGAGGGCCTCATCGAGGCGGGGATCAAGGAGGGGGCCGAATGCCTGCTCGATGGCCGCGTCTGTGATGTGGCGGGTTATCCGGTGGGCAACTGGGTGGGGCCGACCCTGTTTCGCGGTGTGACCCCAGAGATGCGAATTTATAAAGAGGAGATTTTCGGCCCTGTGCTCGCCTGCCTGGAAGTAGCCAATCTGGACGAGGCGCTGACCCTCATCAACACCAACCCCTACGGCAACGGCACCTCTATCTTCACCGGCTGCGGCGCCGCGGCCCGCAAGTTTCGTCACGAGGTGGCTGTGGGTCAGGTGGGGATCAACGTGCCCATTCCGGTACCGCTGCCATTTTTCTCCTTCACCGGCTGGCGCGGCTCCTTCTACGGGGATCTGCACGCCTATGGCAAGCAGGCGGTGCGCTTCTACACCGAGACCAAGACGGTGACCGAACGCTGGTTCGACGAGGAGATCCCCACAGGCCCCAATATGACCATCAGCCTGCGTTAAGGGAGAAAGAGACAGGACTGGGCAATGCCGACTGGCGCGAACCTGGCTATCAACCTGCGTTGCGCGTGGGTCAGACAGACAACAGACACAGGACACAAGGAAGCGGACAAAATGGATTTTACCCTGACCGAGGATCAACAGGCTTATGTCGAGGTGGCGACCGCCTTTGCCAATGAGGCGCTCAAACCCCATGCCGCCCGTTGGGACAGAGATCACGAGTTTCCCATTCCCACCATCAAACAGGCGGCGGCGCTCGGCTTTTGCGGCCTCTATACCCCGGAACAATATGGCGGGCTTGGTCTGCCCCGGCTCGATGCCAGCCTCATCTTCGAACGCCTCGCCATGGGCTGCACCTCTACCACTGCCTACCTCACCATCCACAACATGGTGAGCTGGATGCTGGGCAGCTGGCTGCCTGGCGATGTCGCCGAGCAATGGGTGCCCAGGCTCGCCAGCGGCGAGCTGCTGGGCTCTTATTGTCTCACCGAGCCGGGGGCGGGCTCAGATGCGGCGGCACTCAAGACCCGTGCGGTGCGTGACGGCGAGACCTATCTCATCGACGGCAGCAAGGTGTTCATTTCGGGGGCAGGCAGCACGGACGTGCTGGTGGTGATGGCCCGCACCGGGGGCGACGGGGCCAAGGGGATCTCTGCCTTCATGGTGCCCGCCGACAGTGAGGGGATTGTCTACGGCAAGGCGGAGGAGAAGATGGGCTGGAACAGTCAGCCCACCCGTGAAGTGGCCTTCAACGGGGTGCGCATTCCCGCGAACTATCGATTGGGTCAGGAGGGGGAAGGGTTCAAGTTTGCCATGCAGGCGCTGGATGGCGGGCGCATCAACATCGCCACCTGTTCTGTGGGTACCGCCCAGCAGGCGCTGGACGATGCGCTGGCCCATGTGCAGCAACGCCAGCAGTTTGGCCACCCTATCAGCGAATTTCAGAGCGTGCAGTTTCGCCTCGCCGACATGGCCACCGAGCTGGCGGCGGCTCGCCTGATGGTACGTCAGGCCGCTGACAAGCTGGACCGGGGGAGTCCGGACAAGAGTGCCTGGTGCGCCATGGCCAAGCGTTTTGCCACCGATGTAGGTTATCGCGTCTGTGACGAGGCTCTGCAACTTTTTGGCGGCTATGGTTATATCCGCGAGTATCCGCTGGAGCGCTACCTGCGTGATACCCGGGTCCACCGCATCCTGGAAGGCACCAACGAGGTGATGCGGCTGATCATCGCCCGCCGCCTGCTGGCAGATCCCGGTCTGTCGCTGGCTTAACACATTATTTGCCCCTGAACCGTCGTCAGGCTTTGTGAGTCAGTCGAATGTTGGCTCCATTCAACCCTGTCATCATGGGGCAGTCTCATTTACAAGGACAATGCAATGACAAGGATCAGGCTCGAATATCACGGTCACGTGGCTTACATCACCTTCGACCATCCGCCCGCCAACACCTGGACCCTGGCCAGCTTGCAGGCCTTCTTGCAGATGATGGTGGAGCTCGAGAGCCGCCCCGATGTGGTGGCGCTGGTGATCCGCGGGGCGGGGGACAAGTTCTTCTGCGCCGGCGCCGATCTCAAGATGTTTGCCGATGGCGATCTGGATCATGCGCGTGAGGTGGCCGAGGCCTTTGGCCGCGCCTTCCAGGCACTGGCCGATTTCCACGGCGTCAGCATAGCCGCCATCAATGGTTATGCCATGGGGGGCGGGCTGGAGGTGGCGCTGGCCTGCGATATCCGCATCGCCGAACAGCAGGCCATGCTGGGACTGCCGGAGGCCTCTGTGGGCTTGCTGCCCTGCGCCGGTGGCACCCAGCGCCTCACCGAGCTGGTGGGGCCCGGTTGGGCAAAGCGGATGATCCTCTGTGGCGAGAAGGTCAATGCCACGTTGGCCTACGAGATGAGGCTGGTGGAGGAGGTGGTGAAAACGGGGCACGCCTGGGACGCGGCGCACCAGATGGCCCAGCTGGTGGAGCGCCAGAGCCCGAGCGCCCTGCATGCCTGCAAGCGCCTTATCAATCAGGGGCGCTGTGGCCCTCGTGATGGTGCCTTGCCGCTGGAGCGTCATATGTTCCTCAAGCTGTTTGAGGACGCCAACCAGCGTGAAGGGGTGGCGGCCTTCCTGGAGAAGCGGCCCCCGTGCTGGCAATACGAGGTATCTGCAAAGCAGGGGGAGGATTCATGAATGACGCGGTACGTGTAGCCACCCACCCCACGGCGGACGGCCATCATATCGGCGTGTTGACCCTGGACAGTCCTGCCTCCCTCAACGCCCTGAGTCTGCCGATGATCCAGGCTCTGCAGCGTGCGCTCACGCAGTGGGAGCAGGATCCCGGTGTGGTCTGCGTGGTATTGCAAGGGGCTGGCGAGAAGGCGTTTTGCGCCGGCGGTGACATCCGTTCCTTTTATTACCGCAAACAGGAGGAGAGCGAGCAGGCGCTGTTTGGATATGCACGGGATTTTTTTGAGCAGGAGTATCGGCTCGACCACCATATTCACCGTTATGCCAAGCCCCTCATCTGCGTGGCGGATGGCATCTGCATGGGCGGCGGCATAGGCCTGTTCGCCGGCGCCGACTTTCGGGTGGTGACCGAGAAGAGCCTGTTCGCCATGCCAGAGGTGACTATCGGTCTCTATCCCGATGTAGGGGCCAGCTGGTTTTTAAGCCGGATGCCGGGAAGACTCGGACTCTGGCTCGGGCTCACTGGCGCGCGTTTCAACGGCGCGGATGCCATCGGCCTGGGACTGGCGGATCACGCCATGACCAGCCGCGAGCGGGCTGACTTGTTGCCGCGGCTGGCCGAATTGGGGTGGGGGGGAAAGGTCGCGCCGCGCGAGCAGATCGCACAGTTGCTGAGCGGCTTGCAGGCAGAGGCAGACCAACTGCTGCCAGCCCCTGTGATCTTGCCCCATCAGGCCAAGATCGATGCCCTGCTGGCCGGGCGCACCCTGCAAGGGGTACTGGATCGGTTGTACGATGCTCTCTTCGATCCCGAACTGGGCGAAGGGAGCCTGGCGCAGGCCCGCGACATCTGTCGCGGCGGCAGCCCCATCAGCCGCGCCATCCTGTGGCGCCAGTACTGGCAGGCGCGCCGCCAGTCGCTGACCGAGGTGTTTGCCGATGAGCTGGCGCTCTCGGTTAACTGCGTGCTGAGGGGGGATTTTGTAGAAGGGGTGCGTGCGCTGCTCATCGACAAGGACAAATCACCTCGCTGGCAGGCGCCACCGCCCGGCACTGACTGGCTGGATGCCTTCTATCGCTGGCCCGAAGGGAAAAACCCCCTGACGCCTTGAGCCTGAGAGCGTCAGGCGCCAGGGCGGATGAATAGACACAGGTTGCTGGATAACCAGCACGGCAAGGAGCAGACAAGATGACAAGGATAGGGTTTATCGGGCTGGGCAACATGGGTGGGCCCATGGCCGCCAACCTGGCCAGGGCGGGGCATGGGGTTCAGGTGTTTGACTTGATGCCGGAGAGTGTTGCCAAGGCGATCGCCGCGGGTTGTATCGCCGCAGGAGATGCCCGCGAGGCGGTGGCCGATTGTGAGGTGGTCATCAGCATGCTGCCCGCCGGTGAGCATGTTCGGGCGCTTTGGCTTGGCGGCAATGGTGGACAGGATCTGCTGGGGGCCTTGCCTGCGGGGGCTCTGGTGATCGACTGCTCCACCATAGACGTGGCCTCGGCTCGCCAGGTCGGGGAGGCGGCCAGGGCGCACGGCATTCGCTTCATCGATGCGCCCGTCTCGGGCGGGGTGGCGGGGGCGAGCGCGGGGACCCTCACTTTCATCGTCGGTGGTGAACTGGCGGATTTCGAGGCGGCCAGGCCTATTCTGGCTCACATGGGGCAGAATCTGTTTCATGCCGGGGCGCTCGGGGCGGGCCAGATCGCCAAGATGTGCAACAACATGCTGCTTGCCATCCACATGGCGGGCACCGCCGAGGCGCTGGCGCTCGGGGTGAAGGAGGGACTGGACCCGGGCGTCCTCTCCACCATCATGGGCAAGAGCTCGGGTAACAACTGGAGCCTGGAGCGTTACAACCCCTGGCC
>NZ_CDBI01000068.1 GCF_000820025.1 Aeromonas popoffii
GGGTCTGACGCTGGGGTGGCTGTGCTGGCAATTGGAGCGTGATGGCCGCCTGTTGCACTCACCCCACGACCTGGAACAGGCCGAAGGCGAGCCGTCATAGCCCGGCGGGCAGGATCCTGTTGTCAGGGCGGGCCGGTGAGGCCCCTCATCACAGGGTCCGCAGCACTCGGTTGCTGCTAAGAACCCTCATAGCCCAGCTGGCGCCAGCTCTCATACACGAACACCGCCACCGCATTGGCGAGGTTCATGCTGCGGCTCTGGGGCAGCATGGGGATGCGCAGCCGCTGCTCGAACGGTAGGCTTTCGATGAGGTCCGCAGGCAGGCCACGGCTCTCAGGGCCGAACAGCATGGCGTCGCCGGCGGCAAACTGCACGGCCGAATGGGCGGTACTGCCCTTGGTGGTGCAGGCGAATACCCGCGTGGGCGCCACTTCTGCCAGAAAGGCGTCATAGTCAGGCCAGCGCTTCACCTCGGCAAACTCGTGATAATCGAGCCCGGCCCGTTTCACCCGCTTGTCATCCCACTCGAAACCCAGCGGCTCTATCAGGTGCAGCCGGTAGCCAGTGTTGGCGCAGAGACGGATGATGTTGCCGGTGTTGGGCGGGATTTCCGGTTGGTAAAGTACTATGTCGAGCATGGCGGGATCCTGATGGGAGTCTAGATTGGGCCGAAAGGGGCGCCAGCATACCCAGCGCCCGGGTGGATGAAAAGAGGTGACTCAGCCGATGGGCAGGCGGATGGTAATGGTCAGTCCGGCCGGCTGGTTGCTGCTGGCGCGTATGGTGCCACCGTGACGCTGGATCGCCTCCGAGGCGATGGCCAGCCCGAGCCCGGTGCCGCCAGTCTTGGCATTGCGGGCATCATCCACCCGAAAGAAGGGCAGGAACAGCTGGGCCTGCTGATCCACCGGCACGCCGGGGCCATCGTCGCGTATGGTCATCACCCACTCCCGTCCTTCCCGATACCAGTCCACCTTGATGAACTCGCGTGAGTACTTGAGCGCGTTACGCAGCGGATTCTCCAGCGCCCGCACCAGCAGCTCGGGCCACATCCGGATCGACTCGGTCGGCAGGGGCGGCAGACGTAATTGCTTGCCGCTCTGGTTGGCCTCGAACATGGCGTCGTCCAGCATGGGCTCCAGCAACTCCGCCAGCGGCATCACCACAGGCACCTCCACGTGTTGCTGCACCCGCGACAGGTCGAGCAGGTCGCCGATCAGCTTGTCGAGCCGGCCAATCTCTGACTCTATCCGGGCCAGCTCGCTGCTGTCCCCCTGCTTGCGACGGATCAGCGCCTGCGCCAGCTGGATGCGGGTAAGCGGGCTACGCAGCTCGTGGGAGATGTCGGACAACAGCTGCTTTTGCTTCTGGATCATGTTCTTGAGGGTATCGACCATGTGGCTGACGTGATCCGCCAGCTGGCCGATCTCGTCACGCCGCCCCAGGTTGGGGATCTGCATCTCCAGGTTGCCCTCCGCCAGCTGGGAGACAGACCGCTGCAACTGCAGTATGGGGCGGGTCAGCCGCCAGGCCAGCAGCAGGCAGAGCGGGGTGCTGACCAGCATGGCGATGCCCAGGATCTGAACCGGGTGATCCAGGATCTGGATGAACAGGAACAGATAGGAGTTTTCGACATTGAGGCCGAAGTAGACGTGATAGATCTGGCCGCGATGTTCCATCTGGAAGGGGCCCGCGATGGCCTGCTGGTGTTCGCTGCCCAGCATGGGCTTGGCCGGGTTGTCCGAATCGAGCATGAAGCGGACCACGAACTTGCTCAGGTGAGTAGTGGATTGCATCTGGCCTGTTGCATCGCGCAGATAGATGTTGTCTACCGGCAGCAGGCCCGCCGCTTCTATGGCCTGGACCAGATCGAACTCCTGCGCGGGATCCGCCCCCTTCTGCAACGCCTTCAGATTGTTGTTCATCCGGGTCATCTCATGCGCCGGCAAGGGGATGATGTTGCGGGGATCCAGGGTTGGCAGTATCACGACGGCCGCCAGCACCACCAGCAGCATGAGCCAGAACCAGAGGAAGATCTGGGTGGAGAGGCCATTGAAGGTACGGGCCGTGCTCATGCCTGTTCCAGCCACAGATAGCCGCGTCCGCGCACCGTCTTGAAGCGGGGCTGGCCATCGGTACGCTCCGGCAGTTTCTTGCGCAGGTTGCTCAGGTGCATATCGATGGCGCGATCGAAGGGCTCCAGCTTCTTGCCGAGCACCTGCTCGGAGAGATGGCCCTTGCTGATGATCTGGCCGGGGTTGCGCAGCAGGCACTCCAGCAGCCCGAATTCGGTGGCGGTGAGCTCCAGCAGCTGATCACCGCTGCTTGCCTGTTGCAGGCCGGGTTGCAGCACCAGATCCATGAAGCGGAGCTCTTCGGAGATGCCGCCGCGCTGGGGCTGGGCATTTTGGGTCCGGCGCAGTATGGCGCGCACCCGGGCCAGCAGCTCCCTGTCGTCAAATGGCTTGGCGAGATAGTCGTCGGCCCCGGCTTCCAGCCCGTTGACCCTGTCCTGGCTGTCGCCACGGGCAGTCAGCATCAGCACCGGCGTGTCGTGGGTCGTGCGCAGCCTGGACAGCATGGCGAAGCCGTTGAGCCTGGGCATCATGACGTCCAGCAGCACCAGGTTGAAGTCCTGCTCTGCCAGTCGCTGCAACCCCTCTTCGCCATCTTCGGCGACGGTGACCTGGAAGCCTTCCAGAGTCAGAATTTCGGTGAGCAGCTGGGTCAGCTCGAGATCGTCGTCGACCAGGAGTATTTTGTGCATCTGATAGTCATTCCGCTGATTTTTCACGCCAAGCCGGCGCAGGGGTCAGGGTATAATAGATTTTTAACCGCAAGAGGAAAGCCGGTTTTGAGCCATCAACAATATTCCCGCTGGGTGACGCTGGCCAGCATGGCCGCCGTTACCACGGCTACTGTGCTGATCACCGGCAAGCTGATCGCCTGGCTCATGACGGATTCATCGAGTCTGCTGGCGTCGCTCACCGACTCCCTCATGGATGTCAGCGCTTCCATCATCAACCTGCTGGCCATTCGCTATGCGCTGGCCCCGGCCGATGACGAGCACCGCTTCGGCCACGGCAAGGCGGAGTCGCTGGCGGGGCTCATCCAGTCTGCGTTTATTTCGGGCTCGGCCCTGCTGCTGGTGATGCACGGCATCTCCTCCTTGCTTAACCAGGCACCCATACTGCGGCTCGAAGCGGGCCTCTGGGTCAGCGGCGGTTCTATCGTGCTGACCCTGCTGCTGGTCAGTTTCCAGGGTTTTGTCATCCGCAAGACCAACAGTGTGGCCATCAAGGCTGACATGTTGCACTACCGTTCCGACCTGCTGCTCAATGGCGGCGTTTTGTTGGCGCTGGTGCTGGCGGGGCGGGGCTGGTTCTGGGCCGATGGCCTGTTTGCCATCCTGATCGGCCTGTTCCTGCTGTGGGGCGCCATCCATATCGGTTATGAGTCGGTGCAGGCGCTACTCGATCGTCAGTTGCCAGCCGAAGAACAAGCGAGAATAATGGCTCTCTGCTGTGAAGTCGAAGGTGTCCACGGGGTGCATGATCTGCGTACCCGTCAATCCGGTCCGACCCGCTTCGTGCAGTTGCATCTGGAGCTGGATGATCAGCTCCCTCTGATTAAGGCCCATCAGATCGCCGATGAAGCCGAACTGGCGGTGCGTCAGGAATTTGAGCGCATGGATGTAATTATTCATATGGACCCCATCTCTGTGGTGCACCAGGAACAGCAAGGCACTCCATCAGAACAACAGTAGGCTGTAACATGGATGATCTGGTTGCCAAAACCTGGCAAAAAATTGAGCGAGAAGCGGCATGCATGGTGACCGAAGAGCCCATGCTGGCCAGCTTCTTTCATTCCACCATTCTCAATCACAAGAACCTGTGCTCGGCCCTCAGCTTTCAGCTGGCCAACAAGCTCGACAGCGCCACCATGCCAGCCATCGCCCTGCGCGAGGTGATCGAGCTGGCCTTGCGCAGCGAGCCCGATCTGTTGGCGGCAGTGGCGGCCGACATCTGCGCCGTGCAGGAGCGTGACCCTGCGGTCGATCTCTTCTCCACCCCGCTGCTCTACCTCAAGGGCTTTCATGCCCTGCAAGGGTATCGGGTTGCCAACTGGCTGTGGCGTCAGGGTCGTCGCTCGCTGGCGCTTTACCTGCAAAACCAGATCTCCGTGGTGTTCGGGGTCGACGTGCACCCGGCGGCGCGGATCGGTAAGGGCATCATGTTTGACCATGCCACCGGCATAGTGGTCGGCGAGACGGCGGTGATAGAGGACGATGTCTCCATCCTGCAGAGCGTGACCCTGGGTGGTACCGGCAAGGAGGGCGGTGATCGCCACCCCAAGATCCGCGAGGGGGTGATGATAGGGGCGGGCGCCAAGGTGCTCGGCAATATTGAAGTGGGGAGGGGCGCCAAGATAGGTGCCGGCAGCGTGGTGATCAACCCAGTGCCACCGCACACCACAGTGGCTGGCGTACCGGCCAAGATAGTGGGCCGCCCGGAGTGCGACAAGCCTTCGCTGGATATGGATCAGTGCCTCTGATCCCCTGACCGAGACGATTCGATGGCCAAACGCTGGTCAGGTTACCTGATCCTGGGGATGTGGCTGCTCAACCTGCTTCATCTCTATCTGGGACTCTCCCCTTGGCCAGCGGCCATTGCGGCCTGGGGGGCATCACTGCTCACCTGGCCCTGGCTGGTGGGAGCCGCCAAGCGGCAGGCGCTGGCCCTTTATGGTGCCGCCCTGTTGCTGCTGATCTTCTCCTGGTGGCGGGGCTCGAGCCTCAACCCGGGCGCCTGGCTGCTGCCCAACATCAACATGCTCACCATGTTTGCCGCAGTGAGTACCCTCAACCTGGCGACGTCAGGCTTGCTGACCGGCACTGCCTCCTGGTCAGGTCGCAAGGGGCTGTGGAGCACCATGGCCAGCCTTAACCTGCTGGGGGCTGTCATCAACCTCTCTGTGCTGTTCATCATTGGCGATCGGCTGGAGCGTGCAGGCACGCTGGAGCGGCGCCAAGTGATGGTGCTGAGCCGGATCTTTTGTGCCGCGGCCTTCTGGTCCCCCTTCTTTGTCGCCATGGCGGTGGCGCTCACCTATGCCCCTGGCCTGCAATTGTCGAGCATACTGCCGTTTGGCGTGGTTGCCGCGCTGCTGGCGATGGGACTGACTGCCTGGCAGGTGGAGCGACTCGGGGTTGAAGACTTTGCTGGTTACCCGCTGCGGTTGCAGACCCTTGGGCTGCCAGTGGCCTTGGCGCTGTTGGTGCTGCTGATCAAGCAGATCTGGCCATCGCTCGGCATTTTGGCTGTGATCGCTCTGGTGGCACCCGTGCTGGCGCTGCTCTTTATGCCGAGGGTCGGACGCAAGGCGGCGCTCAAGCGACAGGTGCTGGAGCGCTTCCCGGCCATCGGCGGTCAGCTGGTGCTGTTTCTGGGGGCCGGTTTGCTGGCCGCCGGTATCAACAGTGCGCTGTCGGTGCTCGAACTCGGTGGCGAGCACGGGCTGCCGCTCTTTAACCACTTCGGCTGGCTGGAGTCCTCGCTCACCCTGTTGCTGATCCTGCTGGTGGCCATCGTCGGGGTGCATCCGCTCATCAGCATCTCCGGGCTGGCGCCGCTGTTGTGGCCGTTGGCGCCGGATCCCAGCCTGCTTGGCATGTGCTTCTTGCTGGGGTGGGGGCTGGCGACCGGCACCAGCCCGCTCTCCGGATCCAATCTGGCACTGGCCTCCCGTTACAACCTGAGTGCCGGATTGATCCTGCGCTGGAACCTGCTCTATGGCCTGCTGATGTACGCTGTCGCCTGTCTGTTACTGGGGGCCTATATCGCCTTGCATGGATAAGGGCGGTTCCATCAGGATGGCGCCAATGATGCTCTGTTGGTGGGGCCGTTTACGCATAGTTCAGTGTGTTGTCGCGACTCGGGCGCAGGATGCGAGAAAAACAGACGCATATTTAGGCAATACATCTATGGAAGGCGCATTTTACAGCGCACTGGCTTGTTTGTGCTGATGCCCTCGGGGTATGCTGGCTTCACGCGCTTGAATCGCCCTCTGTGGGGCATCGCAATTGAACATACAGGTATGCATATGTCACTAGAAGTCCTTGAGCAACTCGAATCCAAAGTACAATCCGCCGTCGACAACATCTCTCTGCTGAAGATGGAGCTGGACGAGCTGAAAGAGCAAAACGGCAAGCTGCAAGACGAAAACCATCAGCTGCGCAACGAACATGTTGCCTGGCAGGAACGTCTGCGTGCCCTGCTGGGCAAGATGGATCAGATGGGCGAAACCATCTAATTCATCGCCTTCAGGCAGAATTGAAAACGGGCCGCTCCATGAGCGGCCCGTCTGTTTTTGGCGGGGTGCGGATTACAGTGCCAGCAGCTGTTTGACCGTCTTCTCGATGCCGTCCGCCGCTTCGACAATATTGTTGGCCAGCATGTAGGCGGGGGTGGAGATCACCTTGCGCTCCTGATCCACCACGAACTCGTTGACCGGGCAGTTGAGGTGGCTGCCGCCCATGGCCTCGATGGCGTTGGCTGTCCCTTCGTCATGGCCTATGGTGGCCAGAGTGCCGGCGCCATAGATGAGCGGGATCATGGCCGGTGCGATGCAGATGTAGGCCGCCGGCTTGTGGGCATTGGCAAAGCTCTGACAGGCTTTCAGCACATCCGGCTGGATCTGGCACCCGGCGCCCTTGGTGGCGAAGTCGCACAGGTTCTTGGCTGCGCCAAAGCCACCTGGCACCAGCAGGGCATCATAGTCGGCCGCATCCAGCTCGGCCACATCCCTGATCTGGCCGCGACAGATGCGAGCGGCTTCGACCAGCACGTTACGGCTCTCCCCCTCGCTGATTTCTCCGGTCAGGTGATTGATAACATGGAGCTGCGCCACGTTCGGTGCGAAGCATTGGGTGGTGGCACCCTGGCGGGCCAGCGCCAGCAGGCTGATGACGGCCTCATGGATTTCGGCACCATCAAAGACGCCACAGCCACTCAAAATCACGGCCACTTTTTTCATGGCAAACCCCTCGTTGTTGAAAATGTGAGCCAAGATGGATTGTTGTACTTTTGTATGGTTATCGCTCGCCATCCG
Organism: Aeromonas popoffii; assembly: GCF_000820025.1. Lineage (GTDB taxonomy): Bacteria > Pseudomonadota > Gammaproteobacteria > Enterobacterales > Aeromonadaceae > Aeromonas > Aeromonas popoffii. The sequence goes on from NZ_CDBI01000068.1 coordinate 7,111, forward strand.
CTGGTCAAGTCATCTTGCTGTGCTAGGATTGTTTAGTTTTGGATCCTGCCGTACCTACTCCCTTAAATCTTTTTCCACATTGATCGAGATCATTTCAACAGTCTCATGATCGGTTTTCTATGTCTTAGTTTGCTGTTTTATATGGCTTTTTATATTTTTGTGCACAGTTTTATCACGGTCGATCATACTGCCCCCCATTTTTGAACACAGACTTATCCACAGCTTGAGTCCCTTTGGCTGCCCGTTTATGGGGCTGCAGCTCCCCTTGGTGTGAGGGGGGCCCTGTGGCATCCTAGCGGCTGTTTATCTCTGGCAGGACGATTTCATGGCCCCTAGCACCCCCCTTATTCTGGTCGACGGCTCTTCTTATCTTTACCGTGCCTTCTTCGCCTCCCAGCAGGCCGATCTGCGTACATCGACCGGTTTGCCGAGCGGCGCCGTCCGTGTCATGGCCAACATGATGCGCAGCCTGCGCAAGCAATACCCTGACTGCCATGTGGCCGTAGTGTTCGACGCCAAGGGCAAGACCTTCCGCGACGACATCTATCCCGAGTACAAGGCGACCCGTGCCAGCATGCCGGACGATCTGCGCAGTCAGGTCGCCCCCATCCATCAGATGATCAAGGCGATGGGTTTCCCCTTTTTGATGGTTGAAGGCGTCGAGGCGGACGACGTGATCGGCACCCTGGCCCGCCAGGCGACCGAGAAGCAGTTGCCGGTGCTGATCAGTACCGGTGACAAGGACATGGCGCAGCTGGTCTCCGACCATGTCACCCTGATCGACACCATGAAAGATGTGAAGACCGATCGGGAAGGGGTGATCGAGAAGTTTGGCGTGCCGCCGGAGCTCATCATCGACTATCTGGCCCTGATGGGTGACAAGGTAGACAACATCCCCGGTATGACAGGCGTCGGCGAGAAGACGGCGCTGGCCCTGTTGCAGGGGATCGGCAGCATAGACGAGATTGCCGCCAACCTCGACAAGGTGGCCGCGCTCGGTTTCCGTGGCTCCAAGGCGTTCGCCGACAAGTTCCGCGAGCAGGAGGAGCAGGTGCGCCTCTCTTATGTTCTGGCCACCATCAAGACCGATGTCGAGCTGGAGCAGAGTCTGGAACAGCTGCTGCTCAAACCGGTCGACAAGGAGTCCCTGCTGGCGGTCTACCGCGAATACGAGCTGCGCAACCTGATCAAGGAGCTGGAGTCCGGTGGTGAAGTGAGTGCTGGACAGGAAGAGGCTGGCGATGACAGCGCCGCTCCGGTTGCCGCCATCGAAACCGACTACCACTGCATTCTGGACGAAGCCGAGTTTGACGGCTGGCTGGCCCAACTGCAGGGCGCACCACTGTTCGCCTTCGATACCGAAACCACCAGTCTTGACTATATGGAGGCGCGGATCGTCGGTGTCTCCTTCGCGGTGGAACCGGGCAAAGCTGCTTATGTGCCATTTGGGCATGACTATCTCGGGGCGCCGGTGCAGCTGAGCGAGGCTGTGGTACTGGGCAAGCTCAAGCCGCTGCTGGAAGACCCGACCCATCTCAAGGTGGGGCAGAATCTCAAGTACGATCGCAACGTGTTGCTCAACCACAACATCGACCTGCAAGGTATCGCCTACGACACCATGCTCGAATCCTACGTGCTCAACTCTACCGCCAGTCGTCACGACATGGATTCGCTGGCCAAGCGTTACCTCGGGGTCGAAACCACCTCTTTTGAAGATATCGCTGGCAAAGGGGTCAAGCAGCTCACCTTCAACCAGATTGAGCTGGAGCAGGCAGCCCCCTATGCGGCGGAAGATGCCGATATCACCCTGCGTCTGCACCCGACCCTGTGGGGCCAACTGGAAGCCGTGCCTGGCCTGTGCCAGGTATTCAGCGAAATCGAGCTGCCGCTGCTGCCGGTACTGGCGCGGATGGAGTTGCTCGGGACCACTATCGATCCCAAGCTGCTGCACCAGCAGAGCCAGGAGATAGAGCTGCGTCTGGCCGAACTGGAGCGTCAGGCCCATGATCTGGCCGGGCAGGAGTTCAACCTCTCCTCGCCCAAGCAGCTGGGGGAGATCCTCTTCACCAAGCTGGGTCTGCCGATCATCAAGAAGACCCCCAAGGGAGCGCCGTCCACCGCAGAAGAGGTGCTGGCCGAGCTGGCGGAGACCTACGAGTTACCGCGTCTCTTGATGGAGCACCGCACTCTGGCCAAGCTCAAGTCCACCTATACCGACAAGCTGCCGCTGATGATCAAGCCCCAGACCGGGCGGGTACACACCTCCTATCATCAGGCGGTGGCGGCCACGGGTCGTTTGTCATCGTCTGACCCCAACCTGCAGAACATCCCGGTGCGCAACGAGCAGGGGCGCCGGATCCGTCAGGCCTTCATTCCGAGCGCCGGTTACAAGCTGGTGGCGGCGGACTACTCCCAGATCGAGCTGCGCATCATGGCGCACCTCTCCGGTGACAAGGGTTTGCTGACCGCGTTCGCCGAGGGCAAGGACATCCACAAGGCAACCGCCGCCGAGGTGTTCGGGGTCGCGCTCGATGCGGTTACCACCGACATGCGTCGCAGCGCCAAGGCGATCAACTTCGGCCTCATTTATGGCATGAGCGCCTTTGGCCTGGCCAAACAGCTGGGGATCGGTCGCGCCGAAGCGCAGAAGTACATGGACCTCTACTTCGAACGCTACCCGGGCGTGCTGGAATATATGGAGCGCACCCGCCAGCAAGCGGAAGCCCAGGGCTATGTCGAGACCCTGTTTGGCCGCCGCCTCTATCTGCCGGACATCAAGTCCCGCAACGCCGGTTTGCGCAAGGCTGCCGAGCGGGCCGCCATCAACGCCCCGATGCAGGGGACGGCTGCCGATATCATCAAGCGCGCCATGATCAATGTGGACAGCTGGATCCGCGGTATCGAGGATGAGTCGATCCGCATGTTGATGCAGGTGCACGATGAACTGGTGTTCGAGATCCGCGAAGAGAAGCTGGAGGAGTACACCACCATCATCAAGGAGAAGATGTCGGCCGCAGCCGAACTGCATGTGCCCCTGCTGGTCGAAGCTGGCACCGGCGATAACTGGGATCAGGCCCACTGATTTCCAGCCAGCCGTTCTGAACTGCTATATAGCTATATAAGAAGCGAAGCCCGGCATCATGCCGGGCTTCCTCTATCTGCCGATCCTATAAGGTCTCTTGCAGATACTCATCCTTGAGCAGGACATAGTTGTCGGCCGAGGTTTTGAGAAACGCAATCTCGGCGGGCTTGAGCGCCCGGGCCTGTTTGACCGGGTTGCCCATATAAAGGAAGCCGGCTTCGAGCCGCTTGCCCGGCGGCACCAGCGAGCCCGCGCCGATCATCACATCATCCTCGACCACTACCCCATCCAGAATGATGGCCCCCATGCCGACCAGCACCCGGTTGCCGATGGTGCAGCCGTGCAGCATCGCTTTGTGACCGACCGTGACATCTTCACCGATCAGCAGCGGATAACCGTCAGGATTGCTGGCACTCTTGCGAGTCAGGTGCAGCACGGTGCCGTCCTGAATATTGCTGCGGGCGCCGATGCGGATATGGTTCACATCCCCCCGTGCCGCCACCATGGGCCAGATACTGGCATCGTCGGCCAGCTTTATATCTCCCACCAGTGTCGCGCAGGGATCTACATACACCCGTTTGCCCAGTTGCGGGCGTTTTCCCTTGTAGGGTCTCAGTCGTAAGTCCATCTTGGCCTCCTTGTTTTCGGCCATTCTAGCAATCCGGAAGCGGTTTCTGTGGATAAGTTT
>NZ_CDBI01000069.1 GCF_000820025.1 Aeromonas popoffii
AATGCCAGTCAGTTAAGCCTGACTGGCATTGTTTTTATTGGTTTTTTTACTCCATACTTCTGTGGCCTTGGCTTCACGCAGCGGGGATAACTTCGCTCCCTTCGGGCCGGCAATACAAACTGCCCCGCCTGTTTCTCCAGCTCCGCAACGCGTCCCGGGATATTCCCCGGCGATACATACGGCATGCAGCTCAGCTCATGGATGAGATAGACCGATGCCATGTGAAAACTCAGCTGGCTCGCCGTGTATCCCTTCAGGCTCGCCGCCATCTTCACCATCTGGCTGCGCAGCAGGTTGTACGCCAGCAACACACCCCATAGCTCTTGCCGTATCCCCGCCGCCTTCTTGCTGCGCAGGGTCAGCCGGTGCTGTTGCAGGCTGTGCTTCATCTCCCGATAGCCCAGCTCGATTTCCCAGCGATGGCCGTAGAGCTCGACGATGTCGGCACCCGGGAAACGCATCGGGTCGACCATCGAGGTCAGCACCTGCCGCTCTTTACCGTTGATAGTGCGAGTCAGCAAGCGGGCTTCTAGCGTGTCAGGCAGTTGCGGCCACTTCTTCCTCGCCTGTGGACTGGGTTTGAGACGCACCAGGGCATCCTGACGCCCCAGCTTGCACACCACCTCGTATTGCGTGCCCTTTTTGAGTGGCAGCAACCAGTGCCGTTCGCTGCCAGTGGTCTGCCAGGCATGGAGCAAGCCGAGGGAGTAAAACCCCTTGTCGAACAGGGTCAGCGAGTGGTCCGGCGTGCGCGCGACCAGCTGCTCGGCCAACACCATCTCGTTGACGGCGCAGCTCTCCATGACGGCCTGAACAAGCAGGTGACTGGTGAGCTCCATCTGGCAGAGCATGCGTACCTGCGGATAGGCGGTCTCCCCATGCTGGGTACCGGGCTTGGCAAACTCGGCGGCATTGTCCGGGGTATCAGGCGTGCGCCACATCACGCCATCGACGGCGAGCAGTTGCAGCCCGGCCCAGCCGGGGTGATTGGCCTGCTGGTGCCAAAGGGAGGCGGTCTCGTGAAACAGCCGCTCAATGCTCTTGTGGCCAAGCTTTTGGCGAGCTTGCAGGAAGGCGCTGGGGGCGACAAAGGGTCGCTCACCGGGCAGCAGGATATCGAGCTGATTGACCAGCTGAGTCATGGGGACGTTGCGGAAGATGGCCATGCCGATGATGGCCCAGACCAGTCGCTCCATGGGCATACGGCGACGGCGCAGGGTAGCAACGCCCTCTTCGCCGAGCAGCGTGGTGATGAGCTCGTTGGGAATGAGGTCGGAGAGTGACTCAAACTGAGCGGCCTTGCTGGCGTGTAGGAAGTCGAGAGCTTGAGCGATACGCATAAAAAATCCGAAACCAATCAACAGGTTTCGGATTTTCACACATCAGAAGGATCGGTCAATGGATCCTTAACTGATCGGCATTA
>NZ_CDBI01000070.1:0-775 GCF_000820025.1 Aeromonas popoffii
TCACCGTCAAGGTTGGCGCATTGGCTGACAACACCTTTGCGGTCGCGAGCTTCAAGCTGGATGAGGGCTTGAACAGCCCGTTTAGCCTCAAACTGGAGGTGGCCAGCGCTCAGCCCGATATCGATTTCGGTGCTGTGCTGGACCAGCCCTGCGAGCTGATGGTGTGGTACCACGGCGAGCTGCAGCGCCGGGTGTGTGGCGTGGTGAGCGACTTTGCCCAAGGGGACAGCGGCTTTCGCCGTACCCGTTACAGCTTGGAAGTCAAACCGGCGCTGTGGCGACTCTCGCTTCGCCAAAACTCCCGTATCTTCCAGGCGCAAAAGCCTGACGAAATCCTCTCCATTTTGTTGCAAGAGCACGGCATTACCGATTACGCCTTTGCCCTGAAAAACGAGCACGCCCAAAGGGAATATTGCGTGCAGTACCGCGAAACCGACCTCGATTTCGTTAACCGCCTGGCCGCCGAAGAGGGGCTGTTCTACTTTCACGAATTCGAGCAAGGCAAGCACCGTATCGTGTTTGCCGACGATGCGGCTGCATTAACAGCTGGCCCTGAGCTCTTCTTCAACCTCGGCAACCGTTCGCTGGAACAGGGTGCCTATGTGCGCCAGTTCCACTACCGCGAATCGGTGCGCCCCTCGGATGTAGAGCTCAAGGACTACAGCTTCAAGACCCCGGCTTATGGCCTCTCCCAGAAGAAAATGGGGGCTGAGCTCGAGCACCAGCGCGACACTTACCAGCACTTTGACTATCCGGGCCGCTACAAGCAGGACGG
>NZ_CDBI01000070.1:861-88656 GCF_000820025.1 Aeromonas popoffii
GGCCGCTACAAGCAGGACGGCAGTGGCAAGGCATTTGCCCAGCACCGGCTTGATGCCCTGCGCAATGACGCGGTCAGCGGCAGTGGCAAGTCCAACAGCGCAGCCCTGCTGCCGGGCCAGACATTTTCACTCACCGAGCATCCGAACGGCAGCCTCAACACCGACTGGCAAATCGTTCATATCCGCCACACCGGCGAACAGCCGCAGGCGCTGGAAGAGGAGGGCGGCAGTGGCCCGACCGTGTACCACAACGAATTTAGCGTGGTCAAAGCGAGTACCACCTGGCGAGCGCGGATTGGCAGCCCCGAGGCACCCCACAAGCCAATGGTCGACGGCCCGCAAATCGCCAGCGTGGTTGGCCCTGAAGGGGAAGAGATTTACTGCGACGAACATGGCCGGGTCAAACTGCAGTTCCCGTGGGACCGCTATGGCTCGAGCAACGACCAGAGCTCCTGCTGGGTACGGGTCAGTCAGGGTTGGGCAGGCGGCCAGTACGGCATGATGGCCATCCCGCGTATTGGCCATGAGGTCATCGTTAGCTTTTTGGAAGGGGACCCGGACCAGCCCATCGTCACCGGTCGCACCTTCCACGCCACCAACCGACCGCCTTACGAGCTGCCCGCCAACAAGACCCGCACCGTGCTGCGCACCGAGACCCATCAGGGTGAAGGCTTCAACGAGCTGCGTTTTGAAGACCAGTCGGGTCAGGAAGAGATTTACATCCACGGTCAGAAAGACCTGAATGTGCTGATAGAGAACGACGCTGCTTGGCACATCAAGCATGACCAGCACACCGACATCGACAACGAGCGGGTCACCCGCATCAAAGCCAACGACCACCTGACGGTGGAGGGCGAGAAGCGCGACCAGATCAAGGCCGACTATTCGCTGACGGTGGATGCTTCCATGCACCAGAAGCTGGGGCAGTCACTGCTGGTTGAAGCGGGCCAAGAGGTCCACATCAAGGCCGGTAACAAGATTGTGCTGGAAGCAGGCTCAGAGCTGACGCTCAAGGTCGGTGGCAGCTTTGTGAAAGTTGACCCGAGCGGTGTCACCCTGGTCGGTCCCTCCATCAAGATGAACTCTGGCGGTAGCCCTGGCTCAGGCTCTGGGTGGGCGGGTCAGATGCCCGGCTTGCCGGGTGGTGTGGAAGTGCCTGTGGCGCCACCGGCCATGATAACTGCGCTTGGTATTCAGAAAACCATGGAGTCCATGATGCCGATGGCCAAACCTTGCCCGCTAGCAGACCAAGGGGGTAACTGATGGTATTGCAACAATGGCGCGAAGAAGGGGTTCTATATGCAGTCATTGATGCGGCAGCAGACCCCTCCTTGGTTGCGCATTTCTATGAGCTGGGCGGAAATGATGCCTACCCACTGTTTGCTGGAACAGACTTTTCGGCGCAGGCCGAACACGGTCCTTGGCTGCTACCTACCCCCTCGCAGGCTTTTGTTGAGGCACACCCCACACTCAGCGGCTTTTACTGCCGTAGTCGCGCCTCGAAAGAAGTAATGCAGAGTCACTGGCAGAGCCTGAACAGCGCCATTCATGACGGCGAGGCCGTGTGGTTTCGCTACGCCGATCATCGCATCTTGCTACCAATGCTCACCGCAATGACGCCAGGAGAGCGAGATGCGCTGCTTGGCCCGTGTGAACAGTTAATGATCGAAGGGCAGTGTGTCACACAAAGCCAAGATTTCATCTGGGTACCAGCGAGTGAAACACCTTGGTTCCATATTCGGGAGCATCAACTAGCGGGTCTTTATAACGAGTCCCGCCATGCTGACATACTGCATCGCCATCTCTGGCAACGAATAGAGAAGGTGATGAGAGCCCACACCAACCCCAAACCGGTGATCCTGAACACGTTGCAGCAAGCGAATCGAGATGGGTTGGTTGAGGATGCGCGCGAGGGCGTCATCGCTGGAGCCCTGGCGCTGCAAGCCGATTTTACGCTGGACAGCATACGTGCCCCCTTGATGCTCACCGACGATGAATTCATGCAAGTCGCCAACTGGCTCGGCAAACACCCTGATTTGATAGGAACTCACTGATGGCTGTAAGTGCACATTGTTTACTCTGCGAAAAATATGATCGGTGGATTGAGATCGATGTTCGTGATGAACAGAACCAATCATTTAAGGGCCTCAAGGCCACGCTGAAAGATGAAACCGGCCAGGTGAAAACCGTCACCCTCAAGGATGGCCCCACCTTGGTGAAAGGCTTTGCCGTTGGTGAGGTTACTCTGACCATTGAGAACCAACCTTGGCTTAAAGCGGCTCAAAACCGGGAAAAATTAAAAGAGGGGGAAGCAAGCAAGGTTCCGGCCTATGCCGATAAGTTTCTTGGCCATAAGGGTGTGAAACGTAAACACGTCAAGCTGACTACTGGGGACCTGTGCCAAACCGATCCAGAACAGCCGTTGCCGGAAGGTCACAAGCGTGGTCAAGCTCAACCAGCTCGTCTGCTCACTGACGAGTCCTACGTGATCGAGGTGAAAGGTTACCAGCTCAATATCTTGCGGATTGGCGTCTTCTTCGATGGTACCGGCAACAACACGCGCAATGCTCAAGTGGGACTACAAAAGGTGGAGCAATGGTTGCTAGAGACCTGTTCCGATCCAGCCCAGCGGGAGAAAGAGCTACGGGGCTGCCAGATGGGGCAAAGCCCGGTTAAAGGGAGCTCGGCCAATGATGTGACCAATGTAGGCAAGCTGTTTGAACAATATGACATCACAGCAGGCCCTTTGGTGACTCACAGCTATATCAGTGGTATTGGCACTCGCGACCCAATCGCAGGAGACAATGGCCCTGAATATCGTTCGGATGACACCCTGACCCAAGGATTTGACCTCGATTTTGGTGGAGATAATACCTCTATTATCGGAAAAGTAGATGCAGCATGTGAACAGAGCATAGTTCGCTCGATCAATCGGGATTTGGGCGAGATTTTAGTTGATGTAGAGCGTATCCATCGTATCGAGTTTGATGTGTTCGGGTTTAGCAGAGGCGCCGCCGCCGCCCGCCACTTTGTTAATGTGATAGACCAAAAAACCGATCACCATTTGGTACACGCTATGGCCAATAGCCCGAATATTCGCCTAAAGGCAGGTTTTGATTGGGCTAGCCGCGACGATGTACGCTTTACCTTCGTTGGCCTGTTCGATACCGTAGTTTCCTCTTACAACCGCAGTGTCAATGTTCAACTCAAAGCGGATTGTGCAGAGCGGGTAGTACATCTCACCGCGTTGGATGAAGTGCGTAAATACTTCCCGCTATCACGCATTACAGAAGATGCTGCTGGCGCCCGTATTCCTGCTCACTTTACTGAGCTGGCGCTACCGGGGGCTCACTCTGACATAGGTGGCGGTTACTATAGCCGCTGGAGCTTGAGCAATCCCAACAGCGATCCAGCCCTGATCGAGTGCATTGAGCTGGAACGTTTTATGAGTGTAGAAACTGTTTCAACACCAGATGCCGAGAGCATTGCCTATCAAAAAGCCAAGGCGTATGCCGAGGAGAAACGAACGTTGGGCTGGGTCACTCGTATCAACCCTAACCTGTCTCGTGGCGCCGTGCCGCCACTGGGGGCGATCAGCCTGAAACCTTATTCGTTCCGGCGTCCCGAGGGAAAAAGTGGCACAGGCCCCGGCAAAAAGTCGGTATATGTGGAAGTGCTGATGAGCCGGGTGGTGGAGGGGGAATACTCCCGTATTCCGCTACATATGATGGTTGAGGCGGGCCGAGCCGTGGGGGTGCCGTTTAAAGCATGGATGCCGGAAGATAGGGCATTGCAGCTTGAACCGCTATCTATCAAACGGCCAGAGGTTGACTTGAAGGAGTTGGATAAACTCTGGGCCCTATCAGCTGTCGAACAGAAGGTTGCCAAGAACTTGACCCATCAATTATCACCCGATGTTTACCGCGCCTTGCGTCGTGACTATCTGCACCACAGTGCCAGCAACCAGGGCATCGCTAATCCGGCCAATACCAATAAATATGAGCCCAGCATCAGCAAGGAGAGACGTGAGATGATAGGGAACAAGGAAGCATAAAGATGAAATATATCGTCGCATTGTTGGGAGTCAGCTTGTCATTGATGGCCTGCGCGGTTCCACAATCTCTGTCTAAATTTGCTTGGGATTATGGTACAGGCAGCAATATAGATCTTACTAAGAACACCAAGACCGAGTTCTATCTTGGAGGGAAACAGGTTTATGCGGACCGTCTAGCTGGAGGGGGGGCTGGAGGTCTGCTTGCCGACCGTATCAAGGGACAGCGTTACTACTGGGCTGGCGGCGGTGGCCTGCCCACCGATGGCGTTCCCGTCCCCGATAAAGCCGTGATTGAAATGGTTTCGTTCCATGATGGCAAGCGCTACAGCATCAAGGTGGACTTGCCTGCCAATCTGGAGCAGCAGATGCGCCAAGTCTACTCAGTCGAGGGACGTTATGACCGCCGTAGTTGGCTCTTTTTTGGTCTAGCGCCCGGCGGCTATTTTGAGGTGTTGCTCAAAGGGGATGGGCTACTTGTTAAGCCAGATATTCTACTTACCCGTGGTATCGCCGAAGAGGTGACCGATGATTGGTATGATCAGAGAGTACCGATAGCGCGCCAATATGGTATGGATGATTTCGACAAGAAATATGGTGAGCTATTCAAGCAATACCCAGTTCCTAGCGGGATGGATTGGGCTCCTATCATGGACGCTTACCGTGCCGCACAGCCTAAGACGGATACCAATCCGGTCAACTGATTTGGATAGCGGTTTAAGAGGTATCAATGAAGCAGTACCAAAACTGGTTGGCCCAGTATCTGATTTTTTCGTCGTGATAACGACCATGCCATGGCCGCAGAATTGGCCGAGGGCATCTGTGCTTTCTGGCAGGCAAGGCTAATGGCCAGGGATGGCGCCGCATCAGCTTTGTGCCCATCAGGTGGTCGCGAAGCATATCAGACGAAATGGAATCATAGAAGGAAGCGGCCGATGGCCGCTTCCTTCTTGGGTCTGATTAAGCCGAAAACTCAGCGTTTACCGAATGTCCCTTGGATTACGTTCCCCATAACATCAGGTGATTTTTCCACTTCATGTTGGGCTATTTGATGTTCCACAATTTCCCCCCATCGAAGAAATAAACTCCTCAGTTTTTCAGGGTTACGTAAAGCACCCGCCTGATAAGTTCGCAGGAGTTTGTCACTGATCTGGTGGTTCAACATGTGCTCAATCTCTAGAGGCCCCGCACCGAGTTCAATACCACAGCAGTTTGCAACACTGCGCCGCAGATCGTGAACACTAAAGGGCTCGAGCTCTGCCAGCTTACGCTTCTGTAGCCGGTCAAGGGCGCGCATAAGTGCATCACCAGTGATGGCGTGACCCAGCTTCGTCGTCGATTCGAACACATATGGACTGGTAGAGGAGGTTATCATTCGCTGCTCTGCAATGATTTCCTGAGCCAAAGGCGACAAGGTCACCACGTGCGGACGCCCATTTTTGGTTTCCGGAATCGTCCAGCGATCACCATCCAAGTGTGCCCACTGCATCGATATCACTTCACCTCGACGAACCGCGCTTAATATGACGATTTTAATTGCATTGGCAACACTTCCAGAAAGCACAGAAGTCGCAGCAATGCCACGACCACCAGCTGCTAAAGCTCCACCACCGCCAACGCCCTCCCCCAATGCATGCCACAAGGCTCGTAATTCAGAGACTGGTAGCCATCGCTCTCGAGGTGGATTGGGGGTCGCATTGTAAACTTTGGGTTTGAGCGCCAACGTGGGACTCATCTCGATAAGCTGCCGTCGCATAGCCTCTTCCATCACTTGGTTCATTATCCCCATTGCTTTGCGAAGTCCTTCCAGAGAGACCTTCTGTAGCTTCTGATAGTGTTGGTGGAGGACCGCCATGGTGATATCGCAAATACGATATTTACCAAGGGCCTTTTGTAAGTGTGTTTGGTAAATTCGACGATAATCAGAGACAGTTCGTAGGCTAATCTCTGATCGAACACCATCCCGGCGTTTTACGCTGGCTTTGTGGCTAAGCCATTGCTCAAACAGTTCATCAAGCACGAGCATCTGTTCGTTCTTTTGCTTAGCTTCTACAACAACCTGACGGGGATCGATGCCCTGTTTGACTTGCCCCACAGCAATACAATGTCGCTCACGAGCTTGAGCAAGCCCCATCGCGGGGTATAGTCCTAGGACCATGGTTTGTTGCTTGCCCAGTAGTCTAAATCTATACACGAAGCGCTTTTGCTTACCGGCCCGAACTTCGAGTGATAACCCGTTACCATGTTTAGAGCTGATAGCAAATCGGGTTGCGGTCGCACCTTCTTTAAGCTCTGCCGCCGCGACTTGTCGATCTTGAGAAATCATCCTAAAACCTCGTATTGGGGTACCACCTGGGGTACCACATTTGGCATCGTATAGGGTTGTATGTCGTTGGACAAGAGTGAATTTGACTTGCAATTAAACCATTGAATTTAAACAAAACATTATTTTTTGTTGGATTTATCAAGACAGGATTAAACGTGAGTTCATTGACTTCGTAATGCGAAGGTCGGGGGTTCGACTCCTCTTACCGGCACCAGATACAACAAAGGGTTAGCTTCGCAGTGAAGCTAACCCTTTTTGCTTTTTTGCAATTGGTCCAACACTGGGCCCAACATCACACTATCCATCCCCCTCCTTTGAGATTTTCTACTTGCTTTGCTTCCACAACAAAAAGCCCATCCGTCAGCGGTGGGCTTGAATTATTTGGGCTGTGGGATCCAAGCCAAAGGCTAGAATCGCCCCAAACACCTTTTGGCTATGCCCCCAATCAGTTTAAGTGGTGCTTTTTAATAAAGGCGTCGATGACGTTCTCGTGCATGTCAAAAGAGCGAAAAAAACAGATGGTTTTACGGGCCAGTCGCTTGATGCGCGTTCTGAGCGTCAGGTGGCGTTAATGGGATGGCCTACTTCAAGATTAGCCTTTCAACAGATAATTGGGACATAGCCCAAAATAAGTGGGCAGCAAGTGCCCAAGTCCATCTTCGATCGTCATCACAGAATTACCCAAGCAATTATTACTCTTGGGCTAATGATTCACAATCCAGCTTAATTGATGCACAGCGCCTTACGGAGGAAGCTTACTCCAGCCGAAATCTAGGCAAACATGATTTGTTGAATCAGGAGGTTAATAATGAACGCTGGCCAAACTCCGGCCCGGGACTGGAACACTCGTCGCAGCGAAAAAGCTCGACGCGTTGCCTCCCTTCCCGTACAGGGCAAGGTAATTCCCACCGATGGTCTGGTGGATGCGCTGGAAAAATTGATTGCTCCCGGCGATCGCGTGGTCCTTGAAGGTAACAACCAAAAGCAGGCTGATTTTCTCTCCCGCATGCTGGCAGAAGTGAACCCAGCGAAAGTCCACAACCTACATATGATCATGCCAAGCGTGGGCCGTAGCGAACACCTTGATATCTTCGAGAAAGGAATTGCCCGCAAGCTTGATTTCTCTTTCTCTGGCCCACAGAGCCTGCGTATTTCGCAGCTTTTGCAGGATGGCCAGCTCGAGATCGGTGCTATCCACACCTACATAGAACTCTATTCTCGCCTTTATGTTGATCTCTGCCCAAACGTCGCGCTGATTGCCGGTTACAAAGCCGACCGCAAAGGTAACCTCTACACAGGGCCAAGTACCGAAGATACTCCGGCTCTGGTGGAAGCTGCTGCGTTCCGTGATGGCATCGTTATTGCTCAGGTTAACGAAATCGTTGATGACGAGTACGACCTGCCGCGCGTGGATATCCCTGGTTCGTGGATTGATTACGTGGTTGTTGCCGACAGGCCGTTCTTTATTGAACCTCTGTTTACCCGCGACCCACGCCTCATCAAACAGGAACACATCCTGATGGCGATGATGGCGATTAAAGGCATCTACGCCGAACATCAGGTGCAGTCGCTCAACCACGGTATCGGCTTTAACACCGCAGCTATCGAACTGTTGCTACCGACCTACGGCGAACAGCTAGGTCTGAAAGGCAAAATCTGTAAACACTGGACCCTGAACCCGCATCCGACACTGATCCCGGCGATTGAAAGTGGTTGGGTTGAAAGTGTGCACTGCTTTGGCGGTGAACTGGGGATGGAAGAGTATATCCGCGCCCGTCCGGATATCTTCTTCACTGGTTCCGACGGCTCCATGCGCTCGAACCGCGCCTTCTGCCAGCTGGCAGGCCAGTACGCGGTCGATATGTTTATCGGTTCGACCCTGCAAGTTGATGGCCTTGCTAACTCCTCCACGGTGACTCGTGGCCGTCTTTCCGGTTTCGGTGGTGCACCAAATATGGGGCACGATCCGCATGGTCGTCGCCACGCCACACCGGCATGGCTGAACATGATCACTGAACCAGACCCAATGCAGCGTGGTAAAAAACTCGTCGTACAGATGGTCGAAACCTTTCAGGCTGGCGTGAAACCCACGTTCGTTGAGCAACTCGATGCGATTGAAGTGGCGAAATCCTCAGGAATGCCACTGGCGCCGGTGATGATTTACGGCGACGACGTGACCCACGTGCTGACAGAAGAAGGTATTGCCTACCTTTATCGCGCAAAAGACATTGAAGAGCGCCGGGCTATGGTGGCCGCCGTTGCCGGGATCACCGATATCGGCCTTGGCGTGGATGCAAAACGTGTTGCCGACCTGCGCAAGAGCGGCAAAGTGGTTTATCCAGAGGACATGGGGATTCGTCGCACGGACGCCACCCGCTCTTTGCTGGCAGCAAGTAGCGTTGCCGATTTGGTGGAATGGTCCGGCGGTCTTTATAACCCACCAGCGAAATTCCGGAGCTGGTAATGAAACTCCTGTCACAGACTCATGCAGAGGTGCAGGCCGAGCGGCTGGCAAGGATCGCCCTCGAAAGCCTGATCGACGAAGCACGATTAAGCCCGAAGCCAGGTCTGGTGGACAGCCGGGGAAACGGTGCCCATCACGACCTTTCGTTGGCGCTGATGGAGTACTCAGCGTATAGCCTGACGCCTATGTTTCTGCAACTGGCTCAACAAAGCTGGCTACGTCCTGCCGACATTGCCTTGCGTGAAATGATCGGTCGATTAGGACGCGAAGGTGAGCAACAGATGATGGCCGCTACGGCTGGTGTGAATACGCATCGCGGCGCTATCTGGGCGCTTGGTCTTTTGGTTAGCGCCGTGGCGATGAATGGCTCACAGGCCAGTGCGCAGCAGATTGCGGATACCGCCGCCATGCTTGCACGTTTGCCAGACAGCGCCGCACCGAAAATCTTCAGCAAAGGCCTGAAAGCCACACATCAGTATCGGGTGCCGGGCGCACGTGAAGAAGCGCAGCAGGCGTTTCCGCACGTGATGAATCTGGCGCTGCCTCAGCTTCGACACAGCAGGGCGAAAGGGGCCAACGAGAGTGAAGCCCGTATCGACGCCTTGATGGCAATCATGACCTCGCTTAGTGACACCTGCGTGCTCTCACGAGCTGGAATGCCTGGTCTGGAAGCGATGCAGAACGGCGCTCGCGCTGTGCTTAACGCCGGAGGTTGTGCCACTGCGGCAGGACGCGACGAGCTTGCAGCTCTTGATGTGCAGATGTTAGCGCTCAACGCCTCGCCCGGCGGGGCTGCGGATTTGCTCGCCGCCACCCTGTTTCTCGACAGGGTCAGCCAGCCTCTGTCTTGTTCATTTTAAAGAGGATGTTATGGAACAAATTACATTGTCATTTCCTGCCAACCGCACCGTCAGCGGCAAGGCCCTGGCAGGTGTCGTTGGCTCCGGAGATATGGAAGTGCTGTTCACCGCAGCCACCGGAGAAACTCTCTGTATTGATATCACCACATCGGTAGATAACAGTACCAGCCGCTGGAATGCGCTATTTGACCGCCTGAACCTGACCAATGGCTTGCCTGCAGGCAAGCTGGTTATCCACGACTTCGGCGCTACCCCGGGCGTTGCCCGCATTCGCATCGAACAGGTTTTTGAAGAGGTGAGCCATGCGTAACGATCGCAGTTTTATTGAATTACGGGCACGCGACCGAGCTCATGCCCTGCTGGACGAAGGCAGCTATCGCGAACTGCTCGATCCGTTTGAAGGCATCATGTCACAGTGGCTCGCGCCACAAGGCGTGGTCCCACAGTCTGACGATGGCATGGTGGTTGCTCGCGGCACCATCAATGGCCAACCAGCGGTGGTTATCGCCATCGAGGGCACCTTCCAGGGGGGCAGCATGGGAGAAGTGTCGGGCGCAAAAATGGCCGCGGCACTTGAGCTGGCTGCTGAAGACAACCGTAACAGTATTCCAACCCAAGCTGTGCTGAGCCTTGAAACCGGTGGCGTGCGTTTGCAGGAAGCCAATCTCGGTCTTGCTGCGATTGCGGATATTCATGCGGCAATAGTTGATTTACGTCGCTACACCCCGGTCATCGGCATCATAACCGGCACCGTAGGTTGCTTCGGTGGGATGTCCATTGCTGCCGCACTTTGCAGCTATCTAATCGTGACCCGCGAAGCTCGTCTTGGTCTGAACGGTCCGCAAGTTATCGAGCAAGAAGCCGGGATTGAAGAGTACGACTCCCGCGACCGTCCGTTTATCTGGAGCATGACTGGCGGCGAGATCCGGTATGAAAGCGGTCTGGTTGATGCACTGGTCGGCGACGGCGTAAATGCGGTGAAAACCGCGATGAACGAAGCCATCGCCAAAGGCGTTCCGACCCAGCATCGCAGCGATAAATACGCTGATTTCCTGACTTGCCTGACGCACTTCGATACCCGCGCACAGGTTGATACGGCACAGATCAAACTGCTTTTCGCCCGGGAGGTAAAATGATGACTCGAAGCAACAGCCGTGGCGCAATTTGGCTGGAAAAACTGGCGCCGAATGCCCCACGGATAAACAGCCTCTGCCCATCAGTTCAGGTGGCGGATGCAGACCTTAACGGTGAAACCGTGCGTTTCATCTCTGTCGTGCCGGATGCCAACAATCACTATCCGCGTGCCACCCAAGGTGAGGTTGGGTTACTGGAAGGTTGGACACTGGCGAAAGTGGTCAATGAAACCATCGACGCTGACGCCAACAGCAACGTCAAACGTCCGATTGTGGCAGTGATTGACGTCCCAAGCCAAGCCTATGGTCGTCGTGAAGAAGCATTCGGCATTCATCAGGCGCTGGCAGGTGCAGTAGGCGCTTACGCCAAGGCGCGTCTGGCTGGTCATCCGGTGATTGGTCTAATCGTCGGCAAGGCGATGTCTGGGGCGTTTCTGGCACACGGCTACCAAGCCAACCGTCTGATTGCCATCAACGACAAAGGCGTGCTGGTACATGCGATGGGGAAAGAATCCGCCGCTCGTATCACACTGCGAACCGTAGATGCGCTGGAAAAAATGGCAGCCACTATTCCGCCGATGGCTTACGACATCAGCAACTATGCCACTCTCGGTCTGCTTTCGGATCTGCTAACCATCAACAATCCTGATGCGCCGTCAGATGCGGACTTGGCTCTGGTCGAAATCACTGTTCAGAAGGCTATTTCGGATGCGCGTAAAGATCCAAGTCTGAAAAACCGTCTCGGCGCGGAGAATCGCCGTAGCTCTGCCCTCGTTCGCGAACGGATGCGTGTCGCTTGGTAACGAGCAATCCGTAGTTCGTAAAAAATTAGCCGAAAGCGGTCACCGTCGGGCGCAGCTATAGCGCCCACGGTTCAGCCTCTTTTTAAAAACTATCACCATCGCGTCAGTGTATTTTTTATCTTCTACAGGTGATCTATGACTTATGTAATCATTCATGCTCTAGCTCCGATCTTTGTGATCATGCTGCTGGGCTTTTTTGCCGGCAAAGCTGGAATGGTCGACAATAAAAATGTATCGCTGCTCAATATCTTTGTGATGGATTTTGCTCTGCCTGCTGCGCTATTCAGCGCAACGGTTCAAACGCCATGGGCGGGTATCGTCGCGCAGTCGCCACTTATTGTGGTACTGACTGGCGCAATGTGGCTCACCTATGCAGCGATCTATTTCTTGGCGACTAGCGCCTTTAAAAAATCCCCGCAGGATGCTGCTGTGCTAACACTAACCGTTGCGCTACCGAACTATGCGGCACTTGGCCTGCCAATTCTTGGTAGCGTGCTAGGTGAAGGCTCAGCCACTTCGCTGTCTGTGGCAGTATCCATCGCTTGTGGCTCAGTACTGATGACACCATTTTGCTTGCTGATCCTTGAGCGTGAAAAAGCGCGTGCAGCCGGAGAGAACAGCGGTTCTACTTTGTCCATGCTGCCAGTTCTAATGTGGCGCTCCCTGAAAAAACCTATCGTTATGGGTCCACTGCTGGGTGTGATTCTGTCGGCTATCGGTATCAGAATGCCAGAGCTGCTGCTGGTAGCCATCAAACCACTGGGCCTGTCCGCTACAGCTACTGCACTGTTCCTGACCGGTGTGATCCTGTCAGCTCGCAAACTGAAACTGAATGCGATAGTAGGTATTGCCACCATCACCAAACTGTTGATCCAACCGTTTATTGCTTGGGGCATCGTTCTGGCGCTCGGTCTACACGGTTCTGTAGCTATTACCTCCATCCTGATGATTGCCCTGTCTGCTGGCTTCTTCGGTGTGGTGTTCGGTAACCGTTTTGGTGTTCAGTCGCCAGATGCAGAAGCGGTTCTGCTGTTGAGCTCGGTCTTGTGCATCCTGTCGTTACCGTTGTTTATTACCTTAACTGCAGGCAGTTGATATGACATTCACATCGCGCCCTCACGACTTACTGTGGTTGAAAAGCAGCGATGCCCTGCTGAACATTCAGGATGCATGGGTGGCAAGCCAGTGGAACACTGGCTTGCCTGTGGTAGTGCGACGCGATGTGAATGATGAGAGAGATATTCCGGTTGGCGTGCGCGGCATGACGCGCGAACAACGCGCCGCCGGATGGGTGAAAGCAAAGGTCGTGTCACGCGTGGTGACGCCTGAAATGGTCGCCGATCGCGAGCATCTGCTGCACTCCCGATTTGTTTCCGAGCAGCCTGTTCAGGCTGCTATTTTACTCACCACCGTTGCCTGGCCCTGGCACTGGGGTATTACCGGTAGCACCGGTTATGCCATTGCTACTGACATTCCGGTTCTACACGCCGACAGCGATCTAGATTTGCTTATTCGTGCACCACAGCCGTTAACGCACGATGAATTGCGTCAATGGCAGGCACAGGTCGAAACGCTGCCGTGCCGCGCCGATACTCAAGTTGAAACGCCATTTGGCGCTTTCGCCCTCAATGAATGGCTGCGTGAAGGACGCGTTCTGCTGAAAACAACCACCGGCCCGCGTCTTACCAACACGCCGTGGCACAGGGAGTCATGATGAAAACTATTTTCACCTTCCCCGGTCAGGGGACCCAGCATGCCGGGATGCTGCAAAGTATCCCTCACCGCGAAGCTATATTCACCGAAGTTCGTGCGGTTCTGGGCGATGAAACAGACCAGCTTGATAGCCCCGATGCACTGCGACACACTCGTGCTGTACAACTTTGTCTGCTGATAGCAGGCGTCGCTTGGGCACGTGAGCTGATAGAACATGAAGTCAAACCCGATATCCTCAGCGGCTTGTCGATTGGCGCTTACCCTGCGGCAGTAATTGCCGGAGCGCTGGATTTTCGCGATTCCCTGCGCCTAGTGGCGCTGCGCGGTGATTTGATGGAGCAGGCTTATCCGCACGGTTACGGCCTAACGGCAATTGTCGGGCTAAGGTTGAATCAGGTCGAAAAATTGATAGCAGGCAGTAATACCTATATCGCTAACCTGAACGCCGAAACGCAAATTGTGATCGCCGGCCGCGACGAAGATATGGCCGCTGTTGCGCAGAAAGCACTGGATACTGGTGCTAGCAAAGCCACTCGCCTTGCTGTGAGCGTACCGTCTCACTGTACCCTGCTGGATGAACCGGCGGCAAAATTAGCTGAGGCATTTAAATATGTGACGTTGTCACGCCCACAGCGCGCTTACCTAAGCGGCTCGACTGGGCGTGTGCTGTGGGACCCCCTGAAAATCGCTGACGATCTGGCGTTTAATATGGCCCGCACTGTGCAATGGAAGGATACGATTGTATCCGCCAATCAGCGAGATGCCCGCCTCGCCATCGAAATGCCACCGGGCAGTGTGCTGACAGGCTTAACGCATCTAGCGGGCTGGCAAGGCGAAGCAATTTGCCGCGAACGCAGCAACATTGGAATGGCTCGACATCTGCTGAAACACCTTACTTGTTGAGGCCTAGGAGGGCGTACATGCGCCCTTCTGCAGCCAGCGCCAGCAGGTCCTGATCGCGCTCACGGTGGTGTGAGTAGACAATCGAAATCAGCTGGCGCATCTGGTACGGCTCCGCTAGCTTCAACAGCTGCACATCGTTCTCGTATACCTTCTTCATCCTTCCAGGGACCAGCGAAAACCCGACACCCGCCTGTACCAGACTTATCATCGAAAAGATGTCGTTCACGCGAGTAACGATTTCCGGCTCAAACCCGGCGACACTAAACGCCTCCTGAAAACCGGCATAAGTCGCAAACCCTTCTGCCAGTGATACAAACTTACGGTCAGCATAATCACGCAGATCGGCATTTTGCGCACCGTTCAGTTTTTCACTGGCAGGTGCTGCCAGGAAAATGTCGTCGTGGAACAACGGGATCACATCAAATTTCGCACCAGCAAATTCCCCCTCTTTAGTGGAGATCAGGATCGCATCCAGCGCGTCGTCTTCCAGCATATCCAGCAGTATTTGGTTTGACCCCATGGTCAGATCCAGTTCCAGAGAAGGGCGGCGCAGCTTCATGCCCATGATGATTTTCGGCACGGTTTCCAGAGTCAATGAATACAATGTGCCAATGCGCAATCGTCCACGCCCGACCCCAGCCACCTTACGCGTCTCTTCCAGTCCACGACTCATCAAGCTCATGACATCCTGGCTGTACTCTAGCAGTGTCCAAGCAGCAGGCAGCGGCACTAAATTACGCCCTTTATGGATAAACAGTGGGCAGCCGACCCCCTCTTCTAGCGTGTGCAGTGCGCGATGCACGCTGACGTTGCTGAGCTCCAGCGCATCCGCCGTGCGGGCGATATTGCCTTTACTCATAAACATCATAAACACGCTAAGTTTGCGGAAGGTGATGTCCTGATTGATGTCGTCTTTCATCGTCGTCCGGTTTCATATTTCTGAGTTGCAACTTACAAGATGTCTCTAAAGTGCCAAGGGGGTGCTTTTAACATTGATTCGGATTAACCGGTGGATTTAATCCTCTGTTTGAACGGATATGAGTGGACCCCAATATTGATTAGCTTGCAGCGATGGTATCTGTGTCGCATCGCTGCGGCCTTCTTCTTATCCGTAAACTTCTTGTCGAAAGTCAGGTTGGTGTTCAGGGTCTGGCTGGTATCTTCGTACAACTTGCTAGTCAAGTGAGATATTGTAAATTTTCTGTGTAAGTGGCTGTTAGTGACTGCTCTAGCCGCTCGTCGAACAGGATCATACTTTGGCTCATCGCCTGCTTTTTGTCCCGTATCAGCATGGTCCATTTTTTACCTATCTGATGCAACGCCAAATACAGCACCTTCGGACTGACTTGTCGGTCGGAAATGACCGCCGGATCTTGGTTAACTTGCGCAGTGAGGCATTGAGCGACTCTATCGCGTTGGTGGTGTATATCACCTTCCGAATTTGCGGTGGATAGTCAAAAAATACGCTCAGTCGTTCCCAGTTATTCACCCAGGAGCGACTGATGCCGGGATGTTCCTCATCCCATTTTGCACCAAAGGCAACCAGCTCCTGCTCAGCCTGCGACAGGATGGCAGCACTGTAAATCAGACGTAAGTCGCCAGCCAATTCCTTACGCTGCTTCCAGCTGACATAACGCAGCGAGTGGCGCACCTGATGTATGATTCAGAGCTGTACTTGGGTCTGCGGATAGATAGCTTCAATGGCTGCCGGGAACCCTTCAGCCCATCAACGCAGGAAATCAGGATGTCCTGTACACCTCTGTTTTTCAACTCTGTCATCACCGATAGCCAGAACTTGGCCCCTTCGGTTTGTGCCATCCACAACCCCAAGCGCTCTTTCTCGCCATCCATATTGACGCCCAGCGCCAGATAAACGGTCTTGTGCTGCACCGCCTCAAAGGCACGGCTACGCACGACCAGCGCATCCAGATAAACCATGGACTCTGCCAGGCGGTCACTTCCTCCATGACAGCATTGGTGACCTGCGAGATGAAGGTGGCTGAAACCTCTACACCATAGACTTCGGCAAAGTGAGCCTGGATATCGCGGGTGGACATGCCGCGAGCATAGAGGGAGACAATGCGGTCATCAAAACCCTGCAACTGCCGCCCGCCCTTTTTGGCCCGTTGTGGCTCGAAGGTGCTATTGCGATCACGGGGCACCTCAAGTTCGATGTCACCGTGCACCGAGCGAACGGTCTTGGCACTCTTGCCATTGCGATAGTTGCCGGTGTTCTTGCCTTGGGGTGCGTGCTTGGCATAGCCGAGATGGGTGTCCATTTCCGCATCGAGGACGCGCTCGGCGATACGCTTGGTCAAAACCACTTTCGCCGAGAATATCTTCGGGGTTGATGCAGCCCTCGAGCAACTGGTCGATGAGATTGTCTGGTATTGGCATTCTGTTGTTCCTTTCAACAGGTTGGTCAGGATGCCACTTACACAGATTTTTTACAGGCTCGGGAGGCATGATGCCTCCCTCTTTTTATTGGATGCCAATCAGGGCAAAGGTTTCAGCCACATTGACGCTGTAGCCATAGCACCGTCCCTGCCATTCAAAATTTCGAATATTAAGTCATAAAAGTGCTTAACTGACTGGCATTATGGCCGCAGTCCGCTCTATACCGACCAGACTATCTGTACCTTCCTGATGCTCAAGGGGATGTGCAGCCTCACTCTGCGCACCACCAAAGACCCACCCGCCCCCCTGCTCGGGTTGATGACTGTGCCATTGCGTGCCCCCGACTATAGTTGGGCACACCCGCTGAAGGTGGCCTATCGGCACTCCTCAAAGGGGACGACACATACAATAAAACCTTTTATTTCAATTTTTTATAAATGAAAAAAGGCAGCCGAGCTGCCTTTTTTGTTTGAAGCCGAGCTTAGTAGAAGATCCGCTCGCCACGCTCGCTCATCTTGAGCCACACCGGCTTGGTGCTGGTCTTGCTCCAGATGCGGTGCAGATAGCTGTAGAAACGGGCGCGATCACTGCGAAACAGCATCACGGGGAAAGCCAGAATACCCACCAGCAGCGCATAGACGCGACGAAGAATTATCTGAGTCAGGGAATAGGGATGAAACATGATAACACTCCTTACTGGTAAGACCACCGAACAAAGACTACCCCACAACCTGTAGAATTACCACACCCAAAAACCGCGTTTTTTCGCAAAAAAGTTCACAAAAAGCCACTAAATGAAATTAGGTTACATCAAATAACTTATAAGCAACAAAATCTGGCAAAGCGGTGCCGTTTGACCAGATTTAATGCGTTGGTAGTCAACATGGAGTCTGTGCGATGAAACCTGCAGAAGTGGCAATCATAGGGGTGTTGGGCCTGTTGCTTTGGTCGGAGTGGCAGGATTGGCGACTTAATCAAAACGACAGCATAGAGTTGGCCTACAAGGGGGCTCCAACCATCAGCCTGTGGCAATGCGGCCAGTTGAAACAAAAGATGATGGAGCTGACCGAGCATTCGGCCGAGGTACAGTTTCAATTCCGGGGACAGGACCTGGTAGAGGTCAATCGCTATCTGGAACGGGAGTGGCAACAACAGGGTTGCGAACCCTTGCTGACACAGCAGGGATATTGAGAAAGCTCGAATAGCGGGAAACAGAAATGCACACATGAATGTGTGGACTGTTGGCTCTGGTATGATGCTTATCAGAAAGGTTATGGAGGCACGTTCCGGAGTCGAACCGGACTAAACGGATTTGCAATCCGCTGCATAACCGCTTTGCTAACGCGCCATGCTGACAAGGCTGATTGCCTTGAAAGTGATACTCATAGTTGGTGCTATGAGAAATTGGAGCGGGAAACGAGACTCGAACTCGCGACCCCGACCTTGGCAAGGTCGTGCTCTACCAACTGAGCTATTCCCGCTTTACTGCCGCGTGCCAGTTACCTGACAACGAGGCGCATTATACGTACCCCCAGCGCAGGCACAACCCTTTTTTCGCACTTTTAGCCCTTGCCTGTGCTGTTTGCTCAGGGTTTAAACGGCTTGGCCAAAAAAACCACATCAGGCTGTGACCCCACAGGCGAATTTAAGATAAAGCCATTGAAATGATTAGTCTTTAGTCAGAGACTTGAGCCGCTTAGTAACTGGATTCTCAATTGAAAATCACACGATGAAATGGATCTTCAAGCCACGTGGGCTCAGGCCGCAGCTAATGCTGGCTTTTTTCATGTTGGGTCTGGTGCCCTTCCTGGTCGTCACCCTCTTCTTCCTCTACAGCCACGGCAAAGATCTCACCACCCAGACCTCCAACCATCTGGTGTCGGTGCGTAACATCAAGAAGAGCCAGCTGGAGGATTACTTCGGCAACCTCAAAGAACAGATCATCAACTTCTCCCAGCAGGATTTTGCCGGCAACAGTATCGGCCGCTTTTATGGCTTCACCGGCGCCTTCGAGAAACTCGGCATCACGCCACAGGAGGCCCGCGCTCGCGCCCAGGCTCGCTATGTTCCCGGCTCCTGGGATCAGTTGCAAAAACCCGACGACCAGGCCGACATAGAGCCCTCCATCAGCGCGCTGATCCTGGCGGACGAGATGTATGGCCGGGTGCACCAGCGCTTTCATCGCGGCTATGCCGACATGGTGCGCAAATCCAACTACAGCGACATTTTTCTGGTTGATCTCAACGGTGACGTGGTCTATTCGGTCACCAAGCACCCTAACTTTGCTACCAATCTGCTCTCGGGCCCCTATCAGGCAAGCGGCCTTGGCAGCACCTTCGCCAAGATCAAGCGTCGCCTCGATGGCGGCCAGAAGCCGCAGCAGATCTTCGAATTCACCGACTTTGGCCGCAACGAGTTGACCGGCCAGGTGGTCGCCTACATGGCCGCCCCCGTGATGCAATACGACTATGTGCGCGGCGTGGTGATCTTCGAGTTGCTGCCAGACAAGCTCAACCAGATCATGGCGGAACGGGAAGGCCTCGGCGAGACCGGCGAGACCATCCTGGTCGGCCCCGACAAGCGGATGCGTGCCAATGCCTGGCTGGCGCCACAGTTCAGCGTGGAGAACAGCTTCAGCCCCGATTTCAGACCTCTGCAGACCCCGCTGGTGGTCAAGACCCTCTCCGGTGAGCAGGGCGTCGGGCTGTTTCGCTCCTATCAGGATGACGAGGTGCTGGCCGCCTACACCCAGGTGAAGGTGTTCGACACCGAGTGGGCCTTCATCGCCGAGATCTCCACCAGCGAGGCCTATCGCCCCATCCGTCAGCTGGAGACGCTGGTGATCCTGCTGGGGGCTGGCTCCCTGCTGCTGCTGATCCTGTTCTCGCGCTGGCTCTCCCACTCCATCACAGCCCCGCTACGCGCTCTCACCGCCGCCGCCGAGCAGGTGGCCGATGGCGCCCTGGATCACCCCATCACTATCCCCCGCACAGACGACGACATAGACCGGCTGGCCCAGGCGTTTCGTCACATGCAACGCTCGGTGAAAGAGAAGATTGAGCTGATTGAACAGCAGACCCAGGAGCTGCAGCAGCAGGTCAAACTGACCCACAAGCAGAACCTCAGCCTGCAACAGGCGGACAAGCTCAAAGATGAACTGCTGGCCAATACCTCCCACGAGCTTCGCACTCCCATTCACGGCATCAAGGGGATGGCCGAGTCCATGCTCGCCAGCCAGCAGGACTTGACCGAAGGACAACAAAAGCAGCTCGGCCTCATCATCAAGAGTGCCGACGGTCTGGCCCGTCTGGTGGACGATCTGCTCGACTACCACCAGATGCGCTACGGCCAGCTGGAGATCCAACCCCAGCCGGTCTCCTCCAAAGGGGTCATCCGGCTGGTGCTGGATCTCTGCCAGCATCTGGTGCAGGCCAAACCCCTTACCCTGGTAGATATCAGCCCGGCCGAACTGCCCCCCGTACTGGCCGACGAGCAGCGGCTCGAACAGGTGCTCTACAACCTGGTGGGCAACGCCATCAAGTACACGCCGCAGGGCAAGGTGGTGCTCAGTGCCAGCGTTGAAAACAGCTTCCTGCGCATCAAGGTGATCGACACCGGCATCGGCATCGCCAAAGAGCATCTGGAACATATCTTCGAGCCGCTGGTGCAGATCAGCCCCGAGGTAAGCAAGCAGGGGGCTGGCCTCGGCCTCTCCATCACCCGCCAGCTGGTGCACCTGATGGGGGGTGAGCTGTTCGTCGAGAGCGAGCCAAGCGTCGGTTCCACCTTTGCCTTTACCCTGCCCCTTGCCAGCGGCAAAGCCGCCAATCTGACCCAGGGCAGCCGTCAGATCGAGCATCAGCTGGTGCGCCAGCAACCGCTGATCCTGCCGGACTGGGAGAGTGACGATCTGCCCCCTCCCCCCGAGGGTGCGCCGCTCATTCTGGTGGTGGATGATGAGCCCATCAACCTCCACATCCTGCGCCACCTGCTGCAACCCTGCGGCTACCGCATCCTGCCCAGCAGTGACGGCCACGATGCGCTGGCCAAGCTGGCCGAGGAGCCGGTCGACCTCATTCTGCTCGATGTGATGATGCCGACCCTGTCGGGGTTTGACGTCTGCCGCCGCCTGCGCGAGCAGCACCCCAAGGATATGCTGCCGGTACTGCTGCTCACCGCCCTCAACCAGCCCAAGGATATTGAGGAAGGCTTCGGGGCCGGCGCCAACGACTATCTGGTCAAGCCCTTCTGCAAGGAGGAACTGTTTGCCCGGGTCAAGGCACTGCTGGAAGCCAAAGCGGGCCGCGCCTCGCTGGTGGAAAACCGGCTGCTGAAACAGGAGATCGAGCACCGCCTGACCCTGCAGGAGCAGTTGCATCAGGATCAGCAGCGGCTGCTGGCCCTGCTCGGCGAAGGGGGTGATCCCATGGTCTTCATCGACGATCAGGGCACTGTGCTGTTTGCCTCCCGGGTGCTGGCCCGCTTGCTGGGCCAGGAGCCGGAAACCATGAAGGGTCGGTCGCTGGACGAGTGGCTGGCAAGCCCGCTGGCAACCCAGTGGCCCGATCTGAAGGCTGGCCAGGAGCTGCGCCTGGCGTTTCTGGTGGCCGGGTTGAAGGACGAGCTCAATGCCCGCGCCCTGCCCATCAATCTGGGGAACCGGGCCGCCTTCGCCCTAACCCTCAGCACTGAGCCACGTCAAGATGAGAACCGGGTGATGGCGCTGGAGAACGCCCTCAAGAGCTTGTCACGCCAGGCCATCATAGAGGACGGTCAGCTGCTGGGCGAGCTGAGCCGCCTTGGCGGCGAGTTCCGCTCGCTGGCCGATGACCTCATTCGCCAGCAAGATGACGAACCGCTGCGCCGGGCACTGGTAGAGACCATGCAGCTCACCCTGAATGCCTGGCAGCAGAGTACGGGCAAGGGCAAAATCGTATTGGCGGAGAAGAGCAAGTTGTGGCGGGTCTATATGGACAGATCCAGCCCGCAGACCCGCACCCTCGACAAGTACCTGAGCCTGGATACCCTGCCCAAATCACCGCGCTGGAAGACGGTAGTGGCCACCACAGAGTATGTGCTTGGCCACTGCCCGCTCCATGACAAGCAGCGTCAACAGTTGCAACACAGCGCCCAGACCCTGCGTCAACTCGCCAACCGCAAAGCGTGATTAATAGTGCCAAATGGGCGCCAGATCACAATTGGCAATCTGGTTTCTTTTGGCGCAAAAAAAAGCCCCGCACAGCCTTAAAACAGAGAGCAGATCTAATTCACAAATTTGTCATATACACCATTCTTGTAACCACTTCTTGCGCGAAAGTAAATAATGCAAAGCAATGATTTAAAACAGATAAAAAGGCGTTTTGACGAGTTTGACGTAACGCCGTTGATTTTTACGAAAACAAC
The DNA here is from genome assembly GCF_000820025.1 of Aeromonas popoffii. Lineage (GTDB taxonomy): Bacteria > Pseudomonadota > Gammaproteobacteria > Enterobacterales > Aeromonadaceae > Aeromonas > Aeromonas popoffii. The sequence continues at coordinate 22,915 of NZ_CDBI01000070.1, forward strand.
GAAATCAATAGTTGTTGTTTTCCTGTTAAATCTGGTTTGCTAAGGGCGTTGGAAAACAGAACGACAAAGGTTAGACACCTGACCAACACCGAGGGCCGATCTCCTCAGCATGCGACGTCGGTGCTCACACAAAACAAGGCGAATCCATCAGGAATGCCAAAAAATAAGAAAGGAAAACATATGCTTGCCAAAGTATCCAAAATCTCTACTGCTGTCCTGTTGGGAACCATGATGCTTGCAGGGGCTGCCAGCAACGCCATGGCCGCAGACAACAAAACCGTGCTGACCATGGTCGCACAGCAGGAAACCGCCTGGGTCAAGAACTTCAACCCCTTCCTGCAAGCTGGCCTGTTGCACACTACCCGTCACTTCATCTATGAACCCTTGGTGATATTCAACGATATGCAGGGGGGTAAACCCGTCTATCGTCTGGCCACCCACTTTGCGTTCAGCGATGACCTGAAATCTGTCACCTTCGATCTGCGTGACGGGGTCAAGTGGTCTGACGGTCAGCCCTTTACCGCCGATGACATCCTCTTCTCCTTCAATCTGGTCAAGGCCAACAAGGCGCTGGATGAGCGCTCTATCTGGACCCAGATCAAGAGCATCGAAAAGCTGGCCCCCAACAAGGTCAAGTTCGAGCTGACCGAGGTCAACACCAACGTGGTGAATGACCTGGTACTGGTGCCTATCGTTCCCGAGCACCAGTGGAAATCGGTGAAAGATCCGGTGGCCTTCACCAACGACAAGCCGGTCGGTACCGGTCCTTTCACCGAGGTGGACAACTTCTCAGCCCAGCTCTACACCCAGTGCCGCAACCCGCACTACTGGGATACCGCCAACCTCGCCATCGACTGCCTGCGCATGCCGCAGATGGCCACCAACGATCAGGTGCTGGCCGCCGTGATGAAGGGTGACGTGGACTGGTTCGGCTCCTTCGTGCCTGACATCGAGCGCCTCTACGTCGGCAACGATCCGAAGAACAACAAGTACTGGTTCCCGGCCTCCGGTACCGTGGCATTCAACGTCAACTTCCAGACCAAGCATCCCGGCAACCACGAAGCGTTCAACGACATCAACTTCCGCCGCGCCTTCTCCATGGCGATGGACAGACAGTCCATGGTGGACATCGCCGGCTACGGCTACCCCACCGTCAACGAATATCCATCAGGCCTCGGCAAGGCGTTCGCCTCCTGGGACAACCCGGAAGTCGAGAAGAAATACGGCCAGTTCAACAAGTTCGATCTGGAAGGTGCCAAGGCCCTGCTGAAACAGGCCGGCTACAAGGACTGTGACGGCGACAAATTCCTCGACACTCCGACCTGCCAGAAAATCACGTTCAAGGTGCTGGTACCGAACGGCTGGACCGACTGGGTCAACACTGCCCAAATCGGGGTCGAAGGCTTGCAGGCCCTCGGTCTGAACGCCAAGACCGCCACCCCGGAAGCGACCGTCTGGACCGAGAACCTCATCACTGGCGACTTTGATGTGGCGCTGCAGGGCTACTTTGCCGGAGCCAACCCGCACAAGTACTTCGAGACCGCGTTCCACTCCCGCAACATGGGCGAGCGTGGCAACCGCTTTGCAGCGCCCCGCTACAAGGATCCCGAGCTCGACAAGCTGATCGACGACTTCACCCAGACCGCCGATGCGGCCAGGCAGAAGGAGATCATGTTCGCCATCCAGGATCGTGTTGGCGCCAACCAGACCATCATTCCGGTCTTCAACAACCCGACCTGGTACGAATACAGTACCAAGCGTTTCCACGGCTGGTTCAGCGCTGATAACCCGGTAGCCAAACCTCAGCTCCACCCGGACACCCCTGAGCGTCTGCTGCACGTGTTGTCTCTCAAGCCCAACAGCTAAACAATCCCGGCCCCCTGCGGGGGGCCATTTTCCCCGCCATCTCTTCCATCCCCCCGGATCGTACGGGGTTGGGGGAGCTTTGCCCGACGCGGGGCAGGCTTGCAGTAAAAGGGTTTACCATGGGATTTATACTGAGACGTTTCTCCTTCTATCTGGTCGCCTTCCTGGTCGCCGCCACCATTAACTTCCTGCTACCCCGAGCCATGCCTGGGGATCCTGTCTCCGTCATGTTTGCCCGCGCTGGCGCCATGATGGAACCCGCCGCCCTGGAGGCCCTCAAGGCCACCTTCGGTTTTGTCGACGGCCCCATCGGCACCCAATTTCTCACCTATGTGAAGAGTGTCTTCACCTGGGATCTCGGCACCTCGGTGCGTTTCTACCCGCAGCAGGTCTCTGACGTGCTGGGCCGCGCCATCGGCTGGACCCTGTTTCTGGTGGGCACCTCCACCATACTGAGCTTCTCCATCGGTTCCATCGTCGGCATCTTCGCCGCCTGGCATCGCGGCGGCCGGATGGACAGCATTCTCTCCCCGCTCACGCTAGTGATGCAGGCCATCCCGCCGGTGGTGGTCTCCCTGCTCGCCCTGTTCCTCTTCGGGGTCAGCCTGGAGTGGCTGCCCATCGGCTACGCCTACAGCCCGGAAATTCCGGCTGACTGGGGCTGGGAGCACATCAAGAGCATCCTGACCCACGCCATCATGCCGGTGCTGACGCTGTCCATGGTGCAGGTGGGGGGCTTTCTCATCACCATGCGCAACAACATGATCAACCTGCTGGGGGAGGATTACATCACCATGGCCAAGGCCAAGGGACTCTCCAGCAACCGGGTGATCTTCAACTACGGCGCCCGCAACGCCATACTGCCGAGCGTCACCGCCCTCTCCATGGCGCTCGGGTTCGTCATCGGCGGCTCCCTCATCACAGAGGTGATCTTCAACTATCCCGGCCTGGGTCTGACCCTCTATCAGGGCATACTGGCCCGCGACTATCCGCTCATTCAGGGGCAGCTGCTCATCATGACCATCACCATGCTCAGCTTCAACTTCCTGGCCGACATGCTCTACGTCTTCCTGGATCCCCGTCTGCGTAAAGGAGGCAAATAAGATGCATATGCCAACCATGCTCAACATGCTGTTACCGGACAACAAGATGCGTATGCCCACCATCCTCAAGATCTTGTTGGGCAACCGCAAAGCCGCCTGTGGCCTCGCCATCGTGGTTGCCTTCATGCTGATGGCCATCTTTGCCCCGATCCTGGCCAGCAACGAGCCGACCAAACGGGTGGCTCGCCCCCACCAGCCGCCCAGTGCCGAGTTCGTGATGGGGTCCACCCGCATGGGCCACGATATCTGGGCCCAGTTCACCAATGGCGCCCGTATCTCGCTGTTGGTCGGCTTCAGCGCGGGTCTGCTGGTCTGTACCCTGGCGGTCGCCATCGGCATCACCGCCGGTTACTTCGGCGGTCTGGTGGATGAGTGCCTCACCTTCCTGATGAACGTGGTGCTGGTGATCCCCAACCTCCCCTTGCTACTGGTATTGGCGAGCTTTATCGGGGAGGCGTCGCCGACTGTGATTGCCGTGATAATAGGCTTGACCTCCTGGGCCTATGGCGCGCGGGTCATCCGTGCCCAGACCCTGGCCCTGCGCGAAAAAGAGTTCGTCATCGCCGCCGAAGTGCTGGGGGAGCCGGCCTGGCGCATCATTCTGGTGGAGATACTGCCCAACCTCATCTCCATCATAGGGGTGAGCTTTATCGGCTCCATCATCTACGCCATCGTCACCGAAGCGACCCTGGAGTTCCTCGGGCTCGGCGACCCGACCGTGGTGAGCTGGGGCATCATGCTCTACAACGCCCAGACCTCCAGCGCCATCATGGTGGGCGCCTGGTGGGAGATCCTGGCCCCCTGCTTCGCCATCGCCACCCTGGGTGCGGGCCTGGCTCTGCTCAACTTCGCCATCGACGAGATAGCCAACCCGCAGCTGCGCTCCCACAAAGGGCTCAACCGCTGGAAGAAACTTGCCACACCGGCCGCAACACCGCTCTGTGCAGCTCAGGAGAAGACAGCATGAACAAGCATCCCCTGCTGTCAGTACGCAATCTTTGCGTCGACTACATCACCGAAAATGGCGACGTGCGCGCCGTCAACTCGGTGAGCTTCGATATCAGACAGGGCGAGATCTTCGGTCTCGCCGGCGAGTCGGGCTGCGGCAAGTCCACCGTCGCCTTCTCGGTGGCCCGACTGCACAAGCCGCCCGCTTACATCAGCGGTGGCGAGATCCTGTTCAAGGGGGAGAACATCCTCCACTACAACGAGGAGCGGCTGCGCTCCTACCGCTGGCAACAGGTCTCGGTGGTGTTCCAGTCCGCCATGAACGCCTTGAACCCGGTGCTGCGGATGGAGGAGCAGTTCTGCGACGTGCTGCTGGCCCACAACCACGGCATGACCCGCGTTGATGCGATCAAGCGCGCCCAGGTGCTGCTGGAGATAGTCGACATACACCCGAGCCGGCTCAAGGATTACCCGCACCAGTTCTCCGGCGGCATGCGCCAGCGGCTGGTGATCGCCATCGCCATGGCGCTCAACCCCGAGCTGCTGATCATGGATGAGCCCACCACGGCGCTCGATGTGGTGGTGCAACGGGAGATTTTGCAGAAGGTCTACGCCCTGAAAGAGCAGTTCAACTTCTCCATTCTGTTCATCACCCACGACCTCTCCTTGATGGTGGAATTCTGCGATCGCATCGGCATCATGTATGCCGGTGAACTGATAGAGGTCGCCCCCTCCAAAGCTATTTTGACTGCGCCACTGCACCCCTATACCAAGGGGCTCGGCAACTCCTTCCCGCCCCTGCACGGACCGAAAACCGTGCTGGAGGGGATCCCGGGCACCCCGCTCAACCTGCTGGAGGTGCCGGTCGGCTGCCGCTTTCAGGCCCGTTGCGGCAAGGTGCACGCGCGCTGCCGTCAGGAGTACACAGTCCTCACCGAGATCCGCCCCGGGCAACAGACCGCCTGCCACCTCTATGAAGAGCAGGGGCTGCAACAAGATTCCGTGATCTATCTGGACAAGGCCGCTGGCTGTTAAGGATGTCTGTCATGCAAATCGCCAACACCGATGCCCCCATCATCGAAGTCCAGCATCTCTACAAGGACTTCCCCATCAACTCCAATGCCATCAAGAGTGGCAAGATGCGGGCACTCTCCGACATCACCTTCAACCTGCACCGGGGCCGCGCCCTGGCAGTGGTCGGGGAGTCGGGCTCCGGCAAGAGCACCATCGCCAAGATCATCGCCAAGATGTACAAGCTCAGTGCCGGGCGCATTCTCTATCGCGGCCGGGATCTGGAGGAGTTCAACAAGGGCACTGCCCTGCTGGACTATCGCCAGAGCGTGCAGATGGTGTGGCAAGATCCGTTCGGTTCTCTCAACCCGACCCACACCATCTATCACCACATCGCCCGCCCCCTGCTGCTGCACAGCAAGGTGATCGACAAAAAAGAGCTGCCCGACATGGTCCATGCCCTGCTGGAGAAAGTCGGCCTCACTCCCGCCAAGGCGACCGCAGCCAAGTACCCCCACCAGCTCTCTGGCGGCCAGCGCCAGCGGGTCAACATCGCCCGCAATCTGGCGGTAGAGGCGCAAGTGGTACTGGCGGACGAGCCGACCTCCATGCTCGACGTCTCCATTCGCATCGGCATCCTCAACCTGATGGAACAGATGAAGAACGAACTGGGGGTCTCCATGCTCTACATCACCCACGACATCGCCACCGCCCGCTATGTGGCGGAAGATCTGGCGGTGATGTACGTGGGCCACATGGTGGAGTGGGGCGAGGTGGACGAGATCCTGCACCACCCGCAGCACCCCTACACCCAGCTGCTCATCTCGGCGGTACCCGACCCCGAGAAGAGCATCCACGCCGAGCTGGAGGGTGGCCGCAAGGGGGAGATCCCGCTCTGGACACCGGAGTCCTGCGGTTGCCCCTTTGCCGGGCGCTGCAATCAGGCGATGCCCCGCTGCAAGGAGAGCCTGCCTGCCATCACCAGGCTGGCCGACAATCACTTCGTGCGCTGCTACCTCTACGAGTGAGGGTGAGCCTTAGACCGGCCGGACAGCACTGTCCGGCCATGGCCTCGATACGGGGTGACCACAGCCCCGTGATGTGCCTCACCGTCCGTCGGTGAACCACAGGAGTAATACCTTGATGGAACTCTTGATCAATCAGGTGGGCTACGAGTGCGACGGGCACAAGGTCGCCCTCTTGCAAACCTCCCACGCCCATGATCTCGGCGGCTATGTCAGGCTGCAACGCCTCTATGATGGCCAGATCCTGTTTGAAACCCCGCTGCAAGCAGCCGGGGGCGTCCCCGGCTGGCAGGGCCGCGCTTACTGGCGTGCCGACTTCTCCGCATTCAAGGTGCCCGGTCATTACCGGCTGGAGGCAATCACTGCCCAAGGGATTGTCCGCTCGACCCGCTTTGCCATCGGCCAGGATCTGCTGGCCAGTCGTTGCCTCTCCGACGTCATTCACTACTTCAAGGGGCAGCGCGCCAGCGGCACCTTCGATCGGGCAGACCGCAGCGCCCGCCTGTTTGGCACCGACCAGCACAAAGATGTGCACGGCGGCTGGTTCGATGCCAGTGGCGACATGAGCAAGTACTTGAGCCACCTCTCCTACGCCAACTACCTCAACCCCCAGCAGACCCCCATGGTGGTGTGGGCCCTGCTCAAGTGCAGGGAGCTGCTGGCTCCGCGCCGCGATATCGATGGGGTGAACCTCTGCAAGCGACTCAATGACGAAGCGCTGCACGGCACCGATTTCCTCTGCCGGATGCAGGATGAGTCGGGCTTCTTCTTCATGACCCTGTTCGACCAGTGGAGCAAGGATCCCGCCCAGCGCGAGCTGTGCGCCTATGCCACCCAGCAGGGGATCAAGTCCGCCAACTGGCAGGCGGGTTTTCGCCAAGGGGGTGGCATGGCCATCGCCGCGCTGGCCCGCGCCGCCCGCGAGAGCGTCAGCGGCGACGTCGATGCCAGCCGCTACGCCGAGGCGGCCAGCCGCGGCTACCTGCACCTGCGTGAGTACAACCTCGCCTATCTGGATGACGGGGTAGAGAACATCATCGACGACTACTGCGCCCTGCTGGCGGCGGTGGAGCTGACCCGCACCTTAGGCTCCGAGTGGCTGGCCGAGGCAAGAGCCCGAGCCAGCAAGCTCTGCGCCCGCCAGCGAATCCATCCGGAGCTGGGTCACTACTGGTCGGCCAACGAGGATGGCTCACGCCCCTACTATCACGCCGCCGAAGCGGGCCTGCCGGTGCTGGCGCTGCTGGAATATTTAGGCGTAGAGCCAGATCAGGGGCGCAAGGCCCGGGTGCAAACGGTGGTGGAGCAGGCGCTGGCCGCCGAGCTGGCACTGTGCGCCCGGGCGGGCAATCCCTTCTCCCTCGCCCGCCAATATGTCAAAGGGGTGGATGAAGCGCCGCGCGTCAGCTTTTTTATCCCCCATCACAACGAATCCGGCTACTGGTGGCAGGGGGAGAACGCCCGCCTCGCGTCGCTGGCGACCATGGCCTTTGCCGCCGCCCGCCACTTCCCCCGCCAGAGCCAGCCACTGAACACTTACGGCCAGCGCCAGCTCGACTGGATCCTCGGGCAAAACCCGTTCAACGCCTGCATGCTGGCGGGCCACGGCATCAACAACCCCACCTATACCGCCGGGTATCCCAATGCGCAGGGGGGTATCTGCAACGGCATCACCGCCGGGTTCGATGACGAACATGAGGTGGCCTTTATCCCGCAGGAGTACAAGGATCGGCTGGATCAGAACTGGCGCTGGGGCGAGCAGTGGATCCCCCACGCCGCCTGGTTTGCCCTGGCCATCAGCTGGCAGAGTGCCCTGGGTGATCGAAATGAGCAGGGAGGTCACCATGATTGAGATGTACAGGAATCGGCTCGATCATAACTGGCACAGGGAAGAACAGCGGATCCTCCATGCAGTCCGGTTTGCCCTGGCCATCAGCTGGCAGAGTGCCCTGGGTAATCAAAATGAGCAGGGAGGTCACCATGATTGAGTTCTGGGTCGGGGTCGATGGCGGGGGCACCCACACCCGCGCCCGCATTCGGGATCGGACGGGCAAGCTGCTCGGCGAGGGGCGCGCCGCCGGATCCAATCTGGAGCTGGGCATAGAGGTCGCTCACGCCAATGTGCTGGCTGCCATCGCCAGCGCCCGGATCACTGCCGGGCTCGGCATCGAGAGCGAACAGCTGATGGGGGGCGGGCTGGCACTCGCCTCCGCCGAGCTGGCCGACTGCTACCACGCCATGCTCGCCATGCCGTTCCCTTTTGCGAGCGTGCGGCTCACCTCCGATGCCTTCGGTGCCTGTCTGGGCGCCTTTGGCGGCGAGGAGGGGGCCATCCTCATCGCCGGTACCGGCTCGGCCGGGCTCATCTATCGCCACGGCCAGCTTCACACCTGCTCCGGTCGCGGCTTCCCCATCTCGGATCTGGGCAGCGGCGCCTGGCTGGGGCTGCGTGCCATCCAGCAATCCCTGCTCTGCCATGACGGCATCCTGCCCCCCAGCACGCTCGCCATCCGCTTGCTCGATCACTTCAAGCGGGATCAGGCGGAAGTGGTGCGCTGGGCCGCCCGCGCCATTCCGGCAGACTATGGTCACTTTGCCCCCTGGGTGTTCGATGCCGCCAGCGATGGCGACGAGCTCGCCAACCAGCTGCTGGACGAAACCTGCACCCAGCTGCATACCCTGCTGGAGGGGATGCAGCAGCTGGGAGCCAGCCAGATTGCCCTGCTCGGCGGCATCGGCATGCGCCTCGCCCCCCGGCTAGCGCACGTCAACCTCGTTCACCCGCAAGCCGATGCACTGGAGGGGGCCATCCTGTTTGCCCAGTCGGAGGCGTTCCCATGTCTGCACTGCTGAGCCTTGTCCCATTCGATCTGCCCGCTGGCGGGGACAGGATCCCCCTCTGCCCGCTTCAGGGGGCGCCCATCTCCGCACTCAGGATCCCTCCCCACGTTGACCAGTACCACAAGGAGATGATCGCCCTGTTTGTTCCCTTAACTCCCTCAGAGGAATTTGCATGTCTGCACCCCTGATCCACACCCAGGTTGAGCGGCACGATGGCAAGGACGTCTGGTTCCGCTTTAGCCTGAGCCAGCTGCCGGCAGCCCACTGGAAGCTCCACTTCTGCCTGGCGCGTCACATAGATCCCGCCTCCCTCGAGGGCGCCAGACTGGAACGCCAGAGCGGCAGCTACAAGGTGCTGATCCCGGCGGAGGGGCAACGGGAGCTGCGTTTTTGCTGTCGCAACACCCCCATCAAGAAGCTCTCCGACATGCCACGCGGCTTCTTCCTGAGCCTGCCCGAGGCCAGCACAGGCCCCCAGCTGATGCCGGTGGTGCTGGCCGATGAGGATCTTGGCCTGCCGCCAAGCGGGCCCAACACCCCGGACCTGCCCAAGGTCGAGCCCCTCGCTGGCATAGTGCCCCAGCCGGATCAGCGGGTGCTGCTGGAGGGCAACTTCCGGCTGGCAGAGCGGGCCCATGTCAGCGGGCCCGGGTCGCTTACCACCCTGCTGGACCATTTCAACGAGCTGACCGGGCTCGCGCTGGAACAGGATCATGATGGGGAGATCCGGCTACTCGAGGAGCCCCTGGCTACCGAGGCCTATCGCCTCACCATCACGCAGGAAGGGGTGACCATAGCCGCAGCTGGCGAGGCTGGCTGGCGCCACGGTCTGGTGAGCCTGGCACAGTGGTATCTGCAACATGGGGAGAGCCTGCCCTGCATCGAGCTGGTCGATGCCCCCCGCTTTGGTTTTCGCGGTATCTTCCTCGACTGTGCCCGCCACTTTCACACCCTGGCCACCCTCAAGCGCCTGCTCAAGCTGATGAGCCTCTACAAGTTCAACCGCTTCCACTGGCACCTGACCGATGACGAGGGGTGGCGGCTCGAGATCAGGGCCTTCCCGCAGTTGACCGAGCTAGCCGCCTGGCGCGGCCACGACCTGCCTGTGGGGCCCCAGCTCAGCGGCGGCCCCGAGCCCTATGGCGGCTACTACACCCAGAGCGAGGTGAAGGAGCTGGTGAGCTATGCCAGTGAGCTCGGCATCACCGTCATTCCCGAGATCGACATTCCGGGTCACTGCCACGCCGCCATCAAGGCGCTGCCGGAGCTGCTAGTGGAAGAGGCTGATCGCTCCCGCTACCGCTCGGTGCAATATTTCGATGACAACGTGCTCAACCCCGCCCTGCCCGGCACCTACCGTTTTCTGGAAGCGGTGCTGGACGAGGTGTGCGAGCTATTCCCCGATCCGCAGATCCACATGGGGGGTGACGAAGTGCCGACCGGGGTCTGGACCGGCAGCCCGGCCTGCCAGCAGCTGATGCAACAAGAGGGGTATCAGGATTGCCGTGAGCTGCAGGGCCACCTGCTGCGCCACTGCCAGCAATATCTGGCGGGCAAGGGCAAGCGGATGCTGGGCTGGGAGGAGATATTGCACGGCGACAAGGTGAGCCGGGATGCCACCATCTTTGCCTGGACCAGCTTCCAGGCAGGGCTGGATGCCGCTGCGGCGGGGTATCCCGTGGTGATGGCGCCCGCCCAGCACCTCTATCTGGATCTGGCCTGGAACCAGGACATTCATGAACCCGGCCTCTACTGGGCGGGTACCCTCAATCTGGAGCAGGTCTATGCTTGCGATCCTGCGCCAGCCGATTTCCATGCCAACGATAACATCCTCGGGGTGCTGAGCCCCTTATGGTCGGAACTGGTGACCTCTCGTGACCGCCTCGACTATATGATGTTCCCGCGCATGCTGGCCACGGCCGAGGTGGCCTGGAGCGATCCCGCCCACAAGGACTGGGATCACTTCGCCGCCCGCCTGCCGGGTCAGCTGCAGATCCTCGACCAGCTACAGGTGGGTTACCGAGAGCCACAGAAGTAGTATTACCTTCCTATCTGGCGACCTTTCGGTCGCCTTTTTTACCATCCACCAACAAAAAACCAACTTACCCCTACCATTCATCCACCATTGTTGGCAAAATTCAGCCCCTAATGAAGCCAATCTGGCACACCCTGGCAAGCACCTGCAACCACACCCAGATCTGCCACAATAACAACGACAAAACTATCAACAAGAACATCGGAGCGTATTCCTATGGCCCGCAGAGACGCCCATACCCTGGACAGCGAAGTGGAGTTTCCTGCCGACGAACAACTGGTTTCCACCACGGATCTGCGCGGGGTGATCACCTATGCCAACCCCGCCTTCTGCCGCATCGCTGGCTACCCCGTTGAAGAACTGGTCGGCCACAACCACAACCTGGTGCGACACCCCGACATGCCCAAGGCCGCTTTTGCCGATCTGTGGGCTCGCCTCAAGGAGGGCAAGCCCTGGCGCGGCATGGTGAAGAACCGCTGCAAGGATGGCCGTTACTACTGGGTCGACGCCTATGTGACCCCCATCTACGAGGGGGGCATAGTCAGCGGTTACCAGTCGGTACGCTGCAAACCGGAACCCCAGCTCAAGCGAGTCGCTAACCAGACCTATCAGGCTCTGCTCAAGGCGGAGCGCGGCTCGACCAACAGCCTTCCCTCCTTCAGCCACGTACGCCTGCCGGTGCTGGGCCTGCTGTTGCTCGGCTTGCTCGGCTGGGCCTTTGTCAGCAAGGGCGCTATGGCAGCCCTGCTGATGCTGCTGCCCCTGCTGCTCATAGGTGGCGCTTACTGGCGCGAGCTCTTTGCGCTGCCGCTCTATCTGCAGCAGCTCGGCCGCGAATACGACAGCCTGACCCGGCTGGTTTACTCGGGCGACGGCCCCGGCGCCATCGCCGACTTTCACATCAAGATGCTGCAGGCCCGCATCCGTACCGTGCTGGGCCGGGTCAACGATGCAACCCACCCCCTGCAGACCCTGGCCACCAACCTGAAACAGGCGTCCCATCAGGCCTGCCTCGACATCAACGAGCAGAATGCCCAGACCCAGCAGATGGCTGCCGCCATGACCCAGATGGCCAGCACGGCCCACGAGATCGCCCACAACATTCAGGACTCCAACGGTCAGGTCAACGAGGCTCGCAGCCGCTGCGAACACACCAACCAACAGCTGAGCCAGACAGAACAACGCATCGAGCAGCTCGCCAAACAGGCGGAGCTGGCGTTCAACTCGGCGGTGGAGCTGGCCAGCGAATCGGAGCGGATCGGCAGCGTGATGGGCGAGATCCAGGGCATAGCCGACCAGACCAACCTGCTGGCCCTCAACGCAGCCATCGAGGCAGCGCGGGCCGGTGAGCAGGGCCGCGGCTTTGCTGTGGTGGCCGACGAGGTGCGCACCCTGTCGACTCGCACCCACAAGGCAACCGAGCAGATCCAGGGCAGCATACATCAGATCCTGCACACTCTGGGACGCTGGAAGGGGATGATGCAGGAGAACCTGCAACAGACCCGGGAGTGCGCCGAGATGACCCGCCAGGGCGCCAGCAGCCTGCTCTCTGTGCTGGAAGAGATAGAGCTGGTCACGGAACACTCCACCCAGATAGCCGCCGCTGCCGAGCAGCAGCAGGCGGTGGTAGAGGAGATCAGCCGCAACATCAACCAGATCTCCCAATACTCCCACGCCAACAGCCAGAAGATGCAGGAGGTCGACAACTCGAGTCAGGAGCTACTGGAGCGAGCCAGGCAGCTCAAGGGGCTCAGCCAGACCTTTGGTTGAAGCGGTTGTCACCGCCACAACAGAAGCGCCACAATGGCGCTTCTGTTGTTTCTGATGAGTCATGACCGATGAGAATGGAGCCAGCCCCTGCCCCACTGAACAAAGTCGCCCGCATCGAGGCGATCCTCACCCTGATCCCGGCTGGCAAGGTGGTCAGCTATGGTCAGGTGGCAGATCTGGCGGGACTACCCGGTCGGGCCCGGCTGGTAGGCAAGGTGCTGCGGGAAACGGACAAGGTGCTGCCCTGGCATCGCGTGCTAGGTGCAGGCGGCACCATTTCACTGCCAAAAGGGTCGACAGGCTTTGCGCTGCAGACGGGGCGATTGCAGCAAGAGGGGGTGCCCGTGATCGGCGGGCGGGTAAAGATGCGGGAGTGGCAATGGCAGCCCGACCTGGCCGAGCTGCTATTCCTCATTCCCTTTTAAACCGGGGCGTAACGGCTTCTCATGACCCTCTTCTGAGCCAAAAAGCGGCCATGACTTATTGCCTCCAGGTACATCACAGCGAGAGAGGAGCCAGGATCTCGTCGCTGCGCACCTGCACAGGTATGGTTTCATACTCCCGTTGCAGCAACACCAGCAGACTCTGCCTGTCCACCTCCAGCACATAGGCAGTCCCTTCCCGGGTCAGACAGGTCATTCCCGGCCGGATCTCGTTAATCTCCATCACAACCTCCGTGTACAGCGCTGTCATCCTTGCAGCCGTTTCAGTATACCGTCATCTCCCAACAAAAAGGCCCCAGCAAGGGGGCCTCTTTCATCATAGTGTGAACTACACGCCATCAGGCCTTCTTCGATTTGGCCAGGCTCTCCTGCCACTTGCCGTTGTCGTAGTGCGCCGTCCAGCCCGTTGCCTTGCCGTTGACCTCTGTCATCACGTACTGCTCCTTGGTCTTGCGACTAAAGCGAACGATGGAGGCATTACCGTCAGGATCTGACGCCGGGGCGTCAGCCAGGTACTGGTGCTTGGGCGAGAGGCGATCTTTGAAGCGCTTGAGCTCTTCCACCAGGGGCGCACGGGTCTCGCGGGATTTCGGGAAGTTGCTGGCGGCGAGGAACAGGCCGGCCGCCCCGTCACGCAGCACAAAGTGTGCATCGGACTGGGTGCACTTGAGCTCGGGCAGCGGCACCGGATCTTCCTTCGGTGGCGCTATATCACCGTTTTTCAGGATCTTGCGGGTGTTCTTGCAGGTCTCACTGGTGCAGCCCATGTACTTGCCGAAGCGGCCGTTCTTGAGCTGCATCTCGGATCCGCAGCGATCGCACTCTATGCTCGGCCCTTCGTAGCCCTTGAGCTTGAACTGGCCCTTCTCGATCTCGTAACCGTCGCAATCCGGGTTGCGGCCACAGACGTGCAACTTGCGGCTGTCGTCGATGATGTAGGCGTCCATGGCGGTGCCGCAGACACCGCAGCGGTGCTTGGCGCGCAGCGCCTCGGTTTCGGCTTCGTCACCGTCGGTGGCGGAGACAAATTCGTCGGCGGAAACCAAGTTGATGGTTTTCTTGCAGCGCTCTTTCGGCGGCAGGGCATAGCCGGAACAGCCGAGGAACACGCCGGTGGTGGCAGTACGAATCCCCATCTTGCGACCGCAATCCGGACAGTCGATGTCGGTCAGCACCATCTGGTTGGCACGCATGCCCCCCTCTTCCGCGCCCCGATCCGCTTTTGCCAGCTCCTGGGTAAACTCTTCGTAGAAGGCGTCCAGCACTTTCTTCCACTCCAGGCTGCCTTCGGCGATGCCATCGAGCTTGTCTTCCATCTTGGCGGTGAACTCGTAATTCATCAGCTCGACGAAGTTTTCCACCAGACGGTCGGTGACGATCTCGCCCATCTTCTCGGCGAAGAAACGGCGGCTCTCGACCCGCACATAACCGCGATCAACGATGGTGGAGATGATGGAGGCGTAGGTAGACGGACGGCCGATACCGCGTTTTTCCAATTCGCGTACCAGGGCCGCTTCGGTGAAGCGCGCGGGCGGCTTGGTGAAGTGCTGGCGCGGATCCAGCTTGATCAGTTTGAGCAACTCGCCCACGGTCACCGCCGGCAGCTGGCTGTCTTCGCCCTTGCGACCCATGGGCGGCAGCGCCTTGGTCCAACCGGCGAAGCGCAGAGTACGGCCACGGGCCTTGAGTTCGAACTCGCCCGCCTTGACGGTCAGGGTGGAGGAGTCGTACTGGGCCGGGGTCATCTGGCAGGCCACAAACTGGCGCCAGATGAGATCATACAGACGCATGGCATCCGGCTCCATCCCTTCCAGCAGCTCGGCCGTGACCAGCACGCTGGAGGGACGGATCGCCTCGTGGGCCTCCTGGGCGCCAGCCTTGGAGCCATAGAGATTCGGCTCGTTCGGCAGATAGGTGGCACCATACTGCTCGCCGATATATTCACGCACCGCTTCAACCGCCTCTTTGCTGAGGTTGGTGGAGTCGGTACGCATATAGGTGATGTAACCCGCTTCATAGAGACGCTGAGCCATCATCATGGTCTTCTTCACCCCGAAGCTCAGACGGGTAGAGGCCGCCTGCTGCAGGGTGGAGGTGATGAAGGGCGCGGAGGGCTTGGAACCGGTCGGCTTGTCTTCCCGATTCACTACCTTGTAGTCGACCCCTTCCAGGGCAGCCACGGCGGCAAAGGTCTCGGCCTGGGTGACCGGCTTGAAGTCGGCGCCGTTACGGCTGACCACTTCCATGCGCAGGGAGGCATGTTCACCGGTCAGCAGGTCGGCGTTGAGATCCCAGAACTCCACCGGCACGAACGCCTTGATCTCGCGCTCTTTATCGACGATGAGGCGCACCGCAACAGACTGCACCCGACCGGCGGAGAGGCCGCGAGCCAGCTTCTTCCACAGCAGCGGGGAAACCATGTAGCCCACCACCCGATCGAGGAAACGGCGGGCCTGCTGGGCGTTGACACGGTGAATGTTCAGCTCGGATGGCTGGGCAAACGCCTCCTGAATCGCGGTCTTGGTGATCTCGTTGAACACCACCCGCTTGTAGCGGCTGTCGTCACCACCGATGATCTCGCGCAAGTGCCAGGCGATCGCCTCTCCCTCTCTATCCAAGTCGGTTGCGAGATAGATGGTGTCGGCCTTGGCGGCCAGACTTTGCAATTCACTGACCACTTTCTCTTTGCCGGGCAAAATCTGGTAGTTGGCCTGCCAGCCTGCGGCCGGATTGATCCCCATCCGTGAGAACAGGGCATTGCGATCCTTGGCAGCCTTCTCTGATTCGCTCAGCTTGATGCCGCGAATGACAGGTTTTTTGGGCTCGTTGCTGGCGCTGCCACTGGTGGGCAGATCGCGAACATGACCGACGCTGGATTTCACCACGTAGTCCTTGCCCAAATATTTGTTGATGGTCTTGGCCTTGGCCGGAGACTCCACTATGACCAGTGATTTGCCCATGCTGTAACTATTATCCTCATTGCACCCGACGGGGTTGGTGTGCGGTTTTGTGGGGCTGTATAAGAGATTTGACGCGAAAAAGCAATCTTGTGAGCAAATTAGCTCACCCTCTCGAACCACCTGACCTCTTTATTTATTAATGCGAAGCCGAGCCGCGGGAAGCAACCGCTTTTTTATTTTTATGCTATATCCACCCCCTTTTTATATTTGAAATGACATAACCAACCGCTCTTGTAACATAACAAACCACTTTGGTTATCAGCTTGTTACAAAAGACAAAATCTCATTATAATGGCTGAATCCCGCAGCTTTGTGCGCGGAAGGTACCGCTACCCATATAAAAATCGAAAGGATGTACTCAATGAAGCACTTCGAGGTCAACTTCGACGGACTGGTCGGCCCGACCCACAATTATGCCGGCTTGTCCTATGGCAACGTCGCCTCCCAGAGCAACGCCAAGGAGGCGTCCAATCCGAAGGAAGCGGCCAAGCAGGGGTTGCGCAAGATGAAAGCGCTGACCGAGCTTGGCATGACCCAGGGGGTGCTGGCACCGCAGGAGCGGCCGGATCTGGCCACCCTGCGCCGCCTCGGCTTCACCGGCAGCGATGCCAGCGTGCTGGCCCAGGCCGCCAAACAGGCTCCCGCCGTGCTGGCTGCCTGTTATTCAGCCTCCAGCATGTGGACCGCCAACGCCGCCACCGTCTCCCCGAGTGCCGATACCCAGGATGGCCGCATTCACTTCACCCCCGCCAACCTGACCAACAAGTTCCACCGTTCCCTCGAACCCGAGGTGACAGGTCGCATACTGCGCGCCGTGTTCAACAACGATCGTCACTTCTATCACCACCAGCATCTGCCGGAGAACGACCACTTCGGTGACGAGGGCGCCGCCAACCACACCCGCTTGTGTCGTGCCTACGGCGAGTCCGGGGTCGAACTGTTCGTCTATGGCCGCAGTGCCTTCGACGTCTCCCTGCCCGCCCCCAAACGCTACCCGGCCCGCCAGACCCTGGAGGCCAGCCAGGCCATCGCCCGTCTGCACGGTTTGAGTGAAGAGAGCGCCGTCTTCATCCAGCAAAATCCGGATGTGATCGATCAGGGGGTGTTCCACAACGACGTGATCGCGGTGGGCAACCAGAACGTGCTCTTCTTCCACCAGCAGGCCTTTCTCAACACGGCGTCAGCGCTGGCCGAGGTGCGCACCAAGTTCGGCGAGGGCGAATTGCACTTCATCGAGGTGCCGACCAATGAGGTATCGCTGCAGGATGCGGTGAAATCCTATCTGTTCAACACTCAGATCCTCACCCTGCCGTCCGGCGAGATGGCCATCATCGCCCCCACCGAGTGTCGTGACAATCCGGCCGTATCGGCCTACCTCGGCCAACTCCTCGCCCAGGGCACCCCCATCAAACAGGTGCACTACATGGACGTGAAACAGAGCATGCGCAACGGTGGCGGCCCTGCCTGCCTGCGGCTGCGGGTCGCCATGAACGATCTGGAACTGGCGGCGGTCAACCCGGCCTGCCTCATCAACGACAGCCAGTTCGCCCGGTTGGATCAGTGGGTGGATCGCCACTACCGCGACAGTCTGGCGCTGGACGATCTGCGCGACCCGGCGCTGGTGCAGGAGTCCCGCACCGCCCTGGACGAACTGACCCAGATCCTCAAACTCGGCTCCGTCTACCCCTTCCAGCGCTGAATCGCTGGATAGCAAAAGCCGGGCAAATGCCCGGCTTTTTCATGCCAGTGGTGCAAGCGAGACCTCAGCGCCAGGGGCTCTGCTGCCACAGCCGGCCGAGGCTCGACTCCAGCGCCAGGGCCGCCTGCTGTCCCAGTTTCTGGGTCAGGCTCTTTGGCTTGCGATAGCTGATGCCGACCACCTTGTGATGGCTGGCCTGGGACAGCAGGTAGTCGTCACTGGTGCAGAGAGTATCCACCAGCCCCAGCCCCTTGGCCTGGCTCGCCAGCCAGTGCTCTCCCGTGGTGACACTGTCTATGTCGAGGTTGGGTCTGTGCTCGGCCACGAACGCCTTGAACCGCTCGTGGATGGCGCCCAGCTCCTCACGAAACTTCTCCCGCCCCAGATCGTCGTTCTCACCGAACATTGTGATGGTGCGCTTGTACTGGCCAGCGGTGTGCATCTCGAATTCAATGTCGTGCTTTTTCAATAGCTTGTTGAAGTTCGGCAGCTGGGCTATCACCCCGATGGAGCCGACGATGGCAAAGGGCGCCGCCAGGATCTGATCTGCCACGCAGGCCATCATGTAACCGCCGCTCGCCGCCACCTTGTCGATGGCCACGGTGAGTTTGATCCCCTTGTCGCGCAGTCGCTGCAGCTGGGATGCGGCCAAGCCATAGCCATGCACCACACCGCCACCGGATTCAAGGCGCAGTAGCACCTCGTCACCAGACTGGGCGACCCCTATCACGGCACTCACCTCTTCCCGCAGGGAAGCCACCTCTTTGGCGTCCATGCTGCCGTTAAAATCGAGTACAAACAGCCGGCTGCGCTCGTCTTCGGTCCTGGCACGGGCCTTGTGTTCGGCCTTGCGATCCTTCTCCAGCAACTTGCGTCCGGCCTTGCCGGCCAGCGCCGCCTGCAACTGGTAGCGCCCCTGCTCCAGCTCGCTGGAGAGATCGGTCACCACCAGCTCCCCCTTGCGGGATTTCGGCTGACGGCTGCTGATCACCATCAAAATGACGGCCGCGATAGCCAGCAGTAAGGTGAGGGTCTTGGCCAGAAACAGCCCATATTCGGTCAAAAATGCCACTTGATGCTCCGCTCAATGTTCGAGTTTTTCACATTCTAGGGAGTTTGCCGGGCTCGCGCAAAAACTCTGCGACAGTGGCTCAAAAAACACACTCTTTAATCACAACCCCTCTATTTTCTTCACATTTTTGCCGTCTCATACTGGTCAAATGCCGTGCGGGGTCAGTACACTGGCTCTTCTATATACCGCGATACCGCGCGCATCTGCCACGAACGTGTTAACAGGAGTTGTCATGCTCGATTATCAGGCCCCCCGGGATCTGCTCAAGCACAAGGTCATTCTGGTCACAGGTGCCGGTGACGGCATAGGCCGCGAAGCCGCTATCACCTATGCCGCCCACGGCGCCACCGTGATCCTGCTCGGCCGCACCAGCGCCAAACTTGAAGCTGTTTATGACCAGATTGAGGCCGCCGGTTATCCGCTGCCCGCCATAGTGCCGGTGGACTTGAAAGGCGCCACCGCCGCCCACTACCGTGGCATGGCCGAGACCTTCGAGCAGCAGTTTGGCCGCCTCGACGGTGTATTGTTCAACGCCGGCCTGCTTGGCACCCTCTCCCCCTTCGAACACATCCAGGAGAAGGAGTGGGACGAGGTGATGCAGGTCAACGTCAAATCCGAGTTCCTGCTGACCCAGGCGCTGCTGCCGCTGATCCGCCAGACCGCCAAGGCGCACGGTGAGGCCTCCATCGTTTACACCTCCTCCAGCGTGGGCCGCAAGGGCCGCGCCTACTGGGGCACCTACGCCATCTCCAAGTTCGCCATCGAAGGCATGATGGAAGTGCTGGCCGACGAGCTGGAAAACACGGCGGTGCGGGTCAACACCCTCAACCCGGGCGGTACCCGCACCAAGATGCGTGCCAGCGCCTTCCCGGCAGAGGATCCCCAGCAGCTCAAGACGCCGGCCGATCTCATGCCGCTCTATCTCTATCTGATGGGGGCCGACAGCCGTGGCAAAACCGGCCAGACCTTTGTGGCCCAGCCCAAATAAATCAACAAAATAACCGGAACCCTGCGCCACATGGGGTTAAATTCAATAGGGTGCCGCCGGCACCCCATTGAAGGCCCTTACCACATACGATCCCTGATCAGGTTGAAATATGTTTCGTCCCAAGAGCACGTTTGAGCAATGGCGGATCTTTCAGGCCGTGGTGGACCATGGCGGTTATGCCCAGGCCGCTGAAGCACTGAACAAGAGCCAATCCTCTCTCAATCATGCGGTGGCCAAGCTGCAACAGAGTCTGGGGGTGCCTCTGCTGGCAGTGAGGGGGCGCAAGGCTGTATTGACCCCGGCGGGGGAGATATTCCTCAAGCGGGCGCGTCAGCTCAGCCAGCAGGTGGAAGAGCTGGAGAACCTGGCCAACAACCTGGAGCGGCAGTGGGAGCCGCAGGTCAACCTCTATGTTTCCGTGCTGCAACCACGGGAGCGTCTCTATCGGGCGCTGGCCCATTTCTATCCCCGCAGCCGGGGCTGCCGCGTCAATCTGCACGAACGCATTCACTGCCACTTCAACGCCCTGCAAGTGGGGGATCTCATGCTCTCCGAGCACCTTCCCCAGGATCGTACCGGCCTGCCGCTGGACGAGGTGTGCCTGCTGCCGCTCTGCTCGGCCAAGCATCCCCTCGCCGCCCTGGTAGGGCCCGTCTCGACTGACGAGCTTGCCAGTCACAACCAGATCAGCCTGCATCCCCCCATTCACCGCTCGGTGGACTGGAATGATGCGGATGACACCGGCTGGAAGGCGACCCACTATCACGAAGTGATAGCCATGCTAAAACTCGGCCTCGGCTATGCCTGGCTGCCCCGCCATCTGGTGCAGGAGGAGCTGATCAGCGGCGTCCTGGTGCCACTGGATCTGGCCAGTGGCAACGAGCGCCATCTCTATACCTATCTGCTGACCCCGTCAGCGGATTCGCTGGGTCCGGCCACCGAGCTGCTGCTGCGCTGCCTGCGCAACGAATATCAGACCGGTAACAACAAATAAGTCCAAGCCGTCAGGCGGCCAGCGCCACCCATCGCCAATCGGTCACAGACCCGCCTCACACATTGGGCACCCGCCAGCAGGCGCCCAGTGCCGCCAGCGCCAGCGCCGTGGCCACCATGAAGACCCCGTGAAAACTCCAGATCTCGGCCACAGTCCCCGCAATGGCCCCCGCCATGATGGAGCCGGTACGTATGCTATTGGCAAACAGGGTGGTCGCCACCCCGGCGCGCCCCGGCATCAGATCCTGGAAGTAGGACATGCCGATCCCGGCGACTATGCCGATGAAGATGGCGTTGAGCAGTTGCAACGCGATGAGCGCAGACTGACTCGACAGGGTGACCAGCCCCGCGTAGAAACCCACCCCGGCCAGCACGGCCACAAGCATCATGGGACGCTTGCCGAAGCGCTGGGTGTAGTAGCCAGCCAGCAGCATAAAGGGGATCTCGAGGGCCGCCGCCGTGCCCATCAGCACACCGGCCAGTTTCTCCTCCAGCCCCAGCTCGCGGGTGATGTAGAGCGGCATGTTGATGAGGTACATGCTGTTGCAGGTCCACATCAGGGTGGAGGCAATGAACAGCGCCCGCACGGAAGGGTCTCGCCAGCTGCTGAGCCGCTCCACCTCGCTGTTTGGTGTGGGCAGCGGCAGGGAGGGCAGCCAGCGCCACACCACGAAGGCACAGATGAGGTAGGCCAGGGCGGAGGCGAGATACATCACCTTGAAGCCATAGCCGATGGCCAGCGCAAAGGCGATGGGGGGGCCGATGACCCAGGCCAGGGAAAACTGGGCCCGCAACACAGAGCTGAACATGTCTGCCCGCTTGTTGCGGCTGTCGGCATATTCCCGTGCCAGGGCAAACAGCTGGGGACTGGCGGTGGCCGCCAGACTCGCCAGCAAGACCCCCAGGCTCACCAGCAGCCAGTAGTTGCGATTCCAGGCGAACAACAGGGAGAGCACCACCCCCGCGAAGCAGCAGCGCAGGATCAGCCGCTTGCGATCACCCTTGCTGTCGGAGCGGTGGCCGAGCCACTGGCTGATGAGGATCCCGACCACTGCGTTGACCGTGTAAAACAGTCCAACCAGCAAGGGACGAACCTGCACCTCTTCGGCCAGAAACAGGCTCAAGGTTGGCACCTGGAGCGCGACTGCCACCCCAGTTATAAAGGTCACGGCCAAAAAAGAGAGGGAAACGGGATCCGATCTCCTCAGCGCGGCAGTCAACAAGCTCATAGGATTACCACTGATTGGGGGCAAGAAAACGGGCCAAAATTCGGCAAGTGCATGAAATAGCGTTGCTTATTTTATGTCATGATCAAGAGTCACCTCAAGGCTTGCGACCCCGCGCCCGACCCCGTACATTGAAAGCCCACTGCCCAGCATAAGGATTCCACATGTTTGATTTTGACCGGGAAATAGATCGTCGCGACACCATGAGTCTGAAATGGGACAAGTACAAAGGACAAGACGTGCTGCCCATGTGGGTAGCCGACACCGACTTTGTCTCGCCGCCTGCCGTCGTCGAGGCCCTCACCCAGCGGGTCGCCCACGGCATCTTCGGTTACTCGCGCCCCTCTGCCCGGCTGATCGAACTGATCATAGCGCGTCTGGCCAGCCGCTACGGCTGGACCATCCAGCCGGAGTGGCTCATCTTCCTGCCCGGTGTGGTACCCGGCCTCAACCTGGCGTGCAAGGCCTGGAGCCAGCACGGCCGCGGCATCATCACCCCCAAACCGGTCTACTACCCCTTTCTGCAGGCACCCGGGTTCAACGATCGCCCCCTGCTCACCGTCCCCATGGTGGAAGAGGCCGGTCGCTGGGTGCTGGATCTGGAGGAGCTGGAGCGTCAGGCCCCGGCGGCGGATCTGCTGCTGCTGTGCAACCCGCACAACCCGGGCGGTACCGTGTTTACCCGCGAAGAGCTCAAGGCCATCGATGCCATCGCCGAACGACACAATCTGGTCGTCTGCTCGGACGAGATCCATTGTGATCTGCTGCTCGACAAGCAGGCCCACCACATACCCTATGGCGCCATCAGCCCGGCAGCCGCCGAGCGCTCGGCCGTGATGATGGCACCAAGCAAGACCTTCAATATCGCGGGCCTTTGCTGTGCCTTCGCCGTGGTGCCCAACGCCCGCCTGCGCCTCAAGCTGCAACAGGCGATGCGCGGCATCAGCGCCGACGTCAACCTGCTGGGCTTCGTGGCAGCCGAGGCAGCCTATGAGGGAGGCGAACCCTGGCTCTGCGAACAACTCGACTACCTGGCCGCCAATCTCATGCTTATCGAACAGGCTGTCGCCCGCTGGCCCGGCGTCAAGCTGGCTCGCCATCAGGCCACCTACCTTGCCTGGATTGACGTCAGTGCGCTCGGGCTCGAGGATCCCATCACCTTCTTCGAACAGGCAGGGGTTGGGCTCTCCCCGGGCGCCCAGTTCGGCGATGGCCAGTTCGTACGGTTCAACTTCGGCTGCACCCGGGCACGGCTGACCGAGGCGCTGGCCCGGATGGAGAAAGCGATCCAGACTCGCATCTGATGGCAATAGGGTATATTTTTGCGGCTGAATCTCAGCTGCACCGACCGCCGCCATAAGCGATGAGGGCGGGTCTGAATGGCACATGCCATGCAAACCCGGCTCTGTGCTGAACAGCGGCAGGCCGTGATGTCAGACGGGATGGGCTTGACCCATCCTTTTTATCAGCCATTTATCCGGTTAATTATGTTGCCAAGCGCCCTGCACCACCTGTCGACCCTGTCTCGTTTCGCCCTGCCCTTGCTGGCAGCCGCCTTGGTGTTGCCCCTGCACGCCACTACACCATCCTATCTCACCATAGGCACAGGGGCGCTCAACGGCGTCTACTATCCCGCAGGAGGGGCCATCTGCCGCCTGCTGAACGCAGATAGCGCCAACCACGGACTGCACTGCGCCGTGCAGAGCACCTCGGGCTCCCTCACCAACCTGAAGGAGCTGAACCAAGGGAAAATCCAGCTGGTGCTGGTGCAATCGGATGTGGTGCATCATGCCGCCAAGGGCACAGGCCCCTTCGTGGGCCAGCCACCCAACGACCGGCTTCGCAGCCTGTTTCGACTCCATCAGGAGTCGCTGACCCTGATCGCCAGTGCCAACAGCAACATCAGCACTCTGACCGACATCGAAGGCAAACGGGTCGATCTGGGCAATCCGGGTTCGGGAGAGCGCGTGACCAGCCAGGCCCTGCTCGATGCCATGGGCTGGCAGGAGAGCAGCTTCGCCCCCGTCATTCCCTCCTCCATCAACAACCAGCTGGAAGGACTCTGCGATGGTACCCTGGACGCCGCCTTCATGGTGGCGGGCCATCCCAATCAGCGCATAGGGGATCTGACCGGTCGCTGTCAGGCACGCATCATCCCCATCGAGGGGGAGCAGATCGATCGTCTGCTCAAGACGCTCCCCTATTATCAGCGCAGCCACATCAGCGCCAATCTCTACCCGGGACAGCCCAGCGACGTCAACACCTTCGCCGTCACCGCCGAACTGATTGCACTGGACAGCCTGCCAGACACAGAGGTGCGCACTGTGCGCGACGTGCTGACCGCACGGCTCAAGCAGTTCACCCGTCTGCATCCGGCGCTGACCCCCCTCACCCTGGACTCCATGCAGGCAAAGGCTGAGGTACCGCACCACCCGGGCATGGAGGATGCTGTCCTGCCGCCGCCATCACTCATCCCCGAATCCCTGACCCCTGAGGAGTCAGCAGGCTCGGCGGCGACGGCAGCCCAGTCGGCCCAGTCGGCGGCGCAGACCACCGGGGATGGCGCAGCAGCACAAACCGCAACCTCAGAAGCATTGGCAACCCAGCCCACTGCGGTAGAGTCTGTCTCGACCGCCCTGGCCACTCAGGCTGTGACTGTGGACGCCCCCTCGGACGCCGTGGCCACGCAAACCGTGACGACGGACCCACCCTCGGCCGCCGTGACCACGCAACCCGCCTCGTCCGCACTCGGCTCGGCGCCAGCCGATACGCAAGGGGCGGCGCCCAGTGCCACCAATGGCAGCGACGGCGTGCACCAGCCCCTGCCTGCCACCCCTTCGGCAAGCGTGCCCGTCCAGTAATCTCATGCACCACCAACGAAAGAGGCCACCTGTCAGGGTGGCCTCTTCTTTTGCATTGCTCCTGCGGCCTTGCTCTGTGGCGACTCATACACGATATGGGTCGCCACACAGCTGCCGAGCGGTATCTCCCTTCCGGCCCAGTCCAACCGGGTCAGGCGCCCGCCATGAACAGTCTGCCTATCCTGCCGGATCTTGTCAGCCTGCTGCCTTGGGCGCCGCTTGATGACGGGCGTCGGGCTGCAATATCTCCTCCTCCACCCAGTGCAGCAGCTGTTTGATAGCCCGCGACAACACCTGATTCTGACGCACCACGTACCCCAAGCTGGTGCCGGGAAAATCGGTCAGACGGGCCACGGGGGCGGTGAGCTTGAGGCGCGGATGGAGCGAGAAGTCCGGCACTATGGCCACCCCGAAGCCCGCCTCGGCCCAGTCGAGCTGGGCATCCACGCTGCCGACCTCCATGATGCGGCAAGTCGGCAGGCCTAGCAGGGGCAAGGAAGGGTCTATCAGCGCCCGGGTGCGGGTATCGTGGCCGAGCAGGATCAGGGTCGGCTCATCAAGGGGATCGCTCTCTCCCGCCTTCGCCCGCGCCTGCCAGCGGGCCAGCCCGTGTCCCAGCGCGCACCAGGTCACCTGCTGCAACTCGGTGTAGAACAGCGGTTCGCTGCGCTTTTGCGCCATCACGAAGCCAAGATCTGCCTTGCCGGCCCTGACCAGCTCGGCAGCCTGATCCGAGGTGGTATTGAACAGGGTGAGATCGATGCCGGGAAAGGCCTGCTTGAAGCGCTGGAACGGCTGGATCAGCAGCAGACGGGAGATGATGTCGCTGGCGGCGATGGCGAGCGTGCCCTGGCTCAGCTGGTTGAGGGCATTGAGATCGGACTGGCACAGCAGCAGCTCGTTGATGGCCCGCTCGGCGCTTTGCAGCAGTCGCTCACCGGCCTGGGTCAGCCGAAACGGGCTGCGTTCAATCAGCTTGACCCGGGTGGCCTGCTCCAGGTTCTTGAGATGCAGGCTGACGTTGGGCTGGGTCATGTGCAATTCGGTGGCGGTCTGGCCGAAATGCTGCAGGCGGGCCAGGGTAACGAAGGTGTGCAGCCAGTGAATATCCAGCATGGGGATCCTCTTGTTTTTCCACATCTGCGCCCATGACGCGGGCCAGCGCGGCAATACGGGACGTCTTGCCGGTAAATTCGCCACAATTATATGGTTTTCTTATTGGAATTATAAAGATAATTAATTTTTCTAATCCGCCGCAGCCTCCTAGGATGGACGCCTAACGTCTTAGGAGAAAGAGTCATGTCGTCTATCGTAGTCGTAGGTGCTAACTGGGGTGATGAAGGCAAAGGCCGCATCGTCGATTATCTGGCAGGTCAATCCGCCGCCAGCATCCGTTTTCAGGGCGGCAACAACGCCGGCCACACCGTCGTCAACGACCTGGGCACCTTCAAGCTGCACCAGTTGCCGAGCGGCGTATTCAACCCGGAGTGCCTGGTTGTCCTCGGCCCTGGCATGGTCATCAGCCCCGAGCCATTGACCCGCGAGCTGGCTGAAGTGAACGCCGCCGGCGTGACCCCGAAACTGGCCATCTCTGATCGCGCCACCTTCTGTCTGCCGATCCATGCGCTGGAAGATACCCTGGAAGAAGTCCGTCTGGGTGATGGCGCCTATGGCTCCACCCGCCAGGGCATAGCCCCGGCTTACGGTGATCGGGTCATGAAAAAAGCGATCCTGGTCGGCTGGCTGAAGCAGCCAGAGGTGCTGGTTGAGCGCATCCAGTTCTTCCTCGACTGGAAACTGCCGCAGCTCAAAGCCCTCTACCCGAGCTTCGAGTTCAGCCAGACCGCCCAGGAAATGGCCGATTGGCTGCTGGAAGTCTCCGCCCCCTGGATCGACGCTGTCTGCAACGTCAGCGAGCCGCTCAAGGCCATCCAGGCCCAGAACGGCACCCTGCTGTTCGAAGCCCAGCTGGGCGCCGGCCGTGACCTCATCTACGGTGAGTACCCCTGGGTGACCTCTTCCCACGTTTCCGGCGCCTACGCCGGTATCGGTGGCGGCCTGCCGGCTCTGCGCCCCGAGCGCGTGATTGCCGTGGCCAAGGCGTTCAGTACCTCTGTCGGTACCGGCACCCTGATCACCGCCATGGAGAATCAGGAAGAGTTCCGCAAGTTCGCCAACGAGTTCGGTGCCACCACCGGCCGTCCCCGTGACATCGGCTACTTCGACGCTGTTGCCACCAAGCAGGGTCTGGAGATCCAGGCCGCCAACGAGATCGCCCTGACCAAGCTGGACTGCCTCTCCGGCATGCCGGATCTGAAGATCTGCGTGGCCTACGAAGGCGCCAACACCGAGAACCCCATCTGGCCGCAGACCGCCGGTCTGAAGCCGGTGTACGAGTCCATGGAAGCCTGGAGCGAAGACATCTCTCACATCCGCAAGTTCGAAGACTTGCCCAAGGCTGCCCAGCACTATGTGCTGCGCATCGAAGCCCTGCTGGGTGTGCCGGTTCCCATGGTCTCCGTCGGCCCGGGCCGCGAGCAGATGATACTGCGCTAAGCTCCCTGCGCAGCTGCCAGCAAGATGTCAAAACCGGCCTCACAGAGGCCGGTTTTTTTATGGCCACCGCACTATAAGCTGACCGCCGAGGGACAGGCAGGAACGAGCCCCATCCGCAAGAACGACTCCCGGCGACAGGCGCCATGCAGGCGGCCAGCAACTTCAGCTGGAGAGCGTCCACCTCTGTATGCTCTATCGCAACCTTCTGAAACAGGAAGGCTGATCCCCACTAGCGCAGGGAATAACGCAACAAAAAGGCCTCCGCAAGGGAGGCCTTTCTTATGGCAGTGCCGGGCTGAGATGGCAATGACGGCTTACTTGACGGTCACCCGGGCAAACTTGCGCTTGCCAACCTGATAGACGGCGGTACCGGCACCTACCAGTGCCTTTCCATCTTCCAGCTTTGCGCCGTCAACCTTGACCGCGCCCTGCTTGATCATCCGCAGTGCTTCTGAGGTGGTGGCCACCAGATCGGCATCCTTGAGCAGGTTGGCAATGGCCAGCCCTTCCCCTTCCAGCGCCAGTTCGACTTCCGGCATCTCGTCCGGCATGGCGTTCTTGGAGAAGCGCTGGGTGAAATCTTCGTGGGCCGCTTCGGCTGCCGCTTCGTCGTGATAACGGGCGATGATCTCTTTAGCCAGCCAGATCTTCACATCACGAGGATTCAGGGTGTTCGCGGCGATACCGGCCTTGAACTCTTCAATCTCGGCCAAGGGGCGAGAGGAGAGCAGCTCGTAGTAGTTCCACATCAGGGTGTCGGTGATGGACATGATCTTGCCGAACATCTCGCCCGGGGCATCGTGCACGCCTATGTAGTTGGCGGCAGACTTGGACATCTTCTTGACGCCATCCAGACCCACCAGCAGCGGCATCATCAGCACGCACTGTGCGGCCATGCCGGCATCTTTTTGCAGCTCGCGGCCCATCAGCAGGTTGAACTTCTGATCGGTACCGCCCAGCTCGACGTCCGCCTTCAGCGCGACCGAGTCATAGCCTTGCAGCAGCGGATAGAGGAATTCGTGAATCGCGATGGATTGGCCGCCGGTGTAGCGCTTTTTGAAGTCGTCGCGTTCCATCATGCGAGCCACGGTCTGCTTGGCCGCCAGCTTGATCATGCCGGTCGCGCCCAGCTCGCCCAGCCAGCTGGAGTTGTACTCGATACGGGTCTTGGCAGGATCGAGGATCTTGAACGCCTGCTCGGCATAAGTGAGGGCGTTGTGCTTGATGGCCTCTTCAGAGAGCGGCGGACGGGTGCTGTTCTTGCCGGAGGGGTCACCCACCATGGCAGTGAAATCACCGATCAACAGGATGATCTCATGGCCCAGATCCTGGAAGGTCTTCAGTTTGTTGAGGATCACGGTATGACCCAGGTGAATGTCGGGAGCCGTCGGGTCCATCCCCAGCTTGATGCGCAGCGGGCGCCCTTCCTTCAACTTGGCGACAAGTTCTTCTTCAACCAGAATTTCTTCCGCTCCGCGCTTGATCTCGGCTAGCGCCACCTCGAGCTGGGACATTTTTTGACTCTCCAATCACGATTCCACAGGGCCAAACATATTACTGGAATGGCGAGCTAATTGGAAAGGCTGTAAAATCCATCCATTCTGCCCGACTTCATCTGCTTCTCATGGTTATTTGGCACGCCTTCAACGCACTTCCCCACTGGCACCGCAAGATGGTGCTGATCCTGAGCATCATGGTGATGATGCTGGCTGCCTGGCCAAGCGAACAGGCGGTCGCAACCCGGGTCGATGAAAACGGCAACGTTTTTGCCGCCGAGCCGCAAGCCGACGAGGGCGAGCTGCTGGCCCAGACCGAGCTGCCCGTCACCCCGCCCAAGCCCAGCTATGTCACCAAACAGGTGAAGGTGCACCGGGGCGACAACATGGGAGTCATCTTCCAGCGCCTTGGCCTCAGCACCACGGATCTGCACCTCATCGATCAGCTCGATGGCACGGATCCCCTGCGCCGGCTCAAACCCGGCCAGGAGCTCACCTTCAAGCTCACCAAACATGGCATGCTGCACAGCCTCTATTACCCCCACAGCCTGGAGCAGGCGCTGAAAGTGAACCGCAAGGCGGATCGCTTCGTCGCCAAACCGGTCAAGCTGGAACTCGATACCCGCGAGCAGGTGGCCAAAGGCGAGATCCGCTCCAGCTTCTGGGGTGCCGCCGCCGAGGCGGGCATGACAGAAGTTCAGATCATGAACCTGGCAGCCATCTTCGGCTGGGACATCGACTTCGCTCAGGACCTGCAACCCGGGGACAGCTTTCGGGTGGTCTATCAGGAGAAGTATCAGGATGACGAGCGGGTCGCCTCCGGCGATATCCTGGCCGCCGAATTCGTCAACCAGGGCACCGCTTACCGCGCCGTGCTCAATGAAGATGGCAACTACTACACGCCGGAAGGCAAGGCGATGCGCAAAAGCTTCCTGCGCGCCCCGGTCAACTTCAAATACATCAGCTCCAACTTCAACCCGCGCCGCCTCCACCCGGTCACCGGCAAGATCCGCCCCCACAACGGCATCGACTATGTGGCTCCTGTAGGCACCCCCATCATGGCGGCGGGCTCCGGCCAAGTGGTGGCCGCCGGCCACAACCAGTTCAACGGCAACTACGTCTTCATCAAGCACGCCGGCAACTTCGTGACCAAATACCTGCATCTGTCCAAACGCACCGTCGATAAAGGGCAGCGAGTGAAACAGGGACAGACCATTGGCACCCTGGGGGGCACAGGCCGGGTGACAGGCCCGCACCTGCACTATGAGTTCGTGGTGGGCGGCATTCACAAGAACCCGCGCACCCTCACCCTGCCACAGGCTGAAACCCTGACCGGACGGGAGCTGGCCAATTTCAGGAAGCTGGCGATGCCGCAACTGGCCAAACTCGACCAACTTGACAAGCCTGAGCTGCAGCTGGCTCAGAACAAACGGGACAATCGTGGTGGCTAAGTGGCCGCCAAGGAGTGGGGAATGAAAGAGCGCTATATCGGACTGATGTCAGGCACCAGTATGGATGGGATCGATGCCGTGCTGGTGATGATCGACGGCGATGAACTGCGGGTCGAAGCGGCACTCTGCCACCCCTGGCCCACGGCCCGTGAGCTGCACGCCCTCAGCACTCCGGGCGAGAACGAAATAGACAGGATGGGCGTGGCCGACAATCTGGTGGCCCGCGAGTTTGCTGCCGCCACCCACGCCCTGCTCGCCAAGGCGGGGCTGACCCCTGAAGATATTCGCGCCATCGGCAGCCATGGCCAGACCATACGCCACCGCCCTCAGCTCGGCTTTACCCTGCAGATCGGCAATGCCGCCCTGTTGGCCGCGCTGACCGGCATCGACGTTATTGCCGATTTTCGCACCATGGACATGGCCCTCGGCGGTCAGGGGGCGCCGCTGGTGCCCGCTTTCCATCAGGCACTGTTTGCCAAACCCGGCGCCCTGCGGGTGGTGCTGAACCTCGGCGGCATCGCCAATATCTCGGTGCTGCCGGGCAATCCCGGTGGGGTGTATGGCTTTGATACCGGCCCTGCCAACACCCTGCTCGATGGCTGGTATCGCCGTCATCAGCCAGACGGCGGCAACTACGACGCCGGTGGTAAATGGGCCGCCAGCGGCCAGCTTATTCCTGACCTGCTTGGAAAGCTGCTGGCTCACCCCTACTTCGCCGCCGCCGCCCCCAAGAGCACCGGGCGGGAGATGTTCACCCTCGATTGGCTCGATGGCGAGCTGGCAGGCACTGCATACGCCCCCGTGGATGTGCAGCGCACCCTGCAGGCACTCACCTGCCACAGCATCGCCCGTCAGCTGCCCGCCCAGCCCGAGGCAGTCGGTACCAGCCAACCCAAAGCCGAGCTGTTTGTCTGCGGCGGCGGCGCCCATAACACCCCGCTGCTGGCGGAACTCGCCAGCCTGCTGCCCTGCTGGCACATCGCCAGTACCTTTGATCTGGGGATAGCCCCCGACTGGGCAGAGGGGGCGGCGTTTGCCTGGCTGGCACAGCGCTTTATCCATCGCAAGCCGGGCAACCTGCCCGCGGTCACCGGCGCCAGTCGCCCGGCCGTGCTGGGTGCCCTCTACCTCGCCGGATAACTGACACCGGGTGCCCCCATCCCGAGCGCTGATCCAGACCCGCCCCCTTGTGCGCCTGCCTACCACTGACCCGCGTCACGCAGGCGGGCAAGCCACCATCTTGCTCCACCATCACAACCGCTCACAGGACGACTGCCCACTTATGGCATATTTATCTCGCTATTTTGGGCGGCCAACATCATCAAAATAAGCACACAAGCGGCGATTCAAGTGCAATAACAAAATATCGCCTATGCAATGTATTGAATTATATTCCAGCCACATCTTTATTAGTCTTTGCATGACCTTGGGTTAGCATATTTTTAGCGAACTGGATAGATCCCCAAAACGATTAAAATTACATATCCATGCAAAATAAAAACGGTTATCCGCAAGATGACGCATATTTTTAACGCATCATTCACAGCGCTGCCCCATCCCCACAGAGGGATAAACCCAGTCCACACGGGCTCGCCCGCGATGCCAACCCTGTTTGAACCACCTCGGAATGGTATTCACCCTGAATTGAATAGCAAAACAGCTATATTTTCGAGCGTTGACCTATCTCATAGAAACGAAATCCCGGTTTGCATCCCCTGATAGCCACTCATAGAATCGCCATGTCTGACATATCTACCCTGTCCCGCCCTCTCTTATCCCATTCAGCTATTGGGTGGATCACAAATAATAACCGGGGATGCCGCCGCTGGTGCAGTAGCCATGGCGCACAACAAGATGGGGTAAACCTGTATCTGAATTAACAAAAAATATTAAAAAGAGGCATATCTATGAGTGGCATCATCAAGTCGGCAAGAAATACCACCAATGCTCCGCAGGCGCTGGGGCCCTACACCCAGACGGTGGCATTCTCTCATTACAACAATATTTCCGCCCAGTTACCGGTCGCTCCCAAGACGGGCAAAATGGTAAGTGGCGATGTCAAGGTACAGGCCAGACAGTGCCTGAATAACCTCAAGGCCATCATAGAGAGCATTGGCCACGTGATGAACGATATGGTCAAAACCACCATCTTCCTGAAAGAGATGGCGGATCTGGAGGCGGTCAACGCCGTCTATCGCGAATTCTTCCCGGGTTATCTGCCGACCCGCACCACCCTCGCCGTCGCCGCCTTGCCGCTGGGTGCGCTGGTGCAGATCGATGCCATCATCTCCAACGGCGAAGGCACCTTCCCGCAAGATCCTTGCCCGCTGGTCAAACTGGCCCGCAATAGCGACAAAGCACCGCACAATCCGCTCTCAACCCATACTGTGGCCTTCTCCCACTACAACAATATCGGCGCACAACTGCCGGTCGATGCCGCCTCGGGCCAGCTGGTCGCCGGTGGCATCAAGGAGCAGGCGGGTCAGTGCCTACGCAATATCAAGGCGGTGCTGGAGAGCATAGACGTGCCGTTTGACGATATCGTCAAAGTGAATATCTACCTGACCAGCCTCGCCGATCTGGAGGCCGTCAACGAGGTCTACACCACCTTCTTCCCCGACTCCGCCATTGCCCGCGCCGTTGCCTATCTGCCCGCCCGCTCGGTGGTCAGTGCAGCCGCCCTGCCAATGGGGGCGCGGGTGCAGATGGATGCGGTCATCTCCCACGGTGACGGCACTCCGCCGCAACGGGTGGAAGACCGTCACAAGCTAGTGATCTCTGCCCGCAATACCGACAAGGCACCGCAGAGCCCGCTCCATTGCCAGACCGTCGCCTTCTCCCACTACAACCATCTGTCTGCACAACTGCCGATTGACCCCGCCACCGGCAAGATCCTGGCTGGCTGCATCAAAGAGCAGACCGCCCAGTGCCTGAGCAATATCAAGGCCATCGTCGAGAGCATCGGCCATGTGATGGACGATATCGTCAAAGTGAATATCCAGCTCGGCAACATCGCGGATCTGGATGCGGTCAACGCCGTCTACACCCAATACTTCCCGGGCTACCTGCCCGCCCGCACTGTATTTGGGGTGGGCGAACTGCCCGCCGGTGCGCTGGTGCAAATTGATGCCGTGCTCTCCAATGCGGAAAGTACCCCGCCGCAAGCATAAGGTTTACTGTGTATGATAAAAAGACACCGGCTTAAGCCGGTGTCTTTTTATATAATTTTCAGGGGCATGCTTTTAATATCATCATATTAGTGAATACACTATCCAACCTGGCAATGCATCCATTTAGTTTTGCGAACGTCCAATGACGCTTCGCCAAGCTAACCTACGAGCCATCAGTGTTCGCTAAAGGTAGTGCTTAAGTTCTACTTCCCGTGTCTTGAACATCTGATAATCAACAACTGTGCGTCCCTTGGCTGCGGTGAACCACTGTACACCGACTTCATCTGAATATCTAAACTCCAATCTAAATTCATATTTACTACTGACAAACAAAGCAATACATGCACCGATCAAAAATGCAACCACAGGGAGAACTGACGTTATTACCTGACCATGTTCATCCGTCGGGACAATGATAAACAATACGCTTGAGGCAATGAAACCGATGATGAACATATTGAGCAGTTTATCTTTCCACGAGAGCGTCCTGACTTGCACATCAGATATTTTATCAAAGTCATAACTGTCTTTGTTGACCCGCAGTTTTTTTGCTGATGGATCGATAGAAATAGAACAAGACATAGGAAAACTCCATCTTGATTACACATCAAATGACATTTTTATAATTAAAGATCATTCACCCGGGAACGGATCCTGCTCCCTCCGAATATCCTTGTGAGCTGATGCCATCACCCAGAGACGATGCGGCAAGAATGTGATTGCTGGCTTGGTTTATACCATGACGACCCGCTGAAACAGCAGGCCGTCAATCGAGAGCTGGGAGTGGCAGCAGCAAGGAGGGTATCATATGGCGCCACGAATAACAGCAAATGAAAAAGAAAAAGCGAGGTCGATAAACACATCACTCTGGCAGCATCAAAGGCCATAAAAAACGCCCCCCATCTTGCAACGGAGGGCGTTTTATCGTTCCGGCTATTGGGCCACGCTGACCCAAGGTTCAGGAACTACAAGGGCTATTACAGGGACTCTGCGGTCGCAACCACGTTTTCCACGGTAAAGCCAAATTCCTTGAACAGCAGCTCGGCCGGTGCAGACTCACCGAAGGTAGTCATACCGATGATCTTGCCGCCGAAACCGACGTACTTGTACCAGTAGTCAGCGATGCCCGCTTCGATGGCCACACGCTTGGTGACAGAAGACGGCAGCACAGACTCTTTGTATTCGGCAGACTGGGCATCGAACACGTCGGTAGACGGCAGGGAGACCACGCGCACGGCGCGGCCCTTGGCCGTCAGCTGCTCATAGGCGGCAACGGCCAGCTCCACTTCAGAACCGGTGGCGATCAGGATGAGTTCCGGCTTGCCAGCGCAATCCTTCAGCACGTAGCCACCCTTGGCGGTGTCGGCCAGCTGCTGGGCGCTGCGGTCCATCTGGGCCAGGTTCTGACGAGAGAAGATCAACGCAGTCGGGCCGTCGGTACGCTCGATGGCGTGCTTCCAGGCGATGGCGGATTCAACCTGGTCACACGGGCGCCAGGTGCTCATGTTCGGGGTCAGACGCAGGGACGCGATCTGCTCAACCGGCTGGTGAGTCGGGCCATCTTCACCCAGACCGATAGAGTCGTGGGTGTAAACGAAGATGGCACGCTGCTTCATCAGCGCGGCCATGCGCAGGGCGTTACGAGCGTACTCCATGAACATCAGGAAGGTGGCGCCGTAAGGGATGAAACCACCGTGCAGGGCGATACCGTTCATGATGGCGGACATGCCGAACTCGCGTACACCGTAGTGGATGTAGTTGCCGGAGGCATCGTCGTTGGTCAGGGACTTGGAACCGGACCACATGGTCAGGTTGGACGGTGCGAGATCCGCAGAACCGCCCATGAACTCCGGCAGCAGCTTGCCGAACGCTTCCAGAGAGTTCTGGGACGCTTTACGGGTCGCGATCTTGGCCGGGTTGGCTTGCAGGGTTTCGATGATCTTGGCGGATTCGGTAGCCCAGTTGGCCGGCAGTTCGCCTGCGGTACGGCGCTTGAATTCGGCAGCCAGGGTCGGGTGAGCGGCTTCATAGGCGGCGAACTTGGCAGCCCAGTCGGCTTCCAGCGCAGTGCCCTTCTCCTGACCGTTCCACTCGGCAGCGATGTCGGCCGGGATAACAAACGGTGCGTGATCCCACTTCAGGAAAGCGCGAGCTGCGGCGATCTCGTCGTTGCCCAGCGGTGAGCCGTGGCAGTCGTGAGAACCGGACTTGTTCGGGGAACCGTAGCCGATGATGGTGCGGCAGCAGATCAGGGTCGGCTTGCCGGTCTCGGCCTTGGCGGCTTCGATGGCGGCATTGATGGCTTCCGGGCTGTGACCGTCAACCGCCGGGATCACGTGCCAGCCGTAGGCTTCAAAACGCTTGGGGGTGTCGTCGGTGAACCAGCCTTCAACGTGACCGTCGATGGAGATACCGTTGTCATCCCAGAACGCAATCAGTTTGCCCAGTTGCAGGGTACCTGCCAGGGAGCACGCTTCGTGGGAGATGCCTTCCATCAGGCAGCCGTCGCCCATAAAGGCGTAGGTGTAGTGGTCAACGATGTCGTGACCCGGCTGGTTGAACTGCTCGGCCATGGCCTTCTCGGCGATCGCCATGCCCACGGCATTGGTGATGCCCTGACCCAACGGACCTGTGGTGGTTTCCACGCCCGGTGCATAGCCGTACTCGGGGTGACCCGGGGTGCGAGAGTGCAGTTGGCGGAAGTTTTTCAGGTCGTCAATGGAGAGGTCATAACCGGAGAGGTGCAGCAGGGAGTACAGCAGCATGGAGCCGTGGCCGTTGGAGAGAATGAAACGGTCGCGGTCGGCCCACTTGGGGTTGTTCGGGTTATGTCTGAGGTGGCTACGCCACAGCACTTCGGCGATATCTGCCATTCCCATGGGGGCGCCCGGGTGACCGGAGT
Organism: Aeromonas popoffii; assembly: GCF_000820025.1. Classification (GTDB taxonomy): domain Bacteria; phylum Pseudomonadota; class Gammaproteobacteria; order Enterobacterales; family Aeromonadaceae; genus Aeromonas; species Aeromonas popoffii. The sequence goes on from NZ_CDBI01000070.1 coordinate 59,331, forward strand.
TGGCTTTTTGAACGGCATCCATACTCAATGCGCGAATGGCATTGGCAAGCTCTTTACGAGAAGGCATCTGTATCTCCTGCGATTGCTTCATTTGATGGCCAAGATTAAGGCGCGTTATTGTCCCAGCAGGGGGCGTGCGGTGCAAATATTATCTGGGCGAATAAAGTGGCTTTGGGAGCTCAATCGCTTTTCTGACCGGGGCAAACGATTGAGTTGTAAACGGCTCGCCCCCCAAATGGGGTAAAGCATGTATCTTGTTCGGCCAGCGCGCGGCAAAACCAAAATAGTGCTGGCAATCGAGAAGGGCGCTAACTAAAATGGACGTCCAGATGTAGATACCTCTACAATCATCCTATCATCACCCGGTTATTGCTGTGGCGATAACCCCAGACAAGCTGAGAATCCCATCATGGCAAAGCTGTTTACTTCCGAGTCGGTCTCCGAAGGCCATCCCGACAAGATTGCGGACCAGATCTCCGATGCGGTACTGGATGCCATCCTCAAGCAAGATACCAAGGCCCGTGTAGCCTGCGAGACCCTGGTCAAGACCGGTATGGTCATGGTGGCCGGTGAAGTAACCACCTCTGCCTGGGTTGATATCGAAGAGATAGTGCGTGATACCGTACGTGAAATCGGCTACACCCACTCCGACATGGGTTTCGACGCTGACTCTTGCGCCGTGCTGAACGCCATCGGCAAGCAGTCCCCGGACATCAATCAGGGTGTTGACCGCCGCGATCCGCTGGAGCAGGGCGCCGGTGACCAGGGCCTGATGTTCGGCTACGCCACCAACGAAACCGACGTGCTGATGCCCGCCCCCATCACCTACTCTCACCTGCTGGTGAAGCGTCAGGCTGAAGTGCGCAAGAACGGCACCCTGCCGTGGCTGCGTCCGGATGCCAAGAGCCAGCTGACCTTCGCCTACGATGACGCAGGCAAGATCCTGGGTGTCGATGCCGTTGTGCTCTCTACCCAGCACAGCGAATCCATCAGCCACAAAGATCTGGTGGAAGCGGTACGCGAAGAGATCATCAAGCCGGTGCTGCCGGCAGAGTGGGTCACCAAGGACACCAAATACTTCATCAACCCGACCGGCCGTTTCGTTATCGGCGGCCCAATGGGGGATTGCGGTCTGACCGGTCGCAAGATCATCGTTGACACCTACGGCGGCATGGCCCGTCACGGTGGTGGTGCTTTCTCAGGCAAGGATCCGTCCAAGGTTGACCGCTCCGCTGCCTACGCCGCCCGCTACGTGGCCAAGAACATTGTCGCTGCCGGTCTGGCCGATCGTTGTGAAATCCAGATCTCCTACGCCATCGGCGTGGCCGAGCCGACCTCCATCAGTGTCGAAACCTTCGGTACTGCCAAGGTCGCCGAGGATCTGCTGGTCAAGCTGGTGCGCGAGCACTTCGAACTGCGTCCGTATGGCCTGATCGAGATGCTGGATCTGAAGCGCCCCATCTACCAGGCTACCGCCGCCTACGGTCACTTCGGTCGCGAAGAGTTCCCGTGGGAGCAGACCGACAAGGCCGAGCTGCTGCGCTCCGCTGCTGGCTTGTAACAGTCGCCAGTTGTGATAAAAGGGGAGCCTGGCTCCCCTTTTGCTTTTCCGCTACCTGACGAGATATTGATGTCTGCCACCCCTGCCCAGCTTGCATCCCTACTGCAACAACGCGTAGAAGCCTGTTTCGTGCAGGCCGAGGCGCGCCTCGGTCGCACCTTTGCCCGCCCGCGGATCTACTGCAACATGCGGGGCCGTGCGGCAGGCTCTGCACGGCTGCAAACCTGGGAGCTGCGCTTCAACCCGGCCCTCTATCAGGCCAACCAGCAGGCATTTCTGGCCGAGGTGGTGCCCCACGAGGTGGCCCATTTGCTGGTCTATGCCCTGTGGGGTGAAGGGCGCGGCAAGGCACGGGTGCTGCCTCACGGCACCCAGTGGCAGTCGATGATGCGGGAAGTGTTCGGCCTTGAACCCAGAACCACCCACAGCTTCGATCTGGCGGTACTGGCGCAGCCGACCATGCCCTATCGTTGTCACTGCCAACAGCATCAGCTCTCGGTGCGCCGCCACAACAAGGTGGTGCGCGGTGAAGCCCGCTATCACTGTCGCCGCTGCAAGCAGCCGCTGGAGCGGGAACAGCAGGAGTCTGTGCCTGCGGAGTAAGCCAGCCTGTGTCGCAACCCTGTGCTAGGGTGCCCCTCTCTTCATCCGACCACTTCATTACCAAGGATCTTCATGTTTCGTTCCCTGTTTTCGTTCGCCCTGGCCCTGCTGGTCAGTTTGCCCCTCCATGCCCAGACCTTTCGCGCCGCCAAGCTGGATCTGAACCGCCTCTATCAGGATCACCCCGTCACCTTCTACTGCGGCTGCAAGATTGAGTATCAGGGCAAGAAAATGAGCCCGGATCTGGCCAGCTGCGGCTATGAACCGCGCAAGCAAGCCAAGCGTGCCAGCCGCATCGAGTGGGAACACGTGGTGCCGGCCTGGGAGTTCGGCCACCAGCTGCAGTGCTGGCAACAGGGTGGCCGCAAGAACTGTGGCAAAAGCGACGAGTTCAACCAGATGGAAGGGGACATGCACAACCTCTTCCCCGCCATCGGCGAGGTGAACGGTGATCGCGCCAACTACCGCTTCTCCGACTGGAACGGCACCCCGGATCAGTACGGCCAGTGCCAGATGCTGGTGGATTTCAAGGATCGTCGGGTGCAGCCGCCCAAAGGGCCGGTTCGGGGCCAGATCGCCCGTGCCTACCTCTATATGAGCCAGCAGTATGGGCTGCGTCTCGCGGCGCAACAGCGTAAACTGTTCGACGCTTGGGACAGACAGTACCCGGCCGATGGCTGGGAGTGCGAACGCAATCGCCGCATCGGCAAGTTGCAGGGCAATACCAATCCCTTCATTGAAAAGCAGTGCCAATAACCCCATTTGACGAAGGAGGGGGAGCGCCCCCTCCCATCATGAGGCGCTTCAATAGCCGAGTGGACCTTGAACAGGGCCTCACGCCAAGATATTGAAGCGTTTCCAAGCAAGAGACTGACAATCAGCCATGCGCATTCCACGTATCTATGAAGCGGCCACCCTGCAGGTTGGCCAGACCCTCGCCCTGTCAGAAGATGGCGCCAACCATATCGGCCGGGTACTGCGCATGCAGCCGGGACAGCAGCTGGAGCTGTTTAATGGCGACGGCAATCAATATGCCGCCACCATAGCCCTGGTCGGCAAGAAGTCAGTGGAGGTGACCATCGACCGCTGCGACGCCCAATCGGTGGAATCCCCTTTCGCCATCCATCTGGGCCAGGTGATCAGCCGGGGCGACAAGATGGACTTCACCATCCAGAAATCGGTCGAGCTGGGCGTCACCTGCATCACGCCGCTCTTCTCCGAGCGCTGCGGCGTCAAGCTGCCGGCGGACAGGCTGGAGAAGAAGCGTGAGCAGTGGCAGAAAGTGGTGATCAGCGCCTGCGAGCAGTGCGGTCGCAACCTGGTGCCCGAAGTTCGCATGCCGATGGAGCTGGACGCCTGGCTGGCAGAAGAGACTCAAGAGCTCAAACTCAACCTGCACCCGCGCGCCGAGTACAGCATCAGCACACTGCCAGTGCCGACGCACGGGGTGCGCCTGCTGATTGGCCCGGAAGGGGGCTTGTCGAGCGATGAGATCGCCCGTACCGTGCAGGAAGGTTTCAAGGAGATGCTGCTGGGGCCGCGGGTGCTACGCACCGAAACCGCCGCTCTGACCGCCATCACAGCGCTGCAGTGCCGCTTTGGCGATCTGGCTTAATACCATAGGGCAGTGTCGATAAGCTGCATGGCGGCATCGAATGATGGCAGCCTCAAACGGCCGATTACGCTGCGCTAATCGCCCCTACAACCCAATCGAGCCATTAAGAAGGATATTCGGATGACCATTAAACTCGGCATAGTGATGGACCCGATTTCGGCCATCAACATCAAGAAAGATTCCAGCTTCGCCATGCTCGAAGAGGCGCAAAAGCGCGGCTATGAGCTCTTCTATCTGGAGATGTCGGATCTCTACATGGAAGCCGGTCGCGCCTTTGGCACCATGCGCCCGCTCACCGTCAAATATGACTATGCCGACTGGTACAGCCTGGGCGAGGTGGTGGATCAGCCCCTCTCCAACCTCGATGTGATCCTGATGCGCAAGGATCCACCGTTTGACACCGAATTTATCTACGCCACCTACATGCTGGAGCGGGCCGAGGATGAGGGCTGCCTCATCGTCAACAAGCCACAGAGCCTGCGCGATGCCAACGAGAAGCTCTACACTGCCTGGTTTGCCGAGCACACTCCGACCACGCTGGTGACCCGCCGCGCCGACAAGCTGCGCGCCTTCCACGCCCAGCATAAGGATGTGATCCTGAAACCGCTGGACGGCATGGGTGGCGCCTCCATCTTCCGCATGAAGGAGGATGACGCCAACGTCGGCGTTATCATCGAGACGCTGACAGAACATGGCAGCCAGTACTGCATGGCCCAGACCTATCTGCCCGCCATCAAGGATGGCGACAAGCGGGTGCTGGTGGTGGACGGCGAACCGGTTCCCTACTGCCTGGCCCGCATTCCGGCGCAGGGGGAGACCCGTGGCAACCTGGCGGCCGGTGGCCGTGGTGAGGCACGCCCCTTGAGCGAAGCCGACTGGGCCATCGCCCGCGCGGTAGGCCCGACCCTGAAAGCGAAGGGCCTCATCTTCGTCGGGCTCGACATCATCGGCGATCGGTTGACCGAGATTAACGTCACCAGCCCGACCTGCATCCGCGAGATCGAGGCCGCCTTTGACGTCTCCATCACCGGCATGCTGATGGATGCCATCGAGCGTCGGCTGGCGAACGCCTGAATAACCCGAAGCTAAACGGCAAAATAACAACAGAGGCGGCCCCGGGACCGCCTCTGTTGTTTCCCGCCAGCGTACTGGGCACGCCACCTCAGCAGCGGAACAGTTCCACCGTCACCTTGCTCTGCTCCTGTGCCATGCCGTTGATCTGGGTGGTGAGATCACGAAAATGACAGCTCACCTCGCTGAGGGAGTGAGCCCGCCCAGCTCGTCCTTGCGCAGCACAGGTGCCAGCAGGGGCCCCAGGATCAGCATCTGTCTGATCGAAACAGCCTCCATGACGTTCTCTCCATCCTGACAATGTCGATGGAAAGGACCGCAAGCGATAAAAAGCAGTTTTGCCCGATACAGTGAGCTGCCATAATTGCCCCAAATACCTTTGCAATATTTGGCCCATATGCAAACACTGCAAAATCATTTCCTGCTCGCCATGCCAAGCCTCTCCGATCCCTATTTCGAGCGTTCGCTGGTCTACCTGTGCGAACACAACGAAGAGGGTGCAATGGGGCTGGTGGTCAACATCCCGGTGGACATGTCGCTGGACGCCATGCTGACCCAGCTCAAGCTCGCCCCCCCGGCCAGCCCGGATCTCAAGCAGCCCGTGCTGCAAGGAGGACCGGTACACGCCGATCGCGGTTTCGTGCTGCATAGCTTCCGCCCGGGGTTCAACTCCACCCTGCAGGTGGGGGATGAACTCATGGTCACCACTTCCAAGGACATACTGGAAACCCTGGGCACAGAGCAGGCCCCGGATCACTGGCTGGTGGCTCTCGGCTACGCCGGTTGGAGTGCAGGTCAACTGGAACAGGAGCTGGTGGATGGCGCCTGGCTGGTGATCCCGCCCAATCCGGATCTTGTCTTCAAGACCCCGATCCATCAGCGCTGGCAGCAAGCCGCTGCCAGCATAGGGGTCAATCCCATTCATCTATCCAGCGACATCGGTCACAGCTGATGCCGTTTGCCACGTATTTTACGAGGCGCTTTGAGGAAAACATTCAATGTCATCACGCAGTATCATGGGCTTTGACTACGGCACCAAGAGCATAGGGGTCGCCATCGGTCAGGAGCTCACCGGCACAGCCCAGCCCCTGCGCGCCATCAAGGCCAACGACGGTGTTCCCAACTGGGACGACGTCGAGAAGCTGCTCAAGGAGTGGCAACCGGATCTGCTGGTGGTCGGCCTGCCGCTGAACATGGATGGCACTGAGCAGGAGATCACGGTACGGGCCCGCAAATTCGGCAACCGTCTGCACGGCCGTTTTGGCAAACAGGTGGAGTTCAAGGACGAGCGGCTGACCACCACGGATGCCCGCGCCCGCCTGTTTGAACGGGGTGGCTACAAGGCGCTCGACAAAGGCAGCGTGGATGGGGTCTCCGCCCAGCTCATTCTGGAAGCCTGGATGGAAGAGCAGTACGGCTAGCCACCCGCGGCAAGGTTAGCAGCGCTCTCCTTGCCGCGACCAGCCGCTGTGATAGCCGGTGACTACAATGACAAAATACGCCGGGGTGACCCGGCGTATTGACAAGCGTTCATTATTTACCCCAGAAGAAGTCATTCCGTCAGGCAGGCATGATCATCACAACGCCAGCTGGCTCAGGATGGCGTGAGCCGCCTTGACCCTGGCCTCGATGGGATAGTTGCGATTGGCCAGCATGACGATGCCTATCCCCCTAGCGGGTACGAACGCCACATAGGCGCCAAAGCCGCCGGTCGAGCCAGTCTTGTTATAGAGCCGCTGCTCGCCCATCGCTTTGGGCACCGCAAAGCGCGTGACCGGATTGGCCTTGAGGCTCACCGCCGGTGAGTTGCCCGCCAGCAATGTCTGCTCGGTGACGGGATAGGCGTAGCTCTCCCAGCCCAGCCCCTGAGTCATGTCCCCCACCGAATGGAAGCCGGTGTGGGTCAGCGCGATCGCGCTTGTTACCTCGGCATCTCCCTGATACCCCATGTTCGCCTCGACAAACTTCAGCAGATCCGCAGAACCGGTCTTGATCCCATAAGCCTCGGCCGCCAGCACGCCCGGATTGACCCTGATGGGCTTGTCTTCCTTCGAGTAACCGTAGGCATAATTCGCCATGGCCGACTCCGGCACCTGGATATAGGTGTGATGCAAGCCCAGCTTGGGCAGCAGGGTCTGGCTCATCAGTTGCTCAAATGGCTGGCCCAGGCTATTCGCGGCCAGGTGACCAAACAGGCCTATGCTGGGATTGGAGTACTGGCGATAGGTACCCGCCGGGTAGGCTGGCGTCCACTGGCGATAGTAGGCATGCATCTTGTCGGTGGAATCCACCTCGTCGGGAAACTGCAACGGCAGGCCGCCCGCACTGTAGGTGGCGAGTTCGGCCATGGTGATGCCGTCGAAGGCGGAGCCTTTCAGCCAAGGCGCATGCTGGCTCACTTTGTCCTCCAGCTGAAAACCCACCTTGACCGCAGCATAGGCGCCAAGGGTCGCGGTCAGTGTCTTGCTGACTGAACCAATCTCGAACAGGGTCTGCTCGCTGACGCGAGTACCGCTCTCCCGATCCGCTACCCCGTAGTTGAAGTAATGCGCCTTGCCTTCTTTGAGCACGGCGACCGCCATGCCCGGAACCCTGTGCTCCTTGAGCAAAGGCCGGATGGCGCCATCCACCACGGCCGCCAGGGGCTCGGCTTCTTTTGCATGGGATAAAGGGGAGAGCAACAGGGCACTCAGTACCAGCAGCGACCGGGTTGGAGCTTTTTCCATTTGATGAGTCTCATGATGAATGTAGGTAACGCCAACCCCATGGCTGGCACAGTCAATCCGTGCGCAAGCCTAGATGAGCTCCATGTGCCCACTGTGAGCCAGAGTGAAGTCTGTGTGAAGTTGCCCCAAAAATGACCTTGCTCAATGGCTTACCCATTCGATACCCCTCCACCGCTGACGTATAAGCTGTAGGGGCGAAAGGAGACAAGAGCACATAGCACGACTGCTGGCGGACGAGATCAATCGCGCCAGCTCCCCCTCTCCCCGAGACAACGGCAGCGGATCTGGCAGCAACTGCAGCGACGGTTGCGCCAGACCTGCCGCGCATGGGATGGACAGCGATAGCGCCGACCGCCAATCAAGATCCCGCGCAAGCAAAAGGGGAGCCAGTGGCTCCCCTTGTTCATCAGACAACAGCTAACACCAGGCTCAGGCCTGCTTGTTGCTCTGGGGGGGATTGTCCCAGATCCCCTCTTCCAGCTGGCTGCGGATCTCGGGGTACTTGTTAGCATCGAAGGTGGGCAATTTGCCCAGCTTGAGCTGGTCGTTGTAGTCCTTGGCCAGCTTGATGGCCACGCCGGAGAGCAGCACTATGGCCACCAGATTGACGATAGCCATCAACCCCATGGAGACATCCGCCATGGCCCACACGGTCGGCAACTCACCCACTGAACCAAACATCACCATGCCCAGCACGAACATCCGGAACAGCACCAGACCGCCCTTGTGGTTGTGCTCCAGGAACACCAGGTTAGTCTCGGCGTAGGAGTAGTTCGCCACTATGGAGGTAAAGGCGAAGAAGAAGATGGCCGTCGCGATGAAGATGCTGCCACCACCACCTATCTGGGAGGAGAGTGCCCGCTGGGTCAGCTCGACTCCCGTGATGCCGGAGCCAGGTTCAAACTGGCCGGACATCAGTATGATGGCCGCGGTACAGGTACAGATGACGATGGTGTCGAGGAACACCCCCAGCATCTGCACATAGCCTTGCGAGGCCGGGTGCGGCGGATAGGGGGTCGCGGTTGCGGCGGCGTTGGGGGCTGAGCCCATACCGGCTTCGTTTGAGAAGAGACCGCGCTTGATACCATTGATCATCGCCTGGGAGATGGCATAGCCCATGGCGCCGGAACCCGCCTGCTCGATGCCGAAGGCAGACTTGATGATCAGCGTAAACACCCCTGGCAGTTCGGTGATGTTCGTCGCCACCACGAACAGCGCCATCAGGATGTAGGCCAGCGCCATGAAGGGCACCACCAGCTCGGCAAAACGGGCGATACCACGAATGCCGCCGAAGATGATAAGGCCGGAGAGCACTACCAGCGTCAGGCCGGTAGCCCAGTCAGGAATGCCAAACGCCACATTCATCGCCAGGCTGATGGAGTTGGCCTGCACCGCATTGAACACCAGGCCGAATGCCAGCAGCAGACAGAGGGAGAATACCACCCCCATCCAGCGCATGCCGAGGCCGCGCTCCATGTAGTAGGCGGGGCCACCACGGTAGTTGCCGTCCTCGTCTTTCACCTTGTAGAGCTGGGCCAGGGTGCTCTCCACGAAGGAGGTCGCCATGCCGATGAAGGCAATCAGCCACATCCAGAAGATGGCACCCGGGCCACCGAGGTAAATGGCCACGGCCACACCGGCCAGATTGCCGGTACCGACGCGGGCGGCAAGGCTGGTACAGAGGGCTTGAAAGGAGGAGATACCGGCTTTGTCCGATTTGCGACTATTGCGCAACACGGAGAACATGTGGCCGAAATGGCGGACCTGGATAAAACCCAGGCGAAAGGTAAAGAAGATGCCGACCCCGATGAGCAGGTAGATGAGCACGGCTCCCCACATCAGGTCGTTTAGCATTGCGATCAAAGTGTCCATATTTCTCTCGTTGTTATCACGTCCATGGCCAGTCTGCGCTGGCCCCTTGCTGTCGGTGTCTGAATTAGCGGTTCACTAAAGGGGCGGAATCTAGCATAGCGAGGGAGTTCAGAATAGTGATCGCGATCACTGAGAAACCAAAAACGAGCTGTCCGCCACAATAACGCTTCATTTAACACGCAAATTTTCAACAAAACTTGGAATCCAATCAATCAGCTGACAAATTAGCCCCAAAAGAGCACACCCTGACAGTTATCTACATCGAGGTAGATGTGTTCACAGGGAAGCAAACCACGATCGCAAGCGTTTACCTAAAATGGATTTCAAAATGGCCCCGTTTTGCCAAACGTTTTACACGTAATAAAATTTCAAGTAGCTAACCACACAATTTATGTGACCGAGGACACAAAACCGATAATCAACCAAAAAAGTTGTTTTTATCGGGAGATAAATCCATTGGCAGAAAATGGATAAAAGTCGTTTTTTATCAATCACTTTTACCCCCTTCTTCTCCGCATTGCCGGCGACTGGATGATAAGCATACAAGCCCCCCTATTGCAGGATGCGCTACATCCGTATTAATTAGGCAGGCAATGGCGATGGGCCTCCCCCATCGTGCTTTTCTGAGCCTGAGCCGCCGAGATTTTGTAATTTTATTTCAGAACTGTCGTCTCACGCCCGCAACCCAGGGATCCCTCCCTCATTAAGAGATGATATTTGCTATGGCCGATAAATTAACCCAGCTGAAAGCCCTGACCACAGTTGTCGCCGATACCGGTGATATCGAAGCCATCAAGCGCTACCAGCCCATCGATGCCACCACCAACCCCTCCCTGGTGTTGAAGGCATCCGAGATCCCCGAATACGCGGCACTGATCGAAGACGCCATCAACTGGGCCAAATCCCAGAGCCAGGACAAGGCACAGCAAATCATCGACGCGGGCGACAAGCTGGCAGTCAACATCGGTCTGGAAGTGCTGAAGATAGTTCCTGGCCGCATCTCCACCGAAGTGGACGCCCGTCTCTCCTTTGATACCGACGCCAGCATCGCCAAGGCCCGCAAACTGATCCGCCTCTACAACGAAGCCGGCATCAGCAACGATCGCATCCTGATCAAGCTGGCCTCCACTTGGGAAGGGATCCGTGCCGCCGAGGTGCTGGAGAAAGAGGGTATCCAGTGCAACCTGACCCTGCTGTTCTCCTTCGCTCAGGCCCGTGCCTGTGCCGAAGCCGGCGCCTTCCTGATCTCCCCGTTCGTGGGTCGCATCCTCGACTGGTACAAGGCCAAGCACAACCGTGACTACACCCAGAGCGAAGATCCGGGCGTGGTCTCCGTCACCGCCATTTACGACTACTACAAGCAGCACGACTACCAGACTGTGGTCATGGGTGCCAGCTTCCGCAACACCGGCGAGATCCTGGAACTGGCTGGCTGTGACCGCCTGACCATAGGCCCGGCCCTGCTGGAAGAGCTGAGCAAGACCGAAGGCGCCGTGGTGCGCAAGCTGAACTACACAGGCGAGCGTCTGCCGAAGCCAACTCCGATGACCGAAGCCGAATTCCGCTGGGAACTGAACCAGGATGCCATGGCCGTCGAGAAGCTGGGCGAAGGGATCCGCATGTTCGCCGTCGACCAGGGCAAGCTGGAAACCATGCTGGCCAGCCGCCTCTAATCCGGGCAGCAAGAGCAGACAAAAACCGGGCTCCCGCGAGGGAGTCCGGTTTTTTTATGGGCGCCAGATCCCCTGTCATGAGTTCGTCACGAAAACGTTTTAATTTTAATGGCGTTATGTTATACGGGTGATGAGAACGAGAATAACCAAGGAGGGAGCCATGGATATGTTCAACTTCGATTATGACGATGTGGTTGAGCTCGGTTCACGTAGCCGCGGAACAACGGGAAAGAAACGTAAATGGCGTGAGATTGAGGCGTTGAAAGACAAGCATCGCCTGCAGAAGGAGCTGCAATCCATCGACATCGCCTACGAAGGTCTCTCGGAAGAGATCGAACTGTAAAAACAGCGCCCCGGTTACCCGGGGCGCTGTTTTTAGTGGCTTGTGACGGTCAGAAGGAGAGTGGCAACGACAGGCGTTTGGCCAGCGCCTGGAAGTGCTGACTGATCTCGGCGCCAAACAGGGGATCCCCTATGGCCCGGTTATGCCAGATCTGCTCCATGTGACGCCAATCATCCTCGGTCAGCGAATCACGCAGATGGGGGAAGATGACTCCCTCTTCATAGTTTATGTGCGCCTCTTGCAGCGCCACAAACTGCTCCAGCCTTGCCGTGAACTGATCCAGCGGGATGACGGCATCCATCAGTATCATCTCCACCATCTCCTTGAGCTCGGCACCGGCCTCCAGCAATCTGGCGTGCTCTTCCTGCAACCGGTTGGCAACCTCGCCTTCCACCACCCGGTATTTCAGGTAGTAGTCGTAGATCATCTCCTCTTTCGGGTGGTGGTACTTGTCCGAGACCTCCCGCAAATAATCCACCACGTCCCGAAGCAGGAAGTAGCTGACCGGCTGTTCATTGCGAATGACGGCGAGCTTGTGTTTGAGCAGCGCCAGCAACCTGGAGATGTTGAGATGATCCTTGTGCAGACTGGCTAGCATGGGCACTCCTTGCGCTGAAATGAGACGATCCTGCCTCCAGTATACGGTCATTTATCACGCTAACTTTGCACTCAATCAAGTCATCTGCAGACAAAGTGCCAAGTGACGCACAATGCTAGCCCCCTGCTCCTGCCATCCTGGCTCGATACCCGGCGACAGTCATGGCCACTCGGTGTCCTCTATTCGCAGACCGAATGCCAGTTGATGGGGCTCATCCCCTGCTCGGTCAGCAGACGGTTGGTTTCGGAGAAGTGGCCGCAACCGATGAAGCCGCGATGGGCGGAGAGCGGGCTGGGATGAGGGGCACTCAGCACGTGATGGCACTGCCGGTCGATGAAACGGCCTTTCTTCTGGGCATGCGCTCCCCACAGCAGGAAGACAACCCCCTGACAGCTGGCATTGATCTGCTCTATGACCCTGTCGGTGAAGGTTTCCCAGCCCAGATGGGCGTGAGAGTGGGCCATGCCCGCCTGCACCGTCAGCACCGTATTGAGCAACAGCACGCCCTGCCGGGCCCAGGACTCCAGAAAACCATGATTGGGTGTGACAAAACCCGGCAGATCCCGCTGCATCTCCTTGTAGATGTTGACCAGCGAGGGAGGCGTGCGCACGCCGGGCAGCACGGAGAAACAGAGGCCATGGGCCTGGGTCGGGCCGTGATAAGGATCCTGACCCAGGATCACTACCTTGACCCGATCCAGCTCGGTCAGCTTGAAGGCGTTGAACACCTCGGTCGCAGGCGGGTAGATAAGCTTGCCCGCTTCCCGCTCACTCCTGACGGTCGCCAGGGTCGCCTTGAAATAGTCCTGCTCTTTTTCAGAGCCAATCACATCTGTCCAGCTCGGCACCCCAGCCCCCTCCATCAATGCGGCAGGATCAGACCCCTGCGGTCCTTTCCCTTTCTCCTCTTTCTCCGAATCCAATACATCTGTCCAAGTCTGCACCCCAGTATCCTCAATTAATGCGGCAAGGGGCTCAGGATAGGGGGGCAGACCGCAAGACGCAACCGCATCGCCATCAGCTGAGCCCCATACAGCGGATTGTGACGGACATGATGCCTCCTCATCGAGAGCGGCAGAAAATGCGGGACGCCGAACCGGCTCTCTTCACCACGCGTGCCCAGGCGGGGACCGCGCCTTCCTCTGAGCCCCTCCTGGCGGAGTCGCTGCCTTTATGGAGGAGACGAGCACCGGGGTTGCCGGACGACGGACATCTGGCACAGAGCCACGACACTCTGCCGGTGAAGCGGGCTGGGCCAGCACTGTCACAGGCTGAAATAGCCATAAGATGTAGTTAAATTACTAGATTTAATTAATAAAAGATGCATAATTTGGATATCTTTTATAATCATAAAAATGACCTATTTTTGATTAATCTCAATAATTTAAACCCAACACACAGGTGCAAGTTGCGCATTTTTTGATTTAGATCAATTTTCGTATTATTACCATCGTGATATATATGACCCAACAAAGTAAAGGTGTAAGGCAAGGGCCCTTTAAATCATCTCGGTGGTTTAAATACATCAGGGTAATCTCCTTACAGTTGAATCCGCTTTCCTATGAGGAGTCATACCATGATCAAGGGCATCCAAATCACCCAGTCCACCAACACCGCGCTGCTGAACTCTTTCTGGCTGCTGGACGAAGAGAAGCAACAGGCTCGTTGCATCTGCGCCAAAGGCGACACCTTCGCCGCCGATCAGGAAGTCAGTGTCGCTGACCTGGGTCAGTTCGAATACCGTGAACTGCCGGTTCAAGCCGAACCTGCCGTGGAAGGTGGTCAGCACCTGAACGTCAACGTGCTGCGCCGCGAAACCCTGGAAGACGCCATCGCCAATCCGGAGAAGTACCCGCAACTGACCATACGTGTTTCTGGCTATGCCGTGCGCTTCAACGCACTGACCCCGGAACAGCAGCGTGACGTGGTCACCCGCACCTTTACCCAGAGCCTGTAATTTCCTCTGCGGTCATCTGCACCATGCAAAACGGCCCACGCGGGCTAATTGCAAGTCAGTTAAGAGAATTTGAGTCCCAACCCGCGAGGTATAAGGGCCAAAGAGTGAGGGAGGCATAATGCCTCCCTCTTTTTATTGGATGCCCGTCAGGGCAAAGGTGTCAGCCACATTGACGCGTTAACCATGGCGCCGTTCCTGCCAGTCAAAATTTCAAATATTCAGTCACAAAAAGAGTTAACTGATTGGCATTACCCACGCGGGCGTTTTTGGATGGGAAAGAAACAGTGCTTGCCCATCCTCTCCTCGCAGGTAGGGCCCGCCAGCTATCCGTGCTGCTCGACCTTCTGCACCGCGGCCGGGTTGGCGAGCACCTCGTTCATCTGCTGCTCATCGAGCTGATCGCAGTAGCGGGCCACCACCACAGTGGCCACCCCGTTGCCGATCAGGTTGGTCAGGGCACGCGCCTCCGACATGAAGCGATCTATCCCCAGGATCAGCGCCAACCCGGCGAGCGGCAGGTGCCCCACCGCCGAGATGGTCGCCGCCAGCACGATGAAGCCACTGCCGGTGACGCCGGCCGCCCCTTTCGAAGAGATGAGTAACACCACCAGCAGGGTGATCTGCTGGAACAGATCCAGCGGCGTGTTGGTCGCCTGGGCGATGAAGACGGCCGCCATGGTCAGATAGATGGAGGTACCATCCAGGTTGAAGGAGTAACCGGTCGGGATCACCAGCCCCACCACCGACTTCTTGCAGCCGAGCGCCTCCATCTTGACCAGCATACGCGGCAACACGGATTCGGAAGAGGAGGTTCCCAGCACGATCAGCAGCTCTTCCTTGATGTAGGCAATAAAGCGCAGGATGCTGAAACCATTCGCCCTGGCAATACTGCCCAGCACCAGAAAAATGAACAGCAAACAGGTCAAGTAGAAGCAGGCGATTAATTGTCCCAGCTGCACCAGCGAGCCAATACCGTATTTCCCTATGGTAAAGGCCATGGCACCAAATGCCCCGACCGGCGCCAGTCGCATGATCATGTTGATAATGCCGAACATAACCTGGGAGAAGCTGTCGATGACATTGAAGATTAATTTTCCCTTCTCGCCAATATGATGCAGGGAGAAACCAAACAGCACCGCAAACAGCAATACCTGGAGAATATTGCCGCTGGCAAAGGCGCCGATCACGCTGCCCGGGATCACGTCCAGCAGGAAGGCGATAATGCCCTGCGACTTGGCCTGCTCGGCATAGGCCGAGATGGAACTGGCATCCAACGTGGCGGGGTCCACGTTCATGCCCACCCCGGGTTGCAGCAGGTTGACCACGCCCAATCCGATGACCAGGGCGATAGTGCTTACCACTTCAAAGTAGATCAGCGCGATGGCACCGGTTTTCCCCACCGCCTTCATGCTCTCCATGCCAGCAATACCTGTCACCACGGTACAGAAAATAACGGGGGCAATGATCATCTTGATTAATTTCACGAAGCCATCACCCAGTGGCTTCATATCCGCCCCTAGGTCTGGATAGATGTGCCCCAGAAATACCCCCAGGGTGATCGCAAGCAGCACCTGAAAATAAAGGCTGCTGAATATTTTCTTTCGCATTATTAACGTCCTGTTAATTAATCAATTTCCCATAAGGCAGAAATAAGCATGCAGGGAACCGTAACGAGATATCATCGTTCTCTCGCCAGCTTCATGCTATTTCGTCATCGTAACGGCGCCACTTTCACACGTTATAAGAAGTCATTAAGAGACATCAATCACACAACGAATTTAACATCATTAACGCCACGGCAACCGTGATATATTTGGTCGGTGATTTATTTAAGACCTCAATGAACACATTCTGGATATAAAAATGCCCCGCATGGCGGGGCACTTGGCATCACTAAACTGGCGCTGTGGATCAGGCGGAGGTATCGAGGGGCTCAAAGCCCTTGATCAGATCGTCAATGGCTTTCATCTGCTTGAGGAAACCTTCCAGCTTCTCCAGTGGCAGGGCACTCGGGCCATCACAACGGGCCACTTTCGGATCCGGGTGTGACTCGATGAACAGACCGGCCAGGCCGACCGCCATGCCAGCACGGGCCAACTCGGTCACCTGATCCCGACGACCCCCCGAGGCAGCCCCCAGCGGATCGCGGCACTGTAACGAGTGGGTCACATCGAAGATCACCGGATAGCCGCCTGTGCTCTTCTTCATCACCCCCAGGCCCAGCATGTCCACCACCAGGTTGTCATAACCGAAGTTGGCGCCGCGCTCACAGAGAATAAGCTGGTCGTTGCCGCACTCCTCAAACTTGTCGGTGATGTTCTTCATCTGACTTGGGCTCAGGAACTGCGGTTTCTTGATGTTGATGACGTTGCCGGTACGGGCCATGGCCTCCACCAGATCGGTCTGGCGCGCCAGGAAGGCGGGCAGCTGGATGACGTCAACCACTTCGGCCACCGGCTTGGCCTGATGAACCTCATGCAGATCCGAGATAACCGGCATACCGAAGGTCGCCTTGAGCTCCTGGAAGATCTTCATCCCCTCTTCCAGACCCGGGCCGCGGTAGGAGTGGATGGAGGAGCGATTGGCCTTGTCCCAGCTCGCCTTGAACACGAACGGGATACCCAACTTGCTGGTCACTTCCACGTACTTCTCGCACACCGCCATCGCCATGTCGCGGGATTCCAGCACGTTCATGCCACCGAACAGCACGAACGGTTTGTCGTTGGCTACATCGATGTCATTGATCTTGATATTCTTCTGTTCCATCTCAGGCATCCTTAAGTGAAAGGGCTTGAATCCAAATTAGTCCGTTGCACCTTGGGTACACCGACCTTGATACTCTTCTGTTGCAGCTCCCGGGCATCCTTGAGTGCAGGGGCCCGGGGCTTGAATCCCTGTTAGTCCGTTGCGCCTTGGGCACACCGGCACTGATATTGTTCTGTGGCAGCTCCCGGGCATCCTTAATGGAGCGGCTTGGGGCTAAGATCCAGCGCGGCCAGTTGTACCTTGAGCACATCGGCCACCGGATCGTCCGGACATTGTTCAATAAAGTATTCAAAATCGTCGGCGGCGAAGCGTGGACAGTCGAGCTGCTCGTAGATGAAGCCCCGATCCCGCGTTTCCAGCGGATCGCCAGGCTTCATGCGCAGCAGCAGTTCGCTGCAGCGCAGCGCTTCTGTCATGCGATCTTCCCGCAGCAGGGCACCCTTGCTGACGTTGAGCAGCCGCTCGATGATCTCCCACTGGCCCGAGGGCTGCAGGTGTTCGGCGGTCAGGGTAGCCAGATTGCCGAGGGCGCCGCGCAGCAGCAATTCGATACGGTGCAGGCTCAGCTCGTCGCCGGTGAAGGGGTCTACATAGACCTCGCCTTCGCTGCCAGCGAAGCTCACCAGGAAGTGACCGGGGAAGCAGATCCCCTCCACATCCAGCCCGAGCTTGCGGCCCAGCTGTATGATGAGGATGCCGAGGCTGACCGGAATGCCCTGCTTGCGGGCGAGCACCTGAGCCAGATCGCAATTGGCAGCGGAGAAGTAATCCTGCCAGTCACCGTGAAAACCCATGCTCTGGTAGAAACCCTGCAGCAGCTGACGGCGCACCTCGTCGCAATTGCCCTCAGCGATCGTCTCGTCCAGCCAGGCATCGAGGCGGGCCAGCTCGGCCTCGCCACGACCGCTGATACCATGGATCTCATCGCTCACCGACAGCGCCAGCTCGGCAATATCGTGGGCTTCGAAATCGGTCCATTCGTCTACGCGTATCATCGTCATCACCCTTAACCGAACAGACTGGCCTGCTTGTATACGGCCAGTTTGGCGATAAAGAAGAGCCAACCGATGGCGCCGAGGAAGGCAAACCAGCGGATACCGTTATTGCGGGCCAGTCGCAGCGCCATCATGGCCAAAAATGCCACCACCAGGATGGCCGTCAGCTTCTCGCTGAGCCAGGGGGTGCCGTTGTTGAGCGGATTGAGATCCAGCACCATGCACAGCAGCACGCCGGAGAGCACCACCAGCCCATTCAACCAGCCGCTCAGTTGCAGGACCCGGCTGCTATAGGCACCACCCGTCCCCTTCTGAACCCAGTAAAAACGCAGCATAAACATCAGCACGGCCGAGGCGATCAGCACCAGGTGCAGATGTTTGAGAACAACATACATAACATATCCTTGAACAGGGGCAGGCCGGGCCCGCCCGTCATCATCACCGAGCCAGGCGCCCCAGGGTCACCCGCTCGTTATCACCGTAATCACGCACGGTTTCCACCTGGCTGTAGCCGCACTGCAGCAGGAGTTGACGCACCGCCTCACCCTGTTGCCAGCCATGCTCCAGCAAGAGCCAGCCGCCCGGGCAAAGATGGGCCGGCGCACCGGCCACTATCAGGCGGATATCTGCCAGCCCCTGCTCGTCCGCCACCAGGGCAGAGCGGGGTTCGAAACGCACATCCCCCTCAGCCAGATGGGGATCGGCACCGTCGATGTAGGGCGGGTTGGAGACTATCATCTCGAAACACGGCGCGCCCGAGAGTGGCTCAAACCAGCTGCCGCCCCGCACCTCGATGGGTAACCCCAGCGCGGCGCTGTTGGCGCGTGCCAGTGCGGCCGCCTCCGGCATGCGATCCACCGCCCATACATCGGCATCCGGCCGCTCTGACTTGAGCGCCAATGCAATGGCACCTGTGCCTGTACCCAGATCCAGCAAGGCGCAAGGCGCCTGATGCGGCAAAGCGGGCCTTGGGGGCAACCGCACCAGCGCCTGCTCTACCAGCACCTCGGTGTCGGGGCGCGGGATCAGGGTGGCCGGGCTCACCTTGAGCGGCAGTGACCAGAACTCCCGCTCCCCCACAAGGTGAGCGATGGGCTCGCCATTGAGACGACGGCTCAGCCAACCCTGCAGGGTCGCCTGCTGGGCGGCATCGAGGGTGCGCTCCGGCCAGGTCATCAGATAGCTGCGTCGGCAACCAAGCAGATGGCAGAGCAGCACATCGGCGTCGGCGCGGGGAGAGTCGCCCCCGGCCAGAGTTGCCATTATGTGGGCGCGGGCCTGCTGGATCTGCATCAGCGGCGCGCCAGCGCCATGACGGCGATATCTGCACACACGGGCTGCATCAGCTGTTCTCGGCCAGGGAGGCGAGCTGATCGGCCTGATACTCCTGGATCATGGGGCTGATGATGCAGTCCAGATCCCCCTCCATGATCTCGCCGAGGCGATAGAGGGTGAGATTGATGCGGTGTTCAGAGAGGCGACCCTGCGGGTAGTTGTAGGTGCGGATGCGCTCGGAGCGATCGCCGGAACCCACCAGGTTGCGACGGGTGCTCTGCTCGGCGGCGCGGTGGCGCTCATCCTCGGCCGCCTGCAGGCGGGCGGAGAGCACAGACATCGCCTTGGCGCGGTTCTTGTGCTGGGAGCGCTCATCCTGGCACTCCACCACCAGACCCGTCGGCAGGTGGGTGATGCGGATGGCGGAATCCGTCTTGTTGACGTGCTGGCCACCCGCCCCGGAGGCGCGGAAGGTATCTATCTTCAGGTCGTTCGCATTGATCTCGATCTGCTCGGCTTCCGGCACTTCCGGCAGCACGGCGACGGTACAGGCGGAGGTGTGTACCCGACCCTGGGATTCGGTCTCGGGCACCCGCTGCACCCTGTGGCCGCCGGATTCAAACTTGAGACGGCCATAGACGTGCTCGCCGTCTACCTTGGCGATCACCTCCTTGTAGCCACCGTGCTCGCCGTCGTTGCAGCTGACGATGGAGATGCGCCAGCCCTGACGCTCGGCGTAGCGCGAATACATGCGAAACAGGTCACCGGCAAAGATGGCCGCCTCGTCACCGCCTGCACCGGCCCGGATCTCGAGGTAGCAGTTGTTGTCATCCTTGGGATCCCGGGGCAGCAGCATCACCTGCAGCGCCTGCTCCTGCTCCTCCAGCGTGCTCTTGGCCAGCGGCAACTCCTCCTGCGCCATCTCGCGCAGGTCGGCATCATCCTCTTCCAGCATCAGCTTGGTGGCCTCCAGGTTCTCTTCGGCCTGGCGAAAGTGCTGGAAGGCGTGAACGATATCTTCCAGCTGGGCATATTCCCGGGTCAGGGCGCGGTAGCGATCCTGATCCGAGGCCACCCCTGGCTCGCCGAGCATGGCCTGTACTTCTTCGTGGCGCTCGATGAGGCCTTCCAGCTTTCTGATCAGTGACGGATTCATAAATCTTGTTTTCTCGATGGAGGAAGGGGCCGCCAGTCGGCCACCCCGAACAATTACTCTGGTGACAATCCCAGCACCTGACGCAGGCGGGAGAGCTGATGGTGATCCCCCTGGGCCGCCGCCTGGCGCAAGGCCTGGGTCGGTGCGTGGATCAACTTGTTGGTGAGGCGATGCGCCATGGCCTTGAGGGCCTGTTCGGCATTCTCACCCTGTTGCAGGGCCAGCAAGGCGCGCTGCAACTCCTCATCAGCCACCTGCTGGGCCTGATGACGATAATCGCGGATGAGATCCACCGAATGCTGACTGCGATACCAGCCCATGAACTCATCGCGCTCTTCCTGCACGATGAGCTCCGCCTCGGCGGCGGCCCGTTTGCGGGTTTCCAGGTTCTGCTCGATGATGCCCTGCAGGTCATCAACCGTGTAGAGGTAGGCATCGGAGAGCTCGTCCACCTCGGCCTCGATATCCCGTGGCACGGCGATATCCACCAGGAACATGGGTTTGAAGCGACGGGCCTTGAGGGCGCGTTCCACCATGCCCTTGCCGATGATGGGCAGCGGGCTGGCAGTCGAGCTGATGACGATGTCCGCCTCGTGCAGATAATCCGGGATCTCTTCCAGGGTCATCACCCTGGCATCAAACTCCTCGGCCAGCAGCTGGGCACGCTGCAGGGTGCGGTTCGCCACCATCATCTGGGTGACGTTTTGCTCGCGCAGATGACGGGCGACCAGTTCTATGGTTTCGCCAGCACCGACCAGCAGCACCTTGGTTTGGGAGAGATCAGAGAAGATGCGCCGACCCAGGCTGACGGCGGCAAAGGCCACCGACACGGCGCTGGCACCTATCTCGGTGTCCGTGCGCACGCGCTTGGCCACGGAGAAGGATTTCTGAAACAGGCGTTCCAGCGACCCCTTCACCGCCTCGGACTGCTGGGCATGGGCATAGGATTGCTTGATCTGCCCCAGGATCTGCGGCTCGCCCAGCACCAGCGAATCCAGGCCGCAGGCTACCCGCATCAGGTGACGCACGGCCTCTTCGTCCCAGTGCAGGTAGATGGCTGACACCACGTCAGCCGCGTCCAGACCATGGAAACGTTGCAGCCAGTGCAGTACCTGCTCCCCCTGCCCCTGCGCCAGGCTGCAGTAAAGCTCGGTGCGGTTGCAGGTCGAGACGATCACCGCCTCGCTTACGCCGGGTTGGGTGACCAGCTCACGCAAGGCGCGATCGATGCAGTCCGGGCCGAACGCGACCCGCTCCCGCAAGGCGACACTGGCGGTGTTGTGGTTAATTCCGAGGGCAAGCAAACTCATGAGTGGGTGGTGATCGTATCTGTGCGCTGGGAGTAAAGGTCGTCAATTGTACGAGAAAGGGTAAGGCTTTAAAAGCAATACGGCCGCCCCGTATACTGTGGCAAATCCCCATATCTGGAGCATGACCTTGTTATTGCGTATTTTCACCTTCGCCTGCCTGCTGTCGCTGGCCGGTTGTGCCACCATCCAACCCCAGCGGGATCAGGTCAACTGGCAGCAAGAGCGGGCCCGTCTCGAGCAGCTCACCCACTGGCAACTGTCGGGCAAGATGGCCATCATCACCGCCCAGCAGAAGGGCAGCGCCCGGGTCAACTGGCGGCAGGATGGGGACGACTATCGTCTCAACCTGAGCAGCATAGTTGGCACCCACATACTGGAGCTCTCCCGCAGCAAGGGCGAGATTACCCTGATCGACAACGAGGGCAAGCGGCACCAGAGCCAGGATGCCGAGGCACTCGTCTATCAACTCACCGGCTGGAACATACCGGTGCAGGGGCTGCCGGAGTGGATCAAGGGGCTGCCGGGCAAGGCCGAGTTCGAACTCAATCCCGACAGCAGCCTGGCCAGCGTGCGTGACGGCCAGTGGCAGATCGTCTACGGCGACTACCGGGATCAGGACGGCTACCGCCTGCCACACCTGCTGACCATGGAGGGCCAGGGCAGCCGCCTCAAATTGCAGATCAACCAATGGACGCTCGTTCACTGATGGCTGCAACCGACAAGGAGGCGAACATGACAGCCACTCGCTGGCCCGCACCGGCCAAACTCAACCTCTTCCTGCACGTCAATGGCCGTCGACCGGACGGTTATCACGAGCTGCAGACCCTGTTTATCTTTCTCAGTCACGGCGACTGGCTCGAATTCGAGCCACTGCCAGACACGGTGCAGCTCACCTTGAGCCCGGCCATTCCCGGCGTGCCCGATGAGCAGAACCTCATCATACGCGCCGCCCGCCTGCTGCAGGCGCGGTTGTCGAGCCCGCAGGGGGCCCATATCCGGCTGGAGAAGGTATTGCCCATGGGGGGCGGCATAGGGGGCGGCTCCTCGGACGCGGCCACGACCCTGGTTGCGCTCAATCACCTCTGGCAGGCCGGCTTGAGTGAAGATGAGCTGGCCGAGCTCGGCGTCCAGCTGGGTGCCGACGTGCCCGTGTTTGTTCGTGGCCGCGCCGCCTTTGCAGAAGGGGTGGGCGAGCGACTGCAACCGGTCGAATTGCCAAGCGTCTGGTACCTGGTGCTCAAGCCCGATTGCCACGTGGCCACTGCCGCCGTTTTTCAGGATCCGGACCTGCCCAGAGCGACGCCGAAAATGG
This sequence comes from Aeromonas popoffii, assembly GCF_000820025.1. Classification (GTDB taxonomy): domain Bacteria; phylum Pseudomonadota; class Gammaproteobacteria; order Enterobacterales; family Aeromonadaceae; genus Aeromonas; species Aeromonas popoffii. Next base: position 82,164 of record NZ_CDBI01000070.1, read on the forward strand.
CATTTCACAACCTGCTGGAAGGGACGTGGAAAAACGATTGCGAATTGCTGGTGAAAAAGCGCCACCCCGAGGTTGCCAATGCGCTCGGCTGGTTGCTAGAATACGCGCCGTCAAGAATGACGGGCACAGGAGCCTGCGTCTTTGCTCAATTTGAAGACGAAGAGGCTGCTCGGGAAGTGTTGGCAAAAGTGCCGAAGGGATGGGATGGGTTTGTCGCCAAGGGCGAGAACATATCACCACTGTTCGTGACATTGCAACAAATCAGTGATTGGGGTATCGCCAAGCGGTAAGGCAGCGGGTTTTGATCTCGCCATTCCTAGGTTCGAATCCTAGTACCCCAGCCATTATCCTGGTGATTGACACGGGTGTCTCGGTAAGCAGGCCGCAGATGATCTTGACAGAGCGCAATCTCGTCAAGCCAGTCTGCAACCATTATCGTCCCCCTTGTCACTCGCAAAGAGGTCATCGATCTCCTGGATGACGGCTTCCCGCAAACGCGGCAGCCATCCGGTTTGAAACATGCAACGAGATGCACCTAGCCTGAAAGCGGCCTATATTGGCCTGACCCGTCAACTTGATAAATCGTTTGCCCCAAAACGATACGGGTCTGAATCAGACTCCCCCACATACTGGATGCAACCCCGAGGTTTCAAACCGTGCCTGACATGAAGCTGTTTGCTGGTAACGCAACGCCGGAACTAGCCCAGAAGATCGCAGATCGCCTGTTTATCAAACTCGGCAATGCTGCCGTAGGTCGCTTTAGCGACGGCGAGATCAGCGTACAGATCAATGAGAATGTACGCGGTGGCGATATCTTCATCATTCAATCCACCTGTGCCCCGACCAACGACAATTTGATGGAATTGATCGTCATGGTGGATGCTCTGCGTCGTGCTTCAGCTGGCCGTATTACTGCCGTTATCCCCTACTTTGGTTATGCCCGTCAGGACCGCCGCGTCCGCTCCGCCCGTGTGCCCATCACCGCCAAGGTTGTCGCTGACTTCCTCTCCAGCGTGGGTGTGGACCGTGTGCTGACCGTTGACCTGCATGCCGAGCAGATCCAGGGCTTCTTCGACGTCCCGGTCGACAACGTGTTCGGCAGCCCTGTGCTGCTGGAAGACATGAAGTCCAAGAACCTCGAATCCCCTGTCGTTGTATCACCGGACATCGGCGGCGTGGTGCGTGCCCGTGCCATCGCCAAGCTGCTGGACGATACCGACATCGCCATCATCGACAAGCGTCGTCCCCGCCCGAACGTCTCCCAGGTCATGCACCTGATTGGTGACGTGGCTGGCCGCGACTGCATCATAGTCGACGACATGATCGACACCGGCGGCACCCTGTGCAAGGCCGCAGAAGCCCTGAAAGAGCGCGGCGCCAAGCGTGTATTCGCCTACGCCACTCACCCGGTCTTCTCCGGTTCCGCCGTGGAGAACATCAAAAACTCGGTCATCGACGAGCTGATCATCACCGACTCCATCCCGCTCACCGCAGAGATGAAGGCGGTCGACAAGGTCAAACAGCTGACCCTGTCAACCGTACTGGCGGAAGCCATTCGTCGTATCAGCAACGAAGAGTCCATCTCTGCCATGTTTGAGCATTGATAGACACCGTTGTGACAAAAACCGCCAGCTGGCGGTTTTTGTCTTTCTAGTCCTGTCACACCCGGTATTGCCCTGCCCCACCGCAGGTTAAGGATTGATCCATGAATCGCTTGCGCCCGCTGCTGCTTCTTGCCTTCTGCAGCTTCCTGTTCGCCTGTCAGCCCGGCAAAGAAAATCAGCCCTTCGTGCTGACCCTGGCGCACATGAACGATACCCACTCCCAGTTTGACCCGGTCAACGCCGAGCTGAAGGGGCCCATCTTTGGCAAGCAGGGGGAAAGCGACACTCTCTACACCCGCTTCGGCGGCTATCCGCGCCTGCTCACCATGGCAAAATCCTTTCAGGCCGAGGCGCTTGCCAAAAACCAGCCGCTGTTGCTGTTGCACGGTGGCGATGCCTGGCAGGGCAGCGGCTACTTCAAGCTCAACGAGGGAATGGCCAATGCCGAGCTACTGAACCAGTTCGGCCTCGATGCCATGGCCCTGGGCAATCACGAATTCGATCTCGACAACCAGAAGCTCGCCCGCTTTATCAAGAGGGTCAACTTCCCGGTACTGGCGGCCAACCTCGACACCACGGCCGACCCTGATCTGCACAACGCCACCAACCTCAAACCCTTCGTGGTCTATGCCTTCAAAGGCAACCGAAAGAGCCCGGTCACCGATCTCAACAACCTGCCCCAGGGCCAGCATCTGGTGGCCGTGATGGGACTGGTGCTGGAGGACATGGCCAATATCTCCCCCAACGTCGGCAAGCTGCGCTTTGGCAAGGAGGTCGCTTCGGCTCAGGCCACCGTTGACATGCTGCAAGCCAAGGGGATCCACCAGATCGTCGCCCTGACCCATATCGGCAACGAGCGGGATCTGGCGCTGGCGGCCGAGGTGAATGGTATCGATGCCATCGTCGGCGGCCACTCCCACAGCCTGCTCGGTGACTTCAGCAACATCGGCTGGGGCAAGACCGGCGAATACGCCCAGCTGGTCACCAATCCGGACGGCGTCGGCCTGACCTGCGTAGTACAAGCGGGCTCCTACGCCCAGGCCATCGGCCTGGCCCGGATCAGCTTCGACGGCCAGGGCCGGGTCATCGCCTGCAAGGGCCAGAACCAGCTGCTGGCCAGCCGTGACTTCTTCGCCGATCCGGCCCGCAAACAGGTGCTGGATAAGACGCGTGGCAAACAGGCGAGCAAGTTCATTGATGCCCGGCCCAACCTGGTGACAGTGGATGAAGACCCGCGCCTGCGCGGCATCATCGACAGCCACTACAAGCCGGCGCTGGAGCAGGCCTTCGGACCCGTCATCGCCACCCTGCCGGCGCCGCTGCAAAATGCCCGTCGCCCCGGCGACAACGGTAGCGACAGCCACGGATCCGACGTCGCCCCCCTGGTGGCCGAAGGCCAATACTACTGGGCCAACACCCCGGCGGTGCAAGCCCTGACCGGCGGGCCGGTTCACTTCGCCCTGCTGGCGGTGGGGGGCGTGCGCGCCGATCTGCCCGCTGGCGAGTTGCGCGAGGGGGACGCGGCGCTCACCCTGTTGCCATTCAAAAATCAGCTCTCCGTGCTGACCCTGACCGGCGCCGAGGTACGCGCCCTGCTGACAGAGACCATTACGGCCACCTTGCCTGCCAGTGCCCACGCCGGCAAATTCCCCTACGGCGGTCATCTGCGCTACACCTTCACCGAAACGGTGCCGGACAAGCGCGGCGAGCTGACCCAACTGCAATGGCAGACGGCTGCAGGGCAATGGCAGGATCTGGTCGACAACCAACGCTATCGGGTGGTGATGAATGCCTACAGTGCCGATGGCAACGACGGCTGGCAGGCACTCGCCCGCGCCCAGAGCCAGCAGGCCGAGCGACTGGATCTCGCCTGGGTGGATGGCAAACTGACCGGCTTCCCCATCGAGAAGGTGGAGCAAAGCGGCGATCAGCTAAGCGCCCGTTATGCACCGGGTCAGCAGCTCGACTGCAAGGCCAGCAGCGTTAACTGCGGCACGGACGCGGCCTCCTTCGTGCAATACGTGCGAGAGCAGCGGCCGACCCTGACCGCCCTGACGGAAGAGACGGTCACGCTGCTGCGGGCCGAGTAAGGCGCCACCCCAGCGAACATTGACCAACACGGGCCCCGACAAGGGGTCCGTTTTGCTGCCATTGGCAACCCCATCAGCGATTATTCCCTCACGGTTGCCGAGCTTTGGTTGAGTGATCGCCAGTCGGCGGCTAGAATATTGCGTCCCATTGCCTTGGGCTGTCTGCCCATTGCAAGTAGCGAGTGAAGACATCAAGCGTGACAAGCCAAATCAAACTGATCGTGGGACTGGGCAATCCCGGCCCCGAATACGCCAAGACCCGCCACAATGCGGGCGCCTGGTATGTGGAGCAGCTGGCAGGCTGGCACAATGTCAGCCTGCGCGAAGAGCCCAAGTTCTTCGGCCACACGGCCCGCATTCAGGTGGAAGGTCAGGATGTGCGTCTGCTCATCCCGAACACCTACATGAATCTCTCCGGCAAGGCAGTGGCGGCGCTGGCCCGTTTCTACCAGATAGAACCGGAAGCCATGCTGGTGGCCCACGATGAACTGGACCTGCCCCCCGGCATCGCCAAGTTCAAGCAAGGTGGTGGCCACGGTGGTCACAATGGCCTGAAAGACATCATTGCCAAGATGGGTAATAACAATAACTTCTTCCGGCTGCGCCTTGGCATCGGCCATCCCGGTGCCAAGGAGCTGGTGGCCGGATTCGTCCTGACCAAGGCCCCAAGCAGTGAACAGAGCCTGATCGAGGCCGCATTGGATGAGTCCCTGCGCGCCACCGATATCCTGTTCAAGCAAGACATGACCAAGGCCATGAATCGCTTGCACAGCTTCAAGGCCGAAAAAGTATAGGGATGTTCGATCATGCGCCCAAGCCAGACATGATCAGGGCCATGAGCGGTTTCATACCGTCTCGAGGCCAAAAAATATGACACGGGACGCCTGCGCCCCTCACAGCATCTATCAAGTAAGGTAACAATCCATGGGTTTTAAATGCGGTATCGTGGGCCTGCCCAATGTAGGTAAATCCACCCTGTTCAATGCGCTGACCAAGGCTGGCATCGAAGCCGCCAACTTCCCGTTCTGCACCATTGAGCCGAACACGGGTGTGGTTCCCATGCCGGATCCGCGTCTCGACCAGCTGGCGGCCATCATCAATCCCCAGCGTGTCGTGCCGACCACCATGGAATTCGTGGACATCGCCGGTCTGGTTGCCGGTGCCTCCAAGGGCGAAGGTCTGGGCAACCAGTTCCTGGCCAACATCCGTGAAACCGAAGCCATCGGCCACGTGGTGCGCTGCTTCGAGGACGAGAACATCATTCACGTTGCTGGCAAGGTCTCTCCGGCCGACGACATCGAGGTGATCAACACCGAACTGGCCCTGTCGGATCTGGACGCCTGCGAACGCGCCATTCACCGCCAGTCCAAGCGCGCCAAGGGCGGCGACAAGGATGCCAAGCTGGAAGTGGAAACCCTGGAGAAGATCCGGGTCGCCCTGGAAAACGGCCAGATGATCCGTGGCATGAAGCTGGACAAGGATGAGCTGGCCGCCGTGAGCCACCTCAACTTCCTGACCCTCAAGCCCACCATGTACATCGCCAACGTGGCGGAAGACGGTTTCGAGAACAACCCCTTCCTCGACAAGGTGCGTGAAATCGCCGCCGCCGAGAACGCGGTTGTGGTGGTGGTCTGCTGCGCCATCGAATCTGACATCGCCGAGCTGGATGACGACGATCGCGCCGAGTTCATGGCAGACCTTGGCATCGAAGAGCCGGGCCTGAACCGGGTGATCCGCTCAGGTTACGAGCTGCTCAAGCTGCAGACCTATTTCACTGCCGGCGTGAAGGAAGTGCGTGCCTGGACCATTCCGGTCGGTGCCACAGCGCCGCAAGCGGCGGGCAAGATCCACACCGACTTTGAAAAAGGCTTTATTCGCGCCCAAACCATCGCTTTCGAAGACTTTATCACCTACAAGGGTGAGCAAGGTGCCAAGGAAGCAGGCAAGATGCGCGCCGAAGGGAAAGAGTACATCGTCAAAGATGGCGATATCATGAACTTCCTGTTCAACGTCTAATCCCAAGAGAGGCCAGCATTGCTGGCCTCTCTTTTATCTGGCAGAACACCCTATCTTCCGGCAAATGTCGTAAAAAAAACCAGATTGTTGGGCTTTTGCACGACAGCGACCAATAACTCGCCAAACGCACCCAAATTCGGTTTTTCTGGCAAAAAAAGGGTTGACGCCCCAGAGCCAGATACGCATAATTCGGCCCGCACAGTGATGAGGCAACGACTCACTGGAAGCACGGTTGGCTATGTAGCTCAGTTGGTTAGAGCATCGCACTCATAATGCGAGGGTCACAGGTTCGAATCCCGTCATAGCCACCATAAATTGTTCAGTTGGGGTATCGCCAAGCGGTAAGGCAGCGGGTTTTGATCTCGCCATCCCTAGGTTCGAATCCTAGTACCCCAGCCATTTTTAAAAGTTCTTTGCCAGTCTCGAGACTGTTGAGGAGCGCTGTTGGGGTATCGCCAAGCGGTAAGGCAGCGGGTTTTGATCTCGCCATCCCTAGGTTCGAATCCTAGTACCCCAGCCATTATTGCCTTTCATCGACCTCGTCGGTGATAGCGGTGGTAAACGTAAGAGGTTTCGATCTCGTCAAGTTTCCTGGTACCACCGCAATGTTTAAAGGTTCTTTGCCAGTCTCATGACTGTCGAGGAGCGCTGTTGGGGTATCGCCAAGCGGTAAGGCAGCGGGTTTTGATCTCGCCATCCCTAGGTTCGAATCCTAGTACCCCAGCCATTTTTGACTTGTCAGCGATGATATTGATGACAAGACGGCTATGTAGCTCAGTTGGT
>NZ_CDBI01000070.1:88908-98030 GCF_000820025.1 Aeromonas popoffii
TAGTACCCCAGCCATTTTTACCCGTCATCGACCTGTCGATGATTTGCTGTGGTAAGCGTGAGAGATTTCGATCTCGTCAACGTGGCTAGGTCCAAACCCTAGTACCCGGCCATTTTTGACTTGTCAGCGATGACATTGGTGACAAGACGGCTATGTAGCTCAGTTGGTTAGAGCATCGCACTCATAATGCGAGGGTCACAGGTTCGAATCCCGTCATAGCCACCATTAATATTGCGGAAGTGGCGAAATTGGTAGACGCACCAGATTTAGGTTCTGGCGCCGTAAGGTGTGAGAGTTCGAGTCTCTCCTTCCGCACCATTAATAGCAGTACCAAACAAACCAGCTCAGGCTGGTTTTTTTGTGCCCGTTTTTCGCCGTATCCCCTCTTGCCACCCTTTCTCTGCCTCACTCCCCCCTCGCTCTGCTGCCATCCGGGCCGATGCGGAGCGACAAAAAAGCGGCCCTCAAGCCGCTTGTCTCTCTTTCCCCTGATCAAACCGGTCAGAACGGGAAGAACCAGGGGATAGCGATGACGCTCACCACCATCACCAGCAGGGTGAAGGGCACGCCAATGCGCACGAAATCCACAAACTTGTAGTTGCCAGGCCCAAGCACCAGGGTATTGACCGGCGACGAGACCGGCGTCATGAAGGCCGCCGAGGCCGCGATGGCGATGGTCATGGCAAAGGGATAGGGGGAGATCCCCATCTGCTGGGCCGTTCCCAGCGCAATCGGTGCCATCAATACCGCCGTCGCAGTATTGGAGATGAAGAGCCCGATCAGAGCGCACAGGGCGAACAGGCTGGCCAACATAGCACGAGGGCCCATCTCACCGACGGCTGCGATCAGACCGCCAACAATCATGTCCACCCCCCCCGTCTTCTGCAGCGCCAGCGCAAAGGGCAGCATGCCGACGATCAGGATCAGGGTGGGCCAGTGGATGGACTTGTAGGCGCTCTCCATGTCGATGCAGCGGAACTTGCCCATCAGCAGACAGGCCACCAGTGCCGCGATGACGTTGGGCACGGGATCAGTCACCATCAGCACCACCATGATTCCGAGACAGATCAGGGCGTGGATGGCCTGGCTGCGAGCCGGCGCCATCTCGTCTACCTCGGCGGGCAGGCCGAGCAGCAGGAAGTCTCGGCTGTGGGTCTGCAACAAGCGGATCAGGCTCCAGTTGCCCACCACCAGCAGAGAGTCGCCCATCAGCAAGGGATCATCCACCAGCTTGCCGGTCAGCGCCTCGCCATCACGGCGGATCCCCACCACGCTCAGACCGTAGTGAGAACGAAAGGCCACCTCGCGAATGCTTTTGCCCAGCATGCGGGATCCCGGAATGAGCGACACCTCGGCCATGCCCACCTCCCGCGCCTGATCGGAGAAGTACTCCCCGCGCAGGATCATGGGCTCGAGCCGCGCCTCGCGGCAGAACTCGCGAATGTCTACCTCGGGGTCGGACATGTCGATCAGCAGCACATCCTTGGCCTGGAACTCGGTGACGCCGGAGACGGTCACCATCACCCGCCGGAACTTGCGCCAGCGCTCCACCCCGATGACGTTGGCGCCATAACTGGCCCGCAACTGCAGCTCATCCAGGGTCTGGCCTATCAGGGGGGAGTCGGGCCGGATCGCCAACCGGCGGGCCCGCCCGGCCAGCCGGTAATCGCGGATGAGATCGCGCATGGTGCTGCGCCCTGCCTGTTTGCCTTTTCCCTCCTCCCCTTCACGGACCAGGGAGCCCCGCATCAGCAGCATGTAGACTATGCCCATCACCAGGATGATCAGCCCCATGGGGGTGAAGCCGAAGAAGCCGAAACCCTGAATACCGTGGCGCATCAGCTCACTGTTGACCACCATGTTGGGCGGGGTCGCCACCAGCGTCATCATGCCACTGATGAGGCCGGCAAAGCCGAGCGGCATCATCAAACGGCCGGCCGGGATCCCCATGCGGTTCGCCACGCTCAGCACCACCGGGATGAAGATGGCCACCACCCCTGTGCTGCTCATCACGGCCCCCAGCAGGGTGACAGCCACCATCAGCAGCACCAGCATGCGGATCTCGCTGCTGCCCGCCACCTTCACCAGCATATCCCCCACCTGGTAGGCGATGCCGGTACGGACCAGCCCCTCCCCCACCACGAACAGGGCAGCAATCAGAATGACGTTGGGATCGCTGAATCCCGCCAGCGCCTCCGGCAGGGTCAGGGTGCCGCTCAACACAAACAATATGATGATCAACAAGGCGACTACGTCCATGCGTACCTTGTTGGTAATAAACAGATAGATGGCGCCCACCAGCATGCAGAGGACCCAGATCAGTTCGGAATTCACACTTGCTCCTTTCGTTCATGTCCGCCATGACACAATGGGTGAAATGGCAGACTCCATCAGACCACAGTTTGTTCTGCCCCGGTTTCTTACATATCCATAAAGGGCAAGGGCCATCATCGCATATCGGGCCCCCTGCGGTCGGCAAAAATGGCGAGCCTTTGCCGCCACCCTGTATCCATTTTTTGATGTGGCTCAGGCTAACCCGGACAAAAGTCCTGCGATCGCCGCCGCACAGCCACTAGAATAGGCCCGTCCCGATCCCCCCCTTTCTTCCAAATTTTCAAAGGAAACGAAAATGAGCATATTCGAGTGGTTCAGCATCAATCACACCCTGGTGACCATACCGCTGGGCGGCGGTTACGCCATGTCGTGGATTGAAGCCATCGGCACTTTATTCGGCCTGGCCTGTATCTGGTTCGCCAGTCAGGAGAAGACCATCAACTACCTGTTTGGTCTGATCAACGTCAGCCTGTTTGCCATCATCTTCTTCCAGATCCAGCTCTACGGCCTGCTGATGCTGCAGCTGTTCTTCTTCTGCGCCAACGTTTATGGCTGGTACGCCTGGACTCGCCCCGCCAACGAGCAGGGGGATACCCTGCAGATCCGCTGGCTCAGCAAATCCAAGCTGATGATGACCGCCTTGGTGAGCGTGCTGGCCATCGCCCTGCTGACCCGCTATATCGATCCGGTCTTCGCTACCCTGGCGCGCACCTCGGTCGCCCTGCTCAACCTGTTTGGCGCCAATCTCGCCACCCCTGAGCCCTCCCCGGATGCCTTCCCGTTCTGGGATGCCACCATGACGGTGCTTTCGGTAGTGGCCCAGATCCTGATGACCCGCAAATACGTGGAGAACTGGATCCTCTGGGTGGTCATCAACATCATCAGCATCGGTGTCTATGCCGCCCAGGGCGTCTACGCCATGTCGCTGGAGTACCTGATCCTGCTGTTTATCGCCGCCAACGGCACCCGCCTCTGGATGCTGGCCGCCAAACGCCCGCAGCAGGAAGTGATCGCATGAGCCTGCTGCCCCATCTGCAATGCCGCCCGGAGCAGATTGCCGAGCGGGTGGTGCTGTGCGGCGACCCGGCCCGGGTCGACCGCATCGCCAGCCAACTCGAGCAGTGTGAGGTGCTGGGACAAAACCGGGAATTTCGCCTGATCAACGGATCCTATCAGGGGCTGCCCATCACGGTCTGCAGTACCGGCATCGGTGGCGCATCGGCCATCATAGCGCTGGAGGAGCTGGTGCAAGCCGGTGCCAACTCGCTTATCCGGGTCGGCTCCGCCGGTGCCCTGCAGCACGACATCGGGCTCGGGGATCTCATCGTGGTGGAAGGGGCGGTGCGCAGTGACGGGGCCTCACTGGCCTATCTGCCCGCCGAATACCCCGCCTGCGCCGATATCTGGCTGCAAGCTGCCCTGCTCAACCATGTGGCCACCGGCAGCCAGCCCTACTGGCACGGGCTGGTGCGCTCCCACGACAGCTTCTATCGGGATGACGAGCAGGAAGTATGCCGCTACTGGCATGCCCGTGGCGTGCTCGGTGCCGATATGGAGACCGCCTCCCTGCTGACCGTGGGTCGCCTGCGCAAGGTGCGGGTCGCTGCCGTGCTCTGCAACGTGGTGCTGTTCGAGCAGGATGTGCAGCAAGGGGTAGCGGACTACGCCAGCGCCGAGCAGGCTATGATGGCCGGTGAGCAGCAAGCCATCGCAGCCGCCCTTCACGCACTGGCGCAATAAGCCGCAAACCGTTAACTGCGGCACATCCGCTACCGTGCGGGCTGGTATCCAGCCCGCTCTCTTGCTAGCCTCATGGCCCTCGTCATCCGGTGCGACAGGCAAGTCATGCAGCAACAACCCTACCCCCTCGGCCGTTTTCACGCCGAACTTGAGCAGCTTGAACCCCGCTTTGCCGCGGCGCTGGAGGCGTGCACCCTGTTTCTGCGCCGCTACCTGCCCGGCGAATACATCATGCGGCAGGGGGAGCAGAGCGAATGCCTCTATCTGGTGGAGACTGGGCGGGTCTCCCTCAACAGTGCCGTGCACTCGGGGCGCCTGTTTCAGCTCGGGGAGATAGCGTGCCAGCGCCAGATCTTCGGCGAGATGGAGTTTTTCAGCGCTACCCCGGTGCAGTGGAGCGTGATGGCCGAGACCGAGCTGGATGCCAGCGTCATCTGCGCTCACAAGCTGGCCCAGCGGCTGCTGGCTGAACCCGAGCTGACCCTGTTCTTCGCCTCGGCCCTCGCCAGCGACTATCTCGATACCCTGGACATCACCACCAGCCGCCTGCTCCACCCCATCGCCTACAACATCGCCTATGAACTGTGGCGCGAGCGCCAGCGCACCCCCATGCTGGGTTCGCGCAAGCGGGCCCATGAGGCGGCGCGCTTTGGCACCACGGAGCGCGTCTACCGCCGCGCCCTCAAGGAGTTGGTCGACCAGGGGATAGTGTGCGATGGCGCCGACGGTCCCACCATCGCCGATCTCGCCAGGCTGCGCACCTATCTCGACCTTTAATCCCGGTTCACCCTTTCAGGAGTCACCATGCCTGCCCATCCCTATCCCGAGTTCACCTTCTTCAGCCGCTTCGTGGCCGACATTCAGGCGGGCCGCAAGACCATCACCATCCGCGACGAGAGCGAGGCCAACTGGCAGCCCGGCCAGCGTCTTTCGCTTTTCACCAACCCGGAACACCAGCCCTTTGGTACCATCGAAGTGCTCTCGGTCAATGCGGTCGCCTTTGATGAACTCAGCGACGAGCACGCCCGTCAGGAGAACATGACCCTCCCCGAGCTGAAAGATGTTATCCGCGATATCTACCCCGCCCTGCCGCCGCTCTATGTGATTGAATTCAAACTGATTGCCTGAGCCGGATTTGGCCTTTGCCGATCAATATGCTAATAGTGTCCCTTTTGAATCAGGGAGGTGATCCGAGTGTTTGACATAGCGAGCCTGAAAGAGGGCATGATGCACGGGGTCGAGCTGTTCCAGCTGCTGCTGGAGATCATCTCCATCGCCTGCGTGGTCATTGGCCTTGGCAAGACCCTCTGGCTGGCGGCGCGGATCAGGGATCACGCCCCCGGTTTCCCCCGCATCCGCCTCTGTTTTGGCAGCTGGCTCATTCTGGCGCTGGAGTTCCAGCTCGCCGCCGACATACTTGCCACCACGGTAGCGCCGAGCAAGGAGGAGCTTATTCGCCTTGCCATCATCGCGGTGATCCGCACTTTCCTGAACTACTTCCTCGGCAAGGAGCTGGAGGCGCAGGCGGAACACCAGCAGGAGAAGGCAGAGCGCCAGCAGGCGCCAGGGGCCGAGCAAGCCAAGGCAACCCGATAACGCCGTATGCCAAAGGGCATATGCAGAGATCGCCATCCCGGCCATCCCCGTGGCACGGGATGGCCAAGTTGTGACCCTTCCCTCACTTTTGACAATCAGTCAATAATGGAACCCTTTTCAACGATGGTCTGAGCCTGTTGATGCCTTGCTCATCTGCGTAAGATAGCAACACCGCTCCCCCAACCGGCCACGCTGATGAACCCGCACATTCTCCATTCTCCCGCCATCGACCTCGATAGCTGTGTCATCTACCAGATCTACCCCATGAGCTTCCAGGACAGCAATGGCGACGGCATGGGCGACATCAATGGCATCCGCCAGCGCCTGGGTTATCTGACGCAGCTTGGGGTCGACCTGCTCTGGCTCACCCCCATCTATCGCTCCCCCAAGCGGGACAACGGTTACGATGTGGCCGACTACCACACCATAGACCCCGCCTTTGGCACCCTGGCCGAGCTGGAGCTGCTGATAGCAGAGGCCGCCGCCCGTGGCATCGGCATCATGATGGATATCGTTGCCAACCACACCTCCATCGAGCATGAGTGGTTTGTGCGCGCGCTGGCGGGCGATCCCCGTTATCAGGCTTATTACGTGTTTCGGGACAAGGCCTTTGTCGATGCCCACCCCATCACCTCCATCTTCGGCGGCAACGGCTGGCAGTATGTGCCCCAGCTTGATCGCTACTACCTGCACAACTTCGATGCGAGTCAGGCCGATCTGGACTGGGACAACCCGGCAGTGCGGGCCGAGATGGCCGCAGTCATCAACTTCTGGCTGGCCAAGGGGATCAAAGGGTTCCGTTTCGATGTGATCGACATGGTGAGCAAGGAGTGGTCGCATCTTGCCATGAGCAACGGCCCCCACCTGCACGACTATATTCGCGAACTCAACCAAGCCAGCTTTGGCGGCAAGGGGATCATCACTGTGGGGGAAACCTGGGGCGCCGATCTCGCCCATATGCAGCACTATTCGAACCCGAATGGCAGCGAATTCAGCATGGTGTTCAACTTCGAACATCTGGGGCTGGGCCGCGACAAATGGTCGTCACACTTTGACCCCCTCGCCTTCAAACGGGCCATGGCCCGCCACCAGACCGGGCTGCACGGTCAGGGTTGGAACAGCCTGTTTCTGGGTAACCACGACCTGCCCCGCGCCGTCTCCCGCTTTGGTGATGACAGGCCCGAATGGCGCGAAGTCAGCGCCAAGCTGTGGGCTATGGTGATCCATCTGATGCAAGGCACCCCTTTCATCTATCAAGGGGAAGAGCTGGGCATGACCAACCGCCACTGGCAAGCCGATGAGCTGCGCGATGTGGAAGCGATCAATTATCGCGCCAGCCAGTCGGAGCTGGATCCCGCCGAGCTGAGCCGGCGACTCGATGCCATTGGCCGCGACAATGCCCGTACCCCGATGCAGTGGGATGCAGGCCTGCATGCAGGATTTAGCCCGGCAGCCCCCTGGATTGTGCTCAACGACAACCACGTCGCGATCAACGCCGCCGAACAGCTGGCCCGCCCCGATTCACCGTTTCACTGCTATCGCCAGCTCATCGCCCTGCGCAAGGCTCACCCCGTCATTCGCCACGGCGACGTCGCGCTGCTGGATGAAGAAGACCCTGATCGCATCAGCTACCGCCGCCGCTGGCAAGACCCGATAACCGGGGCACGGCATACCCTGCTGCTGCTCGCCAATCTCACCGCTGGCCCCTTGTCGATGCCCCACTTTGACCAAGTGGAAAAAGGTGCCACCTTGCTGATAAGCAACTACCCGGGGGAACCCGCCGCCACCTTCGCCCCCTATCAAGCCACCGGCTGGTTGATGACGACATAACAGACCACGCCCAGGGGCGACCTCATGGCCTCCGTGCTTGCACGGAGATTCACCTGACACATCCCCTGCCAATCACGACAGAAAACATGGCACGCCATTGCCTGATATTTCCCCCTGCATGGCGTGCCTGCGTTTTGCTCTTTAGTCACTTAAAAACTTCGTATTTTCAAGCGAATATAAACCGAAAAAAAAGACATTAAAAAATATTCCTATCAACAAAAATGCACCTCAAGATATTGTTTTTAATCGTAATAACTAAAAATAAAACGAGACTGCCTTGTTATTTACAGGAGATATTTCGAGCTATTAAGTCAGGCTTAAAAATCAATTCAAATTTACGGGCTTGTGGTTCCTTGCCCCGGCCTTATGGTTTCCATCCCAAGCGAAGAGACCTTCTCTCTACAGCAAGGTGCAGTTCAGGCTCGCGGAATATTCATTCCGCCATAACAACAGGAAACCATCATGCGCAAAACCGGCGTGGCCCTCGCCATCTCGACCCTCTTCTGGCTCAATTCAGCCATCTCTGTTCCCCTTATCTACCCGGACGACCCACAGCTCACTTCTGAACGGGAAATCCCCGCCCTTACCCGCAGCTTCCAGCTGGCGCAAGATGATCTGGGCAACCGGATCCACCAGCTCCACCTGCCCATCCAGACCGAGCCCGAACTGGTGGCTGAGCTGGAGCAGATCGGCAAAGAGCAGGGATTTTCGGTCAGCATCCATGACAACATGTACACCTGGACCGAAGACAACATGTGGCTGTCACGGGATGGCGTCCTCATCTTCCGCCCCCGGGCGCCGCTGGCCGACAAGGATAGCTACCACGCCTTCATCACCGCCCTGACCGCGCAGAGCCCAGGGGCCGAGCAGGAGGGTCACCACAGTCTGGGCAGCCAGGACTCCCAGGGGCTCAACGAGAGCATGCTCTCCCAGGCCAACACCTTTGCCGAGGCGCAAGGGCACGAGCTCATCCCCACCTTCTCCATCATCGATGGCGGCAACATGCTGACCGGTCAGCGCGCCGACGGCACCCCCTATGCCCTGATCGGCCGAGACGCCCTGCTGCAGACCACCCTGCACCACAGCCGGCTGGATAGGGAGCGCATCGCCACGCGGCAGGAGAGCATGGATCGCGACGGCAGCTTCCACCTGCAACTGGATGAGCAAGAGTGGCTGGGCAGCCCCTATACCTTCCAGAAGGGCCATGACACCGAGGTGGACCTCATACTGCTGGAGGCGGCCAACCTGCTGCCTCGGGATCTGAGCGCCGAGCAGCGCCACGCCTTTGCCAGAACCGCGCGCGCCAAGGCCGAGCTGGCGCAGTACCAAGTGGACTGGGACAGCCGGCAGGCCGCACAGGGGCGGATGTTTCTGAGCCCACAGCAAGGGGAGCGAATTGCCGAACGCTATCGCGCGCTCCATGGCAAGGCGCTGCCGGCCTCCTTCGATCTGCTGGCCCGGCTGAAGCGGGACTACGCCGGCCTGGTGGTCACCGCCAATCTCCACTCTGGCTTTGCTGATGACCAGATAGAGAACGAGCTGCCAACGCTTCAGGCCGATGCTGCCACCCTGACCCGGCTGGGAGGCATGCTGCAGGCCGGCGGTTACCAGCGCAAGGAGTT
>NZ_CDBI01000070.1:98205-98717 GCF_000820025.1 Aeromonas popoffii
TTACCAGCGCAAGGAGTTGGCCGGCGCCGAGCTGGATGAGCAGACCCGCCGTTTTCTCGCCATGATGGCCATCAGCCAGCGCCTGATGGCGCAGGAGCTCAAGGTGGCCGAGCGCGACCTGGTGATCCTGGCCCAACCCGGTTTTCACCTCGACATGGCCATGCGCCCGCTGGCCGATGGCCGCATCCTGTTCAACGACCCAGCAGCCAGCGAGGCGCTGATCCAGCAGGTGCTGGCCAGCGACGGCAGCCTCAGCGACAGCGAACGCCAGGGTCTCACCGAGACCCTCACCAGCCTGCGACAACAGGCCGAGCGCTGGCACAAGATCCATGCCCTCATCCGGCAGCAGCTGACCGATGCCGGTCTGACCCCCATCGCCACCCCGGGCGCCTTCAGCGTGAACAAGCGGGCGGTGAACTGGATGAACGGCATCATGGGCACGGCGCAGCACCCCTTCTACATCACCAACGCCGCCAGCATAGCCCCCCTGAATCAGGCCTTCGGCGCCTGGT
>NZ_CDBI01000070.1:98863-100249 GCF_000820025.1 Aeromonas popoffii
GAAACGCGAGGTGCCCGAGCTGACCACCTACTTCGTGGGTCAGACAGCAAGCAGCACGTGGGAGGGATTTAACCAGGCGGAAGCCCTGCTCAGGGGCAGCGGTGGCCTGGATTGCATCACCTTGCACCACGAGTAGCGAGAACGTGAGCCGGACGTTCAACTGACCGTCATTGGGCTCGAAAGCGGGCTCTGTGTAATTTGCGACCAGCATGTTTGTTGGACCGCTTTTCCATGTTGGACATCCTGTTCAAAGGCGCTGTCAGGAGGCGGAGCTCCGTGCACTAGCACGATGAAGTGTTGCCCGGAGCCATCCCTCTTCTGAGTATTCATCCGCTGCGTGCATGCCCGCTCACAGGGAGGATGCCCCGCATCTGATGAAAACAGGAGACTCAGGCCGGCGAGATGCTTCATCGCCGGTGAGCAGATCGGCGTCACAGGTAAAAACGGGGCGGGCAAAAGCACCTTGCTGGCCACCCGCCCGGATCGTCTGGGCAGAATGAAGGTGATGCTCGAGGCGATCCCCCTGTGGTATCGGCCCAGGCCCCCGACTTCGTCCAGTGCGTCACTGCCGCCGACCAGTGAAACTGGATAACAAAGAGGGCTCCCTTCGGGGAGCCCTCTTGCTATTGCATGCTAGTGGTGACTCAGGTGTGGATGCTGGCCAGCTCGTGCCGTTTCAACGCCAGCAGTGTGATGAGGAAGGCGGCGGTGGCGATCAGCGCCATGCCGATATAGGTGGCACTGAACCCCGGGGCCAACTCGGCCGGGCTCAGGCTAGCCAGATTGTGGCTGGTCCCCGCTGGCAGGGCGGCATGAAACAGCACGGCACAGATGGCAACCCCAACTGCGCCCCCCAGCTCACGGCCGAAGTTGAACAGGGACATGCCGATACCGCGATCTTCCCGTGGCAGGGCATTTTGCACCACCACCGAGAGCGCCGGCAGCACCAGCCCCAACCCCAGACCGGCAAACCCAAGGGCCAGCTTGACCCAGACATCGAAATGGATCTGCCACAGCGCCAGCGCCGCAAGGGCAAAGCCCACCACCACGAAGCGCTTGTAATAACCGGTGCGGCCGATCAGCTTGCCGCCGACGAAGGCCCCTGCCGTGATGCAGACCATGAAGATCACCATGTAAAAACCGCTCTCCCTGGCTCCCATCCCCTTCTGCAACTGCATCTGCAGCGGCAGATAGACCAGCACAGCGAACATCAGCAGTTGCGAGGCCAGCGCCAGCAGCACGCTCACCAGATAACCGGGCAGCCGAGCCAGATGGGCGGGCAGTATGGGATCCTGGGCGCGCCGCTCCACCAGGATGAGCAGCAACAGGGCAATCGCCAGTCCCGCCGCCAGCCAGATGGCGGGGAGCGCCGTCTCGGGCGAGAGC
>NZ_CDBI01000071.1:0-168 GCF_000820025.1 Aeromonas popoffii
CGACGACGTCATCAACGCCGCCGAAGCGGGTCAGCAGATCCCGGTCAGCGGCACCGTGAGCGGCGAGTTCAAGGCAGGGGACACCGTCACCCTGACCGTCAACAACACCGAATACACCGGCAAGGTGGCTGCCGATGGCCGCTTCACCATCCTGGTGGCGGGCAGCGA
>NZ_CDBI01000071.1:551-26620 GCF_000820025.1 Aeromonas popoffii
TACGGGGTCGACACCACGGCCACCGGTGCGCCGACCGTCGTCATAGTGGATGACTCCAACAACGACCAGCTGCTGACCAAAGGGGAGATCGGCAATGATCAGATCCAGGTGCGGGCCGGGGTCAGCAATAGTGACCTGGTTGCAGGTGGCAAGGTTACCTTGACCATCAACAATGGTGGCACCGAGAGTACGGTCGAGCTGAAGCTGGTCAATGGTGTGCTGATGTTGGCAAGCGGGCAGCCTGCAAACGGCTTTGTTTACAACAATGGGACCATTAGCTGGACGGAGACGACCCCGGCCAATGGTAAGGCGTTGGCGGTGACAGCGACCCAGACCGACAAGGCCGGCAATGAATCCCTGCCGGGCAGCGACATGGCAACCATTTTGAATGAAGCCCCAGAGACGGCGGACAAGCAAGCCAGGGGTCTGGAGGATGCTGCCAGCATCGCCATACCTGCGCTCTCTGGCAGTGACATCGATGGTACTGTCGTGAGCTTTACCATCAAGAGCTTGCCTGCCAATGGTGTCTTGCTGCTTGATGGCGTGCCAGTGACGGAAAATCAGAGTGTTCAGGCTGTGGATGCCGGCAAACTGACCTTTGTACCGAGTGCCGACTGGAATGGTGACACCAGCTTCAGTTATGTAGCCGTAGACAATGAAGGGCTGGCCGACGCAACTCCTGCCACCGTGACCATCAGGGTAGAAGCGGTCAACGATCTGCCGACTCTGGGAATTTCCAATGGTGCGATTGTGTCCGAAGAAGGCTTGCCCAACGGCATCGCCGATGACAGTGGCAACCCGGATACCACGGATGCCAAGAGCATGTCTGGCACTATCTCCGTCGGTGACGTGGACAGCAGCAGCGTGGCTGTTTCACTGGGCGGACCGACAGGGCTGACCTCTGGTGGCGCCGAGGTGAAGTGGAGTTGGGACGCTGGTAGCAAGACGCTGGTTGGCTATACCGGTACCCTGGGTAGCGATGGCTACAAGGCGGTGGTCGAGGTCAAGCTGACCGCACCGAACGCCAGTGGCAAGGGTGATTGGGCCTATGATCTGACCCTCAAGGCGCCGCTTGACCACCCGGTCAAGGGCCAGGAGGATTCCCTGTCGTTCCAGCTGGACGTCAAGGTCTCCGATGGCAAGGGCACGACCACAGGTAAGCTGAATGTCACCGTCGAGGATGATGCGCCGATCGCTGGCGATGCCGCAGCAGTCTCTGTTGCCAAGACAAATATTCCAGATGTGCTGATCGGGGTATTTGATCTGACCAAGTTCAGTGGCAACAGGGCTCTGGTCGATTTGGCTGGCTTTACCATCACAGCTAAGGGGTTCACCTCTGCAACAAACTCAACTCTGATTGATGCCAGCGTCAATGGTTCCAATGCAGGGTTGGGGGTATCCAGCGTGGCCGGGCCGTACCACAACATTGCCAACGAGATAGACTTCCGTCACTTCGCGAACGGAACCTCTGCCTCCGAGCAGTTAATTGTGAAGCTGGATCCGGGCACAGTTGCCTATGGTGCCAACATCAAGTTCAGCCAGATGTTCGGTGGTGAGCTGGAGAGTGGCGTGGTCGAGTTCTACCGGGCTGGTGTGCTGATCGGTACTCAGACCTTCAGCTCTAATGCGACCAGTGGCGATTACGCCGAGAACTTCCAGGTGCAGCAAGGTGGCTTTGACACCATGGTGATCAAGGCTACCAATAACGGCAACACCAATACCTCGGACAACAGCGACCTGACGGTGAAGAGCATAGAGTTCCTCGGTGCCACCACGGCACCGGCCATCGCTTACGGTTCGGGCACTGTCACTCCGCAGTGGGGGGCTGATGGCAAGGGCTATATGCAGCTGCTCGGCTCCAACGAGACTGGGTTGACCACGGCCACCGGCAAGCAGATCACCACTACCATGGAGTCAGCCAATACCCTGATAGGCAAGGCCAGCGATGGCACCCTGGTGTTCCGTCTGGAATTTACCCCGGCCACCGGCAAGTGGGAGTTCTTCCAGTACCAGAACATGTCCAGGCCACTGGGTGACGGTGATATCGACTTCCAGATCAAGGTGGTGGATGCGGATGGCGATTCCAGCCTGGGCTCTTTCGCGACCAAGCCGCTGTTTACTCCGATAGTGCAGTCGGTTTCCAGCGAGAGCGCAGCGGAAGGCGGCAATCTGCTGCATACGGTGGTGCTGTCTGACGCTACCCAGGAGGCGACCCAGTTTGACTTCGCCATCAGGGGCAGCGGTACCAACCCGGCTTCCAACCTTGATTGGGGCACTGCCCAATTTAGCAATGGGGTTATCTACAACAGCGCCACCGGCAAGATCACTGTACCGGCCGGGGTATCCGGCTTTACCGTGACCATACCGACAGTGAACGATCGCCTGGTCGAGGCGAACGAGACCCTGACGGTGACCGTGGGTGGCCAGAACGGCACAGGTACCATCATCGACAACGACCGTGCCCCTGTGACCACGGGTGGACACGGTGTCGGGACGGAAGACACTCCGCTGGTACTGAAATGGTCCCAGTTTGGTGCCAGTGATGATCAGGCTGCGTCTGATCTGAGCGTGCAGATCAATACCTTGCCGCAAAATGGCAAGCTGGAGTATCTCAATGCGGCCGGTCAGTGGATTGCCGTGAAGGCAGGAGATCTCATCTCCTACGCCGATATCGACAGTGGCCATCTGCGCTTTGTGCCCGGTCTCAATGAATCCAGTACCAGTACCGTCAATGGCTACGGTGCGACGACGGGCAACCAGCAAGGGGACTACGCCAGCCTGGGTTACCAGATCAGCGACGGTGCCAACCTGAGCAACTCAGGCAAGCTGGTGATTGACATCGCTGCCGCGGCTGACAAGCCGGTGGTGGATATCAGCCTGACCGGCAATGGCGTGCCGCTCTATACCCAATATCCGTCGTCCGGTATCTCGACCGGTGCGTTCCAGAGCGGCAACTTCAACAAAGGCAGCTTCGGGATCAACAATAGCCTGACCGACAGCACCGCCAGCCAGGATCAAGTGGTTGGCGGCAATGGCAACGACTACATCGTCAGTGTGAAGGGCGGTGGCGACTACTTCGTCGGTGGTCTGGGCAATGACGTACTGGTCGGTGGCAATTCTGTCTCGGGCGATACACTCGATGGCGGCGTGGGTAACGATATTCTGGTCGCCGGACTGGGTGGTGACACCCTGTATGGCGGTGCCGGTACCGACCTCGCCGTGCTGATGGGCTCGCGTGCCAACTATGTCATCGAGCGCAGAAGTGATGGTGGCTTCAACTTCCTGGTGAAGGAGAATGGCACCACCATCAGCAAGTCGCTCTACGATATCGAGCTGGTTCAGTTTGATGACGGTATCTACCAGTTCAATCAGACCGATGGCACCCTGACGGCAGTTCAGCCCAGCGTGGTGGATTATCCCCTCGAGATCAGTGCTTCCCTTACCGATCGGGATGGCAGTGAACAGCTCGACAGCCTGGTGCTGAGCGGCATGCCCAGTGGTGCGACCCTGTATCAGGGCGGCACTGTGTTGGGCACCGTTGGTGCGGATGGCAAGCTGACGCTCACCGGCCTCTGGAACCAGAGCGCACTGGACGTCAAGCTGACCGGTCTGACCCTGCGGGTGCCGGGCAGCAATGCGGGTCAGTTTGACCTCAAGGTGGAGGCCATCGCCAAGGAGGTGGTGACCGACCAAGCCAGCAGCGCATCGGATCAGGATTCGATCCGCATGAGCTACTTCCTCTCCACCGAAGGGGAGCCGGGCGATCAAAACCGTGTTTACGGCAGCGAGCACAATATCGTGGTCGGCGACCTGGACGGCAGCGTGGTGTTGTCAGGCCAGAACTACAACATCGCCTTTATGGTCGACAGCTCGGGCAGTATCGGTGCTACCGCCATGAATACCATCAAGGCCCAGTTGGCACAGGTCTTCTCGAGCCTCAAGGCGAGTGCCGGTACCGATGGCGCCGGGACGGTCAATATCTTCCTGGTGGACTTCGATACCCTGGCCAACAAGTCGGTCAGTGTGAACCTGAAAGACAGCAATGCCCTGAGCCAGCTGCAAGCCATTCTCGACAGCATGGATGGCAGCTCCAGCAATGGCGGCGGCACCAACTATGAGGACGTGTTCAAGACCACGGCCAACTGGTTCAACGGTTCGACCGCTCAGGGCAACAGCAATGCCAAGAACCTGACTTACTTCATTACCGATGGTAGGCCGACTTACTATTTGGGCAGTGAAGGCTCCAATCCGCTGGTTGATGACTACACGAACAACAGCAAGGATGTGTATCTCAATCAGCTGCTGCAAAGTGGCTATGTACCCGGTCAGGTATACAAGAGTGGTAACTTCACTGTGATTGATGCACAGGGCATCGTGTACAAGAGCGATACTTCAGGCAAGGTATCCGCGATTGGTTACATACGCCCTGATGGTCTGGGTGGTTATACCTACTCGACTCTGGACGGTGATGGCCGAAATACCTCCAGTACTACGATGACCAACTCCGTCGCCGGTTTTGCCCTGCTGACGGGGATGGGGGTCACGGTGGAGGCGATCGGCCTGGGAGCCAATATCTCCTACAACGACCTCAAGTCCTATGACTCCGATGGCGTGATTCAGACTGGGGTCAACGCCTCTGATCTGGCCAACGCCATCCTGGGTACTTCCGTCAACAACCTGCCGGGCAGTGACAGGATCGATGGCGGTGCCGGTGACGATATCCTGTTCGGTGATGCGGTTCACTTCGCGGGCGTCAACGGAGAAGGCTACGCGGCCATCAAGCAGTACGTGGCTGGCAAGCTGAGTGCCGGTTCGGTGACCGATGCCCAGGTTCATGACTACATCACGGATCACGCCAGCGAGTTCGATCAGTCCTCCACCAATGACAAGGCGGATGTGCTGATTGGCGGAGAAGGCAACGATATCCTGTTTGGTCAGGGTGGTGACGACTTCCTGTTCGGTGGTGCCGGCAACGACATCCTGTTCGGCGGTAGCGGCAACGATACCCTGTATGGTGAGAGCGGCAACGATACCCTGTACGGCGGTAGCGGCAACGATACCCTGTATGGTGGCGCCGGCAACGACACCCTGAGTGGCGGTCTGGGCAACGACATCCTGGTCGGTGGTCTGGGCAACGACATCCTCAAGGGGGATGCGGGGGCCGATATCTTCACCTGGCAGCAGGGGGATACCACGGCAGGCTCCATCGCCAAGGATTACGTGGTTGACTTCTCCAAGGCTGAGGGTGACAAGCTGGATCTGAGCGATCTGCTGGATCACGATGGTTCCCGCAACCAGAACGATCTGAAGAGCCTGCTCTCTGTGTTCCAGGACAGCGAGGGTGTGCATCTGCAGGTCAAGGAGACCAGCACGGCTTCGGTGACTCAGGAGATAGTGCTGATGAACCACACGTTCGACAGTCTCACCGGCAGCGCGGCGTCCACCTCTTCTCAGGTGATCGACTACATGCTGAGCAACAATCTGCTGGATATCGACAAGTAATCCCGTCAGGGCAGGGCAACAAGCGGCAGAGCAATCTGCCGCTTTTTTTATGTCTGGCCATGGTGGGACTGATGGCTGGGGTTTTGCCACGGATATTAAGGATGTGGCTCACACAGGCAAGCCGGGGTGCGATCGAGTGGCCAGTTTTCTATTGATAAGTGTGCAGATAGCCCGGCCTTGAGCCGAATCTCGCTTTTTTTCATCAAGTTCCGTCATCATCTTGCCGACATAGGATAAGAATACGGGTCGTGTTGGGATTCTGACCCTTCTATACTATGGCGAGACTCGGAAAACGGACGTAAGGGCTTTATATGGCGAGCATATTGGATTCAGTGGATCAACGTACCCAGCTGGTAGGGGAGAACCGTCTGGAGTTGTTGATGTTCCGTTTGGGATCCCGACAGCTGTTTGCTATCAACGTCTTCAAGGTGCGGGAAGTGGTCAAGCTGCCCCATCTCAACAAGATGCCGGGGGCGCACCATAACATCAGCGGGGTGGCCAACATCCGTGGTACCTCGATTCCGGTGATCGACCTGCGCAGCGCCATCGGCATGCGCGCCATGCCTATCGACAGCGAGTCCAACCTCATCATCACGGAGTACAACCGCACCATTCAGGGTTTCCTGGTGGGGCAGGTGGCCCATATCGTCAACATGACCTGGAAGGACATACTGCCGCCGCCGCGCTCCGCCGGGCGGGCCAACTACCTGACTGCCATCACCCGCATTCCCGAAGATGGTGTCGACCAGATCGTCGAGATCATCGACGTGGAGAAGGTGCTGGCCGAGATCATTACCTACGACATCCGTATCTCTGAAGAGGTGTTGGATCGGGAGATACTGCCCGAAATGCATGGCCGCAAGGTGCTCATCGTCGATGACTCCAGCACGGCCCGCAATCTGGTGCGGGAAACCCTGGCCCAGTTGGGTCTTGAGGTAATCGAGTGCCAGGATGGCCTGCAGGCGCTCAATCTGCTCAAGGGGTGGTGCGATGCGGGTAAGAAGGTGACCGACGAGATCCTGTTGATGATCACGGATGCGGAGATGCCGGAGATGGATGGCTACCGACTGACCCACGAGATCCGCAGTGATGCCCGCATGTCCGATCTCTTCATCACGCTCAATACTTCTCTGAGTGGCAACTTCAACGAGGCCATGGTCAAGAAGGTGGGGTGTGACCGCTTCATCTCCAAATTCCAGCCAGACCTGCTGGTCGGGGTGGCTCAGGAGCGGTTGCGCCAGATACTGGAACGCTGATGGTCATGGAAACAAAGATCCCGCCTCGGCGGGATCTTTGTTTTGGGCCGGCAGGGCCCTCTTCTGCGTATGGCTATTGGGGCGTTATTGGGTCAGCAGGGGCTCGATAAAGCTGGCGACCCGGTCGCGGATCAGCGGCTGGGCCGCGGCCGTGGGGTGGATTCCATCGTTCATCATGAGTTCAGGGCGCAGCGCAATATCATCCATGAAGAAGGGCATCAGCGGCAGCTGGTTGGCAGCCGCCAGCTCAGGGAAGATCTGCTCGAACTGGTGCAGGTAGCGGGCTCCGTAATTGCGGGGCAGCTGGATCTGGGTCAGCACGGTTTTCACCTGCTGCGCCTTGGTCAAGGCCACCATGCTGGCCAGGTTGTCACGGGTGATGGCGGGTGCGAACCCGCGCAGCCCGTCGTTACCCCCCAACTCGATCAGCACCCAGTCCGGTTGATGCTCCTTGAGCAGGGCGGGCAGGCGGGCCAGGGCCCCCTGCGTGGTCTCACCGCTGATGCTGGCGTTGACCAGCTGATGCTTGCCGCCCTGCTGCTGCCATTTCTGATTGAGCAGGGCTGGCCAGCTCTGCTCCGCCGGCATCTGATAGCCTGCGCTCAGGCTGTCACCCAGCACCAGCAGGGTCTGGGCCTGTACCGATGAAACCAGGCAACACAAGGCGAACAGGAAACGTGTCATGTATTCAACTCCCATCATTCATTGTCATCAAGGGTCCGGGCAAACGGGATATGTGTGATGATGCCAACACCCAGCATGCATTGTCATTCAATGCCCGGGTGAGCAGGATATACATCATGGGTTCAATCCCCACTTTTTGGCTCGGGCAAACAGGAAACGCATCATGAGTTCAACTCCCATCATTGTCGTCAAGGGTCTGGGCAAAACCGTTCGCCTGGGCCAGGAAAGCCTCACCATCCTTGAAGGGATCGACCTGCAAGTCAATACCGGCGAGACCCTGGCGCTGGTCGGCGCCTCCGGCTCCGGCAAATCCACCCTGCTGGGGCTGCTGGCTGGGCTGGATCTGCCGAGCCAGGGGGATATAGAGATCCTCGGCCAGTCGCTGGTGCAGCTGGACGAGGAGGGCCGTGCCCGCCTGCGTGCCGAGCAGGTGGGCTTCATCTTCCAGTCCTTCCTGCTGCTGCCCACCCTGAGCGCGCTGGAGAACGTCATGTTGCCTGCCGAGCTGCGTGGCGAGACCCGCTGCGAGCCGAGGGCACGCGAGTTGCTGGCGGCGGTGGGGCTCAGCGAGCGCCTGCACCATCTGCCGCCGCGCCTCTCCGGCGGTGAACAGCAGCGGGTTGCCATCGCCCGCGCCTTCATGACAAGGCCCAGCCTGCTGTTGGCCGATGAGCCGACCGGGAATCTGGACAGCAAGACGGGGGAGACGGTGATCGAACTCTTGTTCCAGCTCAATCGCGAGCACGGCACCACGCTCGTGGTGGTGACCCATGACCACGAGCTGGCCCAGCGTTGTCAGCGGCAACTGGTGATGGCGGCAGGACGACTGGAGACGGATACGGCGGCATCCGGTGCCGTCGCGCCCTCCCGAGTCAGGGAGCCGCTATGAGTCGGTGGCGATTGGGAGTGAAGCTGTTGCGGCGGGAAGGCTTCAATGGCGAGCTGCGCTGGTTTGTGCTGGCACTGGCATTGAGTGTGGCCTGTGTGCTCAGCGTGGCCCTGGTGGCGGATCGGCTGGATGCGGGGCTCAAGGCCTCGGGGCGTGACTTTATCGGCGCCGATCGGGCGCTGCGCTCAGCCACACCGGCACCGGCCGCCTGGCTCGAGCAGGCGGAAAAAGCGGGCCTGTCAGTGCAGACCACGGTCAGTTTCAACAGCATGCTGTTTCATGGCGATGCATTGCAGCTGGCCTCTATCCGGGCCGTACCGAGCGATTTCCCCTTCTACGGCAAGTTGGCCCTCAGCCCCCAGCGCGCGCCAGCGCCTGGCGAGATTTGGCTCTCGGCCCGGGTGATGCAGTTACTGGCGGCGAAAATTGGTGATGAACTGGAGGTGGGCAACACCCGGCTCAGTGTCGCGGGCGAACTGGGTCAGGAGCCGGATCAGGGCTTCAGTCCCTTCCTGCTGGCACCCAGGGCCCTGATCCACAGCGCTGACATAGAGGCGACCGGTGCCCTGCTGCCGGGCAGTCGCCAGCAGTGGCGCTACCTGTTCAAGGGGACACGTGAGGACGTTGCCAGCTATGAGCGTTGGCTCAGGCCCCAGCTCAAAGCGGGGCAGAAGCTGATCAAGCCGGACGATCAGGGCTCCCAAGTGGGGCGTTCGCTGGCCAATGCCGAGCGCTTCTTCCGGCTCGCCTCTCTGGCGGGGGTGCTGCTGGGGGCTTTGGCCATGGGCATAGCGGTGCGTCACTTCGCCGAGCGTCAGACCAACATGGTGGCGCTGCTCAAGACGCTGGGGGCTTCCCGTCGCACGCTCTGGCAACTGATGGGCACCCTGCTGTTCTCTCTGACGTTGGTGGGGGCGCTAATCGGTCTGGTGGCGGGCAGCGCCATGCAGTGGCTGACCCTGCATCTGCTGGGCAACTTGCTGCCTGCCGATCTGCCACTGCCATCGTGGCGACCCTTTGCCCTCGGTCTGGCAGTCGCCTTCTTCATCACCCTGCTGCTGGCCTTCGTGCCCTTCCTGCGCCTGCTCAAGGTGCCACCGCTGCGGGTGCTGCGCCGTGAGCTGGAAGCGGGGATCCCGCCCTGGCTGGCACTGCCGGTCGCGCTGCTCGGCCTGTTTGGCCTGGTGTGGGGTTTTACCTCAGATGCGACACTGGCGCTGGGGCTGATCGGCGGCATGGGCCTGCTGATGGGGCTGCTGGCGCTGCTCGCTTCCCTGCTGCTGCGGTGTGGTCGCCGGGTCAAGGGCCCCCATGCGCTGCGCCTGGCCATCAGCCACCTCTCCCGCGATCGCGGCAGCGGCTTGTTCCAGCTGGCCGGCTTTGCGCTGGCGCTCATGCTGTTCGGTCTGCTGTGGGCGGCGCGGGTCGACCTGCTCGACGAGTTTTCCGCTCGCCTGCCGGCGGATGCCCCCAACCGCTTCCTGGTCAACATAGCCGACCACGAGCGGGAGGGGATCCTGGCCGATTTGCGCAGTGCCGGCGCCCAGACGTCAGATTTCTATCCCATGGTGCGGGGCCGGCTGGTCAGCATCGCCAGCGAGGCGGTGCGAGACAGCGACGAGGATGGCCGTGAAGGGGTGAACCGCGAGCTCAACTTCACCACCACAACCAGCCTGCCGCCGGACAATACCCTGACCGAGGGGCGCTGGCTGGATGGCCCCGGGCAGGTGTCGGTGGACAAGGAGCTGGCCAAGCGGCTCGACATAGCGCTCGGCGACACCCTGGGCTTCACCATAGAGGGGCGTAGCTTCAAGGCGCAGGTGACCAGCTTGCGGGCCATCAAGTGGGACAACATGCGGCCCAATTTCTACATGATCTTCTCGCCGGATGTGCTGGCCTCCTTCTCCCAAACCTGGCTCGGCAGCTATCGGCTGCCGGAGCAGGGGCGGGTGGCGGAGGTGGAGTTGATCCGCAGACACCCCACAGTGAGCCTCATCGATGTGGACGATCTGATCGTGCGGCTGACGGCTGTGTCTGAGCAGGTGAGCCGGGCGCTGGGGCTGATGTTGGGGCTGGTGACAGTCGCGGCCTTGCTGGTGCTGCTGACCCAGACTCAGGCCAGCATGGCCCACCGCCGCCGTGAGCTGTTGCTGATGCGTACGCTGGGGGCCAGCAGCGAGCTGCTCAAGAAGATGCTGCGCTGGGAGCTGGTCGCCAGCGGCTTGCTGGCGGGGCTGTGCGCCGCCATTGTGGTCGAGCTCTGCTCCTTGGGTCTGCAATGGTGGTGGTTTGAAGGACAGTGGCAGTTCCACTGGGCCATCTGGGGTGGTTTGCCCTTGCTGGGAGCCCTGCTGGTGACGCTGGCGGGGCAGGGCATGCAGCGCCAGTTGCTGGCGGGCACTCTGAGCGATCGGCTGCGTGGTCTGGGTCAGGGCCTGCTGTAATCACACCATGCTGCGCTGATGCAGCAAGGTGCAACAACGGATCAGCCCGGCCAATGGCCGGGCTGATTGCTATCCGGTTGTTTCACTAGCGGGGAGCGCTCAACAGATTGGCGAGGGCCTGGGGCAGGTCCGGGTAGGTGAAGTGAAAGCCGGCCTGTTGCAGGCGGGCGGGTAGAACCTTCTGGCCGGTGAGCAGCAGGTCCGCCGCCTCACCCATCAGCAGTTGCAACAGGGGGGCCGGCACGAAGAAGAGGTGTGGTCGATGCAGGGCGCTGGCCAGGCTCTGGCTGAACTCGCGATTGCTGACCGGTTGTGGCGCCGTGCCGTTGAAGATGCCGTCACACTCGTCGTGTTCCAGCAGGAACAGCATGGCGCGCACCAGATCCTGAATGTGGATCCAGCTCATGATCTGCTGGCCCGTCCCCATGGGGCCGCCGAGACCGAGTCGATAGGGGGGCAGCATCTTGGGCAGTGCGCCGCCATCGGTGCCGAGCACCAGCCCGATGCGCACTATGCAGACCCGGGTGCGGTTGCTACGGGCCTCGCGGGCCAGGGTTTCCCACTGCTGGCAGAGTTGGTGAGTGAACTCGTCGTGGGGTGTCTGGCACTGCTCGTCCAGCGGCACATCCCCCTGCCTGCCATACCAGCCGATGGCGGAGGCATTGATCAGCACCTTGGGCGGCGTACTGGAGAGCTTGATGAGATCGACCAGCTGTTCGGTCAGCAGCCAGCGGCTGTCACACAACAGCTGCTTGCGCTGCTCGCTCCAGCGTCCCGCGGCGATGGGCTCTCCCGCCAGGTTGATGACGGCATCCACGTCGTTGAGGTCGTCAAGCCCGTCCAGATTGTCGAGCAGTGTGATGTCGTGGCCGAGCAGCTCATAGGCGCGGCTCCCCTGACGAGTCAGCACCACCACCTCGTGATTCACCTTGAGATGGGCCACCAGACGTCGGCCGATAAAACCGGTTCCTCCCGTGATCAGTATTTTCATGTCCAGACTCCCTGACGCTGTTGGCTCTACTCTAGTGGGCTAGAGCAAGATGAACAAGCAACTGTTTTTGCAAAGATTATAATCTTCACAGTACAGGGGGAAGTGAGGCTTGGACCGCGCCGGGGAGTGAGGGTGGCGAGGTAAAGATGTCAGGCTCCAGAGCCGTTGATGATGCGGCTGCAAGCCCTGTTTCGACGAGGTTCGGTGCTAATCAGGCCAAGCCTTCTTGCTGTTGTTTGTGTCAGAATGACTTATCAGGGGGCGGAGAGTAGTCGGGTCGCCCGCTTTTTCGCCGTTGCCGTGAGGATGACCATGCCATTTCGTCGCTTAAGGTTACGCCAGTTCTACACCCGGCTGGGGGCATCCCTGCTGGCGAGTCTGCTCCCCATGTTGCTGGGGGCCTTGATCATCTCATGGCAGACCTCCTCTGGTATGAAGCAGGATGCTGAGGAGCGGCTGCTGCATGCCAAGCGCATGTTTGACCGTACTCTGGACAATGCCCACCATGCGGCGTCCATGGTGCAGGGCTATGTGGGGCGACCTTGCGCCGAGGTGGTACAGGGACTGCGGGACCAGGTGGCGACTGTGCCGGATGTGCGCACCGTCAAACTGGCCAGGGGAGAGACCCTTTATTGCTCGTCCCTCTACGGCGACTATAGCGGCGCCTTCACCCTGGCCGACTATTCCGGTGGTCAGCTTAACCTGATGCGGGGCAACCCTGTGACGCCGGATAGGCCGCTGGTTGTCTATCGGCAGGTGGTGGGGGATTACAGCGTGCTGGTCGCGGTGGATGGCTACTATCTGCACAATATTCTCGACATGCTGAGCCGCAATTCGCCGCTGGCGCTGGTGGTGGGATCACAGGTCATGCTGGCCAGCGGCATGGTCAGCGAGGAGATCCCGCCCAAAACGCGAGGCTATCTGGAACAGGTATCGGAGAAGTATCAATACCGGGTGGTCACTGACCTGTCTCACGATGAGTACGGCAGCCACCTCTGGCAGTACTCCAAGGTCAGCATCATCATCTATCCCCTGCTGGGCATACTGGTGGGGATTGGCGTGTTCTGGCTGACCGGCCGCTCGACATCCCCCTCACAAGAGCTGCGGCGGGCACTGGAACAGGGGGAGTTCATCCCCTATCTGCAACCTGTGGTGACGGGGGATGACGCGCACTGGTGTGGCTGCGAGGTGCTGATGCGCTGGCAGCACCCCCGTCAGGGGCTGATCTCGCCAGATCGCTTCATTCCGCTGGCGGAAGACAGTGGCCTGATCGTGCCCATGACCCGGTTGCTGATGGAGCAGGTGCGCGAGCAGTTTGCCGGCGCTGTGCATACCCTGCCCAGGGGATTCCACTTCGGTTTCAACATCAGTGCCAACCACTGCAAGGATCTGAGCCTGGTGGCGGATTGCCGCGACTTCATCAACGCCTTCAGGGAGAACCCCATCAAGCTGGTGCTGGAGCTGACCGAGCGGGAGCTCATAGTGGCGGACGAGGTGACAGACCGGCTCTTCGCCGAGCTGCATCAGTTGGGGGTCTTCATCGCCATCGATGACTTTGGTACCGGCCACTCCAGCCTCAGCTATCTGCAGCAGTTTCAGGTTGACTTTCTCAAGATCGATAAAAGCTTCGTCGGCATGATCGGCTCGGATGCGCTCTCCAGCCACATAGTGGAGAACGTCATCGACCTGGCGACCCGGCTCGATCTGTTGCTGGTCGCCGAGGGCGTGGAGAACGAGGTGCAGGCGGCTTATCTGCGGGCGCGTCAGGTGACCTTCCTGCAGGGCTATCTCTATGGCCGCCCCATGCCGATGAAGGAGTTCGCCAGAGCACTGAGCGCCTGAGAAGTCCGGTTTTCCCGCAGTGGGACATAAAAAAACCAGCGACAGATGTCGCTGGTTTTTTTCATGCGGTGGCTCGTCAGAGCATGCGGGTGAGGGCGCGAGTCAGTCGCTTGACCCCCTCCTCTATGGTGGCCTCGTCCACGCAAGAGAAGCTCAGCCGCAAGGTGTTCTGGATCTCGGGGCGGACATAGAAGGGGGCGCCGGGCACGAAGGCCACCTTCTCCTTGATCGCCTCGTCAAACAGCGCCATGGCGCTGACGCTGGCGGGCAGGGTCAGCCAGAGGAACATGCCCCCTTCCG
This sequence comes from Aeromonas popoffii, assembly GCF_000820025.1. GTDB lineage: Bacteria > Pseudomonadota > Gammaproteobacteria > Enterobacterales > Aeromonadaceae > Aeromonas > Aeromonas popoffii. The sequence goes on from NZ_CDBI01000071.1 coordinate 14,460, forward strand.
GTCGCGTATAGCTGACGCCGGGCGGGCAGTGGCGGGCCAGAGCAGCCTCCATGGCGGCACGCTGGCGGCCATAGACCTCCTTGATCTTCTCCAGATGGGCATCCAGCGAGTTGTCGATCAGGAAGCGATGCAGCACCTGCTGGCTGAAGGCGTTGCTGTGCAGGTCGGTGGCTTGCTTGGCGATGGTCACCTTCTTGCGCAGCCAGTCCGGCACCAGCATCCAGCCCAGCCGGAAGGCAGGCACCACCGTCTTGGAGAAGGAACCGAGCAGTACTGTATTGTTCGGGGCCAGCTTGGCGATAGGGGGCAGGTGTTCGCCCTCGAAACGCAGCTCGCCATAGGGATCGTCTTCGACCATCAGCAGCTCGTGGCGGACCAGTCGCTCGGCCAACGCCTCGCGGTTGGCACGGCTGTAGGAGACGCCGCTCGGGTTCTGGAAGTTGGGCACGCCGTAGAGCAGCTTGGCGTTGGAGCCGCTGGCCAGCAGCGCATCCAGCGCCGCCAGATCCAGCCCCTCTTCTCCCAGCGTGATGGGCTTGAAGGCGGGCTGATAGACGGAGAAGGCCTGGATGGCGCCGAGGTAACCCGGCTCTTCGATGATGAGATCCTGACCCTCGTCGATCAGCACCTTGCCCAGCAGATCCAGCGCCTGCTGGGAGCCGCTGGTGATGAGGATGTTGTCCGGGTTGACGCGCATGCCGTGGCGGGCCAGATAGCGGTCGGCTATGTACTGGCGCAGGGGGGCGAAGCCCTCGGTGGCGGCATATTGCAGTGCGGCGGCACCCTGTTCGCGCAACACGTCCTGGCAGGCCTGGTCGATGGCCTTGACCGGGAACAGGTGCGGGTTGGGCAGGCCACCGGCAAAGGAGATGATCTCCGGATTGGCGGCGACTTTGAGGATCTCGCGAATAAAGGAAGGCTCTACCTTCTCGAAGCGCTGGGCAAAAAACGGCTGCATAGGATTCTCTCTGGCATGGTGAGCGGTCGCTCCATTCGACCGCCAAGTTATCCGTTTGTATCAGATTTAAAAAAGGAGGCAATGGCTGTAACAAAAATCAATAAAAAAGGGCAAGTTTGGCACCTGCCCGAATTTTATCGGCCGAGGGTGGCCGTGGAGCGCCAAAAGCCCTGAATTGGTCCGGGATCAGCACGCGTCATTGACGGCTTGCCGGCGTTACAGGCCTGGCTCCTTGAGGAAGCGGATCATCAGATCCGTGTTGGCGCTGAGTTGCTGCTCCACCCGGCCTGGGAACAGCTCGGCCATCGTGTCGAGGCGGTCATACTGGGTATGCCAGATTTTGCCCCACTGGGTCTCGCTGCCCCGGTCGCAGGCACTCTTGCTGGCGTCGTCGTAGCAGTCCCACAGCGCCGGATTGGTGGTCTGGGAGTAGCCGTCATAGCCATCCGCCCCGTTGATGGTAAAGTTGGTGGCCTCCACGTAGGCGATGGGCACCCCCAGGCAGGCAAACGGAGCATGATCCGACCAGCTGCCGGTTTCCCCTGCCGGATAGCCGGCGTAGCTGGGGTGGATGGCCAACGGGGTGGCGGTCAGTTTGGAGATGGCCAGCAGGCGATCCCGCACCTTGGGATCGAAGCTATAACGGCCCGGTTCGGCGCAGTTGTACTCGGTCACGTCGGAGTGGGCGGAGTGGACGTAGACGACATCGCCACCGGCTATGGTGTCGTAGTTCACCATGGCCAGCAGGCGGGCAATGGCGGTACTGTCCAGGCTGGTCGCATGGGCCCTGGAGCCGTTGAGGCCGTTCTCTTCCGCACCGAAGAAGGCGAAGCGTACCGTGTAGGGCAAGGTCTGCCCCTTGAGCGCCTCGGCGACCGCCAGCAGGGCCGCAACGCCGGCGCCGTTGTCGGTGGCCCCTTCAGAACCTTTCTTGTCGCCCGTGCTGTCGTAGTGGGCGCCGATCAGGATCACCTTGTCACTCTGCCCCTTGAGCTCGGCGATGAGATTCTGGGAGCGTTTGCTGGCACCGCTCTTGGTGTAGGTGAACGGCTGGTTTTGCACCTCGTAACCCCAGCCGGCCAGATGATCCTGGATCCAGGCGGCGGCACGGGTCTCGGCCTCGGAGCCCGTGGGTCTGGCCCCAATCCCTTCGGCGGTCGAGCTCAACTGCACCAGATACTCATAGGCCTGCTCGGCGGCAGTGGGGGCCTGTGAATCATTGGTGGAGGTGTTACACCCTACCAGCAGGGCTGTGATGGCAAACGCCAATGCTGTGTGTTTCATACTGCAATCCTTTGTTGTATATGGTTTTATTTGTGCAGGCCAGCATGCGCCCGGCGCCTGGCAGATTCTGTGAACGGGGTGGCATTTGTCAATCGTGGTGGCTGAATTGGTCAGGGTCGGGGGATTTGTTTCGCGAAACACTTGCGCCTTGGGCCTATCTTGGGATAATTCGCTACCCAGTTTCGCGGATGGATGAAATAACGCGCCATTCATCCACGAGATCCGTGATCCGGGGTGATGAGGTAACGAGTCATTCATGCATGTCGTCAGTGACCCTGGGTGATGAAGTAGCAAGCAATCCATTCATGTCGTCTGTGATCCAGACCGATGCAATAACGAGCAATTTGATTATGCCTGTGACCCAAGATGTATTTAACGAAGACGGCAAGTTCATGCGCAAGATCCGCAGCTTTGTCCGTCGCGAAGGCCGCCTGACCAAAGGGCAGGAGAAGGCTCTGGAAGAGCTCTGGCCGGTCATGGGTATCGATTTCGCGCCAGCGCCCCTCGATCTGGTCGCCCTGTTTGGCCGTGAGGCCCCGGTGGTGCTGGAAATAGGCTTCGGCATGGGCGCCTCCCTGGTGGAGATGGCCAAGAATGCCCCCGAGAAAAACTTCATCGGTATCGAGGTACACTCGCCGGGCGTCGGTGCCTGTCTCGGCACAGCCGAGGAAGCGGGCGTCACCAATCTCAAGGTCATCTGCCATGATGCGGTCGAAGTGCTGGAGCACATGATCCCGAACGGCTCGCTTGCCTGCCTGCAGCTGTTCTTCCCGGATCCCTGGCACAAGAGTCGCCACCACAAGCGCCGCATCGTGCAGAGCGCGTTTGCCCAGGATATCCGCCAGAAGCTGGCTATCGGTGGCGTGTTCCACATGGCCACCGACTGGGAAAACTATGCCGAACACATGCTGGAAGTGATGAGCGTCGCCGAGGGTTACGAGAACACCTCGGCCACCGGCAACTGGGTGCCTCGTCCCGACTGGCGTCCGCTGACCAAATTCGAACAACGGGGCCATCGTCTGGGCCACGGGGTTTGGGATCTGATTTTCAAACGCGTTAACTAATTTAACGAGTCAACTAACCTAAGGAGCTATCATGGCCAATCGTAGCCGCCGTCTGCGTAAGAAACTGCGAGTCGATGAATTCCAGGAAATGGGATTCGACATCAGTTTCAACTTCCCGGTCGGCACTGCCGAAGCGACCATCGATACAGTAGTCGATGCGATGATCGATGAGGTTGTTGAACCCCGTAGACTGGCTTTCGCCGGTTCAGGCCACCTGGCCTGGGAAGGGATGATCTGCACTCAGCAACTGGGCAAATGTACCGAAGAAGACCGCGCCGTCGTCAAATCCTGGCTGGAAAGCAAGGGGATGGAAGCCGTGGTGGTCACCGAGCTGTTCGACCTCTGGTACGGTGAACCGGCCTGAGACTCGGCCGCCTGTTGCAGGCGCCTTGTTGTGGGTAGATAGACAAGTCCCGCCGCTGGCGGGATTTTTGTCAGTGGGGATGGGATCTCCACACCCGTTTTAGTCATGGAATCCTTTATGGTGTTGTCATCCGAATTACTGGCCAGCATTCTGGCAGAGGTGCGCCCGCTGCTCGGACAGGGCAAGGTGGCCGACTACATTCCCGCCCTGGCCCTGGTGCCTGCCGACCGACTCGGCATTGCCGTCTGTACTGTGGAGGGGGAGCTGTTCACCGCAGGTGATGCCTTCGAGCCCTTCTCCATCCAGAGTATCTCCAAGACCCTTAGCCTGACGCTGGCCCTCACCCTCTATCAGGAGGAGGAGATCTGGGCCCGGGTGGGCAAGGAGCCCTCCGGCCAGCCGTTCAACTCGCTGGTGCAACTGGAGTTCGAGCACGGTATTCCCCGCAATCCCTTTATCAATGCCGGTGCCCTGGTGGTGAGCGATCTGCTGGAGACCCGGCTCACGGCTCCGCGCCAACGTACTCTGGAGCTGGTGCGTCGCCTCTCTGGTAATCCGGCCATCATGGCGGATCAGGTGGTGGCACGTTCCGAATACCAGCACTCGGCCCGCAATGCGGCCATCGCCTATCTGATGAAGGCCTATGGCAACTTCGAGAATAAAGTGGACAAGGTGTTGCAGAGCTACTTCAATGCCTGTGCCATTCGTATGAGTTGCGTCGATCTGGCGCGAACCTTCCTCTATCTTGCCAATCGCGGGGTGCCGCTTGGCGAGAGCACGCCGCTCTTGCCGGCCCGCACCACCAAGCAGGTCAATGCGCTGCTCGCCACCTGCGGCCTCTATGACGAGGCCGGTGATTTTGCCTATCGGGTCGGTATGCCGGGCAAATCCGGGGTCGGAGGGGGTATCATGGCGCTCATCCCCGGTGAGCTCTGCATCTGTGTCTGGTCGCCCGAGCTCAACAAGGCGGGTAACTCGCTGGCGGGCACGGCGGCGCTGGAGCTGCTGGCCGAGCGACTGGGCCGTTCCATTTTTTAACCTTGTTCACTATGAATCGAGAAATCACCATGAAACGACATCTTCGCTTCCTGCAGGCCGTGCTGGCGACCTTACTGCTCTGGTGCGCGCTGCCCGCCTTTGCCGCCGAATTGCCGCCGCTCTCGCTGGCCGATGCCAAGAGCAAGCAGGCGGTCATGCTGGATACCCGTGCCAGCCACTTCTACCAAGGCTGGCCGATGGAAGGGGAGTCGCAGGGGGGGCATGTGGCCGGTGCCGAGAGCCTCTCCGCCGACTGGAAATACAGCAATGACGAGTGGCCCAAGGCGCTCGAGAGCAAGGGCCTGACAGCCGATCGTCCGGTCGCCCTCTATGGCGCCCCGCGGGAAGTGGCCGAAGTGGCCCGTCTGCTGCGCAAGCAGGGCATCAAGCAGCTGTTTGAGCTGCAAGGCTGGCAAGCCGCTCCGCGCGAGCATCTGGTGCGCTGGCAGCAGCTGGTCTATCCGGGCTGGCTGGCGGATCTGCAGGAAGGCAAGCCGGTTGCCGCAGCGCCGAAAGGGGACTGGAAGCTGTTCGAAGTGGATTGGGGTTCACCCAAGGCCTACCTACTGAGCCACATCCCGGGGGCTGGCTACATAGATACCAACCGTCTGGAAGAGGAGCCGCTGTGGAACAAGGTCTCTGACGAGGCGCTCAAGACGCTGCTGCTGGAGAACGGCATCCGTCACGACACCACAGTTATCCTCTATGGTCGCAACACCATGGCCGCCGCCCGCGCGGCGCACCTGATGATGTATGCCGGTGTACAGGACGTACGCCTGCTGGACGGTGGTCTGGATGCCTGGTTCGTGCAGCATCTGCGCACCGAGACGGGCCTGCCCAACAAGTTCGAGCCGGTGAAAGAGTTTGGCGTGGCCATTCCGGCCCACCCCGAGTACTACACCACACTCGATCAGGCCAAGGCGCTGCTCAAGCAGCCCGACAGTGCCCTGGTCAGCGTACGCACCTGGGACGAGTTCATCGGCAACACTTCCGGCTACAGCTACATCAAGCCGAAGGGCGACATCCCGGGGGCCAAGTGGGGTCGCGGCGGTGTGGATGCCAACAGCATGAGCGATTTCCACAACCCGGATGGCACCATGAAGCCAGCCGGGGAGATCCTCACCATGTGGGACCAGTGGAATATCGAGCCGACCCAGCAGGCTGCATTTTATTGCGGTACCGGCTGGCGCGCCTCCGAGGCTTTTTTCTACGCCTGGCTGATGGACTGGAAACGGATCAGCGTCTACGACGGCGGCTGGTATGAGTGGAGTTCGGATCCCAAAAATCCGACCGTGACCGGCGAGCGTCAACCCGCCAAGTAGCAGGCAGTCACCAGAGCAAAGGCCGGACAGATGTCCGGCCTTTTTGTATCCGCGTTGGGCTTTCTGCCCTACGGTTTTTTTACATGGATCCCGCTCCGGTAATCCGTTTTTCCCGGGCAATGGGGTTGCGCCAGGCGGCAGTCACCCCTTGGTGGTGAGGATGAAGAGGGAGACGAGACAGGCGATGAGGCAACTGATGATCCCGGTGTGTGAAGTGGGGCTCGTGGCGTGCCGCGCTCAATACATCATGAGTACCGGGGATGGGAAGATGATCACCCCCGACAGCAGCCCAAGCGGGATGAGGGCACCGGCATCTACCGCTATGACGATACCGACGGGGGGGAGGTGATGATCAAGAGGGATGACGTCACCCAAATCATGCCCCACCAAAGCACAAGGGCTGCCCGCGAGCAGCCCTTGTTATTGTCGACCTCAGGTTATCTGGGCCACCTGACGATTGACCTGGCCCACGAACAGCTGATGGAAGCGGGAGTGGGAGTTGGCCAACAGGCTGACCGGCGAGCCCTGTTCCACCACGGTTCCCGCCTCCATCACCACGACCTTGTCCACCGACAGCAGCGGCTCCAGATGGTGGGCGATCACCAGATAGCTGGCCTCGGGCCGGTAGCGATAGAGCAGTTCCGCCATCTTGCGCATGCCGCCGTGATCGAGATCCGAGGTCGCTTCGTCCAGCACGATGAGCGGACGGCGCGACAGCAGGATGCGGGCGATCACCAGCAGCTGGGTCTCGCCGGCCGACAGTTGCAGCTTGTCGAGATCCTCGTCCAGCCTGCCGGCGCAGCGCTCGGCCAGACCGACCCGTGCCAGCGCCTGCTCCAGCGCCTCGTCATCCTGCTCGGTCAGCGGCGCCAGGTTGGCGCGCAGGGTGCCGAAGAAGGTGAGGGGCGTCTGGGAGACGGTATCGTAGAGATCGCGCACCGCCTCCGGCGCCAGCGCAGAGAGCGGCTGATCGCCGTAATGGATCCCTCCCTGGGAGGCCGGGTACATGGCCTGCAGCACCCCGAGCAACGAGCTCTTGCCCGCGCCGGTTCGCCCGCACACACCAACCTTCTCGCCGGGAGCCAGTTCGAAGTTCACCTTGTGCAGCGCCCACTGGCTGGCTTCCGGGTAGCGTAGCCCCAGGTTGTCGAAGCGCACGCTGGGGTGTGGCGTGGCCAGGGCTTCCCCATGCTGGCGTTCGCTCTCGATTTCGCTGTACTCGCGCACCCGCTCCACTGCGTTCATCACCTGCTCCACCTCGGCGAAGGTGCGAATGAGGGAGTTGAGCATGGCCGAGGCGGTAAAGGCGTAGGTGATGGCCACGGCCCCCAGCAGTGAGCTGTTGCCAAAGGCCACCATCAGCGCTACCGCACCCACCAGGGCGGCGGAGAGCAGGGTCTGGTGCATGCCGAGCCAGCGATTGATGGAGGTGGTGGTGTACCAGCTGCGCAGGTTGTTGTCATAGTGCAGCAGCACCTGATCCAGAGCGAAGCGCTCGGCCCCGGCGAGGCGCAGGGCGGGGGCGCCGCGAATGGTCTCGCTGATGCTGATGTAGAGTGGCGAGCGCAGCACGGATGCCTGGCGCCGCAGCTTGAGCTGCACCGCACGGTAGCGCCGCTGCAGCACGTAGAGCGCCCAGCCCACCAGGGGGGCGATGAGCAGCAGCAGTGGCATGTTGACGCCGATCACCACCACTTGCAGCAGCACCGAGATGAGCATGCCGAACAGCCCCATCAGCATGGACAGCAGTATCTCCTGTGCTTCCCCGAGATCCCGATCGAAGCGGTTGAGGATGCGCCCCTGTGGCACCTTGTCAAAGAAGGCCATGGGGGCGCGGCTGATACGGCTCAGCATGCCGTCGAACAGGGTCCAGGCCAGCTTGAGCCCCAGCTTGTAGTTGATGACCCGCACCACCATGATGCAGGTGAGCGATCCCGCCCCCAGCAACACATAGATGCCGAGCAGCTCGCTCACCTCGGTGAGGCCGGCCTTGCCGCCGAGCCAGAGATCCGAGGCGATGCGCAGCCCCTCCTGACCCAGGGTGAGCAGCAGGGCGATCAGGATGGCGCCGGGGGCGGCGAGACGCTGCCACATGAAGCCGAACAGGCCCCAGTCCACCTTGCCTTCCACCACCTTCTCTTCATGGAACTGTTCCGCCTCCTGCGGTGCCACCATGGGGGCGGGGAGCGGATGCTGGATGAGATCGGCCAGCTGGTGGGCATCGAGCTCCACCAATTGGCCCTGCTCGATGCGGATCACCCGATCGCAGTGGGCCAGCACGTCCGGATCATGGCTCACCAGCAGCCGGGTCGGTCCCGGCTTGAAGGTGAGCCCCTGCTCCAGCACCTGGGCCGAGACGATGGGATCCAGCGCCGAGAGGGGGTTGTCCAGCAGCAGGATATCGGCCTGGGCATAGAGGGCGCGGGCCAGGGCGACCCGCTGCTGTTGGCCGCCGGAGAGACGGGTACCCAGCTCGCCTACCAGCGTCTGATCGCCATGGCTGAGCAGGGTGAGGTCGGCGCTGAGGGCGCAGGCCCCCAGCACCCAGCGATAGCGTTCGCCGTGCCAGGGCTGGCCGAACAAGATGTTGTTGCGGATGGTGTCGTTCATCAGCCAGGGTTTGTGGCCCAGGTGGGCGACCCGACCGTGACGGCGGATCTCCCCCTCGAAACTGTCGTCAAAGCCGGCGATGAGGTGCAACAGGCAGCTCTTGCCGGCCCCGGTGGTGCCCGTGATCCCCACCAGTTCCCCCGGTTGTATGATGAGGTTTGCTCCCTGCAGTACCGGCTTCTGCTGGTGCAGGGCGGTGACGGCCTGGATCTGCAGGCTGCCGACGGGCAGGCTGGCATCGGTGAGGTCCCTGTGCTGCTCCGGGCTGTTGAGGAACTCGCATAGCCGGTTAAAGCCGGTGTTGAAGTTTATCAGGGTACGGATAAGGTAAGGCAGCCGCATCATGGGGATCCGCAGCACGGCGAACAGGGCTATGGTGGTGAACACCTGGGGCAGGGTCAGGCTCTGGCCGGACACCAGATAGGTGGTGAAGGTTGCCAGGGTCACCAGCAGCGGCGTGCTCAGCATCAGGCTGTCGTTGATGGCATCGAGCTTGAGCACCCGACCGAGCACCCCCAACTCCTGCTGGCGCTTGTTGTTGGCCGCGCGGGTGAAGAAAGCGCCGAGTCCGTTCTGGCGTACCAGCCGCAGTTTTTTGATGTATTCCGCCAGTATGCCGTTGCGCTCGTCCTGCTGGCGCTTGAGCTGCTGCTCCTGCTGGTTCATTCGCCGCACCACCCGGGTGGAGATGAGCAGCAGCAGGGTGAGCACCGCAAAACCGACCAGGCCCGCGCTGCCCACTTGCCACACCAGCAGGGCTATGGTGCCGAGCAGTTGCAGTGCCATGGTGAACGGCATGGCCGGATCGGCCAAGATCCAGGTGATGTCCCACACATCCCGGTTGATAAGGTTCTGTACCCGGCCACCGGCCCTGTCATCGAAGCTCTTGCCCCCCAACTTCATCACCTTGGCGAGCAGGGCTTCGGCCAGCAGGCGGCGAATGGGAACGTGCATCTTGAGCGCCAGTTGCAGCGAGTGTTCCGCCAGCATGCCGGCGGCCAGCACAGAGGCAAACAGGGCGAACGCCAGCAGCAATTTTTGCTCCGTGGGGGCACCCGCGTCGAGCTGGGTCATGCTGTGGTTGAGCAACCAGGGGCTGGTCAGGGTCGCCAGCATGCCGAGCAGTTGCAACAGGGTGAGCAGGCCAATCCGCCCCTTGTAATGGCGCCAGATAAAGGCGGTGATGGGCCAGGGACGCACAGGTGCGCGGGCGGTGAGTCGAAGGAAGGCATCGGCCCTGCCATCGCGTCTGTCTTCCGGCAGCAGGGGATAGAGGTCGTCGAGGCCGACCAGGGGCTCTTTCAGCCCCTTGCGTTGCAGCGGGCCCGTCCAGTGATAGAAGAGGCGGCTCAGCCAGCCGGCCGAGATTTCCGGGTGATCCAATGGGTGTCCTTATTATTGTGCTGCTTCCTGGGGGCGGGGCGACTCATGGGTCGCCCTCGATATTAGGGTGTTAAGGCAACGGATCCGCCGCCCGGCCGGGATCAGCGATCCCGGTTCAAGCGGATGAGCCGGTCCAGGATCTGCTCGCCATCGACCCGCAGGCCGTTGTGCTCGTATTCGTTGGTGATCCAGGCACGGCTGTTGCCGAGGCCCTTGAGGGTCTCGCGGCTGTAGTCGAACTCCACATACATGTCTTCGGCATAGACGGCGCAGGCCACCGGCACTGTGTTGCGGGCCAGCTGCGCCGGGTCATAGAGCGGCCCCCAATCGGCCTTCTTGGCCAGCAGGTGGGCGGCTTCCTTCAAGGGGATCAGTTCGCGGAACTGCTCGAACATCCATGGGAAGATCATCTCGCCGGTGAAGGCGAAATCCTTGCCGGGCGCCCAGGCCAGGGCCGGGTACTCGGCTCTGACCCGCTCGGCCGCCCAGTTGCTGGCGACCCCTTCGGCGTAGATGGATTCATGCAGTATGGCGAACACCGGATTGGTGTTGAACGGCTGCATGGCTTGTACCTGATAGAGGAAGGCCGGGTTGAGCCGCTCGCCGATGAAGGCGCCTTCCAGCAGGTAGTAGAGCTCCTCGAAGGCACCGCTGGCGCCGAGATCCAGCCCCTGCTGCTGCAACTGCTCCACTGTCAGGCGTTGGCCGTTGGGCAGGCGTACCTCGTGGCGGTGCAGGTGATTAGCCAGCCGGTTGGCGATGGCCTGGGCATGGGGGAAGCGGGCGAAGAAGGCGCGATTTTTGTCCGCCACCCGTTGATAGGTTGCGCGGTAGACTTCGTCCGCGCTGCGACCTATGGGGGCCACGCCGCCGGTGAGGTAGACCTCGTGCAGGCTGTCCGGGAACAGGGAGAGATAGGTGAGGCAGCAAAAGCCGCCGAAGCTTTGACCAAGCAGACTCCAGGGGCGAGCAGGACTCAGGATGGCGCGAACATATTCCGCATCCCGCACTATGCTGTCGGCGCGAAAGTGGCTGAGATAATCCGTCTGCTGCCGGGCCGTGAGCTGGGCCAGCACATCGGCGCTGATGGGGGCCGAGTGACCCGTGCCGCGCTGATCGAGCAGCAATACCCGAAACTCCTGCAGGGCCCGCTTGAGCCAGCCGCTGTCGGCGGTCGGGCGCGGGGCACCAAAGCCCGGGCCTCCCTGCAGGAACAGCAACCAGGGCAGCTCATCGTGCAGCCTGTCCTGGCGGCAGAGGGTGCGGCCAAACAGGGTGAGTGTCTCCTCGTCGTTCGGCTGCTGGTGGTCGAGGGGCACGGTGAAGAAGTGAGGTTCGCAATGGATGCCGTCCAGCACGTAACGCAAGGGGCTACTCATCTTGGGTCTCCCGGAGGGTAGGAAAATCGTCGGCCTCATCATAGCCTTGGCGTAGGAATGGGTCACGCCGGTTTTCCAAATTGTTAACATTGTCATGAGTCGGGGTGAGACTGGATTGCTGATGACGTGATTGTCGAAAGGGAGTTGATGCTGGCTGATGGTGACACAAAGATGGCTCGCCTGGCTAAGCTAGGCAGGGGATACGCGCCGCAACAGGGTGAGGTGGGTTTGATGAAGCCTAAGTGGATACGATTCAGGAAACGAGAAAAAGAGGTGGATCCGGAAGGGGTGCTGCAAACGGGGCTGTGGCTGTTTAGCGCCACCTGCGGGGCAACCCTGCTATTGGCGGCCTGCAACGGCAGTTGACCGGCATGAAAAAAGCCCGCTCGATGAGCGGGCTTTTCAAATTTGGCTCCTCCTGCTGGACTTGAACCAGCGACATACGGATTAACAGTCCGCCGTTCTACCGACTGAACTAAGGAGGAATTATTGGTGCCCAGAGACGGAATCGAACCGCCGACACGGGGATTTTCAATCCCCTGCTCTACCGACTGAGCTATCTGGGCAACGGCGCGCATTAAACCCTTTCTGCATTCAGGTGTCAACCACAGGGCGCAGATTGCTGCACCGTTCGCTCGATAACCGAACAATTTGCCCGCTTGTCATCCGTTTTCGCCCTCATTCGTGCTCAGTTGTGCTGTCTTGCCTTGTTACTGCCATGAAAAAGGGGGCCTGAGGCCTAATGCCGATCAGTTAAGG
>NZ_CDBI01000072.1 GCF_000820025.1 Aeromonas popoffii
TGGCCTCAACAAATTGGGTGGAAATTAACAAAATGTTCACGCTCTCGCCCTGACTTCGTTCAGCACCAACCTACGATGATTAGCCCAACATACGTGATCCTCCATCCATCGCCATATCGCCGCAGGCTGGATAGGGCCAGATTGGGCCATTGATAGTGACTCGGGTCGGGAATAATCGGCTTGGGATGTGTTGTAGGTTGGCGCTGAGCGCAGCGAAGCCCAACAAACGGGAGATATGATCTCCAAAACAAGATGAATTTTGACCATTCAAAATAAACAACCAAAAAAAATTAGCTTCACGGTAAACGTTGGGCTTCACTTCGTTCAGCACCAACCTACGAGGGTTAGCCCAACATACGGGATTCATGGGTGATCTCCTCTCAATCTGGTGATGTGTTTGCATGGTCATATTTGCATGACGATGTGTTGCAAATAGCTGTGATTGCAACAGCTGATTGTTGCCGCAGATCCCCCGTCTCGCCAGCTTGGGAGACTGAGCCCAGAGCAACCATCGCCCGCACTATAGCGCCGATTGCCGGAGCGGGATTGTCTCCACAAAGCTTTCTCCAACAACAAGCCTGCCCCCTACTTTCCCGCCACGCCCGCCAACCCCAATAAAATCAAGGGCCATGGGAATCCTGCCTGCGGTCAGTGCGATTTGTTGAGCAGATGCAAAAAAGGCGATTTTTCTGATAGTTACGTCACTTTTTGACTGGCACGACCAGATTCGATTGGCTTATCATAGCCATCCGGTGCCTATAGCTGCGATGGGCTGCTGCAATCGCACACAGGAACTGTAAAGTCGGCTTTGATAAATGATAAAAGCACTAACTTTATTAATCCCGATCTAAAAAACAACATGCCTAATATATTTACGAATAGAGATGTTTTATGAACAGCGATAGCCTTGAGACATTAATCAACGAAGCAAAGAAGAAACAAGAAGAATATAATAAAGTTGAGGTAAAGTGCGGAATAATTGGAATGAGTGGATCTGGTAAGTCATCACTAATAAACTCTATTGCGGGCGAAAAAATAGCCCCAGTAGGTTCAACTGAACAAACAATGGAGGCCCAATCCTTCTACCATTCTGGAATTGAGTTTGTCGACCTACCAGGCTGTGGCACTGAACGTTGGCCACAAAGCACTTACATTCGCGATCTCAGGCTTGAGTCATACGACTGTTTTATCATTGTTACAAATAACAGACTCTATGAGTCTGATCTTTTTTTATATAAAGAAATGTCGACAGTGCGTAATAAACCTTGCTTTATTGTTCGCAATAAAATTGATATCGCTATACAAGATGAAAACCATGACAACAATCTAAGTGAAGAAGAAACCTTAATTAAAATTAGAAACAATATAAAATCTGGCATTCCTTCCTCAAAGAAAATTTATCTAACATCCACTCGACATCCAACAAAATGGGATTTTCCTAGTTTACTCGAGGACATAGCCAGCTCTCAGTATGGTATAAAACAGGATAAGTTTATAGCCGGTATGGCAGCTTGGTCAAAAAAAGCTATCGATAAAAAAAGAACCGTAGCTGAAAAAATTGTTGGATGGTCTGCAGTCGCATCCGCAGCCAATGGTTTAAATCCAATCCCTGGCTTGGATGTTTCGGTAGATGCCGGAGTATTAATAAATATGGTCAGTCAAATAAATAAAATTTATGGTCTAACAGAAGAGCAATTGGCATACATAGAAAAAACTACTCCAGGTATCATCGGCACACCCGAATACGCAGGATTAAAACAAGGCATATTAAAATTAATAGCGAAGTATGCGGCCACTGAAGGAATAATTTTAATTTTGAAGCGCATGGGGGCTAAAGTCGCAGTTAAGAATATAAGTAAATACATACCAATTATAGGACAAATAATATCAGCTGGCATAGGGTATTCCATGACGCTGTCATTCGGGGAGAGTTATCTAGACGAAGTAGAAGATAAAGCTAATGCCTTGTTAGATGAGTTAGTCGCGGCAGCATAGCGACGTGACAACACATATTAAATTCACCTTTACTGTACAGACTAATCAAGCAGCTGCTCTAACTTGGGTCACCTTTCACAAGGCATAAAATAAAAATCCCCCGGTAACGGGGGATTTTTATTTCTATCGGTTATCTCAGCTCTACGGTTTAGCCCACCAAAAACGCTCTTAACCGGGCAAACTCCGCAGGCAAATTAACAGAGAGCAGTGGCAGCTCGGCGTGCTTGGCAAGCGGGCCGGGCAGCGGCACATTCAGATTCAGGATCTCGTCTACCGACTCCTTGAACTTGGCGGGATGGGCTGTGCAGAGGAACACCCCTACTTCGTCCTCGGTCAGCTGTTCCCCCAGCAGATCCCAGGCAATGGCGCCGTGGGGTTCGCACAGGTAATCCAGCTGATGCAGGCGTTTGAGCGCAGCGCGGGTCTGGGCGTCGTCACGCATGCCAGAGCCCAAGGTCTCCAGCGCCCAGCCTTCACGGCGGCAGAGCTCTTCTACCCTAGGCCAGTTGTTGGGGCGGCTCACATCCATGGCATTCGACAGGGTTGCCACTGTCTGGTGCGGCTCCCACTGGCCGGTTTTGAGGTAGCGCGGCACAGTGTCGTTGGCGTTGGTGGCGGCGATAAAGCGCTTCACCGGCAGCCCCAGCGCCTTGGCGATGAGACCCGCGGTGAGGTTGCCAAAGTTGCCGGACGGCACGCTGATAACCGCCTTGGCGCGGTCGGCTTTGGGCAGCTGGGCCACCGCTTCGAAGTAGTAGCAAACCTGCGCCAGCAAGCGGCTGATATTGATGGAGTTGGCGGAGTTGAGGCCAATCGCCTTTTTCAGCGCCTCGTCGTCGAAGGCATCTTTCACCAGCGCCTGACAGGCATCGAAGTCGCCGTCGATGGCGATGGTGCGGATATTGCCGCCGAGGGTGCAGAAGAGCTTCTCCTGCAAGGGGCTGATCTTGCCCTTCGGGTAGAGGATCACCACTTCGATCCCCTCCAGCCCGTAGAAGGCGTGGGCCACGGCGGCGCCAGTGTCACCGGAGGTGGCTGTGAGAATGGTGATCTTGTCGTTAGTTCTAAAGGCCGCGAGGCACTGGGCCATAAAGCGGCCACCGAAATCCTTGAATGCCAGGGTCGGGCCGTGGAACAGCTCAAGGGCATAGGTGCCATCTTTCAATTTGACCAGCGGCGCCGGGAAGGTGAAAGCGGCGTTAATCAACTCGCTCACCTTCGCAGCAGGCACTTCGTCCCCCAGCAGGTGGCTGATGATGCGGGCAGAGCGTTCGGCCAGCGGCAGCGCCAGCAGGGCATCGACATCGGCCAGCGGCGCAATCACGTCGGGGAAGAAGAGCCCCTGTTCGCGACCCAGACCCTGACGCACCGCCTGCGCGAAGCTCACCTGTTCGCTGTTGTCCTTGATATTGTAAAGATTCATAGCTCGCTTCCTGTTACCCGTGCCCCGGCCATGTCCAGTTTGCAGACCCGGGCAAATCCATCTTCGTTCTGCACGAAATGTGCTTCCATCCAATCCTTCATCCGCTCGGCCTGGGCCAGATCCTTCATCACCACAAACACGGTGGGACCGGAGCCGGAGATGCCGGTGGCCAGCGCCCCGTTCTGGGCCGCCTGAGCCCGCACCTCGTTAAAGCCTTCGATCAGCGCCGCGCGGTAGGGTTCGGCAATCACGTCTTTCAATACGCTGGCGGCCAACCCTTCTTGCCCGGTGTAGCTGGCGTGAACAAAGGCAGCCAAGCGACGACCGTAGGTGAGGCAATCCTGACGGCGATACTGGGCAGGCAGGATGGCGCGGGCGGCGGCGGTGGAGACCACTGTGCCCGGGTAGCAGACCACCCAGTACCACTCGTCAAACACCGGAATGCCCTGACTGATGACGCCGTGCTCTTCCAGCACCAGCTGCATGCCGCCGAGATAGCAGGGGGCCACGTTGTCGTAGTGGACGGAGCCGGAGATCTTGCCTTCCATCTCCCCCATCAGCAGCAGCATGTCGTGCTCATTGAGCGGCGCGCCGTGGAAGGCGTTGAGCCCTTCAAGGGCCGCCACCACGCTACAAGCACTCGACCCCAGACCCGAGCCCACCGGCAGGTTCTTCTCCAGCACCATTTCGAGCGGCTTCAGTGTCAGGCCGCGCTTTTCCAGCGCCTCGCCATAGGCGACCCAGCAGTCGAAGAGGATATTCTTTTTCGGATCATCCGGCAGCTTGTGGGCATAGCGGCCCACGGATGAGAGCGCAAACGCTACGTCAGCCGCTTTCACCTGCACCCGATCGCCGAGCAGAGAGCCATCCACGGGGGCGAGCGCCGCCCCCAGTACATCGAATCCCACGCTCAGGTTGGCGCTGGAGGCGGGAGCGTAGGCAACTACGCTGCCGCCCTGGTACATGTCTGAACTCATGCTTACAACTCCTGCTTCCAGTTCTGGGTGCGCAGCACGTCAGCAAAGACGCCAGCGGCTGTCACTTCGGTACCGGCGCCATAGCCACGCAGCACCAGCGGGATCGGCTGGTAGTAGGTGGAGAAGAAGGCGAGCGCGTTCTCCCCATCCTTGACCTTGAACAGCGGCTCATCGCCACCGACCGCCTTGATGGCCACCTTGCACTTGCCACCTTCAATCGACCCCACATAGCGCAGTACCTTGCCTTCACGCTGGGCCGCGACGAACTGATCGCGGAACCAGCCGTCCGCTTCCGGCAAACGGGCCATAAAGGCTTCTACATCGCCGCTCACATCAAAGCCGGGTGGCAGCGCCTGCTCGACCTCGACATCGGAGAGTTCCAGCGCCATGCCGGCCTCGCGAGCCAGAATGAGCAGCTTGCGCGCCACATCCATGCCGTTGAGATCGTCGCGGGGATCCGGCTCGGTAAAGCCGTTGCTGCGGGCGATTTGGGTCGCTTCTGAGAAGGCCATCCCTTCATCCAGCTTGCCGAAGATAAAGGAGAGCGAACCCGACAGGATGCCGTCGAAGGCGCGCAGCTTGTCACCGGCCTTGATGAGGTTTTGCAGGTTCTCGATAACCGGCAGGCCCGCGCCGACGTTGGTTTCATAGAGGAACTTGCGGCGAGTCTGGCGGGCGGTGCGGCGCAGCGCCTTGTAGTAATCGAGCGAGCCGGTGTTGGCCTTCTTGTTCGGGGTCACCACGTGGAAACCGGCGGCCAGGAAGTCGGCATACTGGACGGCAACTGCCTCGGAGGAAGTGCAGTCAACGATCACCGGGTTGATGATATGGCTATCTTCCACCAGCTTTTTCACCCCTTCCAGCGAGAAGCTGTCGCGTGCTTCCACCAGCTGTTCGCGCCAGTTGGCGAGGTTCAGGCCATCCTTGTTGACAGCCATCTGGCGACTGTTGGCAATGCCCACCACCCGCAGACCAGTGCCCTGCTCGGCCAGTACCGGTTGCTGGCGGGCGATCTGATCCACCAGCGCCGCGCCGACGCCGCCGACCCCGACCACAAAGAGATCGATAAACTGCTGGCTGCCAAAGAAGTTCTGGTGACACGCCTTGATGGCTTCCGCCACCTTGCGATCCCGCACCACCGCCGAGATGGAGCGCTCGCTCGACCCTTGCGCGATGGCGACGATATTGATGGAGGCTTGCGCCAGCGAGGTGAAGAAGCGGGCTGCCATCCCTTTGCTGGTGCGCATACCGTCACCGATGAGGGAGATGATCGCCAGATCGCTGATGATATCCAGCGGCTCCAGCAGCTGGTTTTTGAATTCGAGCTCGAACTCGCGCTCCAGCACCTTGCGGGTCTTTTCACTGTCGTAGCTGTGGATACAGAAGCTGACGCTGTACTCTGAGGATGACTGGGTGATCAGCACGATACTGACCCCGGCGCGGGAGACGGCGGAGAAGATGCGACCGGCCATGCCGACCATCCCCTTCATGCCGGGGCCGGAGACGTTGAACATGCACATGCCGGACAAGTCGGAGATGGCCTTCACTTTCAGGTCATCGTCGCCGCTCTCGGGACCGATCAGGGTGCCCGGCCCTTGCGGGTTGAAGCTGTTCTTGATGAGGCAGGGAATATGGAACTGGGCCACCGGCGCGATGGTTTTCGGGTGCAGCACCTTGGCGCCGAAGTAGGAGAGCTCCATCGCCTCCTTGTAGGAGAGGGTTTTCAGCAGGTAGGCATCCGGCACCAGACGGGGGTCGCAGCTGTAACAGCCCTCGACGTCAGTCCAGATCTCGCAACACTCGGCATCGACACAGGCAGCCAGCACGGCGGCGGAGTAGTCAGAGCCGTTGCGACCCAGCAGCACGGTCTCGCCCTTGTCGCTGCCGCCGGTAAAGCCCGGCATCAGATAGAGGCAATCGTTACGGAGCCCCTTGGCGGCAAAGCGCACCCGGGAGGCCTCGATATCGACGTGGGCTTCCAGATAGCCGCCGTCGGTGGCCAGCAGCTCTTCCGGCACGATCAGATCCACGTCCAGACCGCGCACCCGCAGCAACTCGTGCATAAAGGCGATGGAGAGGTTTTCGCCACGGCTCAGAATGCGCGCCTGCACGTTGTCCGGGCAGAGCCCCAGCAGACGAATACCCTGCATCAGCCGCTCGACCTGATCCAGCTCGTTGGTGAGACGGGCCAGCAGCGCCTTGTCATCCAGCGCCGGATAAGCCGCCTTTAACCCGGCCAGCAGGCGGGAGAAGATACCGTTGATTTCAAACAGAGTAGAACTGGCATCCATGCCGCGGCTGGTTTGTTCCACCAGCGCCACCAGATGATTGGTCACCTTGGCAGGAGCAGACAGCACCAGGGCTACCTGAGATTGACCGTGGGTGTTGACCGCGATATCGGCCACCCGTAAAAAACGCATCGCATCGGCCAATGAAGACCCGCCAAACTTCAACACTCTCATCGCTTTCTCTCCCTGTAACTCTATGAAATATAATCTAAAAACCAATCCAACAAAAAGGCCCGTACTGGGTGGGTACGGGCCTTTTTTGATTTCTGTGCTTGTTCGTCAGCGCATCAACCGGCCCCAGTGCCACCTGTGGTGGTACCGGTAATAATGGTGGTGGTGATGACGTTGGTGAATAACTGCATGACGAACACTCTTGAACGAAGCTGGCTTTTAGCAATACCGCGGCTGGCCTTGGGCTGTCAACTTAAACCTCTTTGCCAAGTTTGCGCGCAAGGTCTTTGCAGAGCAGGTGGAGCATGTTCAAATCCCGCTGCGGCAGCATGGGCACCCGGTCCATCACCCATTGATGCAGTTTTTCATCCTGCGAAACCCCGAGTTCACCAAGCAATTCTGCTGTTTTGCTTTTCAGTACCCGAACCTGCCCAACGTTATCAAAATTTTCTGCTACGGCCTGCGGCTCATCCAGCAACTGGCTCATCTCGTAGGCATACAGCATGATCGCCTGCCCCAGATTCAGCGACGGGTAGCTCACCTTGAGCGGCAGATAGCTGATGAGATCGACCTCGGCCAGCTGTTCGTTGGAGAGGCCCGACTCCTCGCAGCCAAAGACGATGGCGACCTTACCAAGCGATGGCTTGGCGCGGATCTGCTCGCGGATCTCCCCCGGCGTGAGGTAGTGCTGGTAGCGACCGCGCTCACGGGCAGTGGTGGCGATCACCAGATCCATGTCGGCCAGCGCCTCGGGCAAGGTGTCGAACGCCTCGGCCTGGGTCAGGATCTCCTGCGCGCCGTGGGCCACCCAGCTCGCCTCCTCCTCTTCATGTACCCGGCTGGCCACCAGTCGCATGGCATCGAATCCCATGGTTTTCATGGCGCGGGCAGCCGCCCCCACATTCGCAGGACGGGCAGGTGCCACCAGGACAAAATAGAGCTTCATCGGGTTTCCTCACAGGCCAGAGGGCCTCTTAAACAGACGGCAAACAGTCGCCAAACCATCGCCAAAACAGGGGCGCAATCTACCTTTTATCCCCGAAAAATGCCACTTGAACAGACGTTTGAATGTTGCCATAGTGGCCTGACGTGTGACCAAATTACACGCAATCCTTCGCGCTATCGGCCCGACAGATCACAAGGAAGAGAGAGATGCAGCAGCCATTGGAACAGGCCGTCGCCGAGACGATCTTGCAACGCTTCGAGTCGTTTTACAGCCGGTTTCTCGAGATAACCCAGGGCAGCAAGAGCCGCTTCGAGAACAGTGACTGGCTGGGGGTGCAGCTCGCAGGACGGGAGCGTATTCGCCTCTATGATCACCACGTCGGCGCCACCACGGCCCTGATCAAGCAGATGATGGGGGAACACCACGCCACTCAGGAGCTGCTCAAGCGGGTAAAAGGCGCCTTCAGCGATCTGCTGCCCCGTTGTGACAACTTCGAGGTAGCGGAGTCCTTCTTCAACTCCGTCTATCGCCGCATCTTCCGCCATCGCAATATCCGCGACGAGAACCTCTATATCCATCCATTTCGCAGCCGGGGGGATCATCCTGACTTGAGCGCCCTGCTGCGGGTCTATCGCACCGATCTGACCCACCTGCCGCAGGCCCTGAGCCAGCTGCTCGGGGATTACAGCTTCACCCTGCCCTACGAGGACAAGCAGCGGGATATTATCGACATCCACCGCCATCTTGCGGAGAACGGGCCACAAATTCTCCATGATGAGCCGTTTGCCATCGAACTGTTGAAAGAGGTGTTCTACCGCAACAAGGGCGCCTATCTGGTGGGGCTTATTCGGGTGAAGGGGCAGGTCTTCCCCTTTATCCTGCCCCTGCTCAGTACCGGCCAGAGCATCTATGTGGATACCGTCATCTTCGAGCCGGAGCTGGCCTCCATCGTGTTTGGTTTCGCCCGCGCCTACTTCATGGTCTACGCCCCTGAGCCGGCGCTGTTTGTGGTGTTTCTGCGCCAGATAATGCCCCACAAGCCCGATTACGAGATCTACAACGCCATCGGCTGCCAGAAGCACGGCAAGACCGAGCTCTATCGCCACTACCGCCACCATCTGGCCCAGAGCCGGGATCAGTTCATCATCGCCCCCGGCATCAAGGGGATGGTGATGAGCGTGTTTACCCTCCCCTCCTACGATGTGGTGTTCAAGGTGATCAAAGACGAGTTCACTCCCCCCAAGGATGTGAGCCACGAGCAGGTGAAGGCAAAGTACCGGCTGGTTAAACAGCACGATCGGGTTGGCCGCATGGCCGATACCCAGGAGTTCACCAACTTCGAGTTTCCGCTGGATCGCATCTCGCCCGAACTCCTTGCCGAACTCAAGACGGTGGCGCCGTCGGCGCTCACCATCACAGGCGACAAGCTGGTGCTCACACACCTCTACACCGAGCGCAAGATGATCCCCCTCAACCTCTATCTGGACAAGGCGGACGAACAGCAGACCCGGCTCGCGCTGGAGGAGTACGGCAACGCCATCAAGCAGCTGGCTGCGGCCAACATCTTCCCCGGCGACATGCTGTTCAAGAACTTCGGCGTCACCCGTCACGGCCGGGTGGTCTTCTACGACTACGACGAGATCTGCTACATGACGGAGTGCAACTTCCGCCAGATCCCGCCGCCGCGCTACCCCGAGGATGAATGGAGCGCCGAGCCCTGGTATTCGGTGGCCCCCAACGACATCTTCCCCGAGGAGTTCGCCACCTTCCTGCTGCAAAAACCCCAGGTGCGGGAGATCATGATGCAGCTGCACAAAGAGATGTTCGACGCCAACTACTGGAAGATGCTGCAGAGCAACATCAAGGTGGGGGTGTTCGAGGATGTCTATCCCTATCGGCGCAAGAAGCGCTTCAAGTTCCAGCGGGGGGGATGAGGATAAGCTCGCGGCGCCTTGCCGGTGACTCGGATGCAATGCATCTTGCAACCTGGCCGGCACAAGCCGCAAAACGGCATTGAGAAAGGGACGCCACGGCGTCCCTTTCTGATCGCGGCTGTCTGCTCACGCTACGACAGCCTCTGACTGGCATATCCGTTACTTGGCAGCAGGCATGGCATCGAAGGTGAGCAGCGCCACCTTGTTGGCATCACTCAGAACCAGCTGTTGGCCGCTGATTTTGAAGGTTGCCACCTTCTCCAGTTTCTGCAGATAGAGCATCTCCTTGTCGGCCAGATCGCCCATGCACATCATGCGGGTCGAGCCCATGGCCCCCAGCGTCAATACGCCGTCACCCTGCTGGGTGATACCGCCAAAATAGCGGTTGCAGCCGCCCTTGCCCGCCACCTTGTCACCCGCGATCTGCAGGGTGAAGGTATCGTCGCTCGCCCCCTGCAACTGCCAGGTGGATGCTTGCAGTTGAGCCAGATTGGAACCAGTTGCCATGGCGCAGCCCCCCAGTGCCAGTGCGGCCAGCAGGGTCAGTTTCTTGTTCATGGAGTCACCTCTTGATGTCAGCGAAATAGGGGAAGGAAAGTGATGATGGTGGCCTGTTTATCATGAGATGGCGGCAGATTAAAACTGTTTTATTGTGATCTGGGTTGCCTTTACTAGCAGCTGGCATGTGCCATGCTTGTATTCCAGTTCCGGACCCAGGGAGGGGAAAAGAATGGTCAAACCACTCATCATCGCATTCGCTTCATGCCTCAGCCTCTGTGCCCAAGCCGCCGACTGGGACTTTCTCAATAGCGAGGAAAACAGCCAGCTCTACGTGAAAAGCTATTCCGGCGCGCTGCTCGGCAGCCAGTCTCATCACAGCGACCATTTCGACCTCTGGCTCATCAACACCGGCTATCAGTACTCGGTTCGGGACGATGTCAGCCTCTACATGGAGGCGGGCCCTGCTATGGATCCCCACAACGAGCAGACGGGCTTCAATATCAGCTCAGGGGTGCGTTACCAGTTCTCCCCCTCGCTGAATATCGGCAGCCAGCTCAAGCAGCTGGAAGTGGACAAGGCCAGCACACTACTGGAACTCAATACCAGCCTGCTGCTCACCCCGCAGTTCGCCATCAAGGCAAACTACGGCGTCAGCGCCTTCAGCACAGAACAATCCCTCAGCATAGGCGTCGGCTTCAACTTCTGACCGCTCAGATGAGCCGGGTAGCGCTCACGACTACGCCGTTGAGGTCGGCATAGACGTAGTCACCCGGATGTATGGTTACCCCGGCAAACGACACCACGGCATCCAGCTCACCCTGACCCCGCTTCTCGGTCTTGACCGGGCAGGCCGCCAGCGCCTTGACCCCCAGAGCCAGCGTCGCCAGTGTGCCCACATCGCGCACAGCGCCGTGGATCAGGATCCCCTCCCATCCCTGCTCAGCCGCCTTGAGAGCCAGCTGATCACCGAGCAGAGCGCGACGCAAGGAACCACCGCCATCGATCACCATCACCCGCCCCTGGCCGGGTCGAGTGACCAGCTCCCGCACCAGACTGTTGTCTTCATAGCAGGAGAGAGTGACCGCCTGGCCATAAAACAGCGGCTTGCCACCAAAGTTGTGGAACAGCGGATCGGCCACTTGCAGGGCTGCGCCGTGTTGATCGCAGAGGTCGGGCAGTAGATCCAGCATCATAAGCTTCCTTCCATGGACATGATTTGGCTCATTATTTCACCAGCCCGAAGCTCTGACAATCCAGTGGGATTCAATTTTACCCATATGAAGCGGTATGCCTTTCATCAATACCGGCAGCAACCAGAGCTCCCCCTGCTCCACCCAATAGAGGGCGTTCTGACCGAAACGGGCCGCCAGAGCGATGGACTCACCACGAGAGGAAGCCAGCAACAGCGACGATTCACGCCAACTTTCATCAGGCGAGCTCCCCCAGCAAGGCCCCATGGCCATCATGTAGGGAGACGCCGCGATCACCCGCCAGAGGGCCCGCTGGCGCCGGATATTACGACGAATTCCCACCTCGCGACTGGCCGGATTCCAGGCTGTCACTATGGCGTAAGCGGGCCATTGCGGTGCAGAAAAGGGTGCAATAAAACAAATTTTTCTGTAGTTTTCCCACAAATTCATGTCAACCACATGTTACATTCCATTACATTTTATCAGGGCGAAAATGGGGGCAACCCCAAGTATCATGCTGTGAACTCTGTGCTTGACCTATATCAAACCAGAGTTAAAAAGTTGCTATCTGACGGCAAAGAGTGTTGTTATGCGCCTGTTAACTGATAAAATGCAGCCACTTTTGTAATGGACTACCTTTCCAGGCTTCTCTCGATCAGACTTGTTGAGAGCCTATGTGTGGCACAGGGATGTTTGCCGACGCTGATGCCAAATTCGCGATAATCCGACCTGACATTCATACCCAGGATGACGTAATAAATTTTCAGGACCGGTCGGGTAACGCCAAAGAGTGTTAAAATTAAGATAACTAACTGATAAGAATCTGGGAATACTCATGCAAACACCACACATTCTGATCGTCGAAGACGAACTGGTCACCCGCAATACCCTGAAAAGCATCTTCGAGGCCGAAGGCTACGTTGTGCTCGAAGCCAACAATGGCGACGAGATGCATCAAGCCCTGACCGCCCACACCATCAATCTGGTGATCATGGACATCAACCTGCCGGGCAAGAATGGCCTGCTGCTGGCACGCGAGCTGCGTGAAGATGACAACATAGCCCTGATGTTCCTGACCGGTCGTGACAATGAAGTGGACAAGATCCTGGGTCTGGAAATCGGTGCCGATGATTACATCACCAAGCCGTTCAACCCCCGTGAACTGACTATTCGAGCCCGCAACCTGCTGAGCCGCACCATGAATGTGGTCGCCGGTGGCGAAGAGAAGAAGCTGGTTGAACGTTACCTGTTCAACGGCTGGGCACTGGACATCAACAGCCGCGCACTGGTCAGCCCGGCTGGCGACATGTTCAAACTGCCGCGTTCTGAATTTCGTGCCATGCTGCACTTCTGCGAAAACCCGGGCCAGATCCAGACCCGTGCCGAGCTGCTCAAGAAGATGACAGGCCGTGAGCTCAAACCTCATGACCGTACCGTGGATGTCACCATTCGCCGTATTCGCAAACACTTCGAAAGCGTCAACGACACCCCGGAGATCATCGCCACCATCCATGGCGAAGGCTACCGCTTCTGTGGTGAGCTGGAACAGGAATAAGCCCGTTCCATCCCATTTAATTTGGTTCAAAAGGCGCCATCGGCGCCTTTTCTCTGCCTGCCGTTTACCCTCTTCCGGCGCAAGCGCAAAACAAAAAGCCCACTCGCAGGAGTGGGCTTTTTGCATGAAAGCTGGAGCGGGCAGCGGGAATCGAACCCGCATCATCAGCTTGGAAGGCTGAGGTAATAGCCATTATACGATGCCCGCCTGGCATCAAACTCGCAACAGATAACCGGCATCAAACAAGCGTCGATAAGCAGTGCGCCAGACAGAGGCGATAGCAAGACGGTTTGGTTACCGGGTATCAGAATGTGGAGCGGGTGATGGGAATCGAACCCACGTATGCAGCTTGGGAAGCTACCGTTCTACCATTGAACTACACCCGCGTCAGGGCCTCTACTATATGCATTTTGAAGCCGAGCGCAATCACCACTGTGCTGTTTTTTACCATAAATCAAGCTGTTCGACCAACTAATGAGCAGCAAGCTGTTTTTTCCATCAAACATTTTCAACACCAGGAATTTACAAGGTTGCCAATGCCGGGGGCCGAGGATAGTCTTGCGCCACTCGACGCGAGGATGGTGGTAATGGACAAGAAAACTCAGAAACATCTTTATGGCTGGTTGCGTAACCAGTCGAGCCACGGCCGACGCTGGATCGGTCTCTCCATAGGCTTTGGTCTGGGTCAGGGCATACTGATGGTGGCGCAAGCCTGGTTGCTGGCGACCCTGTTGCATCGCTTCATCATGGAGGGTGCCACGCCGGAACAATCCATTCCCCTCTTCATTACCCTGCTGCTGGTGACCCTGACCAAAGCGGCGCTGGCCTATGGCCGTGAAGTGACCAGCTTCAAGGCGGGCAGCGCAGTGCGCCAGGCTATTCGCGAGCTGGTGCTCACCCGCCTCGGCCGTCTCGGCCCTGCCTATATCCAGCGACGCCCGGCCGGCAGCTGGGCCAGCCTGCTGCTGGAACAGATTGAAAACATGCAGGATTTCTTCTCCCGTTACCTGCCGCAGATGGCCATTGCCGTCTTTATTCCCGTGGTGATCCTGGTGGCCGTGTTCCCGGTCAACTGGGCGGCGGGCCTGATCCTGCTGGGCACAGCGCCCCTCATCCCCTTCTTCATGATCCTGGTGGGGGTGGGTGCCGCCGATGCCAACCGCCGCAACTTCCAGGCACTGGCCCGCCTCTCCGGCCACTTCCTCGACAGGCTCAAGGGTCTTCGCACCCTGCAGCTCTTCATGCGCACCCAGGCAGAAGGGGATGCCATTCGCGACGCCTCGGAAGATTTTCGCGAACGTACCATGGAGGTACTGCGCCTTGCTTTCTTAAGCACAGCCGTGCTGGAATTCTTCGCCGCCATCTCGGTGGCGCTGGTGGCGGTCTACTTCGGTTTCTCCTACATAGATCACCTGAACTTCGGCCACTATGGCGCCAAGGTCACCCTGTTTACCGGCCTGTTCGTGCTCTTCCTCGCCCCCGAGTTCTACGCCCCGCTGCGCGAGCTCGGCGCCCACTACCACGCCAAGGCGCAGGCCATCGGCGCCGCCGAGCAGTTGCTGGCATTCCTGGAAGCCGAGGTGAGCGAGCCCGCCTCTGGTAATACCCCTTTCCATGCAAACACGCCCATCAGGGTCGAAGCCAAAGGCCTTGAAGTGCTGAGTGCCGAAGGCAAGGTGCTGGTTGGCCCCATCGACTTCACCCTGGAAGCGGGTTCACGCACGGCGCTCATCGGTATCAGCGGCGCTGGCAAGAGCTCGCTGGTCAATGCCCTGCTCGGTTTTGCCCCCTATCGTGGTGAGCTCAAGGTGAACGGCCAGGAGCTCGCCTGCCTCGACATGAGCCAGTGGCGGCTGCAGCTGGGCTGGCTCTCCCAGAACCCGCAGCTGTTCCATGCCTCCTTGCGCGACAACCTGCTGCTGGCCAAGCCAACGGCCAGCGACGGCGAGCTGGAACATGCCCTGAAACGGGCGC
Source organism: Aeromonas popoffii (assembly GCF_000820025.1). Classification (GTDB taxonomy): domain Bacteria; phylum Pseudomonadota; class Gammaproteobacteria; order Enterobacterales; family Aeromonadaceae; genus Aeromonas; species Aeromonas popoffii. Next base: position 14,955 of record NZ_CDBI01000072.1, read on the forward strand.
AGGCGTGGGAATTTGCCATGGAGAAAGGGCTCGACTATCCGGTCGGCGATCAGGCGGGCGGCCTCTCGGTCGGTCAGGCCCAGCGCCTCGCGCTGGCCCGCACCCTGCTCAAATCCACCCAACTGATGGTACTGGATGAGCCAACCGCCAGCCTGGATCGCCACTCGGAGCGCGCCATCATGACCACGCTGGAGCAGGCGATGGCGGGCCAGACCCTGCTGATGATCACCCACCGCCTCGATCAACTGACCAAAATGGACAAGATACTGGTGCTGGCGCGCGGCCAACTGGTGGAGCAAGGCAACTTCCAGCAACTGAGCACAGCGCAGGGCCCGTTCGCCCGCCTCTTGTCCCAACACCCGGGGGATTCTCTCGATGACTGATCTATTGCCGTTTCTGCGCCTCTATCGTCAGCACTGGCTGAGCCTCTCGCTGGGCCTGCTGCTGGCCCTGGTGACCCTGGTGGCCGGCATGGGACTGCTGTCGCTCTCCGGCTGGTTCCTCTCCGCCGCGGCCGTGGCGGGCATGACTGTTGCGAGCACCCATGCCTTTAACTACATGACCCCTGCTGGCGGCGTGCGTTTCTTCTCCATCATCCGCACCGCGGGTCGCTGGGGTGAGCGGGTGGTGAGCCACGACGCCACCTTCCGGGTGCTGACCCGGTTGCGGGTCTGGTTCTGGCAAACACTCTCGCCACTCTCCACCGGCACCCTGGCCGGCTTTCGCCAGGCGGATCTGCTCAACCGGCTGGTAGCCGACATAGACGCCATGGATCACGTCTATCTGCGTCTGGTCACCCCCATAGGCGCGGCCCTGCTCAGCTGCGCCGGTCTGGTGTTCTTCCTCTCCTTCTTCGACGCTCGTCTTGCCCTGATCCTGGGAGCCATACTGCTGTTTGGCATGATAGCCCTGCCGCTGGTGTTCTACTTCCTCGGTCGCCAACCCGGCCGTCGGCTGATCGCCGAAAAATCGGTGATGCGTACCCGCATGGTGGACTATCTGGATGGTCAGGCCGAGCTGCAGATGTTTGCCGCCGCCCCCAAGGCGCTGACCGAGCTGAAACAGGCCGAACAGGCGCTGCTGACCGCCCAGGCCCGCATGGCCAGAGTGAGCGGCCTGGCCAACTTCTCGGTGCAGCTGCTCAGCGGCTGGACCCTGACCCTGATGCTCTGGCTGGCCGGTCACGGTGTGGCGGGGGCGCAACCCGACCCCATCACGGCGCTGATGGTATTCGCCACCCTGGCGAGTTTCGAGGCCTTGCTGCCGTTGGCGGGTGCCTTCCAGCACCTCTCCACCAGCCTCACCTCGGCCCGTCGTCTCAACGAGATACTGCAAGAGGCCAAGGCCCCCGAGTGGGGAGTCGAGCAGCAACACGCCAGCGTCGGCACCTTGCAGATAAGCGACCTCTATTTCGGCTATCCCGGCAACCCGCAGCCGGTGCTGCGCGGTTGCACACTGCAATTGCAGGCGGGCGAGAAGCTGGCGCTGCTGGGCCAGACCGGTTGCGGCAAGTCCACCCTGATGGGGCTGTTGACCCGGGAGTGGACCCCGCAGGCGGGCAAGATAGTGCTGGATGGCAAACCACTCACCGACTACAGCGAAGGGGCGTTGCGCGCCTCGCTGTCAGTGGTGAGCCAGCGGGTTCACCTGTTCGCCGATACCCTGCGAGGCAACCTCAAGCTGGCGGCCCCAACGGCATCTGATGAGCAGTTGACCGAGGTGCTGGCCCAGGTTGGTCTGGCCAATTTGCTGGAAGATGACAACGGCCACAGTGACAGCGGACTGAACGCCTGGCTGGGGGACGGCGGTCGCCCGCTCTCCGGTGGCGAGCGACGCCGCATCGGTATCGCCCGCGCCCTGCTGCACGATGCCCCGCTCTGGCTGCTGGATGAGCCGACCGAGGGACTCGACAGCCAGACCGAACGGGAGATCATGGACTTGTTGTTCCGACTGGGGGCAGATCGCTCCTTGCTGCTCATCTCCCACCGCCTGCTGGGGCTGGAGCAGATGGACAGGATAGCCCTGATGGAAGAGGGGCAGATCCGCCTCTGTGCCCCTCACCATGAATTGCTGGCCGATGACTACTATCGCAGCCTGCATCAACGACTGGTACCGGCCTGATCGCAAGAGAAAACAAGGGGAAGAGGGTGCACCTGTGCCCTCCCACGCCCTGAATTGCTGGCCGTTGACGACTACCGCCGCCTGCACCAGCGGCGGGTACCGGCCTGATCGCAGGAGAAAAAATGGGAAGGAGGGTGCACCTGTGCCCCTCCCACCCCATGAACTGCTGGCCGGTGACGACTATCGCCGCCTGCACCAGCGGCTGGTACCGGCCTGATCGCAAGAGAAAACAAGGGGAAGAGAGCACACCTGTGCCCCTCCCACCCCATGAATTGCTGGCCGATGACGACTATCGCCGCCTGCATCAACGGCTGGTACCGGCCTGATCCCCGTCACACCCCGTCTCCATGGTTAAAAAATGGGGCTGGTCGCAGGCAACGACTGGCCCCTATAATGACCCCCTCACAGTTCAACAAGATACCGACATGAAACGCCTTATCCTGATGATGCCCCTGATTGCCTCCGGTTGCGCCGACTTCTCTTTCAGCAGCAACCTGGACAAGGAAAATTTCGACGAGTACTTCAAGCCGGGCGGCATCCAGATCTATGAGCAGAGTCAGCTGGCTGATCTCAACTACCTCTACCTCGGTACCGTCGAGGGGGAATCCTGCCAGAGCGATGCCAAGCAGCCCATTCCCAATGCAGGTGAAGCCCGCACTCAGGCCCGCCGCCGCGTGGCTGACATGGGTGGCAACGCGGTCACCTTCGACAAGTGCGTCGAGTTCAACGACACCCCGGGCTGCCTGAAACAGGTGATCTGCTACGGGCAGGCGCTGAAAGTCGCGCAAGAGAAGTAAGGACCCCATGGCACTGGCCATAGTCCGGCTCGGCAGCCCCCGCCTCCCCGACGAGGGGCTACGCATAGGCACAGTGCGGCGCCCGCCCCGTGGGGTGCCCAAGAGCGAATTTGCCAGTCAGGATTGGTACGATGTCTGGTTCCCCAACCTGGCCCCCAGCAGCGAGACCATGAAGCTGGGCCAGGCTGCCGAGACCCCCGCCCAATGGGCCGCCTTCTGCAAACAGTACAGGGCCGAGATGGCCAGCCCCTGCGCCCGCCACGATCTGGCGCTGCTGGCGGCCCTCTCCCACACCAGCAATCTGTCGGTGGGTTGCTATTGTGAGCAGGCCGAGCGCTGTCATCGCACCCTGCTCAAAGAGCTGCTGATCCATTACGGCGCCAGACTTCGCTAACCTGCACCGCCACATAATGAAAGAGGGCGTCCCACGGGACGCCCTCTTTCATATGATGGTCATCAAGGCTGGATGGGGGCAGCCGGGCCCTATGGCAGAGTGCCCACCCGCAACCCTTGTTGCAGTGCCCGCTCCTGCTCGGCCGTCATCCCGGCCACCACGGCCTGACGATTCTCTGCCAGCCACTGGGCCAGATCGGCCACCGTCTCCTCCAGCGGCCGAAAGTTGAGCCCCTGTACTATGGCCGCCTCGGCGCTGATGCGGCCATAACCGGCATACTCCGGCTGCGCGTTGGGCAACAGGGCCGGGTAGCTCTGCCAGGGCTCGACACCGGCCGCCAGCAGCGCGGGCCAGGGCACCCACTCAGGTTGCGGTGCCGTGGCGGGCGCGAGTCGGGCGGCGATGCGATCTACCCAGTCCGCCAGCGCTATGCCGGGTTTGAGCAGGTTGAAGATGCCCCCCAGTTGCTGCTCGGCGGCGCGCAGCACAAATTCGGCGCAGTCGCGCACGTCCAGGTATTGCAATCGATCCTGCCCCTCTCCCGGCAGCAGCCAGGGGCCCCCTTGCTGCACCCGCTTCACCCACCAGGTCAAACGGCCAGTGGGATCAAAAGGGCCGCCCAGCACGCCGGGGCGCAAAATGCAGAGCCGCTCGCCCCAGCGGGCCTGATACGCGGCCTCGCACAACACTTTCAAGGGGCCATAGTCGGTGGGCGTCTCCCCGGCCCTTATCTCGTGCAGCAGCGCCGACTCATCCATCCCCCGCTGGGCGAAGTCGCGATAGACGCTGATGGTGGAGATAAAGATCAGCCGCTCGCAGCGTCCGAGCAGAGCAGCCGAGAGGCTGGCCGCCTGCTCGGGCCGATAGCAGCAGGTGTCGATAACCAGATCCCAGCCGGGCCCTTCCCCGTGCAAGGCGTTCAGACTCTTGTCCCTGTCACCGGTGAGCTGGACCAGTTCGCGCCAGTCCGGGTGCTGGCGAGAACCCCGATTGAACAGGGTCACCTCGTGACCCCAATCCAGCGCCAGCGAAGTGAGGTGGCGGCCCAGAAAACCGGTGCCGCCGATGATCAGCAGTTTCATCCATGTCCCTCCTGTCCGGCACGATTGGCTATCTCGGGTATGACGCGCCTTGCATGCCGGTATCCATAGTGCCCCCACCCTACCCAAGTTGGCGGCGGGGGACAGCCTCGATAGCACAGGGATGGGACTGCGATCACGGCAGGACCAAGGAAAAGGGCGCGGGGCAGCGAGGTCGGGATCCTGATCAGGCAAGGGAGACGCGCAGCAAGGCGGGCCTGCGTTTTGACGTCGCCTGTGCTAAATTGCCGGGGTTTTCAGTCAGGATCCGCCATGAAGTTCGAAATCGACACCCTCGGGATCATCCGCTCTCCCTACAAGGAGAAGTTCGCCATCCCCCGCCAGCCCGGTCTGGTCAAGTCGGCCCGTGCCCGCCTCGAGCTGCTGCCGCCTTACGATCAGCCGGACGTGCTGCGCGGCATAGAGCAGTTCTCTCACCTCTGGCTCAGCTTCGTGTTTCACCAGACCATGGATCAGGGCTGGCACCCGACGGTGCGCCCGCCGCGTCTGGGTGGCAACGAGCGGGTCGGGGTCTTTGCCACCCGCTCCACCTTTCGCCCCAATCCGCTCGGCCTGTCGGTGGTCGAGTTGCACGGGGTCGGCCGTGAACGGGGCAAGCTGTGGCTCGAACTCGGCGCGGTCGATCTGCTCGATGGCACCCCCATCGTCGACATCAAGCCCTATATCCCCTATGCCGACAGCCTGCCTGATGCCCGTGGCGGCTTTGCCCCCCATGCCCCCACCCC
>NZ_CDBI01000073.1 GCF_000820025.1 Aeromonas popoffii
CTCTAGCCCCAATCCCCCGCGCATCCCCATGGGTAAACTTGGGGGCATGGGTCACCAGGGAGATCTGCTTGGCCCGTCTGGCGGCATCGTCGAGCCACTCCCCCTTGGTGAGCCACTTGTCCGGCTTGGCCTCCTGCCTTGCCGAGATATAGTCATCAATGACCGATGACAGACTTGTTTCACTCATAGCGTCCCTCGTTATTCTTCTTTAATTCCCGATAAATCCCGAATAGCGGGTCATATTGCCAAGGCCTGGAACTCTGCTCGTTTAGTGGAAGACGGATCTCGGTAAAGGTGCGCGATAGCCTGGCAGCATCCCACTCCAGCTGCGCCCCCAAGGCGGCCAGCAGAGGCTCTGGCTCGTTATCCAACCAGGGGGCGACCCGCTCGGCGGGCGTAAATGTCTGGCGCTCGAAACAGCTTGCCTCCACCAGCTCAGGCTCACCGCGATCTTCGAGCCGGTGAAAGCGCAGGAGCTCATCATCATTCGCCTGATAGAGCACAATGCTCTCGTCGGGGCGCGACTCCCGAAAGCGGGTTTGCCGTTGCATCTCACCAGCCCAGTCCAGTTGATGTTGCCACCAAGAGACGGCGGAGGGAGGCTGATGTCCCTGAGCAAACAAGGAGGTGGCAAGATGTGCGTGCTCCAGCTCAACCAGATTTGTGTAAGGCCCCCTAGCAGGGCTAGGTGGCATCTGGATCGCGGGTGCAGCCCCTATCACCTCGTACTGCTCTTTTCGCAAACTCTGCACCATATCGTGGTTGGCAAGCTGAAACTCGCTCGACTCAAACCCCGGCTGACAATAGGCTGGTGTGACCCCTCGCAACGCCTTGGCGTTGCGATTGAGGATCAAGAGGTTTGGATGATCTGGCACCCTCTTGCGGTGACGCTGGATGCGACCGGCCAACTGAATAAGAGATCGCATCGAACTCGGTTCGGCAATGGCCCAGTCATAGTCGTGATCCCGCCCCACTTCGGCGACCGGCGAGGCAAAAACGACAAACAGATGGTGCTTTTCGGGCTGCGCCAGCGCCTGCGACACCTCGGACCTCAGCCAAAATGCATCGCAGTCATAGCGGGTTAGCAGGGCATCGAGGCACTTCTCCATCTCGGATCGCACCAGCAGCGGGTGGTGGCTGTGGTAGATGCAAAAGTGAATGCGGGTGTCGGGCGGCGGGGCCTGGCTTAGTACCTGCCGGGCGATAGCGACCAGCGGATCGATATTAGCCATACGTACCAGGCCGACCGAACAACACTTGCCTGAGGCGTGGCGCTCATGATGCTCACTGTGTAGCTGGAGCATGCCCTCACGAACCGCGCTCGCCATGGCTTGCACCACCTCATCGCTACTTTTTCCACTTGCACTCACAGGCCATATTGCTCCCCGGCGCAGGGCTGGTTGCTCGGCCAGCCTGCTCAGACGCGCAGTCACAAACGCCTGGTGATGACTCTTGAAAGCACCCTGTTCAGCCAAATCCTGCTGGGCCACCCCAAACTCATCAAACCAGGCACAGCAGATGGGAGGCATGGGCCCTGGCTCGCCACAGCCCTTGTGAAAGTAGGCTCGTCCGGCTTGATAGGCGGCAAATAAGGCATTCAACAAGGCGGGCTGCAGAGTGGCCGATGAGAGCAGCACCCGACTACCCAGCATCCCCGCCCAATTGACCAGGCGACAGAGGGCAGGCAGATCGGACAGCCCGAAGTCATCGGGTTCATCAAGCACCAGATCCGAGGTGAGCAGACGCAGCATGGGGGCAATCTGCTTGCCGCCACGAGTTCCTTCGGTCGCCGGGATCAGGTGATCGATGGTGCTCACCAGTACAGGGGCGCTGACCAATTGATGCAAAGCAGGAGATTGTTTGAGCCAGCGACGTAGTGGGCCGTCATCGAGGGCTCCGTCGTAACGCACATGCATATTGGTATCAAGCAGCGACTCTGCCGATTCGGAGCCACTCTTAGGCTCGGAAAGTGCCTTTCGGGTTCGAAGCTCATGGAGCTGCTGCACTGCCGCAGAACCTATCAGCACGGCCAGATCATCAGAATCGAGCGACAATCGAGCTCTCAAGGCATCGCCGGTTTGCAACGTCAGGGTGCGAAGGCCCAATGCGACGCTAAAGCGGCAGCCTAGCTTTTCATCGGCCAGCCCATACATGATGCGGGCATTGGCAAAGGTTTTTCCGCAGCCGGTTGAAGCCATATTGACCCCAAAGAACCCCTGCTGCCGGGAGCGGTGAACCAACATTCTGGCCAAATCAAATGCCTTGTCCTGCCAGCGAAATGCACTCTGTTGGCTGCGCTGTTTAAAGCCTTTGTGGCGAGTGATTGCGGGTAGATAAGGCCGCAGTTTCGGCAGACTCTTGGCGAGCAGATAAGCGTTATGGCCCACGCCGATATTGTGCTCATCAAGCGACTGCTTGAGCCTGCCCGTTACGCGATCGGTATTGGCATAGGCCCGATAATCCCTGTCTTGCCACTTCTCGGTTACATCACCTGAGGAGTAGGCATGGTCTGCCAACATCAGGCACAGACGAGCCAAATGAGCAGTGAAACGATCGGATAGCCAATCCCCGTCTTGCCAGAGTGAATGACACTGTAGCGCTCGCTGCGCCAGACTGTTGGCTTTGCTGCACCAGGTTTGACTGGCGAGAGGAGTACCGTGAGGGAAGACCCAAACACGTTGCCATGCCTCCTTATCCCATTCTGGAGCGCGGCATTGGGGGGAGTTCCAGCTGGCATCAAAGCGCCCTGAATCTACCGTTAACCGTTCCAGAGGAGGCGCGCCGACGGCTTGCTCATGTTTGGCGTCAAACTGCGGCAAACGATGGTGCGAGACGATAAGCCAGCCGATGATGCGAGCGATCGGCGGCAAGGCTTCGAACGGGTTTACTCTGGTTGGATGTGCCTTGCTTTCGGTCAGCTTACCAAGACCTGCCAATGCCTCCTTTTCATCATTTGGGTTCAAGTTAGAGAGCGCTGTTAGCCACTGCAGGTCGCCCCGACCATCGACGAAAGCTTCAAAGATGCGCAGCGAGACCCACTCATGGCGCAGTGGCTCGCTCAGCTCACGGCGCTTGCCCGTGAGCTTGTCCTGAAAGAGCCGGTTGGCTTTGCCCAGATCGTGAAAAAGGCCTGCGATCGCTGCCAACAACGCCATGGCTTCACCAGAGTGCCAGAGATTCTCATCCTGGCTGCGCAGGATATTGCGCCCGGTACTGTTGGTCGGCACCGAGCCCTGTTCATTGAAGCGGCGGACATTGCCAACGATCCAGCAAAGCTCTGGCCCCGCGCCTTTGAGCCAGTGGCAGGATACGGCGGTGTTACGACGGGCCGTTTTACGTAGCAGTTTGCGTAAAGTGTCGAGGCCATTCTGGGTGATCGTCGTCGCCCAGGTTCTCTCACCTTTGCGTTCGGCAAACTGATCCAGGATGCGCCTTGTTTCATCCAAGGCTCGTTTACTGCACTGGGAGACCAACAGAACGTTCATCGCCCCACCTCACTCAGGTCGGCGGCTACCGACTGCAAGGTCTCAATCATCAGATCCAATGCACAGTGCTGATTAAAGCTGCCGATGATCCGCTGGCGAAATTCTTGCTCTTCTTCCCCGGCCATGGCGGCGATAAAAGCCTGGGGCAAGATGAGCGCATCCTTGATCAGATCCGCCACATCAAACACCAACCCACCGCGACGGGTCTTGCCATGAAGTACAGAGAGACCATGGGGCAAGCCGATAACCCAACAAGCGGTTGCGGCCAGGCCATAGGCGAGATAGTTACCGTGATCGAGAAAACGGTTGGCCATGTCGATGCCACTACCATGCTTGGCACGGGTAAACTCGCCATAACACACGGCATTGCCCGCCAACTTGTAGAGCATCTTGGTCAAGCTGGCCTCTTGTGCCAGCACATCGGTAGTGCTTTGACAGTGAGCAAGCTGGGCCTCGAAACGTAGCAAGGCACTGTCGAGAGCGGCCTCGTCGAGCGCAAATGTCCGCTCACGTTTCATGGCCGCCCCCAGCCATACCTTGCGAATCTGGGCGATACGCGCTTTCTGAAAGGCGATGGCCGCTTTTAGCCTTGCATCATCACAAAACCAGAAGCTAACCCACTGCTGCAGATATTCGGTTGGCCTGTACTCGCTTTGGGAGTTGAGCCAGCTCACGCTAACTTCAACCTCATTGGCGGCAAAAAGAGGTGTGCCACCGCCGCCACAAAAACCAACCAAGACACCAGCTTTCGCCAGCTCCCGCATAGCTGCTTGGGTGATAGATGTGCCCGCCCCCAACAAGATGCAGGTGGTATTTGCAATAGGGATGTTCCAATAGAGCGACTCTTTTCCCTCATCGGTAACATACTCGACCCGACCTCCATTAACTAAGACACGACAATATTCCAAGTAGTAAAGGTTGGCCCTTTTGGAGTGCAAAATCGTCTTCAGATCAGATGGGCGTAGCTCTTCCATATCCGCATATCTTCCTCTTGATAAGCTCTGGCTATTATTTCCCTCTCACTGGCTCATAGGCTGAGCTACTGACGTCTCCGCTTCATGTCTTTTTAATCCTGCCTGCATGACGGCGATGACACTCTGACGCAAATCGGATGGCGAAAGCACCTCGACCTCACCGCAAAAGCGCAGCAGGTCACGCACCAGCTCACGCTGGTCAGCATAAGGGAAGCTGAGGTGGATATAGCCGTCTTCCTTCAGGGTTTGGATCTGGTCTCGGTGCCACTGCACATCCTTAACCCAGGGAGCGGCGGAGGGGGAAAAACGTAGTTCGGCGCGCTTCAGTGCGCTACCGGCAAAGATGCCGTAACCATTGGCAAAGAGTGCATCGAGCTCGCTCACTTCCCTCTCGCAGGCAGCTTCATCCAGAGTCGCTGGTTCGGCGATGCGACTGAGAGCAAACAGACGCAAAGCTTTGCGACCGTGGCACCAAGCAAGCAGGTACCAATTGTCCCTATACCAACAAAGTCGCTGGGGTGATACCTGGCGAACTTTGGCCTCGTGCGAGGTTGCGCGATAGACGAAGTTCAGCTGGTGCCGGGTAAATAAGGCCTGCACTAGGGGTAGGAAGAGCTCTGGCGCCACATACTGGCGCCCTATGCTCTCGACACGCAGTCGCTCGGCCTGACTCTGCCACTGGGGGCCAAGCAGCTCGCCGATACGAACCAGCAGTTGAGCCATCCCCTGTTGCTGCAGGCCGGGTTGCACTTCCTGTAGCAGGCTATTGGCCATCAATAAGGCGAAAGCTTCTGACTCGGTAAGCCAAACCCCTGGCAAGGTGAAGCGACCATCAGCGGTATCGTAACGATAACCCCGAGCGGCGCGGTCCCAGATGATGGGAGCCTGATAACGATCACGCAATAGATCCAATAGCCGCTTGAAGGTACTCGATGAACACTCTAGCCGCTCTAGGATAAGGCATTGAGAGATGGGGCGGCGATAATCCAGCAGCAGTTGGTGTAGTTTCAGGGCGCGGTCGAGTTGTTCCATCTTGTCGATAACAGATTCAGCTTTAAGGCAAGGCTATCATGCCATCAAAAATAAAACTCCATCGGGTCTCACACTCGGTCTATGCGGTTAAACTGGGCAATGATCTAGATTGTTCACGTATATCCACGTCCATCACCCTGCCTTGAAAGGACGCAGAGTTCTGCGTCCTTTCAATATGTGCTCTGAACACCGGTAGATGATGTAACAGTTCAATTAACGTGAATAGATAGTGGCTGTACCGTAAATCGCAATGTAGATGTAGCCGTGACTGCCTAGGCTATCTGGATTTGACCCCATAGGTCCAGACACTTTTTCCCGCTTAGGGTTGTGATACCCGACTGCGCAGAAATTCCCGGGGTGAACGGTATCCCAAGGCGCTGTGCGGGTGGTGCTCGTTATAATGCTCAAACGGAGCCTGTAAATCCAATTGTGTAACCGCCCACGAATAAGTAACTTTTTCAAAAGGATACCTTCGTGGGTAAGCAAATGGACCAAGACAAACTCAAAGCACTCGCCGCTGAGCTGGCAAAAGACATCAAGTCTGAAAAAGATCTCGGCACACTCACCCAACAGCTGATCAAGCTCACCGTCGAGACCGCGCTCAATGCCGAGATGGACGAGCATCTGGGCTACGAGAAACACGCACCACAAGGCCGTGGGACCGGCAACAATCGCAATGGCTATTCCGCCAAGCGCCTAAAAGGACAGCACGGAGAGGTCACTATCCAGGCCCCTCGTGACCGTAACTCGTCCTTCGAACCTCAGTTCGTCCGCAAGGGCCAGTCACGCCTGACCCAGATGGACGACCAGATCCTCGCCCTCTACGCCAAGGGTTTGAGCACGCGGGATATCGTTGACGCGTTCAAAGAGATGTATGACGCCGACATCTCGGCGGGGCTGGTATCGAAGGTGACCGAACGCGTCATCGAGCAGGTCCACGAATGGCAAAACCGGCCGCTGGATCCGCTCTATCCCATCGTCTATCTGGACTGCATTGTGCTGAAGATCCGCGAGAACCAGCGGG
>NZ_CDBI01000074.1:0-136473 GCF_000820025.1 Aeromonas popoffii
CCCGCCGTTTTTTACTATATAGCGAATAAAGTAGTCTGTTGGAGATCTAAAATTATCTATAAAAACTACTTGTGGGTAATCCGGTTGCAGAATGAATCATTTTATAATGTTGACTTTTTTAGCACTCGGCGAGTTCTTATCTTATCTTCTGGGGAAAGATTATTTAACATGTTATGAATCATGACCTCGATTTGTTCACATGTACTCGGATCTGAAGGGATTACCAGCAGATGCCTATGATCAGGTTCTCGTTCAGAAATTTCAGCCCGCAATACATCTGGATGAATTGTTAGTCGTTTTAACATGGCTCGGGCTGTTGATTCGCTAACATCACCTAGACAGATATCAACACTCCCAGTCGATGGTTTTGGTTCAGGTTCTCGCTCCCTTTGATTTCTCTCCATTCGCCGCATGGTCATGCGTAAAGATCTTAATTCTTCGAGGATAAATTCTTGTCCAGACACTTCTTTTTTGTCCAGTTTGGCAACAGTGAACTCCCCAAAGTGTTTCAGGAAGGTTGTGTAGTTACTATCGGCAGTTGCTTTTTCATGTGTTGCCCTAATTTTTTCTGCAAGTTTTTTCTTAAAATCAACAATACGAGAAAACCTAAGATCTCTGGGGTACTCTAGATGTTCAATTGGTGATGTATCAAATGAATAAGTTGTTCTGTCGTCTTTGACTATAATAGTTGGTTTGTCAAATGCTAGACGCAATCCAAGTTCAAACATTACATTCGGGTTTTTTCCGCTAACGTCGCATACTACTACTGGGTTGTCATATAGATTTTGGATTATTCTTTTCTGAATAATACCTACATCATCGGCATTACTTACAAGATTACCCTCAAATCCAGCCTGCTCAATAGATTCAGTCAATATCTCTAAGACATCTGCCCAGTGAGCTTCGGTGCACCCATCTAAGGTGGAGATTGGCATCACAATGCCGCACACGGGGGGGATCTTTGGCTCGCTCAATTTTTTCTCCAATGTCTATGGGGTCATTGATTCCGCCAGCTAGTGGAATCGAATATAAGTTCTGTGGATTGAACCCAAGCACTCACTTTTTAGGGAGGTTCTTGTAGATATCTTCGATCCAGGAATCCAACTTATCCCCTTTCTCAAAAGACATAACATCTAGCATTTCAGGATTAATGTTCTCAAAAGCTGTTTTGAACTTGATCAGATCCAGCTCTATCATTTTTTGCTCGCGCTTAATTCTTTGGAAAATTTTTGTGAAATCAGATGGCTTGAAGCCAATGTCCTTTTTACCAAGCCGAATAGGTACCCCACCTTTCGTTATGCCCAGGGCTTGTGCTGCCCTGAATGCCTCTTCTTTGACTTTGTAGACCTTATCATGGAGTGCAAGTCTAGTTATTACATCCCGAGACTGCTGGCAATCGTACTTCCGTAATTCTTCTAACGCCGAGATACGAGTTTTCCAACAATGCTTTTTGTTTGCATCTGCCACAAGTTGTTGGATGTTCTGGGGTGTCTGATTGATGAAGTCCATAGTTATTTTGCTCGCCTATCCTTAAGCCTAATGTCAAGTTCGTTACCATTTACTAACCTAGTATAATCAAACGGTTGTACTCTTCCTGTGACCAATCTCAGTAATTCGCCATAAACCCATCTATTTTGCCATATCTCCACAATAGGGCATATCTGAATCTGATCGGAATGCCCCATGTCCACCTCAACCACCCTCAAACTTGCCCTGGAGCTGGCGGCCAAGGTCACCGGTCGGGAAGACCTGGCCGCCTTGGCGGGTGAGGTGCAGGAGCTGGGCCCTATCTCCGACGAGACGGCCGCCGAAACGGCGCAGTTGGCCGAGAGCCTCGAATCGTTAAGCCGCCAGCAGGCGCTGATCCAGCAGTTCAATGATTCAAAGACCGCCCTCACCCAGCTCGAACTGGCGACCGTGCTCAGCCGTGACAAGCTGGAGCAGTTGCGCCGCGAGCAACAAGCAGGCAGTGGCGATGCCAAGGCGCTGGCCGAACAAGAGCGGTTGCTGACTTCCGAGGTCAAGCAACTGGAGCGCCAGCTGGTCGCTCAGTCCGCCAGTCATACCCGCCTGCATGCCGGGCTCAAGCAGTCCGGGCTCGATACCAAGAACCTTGCCCAGGAACAGCAGCGCCTGCAGCGTGAGCTGACCAGGAGTGTCGCCCAGACCGAACGGCTGGGGCGCGAGCTTAGCCAGAGCAGTCAGCATGCCGGTGGTTTTCAAGGGGCCATCGGCAGTCTGACCGGCCGCCTGGTGGCGTTGGCGGGTACCTGGTTCGGTATTCAGACCCTTACCACCCAACTGATGGCCATGTTCCAGACTGGCGATCAGGTCGAGCGCCTCGATGTGCAGCTCAAGGCGGTGATGGGGTCGATTGCCGGTGGCAAAGAGGCGTCAGCCTGGATCCAGGACTTTGCCAAGAACACCCCCCTACAGCTCAGTGAAGTCACCCAGGTATTCGTGCGCCTCAAGGCGTTCGGCATTGACCCCATGGCGGGGGCCATGCAGGGCATTGTCGATCAGGCGTTCAAATTGGGCGGCGGTTTTGAAGAGGTGCAAGGCATCTCCCTGGCGCTCGGCCAAGCCTGGGCCAAGCAGAAGCTGCAGGGGGAGGAGATCCTGCAACTGATTGAGCGTGGCGTGCCGGTCTGGCAGATGCTGGAGCAGGTGACTGGCAAGAATACCACCGAACTGCAGAAGCTCTCTGAGGCGGGCAAGCTGGGCCGCGAGACCATCTCTGCCCTGATGAACGAGATTGCGGCCCAATCGCGCGGTGCGGCTGCCGACAACATGAGCCTGCTCTCCGGGCTTATCTCCAATGCCCAGGACAACCTCGGCAAGTTTTACCGGATGGTGGCCGAGAACGGGGCGCTGGCCTGGCTCAAAAACCAGCTGGCCAGCCTTAATGCCGAATTTGAGGCGATGGCCAGGGATGGCCGCCTGCAGGAGTGGGCCAAGCGCCTCTCCGATGGTTTTATCTCCATGGGGGAAACCCTCAAGTCGCTGATCCAGACCCTCTATGAGTGGCGCACCGCGCTGACCGTGCTGGCCCAGGCGTGGGTCGGCCTCAAAATCGCGGGCTGGATTGGTGATCTGCGCAGCCTCTATGCCCAGTTTATTGCCATGCCTGTGGCGACAGCGACAGCAGCAGGCGGTATGACGACAGCGGGCACAGCAGCAGCCGGTGCTGCGATAGGGGTCAGGGTACTGGGCGCAGCCGTCAAGGGGTTGCTGGCCGCCGTGACGGTCGAGTCCATCATCCAGATCACCCAATTTGCCTCTGCCCTGCGTCAGCTGGTGCGGGCTGAGCTGGCACTTCGAGAGGCGCAAGGGCTGCGCTCCGAGACTCAGGCCCGCCTCAATGGTCAGTTTGCCGCCCTGTCAACGGAGCTGGGTTTTGCCATCACCAGCATGGCGGATCTCGATCGCCTGGTGGCTGAGGGCAAGGTGCATTACGACGAGGCCACTGGGAGCTGGCGACAAGGCGCCGCAGCCGTTAAAGCGCTGGGTGATGAGGCCAAGAGTACCCGTGATTATCTGGCCGAGATCAATGCGGTGGCCAAGCAAACCGCCGCCGATGGCCCGGCTAAGTTGGCCAAGGCGTTTGAGGAGTTGGGGCTGGACTTCGAACGGGCTAATGGTCGTATAGGTGCGGGCTTTCAGAAGACCATCGGCGCCCTGGATGTATTGGTGGCGCACACGGGGGCCAGTAGTGCCGCCATCGAGGAGGCGATGGCGGCCGCCTACAACAGCGCCAAGACCACCGCCGAGATCGATGCGGTGATCGCGCGGCAAAAGCAACTGGCCGCCCAGGGCAAGATCACCGGGGATGCGCTGGCCCGCTCCATGGCCATCGCTGCCGATGCCATGGCCAAGGTGAAAGGGGGGAGTGGCGATACCAAGCAGGCAGTCGCGGCCATTGGTGATGGTTTTGACGAGGCTGCCGCTCGGGCCAAAGGGGCCACCGATGCGATGCGGGCAGGACTTAAAGGGGTACAAGATGAAGCCAAGCAGACCAATGCCAGCCTTGCCAGTAGCGGCGGGGGCGGTGGTCGAGGCGATATCACCCGCACCGTGAATGCCGGTTCTTTCTACTACAAGAGCGTGGATATCAATAGCCTGCGCGGCAATGCCGAGGGGCTGGCCAATACCCTGGCCGGGGTGGAGGAGGAGCTGGCCCGCTACAGCCAGAAGGTCAAGGACATTCCGGCCTACAGCGAGTGGAGCAAGTATTACGGCGAGAAGTTCCAAAAAGAGATGGAGGCGATGCAGGCCCGCCTTAAAGAGGAGCTCAACAAAGCGTTGGCCAAGGAGAGTGCCAAAACCAACCAGGCCGCTGCCCGGCCACCAGTCCCAACTGCAGAGCCATCTACCCCCAGCACCCCAGGGACACGCAGGCCCTTGTCCGAGCGGATCACCATAGAGCTCAAAGGGGCAGGGGGCTCGGCCGAACTGCAGGCCGATGAGGCCAATGCGAATGCCTTGATTTCCCTTCTTAAACAGCAAGGGTTACGTCAATGAACGTGACCTTAAACAGCGTGCTGCTGCCAGATGATCTGGTCTGGCGCGATGAGTTCGAGTGGGCGCCGGTCGAGCAGGTGGTGACCCCGACCTTGAGCGGCGCCCTGTTGGTGGAGGAGACCGCCAAGCCCGAGGGGCGGCCGCTGACCCTGAGCGGGCATTGCTCCCGCTCCAAGGTGCAGGAGATCAAGGTGCTGGAGGCGCAGGTGGCCCAGCTGATGACGTTGACCCTGCTCGATGGTGTTGCTCGCACCGTAGTGTGGCGCCGCCCTGGCGTGGTGGCCACGCCACTGGTCGAGATGGCCGACCCGGAAGGGGGCGACCCCTATGCCTTGACCCTGAATCTCACAGAGGTAACCCCATGACCATTCTCTCTGGCGATATCGTGCTGTTGGCCAGCCAGCGCCTGGTTGATACCGATGACGGCGGTGGTCGCATCACTGGCCGCGAAATCATCAGCGGTAACCATAACAGCCTGTTTCCCGATATCAGCGATATGGATCGGGCCTATGGCACCGTGAATATGCGCAAGGCGTTTCTGGCGGTGCAGACGGACGACACCGACACCTACTATGGCGCTAATGCCATGGTGCTGCTGCCGCCCAGTGATCCCAGCGTCAACCTGACGCTGATGACCACCAAAGACCACAACGACACCCGCGACAACGCCCGCAACACTCTGGAGCGCTATCAGGCCAGAGGCCCGAAGTGGCAGGGGGTGCTCTACGATACCCAGCTGGAAGGGCAGCGGGCGATCCGCATCCTGCAACGCATTGAGGTGCGGTTGCCGGAGGTCGGGGAGGTGCTGGTGCTGGTCGGCAACGAAGGGAAGGGGAACGAGGTTGAGCAGTATGTACGGATTGACCGGGTAACCGCCGAGCTGCGCAAGTTCGGGGTATCTGGCTACCAGGGCGAGTTCACCCGCAACGTGGTCACCTGCGTGATCACTGACCCACTGCGCTACACCTTTGAAGGGGAGCAGCCCAGCCCCTATGACCAGGCAACCACCAAGACCACTCTGCGGGAAACCGTGGTGGCCGATGCCGCCAACTACTTTTCTACCACCAAGCTGGTCGCGGATGCGGCGCTGGGTGCAATGCGGGTGCAGGCCAAGACCATCTTCACCCAGCTGGTACCCAGTGCCCGCAGTGAAACCCCGGTGGTGGATCTGACTGCTGCCGGTGAGCTGGGCGCCCTGCTGGAGTCCGGGGTGGGCAGTCCCCACACCTTCACCACCACCTCACCGGTCAGCCCGAGTCAGGGGCTGTTCCTGGGGATTGGTGCCATGCCGGGCAGCGTATCGGTCACCATAGGCGCGGCAGTGATCACCGACAAGGGCGGCGAGCTGTTCCTGGTCGGTACCGTGGTGGGGGCTATCGACTACGGGCGCGGCCTGCTGACCTTCAACAGTCAGTGCCCGAACTATGGCGCGGCCAGCAAAACCGTGAGCTTTCGCCCGGCAGTGATGCCATCGCGCATCGCTGACACAGCCCAGATCCAGATCGCCGCCAACAACCGGGGCTATGCCTACACCGCGACCCTGCTACCTACCCCTTGCCCCGGTTCGCTGACCGTCAGCTATCTGGCCCAGGGCAAATGGTACGACCTGAAAGACAATGGGCGCGGGGAGCTGTTTGGCCAGGACAAATCCTATGGCTCTGGCCTGCTTAACTTCACCACCGGCTCTGTGGTGTTGACCCTGGGGGCGCTGCCGGATGTGAACAGCGCGATCATGTTCAGCTGGGGTACCAAGGTCTCTTACCTCAACCGCGCCAGCATGGTGCTGGATCCGGTGCAGCTGACCCACAAGCTGGCCCATGAGGGGATCACTCCCAACAGCCTGACCCTGACCTGGCAAGCCGGTGGCGCGACCAAAACCGCCATCGACAACGGGGCGGGCCAGCTGACCGGCGATGCCACCGGCACCATCAATTATGTGACCGGCGATCTGGCCCTGCGGGTGGCGACCCTGCCGGATGGCGGTCAGGAGTACCAGGTTGTTTACCAGTACGGCGACCCGGACTCCCAACGCTTTGACTACCCAGCCCGCAACCCGGACGGGACGATCACCATGCAGCTGGCCAAGCAGAACCTGACCCCGAGAATGGTCTCATTGCGCTGGAATGCCCTTTATGAGGATGTGAAGGACGACACCGAACTGGTGATCGCCCAGCGTGACCCGATCATCAGTGTCCGTGACAACGGCGCGGGCAAGCTGCTGGATGCGGCAGGGGTGGAGCGGGGTACCGTCAACTACACCACCGGCCAGATCACCATCAAGCCGGATGGCCAGGGCGGCATTCCGAAAACCCGCTATGAGTGGCGCACCATCGGCACCTATGGCGATGGCCACGGCAACACCATTGCCCGCCAGCGCTGGACACTGGTTGAAATCTACTATGTGCAGGCCGCCTACCTGTTCCCGGTGGACGACAGTGGTTGGGTCGAGGTGGAGTACCGCAGCAACAATGCAAGCCAAGCGGGCCAAGACACCGTGACCGCCACCCCGCTGGTGCTGGATATCACCCCGCGCAGCGGCGAGGCGATCCTGGCCAACTCAGTGCGCTTTGCGCTGGGCGGGTCTGTCTATGTGGACAGGCAAGGGATCCTCTATCGCAACATCGACCCATCCACTGGGGCCGGTGAGCAGGCCGGTACACTGGATTACGCCACCGGCAAGGCGACCGTGACGGTCTGGAACCCTGGCGCGGTGCCAGTGGCTGCCCTGAGTTCGCTGGTCACCAGCCTGGTGGCCCAGACGGTGGACGAGGTGACATTCAGAACGCCGGGGGCACCCATTGCGCCATCCAGCCTCTACCTTAGCGGCAACACCGCAGACGGTCGCCGGTTTGAGGTGACCGCCAACGGCGATGGCACCATCACCAGCCAGGATGTAACCGGCAAGGTGGACTATCAGACAGGTGTGGTATCGGTGCGCTTTGGCCGCTTGGTGACGGCGGCGGGCAACGAGAGTAAACCCTGGTTTGACCCCGATATGGTGGTCGATGGCAAGATTTGGCGCCCCTTGTCGGTGGTGGCGGACACCATCCGGTTTAATGCGGTGGTGTATAGCTATCTGCCGCTCGATGCGGATCTGATCAAGCTGGATCCGGTGCGCCTGCCATCCGATGGCCGGGTGCCCTTCATTCGCAAGGGATACATCGTGGTGGTGCATTCCACCAAGCGCAGCGCCTTTCCCATGGGGGGACAGGCCGGGCAGCAGCTCAACACCGGGCGCGAGCGGCTGACCTATTGCCGGGTGGAGGATAAGAACGGCAAGGAGCTGGCGCCGCAGCTTTACAGCGTCAACATGAACAGCGGGATGGTGACCCTGGCCAGCCCACTGGATCTGACCGGCTATATGGAGCCGCTGATCGTGGTTCACCGGGTCGAGGATATGAGTCTGGCCACCGATGTGGAGATCTCGGGCCGCATCACCCTGGCGCGGCCCCTCAGTCACAACTATGAGGCGGCGGATACCCTGGTATCCAGCGCCCTGATCATCGGTGACCTGTGGGCCCGCTATGGGGCGCTGTTCGACCAACGCACCTGGACAAATAACTGGTCTGATTTTCTGATTGGCGACCCCTGCACGGTGGAATACAACGATACGGACTTCCCGATCGTGGTGACCAACCGTGCGACCCTGCAAGAGCGCTGGGCCATCATCTTCCAGACCACCACCACGTTTATTTTGGTCGGCGAGCATGTGGGCCAAATTGCGGTGGGGGACGTGAATACCGACTTTGCCCCCATCAACCCCAACAACGGCCAGCCCTATTTCAGGCTTGACCGGCGTGGCTGGGGCGCCGGTTGGGCTGCGGGCAACGTGCTGCGGTTCAACACCTACGCCGCCAATTACCCGATCTGGTTTATCCGCACCATCTTGCAGTCGGTGGCTGCGGTAGATACCGACCGTTTCGAGGCCCAGCTCAGGGGCAACGTCAACCGTTAAGCGGTGAGGCGTTGCGCCTTGCCCGTGGAGAGAAAAGCAATGGCTGAATACAAGGTCAAATGGTTCGCAAGCGAGATGCAGGGAGCACCCAGCTTAGGGGATGACAAAGACGGCGCCCTGGCGGCGCTGCTCAAGGCGGTGCTGGTCACCGGCTTTGGCACCCTGACCATCAACGCGCTGGCTTTCGATGTCGCCAAGGGGTGGGCGGTGGCGACCTTTACCGGTGGTCATGCCTATCTGCAAGACTCAGTTGTTCAGGTCGAGGGGGGATCGCCTGCCGCCTACAACGGCGAGCATCGGGTGATGCAGATCAGCAGCACCCAGGTGTGGTTCGAGCTGGATGCCGGGGATCCGGGGGCGTCGGGGTCTGGCGCGGCCATGACCATGAAGGTGGCGCCGCTGGGTTGGACGATCACCCACGAAAGCGGGGATGGTAAGATCTTCATCGTGCGCCCCACCAATGTCAGCGAGTCGGGGAATGTCAGCCTGCGCATCGACAATAGCCCGTATAGCGGATGGGTTGGTGCATCTAACCCTGCATACCTCGCCAAGGTAGCGATGGTTGAGGATGTAGTGGATATCAATACCTACACTACGATTTTTGAGCACCGTTGGCCGTGTACCGGGCGCTACTCAAATAAGCGATGGGATGTGATTGGTGATAGTCAGCTGTTCTACTTTATTCCTGCGTATGCAGCTAGGAGTTATCAATTCATTTACTGCTTTGGCTATATCCGCTCGGTTCGACCAGGTGATCGCTATCATGCCATTTTGAATCATTACTCAACGACCAATGCTGCTGATCAGGGCAAGGCTTGGTCAAGTGGCCTTGGTGCGTACTATGGGGCATCTTGGGGGCAAGACTTCGCAAAATTTGATAGCGCAGGATACCGCGTTATTGCCAGGCCGTATCATCAATTGTTCGGTGCAACCAACTGGTTTTTAAAAGGACTTTTTACCAGGTTTGGGAATGGGTTAAACACACCGAATGGCCCAGATAATGGGTTCTATCTTTCAACAGACCCGATCATGGTATTAGAAAGCGGCAGCCATTTGAGAGGGTATTTGCCGGGTTTAGTTTGTCCATATGCGACTGTACCAGCTTGGGATAGAAAGAATTTCAAAGACCTCCCGGCACTGCCAAATAAACTGCTTCGCTTCATTCGAGCAGGGTATGAAGAACAGTGCTCCAGTGGAGACCCCATCACCATGGTCGGGTTTGACCTTACCGGCCCATGGAGATAAGTCATGGCAAGCGATCAAGCATTGCGAGATCTGATCATGGCCAGCAATCCGGTGGGGTATCACCCACTGGACACCATCGCCAATCTTGGCCGGGATATATCTGTCATCGCCAATCATGGCAGCCAGAACGGCAGCTTTCGCCAGCAGGTGTTGACGTTAGCCGACATGGATATTGTGGCGACGAGTGGCGTTTCCTCTCCTTTGGTCGCTATTCCTGACCGGGTGGAGTATCGCGGTAGAACCTTCACTATGGAGTGCATCATCAGTCATAACGAGGATGCCAACCTGGTGATTGCCGAGCGCGGTGGGGATAACCAAAACTGGTCGCTGCAAAGCATTGGGTCGGCAGCGGGGATGAGCACCCCCTCATATCAATTCGTGCTGGGGGCGAGTACGGCACCTGCAAATGGACGAGCAAGCCCCGTCCTGGCTGGCCATATGGTGTTTACCAGCGTGAACGGGGTCACCAAGATTTACCTGAACGGTGTTCCCTTGATGATAGGAGGCCCCGCAACGGGCAACGGGATCCAAGGCAATCAGGGTAATTTGCCAGTTCACCTATTTTCCCGTAACGGCTTATATGCCACCTCTGCGGCGCTGGCCCACGTTGCTTTTTATAACCGGGAGCTGACGGCAGTAGAGCTTTCAGCCCGCCGAGATCTGTTAAATAAGCCGGTTAACTTCAAGCTGCAACCGATGACAGCCATAGCTGCCAACCAGGAGTCGCGCAGCCAATTCCAGCTGCAAGATGTGACATGGCGCGGCGCCCCGTCGATGTATGCGGGGCCGGTCAACCTCCAGCAACAGACCCAGTACCCGCTCTGTAAGGGACGGGACTATTTCTGGATCCGTGATGGGGGGCGCAATGTGGAGCAGGGGTTTATTGAAAGCACGGTGACCATCAGCGGGGTGGGAGTGCGGCGCCGGGTGCTCTGCTTCACCCAGGATGGCGAGCTGGTTGGCGAGACCTACAGCCGCGCATCGGATGGGGTCTATCGGTTCGATCTGCTGTGGCTGAACAAGCGTTATATGTTGGTCGCTCAGGACGACCCCGCCTTTGGCCCCGCCGACTACAACGCCGTGGCCGCCGACTATCAGGCACCGAAACCCTACCCGCCTGGCGGAGGCGTGGCGCCTGCGCCGTTCCCCATGATTGCCCCGCTCAAGAGGAAATAACCATGATCTCCTATGCCGAAGGGCTGCGCACCAGTCGCGCCCAGTTATTGGCCACGGCCATTGATACGGGCAGCGGGGCCAGTGCCAAGCTGACCATCTACACCGGCACCAAACCGGCGCCAGGGGCGGCCATCACCGACCAGCTGGCTCTGGTGGTGCTCACGTTCAGCCACCCTTGTGCCAAGACGATCGCTGGTGGGGTGCTGACCTTGAAACCCTTGGCCGAACAGATGGCCACTGGCAGCGGCGCCCCCACCTGGGGGCGCATTATTGACCGGGATGGGGCCTTTGTGGCGGATCTCTATGTCGGGGTGCCGGGCAGCGGCGCCGATCTGGAGCTGCCAGCAGCGGAGTTTTTTGCCGGTGCGCTGATCCGCATCAATACCGCCACCATCACTGAACCGTAACCGGGGGCCCCATGGCCAGAAAGGATGCGAGCTTAGAACTACGCAAGGCCAGGAACAGCACCGGCCAGCTGGAGCTGAATCAGTCTGAGGTGGTGCGGCTGGTCGGCATCCTTAACGGTACCACCATGCCGCCGCGCCTGAGCGCGTCACCAGGGCTGGTGCTGGCATCGGTATTGGCTGGCGCCCCGCATCGCACCAGTGCTCAGCTGGGCGGTTCGGTGGTGTTGCCGGGGCGGCTGAGCAGCCATACCCATAGCCGGGGGGAACTGGTCGGCACGTTCGTCATTGAGTGCGTCATGGCCAGCACATCCCGCGCCCCGGTACCGGTGATCGCCGGGCAGTATGACCAGAATGTATTTCGGGGCCCTGCCAGTGCAATGGGGGATGCTTGGGATCGGGCAGATAGCCATTCCCAGCACCTCAGTAGCGAATGGCAGAAGGCAGGCACCGAGCGGGCAACCAGCCACGACCGGTGGCAACAGGCAGACGCGCATCAGCAGCAGGTGGCCGAGTTGGGCGAGCAGATGCCCCAGACGTTCATGGCCAATCAACAGGGCTTTGCCGAGGGGCTGCCGGTCAGCCAGCAGAACCGCCAGGGCTATGACAGCCTGGCCGCTGGCCATGTGGCGAATCAGTCCCTGTGGGTTGAGGCTGCGCCGGTTGGCAGCTGGCGCCTGGTCGGGTTCACCAACCCGTCGCGCTTTGACAAGGTCTGGCAGGCTGACCAGTGGCAAGAGGGCATCCCCATCGGTAAGGGGGTGGCCGCTCAAGCCTGGCACCACGGCAAGCCGCTGATAGAGGGCTGGCGTGATGGCTGGGATGAGGCCATCACGCCCACCTGGGGCAAGACGCCGCCGCCAGAACCACCCAAGCCACCCATTCGCCCCGATAAGCGGGTGCTGCGCCTGGCGTTCGGGCGCAAGCGCGACACGGCAGAGCTGGAGTTTGTCTGGCAGGGCAGTGATGCGGCAATCGTCATTCCAACCCGGAGGGTTTATCTGGTGAGCAATACAGCGGAGATTGTGCGGGTACGCGATGGTCTCGATATCCCAGCTACCGCGGTGAGTATCGAGCTCGATACAGACTCCTGGGCGTGGCAGTTTAGTGCTCAGATCCCCCGTATTGCGGCGGCTGCGTTGACCGATGAGGAAGAGGTCAGCATTCATATCAACGGTCAGCAATGGGACTGCGTGTGCGATGGCTGGCAATCGAGCCAGAGCTTTGGTCGTGAGTCGGCAACGCTGACGGGACGCTCTCGCACCGCTTATCTGTCTCCGACCCATGTATTGGCGCAGGCGGTGAGTGAGCGCGCTGCCGCGACCATGGCCCAGCTGGCGGCCGCCGTCTTGCCTGTTGGTTGGACGCTGGATTGGCAAGCGGCTGACTGGTTGGTGCCTGCCGGGTTCTTTAGCCTGGATAACCAGACCCCGATCGAGGTGGTCAGGTACCTGGCCGAGGCGGCCGGTGGCTTTGTGCTGCCACACCAGCGCACCCGTCATCTGGTCATCAAGCCACGTTATCCCACAGTGCCGTGGCAGCTCGATACTGCTCAGGCCGATGTGGCGATCCCCCGCGCCATCATTACCACCCTGGGCAGTGACTTCCAGCCGGGTCATGCCGCCAACGGGATCTGGGTCAGCGGTGGCCACCAGGGCATCAGTGCGCGGGTGGTACGCCAGGGGACGGCTGGCGAACAGCAAGCGCCGACTATTACCCACCCGCTGGTATGTGATGTGACGGCAGCCCGTGCCCAAGGTGTGGTGGGGCTGGCCAAGACCATGCCTAAGCGTACCCAGACCATCGAGCTGCCGTTGTCTGCCGATACCGGTTTGATCTTACCGGGCGCTCTGCTCGCCGTGGACGGTTGGAAGGGTTACAACCGGGGCATCAGGGTCTCTGCTGCGCTGCAGAATCGGGCCATGACGGTACGCCAGCAACTGAGTGTGGAGCGATTTGTATGAACCTGTTTAAGCGATTCCTGGAGCTAGTGCCCGGCGCCGATCCGCTGTTGGTTGGAACCGTGACCGCAGTAGGTACCACAACGACCACTCTTAGTTCGTTGGCGGGTGGGACGGTCACAGTACGGGGCACTGGGGTAGCCGTCGGCAAGAAGGCGTTTTACAGGGGAGGGGAGCTGGCAGGAGAGGCGCCGGATTTACCGACCTATGAGATAGAGGTTTAATGCCGGTTTAACCGGCTTATCAAATTCAGTGATTGCGGTGCCATCAAGTTTGATAAACTACTGAGCTGGTAGTTTCTCATTTTCCCCGTAACTCTTTTTCATTTTCGGCGGCGGGCTACACCTGATGCTGTTTGCCCTCGGTATCCGCCTGATGGAAGGGGAGCTTGACCACCTGGGGCTCGCCCTCAAGTGCAACCTGCTCTACCTGTTGGCGGGCGGCGTCTCGCTCTGGCTGGCGGTCTGGTTGCTGCCGTTGCAGGCGGAGTGGATCCCGCTGCTGATGCTGTCGGTGGCGCTGCCCCCTGCGGTGCTCAACTACATGCTGTGCGAGCAGTACCAGTGCCAGCCCGAGAAGGTGGCCAGTATCGTGCTCGGCGGCAATGCGCTCTCGGTCGTGGTGATCCCGTTGGCGGTCTGGCTGGCCCTGCATCTGAGCGGTTGACCCTGTGTTGCTTGCAAGGACGCCTGCTGGCGTCCCTGGCTTGCTCCTTCGCTCTTATTTTCCCCTGTCTGCGCCAGCTCTCACTCCCGGCAGAGGGGGAGTGCAAGTTCCCTTTTCGTGATCCTCGGCGAAGTTGCTGCCGTCGAATTGGCATAGTATCTGGCCAGCATGAATCCCACCCTGGGTGGGAGCCAAGGGATTAACAGCATGATGTCCGTCAGTAACCAATGTTTGTTGATGCAGATCCAGCCCACCATCTTGCGCTTTGCCAAGATGCTGGCCAGCGTGCTGCAACTGGAAGTGGAAATCGTCGACGCCAACATGGTGCGGGTGGCGGGAACCGGCCCTTACGGCACGTTTTTCGGCCGCCAGCTGGAGGGAGACTCCCGCCTGTTGCGCTACGTGATCGAACACCAGAGCGAGAAGATAGTCACCCACACCAGCGAGGATCCTGTCTGTGAGGGGTGCAGCTGCAAGGATAGCTGCCGGGAACGCGCCTTCCTCGGGGTGCCCATCATGGTGGAGGAGACCTGCATCGGGGTCATCAGCCTGGTGGCCTTCAACGCCGAGCAGCAGGCCCGCCTCAATAACAATCTGCAGGAGGTGTGCGACTATGTGCAGCATATCTCCAGCATCTTCGTGGCCAAGCTGCTCGATTCCCGTGGCTTGTCAGACGGGGTCAACAAGGTGTTCCTGACCCTGATGAGTCACATGGATCAGGGGTGCCTGCTGCTCGACGAGAAGAGCCAGCTGCGCTATGCCAACGAGGTGGCGCTCAAGCAGCTCAACTGCCAGCAAGAGCAGTTGCTGGGGCGCGAGATTGGCGTGCGTCCGCTCACCTTCGCCCAGCAGGGGCTGACCGGGCACATGCAGCACATCATCACACTGGCTGATCGCCAGGAGCTCATCATAGGCCAGCTGCACCATGTGCAGGGCCAGCAGCTGTTTCTGATGGCGTTTCACCAGTCCCACCCGGCCCTGAGCCAACCGCTGGAGCCGGACGAGGGCATGGCGCTGCTGATCGGCGAAAGCAAGCCGATGCGGGCGTTGAAAAAACTGCTCCATCGCATCGCCCTGAGCCCCTCCAGCGTGCTGATCTGCGGTGAGAGCGGCACCGGCAAGGAGGTGGTGGCCCGCGCCATTCACCGCCTCAGCCCTCGCCATGACAAGCCTTTCATCGCCATCAACTGCGCCGCCATTCCG
Source organism: Aeromonas popoffii (assembly GCF_000820025.1). Taxonomy (GTDB): domain Bacteria; phylum Pseudomonadota; class Gammaproteobacteria; order Enterobacterales; family Aeromonadaceae; genus Aeromonas; species Aeromonas popoffii. Next base: position 15,132 of record NZ_CDBI01000074.1, read on the forward strand.
GAGCAACTGCTGGAGAGTGAGCTGTTTGGTTACGTGAAAGGGGCCTTCACCGGCGCTTCCAGTGGCGGCAAGCAGGGGCTGATCCAGGCTGCCCATCAGGGCACCCTGTTTCTCGACGAGATAGGGGACATGCCGCTCACCATGCAGGCCAAACTGCTGCGGGTGCTGGAGCTGCGGGAAGTGACGCCGATAGGCGCCAGCCGCCCCGTGCCGGTGGACATTCGCATCATAGCCGCGACCCACCAGCATCTGGAGCAGTACATTGCCGAGGGCAAGTTTCGCGAAGACCTCTTCTATCGTCTCAACGTCATCCCCATCCACCTGCCGCCGCTGCGTGAGCGGGCAGGGGATGTGGCGCTGCTGACCCACTACTTCCTCAACTTGCACACCAGCCGCATTGGCCTCATCTATCCGGGGCTGAGCCCGGAGGTGATGGGCCTGCTTGAGGGATATCGCTGGCCCGGCAACGTGCGCGAGCTCAGCAACCTCATCGAATACCTGGTCAACGTGGTGCAGGCGGGGGAGGTGATCGAGAGCATACTCCTGCCCCCCAACATATTGCGCAACCAGCACCGTGATACAGAGGCGATATCTGAGGATTTGCAGCAGCCCTCCCATCTTTTGCACAATCAATGGCCCGGCGCCGGGGAGAACCCGGTGGCTGCGGGTCGTCCCGCGCCGGCCACGGCCTCTCCCGCCATGGCTGAAACCGGCCCGTCCGAGCGTAGCCGGGAGCTGCCTCTCGGGGAAAACGGGCTGGAAAGCATGGAGAAGCAGGCAATAGAGGAGACCTTGCTGCGCCTTGGCAACAAGAAGCTGGCTGCCCAGGCGCTGGGCATTGGAATTGCGACCCTCTATCGCAAGATCAAGAAGTACGAGATCGCCGTGCAAGCTTGATCCTCACACCGCCGCTGGTCGCAAGCGGCGGTTTGCTCGCAGATAATGGCTGCGTCTGGGGCACGGCCATTATCATTATGATAATTTACCCACCTTGCCTATCAATTCGCTGCCCGTATCTGATAGCCAGGGTGATAATTATCAGCGCATATCCTGGCACTATTTTAAATGTCACTGAGGTGTGCCGGCATTTATCGTGAAAGTGCCCCCCAGTATGTCTAAATGGCGCTCTCCTGTGCGCTGGCGCACATCTATTTTCCTGTTTTTCGTTATTCCTCCTGAAATACCGCATTGGCACGCTTATTGATTGCTTTTATTTGACGCTGACCGATGAACTCACCCAATGACCCTATTTTCGGTGACCTTGTGAGTGGAAGGGGAGCAATCCATATCTCATCAACAGATTGGGGCTAACGATGAAAGCAGTGAACCAGTTAATCAAAGAGATCAATGAGCTCAAATCCAACCTGCATGAAAAGGACTTTCTGCTGACCTGGGAGCAGACCCCCCAGGAGCTGGCGCTGGTCCTCAAGCTGGCCGAGGCCCTCAAGGGGCTACGGGCCGAGAACATCGCCACCAGGCTGTTCAATACCGGCCTGGGTATCTCGGTGTTTCGTGACAACTCGACCCGTACCCGTTTCTCCTATGCTTCGGCCCTGAACCTGCTTGGCCTCACCCAGCAGGATCTGGACGAGGGCAAATCCCAGATTGCCCACGGCGAGACGGTGCGTGAAACCGCCAACATGATCTCGTTTTGCGCCGATGCCATCGGTATTCGCGATGACATGTATCTGGGGGCGGGCAACGCCTACATGCGTGAAGTGGGTGCGGCACTGGACGAAGGGTTCGAGAAGGGGGTGCTGCCCCAGCGCCCGGCCCTGGTCAACCTGCAGTGCGACATTGATCACCCGACCCAGTCCATGGCTGATCTCGCCTGGCTGCAGGAGCACTTCGGCAGCCTGGAGAGCCTCAAAGGCAAGAAAATTGCCATGACCTGGGCCTACTCCCCGAGCTACGGCAAGCCGCTCTCCGTGCCCCAGGGCATCATAGGGCTGATGACCCGCTTCGGCATGGACGTGACCCTGGCGCATCCCGAAGGGTATGACCTGATCCCGGACGTGATCGCGGTGGCCCATGAGAACGCCAAGGCCTCCGGCGGCAGTTTCCGTCAGGTCACCTCCATGGAAGAGGCGTTCAAGGACGCCGATATCGTCTATCCCAAGTCCTGGGCTCCCTACAAGGTGATGGAGCAGCGCACCGAGCTGCTGCGGGCCAACGACCACGCCGGCCTCAAAGAGCTGGAGAAACACTGTCTGGAGCAGAACGCCAAGCACAAGGATTGGCACTGCACCGAGGAGATGATGGCCCTTACCAAGGGTGGCGAAGCGCTCTATATGCACTGCCTGCCCGCCGATATTTCCGGCGTTTCCTGTCAGGCGGGCGAGGTGAGCGAAGGGGTATTCGAGAAATACCGCATCGCTACTTATAAAGAGGCGAGCTGGAAGCCCTATATTATCGCCGCCATGATAGTTGCCCGTAAATTCTCGGCGCCGGGCGCCGCGCTTGAGGGCTTGCTCAAAGAGGCGCAGAAGCGCGTCAAATAATGGTTGGGCCGGGCCGGGAACATTTTCCCGCCCGGCCATCATGGCGAAATTATTATCACGAGTTCTCTCCCCGGGGCTCATTTTAATCAATGTCCCTCGGCGAGATGACTCTCTGTGAGGTATTCATGTCCCAATTTTCTCTGAAGATGGATATTGCCGATAACCGCTTTTTTACCGCCGAGCCATCACCGCTGTTTTCCCGTGTTGAAGCACAAAAGGCGCGTGCCTTTCATAAAAAACTGGCCGGTTATGAGCCGACCCCCCTGTGCGACCTGAAAGCGCTGGCCGCCTATATCGGGGTGAAAAATATCTTGGTCAAGGACGAGTCAAAGCGCTTTGGCCTCAATGCCTTCAAGATGCTGGGTGGCGTTTACGCCATCGCCAACCTGCTCTGTGAAAAATACGGGGTGGCCATCGAGGATTTCTCCTTCGATCTCATCAAACGCACCATCAAGGAGCCGATGACCTTTGCCACCACAACCGATGGCAACCACGGTCGCGGCGTCGCCTGGGCCGCCAAGCAGGTGGGGCAGCATGCGGTGGTCTACATGCCCAAGGGTTCCACGCAGGAGCGGGTGGATCACATCCTGGCGCTGGGGGCCGAGTGTATCGTCACCGACATGAACTATGACGACACAGTGCGCCTGACCATGAAGATGGCCCAAGAGCGCGGCTGGCACATAGTGCAGGACACCGCCTGGGAGGGTTACACCAGGATCCCGACCTGGACCATGCAGGGTTACTCCACCCTGGCCGACGAAGCGGTCGAGCAGATGCAGGGGATGGGTATCAAGCAGCCCACTCACGTGCTGCTGCAAGCCGGGGTCGGGGCGCTGGCGGGTGGGGTGCTCGGTTATCTGGTGGACTGCTTCGGGGCGAGAAACCTGCACAGCATAGTTATCGAGCCGGATCAGGCCGACTGCATCTACCGCTCCGGCGTGGCGGGGGAGATGGTCAATGTGGGGGGCGACATGCGCACCATCATGGCCGGTCTCGCCTGCGGCGAACCCAATCCCCTCGGCTGGCCGCTGCTCAAAAGCTGCACCACCCAGTTCATCTCCTGCCATGACAAGGTATCGGCGCTGGGCATGCGGGTGCTGGGCAATCCCCTTGGCAATGACCCTCGCATCATCTCCGGCGAGTCCGGCTCGGTCGGTACCGGCGTGCTGGCGGCGGTGCGTCATCACCCGGATCGCGCGGCGCTGATGGCGCGTCTCGGGCTAAGTCGCGACGCCGTGGTGCTGATCATCAACACCGAAGGGGATACCGATGTGACCCACTACCGGGAAGTGGTGTGGGAAGGCAAACACCCGGCCTGCGATTAACCCGGCTGCGAGTCACTTCCTGCAAGAGCAGAGACACGAATTGAAGAATTGATCGCGCCTCGCCCACGGGGCGCGGTGACGGGTACAGGGCGTTGCCGACGAACAGGCCGCCCACTCTCGAATGTTTGGAGAATCACAATGAGCAAGCAAATTCCGTTTGAAATGGTGTTGGAGAAGGCTTACCAGTACAAGGCCGAGATGAGTCAGTTCCTGCGCGACATGATCGCCATCCCGAGTGAAAGCTGCGACGAGAAGCGGGTGGTGCTGCGCATCAAGCAGGAGATGGAAAAAGTGGGGTTCGACAAGGTCGAGATTGACCCCATGGGTAACGTGCTGGGCTATATCGGTCACGGCCCGCACCTGATTGCCATGGACGCCCACATAGATACCGTGGGGGTCGGCAACATGGCCAACTGGACCTTCGACCCCTATGAGGGGATGGAAGATCACGAGATCATCGGTGGCCGTGGCGCCTCCGATCAGGAAGGGGGTATGGCCTCCATGGTCTATGCCGGCAAGATCATCAAGGATCTGGGGCTGGAAGATCAATACACCCTGCTGGTGACCGGCACAGTACAGGAGGAGGACTGCGACGGTCTGTGCTGGCAGTACATCATAGAGCAGAGCAAGATCCGCCCCGAGTTCGTGGTCAGTACCGAGCCGACCGACTGCCAGATCTACCGTGGCCAGCGTGGCCGCATGGAGATCCGTGTCGAGGTGCAAGGGGTGAGCTGCCACGGCTCCGCGCCGGAGCGTGGTGACAACGCCATCTTCAAGATGGGCCCGATCCTGGGCGAGTTGCAGGCGCTCAGCCACAACCTCGGCAACGATGACTTTCTCGGCAAGGGCACATTGACCGTCTCCGAGATCTTCTTCACGTCGCCAAGCCGCTGCGCCGTGGCAGACAGCTGCGCCGTCTCCATCGACCGCCGTCTCACCTGGGGCGAGAGCTGGCAAGGTGCGCTGGACGAGATCCGCGCTCTGCCTGCGGTGCAAGCCGCCGGAGCCGAGGTCTCCATGTACCAGTACGATCGTCCGGCCTACACAGGTCTGGTCTATCCGACCGAGTGCTACTTCCCGACCTGGAAGGTGGAAGAGGATCACATCACAGTCCGGACCCTCTCCAAGGCTTATACCCAGCTGTTTCGCAAGGAGCCGGTGGTGGACAAGTGGACCTTCTCGACCAACGGGGTCTCCATCATGGGTCGCCACGGCATTCCGGTCATCGGCTTTGGCCCGGGTAAAGAGCCGGAGGCCCACGCGCCGAACGAGATGACCTGGAAAGAGCATCTGGTCAAGTGCGCCGCCATGTACGCGGTGATCCCCATGCTCTATCTGGCCGAGCTGGACAACTAAGGGGGGGGGGGCGGAGGGCGCGCGCTATCGTCGCCCTACTGTTGCAAGTGTGGCAAGTACCCCGTCGTGGTCAGGCGGGGCCTTGGTGTTTGAAGCGATCTGAGGTTCGAGGTGGTGGGGATGAAACGGCTGATCAAAAACGGTGTGCTGGTCGATTCACAAGGGGAATATCGTCAGGATCTGCTGATCGAAAACGGGGTGATCCGCGCGCGAGCCGCCGATATCCAGCCCGATGGCGAGACCGAGGTGATCGATGCCAGCGGCTGCTATGTGATGCCCGGTGGCATCGATGTCCACACCCACTTCAACATCGATGTCGGCATTGCCCGCAGTTGCGATGACTTTTTCAGCGGTACCCGTGCCGCCGCCTGTGGTGGCACCACCACCATCGTCGATCACATGGGATTTGGCCCGGCGGGGTGCAATTTGCATCACCAGCTGGCCCGTTATCACGATTACGCCGCCGATCAGGCGGTGATCGACTACAGCTTTCACGGCGTGATCCAGCATGTGGATGACGCCATCCTTAATGAGATGGCCGCCATGGTGCAGGAGGAGGGGATCAGCAGCTTCAAGCTCTACCTCACCTACCAGTACAAGTTGGGGGACCATGACGTGCTGCGCGCCCTGGCCCGCCTCAAAGAGGTGGGGGCGCTCGCCACTGTCCATCCCGAGAATGACGCTGCCATCGCGGCGCGCCGTGCCGACCTGTTGGCTGCGGGCCACCATGAACCCTGGTATCACCCGCAAAGCCGTCCGCTGGAGTGCGAAGCCGAAGCGGTGGCCCGGATGATCAATCTGGCGGGGCTCGCTGGCAATGCGCCGCTCTATATCGTCCACCTCTCCAACGGACTGGGGCTGGAGTATCTGAAACTGGCGCGCCGTCAGGGTCAGCCGGTCTGGGTGGAGACCTGCCCGCAATATCTGCTGCTCGATGATTCCTGCTATTACCGGGAGAACGGTGTCGACTTCCTGTTGAGCCCGCCGCTGCGAGGGCGCAGCGAGCAGGACAAGCTGTGGGTCGGCGTCGCTGCTGGCGACATCGATACGGTGGCGACCGATCACTGCAACTTCTCCCACGCCCAGCGCATGACCCTGTCAGGGGGCGATTTCAGCCGCTGCCCCAATGGCTTGCCTGGGGTCGAAAACCGGATGCTGCTGCTGTTTGCCCACGGTGTGCTCGGTGGGCGCATCTCGCCGTCCCGCTTCGTGGCGCTCACCAGCGCCAATTCGGCGCGCCTGTTTGGCCTCTGGCCGCGCAAGGGCAATCTGCAGCCGGGGGCCGATGCCGATCTGGTGTTGATGGATCCCCGTGGCGAGACCCAAATCCGCCACGCCGCGCTGCACGACAACGGCGACTACAGCCCCTATGAGGGGATGCGCTGTTCCGGCCAGATCAGGATGACCCTGAGTCGCGGCGAGATAGTGGCCCGCGACGGCGAATTTACCGGGCAACGGGGGCATGGCCGCTTTCTGGCCCGGGCACCCTTTGACCCGAAGCTTGGCGCGGCGGTCAGCGCGCCACCCCCTTGCGCCACGCAGTTGGCAACCCGTTAGGGCGGGGGCCGTTTGCCACGGCACAAAAAGCAGCGATAGAGCGAATAATCAAGCCGGTATGACGCCGGCCCACCCTTATCATCGGAGAGCACAAGATGAAACAGCGTATCGTACTGGCCCTGGGGGGCAACGCTCTGGGCAACAACCTGCCCGAGCAGATGAAGGCGGTGCAGAGCACGGCGCACACCATCGCCGACCTGATTGCCCAAGGGCACGAGGTGGTGGTCACCCACGGCAACGGGCCGCAGGTGGGGATGATCCAGCAGGCGTTCGAGGTGGCGGCCCGCCACGACCCCAAGTCTCCCCATCTGCCCATGTCGGTCTGCGTGGCCCTGAGTCAGGGCTATATCGGTTATGACCTGCAAAACGCCCTGCGCGAGGCGCTGCTTGCTCGCGGCATCCACAAGCCGGTCGCCACTCTGGTGACGCAAGTGGAGGTGGATAAAAACGATCCCGCCTTCCTCGACCCCAGCAAGCCCATTGGCGGTTTCTTCAGCAAGGAGGAGGCCGAGGTACTGATGGCCAAGGGGGAGCGGCTCAAAGAGGATGCCGGTCGCGGCTATCGCCGGGTGGTGGCATCCCCCAAACCCATCGACATCATCGAAAAAGAGACAGTCGCTGCCATGCTGGCCGCCGGTCAGGTGGTGATCACCGTCGGGGGCGGCGGCATTCCGGTGCTGCGGGAGGGGAACCACCTGCGCGGCGTCAGTGCGGTGATCGACAAGGATTGGGCCAGTGCCAAGCTGGCGGAACTGATTGACGCCGACATGCTGATCATCCTCACCGCGGTGGAGAAGGTCGCCATCAACTTCGGCAAGCCCGATGTGCAGTGGCTCGATACCCTGAGCGTGGCCGATGCCAACAGCTTTATCGCCCAGGGGCAGTTTGCCAAGGGCTCCATGCTGCCCAAGGTGGAGGCAGCGCTCTCGTTCGCCACCTCGCTGCCTGGGCGAAAATCTTTGATCACCTTGCTGGAGAAGGCGGCCGAGGGGATCGCTGGCAAAACCGGTACCCTGATCAGCCTGTAGCGTGCTGCGCGATGACGGGTTGATAGACAGGGGGCCTTGGCCCCCTGCTGTGTTTGGCAAGGGCGCTGCCGTGGCTGAGGTCGATTTGCCCACAGGCAATTTGTCCGTAGGCTATGTGCCCATAGATCGTGGGCAGCCCGCCAGCACAGGGGTAAGATGGCCACCCCGAGAAAGGGTGACCAACTGAACAAAGGCGAAAGGCAGAGCAATGCGTGGTGAGAGATGAGTGGAAAGATCAATATGGCGGCGCTGGGGGGACTGGTCCTGCTCACCGCCATCTGGAGTTACAGCTGGATCGTGATGAAGCAGGTGATGCTCTACGCGGGGGCATTCGAGTTCACCGCCCTGCGCTGCCTGTGCGGTTCCCTGGTGTTATTGCTGGTATTGGCCCTGCGCGGGCGCCGTTATCTCAGGCCTACTCCATTTCGCTATACCCTCGCCATCGCCCTGTTCCAGACCTGCGGCATGGTGGGGTTGGCCCAGTGGGCCCTTATCAGCGGCGGGGCGGGCAAGGTGGCCATTTTGAGCTACACCATGCCGTTCTGGGTGGTGATCTTCGCGGCGCTCTTTCTCGGTGAGCGGATGCGCAAGTTGCACTATCTGGCGGTCGGGGTGGCCGCCTGCGGGCTGCTGTTGGTGATCCAGCCCTGGCTGCTGCACCTTGAATCCCTCAAGAGCGCGCTGCTGGGGATCGCGTCTGGCATCTGCTGGGGGATCAGCGCCATCATCGCCAAGCGGATGTATGCCCGCTACCCCGAGGTGGATCTGATGTCCCTCACCACCTGGCAGATGATCTACGCAACCATAGTGATGGCACTGGTGGCGGCGCTGGTGCCGGAGCGGCCCATCGACTGGCAGCCTTATGTGTTTGGTGCACTCGCCTACAGCGCCATCTTCGCCACCGCGCTGGCCTGGAGCCTCTGGCTGTTTGTGCTGAAAAAATTGCCGGCGGGGATTGCCAGCCTCAGCACCTTGGCGGTGCCTGTGACCGGTGTACTGCTCTCCTGGTGGCTGCTCGGCGAAAGCCCGGGGCCGGTGGAGGGCAGCGGCATCGGCCTTATCGTGCTGGCGCTGTTGGTGATCAGCCGCAAGGGCAAGCGCTCCGTGGTGTCGGTGGCGGGGGCAACCCGCGTCAAGCTGGTGTGACGGTCGCGGCGGCGAGGGCCTCTTGCAGGTAAATGACCGGCCACTCAACAGAGCCCGAGACAGGGGCACAAGGCCCAGTTACAATGGCGAAAGATAGTTGTGCAGGCGCGCAGGCATCTGATTTGAAATGATAATTTCAAGGACTTTAACTGCAAGGATGAAACCGTATGATGACGTTGTTGTGGTTGGCCATGGGCCTGGTGTGTCTGGTGGTGGGAGCTGAATACCTGGTGCGGGGGGCATCACGCCTTGCCACCATGATGGGCATCTCCCCGTTGGTGGTGGGATTGACCATAGTGGCCTTTGGTACCAGTGCCCCTGAATTGGCGGTGAGCATTCAGTCGGGCCTCGAGGGGCAGGCGGGGATCGCCGTGGGTAACGTGGTCGGCAGCAATATCTTCAACGTGCTGTTTATTCTCGGCGTCTCGGCCTTGATCGTGCCGCTGGTGGTTTCACAGCAGTTGGTGCGTTTCGATGTGCCCTTGATGATAGCCGTGTCGCTGCTGGTGCTGATGTTTGGTTGGGATGGCCGTATCTCTTTCTTCGAAGGTGCCTTGCTGTTTGCCGGTATCCTTGCTTACACCGTCTTTCTGTTTGTCCAGAGCCGCCGTGAAACCAAGGCGGTACAGGCCGAGTATGAGCAGGAGTTTGGCCAAAAAGAGCCGGTGACCCCGGCCAGCTTGCCCCGCAATCTGCTCTTTATCGTGGCAGGCTTGGCGCTGTTGATCCTGGGCTCCCGGCTGCTGGTCGGCAGCGCGGTAGAGATTGCCCACTACTTCGGGGTCAGCGATCTGGTGATTGGACTGACCATAGTGGCAGCCGGTACCTCGCTGCCGGAAGTGGTGACCTCCATCGTCGCTGCCCTGCGCGGTGAGCGTGATATCGCGGTGGGTAACGTGGTAGGCAGCAATATTTTCAATATTCTCTGCGTACTGGGGCTTACTTCCATGGTGACGCCAGGGGGACTTGAGATGTCGGCCACCGCCCTGCAGTTCGATATTCCGGTGATGATTGCGGTGGCGATCGCCTGCCTGCCCATCTTCTTTACCGGTTACACCATCGCCCGCTGGGAAGGGGCGCTGTTTCTGGCTTTTTACATCGGCTACACCACTTGGCTTATCCTCCAAGCCACATCCAGTCCGCTGCAAAGCCAGTTCAGTGCGGCACTGATCGGTTTTGTGCTACCCCTGACGGCGATTACCCTGGCGGTGCTGGCGTTTCGTGCCTGGCGTCAGCAGCGGGTCATGCCGTGATATACGTTTGAGCGCAGTAACGTGACAGGTCGAAAAAAGCCCCACCATCACTGTGGGGCTTTCTCTTTGTATGGCGGGTTGCGAGTCAGCAACTCGTGGCTCATCCCTTATCTGCGCTTGGCCAAGTGCATCATGGCCTCCAGTACGGCGCCACCGATAGCGCGGGCCTTGTCAGAGACGGTAGTCGCATCGGCGCGCTCGCCGCGCGGGTCGATATCCCCGATCTTGAAGCCAACCGGCACCTCGATGCCATCGCTGAGCAGCCCCCGCACCATGCCCGATAGCGGCGCGATAATGGGGGCATCCCCCACATGGGCAATCACATCGCCCTCCTGCACCAGATCGCCGAGCTTGATAATGCTCTTCATCACCCCGGGGGCGGGGGCGCGCACCACCCGGCGGGCGGAGTGCCCCTCGATCACCCCGGGAATGCCGGTGTTGGGCTGGGCGGGGCCCTGATAGATGACCCGCCCCAGATGGTGGCCACGGTTGGTCTCGATCACTGCATCGCAGTCGCGCCCCGCCTCAAAGCCCGGGCCGAGGGCCACAGTGATAGGGGCCATCTCCTTGTGAGTGCCGAGGTTCTGCTTGGCCAAAATGGCATCCACCAGATAGCGGGGCTTGAGCTCACTCAGGGTTGCGCAGTCGGGGTCAACCAGCAGCGGGATAATGCCCCGATCCAGCTGCTCGAACGCCTGCTCGACGCTCTCGACCCGCTTGGCGCACACCCCTTCGACACTGGTTTCACCGTCAAACATCCCTTGCGCGAAGGCAACGGTGCGACGGATCACGGTAGGCTTGTCGAGATCCAGCATCACCACCTTGAAGCCCGCATTGTACAGCCGCAGCGCCACCCCGGTGGCGATGTCGCCGGAGCCGCGCATCACCACCAGCTGATCCCGCTTGAGGCGCACATCGTCCTGCATCAGGCCACCTGCCTTGCCGTTTTTCACTTGCAAGAGCTCGGCGAGGATGCTGATGGCGATCTCCTCGGGGGTCTCGGCACCTATGTTGTAGCCGATGGGGGCATGCAAGCACTGCAGTTGCTCCTGACTCACCCCTTGCTGGCGCAGTGCCTGGGTGAAGGTCTGCACCTTGCGCTTGCTGGCGAGCAGCCCCAGATAGGTGAGGGGACGGGTGATGAGCTTATCCAGCGCCTCCTTGTCCTGATGGTTGGTGGCGATGATGACGAAGTTGGCGGGCTCGATGGCCAGCGCCTCGATCACCGCGCTGATGGTATCGGCCTGTTTGAGATGGGTGCCGGCGGGGAAGTGATCGGGGTTGAGGCTCCCTTCAAAACAGTCGCCCACATGGATATCAAAGCCCAGCGGCGCGGCGGCATGGGCCAGCGCCCGGTTGACGTGACCGGCGCCGATCAATACCAGACGGGGGCGCAGCCCGTAGACGTCGATATAGACCGACATGGCGCCGCCGCAATCCGACCCCACCGCATGTTCGCCGTTGCGGGCCATCCGGCCGTGGAAGATGCGCGGCTTGCGCTCGGCAATGGCGGCCACCGCCTCGTCGATCACCAGCCGTTCAATCATGCCGCCGCCTATGGTGCCGAGGATCTGGCCATCGGCCATCACCAGCATCTGGGCCTGATGGCGGGGGGTGGAGCCACGGCTCTCGATGATCTGGGCAATGGCGAACGGGGTGTTGGCTTGTTCCAGCCGGGCTGCGTGTGAAAAAAGATTCATAAGGTACCTCATTTCATCCTTAACGGGTCAGGTGCGCGGTGAAGCCACCAGTTCGCCATCCAGAGGGGCCTGGCGCACCACATGACGAATGGCGATAGGCTCGCGCACCGCCCCCTGCCAGATGGCGTGGATCTCGGGGTGCCGGGCCAGCAGCCTTATCAACTGCGGCTGCCATGACGCCTCATTTTGATAATCGCCATTGATAAACCAGATCCGCCGCGCCCTGGCCGGGGTGCCCTTGAACACCCCCTGAGGGTGGGATATGAGCCGGTCAAACAGCGCCCAATCCAGCGGCTCACCGGCTGTAATCCCGCACAGGGCCTGGAGCTCGGCCCAGCGGTGGATCTGCTGCGGGTCTGCCTTGGCCCCCACCATGGCGCCACCCACCAGGGCGATCACCCAGTCGCTGCTCAGGGGAATGCAAGGTTCGTGCAAAGCGGGCACTTTCAATAACTTGTGATGGGCGCCGTCTGCCTCCACCAGGATGAGATCGAAGCGCTGCTGCCCCTTGAGCAGATCGACCTGCTCGGGTGTCAGGCCTGCCACCTTGCCGCTGGTCCGATCGATATGGCTGAACAGGGCGACCAGGGTGGGGCCATCGGGCACTTGCTGGCAGCGGGTAAGCTGGCGGACGGGGTCGGCTTCCAGGATCAATTCCCGATAGTGTGACTGGGCTGGCAGAAACATCCGGGTGGTGGTGGTAATTAACACCCTTTTACCCTGCTGATAAAAATATTCGGCCAGCCAGAACAGGGTGCTGGTTTTGCCGCCTGCGCCACATAGGCTAATTAAGGTAGTACGGCTATCTATATTTTCGGTGAGCGGGTTTAATAGCGTGTCAATATCAGGAAAGGCACGCTGGACAGGTGAGGTAATGGGCATGGCAACGACCGATTCAAATAAGGGCGCAAGCAGTGAACAGCACTGTCATTCCAGAGCGAGATGCGACTGCATAATAACGGCGGCCGGCCTCTCGTCGCGAATGGGCGCGTGGAAACTGATGCTACCGTATCGCCAGAGCACGATTCTTGATGAAAGTCTCAAAAATGCCCTCGCTTTCTGTGATCGGATTATTCTGGTGGTGGGGCATAGGGGTGACGAGCTGAAGGCACGCTATGCAGACAGACCCGAGATCCTGCTGGTGGAAAACCATGATTATGCACAGGGGCTCGGCAGCTCCATCCGGCTGGCACTGGCGGCCAGCAGCAGCGACTATCTCTTCATCTCCCACGGCGATCTGCCCTGCATTCCCCTCGATGTCTACCAGAGGCTCTGGCAGGCACGGGGCCCCCACACACTTTTCCCCCGCTATCAGGAAGAGTCAGGGCACCCGGTGTTGCTGCCATCATCGCTTGGCAAGGCGCTGGCCGAGGCACCTGTTCAGGGCTCCATCCGCCGTTGGCTGATGGCACATCCCCATCGCTTCGTCGAGGTATACAGTGACGCCATCCTGCTGGATGTGGACACCCCGGATCGTTATCAGGCGCTGCTGCGGGCAGACGATGCGGGCTGAGCCTGGCTGTCTGGAGTGCATAATTATGAAACTCTGAGCCAGGGCTAACAGGGCATTTTTGCCGGTGTGGTGGCCGACATTATCACCCTGCATGGCCTGATAAAGGCAGGCGTCACGAGATTATCAAACTGATATTCAATCCCGCCAACGTGAGACTTTCTCAGCATCGGGCGCTATTACAATGTTATTAACTCACGTTATTGATAGCCACTCTCATCCCCGAGGCCGGTATTGCAAGTCGATACATCATTAATTCGAGGTGCCTCACGCTTTTACGCTCACAAATTAAAATGTGCCGGCACTGGCCTGATTGTTGCTCTTGTCTGTTTCAAGGGGTTGCCTTGTGAATGAACCCCATTTATTCACCCAGTCAATGAGCAAAGCCGCAGCAAGGAGATCACCATGGGCGATATTATGCGACCCGTTCCGTTCAAGAACCTTCTGACCCGTATTTTCGCGGAATATAAAGAGAGTCAGAGCATTTTCGGTATTCCCGCCGCGCAATTCTATCGCAAGCAGGACGCGCGCAAGATCACTGTGTTCGGTGAAACCTGCGAAACCCCCATAGGCCCGGCGGCTGGCCCCCATACCCAGCTGGCCCAGAATATCGTCACTTCCTGGTTGACTGGCGGGCGCTTTATCGAGCTCAAGACGGTGCAGATCCTGGACCGTCTTGAACTGGCAAAGCCCTGCATCGATGCCGAAGACGAGTGCTTCAACACCGAGTGGTCCACCGAGTTCACTCTGCCCAAGGCGTTCGACGAGTATCTGAAGGCCTGGTTTGCCCTCTATCTGCTGGAAGAGGTATTTGACCCGCGCCTTGACGGGGAGGCCAAGTCCTTCATCTTCAACATGAGCGTGGGGTACAACCTCGATGGCATCAAACAGCCGCCGATGCAGCAGTTCATCCACAGCCTGATGGATGCAAGCAGCAGCCCGAAATTTGCCGAATACCAGCAAGTGCTGCGCGAACTGGTGGCCGACCCGCAGTTTATTGCCGATCTGGGACTGGGGGCGCGTCGCAGCCGCCTGCAACAGCTGGCGGATCGCATTCCGGCCGATATGGTGCACGGCCTCACCCTCTCCACCATGCACGGCTGCCCGCCGAACGAAATTGAGGCCATCTGCCGCTACATGCTGGAAGAGAAGGGGCTCAACACCTTCGTCAAACTGAACCCGACCCTGCTGGGCTACCCGCGGGTGCGCGAGATCCTCGATACCTGCGGCTTTGATTACATTGGTCTGAGCGAAGCGTCGTTCGATCACGACCTCAAGCTGGATCAGGCCAAGGCCATGCTGACCCGCCTGCTGGCGCTGGGGGCCGAGAAGGGGCTCACCTTCGGGGTCAAGCTCACCAACACCCTGGGCACCATCAACCGCAAGGGGGCGCTGCCGGGTGATGAGATGTACATGTCCGGCCGCGCGCTGTTCCCGCTCTCCATCAACGTAGCGGCCGTACTCTCCCGCGCCTTCGATGGCAAGTTGCCCATCTCCTACTCGGGCGGTGCCAGCAAGTTCAATATCGCGGAGATCTTCGAGACCGGCATTCGCCCCATCACCATGGCCACCGACCTGCTCAAGCCGGGTGGCTACCTGCGCCAGATTGAGTGCCTCAACGAGATCGACGCTTCCGACAGTTGGGGCATGAGTCAGGTGGATGTGGCCAGGCTGGAGGCGCTTGCCGCCAAGGCCCTCACCATGGATTACACCCAGAAGGAGTGGAAGTCCGACGATCGTATCGAAGTGGGCGGCGGTCTGCCGATGACCGACTGCTACGTGGCACCCTGCGTCACCGCCTGCGCCGTGCATCAGGATATCCCCGAGTACATTCGCCTGATGGGCGAGGGGGAGTATGTGGCTGCGCTGGAACTCATCTATCAGCGCAACGCCTTGCCCGCCATCACCGGCCATATTTGCGATCACCAGTGCCAGTACAACTGCACTCGTCTCGACTACGACAGCCCGCTTAATATCCGCGAGCTGAAAAAAGTGGCGCTCGAGTTGGGCTGGGAAGGGTACAAGGCGCGCTGGCACAAACCGGCAGGCAGCGGTGACAAGCACCCGGTTGCGGTGATTGGCGCAGGTCCGGCCGGTCTCTCCGCCGGTTATTTCCTGGCCCGCGCCGGTCATCCGGTCACCGTGTTCGAGCGCGAAGCGGATGCCGGTGGGGTGGTCAAGCACATCATCCCCGAGTTCCGTATTCCGGCCGAGCTTATCCAGCACGATATCGACTTTGTCGCCGTCCACGGGGTCAAGTTCGAGTTCGGCTGCGATCCGGCGCTCACCGTCGACAAGCTGCACGCCCAGGGCTTTACCTATGTCTTCGTTGGCATCGGTGCCGACAAGAACGGCGGCATGCGTCTTGAGGGGGGTCACGAGCGGATTTACAAATCCTTCCATTTCCTGCGCAGCTTCAATCAGGGCAAACCGCTGCCGCTCGGCCGCCATGTGGCGGTGATCGGCGCCGGCAACACCGCCATGGACTGCGCCCGCGCCGCCCTCAAGGTGCCCGGTGTCAGCGATGTGACCGTGATCTACCGCCGCAGCGAGAAAGAGATGCCCGCCTATCGTGAGGAGGTTCTGGAAGCGATGGAGGATGGGGTGCGTTTTTGCTTCCTCACCAATCCGGAACGTTTTGACAAAGATGGCAAGCTTGTCGTGCGGATGATGGCGCTGGGGGATCCTGACGAGCAGGGCCGCCGCCGTCCGGTGGCCACAGATCAGACCGAAGTGATGCAGATGGATGCGCTGATCACCGCCATCGGCGAGCAGCCTGACTGCGAAGTATTGAAAGCCATGGGCATTCCCCTTGGCAGCGATGGCTGGCCCGAGGTGGATAGCCAGAGCGGCGAGACCAGCCGTCGCAACGTCTTCCTGATCGGTGACGTGCAGAGCGGCCCGTCCTCCATCGTCGGTGCCATCGGCGGTGCCCGCCGCGCCGCGGATCGGGTGCTGGCCCGCGAGCATATCGCTGGCAGCCATGCCGAGGTATCAATCCAGCCGTCGGGCAAGGATGAGATCTACCGCCGCAAGGGGAGCATAGCCGTCACCATGGTTGACAAGAGCGAGCGCGATGCCTTCGTGGCGCAAGAGGCGCACCGTTGCCTCGAGTGCAACTACCTCTGCAGCAAGTGCGTAGATGTCTGCCCCAACCGGGCCAACGTCGCCATTGCGGTGCCGGGCTTCAAGGACGAGTTCCAGACCCTGCACCTGGATGCCTACTGCAACGAATGTGGCAACTGCGCCCAGTTCTGCCCGTGGCAGGGCAAGCCCTATCAGGACAAGGTCACCATCTTCAGCCTGCCCGAGGACTTCGACAACAGCCGCAACCCCGGTTTCTATCTGGAGGACAGTGGCAAAGGGGAGGGCGAGCTGCGGGTGCGTCAGGATGGCGAGACCTATCGCCTGACCATAGACGCCCAGAGCCGGATCAAGGATGCCCCCGAGGCGCTCGGCGACATGTGCCGCATCATCAGCCATGTCCATGCTCATCACCACTACCTGCTGGGGGCCGTCGAGGTCTGAGCGAACCACGAATAAGCGAAGGAGCAAACCATGTTTATTCTGAAGAACGTCACCGCCGTCCAGCTGGAGCCGACTCTGGTGCTGGAAGGGGTGGATATCGCCATTGAAGGGACGCTGATCAAAGCGGTGGGGCCCAATCTGCGGGCCCTCTACCCACAGGCCAACTATCGGGAGATGGGCGGCAAGCTGGTGATGCCGGGCATCGTCTGTGCCCACAACCACTTCTACTCCGGCCTGTCGCGGGGGATCATGGCCAATATCGCCCCCTGTCCGGACTTTATCTCCACCCTGAAAAACCTCTGGTGGCGGCTCGACCGGGCCCTCGATGAGGAGTCCCTCTACTACAGCGGCCTTATCTGCTTGCTGGACGCGATCAAGAGCGGTTGCAGCGCGGTGATCGACCACCACGCCTCGCCCAACTACATCAAGGGTTCCCTGAACGTGCTGCGCAAGGGGTTTGTGGAGGCGGGTCTGCGCGGCATGACCTGCTTCGAGACCACGGATCGCAACGGCGGCCTCGCCGAACTGCAGGCCGGGGTGGAGGAGAACATCCTGTTCGCCCAACAGATCGATGCGGCCAAGGCCAAGGGGAGTGAACCTTATCTGGTGGAGGCCCATATCGGCGCCCATGCCCCCTTCACCGTGCCTGACGAGGGGCTGGCCATGCTGCGCGAAGCGGTGCAGGTCACCGGTCGTGGTCTGCATATCCATGTGGCGGAAGACCGCTACGACATGGCCCACGGCCATCACCACCATGGCAAGGAGCCCATCGCCCGGCTGGATGAGTTTGGCCTTATCGACAGCAAGACCCTGATCGCCCACGGCATCTACCTGAGCCCGGCTGATATCGATCTGCTCAACAGCCGCGATGCCTTCCTGGTGCACAACGCCCGCTCCAACATGAACAACCACGTGGGCTACAACATGAACCTGCCTGAGTATCGCAATCTGGCGCTCGGCACCGACGGCATCGGCTCCGACATGCTTGAAGAGCTCAAGTTTGCCTACTTCAAGCACAAGGATGCTGGTGGCGCGCTGTGGCCCGACAGCTTTGCCCGCTTCCTCTGGAACGGTAACACCCTGCTGGAGCGCAACTTCGGCGCCAAATTTGGCCGCCTGGAGCCGGGTTATAAAGCCGATCTCACCATCTGCGACTACGACGCGCCAACCCCGCTGGCCCCGCGCAACCTCGGTGGCCATCTCGCCTTCGGCATGGGTTCTGCCAGCGTCAACAGCGTGATGGTGGAGGGGCGCATGGTCTATCAGGACCGCGAGTTCCCGTTCGATGTCGCGCCCATTTATCAGCAGGCCCGCAAGGTGGCGAGCCGCCTGTGGCAACGGATGGATCAGCTGGCCTAAGGCCACCTTCCACCGTTTTGGACCAGATTGCCCGCCCTGTGGATTTGCCCGGCGGCGGGCAGCAAGAGTAAGGACGACACATGATTGAGCAATTCTTCCGACCCGAGCAACTGGGTCAGGCTTTGGAACTCAAGGCCCGCTTTGGCAACGACGCCGTCTACATGGGGGGCGGCAGCAAGCTCAACGCAGCCCCGACCCGCACCGACAAGAAGGTCGCCATCTCGCTGGACAAGCTCGGGCTTGGCCAGATTGAACAGCAGCACGGCCAGCTCCATATCGGCGCTACCGTCACCCTGCAGACCTTGAAAGATGATCCCCGCACCCCGGCCGCCCTGTGCGAGGCGCTGGGGTTTGTCTACTCCCGCCATCTGCGCAATCAGGCCACCATTGGTGGCGAACTTGCCTGCCAGCTGCAGGACTCCCCCTTGCTGCCGGTGCTGCTGGTGCTCGAAGCCGTGGTAGTGCTGGAGAACAACCTGCTGCAACCCATCGACGCCTATCTGGCGGGTCAGCGCAATGCCCTGGTGCTGGGCGTTGTGCTGCCGGAGCCTGAACTGCGCTGCGCGACTCGCCGCATCAGCCGCAACGCCGATGGCTTGGCGGTGATGACCGCCGCCGTGGCCCTCGACAGCATTGGCGAGATGCGGGTGGCCGTCGCTGGCGTCACCCCGCAGCCAATGCGCCTGCGGGATCTGGAGCGCCGCGATCTGCATGATGCCGCGCTGGAGGCCGCCGTGAGTGAGCTGATTTCGCCCCGTGAGGATCTGGCGGGCAGCATAAGTTACAAGCGGTATATCACCGGCGTGGTGGTGGCGGATCTGCTGGTGGACTGCCAGCAGCAGGAGGTGCAAGCATGATGGAACTCAACTTTACCCTGAACGGTGCCCTGCGTACCGTCATCTGCAAGGCCGGTGATAACGCCCAAATGGTGCTGTTCAACCAGTGCCGGATGCACTCGGTGCGCAACAGCGACGACGGCTTCGGTTTCGCCGGCTCCGACGCCATCCTGTTCAACGGCAAGGTGATCAACGCCTCCCTGCTGATCGCCGCCCAGCTGGATGGATCAGAGGTGCGCACCGCCGAGTCGCTGGGCAGCTGGAACCAGCTCAGTCTGGTGCAGCAGGCGATGGTAGATGTGGGCGTGGTGCAGTCCGGCTACAACGATCCGGCCGCCGCGCTCATCGTCACCGACCTGCTTGATCGCCACCCCGAGCCCACCCGTGATCAAATCGACGATGCCCTCTCGGGCCTGTTTCACCGCGATGGCGGTTACCAGCAGTTCTATCAGGCTATCGAGCTTGCCTGTTCGCGGATGAAGAACCCGGATTATCTGTGCCAGATCGCCCCCGAGTTTCGCGACGATCTGCGCCATATCGGCAAGAGCTGCCCGAAAGTGGACGCCGCCAAGATGGTGCAGGCCAAGCCCTGCTACGTGGAGGACAGGGTCACCGAGGATGCACTGATCATCAAGATGCTGCGCAGCCCCCATCCCCATGCGGTGATCACCAAACTCGACGTGAGTCGTGCCGAAGCGCTGCCGGGCGTCGTGCATGTCATCACCCACCTCAACTGCCCGGATGTGTTTTACACCCCGGGTGGTCAGAGTGCTCCCGAGCCGTCACCGCTCGATCGCCGTATGTTCAGCCGCAAGGTGCGCCACGTGGGTGACCGGGTGGCCGCCGTGGTGGCCGAGAGCGAAGCGGTGGCGCTGGCGGCCCTCAAACTCATCGAGGTCGAGTATCAGGTGCTGCCTTCGGTCATGAACATCGATGAGGCGATGGCCCCCAATGCACCACTGGTCCATGACGAGCCCATCCTCTACATGGCCGGTGCGCCAGCGGATCTGGAGCAGCAGAACGCCTGCTCGGTACGTCGTGGCGACGAGCACATGATCATCAACTTCCCCATCGGTTCCCGTCCGCACGAGAACCTGGCGGCCAGCGTCCATGGCCAGATCGGTGATGTGGCCAAAGGCTTTGCCGAGGCGGACGAGATTGTCGAGCGCACCTACGAATCGACCCAGGCCCAGCAGTGCCCGACCGAGCCGCACATCTGCTTCACCTACATGGATGGGGATCGTCTGGTCATTCACGCCTCCACTCAGGTGCCGTGGCACGTGCGCCGTCAGGTGGCGCGCATCGTCGGCCTCAAGCAACATCAGGTGCATGTGATCAAGGAGCGGGTAGGGGGCGGCTTTGGCTCCAAGCAGGACATCCTGCTGGAAGAGGTGTGCGCCTGGGCGACCAGGGTCACCGGCCGTCCGGTCACCTTCCGCTACACCCGTGAAGAGGAGTTCATCAGCAACACCTCCCGCCACGTGGCCAAGGTGAAGGTGAAAGTGGGGGCCAAAAAAGATGGCACCATCACCGCCATCGAGATGGATTTTCGCGCCAACACCGGCCCTTACGGCAACCACTCATTGACGGTGCCGAGCAATGGCCCGGCACTCTCTTTGCCGCTCTATCCGTGCGACAACGTGCGCTTTACCGTCAACACCTACTACAGCAACATCTGCCCAACTGGCGCCTATCAGGGTTACGGCGCGCCCAAGGGTAACTTCGCGCTGACCATGGCCATTGCCGAACTGGCGGAGAAACTGGGCATCGATCAGCTCGACATGGTGGAGCACAACCGGGTGCACGAAGGGGATATCCTCAAGGTGCTGGGGGCCATCGGTGAGGGCAAGATGCCTACTTCTGTACCCCACGCCGCCAGCTGCGCTCTGGAACCCATCCTCAAGCAGGGTCGGGAGCTTATCGCCTGGGACAGCCCCAAACCCGCAGACGGGGATTGGCGCATCGGCCGTGGCGTCGCCATCATCATGCAAAAATCGGGGATCCCCGACATCGATCAGGCCAACTGCATGGTCAAACTGGAATCGGACGGCACCTTTATCGTCCACTCCGGTGGCGCCGATATCGGCACCGGCCTCGATACCGTGGTGGCCAAGCTGACCGCCGAGGTGCTCGGTTGCCCGCTCAGCGATGTGCATGTGATCTCTGGCGACACCGATCACGCCCTGTTCGACAAGGGGGCCTACGCCTCGTCAGGTACCTGCTTCTCCGGCAACGCGGCCAAGATGGCGGCCGAGAACCTCAAGGAGAAAATCCTGTTCCACGGCGCCGCCATGCTGGGGGAACCGGTGGAAGATGTAGTACTGGCGTTCCCGGGCATAGTGCGCGGCAAGCTGGGGGAGGTCTCTTTTGCCAAGATTGCCCACAAGTCAGAGACCGGCACCGGTTTTGGCATTCTGGTGGGCACCGCCAGCTACATCACCTCTGAGCTTGCCTTCCCGTATGGCGCTAATTTCGCCGAGGTGGCGGTCAACGTCAGAACCGGCCAGATCCGTCTCGACAAGTTCTACGCCCTGCTCGACTGCGGCACCCCCATCAACCCGGAGCTGGCGCTCGGCCAGATCTACGGGGCGACCATGCGGGCCATCGGCCACACCATGACCGAAGAGATCTGCTACGACGGCAAGGGCATCCCGCTCACCCGGGATCTGAAGAGCTATGGCGCGCCCAAGATTGGCGACATTCCCCGCGATTTTCGGGCCTTCCTGGTGCCGAGTGATGACAAAGTCGGCCCTTACGGCGCCAAGTCCATCTCGGAGATCGGGGTGAACGGCGCCGCGCCCGCCATCGCCACCGCCATCCACGACGCCTGCGGTGTCTGGCTGCGCAAGTGGCACTTCACGCCGGAGCAGATCCTGCGCGAACTGGGCAAGCTGGAGCACAACGTGTCGGCATAACAAAGAAAAGGTGAGGGGCGGGCGCAAGCTCGCCCCCAGCACCTGGCTGCAGGTAAACCGTTATGACCCCATAGGATCGGGCCTGCTTTCCATCCAGTCGGTCAACTTCTCCTTCGTGACCGTGATGATCGCCCTGGGCGGTGCCATGAAGAAAGATGGCCTGCACGAGGAGCTGATCGTGCCTCAAGTCGATCGCATCTGATTGCTGAAGCCACAAGAACGTCAACAGAACAAGAGAAACAGGGAAACGGTTATGAAAAACGACAACTCTGTCAAAGCGGTGCGCGGCAGCTTCTTCGATATCACCCGGGTGGTGGATCAACCCGAGGAGATTGAGCCCAATGCCCGTCTGGTCGAGGATGGGCTGCTCATCATTCGCAACGGCTGCATCGACTGGTTCGGTGAGTGGGAAGAGGGCCGGGATCGCATTCCGGCCGAAGTGCGGGTGCGGGATTACCGCGGCAAGATGATAGTGCCGGGATTTGTCGATACCCACATTCACTACCCCCAGAGCGAGATGGTGGGGGCTTACGGTGAGCAGTTGCTGGAGTGGCTCAACCGCCACACCTTCCCGGCCGAGCGGCGCTACAACGATCTCGAGTATGCCCGCGAGATGTCCACCTTCTTTATCAAGCAGCTGCTGCGTAACGGCACCACCACGGCGCTGGTGTTCGGCACCGTCCACCCCGAGTCGGTGGATGCCCTGTTCGAGGCGGCGAGCCGCATCAATATGCGGATGATTGCGGGCAAGGTGATGATGGATCGCAACGCCCCCGACTATCTGCTCGATACCGCGCAGAGCAGTTATGAGCAGAGCAAGCAGCTTATCGAGCGCTGGCACGGCAATGGCCGACTGCTTTACGCCATCACACCACGATTTGCGCCCACTTCGACACCCGAGCAGCTGACGATGGCGCGGCGACTGCGCGAAGAGTTTCCCACCACCTATCTGCACACCCATCTGTGCGAGAACAAGGACGAGATCGCCTGGGTCAAATCTCTGTTCCCAGAGCATCAGGGCTATCTCGATGTCTATCACCAGCATGGCCTCACCGGCCACAACTGCGTGTTTGCCCACTGCGTCCATCTGGAAGAGCAGGAGTGGGATTGCCTGAAGGAGACCGGCTCCACCATCGCGTTTTGCCCCACCTCGAATCTTTATCTGGGCAGTGGTCTGTTCAAGCTGCACAAGGCGTGGCGCAAGCAGATAAAGGTGGGGATGGGCACCGACATCGGTGCGGGCACCACCTTCAACATGCTGCAGACCCTCAACGAGGCTTACAAGGTGATGCAGTTGCAAGGGGAGCGGCTCTCGGCCTATCAGGCTTTCTATCTGGCCACCCTGGGCGGCGCCCATGCGCTGGGGCTGGATGAGAAGATCGGCAGCTTTGCGCTGGGCAAGGAGGCGGATTTCGTGGTGCTCGACCCGGTCGCCACCCCGCTGCAGCAGCTGCGTTATGACAACTCCACCACCCTGCGGGACAAGCTCTTTGTGCTGCTGACGTTGGGGGATGACAGATCCATCTACCGCACTTATGTGGATGGCCAACTGGTGCACGAACGGGGGTAGGGGATGGAGGGGCTGCCACGGCGCAGCCCCGAGGATACGGTGGCTGGCGTGCCCACAGGGAGGCCAACACCCAAGTAAGAGCGGGGCACGTTTCCCCGCAACAGAAGGTGAAATGGCCCGGTTTTTTTGATCAGCAAGGCAAACGTTTGAGTCAAGGCTGCCTCTCCTGGTCTCTCTGTCGCGTCAGGCTGTGGCCACACAGACTGGACATAAACAGATCCACAGATCCTGCCGCCATTTCGTCATGGAACACTCAGGCGTATGTGAAGGAGTTGGGTATGACCCAAGCAAACAGCAGGACAAACAGCGTGGAACCGCTGGCCAATGATGACGCCGGCAAGAGCGCATCGCAGCAACAGCCGATCACGGCTCTTGATCGCTACTTCATGATCAGCGAGCGGGGCAGCAACGTCAGACAGGAGGTGCTGGCGGGGCTCACCACTTTCCTTGCCATGGTCTACTCGGTGATCGTGGTGCCGGGTATGCTTGGCAAGGCGGGCTTTCCCCCCGGCGCCGTGTTTGTCGCCACCTGTCTGGTGGCAGGCTTTGGTTCGCTGCTGATGGGGCTCTGGGCCAAGCTGCCCATGGCCATCGGCTGCGCCATCTCGCTCACCGCCTTTACCGCCTTCAGCCTGGTGCTGGGGCAGCAGATCCCCATTCCGGTGGCGCTGGGCGCCGTCTTCCTGATGGGGGTGATCTTTACCGCCATCTCGGTGACCGGGGTGCGTAGCTGGATCCTCGACAACCTGCCGATGGGGATCGCCCACGGCACTGGGATCGGGATCGGTCTCTTCCTGCTGCTCATCGCCGCCAACGGGGTGGGGCTGGTGATCAAGAACCCGCTGGAGGGGCTGCCGGTAGCGCTGGGGGCCTTTACCTCCATGCCGGTCATCATGTCCCTGATTGGCCTTGCGGTGATTGTCGGGCTGGAGAAGCTGAAAGTACCGGGCGGGATCCTGCTGGTGATCATCGCCATCTCCCTCTTCGGCCTCATCTTCGATCCGGCGGTGACCTATCAGGGGCTGTTCGCCCTGCCGAGCCTCTCGGACGAGCAGGGCAAGTCCCTCATCTTCACTCTGGATATCATGGGGGCCCTCTCGCCGCTGGTGCTGCCAAGCGTGCTGGCGCTGGTGATGACGGCGGTGTTTGATGCCACCGGCACCATACGGGCGGTGGCGGGGCAGGCCAACCTGCTGGATCAAGATGGTCACATCATCAACAGCGGCAAGGCGCTCAGTGCCGACTCCCTCAGCAGCATCTTCTCCGGCCTGGTGGGGGCTGCGCCGGCTGCCGTCTATATCGAATCGGCAGCGGGCACGGCAGCGGGTGGCAAAACCGGCCTGACCGCCACCGTGGTCGGCGGCCTGTTCCTGTTGATGCTGTTCCTCTCGCCGCTCTCCTATCTGGTGCCGGCCTATGCCACGGCGCCGGCCCTGATGTACGTGGGGCTGCTGATGCTGAGCAACGTCACCAAGCTCGATTTCGATGACTTTGTCGGCGCCATGTCCGGCCTGCTGTGCGCCGTCTTTATCGTGCTCACCTGCAATATCGTCACCGGCATCATGCTGGGCTTCAGCGCCCTGGTGATTGGCCGCATCTGCTCCAACGAGTGGCGCAAGCTCAATCCGGGCACCGTCATCATTGCCCTTGCGCTGGTGCTCTTCTACGCCGGTGGCTGGGCCATCTAGTCCAGGGGGCTGGTGTCATTACGGGAGTCTCATCGGGGGTGACCGACAGGTGGCCCCCGATGCTTTTCGGGCGCGGCAGGTACCATTTTGATAATGGGGATTACCAGATTGATAACGGGTCGTATGCCAGCGGTTGAATGTGCATGAAAAATCGGCAATCCGGCAACGCCATCAGCCTGGCCGGGGTGCCGGATGGGATCTTCTTCACACTTATCCTCATCGCTGGCCTGTCTGCGGGAAACAGGCGCATATCTTGCTGTTTTTTATGCCGGTTCCAGATTTTTCCCTTCGAAAAAGGACTTGCATATGTCCATAGGATTACCGCTCAAGCGGGTGGATGCCGAGGCCAAGGTGACCGGCAGCGCCCGCTATACCGATGACAACATCATGCTCGGGATGCGCCACGCCAAGTACGTGAGAAGCAAGATCGCCCACGGCAAGGTGCTCGCCATCGACGCGACCGAGGCGCTGGCCCTGCACGGGGTCGAAGCCGTGTTTACCCATGAAGATGTCCCCACCACCTGTTTTCGCACCGCCGGTCACGCCTGGTCCCTCGATGAGGCCAAGCGGGATGTGAAAGACCGCCGTCTGCTCACCGACCATGTGCGCCACTTTGGTGATGGGGTCGCCATAGTCGTGGCGCGCGATCCGCTCACTGCCGAGAAGGCGGCCTCGCTGGTCAAGGTGACCTACGAGCCGCTGCCGGTGATGACGGATGCCGAGAGCGCCCTCGCGGAGGGGGCTTATCCCATTCACCCGAGCGGCAATCTGCTGCGCCAAAGCCAGCTTCGCGCCAATGAACCGGAGCAGGCTATCGCGGCCGCCGATCTGCAATTTCAGGGGCACTACCGGACGCCAGTGGTGCAGCACTGCCATCTGGAGACGGTGACCTGCTACGCCTACATGGATCAACCCGACCACATCATTGTCGTCTCCAGTACCCAGATCCCCCAGATAGTGCGCAGCCGGGTCGCCAAATCCCTCGGCCTGCCCTGGTCCAGTGTGCGGGTGATCAAGCCCTATATGGGCGGCGGTTTTGGTAACAAGCAGGATGTGCTGGAAGAGCCGATGGCGGCGTTTCTGAGCTACCAGCTCGGCGGCGTGCCGGTCAAGGTGACCTTGAGCCGGGAAGAGTGCTTCTTCGCTTCCCGCACCCGCCACGGCTTTGCCATCGATGGCAAGATGGGCCTCAACCGCGACGGCACCCTCAAGGGCTATCAGCTCGACGTGCTCTCCAACACCGGCGGCTATGCCTCCCACGGCCACTCCATCGCCAGCGCTGGTGGCAACAAGATCAGCTACCTCTATCCGCGCAGCGCTTTTGGTTATGACGCCACGACCTTCTACAGCAACCTGCCCACCGCCGGTGCCATGCGCGGCTACGGCGCGCCCCAGGTGATTTTTGCCCTCGAGTGCATGCTCGATGACGCTTGCGTCGAGTTGGGGTTAGACCCGCTCGATGTGCGTATCGCCAACGTGGCGCGGGAAGGGGATGTTAATCAGGTCAACCAGAAGACCATCTACAGCGCCGGGCTGCCCGAGTGCCTGCTGCGTGGTCGCGAGATGTTCGAGTGGGATCGGCTCAAAGCCGAGTGTTTGGGGCAGGAACCTGCAAGTCGGGTGCGACGTGGCATCGGGGTGGCCTGTTTCAGCTACGGCTCCAACACCTATCCGGTGGGGGTCGAAATTGCTGGCGCCCGCATGCTGCTCAATCAGGATGGCACCGTC
This sequence comes from Aeromonas popoffii, assembly GCF_000820025.1. Classification (GTDB taxonomy): domain Bacteria; phylum Pseudomonadota; class Gammaproteobacteria; order Enterobacterales; family Aeromonadaceae; genus Aeromonas; species Aeromonas popoffii. Next base: position 42,132 of record NZ_CDBI01000074.1, read on the forward strand.
AATCTGCAGATCGGCGCCACCGAGATAGGGCAGGGGTCGGATACCGTCTTTGCCCAGATGGCGGCCCAGACGCTTGGCATTCCGTTTGAGCAGATCCGGGTCATCTCGACCCAGGATACCGACATCACCGCCTATGATCCGGGCTCGTTCGCCTCACGCCAGAGCTATGTGGCGGCCCCCGCTATCCATCAGGCGGCGCTGCAACTGCGGGCGCGCATTTTGTCGCTGGCGGCCCAGCTCTGTCATCAGGATGTGGGGTCGCTCACCCTTATCGACGGCTACGTGGTGCTGGCCGGTGCGCCGGACAAGGTGCTGATCAGCGTGGCCGAGGTGTCGGTCAACGCCTATTACCACCTCACCATTGGCGGCCAGATCACCTCGGAGGTTTCTCACAAGACCACCACCAACCCGCCCAGTTTCGGCTGCACCTTTGTCGATCTCAGCGTCGATGTCGATCTCTGCAAGGTGACCATCAATCGCATCATCAACCTGCACGATGCCGGCAAGATCCTCAATCCACAGCTGGCAGAGGGGCAGGTGCACGGCGGCATGGGGATGGGGATCGGCTGGTCGCTGTTCGAGGAGATGATCATCGATGCCAACACCGGCGTGGTGCGCAATCCCAACCTGCTCGACTACAAGTTCCCCACCATGCTGGATTTGCCGGAGCTCGAATGCGACTTCGTGCAGACCTATGAGCCCCAGTCGGTCTATGGACATAAATCCCTGGGGGAACCGCCCATCATCTCACCGGGCCCTGCGATCCGTAACGCCATTCGCATGGCGACCGGGGTCGCCATCAACGAGCTGCCCATCACCCCCAAGACCCTGTTTCGGGAGTTTGTCGCGGCGGGTTTGATTGCCGAGGGATCACGGGAGGAGCAACGCCATGTTTGATATTGCCCGTTACTACAAGGCGCACAGTGTGGCCGAGGCCGTTGCCCTGCGCCTGGCCGACCCCGAGGCGCGCCTCTTGGCCGGTGGCACCGATGTGATGATCCAGCTTCATCACCTCAACCCTGCCTATCGCCATATCGTCGATATTCACGACTTGCCCGAGCTCAAAGGGGTGAGCGAGCTGGCTGATGGATCGATCCGCATCGGCTCTGGCACCACCTTTACCGAGATCATCGAAAACGAGCTGGTGCAGCGCCGCCTGCCGATGCTGGCAGAAGCGGCCGCCACCATAGCCGGCCCGCAGATCCGCAACGTCGCCACCTATGGCGGCAACATCTGCAACGGCGCCACCAGTGCTGACTCGGCAGCGCCCACAGTGGCACTGGAAGCAGAGCTGGAAATCGCCGGGCCCAATGGCACGCGCCGTATCCCCATCGCCGGTTTTCACACAGGCCCGGGCAAGGTAGCGCTACATCCGGCGGAAATTCTGGTGGCGTTTCATTTTGCCCCTGATCCCCATCCCCATGTGGGCTCCCACTACTTCAAGTACGCCATGCGCGGTGCCATGGATATCGCCACCATCGGTTGTGCCGCTTACTGCCAGATTGAGGATGGCCACTTCAAGCGCCTGCGGCTGGCCTACGGGGTGGCGGCACCGACACCGGTGCGCACGCCGCATGCGGAGGCTGCAGCTGAAGGGCAACCCTTGACCCGCGCGACGCTCGCGGCCATTGCCGAGGCGGTGGTGGCCGATGTGGCGCCGCGCTCCTCCTGGCGGGCGGAGAAAGCCTTTCGCCTGCACCTGATCAAAACCCTGGCGCAGCGGGTGGTCGCCTGCGCTGTCGAACGTGCCGGAGGCAAGATCCTATGATGCAACCGCAAACCTGTCCCACTGTTGCGATCCAGTGCGAGATCAACGGCAAGCCTTACTCCTATGCGGTGTCACCTACCATGTCGCTGCTCTATTTCCTGCGCGGGCAGGGGCTGATCAGTGTGAAAGAGGGGTGCAGCGTCGGCGAGTGCGGCGCCTGTACCGTGCGGGTGGATGGCGTGGCCATCGACAGCTGCCTCTATCTGGCAGTGTGGGCCGATGGCAAGTCCATTCGTACCGTGGAGGGGGAGCGGCAAGGCAACCAGCTCTCCGATGTGCAGCAGGCCTTCATCGACGAGGGGGCGGTGCAGTGCGGTTTTTGCACCCCCGGCCTCGTGATGGCGAGCGCGGCACTGCTCGACAAGACAGATCGCCGTCCGCTGACCGATGCGGAGATCCGCCGCGGCCTTTCGGGCAATCTCTGCCGCTGCACCGGTTATCAGAACGTGGTGCGGGCGGTGAAAAAGTGCTGCAAGGGGTAGGGTGAGATTAGCGCCCCGAACACCCTGTGCGGGGCGGCTATGTTGGGGACATGCCTGCTCCCGATATAACCGCCAGCAAGGCGGCATCTGGCGGCCATGCAAACAAAGGAGAGGGGGCCTGGAAAACATTATTTTGGTTGTCTCATATTAAGGGTGTGATATTTATCCATAGGAGGTCGGGAGTATTTTCGCCCGGCGACACAGGGGCGCCATATGGTCGGGTATCATCTGCCGTCGTCGCTATTTCCACCTTATTGTCCCGTGAATGGCCGCTCGCGATTCGGCCTGGGTATCGTTGGCGTGCTCCTTTCTCAAGCTGCTGTTTTTTATTGCTATGTCAGCCAGTGTCGCCATCTTGTGCGCCGTTACGGGATATTGGTGGCCGCAAATGCCAATGGTCGAGCGCCGCTCATCTTGTGGCAGACGTGTCACTTGAAAACATTATTTTTTCGTCACCTGCTCGCAACAATTTTCTGTCATTGTTAGCCAGCTCGCGGCGGCCCGCATAACGCGGGGCACCAATAACATATCTGCTAATAAGAAAAGGAACATTGGCTATGTCAGGAAGACACTCTCTGGTGGCGCTCGCGGTCGGGTTGGCGCTATCAGGACAGGTACAGGCACAACTGCTGATCAGCGAATATCTGGAAGGATCCAGTAACAACAAGGCGGTGGAGCTGAGCAATCTGGGCGCGGCTCCCGTCGCGCTCTCTCAATACCGGCTGGCGCTCTATGCCAACGGCAAACCTCTCACCGATGCCCCCACCAACAGCCTGGCGCTGCAAGGCACCCTCGCCCCGGGCGCCAGCCTGGTGCTGGCCAACCCTTCCGCCAACGCCGAGATCCTGGCCAAGGCCAATCAGACCAGCGGCAATCTGGTGTTCAACGGTGACGACGCCCTGGTGCTCTATCACGGCAGCGAGATAGTGGACAGCTTAGGGCAAGTGGGGGTGGATCCGGGCACGGCCTGGGTGTCTGGCAGCGTCTCGACCCTGGACATGACGCTGCGCCGCAAGGCCACCGTCACCACGGGCCGGACTGATGCGGCTGGCCCCTTCAATCCGGCGCTTGAATACGTGGCCGCCGCCAAGGATGACGCCAGCGGCCTGGGTTGCAGTGGCGATGGTCCCTGCGATGGCCCTCTGCCCCCGGCCTTCGTCTGCCCGATCAATCAGCTGATACCCGTGCCTGCCATTCAGGGCCCGGGCAGCAGCAGCCCGCTGGTGCCGACTGGCAAGTTTGAATCCGAGCAGACCTATGCCACTCGTGGTGTGGTCACTCAGGTGGTAAACGGTCTCTACAAGGGCTTCTTCATTCAGGACCTGCAAGGGGATGGGGATCCGGCCAGCTCGGACGGTCTCTTCGTCTACAGCACCCAGACCAACAGCGCCATAGTGCCGGGGGCCGAGGTATGCGTCTCGGGCAAGGTGAAGGAGTACTTCAACCAGACCCAGCTCAATGCAGATCAGCTGGTGGTGACCCAGCCCATGGTGGCCTTGCTGCCGGCGGTGGATCTGGTGCCGGTGGCGGGTGAAACGCTGCACCAGCTGCTGGAGCGCCACGAGGGGATGCTGGTGCGGTTGGTACCCGAGTCCAGCCTGGTGGTGACCCGCAATTTCAGCTTCGATTATGACGGCAAGCGCAACAACCTGGTGCTGGCTTATGGCGCGCCTCTCATCAAGTCGACCCAGAAGTTTGCCGCCCTGAGCGAGGAGGCGAGCCAGTGGGCCCTGCGCAACCAGCAAAACCAGCTGGTGGTGGAAACCGACGCCAAGGCGCCGGACGGCGTGCTGCCCTGGTATCCCGCCTTTAATGCCGAGGATGGTTACCTGCGCATCGGTGACAAACTCAATGGGCTGGAGGGTGCACTGGGCTACTCCTACAACCTGTTCCGGTTGGTGGCGAACAACCGCATCGAGGCCAGCCAGATCGATCACAGCGGCTGGGATCGGGTCGAGACCCCGGCGCTGGCAGAGGCGGGGGATCTGCGGGTCGCCAGTTTCAACGTGCTCAACTTCTTCACCACTGTGGTGGGCGGGGATGCCAACCCCACCGGCAGCAACCGGGGCGCCCTGACGGTGGCGGAGTTCGAGCTGCAGCGTACCAAGATCGTCAGCGCTATCACCCGCCTCAACGCCGATGTGGTGGGGCTGATGGAGATAGAGAACAACGGCTACGGTGGCAACTCCGCCATCGCCAATCTGGTCGAGGCCCTCAACGCCGCCCAGCCGGATGAAGCGGATCACTACCGCTGGATCGCCTCGCCCGATGGCCAGCCCATCGGCACCGATGCCATTACTGTGGGGCTCATCTACCGGCCTGCCAGCGTGACGCCGCAAGGTGCCGCCAGCCTCATATTGCTGCCGGTGCAGCAGGCCGAGGCCTTGGACGCCAGCGGCAAGCCGGTTGCCATCAATCAGGGCATGCGTGAATCCCTGTTACAGCAATTCAGCTCGCCCAAGGGGGATGCGCCCCTGACGCTGGTGGTCAACCACCTCAAGTCCAAGGGTTCTGCCTGCTTTGAGGATTACCCCGACTATGTCAGCACCGATCCGCTGGATGGTCAGGGCCACTGCAATGCCCTGCGGGTCTCCGCTGCCAAGGTGCTGGGGGAGAGTCTCAAGGCGCTGAGCGGGGATCTGCTGCTCATCGGCGACCTGAACGCCTACGGCATGGAGGATCCTATCCGGGTGCTGACCAGCTATGATCCGGCCGCGCAGCCGCGCCAGATCATGAGCGCCTCCTTCACCACACTGGCGGGTCAGCCCTATGAGGAGAGCGGCAGCGCCCTTGGCAAGGGATATGGTTTTGTGAACCTCAATACCCGCTTCCATGGCACCGACACCTACTCCTACAGCTACGAGGGGGAACTCGGCAACCTGGATCACGCCCTGGCGAGCCCCAGCCTGGCGGCCAAGGTGATCGGTATCGAGGATTGGCACATCAACTCCGCCGAAAGCAACTTCTTTGAGTACGGCAGCAAGTACACGGGCCAGCTGGCCAAATCGGACGGCCCCTTCAGCGCCTCGGATCACGATCCCGTACTGGTGGCGATCCAGTATCCGCTGCCGCCTGCCGGGGTGATCAGTCTGGATAGCGCCGCCGCCAGCGTGGAGGAGGGCAGCGCTCTGAGCCTCACCGTCACTCGCCGCGATGGCAGCCATGGCGAGGCCAGCGTGCACTACCGCATCGCGTTTGGCAGCGCCGATGCCAATGATGTGGCGCCACTGACCGGCACCCTGAACTGGGCGGCCGGCCAGAGCGACAGCCAGACCATCACTATTCCGGTGAAGAGCGACACCCTGCGCGAGGGGGATGAGACCTTCACCCTGGAGCTGTTCGATGCCAGCGGAGCCAGCCTTGGTGAACAGCGCCAGACTCTGGTTACCATCAAGGACAAGCTGGCGCCGTCCACCATTGCGCTGGTCCATGCCAGCATGACGGTGAACGAGGGGCAGTGGTTTGCCGAGATCCCCGTGATACGCAGCGGCGATCTGAGCAAGCCGGCCCGCGCCCAGTTGGGCCTTGAGGGGATCACGGCGCGCTGGGGGCTGGATTTTCTGCCCTGGTTTAGCCAATCGGTGAGCTGGGCCGCCGGTGAGGGGGGCAGCAAATCCATCAAGGTGCTGATCCTGGATGACTGGTTTGTCGAGCCCACCGAGCAGTTCAAGGTGAGTCTGCGCCAACTGCAGGGGGGCAAACCGGGCGTCGTGCAGGAGACCCGTGTCGATATTGTGGACAACGACAAGTCCTGGTGGCCGTTTGGCCGTCACTGATAGGTATCATGAACATGCGTGATACAAGGGGCCTGCGGGCCCCTTTTTACTGAGCATGATGGGGTTGGACAGGGTGGGTAGCCAGGCCAGATGAGGCGGCTGGCGCGTAACAAAAAGGCCCATCGGATGGGCCTTGGGGTGCTCATAGGACGGGGCTTGTCAGGATTGACTCTGGCTGTCGATCACCAGCCTGCCATCCTTGACCGGTATGGTGGCGCCGGGGGCCTTGTCCATGCGGATGACGCCTTCCTGACCGGCGAGGCGGTAGGTGACATCATAACCCAGGGTACGGGTGCTGCTCTCCTGCACCGTCTTGCAGCGTTGCTCGGTGGTGGTGTAGGTATCGCCCGCCTGCATGTTGCCCTGCACCTGATTGCCAGCATAGCCACCGGCCACGGCGCCTGCGGCTGTGGCCACCTTCTTGCCGTTGCCGCCACCAAACTGGTGGCCGACTACGCCGCCCAGCGCCGCGCCAACCACGGTACCCAGGATCTTGTTCTCATCCTGCACCGGTTTGCGGTGGGTCACTGTCACGTTGCGGCACTCCTGACGGGGTGTCTTGATGGTCTCGGTCACCGGCTTGCTGGCCAGTACCTCGGCAAACTGCGGTTGGGCTGAAAACAGGGATCCGCTGGCGGCGGCCGACAATGCCAGCGCAGAGGCCACACCGATCCCGACACCTGCCAACATGGATTTGTTCATTTTGCGTTCTCCTGAAATGCATCACCTGATGCGGCTGTTGCTTGCCGCGATCTTGGCACAAGCCGGGGGATGAACAAGGTGGCCAGTGTGCAGGCACGACAAGCCCTGACTGCACTAAAAAGCCCCTCGTCAAAAAGGTGTCGGGCTTTGGCGACACAGGGCATGGAGGGCGGTTCAGCGGCTGGGCGGCATGTCACCCAGGTTCGGGTGGATGCGTCGCAATGTGCGATACATATGGACGCTTTTTATCTATGTTGCGTCAAGCCATCGCTATCGGGCTGCAATCTGCTGCCCCTTGTCCTCTGACGCGGGCGTGAAGGGCTGGCCTGCTCGCACCGACTCGTGCGGTAAGTGCTTGATAAATCGCTTTACTGACGGGAACAGACTGTCGATAACAGATCACGGCAAGCATTTTGCTTGGTCTTGTGGCAGAGAGGGTGACGTGCCCATGAGTGACAGTGGCCCACCCCTTCTCGGCGCGATGCAGTACCGATGAGCCAGATAAAGCCGTCAGCATCTCGGGGCGAAGCAAAGCGATAACGGTAATGCAGGGGCCATCCCGATGCGGCACGCGTTGGGATTGCAGTGGTCAAGCAAGTCGGCAAGGGGGACTTATGTCGATGCTGCCAAGATGGATACAGCCGGCCGTACAGGCCGGGATCATTACCCAGCAGCAGGCACAGCGGCTGCTGGCCTCTCTTTATCAGCCCCTCGGTGAGGCGGCGCAGGAGCTGCCCGCCGACATAGTCGATATCAGTCTCAAGCTTTACTGCTTTCGCCAGCAAGGTCGGGTGCGCCATTAATACACGAGTGAGAGGGTGTATCCCCGAGCCGCTGGAGCCGCGTGCCCCATAGCGTGCCACTTTTTGGGCCAGGCTCTCTCTGGTAGTGAGCGCCGCCTCAGATCATCATCACCTGCACCACCAGCATCAGGGCGCCAAAGCCCAGCACAAAGCCCACCATGGGCAGCACGAACTTGACCCACTTGTTGAACTGGATGCCGAGCATCTGCAAGGTGACCAGCACCAGCCCGGTGGGGGCGAGGAACAGCATGGCGTATTGCCCCCAGTTGTAGGCCGACACCACGATATAGCGCGGGATCATCACTGTATCTGCCAGCGGCGCCATGATGGGCATGGAGAGCACCGCCAGCCCCGAGGAGGAGGGCACCACCAGCCCCAGCAGGGTGAACACCAGCATCTGCGCCACCGCGAACACGGCGCCGTGCATGCCACAGACCAGATCGGAGGCGTAGGCCAATATGGTGTCCGAGATCATCCCCTGATCCAGCACCAGATTGACCCCCCGCGCCAACCCGATAATCAGCGAGACCGCAACTAGCTCCGATGCGCCCTGGGTGAAGGCCTCGACCGCCTCTTTCTCTTTGAGGCCCGAGATGAAAATAATGATGATGGCGATGGAGAGGAAGGAGGCCGCCATCTGCGGGAACCACCAGCCCGCCATGGAGACACCCCACACCATCAGCGGAAAGGCGAGGATAAACAGGGTCAAGATGATCTTGCGGCGCAGGGTGAAGGGGACACTTTCATCCAGTGCCCCTTGTTTGAGGAAACGAGCGCGAAAGCTGGTGCGATCCTCATAGGTGTAGGAGAAGGCCGGGTTGGCCTTGAGCTTCTTGCAGTACCAATAGAGATAACCGATCACCACCAGGGTGCCCACCAGACAGCCGACGGCGCGAAAGATCAGCCCCTCGGTAAAGGGGATGCCGGCGGCGTTGGAGGCTATCACCACCGAGAAGGGGTTGATGGTGGAGAAGCTGGTGCCCATGGAGGCGGCGAGAAAAATGGCCCCCACGCAGACGATGGCGTCATAGCCGAGCGCCAGAAAAATGGGTACCAGTATGGGGTAGAAGGCGACTGCCTCTTCCTCCAGCCCACAGGTGGTGCCCCCCAGCGCCATGACGACGCAAACCAGCGCCACAAACAGGAACTCGTTGCCCCGGGTCTTGCGAGAGAGCGCGACCAGCCCCGCGCTGAAGGCGCCGGTCTTGTTGATGACACCGATAAGCCCGCCCAGCACCAGAATGAAGACGATGATATCCGCCCCCTCTATGGTGCCCTTGACCATGCTGACCGCCACGTCGGCGAGTCCCTTGGGGGCCTGCAACAGCCGCTCATAGGTGCCGGGAATGGCGATGGGCTTGCGGATGGTGCCGCTGGTGAATTGCTCCACCGCAATATTGATATTGAGTTGTGCCAACGCATTCTGGGTGGCGGGTATTCGGCTAATGTCGCCCTGCGGGTTATGGACCATCAGGGTGTTGTTGGCCTGGTTATAGGAGAGCTTGGAATAGGCCCCTGCCGGAATGATCCAGGTCAGCGCAATGGCCAGCAACATAATAAGAAACAAAATGGTAAAGGCAGTGGGAAATTGTCTGCGTGGCTGGGTATTCGGCTCGGCACACATAAATGCTCCTCGATAAAGCAGGTTCGGGCTCGGCGGAATATCGGGTCGACAGGGTTCCTTCGTCATGGGGCGGGAGTGCACAGTTATACTGGTAATGACGCGCTCGTTGGCGAGAAATCTGGCCTGATATTGAACATCCGGTAGATCGTTTCACACTGCAACCGTAACCCGAACGCTGTTGGATGAACATGGGGGCATGTTCGCTTTATGGGATGGCTCACACAATGAATTTACCGCTGATTTTAATTACTGATATGTAATGTACAGCATTATGCAATAACTATTTCATTGCATAGGCAAGGTGACCTGCCTTGAATTAACGTCATGAACATAATGCGCAGTCAGATGAATGAAGTATCAGATAAACCGATTTTAACTAAACAGTGTTTAGCCACCTTCAACCTGAACTCTGTGCCATAAAATAAACAATGAAAAATCGGAAGTATTTTCCGTAAACAAGCGCATCATCTTCACTCACTTGTCCTTGCCCAAGACCACCACCGGCAAGGTGCAAAAATACGTGCTGTGCCAGCTGTTGGGATAGAGAACGTCAGCGCAGTGGTAATACAAGCAGGAGGGAAAAGAGAAGGGGATATGGAGGGCCGGGAGCCCTCCCGTGGCGTTACCTAGCATGCCTTGGTCGCGACACAGTTGCGACCGCTCTGCTTGGCTTGATAGAGCATCTGATCGGCGCGGGCATAGAGGCTCTCCATCGGTTCTTCTTTGCCATTTTCCACCAGTCCGGCGCTGATGGTGATGATCAGCTCATCGCCATCGGGCAGCGGCAACGGGCTTTGCATGACGTGAAGGCGCAGCCGTTCGGCCAGTGACGCAGCGGCTGAGAGTGTGGTATTGGGCAACCAAATGGCAAACTCGTCGCCGCCGATACGGGCCAGCACATCTTCACTGCGCAGCACCGATAACATGACCTTGCCCAGATGAACCAGCGCGCTATCCCCCAGCGGGTGGCCATAACGATCGTTGATGCACTTGAACTGATCCACGTCCAGCACTACCAGCACAGAGGTGAGGTGGTGGCGGGCATTCAGACTCAGGTTCTTTTCGCACACCTCAAAGAAGAAGCGGCGATTATAGAGACCGGTGAGACCGTCTCGCACTGACTGCTGATGCAGTTGCTCCTTGAGCTGGTGCAGTTCGGTGATATCGGAGGCTATCCCGATCAAGGTTGGTGTGCCATCGGCCAGCAGAAAGGGCACCTTGACGGACCAATAGTAGTGCTGCTTGCCCTCGATGTCGGTCAGCATCTCTTCCCCGGCTTGCAGTTCACCGGTTTCAAATACCGGGTTATCCAGCCGCCTTGGCTGGCAGGCACTGGTTGGTGGAAACAGATCATCATCGCGTCGGTTGATGATCTGCTCGGCAGGCATGCCCAGCAGGTCGGAGACCTTTTGATTGACGTAGAGAAAGCGGTGCTCACTGTCTTTCATATAGATAAGGGCATCCACGTTGGCGAGGACAATCTCCAGCAACTGGTGCTGCTCCGCCAGGCGCGCCTCGATCAGCTTGTGTTCGGTGATATCGGTGGAGATACCGCACAGGCCGATCAGGTCGCCATCCCGGTCATATATGGGCTTTTTGACGGTCCAGTAGAACCGCTTTTCACCTGTGGTGTTGAGGTAGTTGATCTCCTCTCGGGCGAGGGCGACCTGCTGATCCAGCACCAGCCGGTCGTTGCGCGCAATGGCATCCGATAATGCAAGATCAAAAAAGGCCCGATCATCCTGCCCCTGCAACTCGGCAAGGGTACACCCAAAGAGATCCAGCACCGCCTGATTGGCATAGGTGTAACGGCCCTCCAAATCCTTGGTAAAGAGGTAAGCATCCGTCTCGTTGAAGATGGATTTGAGGTGATCCAGCTCATGCTGCAACCGGGTGGGGAAGGGGTCATCCTTCATGGGGTTGGCCATCCTTGAACAATGGGACCTGTGTATACGGGGCCAATATGTATCAACTGTTTTAAATTAAGCACTGATCCCGACATATTTCGCGATTATTTCCGCGACTTTTGCGTTATGTCACAAGATCGCGCGATTGACGAGTTGCCGCCATAAATCCACTGGATTCAAATGTTTTCATTCGATTCCTATCCTGCTTGTCACTCCCCATTGCTCTCTCTGTCGGTGATTTACTACGTTGGCCACATATGGGCGTCCAAGTGGTTAAAAGGGAAGCAAACAGGTCTTTAATCAATTTTTTCCAAGATGACCCTGTTATCATCCCCATACGATTGGTTTGGAGAGTGGCGGGATGACAGAACAAGCGGCATTTGATTGGCAGGATCCGGTTACATGGGATGGACCGGGGGCCATTGCGGGCAGCAAAGAGATCTTGAGTGCCGATCGGCTGGATCGCGCCCGCTATGCCAAATTTCTTACCAACTACCTCGCCGCCGAAGGCAAGCAGCGCAACTATGTGCTTAACCTCAATGCCGAGTGGGGGGCGGGTAAAACTTGGTTTATCAAGCGTTGGTATATGGAGCTGAAAGCGCACTATCCCACCGTCTATATCGATGCCTGGCAGCAGGATTTTTCCGATGATCCCTTATTGACGGTTATCTCGTCTATTATCGACCAGTTAAAAATGATTGCGGGAAAAGAAAACCCGATTCCAGAAGGCATGCGTCAGCGGCTGCTTGGATTATTTAAGGTCGGCGGCAAACTGGCCCTGAAAGCGGCCATTAAGAAGGCTGGATTGGAAGAAGATGACTTTTCGCTGGAAGGGGATGATGCTAATCAGCTGGTCGATGCGTTATGCAGCAATCAGAAAGAGCGTTATGAATCTATTCAGTATCTTAAACAAGAGATACGGCAATGGGTTGAGGGAGCTGTTGGTTTAAGTGAAGGAGAACTGGATTATCCCGCCTTTATTTTGATTGATGAGTTGGATCGTTGCCGTCCCTCCTATGCGGTCGAAATGCTGGAGACTATCAAGCATATATTCGATATACCAAAGGTTGTTTTTGTATTAGCAACAGATACCGAGCAGTTGCAACATGCCATTAAGGTAATTTATGGGGAAGGTTTTGATGCTCAGACTTATTTAGGCCGTTTTTTCAAAAGACGCTTTCATTTGAATAAATGCCCTAGCCATTTTCTCATAGAAGAGTTTGTTGCGGACCGGTTTGAGCTTTTATGTAGTAAAACATTTCATTGCTTTTCAGATGCTAATGACTTTTCTAAAACACTTGCAAAAATTGTGGATGCATACCATCTCTCTGCAAGAGAGGTTGAGTCATTCCTAGATACTTTATTTGCTATATTGCATTCAGTATCGGAGCATTCCATAGACATTATCTATTTGTCGGCCTTACTTATTATGCACTCAAAAGTTTCTACGGCATATATGATTCTTCGTAATGGTGGTATTCTCTTAGATGCTGAGACTGCTAATATTAGTCTGAATAAAGATACTGTACTGTCATTTAAAAGTAAGGCTAAACTGCCATTAACGATTAGTTATTGGTCTGGTATTCAGTCAGGATGCAATGAAAAGGTGGTTTGGAAAGTGGATGACTTTTACGCATATATAATACAGGTTCACAAAACACTCAATGATTACTACTTATCTAGTAATAAGTATGCGCTGAATGAAATGAATCAGATAACTGTTATAAAATCAGGTGTCAGGTGTGATGACAGCGGTGTGTATTATCAAGTATGCCTGAAAAGTAAAGGGTTGGGAAATTCTGACTATATAGAGCTGGTCGAATTATCTACCTTGTTAATATGATAGATGGGCTTTACGCCCATCTATCACAGTACAGTTTATTTATTATGCCGCTCATAAAGCCGCTGGACGACATCCTGTAATCCCAGCCCTTCGTTTTGCAGCAGCACGGTCAGGTGGTAGAGCAGATCGGCGGATTCGTTAATGAGCTCCTCCCGATCCTTGGCCATGGCAGCCAGCGCCACCTCAACCCCTTCTTCACCGACCTTCTGGGCGATGCGCTTGGTGCCTTTGCCGTAGAGGCTGGCGGTGTAGCTGGTGGCCGGATCGGCCCCTTTGCGGGCAGCCAGTACCTGCTCCAGCTCTGCCAAAAAACCGAGGGGTGGCAGCGGGTGGCCATTAAAGCAGGAGGTTGTCCCTTTGTGACAGGTGGGACCGACGGGGTTGGCGGCAATCAGCAGGGAATCCTGATCGCAGTCGGTGCTGATGGCCACGAGTTGGAGCACATGGCCCGAGCTTTCACCCTTGGTCCAGAGCCGCTGCTTACTGCGGCTAAAGAAGGTGACCTGGCAGGTAGCCAGGGTCTGTTCCAGCGCCTCGCGGGTCATAAAGCCCTGCATCAGTACCTCGCCGCTGGCGGCGTGCTGGACGATGGCGGGGATCATACCATCACACTTTTCCCAGTCGAGCCGCTCCACGAGCGGGATCTGGTTTGCAATCTCTTGATTATTCACGGATGGCGACTCCTTCGGTTTTCAGCCAGCGTTTCAATTCGGGAATGGGGATAAGGCCCTTGTGGAACACAGAGGCGGCCAGCGCCCCGTCCACATCGGCGAGGGTAAAGGCATCGCGAAAGTGTGCCATGGCCCCGGCGCCGCCGGAGGCAATCAGCGGCACCTTGCAGACGCTGCGCACCAGTTTGAGCTGTTCGAGATCATAACCCTGACGCATGCCGTCCTGATTCATCACGTTCAGCACGATTTCACCTGCGCCGCGCTTTTGCACCTCCTGCACCCAATCGAGGGTGTGCCAAGCGGTGGTGCGGGTGCGGCTCTCGTCACCGGTAAACTGTTTGACCTGATAGTGACCCGTCTCGGCGTCGAAGTAGGAGTCAATGCCCACCACCACGCACTGCACGCCAAAGCGCTCGGCCAGTCGGCTGATCAGGGTCGGGTCGGCCAGGGCCGGAGAGTTGATGGAGACCTTGTCGGCGCCAAATTCGAGGATCTGGCGGGCATCTTCGACTCTTTTGATGCCACCTGCGACGCAGAAGGGGATATCGATCACCTCCGCTACCCGGCTCACCCAGCTCTTGTCCACCACCCGCGCATCGCTGGAGGCGGTGATGTCATAGAACACCAGCTCGTCTGCCCCTTCCTCGGCGTAGCGGCGTGCCAGCTCGACAATGCCGCCCATCACCTCGTGGTTGCGAAACTGCACCCCTTTGACCACCACGCCATCTTTCACGTCTAGGCAGGGGATAATGCGTCTTGCCAGCATCAGTTGCCTCCTGTGGTAACGGCTGCGGGCGTTTGCCAGCAGGCGATGGCGTCACCCACCGAGAACTTGCCCTCCAGCAGGGCGCGGCCAAGGATGATCCCCTTGACGCCGGAGCCCTTGAGCGCCTCGATATCCGCGATGCCGCCAATGCCGCCGGAGGCTTGAAAAGCGACACTCGGGTAGCGGGCGCAGAGATCCCGATAGAGCTCGACGTTGGTGCCAGCCAGGGTGCCGTCACGGCTGATGTCGGTGCAGAGCACATGCTTGAGCCCGGCGGGGAGGAAGCGTTCGATCAGCGCTTCGATGGTCACACCGCTGTTCTCCTGCCAGCCTGCCACGGCGATATGGCGATTGCCTTGGGCATCGATATTGACGTCCAGCGCCAGCACTATCTGCTCGGGGCCATATTTCTCCATCCAGCTGGCCACCAGATCCGGGGATTTGACGGCGGTGGAGCCGATCACCACCCGGCTGGCACCGGCGGCCAGCAGATCTGCCACATCCTGCTCCGTGCGCACGCCGCCGCCGACCTGCACCGGCGCTTCGGTGGCCGACAGCAGTTGGGTCAGCAGGGGCAGCTGGCGCGCCTTGGCATCCTTGGCACCGTCCAGATCCACCAGATGGAGCTGCACCGCCCCCTGGGAGACATATTCATCGAAGCGGGCCTGCGGGCTGCTGCTGTATTCGGTCTTCTGCTCGTAGTCCCCCTGATAGAGACGGACCACCTGACCATTGATCAGGTCAATTGCGGGAATGATCATTCATAGCTCCAGAAAATTTTGCAGCAAACGGGCACCGGCTGCGCCTGAGCGCTCCGGGTGGAATTGGGCGCCAAAGAAGTTACTGTGCTCTGCGACCCCGCCCACGATGGCGGTGAAAGGCTTGCCGTAGTCGCAGGTCGCCAGCGTCGCGTCGGTCACCTCCAGCGCATAGGAGTGAACGAAGTAGAAGTAGCTGCCGCTCGGGATCCCCTTGAGCAGAGGATGGCTCTCGTCATGCTCAATCTGGTTCCAGCCCATATGGGGCAGGCGCAGGTTACCCACTTCCATCAGCCGGATCTTGCCCGGCACTATGCCAAGGCAGTCGATAAGCGTATCTGGCAAACCCTGCGTGCCCATGCTCTCTTCGGAAGCCTCCGCCAGCATCTGCATGCCGAGGCAAAAGCCCAGCAGCGGCTGCTTGGCGGCGCGGATAAGGGGCACCAGCCCCCGTTCGTTGAGGTTCTTCATGGCGGCCACCGCAGTGCCGACACCGGGCAGGATCAGCTTGTCGGCCTGCTCGATATCAGCCGCTTGGCTGGAGACCAAGGGCCGTACGCCGAGGCGCTCGAACGCCATTCTGACCGAGGCCAGATTTGCACAGCCTGTATCGATAATGACCAGCTTCTGCTTGCTCACCTCCATCACAGCACTCCCTTGCTGGAGGGGAGGTCACTCCCTTCCACCCGAATGGCCTGACGCAGGGCGCGGCCAAAGCCTTTGAACAGCGCCTCCACCTGATGGTGGGTGTTGCCGCTGCCCACCTTCATTTGCAGGGTGATGGCCATGGCGTCCGAGAGAGAGCGGAAGAAATGGGGCACCATCTCGGTGGCCATCTCGCCCACGTTGTCGCGGCCAAAGCCGCTCGGGCAGTCAAACACGAAGTAGGGGCGACCGCTGAGATCCAGCGCTGTGCTCACCTCCTGCTCGGTCAGCGGGCGGGCATCGATCACCGCCTCTACCTCGTCCATCGCCAGCACGAAGCCGAAACGGCCGATACCGCGCTTGTTGCCTAGGGCCTGACGCAGCGCCTGGCCGAGGGCCAGCCCGACGTCTTCTACCGTGTGGTGATCGTCGATATGCAGATCGCCGCTGACGTTCAGCTTGAGCTGAAAACCGGCGTGGGTCGCTATTTGATCCAGCATGTGATCAAAGAAGCCGATGCCGGTGGCGATCTGGTTGCCGCCGCTCTTGTTTGTGGCAGAAGGGTCCAAGTCAACCCCCACCTGAATGCGGGTCTCTTTGGTGTAGCGTTCCACCTCGGCAGTGCGGCCCTTGGACAGTAGCTGATCACGGATGGCGAGCCAGTCGTGATCCTGCGGGTGGTAGCGAATACCGCCAATGCCCATGTTCTCGGCAAGCTGCAGATCGGTCTGGCGATCGCCAATCACGAAGGAGTTGGCAAAGTCGATGCGACCCGAGGCGAGATACGCCTTCACCAGCCCGAGGTGGGGTTTGCGGCAGCTGCAACCGTCGGTGGGGAAGTGCGGGCAGATCAGCACCTGCTCCCATTTCACCCCTTGCGATTCAAATAAATGCATCATCAGGTCGTGGGGTGGCTGGAAGTTCTCCAGCGGCAGGCTGGCGGTGCCCAGCCCATCCTGATTGGTCACCATCACCAGTACGTAACCAGCGGCCTGCAGCTCGCGCAGCACCGGAATGACCATGGGCTCGAAGCGCAGCTTGGCGAGGCTATCCACCTGCTTGTCGGTCACCGGCTCTTCAATCAGGGTGCCGTCGCGGTCGATAAACAAAAACGGGGTCTTCATCGCTACATCCTTGTCTTACAAAGTGGGAGAGGGCAGATCACGCAGTACGGCCAGCACGGCGTCCATCTCGCCCTGATAGCCGATGGTGACGCGAATGCTGTTGTCCAGACCCGGTTTGCTGGAGAAATCCCGCAGTATGATGCCGGCGGCCTTCATGGCGGCAAAGACGGCGGCGCCATCCACAAAGCGCACCAGCACGAAGTTGCCCTTGTCCTCGAATACTTCCTTCACGCAGGCAAGCCTAGCCAGCTCTGCCTTGAAGGCGGCTTTTTGCTTGTTGAGCTCCATCACTCGCTCGCGCATCAGCGCCAGCCCCATGGGGGAGAGGGCCTGCGCCGCGATCTGGGCGATGGGCTCGGGGATGGGATAGGGGGCGATCACCTTGGCCAGCATGGCGATCACCTCGGGATGGCCTAAGGTAAAGCCGCAGCGGATCCCCGCCAGGGCAAAGGCCTTGGAGAGGGTGCGGGTCACCACCAGATTGGGGAAGCGGGCCAGCAGGTCCACCACGGACGCCTCTGGGCAGAATTCGATATAGGCCTCGTCCACCACCACGATGGCGCGATTCCGGGCCTTCTCCAGCAGGGCAATCAGGCCATCGCGACCCACCAGATCCCCGGTGGGGTTGTTGGGGGAGCAGAGAAATACCAGCTTCACGTCGCCGAGGCGATCGGCGATGGCGGGCCAGTCCGGCTGGCGGCTGGTGGTGAGCGGTTGCTCGACGATACCGACGCCACAGGTCTCGGCGCTGATGGCGTACATGCCGTAGGTGGGCGGGCAGATGAGGATCTGATCTTCACCCGCTTCGCAGAAGGTGCGAATAAGCAGCTCGATGGCCTCGTCGGCGCCGCGACTGACCAGCACCTGATCGGGGTTGACTCCGGCGTAGGCGGCATAGCCGCTCACTACCTCGGCCGGTTGGCACTCGGGGTAGCGGTTGAGGCGGCTCCCCTCGATGGTAAAGGGATAAGCCTGCGGCGCCTCGTTGGCGTTGAGCCAGACGTGGCCCTTGCCGCCAATGCGGCGGGCGGATTGATAAGGGGTGAGAGCCCGCACCACGCGGCGCGCCAGATTGGCAATGCTCATGACAAATCCTTCTGCTGTGCTGTTTGTTGGGGCGAGGCGGCCAGGGCGTTCAACCTGAGGGTGACGGCATTTTTGTGGCCATCCAGTCCCTCTGCCTGGGCGATGCGCTGAACGATGGGGCCGAGCCCCTGAATGCCCTCGACGCTCAGCTCCTGCACCGTGTAGCGGCGCTGATAATCCGCAAGGCCCAGGCTGGAGCAGGTGCGTGCGTAGCCATAGGTGGGCAATGTGTGGTTGGTGCCGCTGGCGTAATCGCCGACCGACTCGGGCGTCCACTGGCCAAGAAAGATTGAACCGGCGTTCTCCAGTTTATCCAGCAGATCGCGAGGCGCCTGGGTCTGCACAATCAGGTGCTCCGGCGCGTAAGCGTTGGAGATGGCGCACGCTTCGGCCAGATCGTCACAGAGGATCACCAGACTGCTGCCAAGCGCCTGCGCGGCGATATCCCGGCGGCTCAACTTGGCCAGCTGGCGCTTGATCTCCCCTGCGATGGCATCGGCCAGCAGGGGCGAGGTGGTCACCAGCACCACCTGACTGTCGGGGCCGTGCTCGGCCTGGGAGAGCAGATCTGCCGCCACGAAGGCCGGATTGGCGCTCTCGTCCGCAATCACCAGCACCTCGGAGGGGCCGGCTGGCATGTCGATGGCCGCGCCGCGCCAGTCGCGGGAGACCTGCCCCTTGGCTTCGGTCACAAAGGCGTTGCCCGGGCCAAAGATCTTGTCCACTTTGGGAATGCTTTCTGTGCCGTAAGCCATGGCGGCGATGGCCTGGGCACCGCCGATAGCGAACACCTTTTCGACCCCGCAGGCGCGGGCGGCGAACAGGATCTCGTCGCTGGCGGGGGACGGGGTGCAGAGCACCACTTCACGGCAACCGGCGATAGCAGCCGGAATGGCCAGCATCATCACGGTGGAGGGGAGCGGTGCGCTGCCCCCCGGCACATAGAGACCGACCCGGCTGATGGGTTGGGTGCGCAGCTCGCACACCACCCCGGGCTGGGTTTCCACCCGTACCACTGGCTGCACTTGGGCCGCGTGGAAGGTGCGAATGTTGGCAATCGCCGCTTCGATGGCGCTTTTGATGTCGTCATCCAGCCGCGCGCAGGCAGCTTCAATCTCATCTTCGCTGACGCGCAACCGCTCACGGGGGGCGCGCTCGAAGCGCAGGCTGAGCTCGCGCAGGGCCTCATCGCCACGGCTGCGCACCGCTGCGATGATCTCTTTGACCACGGCGCCGATATCGGCCTCGTCATTGAGGGCGGGGCGGGTCAGCACGTCGGCCTGCTGGGCAGGAGAGAGGGTCTTCCAGATCAGGGTCTGCATGATATCCCTTCCTTATTCCATCATTTTTTCGATGGGCAGCACCAGAATGGAGCTGGCGCCGAGGGCCTTGAGCTGCTCCATGGTCTCCCAGAACAGGGTCTCGCTGGAGACGACGTGCAGGGCCACCTGATTGGTGTCTCCGGCCAGCTGCATGATGGTGGGGCGCTCGGCACCCGGCAGCAGATCGGTGATGGCATCGAGCTTGTCTTTGGGGGCGTGCAGCATGATGTACTTGCTCTCGCGCGCCTGCTGCATCCCCTGAATACGGGGCAGCAGTTTGTCGATAAGCTGCTGCTTGGCATCGGACAAGGGGTTGGGGGCCTGTACCAGTACCGCCTTGGAGCGGTAGATCACCTCGACCTCTTTGAGGCCATTGGCCTCCAGCGTCGCGCCGGTGGAGACCAGATCGCAGATGGCATCGGCCAGCCCGGCACGGGGGGCCACTTCCACCGAACCACCCAGCATGACGCTCTTGAACGCGAGCCCTTTTTCGTCGAAGAAGCGCTTGAGCAGCCCCGGATAAGAGGTGGCGATACGCTTGCCTGCCAGACTCTCTGGCCCTGTATAGGTCACATCATCCGGCACCGCCAGCGAGAGGCGGCAGCCGCCGAAATCGAGCTGCTTGAGGGTTTTGACCTGTGCAGGCAATCCTTGTGAAGCGCGAATAAGCTGTGCCTCTTCCAGCACGTTCTCACCGATGATGCCAAGGTCGACCACCCCTTCCATCACCAGACCCGGGATATCGTCATCACGCACCCGCAGGATATCGATGGGCATGTTTTCCACATGGGCGATAAGACGCTGCTCGCGCAGGTTGATTTTCAGGCCACAGCTCTTGAACAGGGCTTGGGAGTCCTGGCTCAGACGACCGGACTTTTGCATGGCGATACGCAGGCGTTGTGTTTCCATTTGCTCGATTTCCTTCTAGTCAAAAACGAAAAAACCCTCGGAAGTATGTGCTTCCGAGGGTTTATGAATCTTGCGGTCCTTTTGGAAGTCACCAGTTAAGTGTCTTCCAGCAGTCAACCTCCTGAAAGACTAGTCGGGATGATGATGGTGGTGATGAGTCTTCAGGGTGGTGAACTGCATGTAATCAATCCTTTACAAATAAGATGTCGTAGTTGACGCCTGATTTACACTACCTGCCTTGACAGAAAATGCAACCGGAAACTGTAATTTGATCGATTAAAGTTGAGGAAACGGTTTTCTGGTCGATAACTAGACAATACCCCCTACAGGAGTCGCTATCATGCCCAGCCAGGACCTGTTGTTCCCCATTTTGCCGCGGGCGCCAGCGACCCCGAGTCCTGACGACATCAAGCGGGAAGTGACCCAGATCAGTCAGAAGCACCAGCTGCGCAAGACCAGCACCGACAACGGTGAGTCCCAGCAGCGTCAGCAGGCCTATCCCTCTGCCAAGCGTGATCAGTCAAAGCCTAAAGAGGACGATCACAAGCCGGATCCCGAGCACCAGATCGATCTCTTCGTCTGAACGCATTATCAGTCCCGTTTTAACCGCATTTTTGGCATAATGCCCGCTTTTGCTGCGGGACGCCCTTTTGACCATCCAGACCCTGTTCAAGCCAGATGGCCCTCTGGCCAGCCACATCGACGGCTTTGTTGCCCGCGCCCCACAACTGGCCATGGCCGAGGCCGTCTCCAGTGCCATCAAGCGCGGTGGCCGTCTGCTGGTGGAGGCGGGGACTGGCACCGGCAAGACTTATGCCTATCTGGTGCCTGCGCTGGAGTCCGGCAAGCGGGTGGTGATCAGCACCGGCTCCAAGAACCTGCAGGAGCAGCTTTTCTATCGGGATCTCCCGACCATCACGGGGGCGCTCTCATACACCCCGCCAGTGGCCCTGCTCAAGGGGCGCAGCAACTATCTCTGCATCGAGCGGATGAACCGGCTCTTGAGCGAATCCCATCTGCAAAAGCCGGAAGTGCTCAATGATCTGGTGAAGGTCAAATCCTGGTCCACCGCTACCGATAACGGCGATGTGGGGGACATTCCGGGGCTGCAGGAGAACGCCGAGATCCTCACCCACGTCACCAGCACCAACGACAACTGCCTAGGTCGCGATTGCCCCTATTACGACGACTGCCATCTGGTGGTGGCCCGACGCCGCGCCATGGATGCCCAGGTGGTGGTGATCAATCATCACCTCTTCTTCGCCGATATGGCGGTGAAAGACACAGGGTTTGGCGAGTTGGTGCCCGAAGCGCAAGTGTATGTGTTCGACGAGGCGCACCAGTTGGCGGAGATCGCCACCAACTACTTCGGCAAGTCGGTGGGCAGCCGCACCATCCAGGATCTGGCGCAGGATATCCAGCTGGCCTATCGGGCCGAGGCGCACGACATGGCCCAGCTCGGCAAGGCGGCGGACAGGCTCTCCATCGCCAGTCAGGATCTGCGTCTCGCTTTTGGCGTGGATGGCGGTCGTGGCAATACCCGTGACATGCTGCGCCAGCCGCTCTGGGGGCAGGCGTTGGCCCGTCTCAACGACGCCATCGGGCTCTGCTACGAGGTGTTGAAGTTGGCGCTCGGGCGCGGCGAGCAGCTGGATCACGCCTTCGAGCGGATCTGCGAACTGCGCACCCGCCTTGGGGAGGTGCTGACCATTAACCAGACCGGCTTCTCCTATTGGTATGATTGCTCGCGACTGCATTTTTCCCTCAACATCACCCCGCTGTCGGTGGCCGAGCGCTTTGGCGCCGAGGTACTGCGTCCCGAGGTGGCCTGGATCTTTACCTCCGCCACCCTGACGGTGGACATGCGCTTCGATCACTTTGTGGCCGAGCTGGGACTCGCGGGCAGTGCCGAGCTCATTCTCGACAGCCCGTTCGACTATGCCGAGCAGGCGCGACTATGCGTACCCCGTTTTCTGCCCGAGCCCAACGCCTTCGGGCGGGGCGAACAGCTGGCCCAGCTGATGATCCCCCTCATCAACAAGACGCCGGGGGGCTGTTTCTTCCTCTGCACCAGCCATCAGGTGATGCGTCAGGTGGCCGAGGTGCTGCGCCGCGAGATAGGCCGCACTGTGCTGCTACAGGGGGAGGACAACAAGCAGCGGCTACTCAAGGAGTTTGTCGAGAATGGCCGCGCCGTATTGGTGGCCACCAGCAGCTTCTGGGAGGGGATAGACGTGCGGGGGGCTGCGTTGTCGTGTGTTATCATCGACAAGCTGCCGTTTGCCAGCCCAGACGATCCCTTGCTCAAGGCACGGGTCGATGATTGCAAGCTCAAGGGGGGCGATCCCTTCGCCGAGCTGCAGTTGCCCAAGGCAGTGATAGCGCTCAAGCAGGGGGTGGGGCGGCTCATTCGTGATCGCAGTGATCACGGCGTACTGGTCATCTGTGATCCACGCATGGTCAACAAACCCTACGGCGCTACCTTTATCAAGAGTTTGCCCGCCATCCCTCGCACCCGGGAGTTGGGGACGCTGGGGCGCTTTTTCGATCGCGGTGAATAAGTTTGCCGCCAGATAACAGAGTTGAACAACGGGCGAGTACATCTTGCTTGCCGGTTATGTAATTGACTGATTTTATAGAGATTGGAAAGCATGAACGAGTTGAAGATCCTGGCCGTTGATACCGCCACCGAAGCCTGCTCCGCCGCCTTGCAGGTGGGTGACACGCTGTTCTCCCGCTGGGAAGAGGCGCCGCGGGATCACACCCGTAAAATCTTGCCCATGGTTCAGGCTGTGCTGGATGATGCCGGGATAACCTTGGGCGAGCTCGATGCCATCGCGTTCGGGCGTGGCCCGGGCTCCTTTACCGGGGTACGGATCGGCATCAGCGTGGCTCAGGGGCTGGCGTTCGGGGTGGGTGTGCCGCTGATAGGCATCTCGACTCTGGCCGCCATGGCGCAAGGTGCCTATCGTCTCGATGGCGCCAAACAGGTGTTAACCGCCATCGATGCACGGATGAACGAGGTCTATTTTGGCCGCTATGAGCTGATAGATGGCCGTATGCAGCGGGTGGGCGACGAGGTGGTGAGCGATCCCGCGGCACTGGTTGACGCCCGTGGCAAGCTGGCGGGTTGGGTGACCTGCGTCGGCACAGGTTTTGAAACCTATAGCGAGACCTTGAGTGGTCTTGCCGATGAGCTGGCGGTGAGCCAGGTACGCTTCCCGGCGGCCATCGACATGCTGCCACTGGCCCGCGCCGCCTGGCTGGCTGGGGAGGCAGTACCTGTTGAGCAGGCGACGCCGGTCTATTTGCGTGACAAGGTGACCTGGAAAAAATTGCCGGGTCGCGAATAAGGGCAGGAGGCGGCGTTGCATGCCTGTCGCTCTTGCCATAAACCTGCATCCCCCCTGCCGGACAGGGCCTGGTAACAGGTTCGGTATCCGGCAAAAAGGAGAGTGACATGATGAAACGTGCGATCGTGATAGGGGTGGCAGGCTTGCTGCTCGGCGGGTGCAGCACTGTTCCGAAGGAGCTGGCTTATGAGCCGGCAAACCAGCTGGTGGCCTATCAGCCCGCCCTTGGCGGGATGGAGGGCAAACCGGCCCGCTGGAGCGGCGTCATCTCGGCAGTACAGAACAAGGCGGATCAGAGCGTCATCGAGGTAGTTTATCTGCCGCTCAAATCCAACGGTGTTCCGGAGCAGACTGAGCAGAGTCCGGGCCGCTTTCTGGCCATCATGCAGGGCTTCGTCGACCCGACCCTTTACGCCAAGGGGCGCAGCCTGACGGTGCTCGGCACCATAGCCCAGCCGGTAGATGGCCAGATTGGCGAGCACAAATATCGTTTCTCGGTGATCGATGCCACCTCCAGCAAGCTGTGGCCGCCGGTGAAGGAGGTAGAGATCCGCTATATGGATCCTTACTTCTACGACCCCTTCTATGATCCCTTCTGGCCGAGACGGCCGCTGCGTCGCTAAGGTTGCACATGACAATCATCATGCAGGAAAAAATGCTCACCCTGGCCGATGGTCGTCGGGTGGCCTTGCTTGACAACGAGCAGCAGGGCAAGCCGCTGCTGATCGCCTTGCATGGCTGGCTCGACAACAGCGCCAGCTTCTTGCCGCTGGCCCCGTATCTGGGGGACTTTCATCTCATCTGTGTCGATCTGCCAGGTCATGGTCACTCCGATCACAAGACCACCCCCTATGTTTTTGTGGACTGGCTGGATGATCTCTACCAGATCGTTCAGGCGGCAGGCTGGTCGCGTTTCAATCTACTTGGCCACTCCCTCGGGGCATTGATTGCGTCTGCCTATGCCGGCGTCTTTCCCGAGCTGGTGGAGCGGATCATCATGCTGGAGGGGTTGGGCCCGCTCAGCCAGCCCGATGAGGAGGTGCCGGCGCAGTTGCGGCGGGCGATTTTAAATCGCAGTCGCACCCGGGAACGCAGTGCCAACGGTTTTGCCTCGGTTGATGAAGCGGTGGCCGCCCGTTGCAAGGTGGTGGATATCACGCCGCAGGCGGCGCGGCTTATCTGCGAGCGACAACTGGTGGAGCGGGCAGGGCGCTGGCATTGGCGCAGCGATCCCCGTTTGCGGGAATTGTCGCCACTGCGCATGGGTGAGGGGCAGGCCCAGGCGCTGATCCGTGCCATCCGCTGCCCTGCGCTGTTTATCCGGGGCGAGCAGGGCTTTGCCAGCCTGCTGGAGCAGTGGCAGTTGCGTCATGGCGCATTCGAGCAAATAGAAATGGTCGTTTTGGCGGGAAACCATCATTTTCATATGGAAAACTCGGCCGATACCGCCGTTTGTATCGAAAAATTTTGTCAAATTCGCTAGAATCACCGGCTTTCAATCATTCCAGGTTTGTTTTCCCCCTCACACGTATCCGTTGTTAATTCGCTGTTAATTGATGTGGCCCTATGTAAATATGGGTGACATTAGAGCATGAGCTTAAAACGACCGATTGAATTGGATGTGAACAGGGACGGAGGCAATACAGTGAGCGCACAGGTGCTAGTTATGCAGGAGAAGTTCGTGGAAAAAGTCTGGCTGAAGCGTTATCCACAAGGGGTTCCCGCCGAGATCAACCCAGACCAATACAGCTCCCTGGTCGACATGTTTGAGGCATCGGTGACCGAGTTTGCCGATCAGCCTGCCTTCGTCAACATGGGGCAAACCATCACCTACCGCCGACTGGAAGAGCAGTCCCGCGCCTTTGCCGCCTACCTGCAAAGCGAGCTCAAGCTCAGCCAGGGGGATCGGGTGGCTGTGATGATGCCGAACCTGTTGCAATACCCCATCGCCGTGTTCGGCATACTGCGCGCCGGTATGATAGTGGTGAACGTCAATCC
Source organism: Aeromonas popoffii (assembly GCF_000820025.1). Lineage (GTDB taxonomy): Bacteria > Pseudomonadota > Gammaproteobacteria > Enterobacterales > Aeromonadaceae > Aeromonas > Aeromonas popoffii. The sequence goes on from NZ_CDBI01000074.1 coordinate 67,669, forward strand.
GCTCTATACCCCGCGCGAGCTGGAGCATCAGCTCAAGGACTCGGGTGCCAAGGCCATCGTCATCGTCTCCAACTTTGCCCATACCCTGGAAAAAGTGGTCTACGACACCCCAATCAAGCACGTCATCCTGACCCGCATGGGCGACAACCTGGGGCTGGCAAAAGGCACCCTGGTCAACTTCGTGGTGAAATACGTCAAGAAGCTGGTACCCAAATACAACCTGCCCCACGCCAGCACCATGCGTCAGGCCCTCTCCAAGGGGCGCTACCTGCAGTACATCAAGCCCGAGATCACCAATGATGATCTCGCCTTCCTGCAGTACACCGGCGGCACCACTGGCCTCTCCAAGGGGGCCATGCTGACCCATCGCAACATGATTGCCAACGTCGAGCAGTGCCTCGGCGTCTATGGCCCCATGCTGGCGCGGGGCAAGGAGTTCGTGGTCACGGCACTGCCGCTCTATCACGTCTTCGCCCTGACGGTGAACTGCCTGCTGTTCATGCGCCTGGGTGGCTACAACCTGCTCATCAGCAACCCGCGCGACATCCCGGGCTTTGTCAAAGAGATCAGAAAATACCCCTTCACCTGCATCACAGGGGTCAACACCCTGTTCAATGCCCTGGTCAACAACGGCGAATTCCAGTCGATGGATTTTGGCAAGTTGAAGCTGACCATAGGGGGGGGCATGGCGGTGCAACGGGCGGTCGCCGAACAGTGGAAGGGGCTGACCGACACCCCGCTGCTGGAAGGTTATGGCCTGACCGAGTGTTCGCCGCTGGTGAGCGTCTGCCCCTACGATCTGCTCGACTACAACGGCTCCATCGGTCTGCCGGTCTGCTCCACCGACATCCGTCTGGTGGATGACGCCGGTCAGGTGATCACCGAATGTGGCAAGCCCGGCGAGATGCAGGTGCGAGGCCCCCAGGTGATGGTGGGTTACTGGCAGCGTCCCGAGGCCACTGCCGAGGTAATGCAGGATGGCTGGCTCTGTACCGGCGATATCGCCGTGTGTGACGAGCAAGGTTTTTTCAAGATCGTCGATCGCAAGAAGGACATGATCCTGGTCTCGGGTTTCAACGTCTATCCGAACGAGATCGAAGACGTGGTGGCGCTTCACCCCAAGGTGCTGGAAGTGGCTGCGGTTGGCGTGCCGCACAAGGTTTCCGGCGAGCTGGTGAAGATCTTCGTGGTCAAAAAAGATGCAAAACTGCAGGAGGACGAGATTATTGCCCACTGCCGCACACATCTGACTGCCTATAAGGTGCCGAAACTGGTAGAATTTCGCGACGAACTTCCCAAGACCAATGTGGGCAAGATCCTGCGCCGCGTGCTGCGCGACGAGGAAATTGCCAAGCAATAACGGGCGATCCGCCGCTGTCATGCAAAACCGTGGGTCATGCCACGGTTTTTTCTTTTGGCCCTGATCAACGCGCAGGCAAAGATGCACTATCAACTCATTTCACAGCAAGCCGAACTGGAACAGTATCTCGCTTCCCTGGCCGACGTTCCCCTGGCCATCGATACTGAATTCGTCCGCACCCGCACCTATTACCCCCAGCTGGGCCTGTTCCAGATCTATGATGGCGAGCATCTGGCCCTGCTGGATCCCCTGGCTCTGAACCTCGCGCCCCTCTGGCAACGGCTTGGCCGGGCAGGGCAGATCGCCATACTGCACGCCTCCGGCGAAGACCTGGAGCTGATCCAGCACGAGGCTGGCCATCTGCCCAATCAGATGCACGACACTCAGCTGGCGACGGCCTTTCTGGGCTATGGCGTGTCGGTCGGTTTTGGCGCCCTGGCCAAGGATTTTCTCGGCGTGGAGCTGGTCAAGGATCAGGCCCGTACCGATTGGCTGGCTCGTCCGCTCACCGAGCGTCAGCTCGAATACGCGGCGGCTGATGTGTTCTACCTGATGCCGCTCTACGAGAAGGTGATGGCCCAGCTGCACGAGAGCGGCAAGTTTGCCTGGTTCGAGCAGGAGTGCCAGAACCACTCGGCCCGCAAGACCCAGGGCTGCGATCCCCGTCAGGCCTATCTCGACATCATCAATGCCTGGCAACTGGGACGCCGTGAACTGGCCATACTGCGCGAGCTGGCTGCCTGGCGTCAGCAAGAGGCGGTGCGCCGCGATCTGGCCCTTAACTTCGTGGTCAAGGAGCTGCATCTGTTCAAGGTGGCGGAGCGCAAACCCACGTCGCTGCGCGATCTCAATGAGCTGGGGCTGGCTCCCATCGAGATCAAGATCCATGGCAAGCGGATGCTGGACATAGTCGCGACGGCCCAGCAGAGCGACCCTGCGGGCTGGCCTGATCCCATTCGCCGGCTGGTGGATTATCCCCAGTACAAGGCCGAGCTCAAGCGCATCAAGGGGATGGTGGAGGAGAAAGCCAAGGCCAGCAACATCCCGCCGGAACTGGTGGCGAGCAAGAAGATCATTCACCAGTACTTCACCTGGAGCTGGCGTATGAGCGATGAAGAGCGTGCTCGTGCTGACAAGCCCATGCTGCTACAAGGGTGGCGTCATGAGCTGGTGGGGCATCTGCTGGCACAATAAGCGACATAGTCAACAATGGGCCCAGCGGGCCCATTGTTCTATCTGCCTCACGGCTGCGGGTAGTGGTAGCGTGCGAGGATCTGCCTATATTCAGGGCTCTGCAGCAGGGCCCTGATGGCCTCGTCGAGCCGTTGCAACTGCTGTGGCGTGGTGGTGCGGCGGTTCAGCATCAAATGCACGGGTGTCTGCTGGATATAGATCAGGGTGGTCAGCTCATCGAGTGGCATGCCAAAGGGGCTCAGCTCCTCCAGCCCCATGGGGTCCAGGACCACACCCTGGATACGGCCTGCCAGCAGTAATTTCATCAACTGCTCCAGCCGTAGCCTGACGAGCAGGCGATCCTTCAGCTGGGGAGATTGCACGAAGGTGCGAAAGTCAGGGCCGTAGTCAAAGTCGCGCAGCAGGCCTATGGTGAACTCGGTGCGAGGCAGCAGATCGGAGAGCTGAGCAACCCCCTGCCAGCGTGACTTGTCCTGGCGCCTGATGAGAAGCACCGTCTCTTCATTGCGATAGGAAATGGAAAAGCGGGCAAATTGTTCCCGCAGTGGTGTCTTGTTGGCCATCATTGTCATCTGCAAGCTGCCAAATTCCAACTCGCGCAGGATCCGGGCCCAGGGCATTTCGCTGTAACGGGCGTCAAAACCGGCCCTGCTGAAGATGGCCTCCACCAAGTCGATGTCCAGCCCCTGCAACTGCTGCTGTTCATCGCGAAAGCTGAACGGATGCCAGCTTGACCAGCCCACGACCAGTGACTCCTGTGCCCAGGCGGTGCAACACAGACACCATAACAACAAGACTCTGCACACGGATATGTCCCTGTTCAGCGTGGTTGTTATTGATTATTGGATAGAAATGGCAGGCTGACCAGCCTGGAAGCGAGGATGCACACATGTGCATCCCTCAGAGTTCGTGGGCGTGGAATCCCTTGCGATAGCGGGCTTCGCAGCGTGGGCAGCGTTGCAGGGTCGGATCCAGCTCGAGTTGCTCAATGGCAAGCGGCTCTTCGCAATCGGAACAGATGCCATAGAGCCCCAGATCCATTTGACAGAGAGCGGCATCAATCCGCTTGAGGCAGGCCACGCTCTGCTCCACCTTGGGCAAGTCGAGGCGACTGGTCAGCTCTACCAGCTGATCCCGTTCGCAGTGATCTACTTTTTCCGCCCACTCGTCACGCCGACAGGCCTTGAGCTGACCTATCAGCTCTTCTCTTACTTGTGCCCAGTCAGTCAGCAGGCGCTCACGCCACACGGCCAACCGAGCTTGCGTCATTTCACACACACTAGCCCCCAACAGACGAATTACGAATCCAGGGCAGTATAGGGAGACAACAGGATTATCAAGATGATATGCGTCAAGTAAAAGACGGTTAGATCACAGCTTTCGAGGCTTGCAGCAAGGCCTCCCGAATGGGAGCCGTCTCCTTGAACAGCCTGATATCGCGAAACAGCAGGTCGGCTTGCGGGTATTCCCGCTTGAGGTAGCTGAACCACTGCTTGATGCGGCTGGGGTAATAGTCCGCTTTCTCGCTGGCCAGATCCTGCTCGGTGTAGCTCACCATCAGCTGCAACACCTGTGCCCAGCTCATGTGGGCGCAGCCTGTCTTCATCACGTTGGCCAGGTTGGGCAGGGAGATGGCACCGCGCCCCACCATGAGAGCATCACAGCCGGAGACGCTGGCGCAGGTGAGGGCATCTTTATGATCCCAGATCTCGCCGTTGGCCGTGACAGGGATGGGCAGGGCGCGGCGGATGGCGTCCACATACTCCCAGTGGGCCGGGGCTTTGTAGCCTTCGCGCTTGGTGCGGGCATGCACCGCCAGCTCGTTGGCGCCCGCCTGATAGACGGCCTGGGCGTTCTCCAGGTAGAGATCCTTGTCATCGTATCCGAGGCGGATCTTGGCGCTCACCGGCAGATGGGCTGGCACCGCCTCCCGCACCGCCTTGACGATGCGGTAGATGGTGTCGGGCTCTTTGAGCAAGACGGCGCCGCCCTTGCTCTTGTTCACCGTGGGGGCAGGGCAGCCAAAGTTGAGATCGACCCCGGGGGAGCCAAGCTCGATGGCGCGTGCCGCGTTCTCGGCCAGCCATTCGGGGTGTTGCCCCAGCAGTTGCACCCTTACCGGGGTGCCGGCGCGGGTCTTGCCACCCTGCTTGAGTTCGGGCACGAGCCGATAAAACACCTTGGCAGGCAGCAACTGATCGACCACGCGGATAAACTCGCTGACGCAGAGGTCGTAGTCGTTGACGGAGGTGAGTACCTCCCGCATCAGGTGATCCAGCACCCCCTGCATGGGGGCCAAAATAACGCGCATAGCTGCTTCCGAAGACAAGGGGAGAAAAAAGAGCGCAGATTGTAGTGGCAATGGCCGGCGTTGTCAGCCGTCAGCCCACTCATTGAGCCTCATCAGCCGGCGCTCGCAGGTCTGGGTTGTCAGCTTTTGGGTCAACTCTGTTACGCTAAGCAGAGCTGAATTGAAGAGGAGCTGCCATGAAACGTTGGTGTCTGATGGGATTGGGCTGGTTGGCATTCGTCACCGGCATCATAGGAATCGTGCTGCCCCTGTTGCCGACCACCCCCTTCATGTTGTTGGCAGCGGCGCTGTTTGCCCGTTCGTCCCCCCGCTTTCACCGCTGGCTGCTGGCTCACCCCTGGTTTGGCCCGCCCATCGTCGATTGGCAGCAGTATCGCGGTATTCGTCGTCATGCCCGTCGGCGGGCCATCATCTTCATTCTGCTCACTTTCTCGGTATCGCTGGCGGTGGTGCCGCTGCTCTGGGTCAAGGGGCTGCTGGTGGTCATAATGGTGATCCTGCTCACCTGGTTAATGCGTCTGCCGGTACTGGAGCCAGTTGCAATGGCGAAGTGAAGTCCCTAAGCTATTGCGGCAATAATGCTATGGAGTCGGCCTGTCATTTTTGCGTGACGGGCCTTTTTATTTCCCGCTGGCGGGAATCGAGAAATACGGCCACGCCTGGGCTCAAAAAATAAGCGGTCAAACAATGAATCCGGATACCCTGAAATTTATCGAAGCGAGCATCAAGACCATCCCCGACTATCCGAAGCCGGGCATTCTGTTTCGTGACATCACCAGCCTGATAGAGAACGCGGAGGCCTTCAAAGCCACTATCGATCTGTTGGCTGGGCATTATCGTGATCAAGGGATCACCAAGATCGTCGGCACCGAGGCCCGCGGCTTCATCTTCGGTGCACCGGTCGCCTTCGCCATGGGCCTGGGGTTTGTGCCGGTGCGCAAGCCGGGCAAGTTGCCCCGTGCAGTGATCGAGGAGTCCTATGCCCTCGAATACGGTACCGACACCCTGCAACTGCACACTGATGCCATCGTGCCGGGTGACAAGGTGCTGGTCGTCGATGATTTGCTGGCCACCGGCGGTACCGTCGATGCGACCGTCAAGCTCATCCGCCGGGCCGGTGGTGATGTGGCCGATGCGGCCTTCATTATCTCCCTGCCATCTCTGGGCGGCGATGCCCGCCTGACGGCGGCCGGCATCAAGGTCGTCTCACTGGTCGAATTGGCTGGCGAGTAATCCCCCCGGATGCAACGTAGGCCTCGTCAGCCTGTTGCGTGTCCCGAAACCGATGCCCATCCGGGCATCGGTTTGAAATTCAAGCGATCCCTCCCGCCCTCGCCGATAGCCGATACAGCCCGCCTGGCATTTGTGTTAGCATTCTGTCTCAATGCCTTGTCATCCCTGCATCGAGACTTATGAGCTATCAGGTTCTGGCGCGTAAATGGCGCCCCCATACGTTTGAACAAGTGGTAGGCCAGCATCATGTGCTGACCGCCTTGACCAACGCCCTGGATCAGGGACGGCTGCATCATGCCTATCTGCTGAGCGGTACCCGTGGGGTTGGCAAGACCACCATAGCCCGCATTCTGGCCAAGAGTCTCAATTGTGAGCAGGGGATCAGCAGCCATCCGTGCGGTGTGTGCGACACCTGCCGCGAGATCGATCAGGGCAACTTTGTCGATCTGCTGGAGATTGATGCGGCGTCCCGCACCAAGGTGGAAGACACCCGCGAGCTGCTCGACAACGTGCAGTATCGCCCGGCCCGCGGCCGCTTCAAGGTCTACCTCATCGATGAAGTGCACATGTTGTCGCGCCACAGCTTCAACGCTTTGCTCAAAACCCTGGAAGAGCCGCCCCCCTATGTGAAGTTCCTGCTGGCCACCACGGATCCGCAGAAGCTGCCAATTACCATCCTCTCCCGCTGCCTGCAGTTTCATCTCAAGAGTCTGGATCAGACCCAGATCGCCAAGCAGCTCGAATGGGTGCTGGATCAGGAGGGGCAACCGTTCGAGCCGCGCGCTTTGCAAGCCTTGGCCAAATCGGCTGACGGCAGCATGCGCGATGCCCTGAGCCTGACCGATCAGGCGCTGGCTCACGGCAATGGCAGTGTGCGTCTCGAGAGTGTGCTGGCCATGCTGGGGACGCTCGATCACCGCCACCTGCACCAGTTGCTGGAGGCCATCTTGCGCCAGGATGCTCCGGCGGCCATGGCCAAGATCACCGAGATCGCCACTCTGGGCCCTGATTTTGATCAGCTCCATGCCGAGCTGGAAGGGCTGCTGCATCGCATCGCCATGGCGCAGTTACTGCCCGCCACAGTGCAGGAGCAGGGGGCGGATGCCGACGCCCTGTTGCAGCTGGCTCAGGCCATGAGCCCGGAAGAGGTGCAGCTCTGCTACCAGATCGTGCTGGGGGGGCGTAAGGATCTGCCCTGGGCCCCCGATGGCCGCACCGCGCTCGAGATGACCTGCCTGCGCATGCTCGCCTTCTCCCCGCGCCGTGAGGCCGTGCACCCGGCCAACCTTGCCGCTCCGTCGCCCGTGGCTGGTGTGAGGACTGCACCGGCCCTGCCGGGAAAGCCTCAGGGGGTTGAGCCAGCCCCCGCTTCGGCCACCGCGACTGTGGCCCCACCGGCTGTCTCTACTGATGCTCCAACCCTCACGCCGGGGGTGCCCTCCCTTGTGCAGGCTGAGCCTGTCATCCCTCGCTCTGTGGATGAGCAAGAGAATGCCAGCGACGCGCTGAGCGCGCCGCTGTTTGCCGAGCAGGACGAGCTGCTGCGTGAAGCGCAGCAGATGGGCTATGAGGGATCCTCTGGCGCGAGTGAGCCAATGGCTCCCGTCAGCAGGCGTGACGACGCGCAGCAGGACGCCTCATTGACAGCACAGTTATCCCCTGAGCCTCATATAGAGGCAGCTCCCGTTGCCGAGCCGGAAGCTGCCCCCTCTGCTGCGTCCAGCATGCAGAGCCTGCTGGGCAAGCGCAATCTGCTGCGCAGCCGCCTGCGTGGTGAGCCAGGGGCAACCGCCGTTGCGTCTGCACCACCTCGTGTTGCGCCCACCAGGCCGGTGACGGCCCCCGAGGCCAGCCCGATCGTGCCGCCGGTTGCTGCGCCAGCATCCCCCGGCTGGCCACCCGCTGCCGTGGCGCCGCTCCAGAGTACTGCGGTAGCGGGCTATGAGGATCTGCCGCCGCTCGACGCCTATGACGACAGTGGCTGCGATTACGAGGAGTACCTGAGCCAGGGCTTTAGCGATGCGGTTGCCAGTGCGCCCATGCCGAACCGGTTGCCGGCGGCTCCTGCGGCCAGCGCCGGGCCTGCCTATGCTCCCGTTCCCGCCAGCGCTCGTCCCAACCCCGACGATCTGCCGCCCTGGGATCTGGACGGTACGTCGGCCGCGAGGGTACAGGTCGCGCCTGCCGTCTCCAGCCCCGCACCCGCGATGCCCCAGGTTGCTGCTGCCAGCGCACCTCAGCCGACGGCGACCTCCGTGATGGAGGCCATCGACTGGGATGAGCTGGAGAGCGACAGTCAATCCGAGGAGGGGGAAGCGGTCGCCAGATTGATCCCGTCCTCCTTGCTGGTCAACTGCGGGGATCCCTGGGCCGAGCTGATTGCCCGCACCGGGGTCGGCGGTCGGCTGCGTCAGCTGGCGATCAACGCAGTCATGAGCCAGCAGGGAGAGACAGTGCAGCTGATCCTCAAGCCTGAGCAGCGCCACCTGATCAGCGATCGGGCCCGCGCCGATCTGGCCGAGATCATAGGCCCGGAGCTGGGTCAGGCCGTGCAGGTGGAGGTGACCCTGGGCCTGGTGCCCGATAAGGAGACGCCCCTTGAGATAGAGCACCGCCTCTATTTGGGTGTGCGCGAGCAGGTAAGCCGGGATCTGGAGTTGGATCCCAATGTGCAGTTTTTAGTTCAGCGGTTTGGTGCCATGCTCCACCACGAGAGCATAGAGCCGCTAAGCAATTGAATTCGATGTTTAACACCCATGCCGGGCTCAGTGCCCGGTTGAAAAGCGGTTTGCTTGTCCCCATCTAGGACAGACAAGCCCACAGCCCGGCGCTGGATGCCGGATTTCAAGACGAGAGACGACATATGTTTGGTAAAGGTGGAATGGGGAACCTGATGAAGCAGGCCCAACAGATGCAAGAGCGCATGCAGAAGATGCAAGAGCAGCTTGCCCAGATGGAAGTGGTCGGCGAAGCCGGTGCTGGTATGGTCAAGGTCACCATGGCCGGCAGCCACAGTGTGCGTCGCATCGAGATCGACCCGAGCCTGATGGAAGATGACAAAGAGATGATCGAAGATCTGGTCGCTGCCGCCGTCAACGATGCCGTTCGTCGTGTGGAAGAGCAAAACAAGACCAAGATGGGTGAACTGACCGGCGGCATGCAACTGCCCCCGGGCATGAAGCTGCCCTTCTAAGCATGTCGACGTAAATCCAATGCTTCGATAGGGCAGCGCGGGCTAAGGGCCAGGCAGGTCTGATGTTCTCGCGATGTGACGCAGGGTGGGTGTTTCGTACGTTCCCCATCTGGCATGGCAAGCCTCATCAAGCATGACCAGGACGCAGTTGATGCAGGCACTCTGTATCAGCTGCGTTTTTTTATGGCGTGCGTGCCAAATCAGCCCCTGTTGCGGCGGGCGTTACGGCTGCTGTGCCAAAAAGTGAAGGCGCCCTCGGGCGCCTTCTTGGTTGGTGCACGTGCTTGCGCTTCATCGCCAGGGTGTTGCCACCTCGCTTAACTCAGCCAGCCGGCCGCTATGGCCAGCTTGCCGCAGAGTGCTGCCAGCACTATGCCGAGCAGGGTGCGCAAGAGCCAGATCACCACCAGCTGGCTCACGCTCACCGGGATCCTGGTGGCCAGGATGCAGGGGATGGAGGCGGAGAAGAAGAGGACTGAGCTGACCGAGATCACGGCGGTGACATAGCGCACCAGCAGATCCGCATCTTTGAGCAGGATGGCGGGCAGGAACATCTCTGCCAGCCCGGCCGAGAGCGATCTGGCGGTCTCCAGTGGCTCGCCCAGATCAAGCAACCAGGTCAGGGGCCACAGTAGCCAGCCCAACAGGTCGAACAAGGGGGTGTGCTGCGCCAGCAACAGGCCGAGCAGGCCGACCGACAATATGGTGGGCACCACGGCGGCCGCCATGCTGAGGCCATCCTTGAGGTTGTCTTGCAACTGGCGCAGCAGGGGGTCTGCCTGACTGGATTGGCTCAGCCCGGATGCCAGTGCAGCTTGCCAGCGGCGCATGCCGGCTGGCAGTGGCTCATCGGTTTCCCCGTGATGGGCCATGTTGGAGATGGGGGGCACGCGCGCCAGAATGGCGGTGATGACAAAGGTGATCACCAGGGTGGACCAGAAATAGAAGTTCCAGTGTTCCATCAGGTTGAGGGTCTTGGCCACAATGATCATGAAGGCGGCCGACACGGTGGAAAACCCGGTGGCTATGATGACGGCTTCCCGCACCGTGTATTTGCCGGCGAGGAAGACCCGGTTGGTGATGAGCAGCCCAACCGAATAGCTGCCGACGAACGAGGCTACCGCATCAATGGCGGAGTGTCCCGGTGTGCGCCATAACGGCCGCATCACGGGCTGCATCAGTACCCCGATCAGTTCCAGCAGACCGAAGCCGAGCAGGAAGGTGAGGGCCATGGCACCGATGGGCACGATGAGGCCGACCGACATGGCCAGCTTGTCGAACAGAAAGGGCAGGCGATCCGGGGTCATCAGCCAGGCCGGTCCCAGCTCGGCGACATACATCAACGCCAGACCAAGACCGAGCAGCTTGAACAGGCTCAGGAGTCTGTCGATGGGACGCGCGCGCCAGCGGCCATCCAGCAGCGGAGTCACGGCCCCATAAGCGATCAGTAACAGGATCAATCCCAAAGCCAATGGCCGCTGTGCCATCAGCAAGCCAGCCAGGTGATCCACCAGTATGGTGCTGCGTCCTGCCAGCTCGAACGGGATGAAAAAAATGGCGATGCCAAGCAGGCTGGTCAGCAACAGCTTGATGCCGGCGCCTGATTTCGTGGGGGCGATGAGCACATTATCCTGTTCCATCTCGTCATTTCTCCTTGTGGTGTAACGCCTGCCCGACATCTGACCGAGTAAATTGTATATACATTACCGTCTATGGCTCACAAATCAAACATAAAATTAACCAAAATGAAACATTGGCGCATTGGATCTGGCGTGAGATGGCGATCTGCGCGTATGGGAGGCAAAGGGGGATGAGTGGCGATAACAGCGTGGCTGGATAGATGGGCAGTAAAGGGGATGAGTGCAGTCAGGCAGATGTGGCGCTATGGTGCTGGCATCGTCAGACCCAAAATAACTAGGCCAGGGGAGGCAGGGGGCGGGAACTTTATTGGAGCCCGGTCGGTTGTTGGGGCCAAAGGGGAAAAAATGCGAGGTTTGTCATGGGATCAGGATCTCACCGTGGTGGTAACCCCGATGACGATAAAAATATCCATAGCGACAAAAATCATATAAAACATTAACTTGGATTTAAGATTTTCGCTTTCACCCATCCTTATGTACTTTTATCATTCCTATTTATTGATCAGTTATAAAACCTTTGTTCATTTGACTACTTTTCGGGTTTCTCATTGCAGAGTAAGATGCCACCTCAATAAAAATAAGAATTAGGAGTTCGGGAGTGAAGGCATTAGCAAAAGAAAGGGTATCACCCTATATAAGCCAGTTATATGAGTGCGGTATTAATGATTCTGACATTAAGTTGGTGGTGGATCAGTTCCGCTCCGATGTGTCAGGCAGTTCTTCGCTGTTTCTGTTACGGGATGATGACAAGAGCGACGGGATAAAACTCTTCTCCAGCGGGCTGACAGAGGCACAGCAGCAGTTCTATGTACAGCACCATCGCCAGGATGTGTGGTTCAATCACTATCTGGACAAGGGCTGTCAGGGCATAGTCAATGCCACGACACTGTCCAATTCGACGGGGCTGCTTGCCAGTTTCGGTGCGCAATATGCGGCCGGGGGGGTCTGCCGGGTAAAGGGGCGGGGTCTTAGCAGCCTGTGCACCTATCGTGGTGCCAGCCAGGAAGATTTCAGCGCTCAGGATATCTCCTCGCTGGCAGAGGTTTATTCTGGTTTTGCGGCCTGGAGTAACCATTATTGGAACTTGCTGGCGCTGGAAACCCAGAACTATCAGCTGCAGCAACTGGTTAAAAACCATAATAAGCCCAGCGCCATCGTCGATGACAAAGGCCATATCCATTATTCCAATGTGGCCTTCAATCGTATCTCCGATGAGAATGTTGAGTTACGGGCCGTTAATGGTATGTTTTCGCTGCACAATAAGGAGCAACAACGCCAGTTCAAGGAGATCCTGAATGGCTTTGCTTACTTGTTGCCAGGAGCGAGCGCGTATATGTCTATTTCCCGTCAGGCCAATTTAAGGCCGCTGCTGATCCAGTGTACGCTGATGAGCGGGCTCAGCCGGTTCGAGCGCTATGTGGAAGTTGTGCTGCGCGATCCCGAGCACTCTTTCAATCCCGACATAGAGGCGCTGGCCAGCCTCTATCCGCTGACCATAGGCGAGAAGGAGCTGCTGGTGCTGATGAGCAAGGGTTACAGCAGCAACGACATCGCCGAGCTGCGTGGGGTCAAGGTGGAAACCGTCCGCTCGACCCTCAAGGGGGTGTTCAAGAAGACCGACTGCCACAGTCAGAACGAGCTGCTGCTGTTGCTGCAATCCATCTCCTGATCGGGTGCGAGCTATGCTTGGAGTGAGCCGGACATAGTGTCCGGCTTGCGCCTCCCGCCCGGGAGGCTGGTTGGGGGAACGCACAATGGAATCACTCAAGGCAAAGGATTATATGCAGACCCGGCCCATCACGTTCAGCGCTGACATGATGGTGCAGTCTGCGGTCGAAAAGTTTCTCAACAGTCACCAACTTGGTGGCCCTGTGGTGGATGCGCTGGGTCATCTGATCGGCTGGGTTTCCGAGCAGGACTGCATCGCTGTCATGCTCAAGGAGGCCTATCACTGCGAGCAGGTGGCCCAAGTCAAGGATGTGATGCGCAAGGAGGTGCTGGCGGTCGGGCCCGACACCAGCATTCTGGAGCTGGCCGAGATGATGATGGGGCAAAAGCCCAAGATCTATCCTGTGGTGGAGGAGGGGCATCTGCTCGGGGTGATCAGTCGTCATAATGTGATGCTGGCGATCCACGCCCAGCTGGCTACCTGTTTCGTACACTAGGCCCGTGCCTGATCGGATTGAGTGTCATGAGTCATCGGGAGCAGGCCGCGGCCTGCTCTTTTTATTCAGGTCATTCAGATACTTCTGTCCAAACGCCCGTTATTCCGGTTTTCATCGCCATCCCAATCGCTTAAAGGCTTGCACCGCTCTTCCTCGCTCTTTAGGATCTCCCGAAGCTTGTCGATATGGCCCCTCTGGGCACTCATTTAAGGAATTCGTACCTTGTCTCTCTCTATCGAGGCGCTGCGCCGCCGTCTTTCTGCCTGTATGAATCTCGATGCCCGCCGTCTTTCCAGTCGTCTGCACGGGGTCAAAAAGCTGCCTGAGGGCAAGCAGGCTGCCGTGCTTGAGACCATAGTTGCGGATCTGGATGTTGCACAGGCGCGTTACCAGTCTCGTCTGGCGGGCGTGCCCAAGGTCACCTATCCGGCCAATTTACCGGTCAGCCAGAAGCAGGCGGAGATCGCCAAGGCGATCAGTGAACATCAGGTGGTGATCATCGCCGGTGAAACCGGCTCGGGCAAGACCACCCAGATCCCCAAGATTTGTCTCTCGCTCGGGCGCGGGGTGAAAGGCTTCATCGGCCACACCCAGCCGCGGCGCCTCGCGGCCCGTACCGTGGCGGCCCGTATTGCCGAGGAGATGGAGTCCGAGCTCGGCCACTACGTGGGTTATAAGGTGCGCTTTACCGATCAGGTGAGCGAGCAGACCCACATCAAGCTGATGACAGACGGTATTTTGCTGGCGGAGATCCAGAACGACCGTATGCTCACCCAGTACGACACCATCATCATCGATGAGGCCCACGAGCGCAGCCTCAACATCGACTTCATCTTGGGCTACTTGAAGCAGCTGCTGCCAAGGCGCCCCGATCTCAAGGTGATCATCACCTCGGCCACCATAGACCCGCAGCGTTTCTCACGCCATTTCAACAAGGCGCCGGTGATCGAGGTTTCCGGCCGCACCTATCCCGTGGAGGTGCGTTATCGCCCCCTGTTTGTCGATAAAAAAACCGGCGACAAGAGTGAAGGGCTGGAGGAGCGCGACGAGCTGCAGGGCATCTTCGATGCGGTGGAGGAGCTGGCCCGCGAAGGGCTGGGGGATATCCTCATCTTCATGAATGGCGAGCGGGAGATCCGTGATACCACGGAGGCTCTGCGCAAGCTCAACCTGCGCGATACCGAGGTGCTGCCGCTCTATGCCCGTCTCTCCAACGCCGAGCAGAACAAGGTGTTCCAGCAGCATGCCGGACGGCGTATCGTGCTCGCCACCAACGTGGCGGAGACCTCGTTGACGGTGCCGGGTATTCGCTATGTCATCGATCCGGGTACTGCCCGTATCAGCCGCTACTCCTGGCGCACCAAGGTGCAGCGCCTGCCTATCGAGCCTGTCTCCCAGGCCAGTGCCAACCAGCGCAAGGGGCGTTGCGGCCGGGTGGCGGACGGTATCTGTATCCGCCTCTACTCGGAGGAGGATTTCAACGGCCGTCCGGCCTTTACCGATCCCGAGATCCTGCGCACCAACCTGGCCTCCGTCATTCTGCAGATGCTGGCGCTGGGGCTTGGCAACATGGAGGCTTTCCCCTTCGTCGAGCCGCCCGAGTCACGCCACATCAAGGATGGCCTGAGCCTGCTCAAGGAGCTGGAGGCGGTGCGTGAACTGCCAGCTCGTCACCTCGCCGCCCAGCAAGCCGGCCAGGATCAGGAGCCCAAGTTACAGCTGACCGACATTGGTCGTCAGCTGTCGCGCATCCCCCTTGATCCGCGTCTGGCGAAGATGGTGATCACGGCGGCGCAAACCGGCTGCTTGAGCGAAGTCATGGTGATCACGGCGGGCCTCAGTATTCAGGATCCCCGCGAGCGGCCCATGGAGAAGAAGCAGGCCGCCGATGAGCAGCACAGACGCTTTGAAGACAAGGATTCTGACTTCCTCGCCTTCGTTAATCTGTGGAACTACCTGAAAGAGCAGCAGGATACGCTCGGCAGCAACCCGTTCCGCCGCATGTGCCAGAAGGAGTTTCTCTCTTACCTGCGGGTGCGCGAGTGGCAGGATATCCACTTTCAGCTGCGCCAGACGGTGAAAGAGTTGGGTTTCAAGGCCAACCATGAACCGGCAGATTTCAAGACGGTGCACTGCGCGCTGCTGACCGGTCTCTTGAGCCATATTGGCAACAAGGATCTGGAGAAACCCGAGTTTCTCGGTGCCCGCAACGGCCGCTTCCACCTCTTCCCGGCGTCGGGCCTGTTCAAGAAGCCGCCCAAGTGGGTGATGGCCGCAGAATTGGTAGAGACCTCGCGTCTCTACGCCCGGGTCAACGCCAAGATCGAACCGGAATGGGTGGAGCCGCTGGCGGCCCATCTCATCAAGCTGCACCACAGCGACCCGCACTGGTCGAACAAAAAATGGCGCCGTGATGGCCAAGGAGAAGGTGACCCTCTATGGCCTGACCCTGGTCAATGAGCGCACCATCAACTTCAGCCGCCTCGATCCGGCCCTGTGCCGCGAGCTGTTTATTCGCCGCGCGCTGGTGGAGGGGGATTTCGAGACCCGTCACCGTTTCTTTGGCGAAAACCGCAAGTTGCTGGCCGAAGTAGAGGCGCTGGAGCACAAATCCCGCCGCCGCGACATCCTGGTGGATGACGAGGATCTGTTCCGCTTCTACGATGCCCGTTTGCCGGAGGAGGTGATATCAAGCCGCCACTTCGACAAGTGGTGGAAGGAGGCGCAAAAGCAGGATCCCGAGCGGCTCAACTTCGAAAAAGAGATGTTGATGAAGGGGGATGCGGCTCACATCAGCGATCTCGACTACCCCAACTTCTGGCAGCAGGGGCGCCTCAAGCTCAAGCTGACCTATCAGTTCGAGCCGGGGGAGGCGGCGGACGGCGTTACCCTGCACATTCCGCTGCCGCTGCTCAATCAGGTGGAAGTGAAAGGGTTTGAGTGGTTGATCCCCGGGCTGCGCCATGAGCTGCTGGTGGCCCTTATCAAGTCGATGCCAAAGCCGATGCGCAAGAACTTCGTGCCGGCGCCCAACTATGCCGATGCGCTGCTCGCCAGCCTCAACCCCGAGCAGGGGCCGCTGCTGGACGAGATGGAGCGCCAGCTACGGCGGATGACCGGGGTCACAGTGCCTCGCGAGTCGTGGGACTGGAATGCGGTGCCCGATCACCTGAAGCTCACCTTTCGGGTAGTGGATGACAAGCACAAGCAGGTGGCGGAAGGGAAAGATCTGGAGGCGTTGAAAGAATCCCTGCGTGGCAAGGTGCAGGAGACCTTGTCGCAAGTGGCGGATGACGACATCGAGCAATCCGGCCTGACCCTGTGGAGCTTTGGCGAGCTGCCCCAGGAGTACAGCCAGAAGCGGGGTGGCTTCGAAGTGAAGGCCTATCCGGCGCTGGTGGATGAGAAGGACTCTGTTTCCATCCAGCTGGTGGAGAGTCCGGTGGCCCAGCAGCAACTGATGTGGGCGGGTCAGCGCCGGTTGGTGCTGCTCAACGTGCCATCCCCCATCAAGTACCTGCAGGAGAAGCTGCCCAACAAAGCCAAGCTCGGGCTCTACTTCAACCCGTTTGGCAAGGTGGCGGAGCTGATCGATGACTGCATCGCCTGCGGCTGCGACAAGCTCATCGAGCGCCACGGCGGCCTGGCATGGGACGAGGCGGGGTTCGAGGCGCTCAAGGAGTATGTCCGCGCCGAGCTCAACGATGCCGTGGTGGAGGTGGCCAAGCAGGTAGAGGCAGTGCTGACCCTCTCCCATGAGATCAAGAAGCGGCTCAAGGGCAAGATGCAGCTCGATACCGCGTTCGCCATGTCAGATATTCAGCTCCAGCTCGACAAACTGATCCATAAAGGCTTTGTGACCGAGACCGGCTGGCAGCGTCTGCCGGACTTGTTGCGTTACTTGCGCGCCATTGAGCGCAGGATGGAAAAGTTGGCCATCGATCCCAACCGGGATCGGGTCTACATGCTCAAGGTGCAGAGCGTGGAGGCCGATTACAAGGGGCTGCTGGCCAAGATCCCAACATCCCAGCTGATCCCCGCCGAGGTGGCCAATATCCGCTGGATGATCGAGGAGCTGCGGGTGTCATTTTTTGCCCAGAATCTGGGGACCCCCTATCCGGTGTCAGATAAACGGGTGCTTAACGCCATCGCCCAGTGCTAAGCTGCTATCTGTCTGTTTTAACAGCGTGATATCGTTTTATGAGGAGGGGCTGGCCAGTCAGCTGGCCCCTTCAAACCACAAGTCAGGGAGGCAAGGATGCTGGGGATCTGGTTGAGTGTGGCGCAGGTGGTGATCAGCGGTTACCAGCCTATTGCAGAGCAAACCTGGGTGCAGTTGAACCCGGAATATTACCCGCTGCATCGCTCCCCGCCGGCCATCTTCGTGGCCTGGCGGGGCAATCAGTTCCCCCTGCTCGAACTCAAGCAGAAGAAGGGGCGCTGGCAGGTGCTGTTTCCGGCCCGGCTGGTGCCGCCCTTCGATCTGTTTGAGGGGGAGGCGCAGCTCTCCAAGGCGTATCTTGCCAGGCTCAGGCGCATCGATGAGGCCGCTTATGGCTTGGCACCCATCGCGCCCGTCACGTCACCGCATTATGGCGAGCAGGAGGTGGCCAGTCTGGGGGTCCCCTTCATGGCTGAATTCACGCCGCCAGCGATGCCGGGTCAGCCGCGCGCCGCCAGCTTGGGCGCAGAGCCGCAGGGTATGAGCCTGGCCCTGAACGCAGCCTGGCGCGCACCGGATACCCTGCTGGTCCATGTTGCCCATGGCGAGGTGACGCCTGCGGTGAACGCATCTCCCAGCGGTGAGACGCTGACGCTCTCGGCGCCAGCGGTCGGCAATGGCAAGCGGGTCTGTCATCAGGTGGCATCCGGAGAGACACTGTGGCGCATCGCCGCCACCCTGGCCCAAAATGGCACTGTCACTGGGGCGGCGGGAGACACTTACAGCTATCTGTTGGCCATCGTAGATGACAATCGCCCGCTGATGGGCAACAGCATCCGGGTCAAGGCGGGGGATACCCTCTACTGTCCGGCTCCCCAGACCCTGGCCCGCTTCGATGCCCTGAGTGCGGCAGAGCGACAACAGCGGTTTGTTCGGCTGGAGCAGGGGCGTTAAGGTCTCTTGTTACTGTTCTGGGCCCGTGCTAGTATGCGCCCTCGTTTTGCGAGGTGCTGACCGGTCGCAGTCAGCACCATAAATTCATCTATATGAGATAACCACTATGTCTTTCGTATTCCAAGCTGAAGTCCGTTCTGACCTGGGGAAAGGTGCGAGCCGCCGCCTGCGTCACGCTGACCAAGTTCCTGCCATCATCTACGGTGCCGGCAAAGAAGCTCAGTCCATCACTGTTGACCACAAAAAATTCATCATTGCCCAAGAGAAGCCGGAATTCTACGAATCCGTGCTGACCCTGGTCATCAACGGTGAAGAAGTCAGCGTTAAAGTGAAGGCTATCCAGCGTCACCCGGTTAAGCCGAAGCTGGTTCACCTGGACTTCGTTCGCGTTTAATCGCGAGCTATCCAGTTGAAAAAAGCCACTCTCAGGAGTGGCTTTTTGCTGTCTGGCGTTTGATGCAACGCGCAGCAAACCATGAAAAAGAGGGCAACCCCGGGGTTGCCCTCTTTTTTTGCGTGGCTGGCCCTCTGCGCCCGTTACCAGAGAGGCTGGGTCAGGTAGGGGTTGCTTGCTTTCTCACGACCGAAGGTGGAACTGGGGCCGTGGCCCGGAATAAAGACGATCTCGTCACCCAGTGGCAGCAGGGTCTCGGTGATCGACTTAATCAGGGTGGCGTGATCGCCCCGGGGGAAGTCGGTACGGCCAATGCTGCCGGCAAAGAGCACATCGCCAACCCAGGCAAGTTTTTCGGCCTGGCTCAGCAGCACGATATGGCCCGGGGTGTGGCCGGGGCAGAAATGGACCTCCAGCTCGCAGTTGCCCAGCGTCACCTTGTCACCCTGCGCGAGCCACTGGTCGGGGGCGAAGGCGGGGGTATGGGCGAAGCCGAACATCTGGCTCTGCTGGGGCAGCATGTCGAGCCAGAAGGCGTCTTCTTTGTGGGGCCCGGTAATGGTGACGCCGGTCTTTTCCCGCAGCTCAGCCGCCGCGCCCACGTGATCCAGATGACCGTGGGTCAGCAGTATGTGGGTCAGGGTCAGCCCGCGCTTGGCGATGGCGGCCAGCAGTTTGTCCGCTTCGCCACCCGGGTCGATCAACGCCGCCTGACGGGTTTCATCACACCAGATAAGGGAGCAGTTCTGGGCGAACTGGGTGACCGGGATCACCTCGAATGTCAACATGTGGGGTCCTCTTGTTAGAAAGGGGATGAGGTCAGCCTTGTTGCGCGTTGGTGCGCTGCTCGGCGAAGTAGTCGAGACAGGCCTGCTTGTCACCCCGGAACACGATGCGCTCCTGCTTGTTGCCAAGCTGGTAGAGATACATGGGGTCGTAGTAGCGGGTCAGCAGCAGGGTGATCCAGGCCAGATGCGGCTCGGTCGCGCCACTGCTGGCCTGCTCGGTGAGGGCTGTCTGCATCAGCGCATCCAGCTCGCGGTGAGCCTGATCGCCGAGGCGACGCTTGAGACGGGCCAGTGCATCGGTGAGGTAGGCGGCAAACAGCGGCCAGCCCTCTTGTGCGCCGAACATGGCCTGATAACGCAGCCAGAGATCGTGCACATAGTCCTGGCGGATCTGTTCGGCCCTCTCTCCCTGCGGCACATCCACCACCACCAGCGGGGCCTTGCACATGGAATCGAACAGCGTGTTAGGCAGGCAGCAGCGGCCAATCAGCCGGCTCTCATCCTCCACCACGAAGGCTTGTTCGCCCTTGTGGCGGCGCTTGAGCAGCTCGATGGCCATGTTGTTTTCAAAGTTGATGTTGCTGGGCTGGCCGCCGGGCAGCTGGCCAAACGACGAGCCCCTGTGGCGGGCATGGCCTTCCAGGTCGAGCGCCTGGGCCACATGGCCCAGCATATGGGTCTTGCCGGAGCCGGTCATGCCGGTCAGCACGCTCCACTGGCACTCGGCCGCGGCCTTGTCCAGGGTATCGATCAGAAAACGGCGCAGCTCCTTGTAGCCACCGGCGACGCGAGGGCGGGTGATCCCGGCATCAGCCAGCCACTGTTGAACGGTTTGTGAGCGCAGGCCACCGCGAAAGCAATAGATCAATGCCTCGGGCTGCTGGTGCAACTGTGCCAGCCAGCCTTCGACTCGCTCGGCGCGTACCGCTCCCCCCACCAGGGTGTGACCAAGCTCAATGGCGGCGGCCTGACCCTGCTTCTTGAAGCAGGTCCCCACCTGGGCGCGCTCATCGTCTGTCATCAAGGGCAGACTGGTCGAGCAGGGGAAGGCCCCCTCCTTGAACTCGATGGGGGCGCGCACGTCTATCAAGGGCACATCGCCTAAAAATATGTGGGCGTAGTCGGTGGCCAGCGGCAATTCACTCATTGGGCTATCTCACTCATTGGACAATCTCGATAAAGCGGGTGCCCTCAAGGGGCTTGATCTGGCCGATGGGCGAGAGCGCAAGGCCTGCTTCCCGCGCGATGGCGAGCAGCTCGGCTTCGCTATCCTTGCCCACGGCGACCAGCAGGCCACCGCTGGTTTGCGGATCGCACATGATGTTGCGGGTGCGATCATCCATGGCATCCAGCTTGTGGCCGTAGGAGTCGTGGTTACGCAGGGTGCCGCCCGGTACGCAGCCCTCGGAGAGGTAGTAATCCACCTCGTCCAGCAGCGGCAGCGCTTCGAAGTCGAGGCGGGCACTGACTTTGGAGCCTTCGCACATCTCCAGCAGGTGACCGGCCAGACCAAAACCGGTGACGTCGGTCATGGCGTGAACCCCCGGCAGCTCGGCAAAACGCTGGCCAATCTTGTTGAGGGTGCACATGGCGTTGGGGGCCAACTGCTCGTGCTCGGGCTTGAGCTTGCTCTTCTTCTGGGCGGTGGTGAGGATGCCGATGCCAAGGGGCTTGGTCAGATAGAGGGTGTCACCCACCTTGGCGGTGTCGTTCTGCTTGATGGCATCCAGAGGCACGATACCGGTTACCGCGAGGCCGAAGATGGGCTCGGGGGCGTCGATGCTGTGGCCACCGGCCAGCGAGATCCCCGCTTCATGGCACACCTGACGGCCACCGTCGATCACCTGCTGCGCAATCTCGGGAGCGAGCGTGTTGATTGGCCAGCCGAGAATGGCGATGGCGACGATGGGCTTGCCGCCCATGGCGTAGATGTCGCTGATGGCGTTAGTGGCGGCGATGCGGCCAAAGGTAAAGGGATCGTCGACGATGGGCATGAAGAAGTCGGTGGTGGAGACGATACCCTGACCGTTGCCGATATCGACCACGGCCGCGTCATCCTTGCTGCTGTTGCCCACCACTAGGGTCGGGTCGTCAAAGCCCGGGATCTGGCTCTTGAGAATGGTGTCGAGCACCTTGGGAGAAATTTTGCAGCCGCAGCCAGCACCGTGGCTGTATTGGGTCAGACGAATGGAAGACATACTTACCCCTTATGCAGAGGCTCTGTGGAGCCGTCTTGGTCAATGGGCGGTCATCCGCCGCCTTGTAGACAGGCAGACAAGATACCGCAAAAAATGGGTGGCCTCGGTGCCAACGGGGGCAGCGATTTCAGGCAGCCATGGGAAGGCCACCAAGCCGGACGGGGAGGAGGGGCGACATGGTGCGCCAGAGCAGCCCCGCCAAGGGCCACAGGACGGGGCATTATGCCACAAATGCCCTCTCTGGTTCGAACTGGAATTCATACAAAGCGCAGGGGATTGGTGGGAAAAATGAGAGAGGGGACAGCCTTCGCCATACGCTGGCCGTGAGGCATATCCCCCTGTGTTGTCCCGATGAGGCTGAGCCTGTCTCGCTTCGGGGCCATGTTTGGGCGGCGGACCTTACCCGGCTCGCTCCAGCGCCGGTTGCCGTGACTTGCCCCAGCGGCGCAGACGCCGTTGCAGTGGCCGCTCCAGCAGGTTGTAGCTTAACGCCGAGAGGCCGATCAGCACCGCCAGCATCAGCAAGGTCGCCACCACGCCCAACAGCGGGTGGGTCTGGGCATACCACCACGCGGTGAGCTCCGGCGCCAGATAGTGGATCAGTTCGCAACCCGTGAGCAATACCAGCGCATGCAGCAGGTAGACGGAGTAGGAGAGATCCCCCAGCCAGTTGGTGAATCGGTTGTCCAGCAGGCGCAGCAGCGGACTCTGGCGCGCCCCCTGTGCGGCGGCAATCCAGATCAGCAGCACGTAGGCACCAATGAGCAGCAAAGTCAGTGGCGGCGTCATGGTGAACTGCATCAGCGCGAAGGGCAGCACAAAGGCGATCAGCAGCGGCAGATCCCGTTGCATCATGGGCAAGCGTTGCGCGGCTTTTACCCTGGGCAGCAGCCAGAGCCAGAGCACAAATTCACTCACCCCGCGCCACACAGCCAGCGCCCCGCTGGTGACATCCAGAGTGCCGCGACTGTGCACGATAAACGCCAGCACCGTCAGCGCGAACAGGGGCGCGAGATGGCTCCAGCGACTGCGGGATACCGCGAGCGGAATAAGCAGCGGGAACAGCAGGTAGCTTATCCACTCCACGCTGAGCGACCAGGCGGCGAAGTTCCAGGTCAGTCCGTGATCCGTCACCACCTGTAGCAGCAGGAAGGCGCTTGGCAGTGCCTCGGCCGGGGTGAAGGGGGAGCCGAAGGGGGGCATACCTTCCCACTCCCACATCTTGAACAAGGGGCCTGCATAGAAGCCCACCCCGTGCTGCGCCTTGTAAAGCTCCCAGCCAACCAGCAGCACCAGGGTCATAAAGTAGAGGGGGTAGACGCGGGTCAGCCGCAGCCAGAGAAAGCGGCCATAGCCCAGGGTGCGGGGCGTGCGGGTGAAGGCCTCCCCGTAGACGTGGGCCAGCACCAGTCCGCTCAAAATAAAGAACAGATCGACCCAGAGGTAGCCGTTCTCGATGAGTTGCGTGTGGCCTGCGATCGACTCCATCCACTGGGGAAAGAGCACTAATCGGGCATGGAACAGCACCACCATCAGGGCAGCGATGCCCCGCAGCGGCGTTAACAGCGGCAATGATTGATTCATATCGGGATCCCTTGTGATGTTCAGCTTGGCCTGACATCGTTTTTTGTTGTTGTGCCGCCCATCAATCCTGACGGGGCGGCGGCCCCGGCTTGGCTGCCGCAGGCGGGATCACACTACAAAAAAGAGATTCATACGGGTGTGATTTAAGTCATAAATGTGCAGGGATTGTGCAAAAAAGTTAAACAGAGAAACAGTGGAGAACCGGCAGGGAAAGAGGAGCAGGGCGGAGAGGGTAGTCATCGGGATGGGGGGCGAGTTTCAGGCTCAGGTCTATACACAGCGACGCAAAACAATCAGGCCCGCAAGGGGCCTGATTGATCACAAGGGAAGATGACGGCCGATCAGCGGGCGCGCACCACCAGACCCTTGAGGTAGAAACCTTCCGGATAGGCGGTGCCGATGGGGTGATCGGAGGCTTGTGACAACAGCTCCAGGATCTGGGCATCGCGACCGGCATCGAGCGCCGCATCGGCCACTATCTTCTGGAACAGGCTCTGCTCCATCAAGCCAGAGCAGGAGTAGGTCAAGAGCACACCACCCGGCGCCAGCAGCTGGAACGCCAACATGTTGATGTC
This sequence comes from Aeromonas popoffii, assembly GCF_000820025.1. Lineage (GTDB taxonomy): Bacteria > Pseudomonadota > Gammaproteobacteria > Enterobacterales > Aeromonadaceae > Aeromonas > Aeromonas popoffii. The sequence goes on from NZ_CDBI01000074.1 coordinate 91,420, forward strand.
CTTGTAACCACGGCAGGCACCCAGCAGTTGGGCCTTGCTCTCGGCAAATTTGGGTGGATCCAGCACGATGACATCGAACTTCTCGCCCTTCTCACGGTATTCGCGCAGCAGCTTGAACACATCGTGGCGGACGAACTGGGTGTTGCTGATATCGAGCCCGTTCAGCTCGGCATTCTGGCGAGCGATATCCAGCGCATTCTGAGAGAGATCGACGTTGACCACCTCTTTAGCGCCACCCTTGAGGGCATAAATGCCAAAACCACCGGTGTAGCTGAAGCAGTTAAGGACACGTTTGCCTTCGGTGTACTTGGAGACCGCCTGACGGTTGTCGCGCTGATCCAGATAGAAGCCGGTTTTGTGGCCGTTGCGAATATCCACCAGGATCTTCACGCCGCCGTTCTCTTCGATCACGACCGGTTCGGTCGGGGCTTCGCCATGGATGACACCGGTGCGCTCTTTCAGCCCCTCTTTTTTACGTACTGCTACGTCGGAGCGCTCATAGATGTTGCACTCTGGGTAGAGGGTTCGCAGGGCTTGCGTTATCAGCTCACGCTGGAACTCGGCACCAGCGGAGAGGATCTGGCACACCAGAAAATCGGCATAACGGTCGATGGTCAGGCCCGGCAGGCCGTCAGATTCGGCGGCGCACAGGCGATAGCCGGTGAGACCCTGACGCTTGATCAGCGGATCGCGAGACTCCTGCGCATATTTGAGGCGGCGGATAAAGAAGTCGAGATCGATTGTCTCTTCTTTATTGAAGGTCCAGACCCGAGCACGGATCTGGGAGCTGCCTGACCAGGCACCACGGGCGAGCCATTTGCCATCGTTGGCGTAAATCTCGACGGTATCGCCGTCAACGGGGTTGCCTTCAACCCGCTCAATCCCCTTGGAGAAGATCCAGGGGTGACGGCGCAGCAGGGATTTTTCGCGGCCTTTGACGAGATAGATGAAAACGCTCATGGGTGTTTGCCGATGGTAAAAAGAAAAGGGGCCACATTCTATGTGGCCCGCTGGTAAAACTCAAACAACCTTGGCAAGAGAGCCCGGTTTGTCTGATCTGGCATCGGGCTCAGATCAGCTCTTGATCCCCTTCAATGCTTGGGCCAGCTCGGTTGCCGTGCCTTTGAGCCCGGCAGTGCCGGCCACCGAAGCGCTGGCGGATTCCTCCACCTGACCCGCTTCGTGGCGCACCTGGTCCAGGTTGCGGGTGATCTCCTCGGCGACCGAACTCTGCTCTTCGCTGGAGGTGGCGATCTGGGTACTCATCTCCAGCACTGCATCGCTGTGATGGCTGAGCTTGTCGATGTCGAGCCCCACTTCGCTGATCAGCGCCTGGCTGCTGGCAGCGCGGTCAACGGTTTTCTCCATGATGTCGTTGAGGGCACCGGTACCGGTCTGCAGCTCTTCGATCATCTGCTGGATCTCGACGGTGGCCTGCTGGGTGCGGCTGGCGAGGGTACGTACCTCGTCGGCCACCACCGCAAAGCCGCGTCCCTGCTCACCGGCCCGTGCCGCCTCGATGGCGGCGTTGAGCGCTAGCAGGTTGGTCTGCTGGGAGATGGCGTTGATGACGTTGACCACCTCGTTGATCCGGTTAGCATTGTCGGTGAGCCGCTCTACCGCGCCGGAGGCATTGCCTATCTCGTCGGCCAGGGTGCGGATGGTGGCGATGGTAAGGGATACCCGGGCGGCGCCATTGGCCGCCTCTTCGCTCGACTGACGGGTCTGTTGCAGGGTGTCGTTGGCGTTGCGCGCCACTTCGCGGATGGCGGCCGACATCTGCTCCATGGCGGCGGCCAGGGAGTCCATGTGCTGGCGCTGGGAGCGGGCCATGGTTTCCCCTTCGCTGGCGTGATCGCGAAACTCGTCGGCGGCCATGGTGAGCGCCTCGGCAGACTCCTCCACCAGTTGTACTATCTTGTGCTGGCGGTCGGTGAATCTGTCTATGCTGCCCGCGAGGATGGAGAACTCGTCCCGCACCGGGAAGAAATTGAGGCGGAAGGTGAGATCCCCGTCAGCCACTGTCTGTAACGCCTTGTTGGTGGAGTAGAGGGCACCGGAGACAAAGGTCATCAGATAGTGGGTGATGAGGGCCAGCAAGGCCGCCAGCACGGCGATGATGGTGAGGGTGGTACCTTGTCCTTCCCACATGGAGTAGCGACCGGCATCCAGGCTGCCGGTCACGAAACCGGCCTGGCCTGCGCTGGCGCTGAAACGGTAGTTGTCGCCCTGCTGGCTCAGGCCGGCACTGCCGGTCGGGCTGACGGTAAGATCGGCGGGCAGGGTGAGGGTGGCTTGCTGGCTTACCAGTTGGGCGCTGGTCTCGACCCGTTGTTTGAGTTGATCCAGCCGGATCTGCATCTGCTGATCATGACCGTCAGCCAGCAGGTACCCGGTGAGCAGGGCGATGAACAACAAAGGGCACCAGAAGGTGATGAGAAATTTTTCGCTGATCGTGAGGTGAATGAGATAACGGTCAACCCACCGGAATTTTACTTCTTTCATAATGGCATTGCGTCCTGCAAGGGGAAGAGAGTGTCGCGCTCATTATCGCCTTGGGGGAGAATTTCTTAAGGGGAAGGTGTGAGAAATGAGAGAGCAATCGTTTGTCGTACGAGTCTGGGGTCAGGTGCAAGGGGTTGGATTTCGCTACTTCACCCGAGAACAGGCGCTGCAACTGGGGCTGCGCGGCCACGCCTATAACCTGGAGGACGGGTCGGTGGAGATCCTGATCTGTGGGCCCGAGCACAGGGTGCAGATGATGCTGGGCTGGCTGGAACACGGGCCGCGCACCGCCGAAGTGACCCGGATGGAGTATACGGAGGCGCCGCCGCCCAAAGGGAGTGGCTTTCATACCAATTGAGCGCAGCGAAACCGCCATGTCACGCATGAAAACGGGAGCCATCGGGGCTCCCGTTTGCACATGTTGGCGTCAGCTGGCCTGGGCGGCGTCGGCGATGGCCTGGGTCTTGGCCAGCACGGCCTGCAGAGCCGGGCGTTTGGCCAGACGATCCCGATAGGCGGCCAGCTTGGATGGAATGGTCTGCTCGAAGCGGGTTGCCCACATCAGGGTATGGGCCAGCAGCAGATCCGCCAGGGTGATCTGCTCGCCCAGCAGGTAGCCGTGCGCCGGCACCCAGGACTCGGCGATGGCTGCCGCCTTGTCAAACTCCCACTTGGCGGTGGGGAAGATGGCCGGCAGGCGCTGTGGTTCGGGCAGTGCAAACTTGTGCTTGCCGATGGTCCACAAGGGTTGCTCCAGCTCACAGGTGATGAAGCTGACCCACTGGGCATGCAGCGCCGATGCCTGCGTTCCTCTGGCTGGCAGCCAATCTGCACCATAGTTTTCTGCCAGGTACTGCATGATGGCGGCAGATTCGGTCAGCACAAAATCCCCATCTTTGAGCACCGGCATCTTGCCGCTCGGGTTCAGCGCCAGAAACCAGTCGCTGCGATTCTCGCCCTTGGCGAAATCGAGAAACTGAAATTGCCACGCCACGCCCAACTCTTCCAGTAACCAGGAGATGCGCAGGGCTCGACTGACAGGGGTTCCGTATAAGGTGATCATGCTTGCTCCTTGCCTGATGGAGGGGGTCGATGTGCGACCCGAAGTGAACAGGCAGTCTAGGCAAATTGCGCGGCGGCAACAAGCCGATATGGGAGTGGTGGCGATGGGAGGCCGCTGCCATGCCGTGTAAAATGCCGTGTAAAAAGGGGGATCAAAAAAGAGAGGCCAAATGGCCTCTCTTCTCATGGGGGGTGAGCAAGCGTGCTTATTTGACGCGCATGCCAGGCTGAGCGCCTTCCTGCGGCTCCAGGATCCAGAGATCCTTGCCGCCCGGGCCTGCGGCCAGCACCATGCCTTCGGACATGCCAAAGCGCATCTTGCGTGGCGCCAGGTTGGCCACCATCACGGTCAGCTTGCCTTCCAGATCTTCCGGGTTGTAGGCGGATTTGATGCCGGCAAACACCTGACGGGTTTCACCGCCCAGATCCAGCTGCAGCTTGAGCAGCTTGTCGGCCTCCGGTACCGCTTCGGCCTTCTTGATCAGTGCGACCCGCAGGTCAAGCTTGGCGAAATCATCAAAAGAGATGGTTTCGCTGATAGGATCATCTGCCAGCGGGCCGGTGATCTTGGGGGCTTGCTCCTTGGCAAGGTCCTCCTTGGAGGCCTCGATCATGGCTTCAATCTTGGCGGGCTCGATGCGGGAGAAGAGTGCCTTGAACGGAGTCAGCTGATGGTTGGTCAGTGGCAGTGCCACACCATCCCAAGTGAGGGTTTCACCCAGGAAGGCTTCGGCACGTTCGGCCAAGAGCGGCATGACCGGCTTGAGGTAGGCCATCAGCACACGGAACAGGTTGATACCGACTGAGCAGACCGCTTGCAGCTCGGCGTCAGCCCCTTCTTGCTTGGCCAGTACCCAGGGCGCCTTCTCATCCACATAGCGGTTAGCCTTGTCGGCCAGCGCCATGATCTCGCGGATGGCACGGCTGAACTCGCGCGCTTCATAGGCCTCGCTGATGGAGGTGCTGGCATTGGCGAACTCGGCGTAGAGCTCGGGCTCGGCGCAGGTGGCGGCCAGTTTGCCGTCGAAACGCTTGGCGATGAAGCCGGCGTTGCGGGAGGCGAGGTTGACCAGCTTGTTGACCACGTCGGCGTTGACCCGCGCCACGAAGTCATCCAGGTTCAAGTCCAGATCGTCGATGCGGCTGTTGAGCTTGGCGGCGTAGTAGTAACGCAGGCACTCCGGATCCAGGTGGTTCAGATAAGTGGATGCCTTGATGAAGGTGCCCTTGGATTTGGACATCTTGGCGCCGTTGACGGTCACATAGCCGTGCACGTTGACCTTGGTCGGCTTGCGGAAGTTGGCACCTTCCAGCATGGCTGGCCAGAACAGGCAGTGGAAGTAGGCGATGTCTTTACCGATGAAGTGGTAGAGCTCGGCGCTGGAGTCTTTGTTCCAGTAGCTGTCAAAGTCGATGTCGCCGCGCTTGTTACAGAGGTTCTTGAACGACGCCATGTAGCCGATGGGGGCATCCAGCCAGACGTAGAAGAACTTACCCGGAGCACCCGGGATCTCGAAACCGAAGTAGGGGGCATCGCGGGTGATGTCCCACTGCTGCAGGCCGCTCTCGAACCACTCCTGCATCTTGTTGGCCATCTCTTCCTGAATGGCGCCAGAACCGCGCACCCAGCCGGCCAGCCAGGTTTCAAACTGCGGCAGGTCGAAGAAGAAATGCTCTGAGTCTTTCATGACTGGCGTGGCGCCTGAGACGGCGGATTTCGGATCGATCAGCTCGGTCGGGCTGTAGGTAGCGCCGCAGCTGTCACAGTTGTCGCCGTATTGCTCCGGAGACTTGCACTTGGGGCAGGTGCCCTTGACGAAGCGGTCCGGCAGGAACATGGATTTTTCCGGATCGAACAGCTGGGTGATGGTGCGACCCTTGATAAAGCCACCGGCTTTCAGACGACCGTAAATCAGCTCCGCCAGCTCGCGGTTCTCGTCGCTGTGGGTGGAGTGATAGTTGTCAAAGCTGATGTTGAACCCGGCGAAGTCTGTCTGGTGCTCTTTGGATACGGCCGCAATCATCTCTTCCGGGGTGATCCCCATCTGTTGCGCTTTGAGCATGATGGGGGTGCCATGGGCATCATCGGCACAGATGAAGTGCACCTGATGACCGCGCATTCGCTGATAACGAACCCAGATATCGGCCTGGATGTGTTCCAGCATGTGGCCAAGATGGATGGAGCCATTGGCATAAGGGAGGGCGCAGGTTACCAGCATTGTACGAGGATCAGTTGCCATATAGTCGTTCTTGATGTGCTTGTTGGGATGATACAGTGCCGTGCATGTTACCCGAATTGGGGGTAGCCTGCCTAGGGTTGTGGCGCTGTCCGCCCTGGTGCTCGCGCTGGTTGGCAAGCAGGCAAGCCACTGATTTGTGTGCGGTAACCGTTCACCTCAAGATAATGACAAGATAATGAGGAGTTAATGGTGATTGATTCAGTAAAACAGATCCTGGCCGAATTTAAACCGACAGGGTGGGGCAAGGATCTGGTTGCGGCCGGGTTTGTGCGCAGCGCAGCGTTGCAGGGGAAAAGCCTGACCATAGCGCTGGTGTTGCCCTTTGCCGGGCGTTCCCTGTTTGAGCAGATCAAGCAGGACTTCGATGTCCGGCTGCGCGGCGCCACCGGCGCTACTCGCATCGACTGGGTGTGTGACATCGAGGTGGCCAGCTTGCCGCGGGCGCAAGGGCTGGCAGCGGTGCAGGGGATCCGCAACATCCTGGTGGTCGCCTCCGGCAAGGGCGGGGTGGGCAAGTCCACCACGGCCGTCAACCTGGCGCTGGCGTTGCAAAAGGAGGGGGCGCGAGTCGCCATTCTGGATGCGGATATCTATGGACCCTCCATTCCGACCATGATGGGGACGGTCAAGGAGCGCCCCAGCAGCCGTGACGGCAAGCTGATGGAGCCCGTGATGGCCTGCGGCCTCAAGAGCAACAGCATCGGCTATCTGGTGGATGAGCAGGACGCCACCATCTGGCGTGGCCCCATGGCGAGCAAGGCACTGGCCCAGATCCTGCACGAGACCCGCTGGGGCGAGGTGGATTATCTGGTGGTGGACATGCCGCCAGGCACGGGTGACATCCAGCTCACCATGGCCCAGCAGGTGCCGACCTCGGCGGCGGTGATCGTGACCACGCCGCAGGACGTGGCGCTGGCGGATGCCCGCAAGGGAGTCGCCATGTTCAACAAGGTCAATGTGCCCGTGCTCGGCATCATAGAAAACATGAGCTATCACCTCTGCAGTGCCTGCGGTCATCACGAGCCCCTGTTTGGGACCGGCGGCGGCCAGAAGATGGCTGAGCAGTATCATGTGGCACTGCTTGGTCAGCTGCCGTTGCACATTGATATCCGCCAGCACATGGATGATGGACGCCCGACCGTGTTCGGTGCACCGGAAGGGAGCCTGGCTCAGGCCTATATGAAACTGGCTCGGCGGGTGGGGGCTGAACTCTATTTCAGCGGTAAACCGATTGCGACCCCTCTCTATACGGTGGCGCTGGATGAATAATCGGCTGTCGTGTGGTTGAGGTGGATTTGAGGGTGGGCATGGCTCACCCTTTTTTATATAATGGATCGGTTTAAACAATCCCCACTGCTCTTCTCTTTAGGTATTTTCAATGTCTGATACTCAACATTCGTGTGTGATCATCGGTATTGCTGGCGCATCCGCGTCTGGCAAGAGCCTTATAGCCCAAACCATTTATGAAGAGCTGGTGGCCGAACTGGGCGCGGGGGAAATCGGTGTCATCTCCGAAGATTGCTACTACAAGGATCAATCCCATCTGACAATGGAAGAGCGGGTCAAGACCAACTATGACCATCCCAGCTCAATGGACCACAGCTTGCTGGTTGAGCATCTTGGCTCTTTGCTCAAGGGGGAAGGGGTAGACCTCCCGCAATATTCCTATTCCGAGCATACTCGGATGGCAGAAGTAAGCCATTTTGCCCCACGCAAGGTGATCATTCTTGAAGGGATCCTGCTGCTGACCGACAGCCGCTTGCGTGATCTGATGGATGCCTCCATCTTCATGGATACCCCGCTGGATATCTGCCTGCTGCGCCGTCTGGTGCGTGATGTGCAAGAGCGTGGTCGTACCATGGATTCCGTGCTTAAGCAGTATCAGAAGACGGTACGTCCCATGTTCCTGCAGTTTATCGAGCCTTCCAAGCAGTACGCGGACGTGATCGTACCCCGTGGTGGCAAGAACCGCATCGCCATCGACATGCTCAAGGCGCGTATCCGCCACATGTTGATTGGTTGAGATGAAACAAGCCGGGTGATGCCCGGCTTTTTTAAATGAACATTTTGTCAGGAGAGTCGCCCAATGCGTCTTTGTGATACCGATATTGAACGCCATCTGGATGAAGGCAAGATCGTCATTGAGCCAAGACCCGGTGTTGAGCGGATCAGCGGCGTCAGCGTCGATGTACTGCTGGGCAACGAGTTTAGAGTGTTTCGCGATCACACTGCCCCCTATATCGACTTGAGCGGCCCGAGTGGCGAGATGGCTGATGCCATCGATCGGGTGATGAGCGACGAGATCCACATTGCAGATGGGGAAGCCTTCTATCTGCACCCGGGCCAACTGGCGTTGGCGGTAACTTATGAATCCGTTACTTTGCCGGCCGACATCGTCGGTTGGCTGGATGGCCGCTCCTCCCTGGCCCGTCTAGGGTTGATGGTGCACGTCACCGCACACCGGATCGATCCGGGTTGGTCCGGTCGCATCGTGCTGGAGTTCTACAACGGCGGCAAGTTGCCGCTGGCGCTGCGTCCCAAGATGAAGATAGGCGCACTGAACTTCGAGATGCTCTCCGGGGCAGCGGCACGTCCCTATAACAAGCGGGAAAATGCCAAGTACAAGAGCCAGCAGGGCGCTGTTGCCAGCCGTATGAATCAGGATTGACCATCGGTGTTGCATGATCCGGTCGACAGCCGAACCGGTGGCAAGGTGTTAACGAAGGGTGCCATTGGCGCCCTTTTTTTCGGGTTTGGCACGGATTGGGGCGACAGGGCAGCATGGGACGGGTGTAAAGGGGTAGGGGAGTGGCTTGCTTTCGCATGCCCTGTGTACAGATGTCGCGATTCTGTCGGTCGAAATCTGACGGTTAAGGTGAGCTAAACACAGTGTTGCCGTGCAAGATTGTGATGAATTGTCCCCATTTGGGGACTTTTTTTGTCAGCGTGGGTCTGTTTAATTAATCGCAGACAAGCCTTGTGGTGACTGGCTTTAAGTTATTTTTTGATAGAATGCTCTTTTTTTTTCTTACTGAAATATTTCAACAGCGGGTATGGCACAACCAGCCTTCTGGCATAATCCGCCGCAACTCATAAACAGGTTCGTTTTTATGTTTGAAATGTTTAGTGGTTTGGGTTTGTGGTGGTCAATCGGTTTGGTATTGGCCGTTTTTTTTGTGTTGGCCTATGAGTTCATCAACGGTTTTCACGATACCGCCAATGCGGTAGCAACGGTTATCTATACCAAGGCGATGCCGGCTCACCTGGCGGTAGTCTCATCGGGGATCTTCAACTTTTTGGGTGTCATGTTCGGTGGTCTGGGGGTGGCCTATGCCATTGTCCACTTGCTGCCGATTGATTTGCTGTTGGGCATGGATTCCACCCAGGGTTTAATCATGGTGTTCTCCCTGCTGTTTTCCGCCATTGTCTGGAATCTGGGGACTTGGTTCCTGGGCATTCCGGCCTCCAGTTCTCACACACTGATCGGTTCCATTCTGGGGGTGGGCGGTGCCTATGCCTGGCTCAACCATCAGCCGCTCACTCAGGGTATCAACGTCGCCAAAGCGATCGACATTATGCTTTCCCTGATCATCTCCCCAACCGTTGGTTTTATCGTGGCAGCCCTGTTGTTGTTTGCCATGAAGCGAGTCTGGCTGGGCAGCAAGATCCACAAGACTCCGCAAGAGCGACTACTGGTGGATGGCAAGAAGCATCCGCCGTTCTGGGCCCGTCTCACTCTGGTCGCCTCCGCCATGGGGGTGAGCTTCGTGCACGGCTCCAACGATGGTCAGAAGGGCATTGGTCTGGTGATGCTGGTGTTGATCTGCATGGCCCCGGCCTATTTCGCACTGAACATGAACAGCCGTTCCTACGAGCTGGATCGCACTCAGGATGCCAACCAGCGCATCATGGAGATCTACCAGCGCAACCAGTCCGCGCTCTCTGGTGTTATCAACTTCTCTGCGCCGGCAACGGCTCAGGAAGAGCTGATGACCCACTGCTCCGCCGATGGCGTGCTGCAGGCGATGGCAACGCTGGATGCCCGTCTTGGCGCTGTGCGCACCTATGAAGAGATGGACCTGACCAATCGTCGGGAAGTGCGTCGCCTGCTGCTGTGTATTGACGACACCGCCCGCAAGGTGTCCAAGCTGCCGTTGCCGGCCAAGGAGTTGACCGATCTGGCCAAATGGCGCAAGGATCTGACTGCGACCGCCGAGTATGCACCGACCTGGGTGATCGTCTCCATCGCACTGGCGCTGGGTTGCGGGACCATGGTGGGTTGGCGTCGTATCGTCTACACAGTCGGCGAGAAGATTGGCTCCACTGGCATGACTTACAGCCAGGGCATCGCCGCCCAGATCACGGCTGCCGCTTCTATCGGTGTTGCCAGTTTGACCGGTATGCCTGTCTCCACCACCCATATCCTCTCCTCTGCGGTAGCGGGGACCATGGTGGCGAACAAGTCAGGCCTGCAGAGCCAGACCATCAAGACCATATTGATGGCCTGGGTGCTGACCCTGCCGCTCACCATGCTGCTCTCTGGTGGCCTGTTTCTTATCAGCCACCGCCTGTTTGGCGGCTGATAACAGCGCACATCCCAGACATTGACGAAGGGCCTACGGGCCCTTTTTTCATGTCTGCGGATTTGAATGGGGGAGTGCAAGGCACTTGCTTGGGCAGACTGAGGGGATGAGAGCCGATGACTTGTTTCTGATGTTTTTGACTCTTTATATGCCATCAAACTAGATGTGTTAAAGACATAGCAACACAAATGGACCAGCATGGATAATCCTGCCTATTCAACAATCTTCTATAGGCGTCATGGAATCCAACCTGATGCGCCATGCTGTCTAGCTTGCCATCCGCTGAAAGGCATAGGTGGGGGCCAGGAGCGCGGCAACCTGTCACTCTGATGTTTGTGCTTGGCTCAGCGCGCGGGAGCGCTGTCGCCTGGGGCAAGCCGAGGTGATGGGGCGATCAGGACATCTCTCCAGGTCATGGTGCTATTAATTGACGGATACTAGGCACAGAGGGTGACTCATAATCGCTGGCTAGGAATGGCAGGGTACGTGGCAAAAGGGGTCACTAGGCGTTGCAGCTTATTGGGCCGTACAGAGGCGACTATTTTCGCGTATTGGCAGACTTGCGAGGAGAAGGCGTGGCTTTGGCGTGACAGAGTGCTTGATGAGCAAAGTGAAAAACTATGGGGAAAGGCAGGGGGTCAGTGACACCAGAGTCCACACTGAAGATAAAAAAGAGCCACACAGTGTGTGGCTCTTTTCCATCAGGCTAGCTGGTTGGCAATCAAGGACGACCAGCCGGGCTGGTTGCCACGTTGACAGCAGCCGTGCTGCCGCCATGACGGCCAGAGCTTGCCACATCATTGCGCACCAGCGGTGCCTGCTCGACAGGCGCACGCTCAGGCACGGCAGGGGCCGCCGCCGGCGTTGCCATCGGGGCAGAAGCCTTGCGGGCACCCGCCAGCAGACCGGCACCTTTCTTAGCCTGGTTGACCACGGGCGCAGCAACGGCAGCGGGTGCTACCGGTTCTGCCTGGGCGACCACGGCTACGACTGGCTCGGCAACAACAGGTTCAACAACCTGGGGCGCGGGTTCAGTTGCAGGTGCAGCTTCCGCGACAACGGGTGCAACAACCTCGGCAGCCACCTCGATGACAGGTGCGACTGTGGCAACGACGTCGTCAGGTGTGGCAACGACGTCGTCAGCAGGTGTGACAACGACGCTCACTTCGGCAACCACAGGCGTGGCCACCACGTCAGCGACAACCGGCTTGGCAGCAACAACAGGGGCTGCTTCCGGCTGGGTGTCGGTCACAACAGGGGCGGCGGTTACCACGGCTTCTGCTTGCTCACGGGCTTCTTCGGCAACAGCTTCCACCACCACATGCTCGGTCAGTGCAGCAGAGGCTTGTACGGCGGCAGCAATGGCTTCGGCGCTCGGGATTGTGATGACGGGCACTGCCGGCTCTTCCACTTTCACCTGAGCCGCATCAGCCTGCGCGGCCGTGGTCAGGATAGTGGAGTCTGCTTGCTGCTCGTCATCATCGCGCTGACTGCGGGCATCTTCGTTGATGCGCTTGCGACGCTGACCTTCGATACGCTGGCTGCGCGGCGTACGACGGGAACGACGCTGGCTGTCGGCCTGTTCGTCACTCTGTTCCACTGTGTCAGCGGTATTGGCCACGGTAGCAACCGGCTCATCAGTCGGCTGGGTAGCAGGTACATCGGCACGGATCTGCTTGCGCAGTTGACGACGCTCGCGGCGTTCGGCGACTTTCTGCTCTTTCTCCTGCTGAGGCTCGGCACTGACCACGGCAGTTTCAACGGCGTCGACCGCTTCAACGACCAGCTCTGCACGGGGCTCACGCGGTGCGCGGGGCTCACGAGCAGGACGCGGGGCACGCGGTTCGCGTTCCTGGCGAGGTTCGCGGGGCTCACGTTCCAGGCGCTGTTCTGTGCGGACTTCACCGCGGGCTTCACGTTCCTGACGGGGCTCACGCTCTTGACGCGGTTCGCGTTCTTTACGCGGACGACGATTGCGGTTTTCACCACCCTCGCGATTGGCCGCGCCTTCGCGCTTCTCGCCAGCTTCTGCCGTGTTGCGGTTGCTGCGGTTGTCGTCACGACGGGGGCGCTGACCACGGCCACGGTTTTCATCACGCTGATGACGGTGACCTTCATCCTTGCGCGCTTCCCGCGGCGCAGCCGGTTTCTCGGCAGGCGCCTTGACATCGCTCGGGGCGGCATCGCCAGTAAACAGACCCGAAATGGCCTTGAACAGCTTGCCAAACAGACCCGCTTCGGCGGCAACCTGTGGCTGTGCTGTGACGGGCGCAGGTGCAGCAGGGGCGGCCGGTTGAGGAGCCTGGACGAAGCCTTGCAGCAGCGGTTGCTCGCGCTCGATCACCTGAGCCTGCTTCGGCTGGTAGACCGGCTTGGCAATCTCGGTTTTGAGCTCGTAGCTGGCCGCTTCCGGGATCTCGTTCTGACGAATACGGGTCACTTCATAGTGCGGGGTTTCCAGATGCTGGTTCGGAATGATGTACAGACGTACTTCATTACGCTGTTCCAGACTGGCGATGGAGGCGCGCTTCTCGTTGAGCAGATAGGCGGCAACATCGACCGGCACCTGAGCATGAACCTGCTCTGTGTTGTCCTTCATGGCCTCTTCTTCGATGAGACGCAGGATGGACAAGGCCAGTGATTCGTTGTCACGGATGACGCCCTGACCCTGGCAACGGGGGCAGATGTGGCTGCTTGACTCGTTGAGGGAGGGACGCAGACGCTGGCGGGACATCTCCAGCAGACCGAAACGGGAGATCCGGCCCAGCTGGATGCGGGCGCGGTCCTGATGTACGGCTTCACGCAGACGGTTTTCCACTTCGCGCTGATGGCGAACCGGCGTCATGTCGATGAAGTCGATCACGATCAGACCACCCAAGTCACGCAGACGCAATTGACGGGCAATTTCGTCGGCCGCTTCCAGGTTGGTTTGCAGCGCAGTCTCTTCGATATCGCCGCCCTTGGTGGCGCGGGAGGAGTTGATATCGATGGAGGTCAGCGCTTCGGTCGGGTCGATGACGATGCTACCGCCGGAGGGCAGGCGTACTTCGCGCTGGAAAGCCGACTCGATTTGGCTCTCAATCTGGAAGTGGTTGAACAGGGCGACTTCACCCTTGTACAGCTTCACGCGGTTGAGGAAATCGGGACGAACCAGCTCGATGTGAGCACGGGCACGTTCAAAGATGACAGGGTCGTCGATCAGGATCTCGCCGACATCGCGACGCAGGTAGTCACGAATGGCGCGCACGATCACGTTGCTTTCCTGGTGGATAAGCACGGGAGCGGTACGGTCCTGTGACGCCTTGTGGATGGAGTCCCAGTGGTTAAGCAGAACGTTCAGATCCCATTCCAGCTCTTCCGGGGATTTGCCCACACCGGCGGTACGCACGATGAGGCCCATGCCGTCCGGCACTGTCAGTCCGTTCAGGGCTTCTTTCAGTTCAGTCCGTTCATCACCCTCGATGCGGCGGGAGATACCACCGGCACGGGGGTTGTTCGGCATCAGCACCAGGTAGCTACCGGCCAGGCTGATAAAGGTAGTGAGGGCTGCACCCTTGGTGCCACGCTCTTCCTTATCGATCTGGACGATCACTTCCTGGCCTTCGCGGACCACTTCTTTGATGTTGGGACGACCCTGATAGGAGTAACCGGAGGGGAAGTAATTGCGGGCGATCTCCTTCAATGGCAGGAAACCGTGACGCTCAGCGCCATAGTCGACAAAAGCAGCTTCGAGACTGGGTTCTACACGGGTGATTTTACCCTTGTAGATGTTCGCTTTTTTCTGCTCGTGTCCCGGACTTTCAATATCCAAATCGTAGAGCTGTTGTCCGTCAACAAGCGCTACGCGCAACTCTTCTTCCTGAGTCGCGTTGATTAGCATTCTTTTCATTGAGTTCTCGTTATTTTGTCATTTTGATTTCCTCCACAGGATCCTGCCGGCGCCGGCCTCGGGTCTTCAGCATACTTGGGCAACCTCCCGGTTGGGGTATGCATGAGGCGCAAACTAAGGGCGCTCTGGTTCGGCCTTCTCGAGAAGGCATGAATTAAGGATGCCGGTGTGGAGACAAATAATCGGTTCTGTTTGTGTTCTCCATGCGCTGTACCTCGCACCCGGGAACCGTCATGTTCTTGTATACACGGTGTTTCGGGATTGGGTGGCATAAATTTTGGCCACTTAGTACAAGGCTTGAACACAATGACAAAACCTTGTTTATTATCCCATTTAAACCACTTTTATAGCAAGGTGCCATTTTTCAACAAAGCATGCAGCCAAGGGCCGCCGGCGGTGTTAAAATCCGCGCCATGACACAGATACAACAACAAGTGCGGCTGCTCACCATCGAAGCTGAGCATGAAGGGCAGCGCATCGACAATTTTCTCAAGACTCAGCTAAAGGGCGTCCCCAAGAGCCTGATCTATCGCATCCTTCGAAAGGGGGAAGTGCGCGTTAACAAAAAGCGCATCAAACCGGAATACAAACTCTGCCCAGGCGACGAGGTGCGGGTCCCCCCCGTGCGGGTTGCCGAGAAAAACGAACTGCCCTCAGCCAACCTCGGCAGCATTCAGCGTCTGGAGAGCCAGATCCTGTTTGAAGACGACGCCATGATAGTGCTCAATAAACCGTCCGGCATGGCTGTGCACGGTGGCAGCGGCCTGAGCTTCGGTGTCATCGAGGGGCTGCGCGCTCTGCGCCCGGATGCCCGTTTCCTGGAGCTGGTACACAGGCTCGATCGAGATACCTCCGGCGTGTTACTGGTTGCCAAGAAGCGCAGTGCCCTGCGCAGCCTGCATGAGCAGTTGCGAGTCAAGACCATGCGCAAACAGTATCTGGCGCTGGTGCGCGGCCAATGGCAGCCCCACGTCAAGGTGGTCAATGCGCCGCTGCGCAAGAATGATCTGCAATCCGGTGAACGGGTGGTGCGGGTCAGCAGTGATGGCAAGCCATCTGAAACCCGTTTCCGCATCGCCCGTCAATTTGCCGAGGCGACCCTGGTCGAGTGCAGCCCAATCACGGGTCGTACCCACCAGATCCGGGTGCATACCCAGCATGCCGGTCATCCGATCGCCTGTGATGACAAGTATGGGGAAGCGGCCTTTGACGAGAAAATGCGTAGCCAAGGGCTGAAACGGTTGTTTTTGCATGCCTGGAAGCTGAGCTTTACCCACCCGGTCGATGGTCGCGAGATGCAGGTGGAAGCCCCGCTCGCACCAGAACTCGACAACTTCCTGAACAAGCTGGCTCGCTGATGAAAGAGGTCCGACTCGCCATTTTCGACTGGGACGGTACCCTGATGGACTCGGTGGGGCGGATTGTGGCCTGCGTCGCGGGGGCGGCTCGCGATTGCGGCGAGCCGGTGCCCACTGCGATAGAGACACATCAGATCATAGGGCTCAGCCTGGAGGTCGGCATTCCACAGCTGTTTGCGCTGGCGCCGGGTGGCGAGCGGGCCTACGCCCTGATCGCCCGCTATCGTCACCATTATGTGCATGATGGCACGCCCAGCCCGTTGTTTGCCGGGGCGAGTGCGCTGCTGCACCACTGGCACGGGCAGGGGATTGCGCTGGCGGTGGCCACCGGTAAGTCTCGCCGTGGCCTGGATCGGGTGCTGGATGATACCGGACTGCGGCCGCTGTTTGCCGCCAGCCGTGGCGCGGACGAGGCCAACTCCAAACCCGATCCCCTGATGCTGACGCAAATTCTGGATGAGCTGGGCTTAGCGGCGCACCAGGCGGTGATGATTGGCGACTCCATCCATGACATGGCGATGGCAGAGGCGCTGGGCATGCCGCGGATCGGGGTGAGCTGGGGCGTGCACGACAAGCGCCGGTTGCAGGCACATGATCCGCTTGCCGTCGTCGATACCATGGATGAGCTCAAGCGGTTGCTGGGCTAGCGCCTTGCCACATGTCTGATGAAAAGATGAAAAACGGGAGCCTTGGCTCCCGTTTTTCATTGCTGGGCATATCGTTCCCCTCAGGGGAGGGTGAGGCCATGGCGTTCCAGCAGCTCGATCAGACCGATCAGTGGCAGGCCGATCAGAGCGTTGGGATCGCGCCCCTCCAGCCCCTTGAACAGCACTATCCCCATACCTTCACATTTGAAACTGCCCGCGCAATCAAGGGGCAGCTCAGCCTCTACATAGCGGCGAAGGGCGGCTTCATCCAGCGTGCGAAAGTGCACAGTGAAAGGTTCTACCAGCTGTTCAGTCCGGCCGCTGGCGGCATCCAGCACGCACAGGCCGGTATAAAAGGTGACGCTGCGGCCCTGTGCAGCCATCAGTTGTGCCACCGCCTTCTCCACCGTGCCCGGTTTGCCCAGAATCTGACCGTCGCAGACACACACCTGATCGGACCCTATGATCAGCCCTTGATCAAATCGGTCGGCAATGGCGTTTGCTTTGGCATGGGCCAGCCGCGCTACCAGCGCTTCGGCAGATTCGCCGGGCAGGGGAGACTCATCTACCTCGGGGGCCGCACATTCAAAAGGAAGGCCGAGTTTTTCCAGCAGGGCTTTGCGGTAGCGGGAGGTGGAGGCGAGGATCAGCTCTGTTGGCATTGTGATGTCCTGGTTCTATGCAGTCAGGCGCCGATGGTATCGCCCCGCCGTGAGCCGGGCAAATACCTGATGGGATTTTCGTGTTTGACATGATCTGCCGGTATCGCCGGATGGAGTCCGTGTGCTTGCAGTGAGCAGGGAGCATGACGCCCCTCGGTTTCCAAATTGGAAAGTGCCGTTATCGACTCTTTCATCGGCCTCTTCCCTATAGTGACAGGCTTATCCGACTGTCATGCCTTGGGTGACAGTCCGCTACTGCTGGAGTTGTCATGCGTCCCTACCTTGTTTGCAGTTTTTTGATGATCACCCTCTACCCGGTGGGCATAGATCTCTACCTGGTCGCGCTCCCCCAAATCGGGGGCGCGCTAGCGGCCAGCGCGGCACAGCTGCATACCGCGTTTTCAGCCTATCTGTTTGGCATGGCTGCTACCGTGTTGGTCGGCGGACTGCTGGCTGACCGATATGGTCGCAAGCCGGTGATCCTGGCGGGCGCCCTGATCTTTGTGCTGGCCTCGCTGGCGGCCGGCAATGCCGACTCGATCACAGTATTTCTACTGGGCCGCATCGGTCAGGGGATAGGGGCAGGCACCCTCTATATCATGACCTTTACCGTGCTGCGCGATGTGCTGGCGCCGGCCCGGCTGGCGGCTGTCCTGTCAATGATCAACGGCATCATTTGTGTGATCCCCGTGCTGGCGCCTCTGCTCGGTTATCTCATTCTGGCCCGCTTCGACTGGCCAGCCATCTTTCAGGCCATGGCCCTGCTCGGCGCCGTGGTGGGATTGGTGACTCTGCTCTGGCTGCGGGAGACCCGCCCAGAGGAGGGCAGGCAGGCCACTGGCCATCCTGCCGATCGCCTCGGGTTTCTGCGTTCGAAGCAGTATTTGTGGATGTGCGGCCTGACCAGTACCGGCATGACCTGCATCCTGACCTATGTCAGTACCTCGCCCATGATATTGATGACGGAGATGGGGCTGGATACCGCCGGCTACGCCGAGATCATGATGGCGATGGCCGTGATCAGCATGATCACCTCCTTTCTCAATCCGGTGTTGATCCGCCGGTGGGGCAAGGAGAGGGTGCTGGCCTGGGCCCACGGCGCCTTGGGGTTGGCACTGCTGTTGCTACTGGCTTCCCGGCAGGAGGCGCTGTTGATGGCGCTGGCCCATGATGGTTCATCGCAGCTGTGGGCGCTCTGGCTGATCCGTTTTGGCTTTGCCTTCGTTTGCATCGGTTTTTCCGCCAGCTTCGGCATCGCGATGGGTGAGGCCCTCGCCAGTTGCCAGCGCCATATTGCTCTGGCCAGTGCAACCCTGTGCATTATTCAGATAGCCAGTTCAGCGCTCTATATCTGGCTGATGGGCTGGCTTGGTCTGGCACCCCTCTTGTTACTGGCTTATTCGCTCCTGCTTGCCGTGCTACTCTACCTCGCCTTTCGCATCATGGGGCCTGTTGTCGACCAGGCGCCCTGCGATCCCCAGCCCGTGGAGAACATCTGATCATGCGCCCCCTGGTCGAACTCGATCTCAATTTGTTGGTGGTATTCAGGCTGTTGCTGCAAGAGCGCAGCGCGACCAAGGCGGCCAAACGGCTCAATGTGACGGCGCCGACGGTCAGCAAGGCGCTGGCTCGCCTGCGCGACTGGTTTGATGATCCGCTCTTTATCCGCACGCAGCGGGGGCTGGAACCCACCAACCTGTCGCTGAGACTGGAAGAGGAGCTCAAGGAGTGGTTTCAGCTGTCGGGCAACATAGCCTCCCTCTGCGGCAACGCGATTCCGGAAGGCGCAGCCTTCAGGCTGGTGTTGGAATCTCCCTTTTACACCAGTTTTCTCAACAGCTTGCCCATGGTTATCTACGAGAAGTACTGCAAGTCGACCATCAAGGTGATGAACTGGGATCACCACTCCCTCAGCGACATCATCAATGGCGATGCCGATCTCGGTTTCTGTGCCCGCGAGACGCACCCTGGCTCCTTGGCCCGTGTCAACCGCCTGCCTTATTACATTGATCACGAGGTGTTGTTCGAAGACAGACCCGTGGTGTTCTTGCGCAAAGATCACCCTCTGCTGGCCCGCACGTGGAGCCTGGACAATGTTCTCGCCTACCCCCATGTGAGCGTGGTGTGGGAGGCCAGCGATGCCTGGGCGCTCGACAGCCTGCTTGATGATGAGGGACTCAGCCGACGGGTACCGATCCGGGTCTCCAGCTTCGAACAGGCGCTGCACATTGCCGCCCAATCGGCTCACGAGCTGATCGCGGTCGTGCCGTCCTATTGTGCCAGCTATGCCAGCTTGCATCACGACAACCTGATCTCCTTGCCACTGCCGCTGGAGGAAACGCTGTATTGCCAGCTCGACATCGCTTTTATCCTGCTCTGGCACAAGCGCAACAACCACAATACCAAGGTGCTCTGGCTGCGAGACGAGATAAAGCGGCTCTACCATGAGCACGTGGAGAAGCCCGGCTAGCCACCATCTTCCCGGGACATGTCGGCCCGCCAGCAGACAGACCTCCCTGTCAGTCGAAAAGCGGCTATAAGCATAAGCAGGATCAGGAGAGGGCATCAGATGACAAAACATGGAATATGGTTGCTGTGGCTGCTCTGTTTACCGGCATGGGGACAAGGGTGGCAACTGCAGACGGGGGAGGCCGGCATCTTGCTATGGACCCGCGCTCACCCACCGGGGGCATTTGTGGCCCTGCGCCTGGAAATGAACGTAGCGGCGCCCCCATCCGCCTTGCTGGCCGTGCTGCGCGATACTAGCCGTCATCAGGAGTGGCTGCCACATAGCCTGGAGGTGCGTGTGCTGGCAAAACCAGCGCCCGATGAAGATTTGGTGTATACCCGCTTGTCAGCACCCTGGCCTGTGCAGGAGCGAGAGCTGATCACACACTCTCGCCTGCTGCGCAACGCCGATTGCAGCCTGCAACTGACGGTCTGGGCGGTACCCGATGCACTGCCGCCCCATCTGGGGCGAGTGCGGATCCAAGCCAGTGAAGGGCGCTGGGAGGCATTGCCACAACTCAATGGCACCACCCTGGTGCGTCTTGAAACCTACACCAACCCGGGCGACAGCCTGCCGAGCTGGATCATCAATCCAATTGCTACCGAAGCGGCGCTGGACAGCTTTCGAGCCATTCGCCGGCTGATGGAAGCCATGCCACCCCAGCCCTGTGCGTGTGCGCTGCAACATCCGGCGGGCAAGTGGCAGTCATGCCAGGTCATTCCTTGACGACGGTCTTTGTTCAGGCTTGCGTCTTGATGTGTATTCTCCAGGTTTAAGCCGGAGGCACCATTCAGATGTTGTTTATCAAGAGCTCGCCTTTATCTTTTCACTGCCCGGTCATCCGGGTAAATAGTCGGTAGCTCCTATCCATTTTTCATGAGGGACAGTATATAGCGGCAAACTCATGATATTTATCATGCTTCGTTTATTCCCTGCCTTTATCGTCACAGTGGCATATAAGCGCTTGTCAGCTGTGTTGACCGAGGGTGGCCACATTAAAGATCTCGTTCATTTTCAGATCAGGTTTTAACGACTCTTTTGCTTGGTCGTCGTTTCTGGCACCAGCCTCTTCATCCATCAGATTTGAATTGCGGTGATAGTTACTATCTGACCTTATCAGGAAATATCATGAAGCCATCACATATTCTTGCGGCCCTGTTGTGCTGGTCACAGGACGTGATGGACGCCGTCGTAGCTGATTAGACGCCCAGAGACCTTGTGAGCCTGACGCTGATGAAACGGGGTGCCCGTGCAGGCGCCCACATTGAAATCATAGGGGAGGGTATTGATACCCAGTGATGGTGGTGGTCACACGCCAGCAATGCTGGTGCATTGAATTGGCGGTGGAGGTTTTCAACCATTATCTTATGCCAGATATGTCATGTCATCAGAATGCTGTATATAAACTATTTCCCATCACATTTATATGTGCATGTTAATGCTGTTTCACCTTCGCCAGTTATTCATTGTGCCTTGATGAGCGTGATAAAGGCACCCGTGCCCAGCAAGGTTCAATTTGCTTCATCAGTGGCTGGAGATAAGATCCTGATGGTAACGACAGGAGCGGCCTGAATGAAAGACGGTCATGAGCTGTCGCATGAAAGATCGCCCTCCCTTGTATCTGTGAGCCGGCATCCTCTCACTGTTACATCAAGGGGGGTTGGATTGAGATGGAAGAATCGGCCCTCATGACGAGCGCTACCGCCAGATAAACATGATCAGTTGCCAACAGGCATTACCCGCGGCGGATGAAGGGGGCTGGACCATGTGCCGGTCATGTGACGACAAGACTTCGGACCCGCACACCTGAGTTGGCAACAAGAAACCAGATCAGTGAGGCCGAGGCACACGCGATATGTGCCGAATGCAGGCAGGATCCTGTGTAGGATCCTCAGGTTTATGGCATAATCAGCCACCGATGAGAACAAATCCCGGCATCTCAGGGACTTGTATGGTTAAAATCATCGGCGGTAAGGACTTTTTCCTTTGACTATCAGTTGTTGGACCTATAATATTCGCGCCCTATGCAAAAGGTGAAGTTGCCCGTTAAGGTTGATCCAGTCCGTAATGCCTTGAAGCTGCTCGACTATGTCGGGATAGTGGAAAAGTCGCAGATGCCCAGGCTGGAGGCATCAACCGCAGGCTTGCAGAGTGATGTCGATGTATCACTGCACTTTGGCAAAGATGTCCAGAAGTTGACCGTTATGAAAGGCACTGCCCATGCCAAGGTTGACCTGGTTTGCCAGCGTTGTGGAGATACATTCGAACACCTTTGTGAAGCTGATTTTATCTACACTCCGCTGTTTGAAAAAACAAACGAGGAAGAACTGCCGGAAGCTTATGAGCCCATTGAGTTGGACGAAAACGGCGAGATAGATCTTCATCAAATCCTGGAGGATGAACTCATCCTCTCGTTGCCTCAGGTGGCGATGCATCCGGTGGATGCTTGTCCGCGCGGTAACATGGAGATGACTTGGGGTGATATCAAACCTGCTGATGAGCGGCCGAATCCCTTTGCAGTTCTTGAAGAGCTTAAACGTAAGTGAATCTAGGAGTTAGCCTACAATGGCCGTACAACAGAACCGTAAAACCCGTGCCAAGCGTGGCATGCGTCGTTCACACGATGCGCTGACCAGTGCAGCTCTGACTGTTGATCAGACCAGTGGTGAAATTCATCGTCGTCACCACGTGACTGCCGATGGTTTCTACCGCGGTAAAAAGGTAATCGCTTAAGGATTGCCTTTGTCTACGCAAACTGTCGCGCTAGACATAATGGGGGGAGATATTGGCCCCTCGGAAACAGTGCCTGCCGCCGTGCAGGCACTGTCTCTTTTGCCCCAGTTAAAACTGATCCTGGTCGGTGATCAGCACCAGACTACCTCCTTGTTGCAGCAACATGGCTTGCTGACTCATCCTCGCGTTCGTTTCGTACATGCATCCCAAGTGGTTGGCATGGGCGACAAGCCGATCGTGGCGCTGCGTACCCTGAAAGATTCCTCCATGCGGGTCGTGCTCAATCTGGTGAAAGCGGGTGAGGCCGATGCCTGCGTCAGTGCTGGCAATACCGGCGCCCTGATGGCCATGGCCAAGTGCGTGCTCAAGTCCCTGCCCGGCGTCGACAGACCCGCGCTCATCAAGGCGCTGCCGACCTTGAGCGGCAAGCGTACCGTGATGCTGGATCTGGGGGCCAATGTCAGCTGCGATGCTGACACCCTGCTGCAATTTGCGGTGATGGGCTCAGTGGTGGCCGAGAAGGTGGAAGGCATTGCCTTTCCCCGGGTCGCCTTGCTCAACGTCGGGGAGGAGGAGATCAAGGGCAACGATCTGGTGCGTCACAGCGCCGAGCTGCTGCGTCAGTGCAGTGCGCTCAATTTCGTCGGCTTCGTCGAGGGGGATCGCATCTTTAGTGGCGAGTGCGACGTGATTGTCTGTGACGGTTTTGTCGGTAATGTTGCCCTCAAAACGGCGGAAGGTGTGGTACGGATGATGGCCCAGTTGGCCGGATATCCCCGCAAGAAACACAGTTTTCTTGGCCGTATCGCCGGATTTATGTTCAAACGGCGTTTTTCTTACCTGAACCCCGACCAGTATAACGGCGCAAGTCTGTTAGGATTGCGCGGCATTGTGGTAAAAAGCCATGGGCGAGCCGAACGGCGCGCTCTGTGTAATGCGATCCTGCTGGCCGCACAAGAGGCCAAGCATCAACTTCCATTGCAAATAGCAGATCGCCTTGAATCTGTCTTTTCCGACAGGGATCTATAAGAACTCTATGCATAGCAAAATTCTGGGTACTGGCAGTTATCTGCCGAGTTCAGTGCGTACCAACGCCGATCTCGAGCAAATGGTTGAAACCAGTGATGAGTGGATCGTGGAACGTACCGGGATCCATGAACGCCGTATTGCCGGTGCCGACGAAACCGTCGCCACCTTGTCTCACCAGGCCGCCCTGCGCGCCCTGGATGCTGCAGGTCTGACCGCAGCCGATCTCGACATGATAGTGCTGGCCACCACCAGCGCAGAGAACGCCTTTCCGGCCGCAGCTTGCGAGCTGCAGGGGCTGCTCGGCGTGCCTGGCATCCCCGCATTTGATGTGGCGGCCGCCTGCGCAGGTTTCACCTACGCACTCTCCATTGCCGATCAATTCGTCAAATCCGGCGCAGCCCGCCATGTGCTGGTCGTCGGTGCCGATGTGCTGTCCCGCATGTGCGATCCGCAAGATCGCGGCACCATCATCATTTTCGGGGATGGTGCCGGCGCTGTGGTGATTGGTGCCAGCGAGACGCCTGGGATACTGTCGACCCATCTCCATGCCGATGGCCGTTATGGCGATCTGCTCAAGCTGCCACACCCTCGTCGTGGCATGCCGGGAGCCGAACTCGAAGCCTACATGTATATGAAGGGCAACGATGTGTTCAAGGTGGCGGTCACCCGTCTGAGCGAGCTGGTGACTGAAACCCTGGCCGCAGCCGGTGTCGAGCCGAGCGAGCTCGACTGGTTGGTGCCACACCAGGCCAACTTCCGCATCATCAGCGCGACGGCCAAGAAGCTCGGCATGAGCCTCGACAAGGTGGTGCTGACCCTCGACAAGCACGGCAACACCTCTGCCGCCTCCGTGCCCATCGCCTTCGATGAAGGGGTGCGCGACGGCCGGATCAAACCGGGTCAGCTGGTGCTGCTGGAGGCCT
Organism: Aeromonas popoffii; assembly: GCF_000820025.1. Taxonomy (GTDB): domain Bacteria; phylum Pseudomonadota; class Gammaproteobacteria; order Enterobacterales; family Aeromonadaceae; genus Aeromonas; species Aeromonas popoffii. Next base: position 115,560 of record NZ_CDBI01000074.1, read on the forward strand.
TCGGCGGTGGTTTTACCTGGGGCTCGGCGCTGGTTCGCCTCTGATCTTCAGCGGGATGGGGCCCTGCGCCATCCCGCGACCGATTTCGTTTTCGTCTTACCTTAAAGGAATCAATGATGACCCAATTTGCCATTGCCTTCCCGGGACAAGGCTCCCAAACTGTCGGCATGCTGGCCGAGCTGGCCGAGCAGCACGGCGTGATCAAGGAAACCTTCGCCGAGGCGAGCCAGGTGCTGGGTTATGACCTGTTTGCCCTGATCATGGATGGTCCGGTTGAAGATCTGAACAAAACGTGGCGCACCCAGCCAGCGCTACTGACTGCCTCCGTCGCGCTCTGGCGTCTGTGGCAGCAGCAGGGTGGGGCGACCCCCGCCATCATGGCCGGCCACAGTCTGGGGGAATATTCAGCCCTGGTGTGCAGCGGTGCCTTGGCCTTTAGCGATGCGGTCAAACTGGTTGAGCTGCGTGGTCTGGCCATGCAGGAAGCCGTACCGGAAGGCACAGGCGCCATGGCTGCCATCATAGGTCTGGATAACGAGGCCATCGCCGCCAACTGCGAAAAAGCAGCGCAAGGTCAGGTGGTCTCCCCGGTCAACTTCAACTCCCCGGGCCAGGTGGTGATCGCCGGTCACAAGGAAGCGGTTGAGCGCGCCAATATCTTGATGAAAGAGTCTGGTGCCAAGCGCGCGCTGCCGCTGCCGGTCTCTGTACCCTCTCACTGCGCTCTGATGAAACCTGCTGCAGAAAAACTGGCAGCTGCGCTGGACGGGATCGAGATCAAGGTTCCAACCATCGCAGTCATCAATAATGTCGACGTATCCTGTGAACAGGATCCGGCTGCCATCAAGCAGGCCTTGGTGCGTCAACTGTTCAGCCCGGTCCGTTGGTCCGAGACGGTGGAGCGGATGGCCAATGAGGGTGTCGTGCTGGAGATCGAGATGGGGCCGGGCAAGGTATTGACCGGGCTCGCCAAGCGCATCGACAAGCGAGTGGAAGGCATCCACGCCAACGATGTCGCCTCTTTCGAGCTGGCATTGGCCCAGTCCAAGTAAACAGGAGCAGATCATGAGTTTTACCGATAAGGTTGTGTTGGTGACCGGTGCCAGTCGTGGTATCGGCCGGGCGATTGCCGAAACATTTGTGGCCCGTGGCGCAAAAGTCGTTGGCACTGCGACCAGCGAGAGCGGCGCAGAGGCTATCAGCGCCTATCTGGGTGAGCAGGGCTGTGGCATGGCACTGAACGTGACCAGTCAGGAATCCATCGAAACTGTCTTCGCGGCTATCAGGGCACGCTTTGGCGAGATCGACATTCTGATCAACAATGCCGGCATCACCCGCGACAACCTGTTGATGCGCATGAAAGATGATGAGTGGAATGAAATCATCGACACCAACCTGACTTCCCTCTATCGTTTGAGCAAGCCAGTATTACGCGCCATGATGAAGAAGCGTCATGGCCGGATCATTAGCATCGGCTCAGTGGTCGGTACCATGGGCAATGCGGGCCAGGTCAACTATGCCGCCGCCAAGGCGGGTCTGGTTGGCTTTACCAAATCGTTGGCACGGGAAGTGGCATCCCGTGGTATCACAGTGAACGCGGTTGCGCCCGGTTTCATCGAGACCGACATGACCCGTGCCCTGAATGACGATCAACGTGCCGGCATCATGAATCAGGTGCCTGCTGCCCGTTTGGGCGATCCAAAAGAAATTGCCGCAGCTGTGGTATTCTTGGCGTCTGATGACGCCGCCTATATCACTGGCGAAACCCTGCATGTTAATGGCGGGATGTACATGGTGTAATCAATTTGTCGTGAGATCTGTTCAAATTTGCGATAGTACGCCGAAGTTTGGCGAATTTCGTGGTTTGACCAGCGGCAAGCTACTTGCAAACTCACGTCAATTGAATAAACTACCCCAACCAGACGCAATAGCGTATTTTTAAAGGAAAATTCAGGTCATGAGCAACATCGAAGAACGCGTAAAGAAAATCATCATCGAACAACTGGGTGTTAAAGAAGAAGACGTTAAAAACGCTGCCTCCTTCGTCGACGACCTGGGCGCTGACTCTTTGGATACCGTTGAACTGGTAATGGCGCTGGAAGAAGAATTCGATACCGAAATTCCTGATGAAGAAGCCGAGAAGATCACCACTGTTCAAGCGGCTATCGATTACATCACCGCTAATCAGGAATAAGTTCCTGTTCTGAAAGAAGCGGCCCAAGGGCCGCTTCTTTTATATTGACCCCTTTCAAAATAGCTCTCGGAGACTAGCTCAGTGTCAAAACGCAGAGTCGTGGTGACCGGCCTGGGGATGCTTTCCCCGGTGGGCAACACTGCCGAATCCAGCTGGCAAGCCCTGCTCAACGGGCAGAGCGGCATTTCTCCCATCGAACACTTTGATGCCAGCGAGTTTGCGACCCGTTTCGCAGGCCAGGTTAAAGAGTTTGATCCCGAACAGTACGGCATCAACCGCAAAGAAGCCCGCAAGATGGATCCCTTCATCCAGTACGGTGTGGCTGCGGGGATCCAGGCACTGGAAGACTCGGGTCTGGTGATCAACGAAGCGAACGCAGAACGGGTTGGTGTGGCCATAGGTTCCGGCATCGGTGGTCTGGGTCTGATCGAACAGAACCACAGCAGCCTGATTAACGGTGGCCCGCGCAAGCTGAGCCCCTTCTTCGTACCGTCCACCATCATCAATATGGTGTCCGGTCATCTCTCCATCATGAAAGGCCTGCAAGGCCCTAACATAGCCGTGACTACTGCCTGTACCACGGGTACTCATGCCATCGGCATGGCTGGCCGCATGATCGCCTACGGTGATGCGGACGTGATGGTAGCCGGTGGTACCGAGAAAGCCTCTACCCCGATGGGGATGGGCGGTTTTGCAGCGGCCAAGGCGCTTTCTACCCGCAACGACGAGCCGCAAAAGGCAAGCCGTCCGTGGGACAAGGATCGCGATGGTTTCGTGCTGGGTGATGGCGCCGGTGTGCTGGTGCTGGAAGAGTACGAACACGCCAGGGCCCGTGGCGCCAAGATCTACGCCGAGCTGGTCGGTTTTGGCATGAGTGGCGACGCCTACCACATGACAGCGCCCCCTGCTGATGGCAACGGTGGCGCCCGCGCCATGAAAAATGCCATCAAGGATGCCGGCATTGCGCCCGAGCAGATTGGTTACATCAATGCCCACGGCACTTCCACCCCGCTGGGTGATGTGGCTGAGCTGCGCGGCATGAAATCAGTGTTTGGCGAGCACGCCACATCCCTGATGATCAGCTCCACTAAATCCATGACGGGTCACCTGCTGGGCGCTGCCGGCGCCATCGAGGCGATCATCACAGTGCTGGCGCTGCGTGATCAGGTGGCTCCACCCACCATCAATCTGGATAACCCGGATGAAGAGTGCGATCTGGATCTGGTGCCCCATGTGGCCAAGCCAGGCAGCTTCGAGTACGCCCTCTCCAACTCGTTTGGTTTTGGCGGCACCAATGGCTCACTGATCTTCAAACGCGTATAATTCGCCCCGGGGCGGACAGTATGGGCCCGATACGTCAGTATCGGGCCTTTTTTATCGGAGGGATCCTTTTGTTTATCAATGGAGTATCGACAGACCTCTTGTCCGCCAGGGATCGTGGGCTGGCATACGGGGATGGTCATTTCACCACCATGCTGATCAAGCATGGTCAGGTTGTCTGGTGGTCGGCTCATCTGGCTCGCCTGCAGCAGGCCAGTGCCAGACTCGGGTTTGCCGAGATGGACTGGTCAATCCTGACCCGCGAGGTGGCGCAGCTTGCCGCCGGTCAGACGCAAGCTGTCGCCAAGGTGATGCTGACCCGTGGCATCGGTGGTCGAGGTTATGACGGCAGTGGCTGCCAGACGCCGACCCGGATCGTCTCCCTTGCCGATTACCCGAGCCACTATCAGGGTTGGCAGCAAAACGGCATTCCACTGCTGGTTTGCCAGCAACGGCTCGGTGATGCCCCCATGCTGGCAGGACTCAAGACCCTGAACCGGCTGGAGCAGGTGTTGCTGAAAAACGAACTTGCAGCGCGTTCGGGAGTCGAAGGTATAGTCTTGAACAGTCGTGGATTTCTGGTAGAAGGTGTCAGTGCCAATCTGTTTTGGCGCCGAGGCAAGACGGTGTTTACACCGGATCTTGCTCACTGCGGTATTGATGGCATCATGCGGCGGCATGTGATGGGAATGCTAAAACAGATGAGTATTGAACTGCGTGTCGTGGAGGCTCCACTGGAGTCACTGTGGCAGGCCGAAGAGGTATGGCTGACCAATACCCTGATGGGCATAGTGCCGGTGAACGGCATTGGGGATACCCAGTATCCCAGCCCGGTATTGATCCGCCGTTTACAGGAGCGTTTGGTCATTGAAGTTTAATCGGCTTTACACCTTGCTCGCGGGCGCGGCACTGACAGTCGCCGTGGCCGGGGGCTATGTACATTACAAATGGCAGCAGGTGGAGACGCTCCCCAACAAGGGGCCGACGCGCCTCTTTACCGTCGAGAAGGGCGCCCACGCGGCGCGCCTGATCGCCGAGCTGGGGGAGGGGGAAACCAGCCCCTGGGCGGTACGCCTTTGGCTGCGAGGCCATCCCGAGCTGGTTGCCATCAAATCTGGCACCTACGAGATCAAGGAAGGGGCCCCTCTCAAAGAGACCCTCGCTCTGTTCGCCTCCGGCAAGGAGTTTCACTTCAGCCTCACCTTCGTCGAGGGTTCCCGTTTTGAGGATTGGTTGAAGCAGCTCTCCGGCGCACCTTATCTGGAGCGGCTGACCGTAGAGCAATCTGAAGCTGACCTGGCCCAAGAGCTGGGCATCGAAAATGGGAAGCTGGAGGGCTGGTTCCTGCCGGAAACCTACGCTTATACCACCCATGCCAGTGACATCTCTATTCTGCGTCGCGCTAATCAGGACATGAAAGCCTTCCTGCAGCAGAGTTGGGACAAGCGCCAGGCCAATCTGCCCTACAAGACCCCTTATGAGGCGCTGATCATGGCCTCTATCATCGAAAAAGAGACGGGTCAGCCAGACGAGCGGGCGCAGATCGCCTCCGTGTTCGTCAACCGCCTGCGTCTTGGCATGAAGCTGCAGACAGATCCCACCGTCATCTATGGGGTCAAGGATCGCTACGATGGCAATATCCGCCGTAGTGACCTGACAGATGTGAATCCATACAACACCTATGTGATCAACGGCCTGCCACCCACGCCCATCGCCATGCCGGGCAAGGCCTCCATCGAAGCGGCGCTCAATCCCAAGTCGACCGACTATCTCTATTTTGTCGCCAAGGGGGGCGGTGCCCACTATTTCTCCAAGACCCTCGATGAACACAATCGGGCGGTTCGCGAATACATATTGAAGAAGCCCTAATGTCTAAATTTATTGTGATTGAAGGACTGGAAGGGGCAGGGAAGAGCTCCGCGGTGCGCTATGTTACCGATTATCTGCAACGCCACGGCATAGACCAGATCGAATGCACCCGTGAGCCCGGGGGAACCCCGCTGGCCGAGCGGATGCGCGCCATCGTCAAGGAAGTTCACGACGAGCGTCTCACCATCGAAGCCGAGTTGCTGCTCATGTATGCCTCCCGGGTGCAGCTGGTCGAGACCCGGATCAAACCGGCACTGGCTGAAGGACGCTGGGTGGTGGGAGATCGCCACGATCTCTCCTCCCAGGCCTATCAGGGCGGCGGGCGTGGCATTGATGCGGGGCTCATCGGCGCCATCAAGCTGGCAGTGCTCGGTGACTTCAAGCCGGATCTCACCCTTTATCTCGATATCGATCCCGCTCTTGGTTTGCAGCGTGCCCGTCATCGTGGCGAGCTGGACAGGATCGAGCTGGAGCAGATCAGTTTCTTCGAGCGCACGCGCAGCCGTTATCTCGAACTGGCCGCCAAAGATGATTCCATTCGGGTGATCGATGCCGGACAAACTCCGGATCAGGTCAAAGCTGCCATTGAGGTTGCACTGGACAATTACTTATCGAACAAGCCTCTATGTATCCCTGGTTGATCCCGGATTGGCATGCCCTGAGTCAGACGGCCCAAGCCGGTCGGCTGGGCCACGCCTGGTTGTTGCTCGGCGATCCCGGGCTTGGCAAGGAGCAGCTTGCTGAACGATTGGCGCGTTTGCATCTTTGCCAACAACCGGATCGGGGGGAACCCTGCGGCCAGTGTCACTCCTGCCAGCTGTTTGACAAGGGACATCACCCGGATCTTGGTACCCTGCCTGCTGAGAGCAAGACCATAGGGGTCGAGGCTATACGCGAGATCTGTGCTCGTCTGCAGAACTCGGCCCAGCTCGGTCGGGGTAAGGTGGTGATCATCCCTGATGCGGAGCGCATGACGGAATCCGCCGCCAACGCCTTGCTGAAAACCTTGGAGGAGCCAGCCGGGGACAGCCTCTTGCTGCTGATTGCCTCTCAGGTTTCCCGTCTGCTGCCTACCATACTGAGCCGCTGCCACAAGCACGTTTGCCAGTTGCCAACGGAAGGGGAGACGGTGCGCTGGCTGGCCGAACAGGGTCACCAGGCCACATTGGCCCAGGTACGGATCTGTCAGGGAGCACCGCTACGGGTGTTGCGCTACATAGAAGAGCAGCAAGATGGCAAACGTCGCGAGTTGCTGGGGAGTTTCGTCTCCCTGTCACTGACCCCGACCCGGGCCACCCATGTCTGCAGCCAGCTGGCGGATGAAACTCAAGTCAGGCTGCACTGGTTGCAGCTGTTTTTGTGTGATGCAATCAAGACTCAGGCTGGCTGCGGTCATCATCAGCTGGCGATGCCGGATCTGGCGGCCCTCAGCCAGCAGTTGGCCGAGGGCAACTCCAGCGAAAAATTGCTGGAGGCGGAGCAGCAGCTCGTGGCGCTTAAGGCTGCCTGCCAACCTGGGCAGCTTTCCAATCCCACCATTCATTTGATGAACTGGCTCAGCCGCTGGTTATAAATCTGACAAGACGCAAAGGTTCTTTATGTTACTCGTTGATTCCCATTGCCACCTCGATCGCCTCAGCTATGGCAGCAAGCAGACCAGCATGGCTGATGTGCTGGCCAAGGCCGCGAAACTGGACGTGGGATATTTTCTCTGTGTCAGTGTGACTCAGGCACAGTTCCCGATCATGCTCGAGGCGATCGCTCCTTATCCCCAGGTGTTTGCTTCCTGTGGTGTGCATCCGCTCAATCAGGAACCCGGTGTTGATGCGGCGTTATTACTGACGCAGGGCGCAGATGACAGAGTGGTGGCCATAGGGGAAACCGGGCTCGACTACTTCTACTCGCCAGAGAACAAGGAGGTGCAACAAGCCTCTTTCCGCGAACACATCCGCGTCGCTCGCGCCTTGAACAAGCCGCTGATCATTCACACCCGTGATGCCCAGCAAGATACCCTGCAGATCATGCGTGAGGAGGGGGCCGATCAGGTGGGTGGTGTGTTGCACTGTTTCACCGAGTCCCTCGAGATGGCCCAAGCCGCGATGGCGATGGGCTTTTATATTTCCATTTCCGGCATAGCGACCTTCAAGAATGCATCTGCACTGCAAGAAGTGGTCAAGGCATTGCCGTTGGCGCGCTTGCTGGTCGAAACAGACTCTCCCTATCTTGCTCCTGTTCCTCATCGGGGGAGGGAGAACGAGCCCGCCTTTGTCCGAGATGTTGCTCAGTTCGTTGCCGACCTTCGCCAGATCTCGCTGGCCGAGCTGGCGGATGCGACGAGCCAAAACTTCTTCGAGCTGTTCAAGCTGGCAAAAAAGTAAACGAAGAGGCCCCGGATAATGGGGCCTCTTTATTTCAAATAATCAGCATCCTTTCCCTCGACAGTATTACCAATGCCATCTGTTATCTCTCACTGACATGAATATCAGCCTATTATAAGCAGGCTTATTCAAGACGATGCTAGGCAGGAGAACATGGAGGTTCAATGAGGTTTAATTCAGGATCTTTTAAGTATCGATAATATTCATTATCGATACTTGATGTCTAGGGTGGATCCTGTAAGATCCATTTAAACTTTATATGAATCAAAGCGTTCTGTGGCATATCCAACCCTATCCGGCTCGGCATACCAATCACTGCAAACCGTCTTCGATGCCCAGCTAAATTCTCGGGCACGCCGCTTTTTGCGCGGTGCAAAAGCGGATTCCACCCTCAATGCCTATCAGGCTGATACCCGTATTTTTGTCTTCTGGTGCCTATTGCACGGGCTGGATCCGCTGCAAACTACCCATCACGACATCATGAACTTTCTGGCTGATCAGGCCGACGGGGTATTGGCTGACTGGGTATGGCTGGATAAAGAGGAGGGCAAAGGGGAACTGCGCAACGGCGAACCTCGAAAACCTGCAACCTTGGTGAGACGTCTGGCGGGGATCCGCTATGCCTTCAAGCAGAAGGGCATCCATCCCATGCCGACCGAACATGCCGAAATCAAGGAGATGATGCGCGGTATTGTCAGGTTGGGGGATAACCGCAAACGCAAAACTGGCGCCCTGACGCTGCAACCATTGACTCAGGTGCTGGATGGCATCGACACTACTGCTCTGGCGGGCCTGCGCGATCATACCCTGCTGCTCTTGATGTTCAGTGGCGCCTTGCGCCGCTCGGAAGCGGCCCGAATTGAAGTAAGCGATCTCGATTTTGTGGGGCAGGGGATCCGCCTTCGCCTCAAACCGAGCAAGCATCAGCTCCATGAAACCGAGATAGCCCTGATCCCTGGCAAGCACTATTGTCCCGTGTCGGCACTGCAGAACTGGCTGCGCAAAAGCCGGATCAGCGACGGGCCGCTGTTTCGGCGGATGAACCGCTGGGGTCAACTCATGACAGAACCACTCGGTCCCCAGGGTATCAACCTGATGATCAAGCGCCGAACCGGTCAAACCATCGACGATCTCTACGTCAGTGGCCACAGCCTGCGACGAGGATTCATTACCTCGGCAGTCACCGCTGGCAAGCCCATGAACAAGATCATCGAGGTGACTCGCCACAAGGACATGCGTACCCTGCAGGAGTATTTCGATGATGCCCACAAATTCTCCGATCATGCGCTGGATGGCTTGTTGTAACAGATACTCCGCGCAACTGTACAGATTACGTTAAATGAAGACTCAAACTACGCCGCGCTGGAATAAGCCAGCTTTTGATGGTTTGAAGAGCATGGACAGAGCAATAACCAAAAACTTCATTTTTCGCTGGTTTGAATGCGGATTTAACAAGGAAGAAACCGCAAAACTATGTTTTGTTTCTGTGATGGAGGTCACATTGTGGGATGAGGGAAAAGAGATTCCCGCGATATGTAAACGGGTCATGAGGATGGCAGCAGGAAGGGAACTCCCCTCAATTTTCGAGCGGTACTGGCATGGATGGAGAATGTCTGGATACCACCTCATCACTCCGGCGGGTTCACAGATGACCCGGCAAAGGCTGGAGCTGATCGACATGATGGGCGCAGAAACCTTCAAGCGGTGGCAGTCGCCAAGGAAGAAATACCGGTATTACAGGTAATAGCCTAGGAGCGCTAAGGCGTTTACCTACCTCAAAACGCCGGAAGCCTTAAAAGCCGGTTTGGCAGGAGGAAGGGGGATCCCGACTCTGGTCTAGATGGGCGTGTTTCGGCGCCTGGCTACGTCATTTTCTCTTAACGTAGTGGGGCGCCTTGTAGGGGCTACCGCCCCTGTTCTCTGATGACCATACATCAGTGCCATTGCGGATTGGCCTTGTAGAGCTCGCGAGCGTAATCACGAAGGGCGAGAGTGCTAGTCCACTCGTATGGTACGTGCTCAGGGCCTTCTGACATCTTGGCGAGGCGTTCCAAAAGCTGCAACATGAACAGATACGAATAGCCACCATCATAGTCCGCAAACTTCAGAAAACGCTTCATGAGTTGCAAATGTCCCTTGTAATCGGAGAGCAACGGCATATAGACCGCCCAAGCCTGCTCTGCCGTGGACAATGCAGGATCCGGCAAATCTTGCTCTGCCGTAGACAATGCAGGATCAGGCAAATCTTGCTTTGGCTCCGGCAAGGGAAGTGCAACCTGTTTCTCTGCATCACCGCGTTCTGGGGTGGACTGCACGTTTACGTGCTCTGGTGCAGGCTTAATGACGGTGACTTTTTCAATCTTGTTGAAGTGCCACGCCAGATAACGCACGGCTAGAGCGGTGCGGATTTCAATGGCCATGTGGCCTTTCTCCATGCGGTTGATGGTGTTCCGCGCAACGCCCAGCTCATCGGCCATGCGCTGCTGTGACCAGTCCAGCACCCGGCGAAAATCCCTCAACTCCTCGGCGTTCAAGTTCAAGCTGTCCATACTCTCCCCCTAGAAAGTGCAACATCATGTTGCATATCTTGAGTATAGAATGACCAACATTAAATGCAACATCATGTTGCACATTCTTTTTGCATGTCAGTGTTTTGGCTACGGGCCGAGAGAAAGCTACACGAGACGCCCGTTTTGGTGGGGGTGTCCTCGGGGGTAGCGCCGTTGTGCGCGAAGGCCAGCGGTGGAGCTGCTGGCGGACAGCGCACCACGGCGGGCCTTCGGGCACTGGCAAAAGCAGGCGGCGGGGACGCCGGAGGACGCTTTAGAGGAACGCATAACACTTGGACGGGTGAATACTACAAAGCCTTTTCAACAGACCCCGCAACACCAGAGGTCAGGCTATCCCTCTTACCCGGTGGTGCTATGTTGCGTTCACGAATCAGCATAGTGACCTTGCCCTTGGTGATGACCAAACCATAGGTCTTCATGGCAACCGTCCAACCGAGCTGGGTCAGGTCTGACGAACGCCACATCATGATGGAATTGTCCTTGTCGTCCCACACTTCGATCCAAGCATCAAGCAACACACCATTGACGACCGTCTGAGAGGTGAGCACGGGCTTGTATCCCTCAAGGGTCTGGGTGAACAGGTCATCGACCTTGGGTTTGGGCGGGTGCGCCGGTTTGGCGGTGGGCTGCCCAGGTGACGTGGGGGAGGGTGCAACATCTTGTTGCTGTGACTGCTTAACCAGTTCATCAGCGCCCACGTTCTCGTTGAAGTTGAACAGCAGGTCAAGGGCAAACCACAGGCCGCCAATAAGCAAGACACCGGCAATTGGAAGGCCGTACTTGAACTTTGCCGACTTGAATATGTTGGTCCGGTCATCTTTATAGACCCCCATTTCATTGTCTTCAGACGTGGTGCTGGCGTAGCTGCCGAAGTATTTAGGGTCATAGACCTTGATGCCGCCGGTTAGCTTCTCGAACTCGATACGGCTGCGCTGGCCGTCTGCCCTGAGCGAGCCCTTGTAAGAGCCCCACGAGTAGCGCTTGGATTGCCCCAGCGCGTCCAGCTTCATAAATACGAACTTGCGGTCTATCCGGTTACGCCAGAGGCTGTGCACATCGTTGAGGTTCTGTCCCATGAGGACGATATCAAGGCCACGGTGTCGGTGTTCGGTGACAAATTGGATGATCGGGTCTGCCATCTTTTGCCGACCTGACGGCCAAAAGTTTTGGGCCTCATCAATGATGACCAAGCTTTTGTCCCGGACGTGCTCATTGATGGTCAGAACCTGATCACGGGTAATCTGTTTAAGCTGTTCCTGACACTGCTCTAGCGTTATCTCGCTCAGCTCAGCTATTTTCTCGTAATTAAGGCCCTCAATATAGGCATCTACCGTGCGGCCATCCCTGAGCCTCGGGATAATATGCGACACTAGGGCCTCATAGCTTTTCCCACTGCCCGGCAATCCCTCGTGAAATATCAGCATGTTACGTTCCTACTTAACATAATAAAACAGAGACGCTGTTTACCACTGGAACAACGTGGCGACCTTGCGCACCAGCCGGAAGGCGACCCCCATGGAAATAAACAGAAACGCCTGTGAGATACCGGACATATTAAGGAAATACACCACATCACTCGGGATGTAGTTAAACAGGTCTTGCAAGCTGTATTGCAGGAAGTCAGGCAAAGGGATGCTGGCTATCACAAATCGAATTGCCGTGAGTATCTTTTCAAACGTATCGAGGAGCATCCCCTCGAACCACTGAAAGATTGCCTGAAACAGATGGACAATCCAGAGAACGAAGCTCTCTATCATGTCCCTGAGCCAGTTCCTAAACGAATTAAGCAGTTCCATGGCTTTATCTCCTTAATCCAACAGGGCGATTCTGAACGCGACATAAAGCCCTAACAGCTTCACGCACAGCGCGATGATTTCAAATATCCTTTGCAGGTCTGCATTGCAAAACACATCAAACACAATTGAGCCACCACCTACACCCGCAATCTGGGGAACATCAATGCTGAACGAAGGGCATGTACCGGCGCCCATTTCAACCCTGAAGAATCCGCTTATGCCCGAGAACAACGGCAACGCATTCATGGCTGCAACATGTTGTTGCATGACGGTGTTGTAATTACGCGAGGCCCAGTCATTGGGGTGCGGGTTTACATCGGCGGGGTTCGTCTTGATGGTGCTATCACCCGGAGGCAACGGCCCCTGATTGTCGTCCTTGGAATCCTCGATAGCGTCTTTGATGCCATCAAGCTTGGTGCCCATGGAAGCGTTGCCGTCCTTGATGGCGTTAGCCATCTGTATTTGACCAATACCAGCCCCTGAGCCCCCCTGTGAGGCCGACAACTGCGCCTCTTTGATGGACGTCTGAATATCCCTAGCGGTTTGCTGTATGACGTTACCCAAGGCGGCGTTCTGCTCACTGTTGGCCTTGATCTCTTTGTTGCTAGTCTCGGCCAACTTATCAACGACCGTGTTTAGTGTGGCCGTGCCGGTTGCGCCGGATGTTGGGTTGCTAACTGCGCTACTGGCGGCGTTCTGGAGCTGGTTTTGTGCTGCATCGGTAGAGGCGGACGAATTGGGGGGCGTAACAGGGGTATTCGCTCCCGCCGTAGAGGTTTCTTCCTCGGTGCCTTGCGTCTGAATAGGGCAATTTTCACCCGTAAACTGTATGACTGCTGCCCATATTTTAAGATTAGGGTCGACGCTAACAGAGCCGCCTACAGGGCGAATCGAACACTGGCCGTAACATTGTATCTGGACTGAACCAAAATTTGACTGAAAATACTTTACGGGGGTTAATGGCTCGCCATATGTGTTTCCGGCAATGCCTTGACAAATTGGCCTGCAAAATTCTTTGCCAGTAATAGTGTTGGTATCTTTTACCGAGCCCAACAAACATTGAACCGGTTTCTTTTCACAGACAGTGCCATTTTCAGTAACTTTCGGGCCAAAGGTAAATTCTGGTTTACCGGCTGGCGGGCATGTATATGTGGCCTGAGCCAGCTTGTCATTCCAAAAACCACCACCACCAAAATCAGTGTAGGGTTTATTGGTGCACATAATAGCAACAGTCTGACCCGCTGACGGTTCAACAGCAGGAACAGAACATATCCTATTAGGGTTATCCTGATATTTAGTAACCAACTTAGCGCAATCGGCGATTGTCACCGGAGAGCCCAAGACTCGGTTAGAAGGGTCTTTACACGTACCGAATGTGGTGGGCTTTGTTGCGGCTGTCCATTCAGCCGCCGTTGCATAATTGCCAACGGCGAGCGTGAGCATACCTATAGCGACCGCGCCAAACACGAAGTAAAGAAACCATTTGATTAGACGCAGGAGGACTTTAAAGAAGTTGAGCGGGTTAACGCAGTATATTACAGCTCGAAGCGTCTTCCTGATTATCCAGCGCACACTAATGGCGCGAGTTATTTCCTGATATGAGCGCATAAGCCAACACCAACCCTGTGATAAACATTATGGGAGCCCAGACCATGGCATCCTCTCCAATAAAAAAGGGACGGCGCAGGCCGCCCCTTGTGGGTGCAACATGAGGTTACTTGCTACTGGCAAGACCTTGGATTTTGCGCCAGCCCCAGATAGCCGCACCCAGACCGGCCTTAGCCAGACCAACAGCGGCAACGAAGCCGAGCAGAGCCGTAACAGCAGCCAGAACGGCAGTCTGAACGCCGGTGACGTCGAGGCCTTCAGCATGAGCAACGCCAGCGGTCAGCAGCATGGCGGCGATGATGGTCATTTTTTTCATGTTCATATTCATGTGACTTTCCTTATCTCATTCCAATGATTGAAGTGACGCGAGCCCATGCCCATGAGGCGTAGTAGACCGTTATCACACCAGTGAAGGAGGCACCGAGAAGTGCCACCAAAGTGCCATAGCCCACGGTTGCAGGGTCGAGCCATGCGACCATGGAGGCTATGTCTTGTTGCTCGACCAGATAAGCGCCTTGGCACTGGTCAAGCGCCACATCAACGGCTTGCAAGAAGCCTTCGGCAGTTACCTGGACGCAGCGCATCTGTTAAGCCTTCTTGGCGTTGTTGGGGAGGGCGAACAGGCGGAAGCCGTTGAACTGCTTGTGCTGGCCCTGTGCACCGGCATAGGCGCTATCGACGTATTCGAGCTGAAGGGTGATGCGGCCCCCGACAAGGGCCTTCAGTTCAACGTGCATGTTCGCCTTAACTTGATCCTCACTGAGGCCGACCTCAATCACCGAGGTGGGCTTGGTGGTCATAAACTTGAAGGTGCCGACCTGTATGTCGGTATCACCGCGCTTACGGGTGCTCAGTACGATGTCGTCGGCATCCATGATGTTTCCTACAATTTCCATTTCGCTTCTCCGGTTGTTTGGGTTTTGGTAAAGACAGGACAGTTAAAGACACGGGTCCAAGCCGACACCGCCCGGCTCGCACCCCAGAGGGGACCCCGCGAGGCGGTCGCTGTCGGGATACAGCAGCCAGACGCGAGACTGATGGTCACAAATGGCCATTTGCTGCATCGCTTCATAGGCTTCGTATTCCATGAACTGGTAAACCTTCTCCTCGTGCAGCACGTCGAATTGGTCGTTGATGCCTTCCATGGTCTTCTTACACGCCGCTTCCCACTTCTCCTTGGAAGTGATGAGCCAGTCCTTGGCGCGGGTCAGCAGGAAGACGTCACAGAACATCAGGCCCATGGCGCGAAGGGCGGCGCGGTCGCCGTACTGGGTCTTGGTGCGCGGAGTGCGCAGCAGAACGCCGTCCTCATCGCACAGCATCTGCATGGCTTCTGGGATGCCGTAGTGGACCTTCACGGTCTGGTCATTGCGGCGAACTTGAACGCCACCCATGGCACAGCAGAAGGCGGCCCAATCACCGGCATCAGCGGCTTTGCGGACGTTTTCGAGCGCGAAGTGCTGCTCGGGGGTCAGGTCTTTCAGCATCGGGTTTTCCTGATCGAGTTCGGTGCGGATGCGGCGGAGCTCACGCCACGCAGTAACGGAGGGGCCGCCGATTTGCTGGAACTGGCGGATACGGTTGTCTGATTTCCATGCGTCAACACGGGCGGCGGTGTCGATGGCCTTGGCGCGTTTGCCGGCTTCGTGGTCTTTGCCCACTGCATAGCCGTCGATGTTCTTGGCCACGTACTTGGAGCAGTAGCCGCAGGCCGAGCCCTTACGGGGGTCGATAAACACGACCTTAAAGCGGTGCTGCTTTGCGCCAGGCTCGTTGCCGGAGTCGGCCAACATCTGCTCGCGGCAAATCTTGAGGTACTGCTTGGCCTGCTGGGTGGACATGAACAGCACAGCATGCCAGTGGGGGGTGCCATCGTGGTGCGGCTCGGCGAACCGGAAGCCGTAAGGCTTTATCTCGGCTTCATCGGCGCGTTTGCGGATGTTGTTCCAGCAGTTGATGAGCCACGCTTGAGCGTCCCGAACGGACGGGCGGCCTGCCTCAATCCAGTTCTGATTGGCGGTGCCATTGCGGTGCACCGAGTGGAAACGGCTGGGGCACGTAAACGTGAGGAAAATTGCAACATGGCGTTGCTCTTTGGCACACTTCTCAAAACCTGACAGTCTGGTCATGAGTTCGGCGCGGCGATTGGTGCGGTTGCTGACGCTGGCATCGACGGCCTCTTTCATGCCTACGGCATCGAAAACATCATCCACATTGTGCGCAACAAGCGCTGACAGGGTTTCATCATTACGAGCGAGGCGGAAAGCACGGCGAGCCACAGAGAGGTCTGTTGTATACGCAGCCATTCTTGCGCTGATAAGGGCATGTTCTCTAGCGGCATCGTATAGACGGTGAGCTGACACACCGCGAAGGCGACGGCGAACCCATGCCATATCGGCCCAGCGATTAAGGGTCGGATAGGGGTCGTCCGCCTGCTCTTCGGTGATTGTATCCACAGGGTTAAGCCCGTAGTGATGAGCCAGTGCCACAACCAGCCGGAGAGCAACCACATGGTGTCTTGTAGCAACCAGACGTCCGGTATGCTCAGCGAATCGACGGGCAAAGGTATCAAATCCGTCATCGTCGGCAGAGTAACGAAACTCGCCAAGCTCACCATGAACAGACAAAGACTCATCAAGGCGCCGTGCTGCCTCATTAGCAGACTGTACGCCCAGTAACGCATTACGCGATTGATAGACATGAGTGAACCATCCTACACAGGCGGGGTGACGCAGCACGACGCGCTCCCGTAACTTGGCATCGTCAGCGCCACCGATGGGCAGGGCGGCGAACTTGTCGGCTTGTGCCTCGGCACTGAACGGGGCAGGGGAGCCGCGAACGACTTCAACGGGCGCGGCCACTTGGGGGCGCCACCATTTGGTTGCAACATCAAGTTGCACACCGTTATCTTGCGCCCACTGTTCGCGCAGCATGGCCATGTAGGGCTCAGAGCTGCGAAGGGCGGTAAGGTACTCCTCGCCTTTGAGACCTGCGAGGGAAGGGGAGCGATGCGGTTTAGAGATAACAGCTGCACGGGAACCGTCAAGGGTGCGCTGTGCGGCGTAGGAGGTGAAGGTCATGGACGAACCGAGGCGGCCATCAGCAACTTGGATTGCCATGGATCAGCACTCCCGACCTGATGTGATGCCGGGAATAGTTATCGGCGACTGGCGTTCGTAAGGGAACGCACCCGACTCATCAACCCAATCAGCCAAATCGATGTCGAGGAAGTCGGGACCAAGCTCGTCGTTGATTTCACCCTCAAGGATGCAGAGGTCGGAGCAAGCTGAACAACCGGCACCGCCGCAGGCTTGGCAGACGTGGTAAACGGGTACTTGTTGCTGTAGGGTCTGGCGTTCCATGTTCCGTACTCACTGAATGGTAAGTTGATGTGAGTTTTAGGACATGTGCGTACTATTTACAACATACGAAAACAGACACATGGAAGGTGTGATAATCTTGATTTGACAAACCTGAGAGGATAAGCAAATGGACTCTAAAACACTGATGGCGGCCTATATGAGGGCCAAAAACTACTCGACTTACACTCAGGTATCTAAAGACTTGGGTTTTACGACATCTTACATAGCATCAATCAACAACGAACGAGCGCAATTCACTGATGAGACTGCAATTTTTCTTGCGGAAGGTGCAGGCCTTAACCCTGAAGAAGTAGTTATCTCATTGAACGCAGTCAGAGCTAAGACGCCGGAGGCAAAAGCGACTTGGTACAGCATCTTAAAAAAGTACTCCGCAAGCACGGAAGCCGCGCTGGCCGTGGCTTGCCTGACGATGGGGAGCGCTAACCTGCCTCCCTTTATGACCGCGCATTTGCATTTTTTATGTTAAATTGTATCTTGTTGATCTGATGATATATTTATTGCGCGTTGCCAAGGTGTCCGATGAGAGGGGAGAACCCTCTTGTTCAGACAACCGTCATCAACACGTTAGAGATAACAAACATTGAAGCAAACCATTGCAAGGTCATATGAGCCAGGAAATAAACGTGGATGAGGCCCAAGAGGCTGTCCCACACAACAATGCCGAGCGGCAACGCCAACATGTGAAGCGTAAACAGGAAACCCACACCAGGTTGCAGTGCTGGATAAGCAATCGTCACGCCGAGCGGTTGCAGGAGTTGGGGTTGCATCTCGAAGACAGCCAGGCCTCGCTCATCGAGCAGGCGATCGATCAGCTCTATCAACATGAACTGTCATCCCAGCCCCAAGTTGAGCAAGAGATGGCTGAGGCGCTCGAGTGAGGGGCAGGAAACAGACAGTGCGGACATAAAAAAAGCCAGGTACGAATTTCTTGTACCTAGCATAGGGGAATTGGCTCCTTGCAGAGCCGTGCGCTAACTGGTGTTCGGACAGCCTTAAGCTTAGACAAGGCTCAAGGCTTTTCAAGATCCGCACAAAAGTTCAACCGATGTGTGGGTTTTTAAGACTCGATCAGACGCGAGTCATCACACACTCAGGCGCCGAACAGATTGTTGTCGCGCACCAACTCGCGGGGCAGGGCATTCTTGACCCGGCTGCCGACCCACTTCCCCATGCCCAGGGTATGACCCTGATAACGCACGATCACCTCGCCCGAGCCAGCCTCCTGCTCAGGCCAGACATCCCGCCCCATCATGAACTCCCGTGCATTGGCGCCGTCGAGTTCGATACATCCCAGAGTGGCCTTGTCGCCATAGGCCAACGCCCACTCATGAGTGAGGCGATAACCTTTCTTGAAGGTTTCAGCCAGCTTGATGCCGATGCGATCAAAACGCAGCTTGCCCTGCACCTGCTCAAATAACAGTGGAAAGAGCCAGATCTCGTCATTGCGACCAAACAGCTGGCCCTGTGGTACCACGCCAAAATGGGCTTCAATCTCGCGCAACATGGGCTCGGCCTCTTTGGTGGGCAGTGGCGAGAAGGGGAACTTGCCGAGTTTGCCCGGCTTGAACATGGTATTTGGCACTGAGTGATGCTTGCGCAATCTGGCGACGAAAAATCCCTCACTGTCGAAGATCTGGGGCCAAACGTGCAGATATCCTTCGGGCGTACAGGCCAGCTGTGCATGGGGGAACAGGTCGGCCAGCGAGTCAACGCTCAGGGCATCACCAAACTTGTCCAACAGGGACTGACAGACCGCCTGGTTCTCCTGCTCGCTCAACGTGCAAGTGGAGTAAACCAGCACGCCACCGGGTTTCAGGGCATGAAAGGCGCTCTCCAGCAGACCTTGCTGCACCGCAGCAATTTCGTCGATGCTCGCTATGCTCCAGTTGCGCAGGGCATCTTCATCCTTGCGCACCGTCCCTTCGCCGGAGCAGGGGGCATCGAGCAGTATGGCGTCGAAGGTCTCCGGCAACCACTGGCCAAACACCTTGGCATCGAAGTGGGTCATGCCCACATTGGTCACGCCACAGCGCTGAATGTTAGCGCTGAGCACCTTGAGCCGGCTGCTGGAATATTCGTTGGCAACCAGCATGCCCTGGTTGTTCATCAAGGCCGCGATCTGGGTAGTCTTGGAGCCGGGGGCGGCGGCTGCGT
Organism: Aeromonas popoffii; assembly: GCF_000820025.1. Taxonomy (GTDB): domain Bacteria; phylum Pseudomonadota; class Gammaproteobacteria; order Enterobacterales; family Aeromonadaceae; genus Aeromonas; species Aeromonas popoffii. The sequence goes on from NZ_CDBI01000074.1 coordinate 134,832, forward strand.
CCAGCAGCATGCCATCTCGCTTGACCTGATCGCTGGCAAATAGCGCGGTAACCGGCAACATGGAGCTCGCTTCCTGGATATAGAAGAGGCCGCTCAGGTGTTCTGCGGTATTGCCAAGGGGCACGCTCTCGTCGCGGCGACTCAGCCAGAAGCCGGTCTCGCACCAGGGCACAGCCTCGAGCTGCCAGCCCAGCGGTTGCATCAGTTCGCAGAATGCGGGTACCGAGATCTTCAGCGTATTTACCCGAATACTGCGTCGCAGTGGGCGCCGGCAACTGGCTACGAAAGAGTCCATAGTGAGGTGCGCTGGCATGATGGCCGCAATATGGTGCAAGAAGTGATCGGGAAGATAGGTATTGTCGTGCACTGTGCCGTCTCGCTGACCCAAAAAGAGGGGCGACATCTTATCACACGGCTAGGAATATTCTTAACGGGCAATGAGCAAGGGGAAAATGAACAAGCCCGGCACTGGGCCGGGCTTGGAACAAGAGAGACGTTCAGGGCTGGATGCGGGGACTCCACTTCAGCCACTCTTTCTCCGCCTTGCCATACAGCGGGTAGCTGTGGCCAGCCTTGACGGTCGCCCCCATATCGTGCTCTGGGGTATTGAATGCGATGCCGCCCGCCAGCAGGCTCTGCACGGTTTCCACCTCTATGGTCCCCCCGGTCAAGCCTATGTCGGCCTTGACCCCGGAGACATTCCAGAAGCGGGTGTTGGCCCGCACCAGATGGGCATATTCCTTGTCGACACTCACATCGATCAGCACCTCACTGCCATCGCGCGCCAGCGTAACCCCGGTGACACTGCCCACCATGAGTTTACGAAACAGCAAGGGGCTGCCGACGCTCAGGCCATTGACCGAGGGGCTCTTGAGGGTCAAGGCCAGGCCCACCTGACCACTCTGACTCAAGGGGAAGCGATCCTTGCCGGCCCCTTGACCTGGCAGAGCCTCCACAAAGGCCCCTTTGATCAGGGTGTCGAGGTGAGCGACGCCGCCCAGCCCCAGCTTGGCCTGTACCAGAGTAAAGCGGGCGCCAGATTGCAAGAAACGACCGGCATAGTGACCATCCAGCTCGGCCTTGAAGATCACTTGCCCCAACGATGGTTCCAGCTCGATCTGCTCAATCTTGCCGATGTCGACCCCGCGATAGCGGATCGGGCTGCCAATGCCCAGACCCGGGTTGCTCTCGGCGGTCAGGGAGAGGCTGCGCACGTTCGCCTTTGCCTGCTCCTTGCTGTCAAACAGCTGGTGACTGCTGCGGCCGGAGCCCAGCCGATCGAACTCGATGGCGCCGCGCAGCAAGGTGGCCAGATTGCCCACCTTCACCTGCACACCATCGACCCGCACCCGGGCATCCAGTGCCGGTTTTTTCCAAAATTGCGGAAGCTGTGAGAGCAGAGGGGCATAAACACCATCAATTTCGAGCTCGATCTCGACCCCCTCTTTGGCGGCGCGCAGCTGCTTGACCTTGCCCGCCTCAAGCCCCAGATAGAGCACAGGGGAGCCGATGCCAATGCCATCTGCCTGTTCCGCTTTCAATAACCAGCGCTGGGGCTTGGCATCCCGGGTGCCTAACAGGGCCAGTTCCTGACTCGGGTAGAGGCGGTTTATCCGCTCACCGCTCGCCGCCTGTACCAACT
>NZ_CDBI01000074.1:136678-198009 GCF_000820025.1 Aeromonas popoffii
CCCCCGCCGATCCAGGCGCTGGCCGGACTGGTCTCCACCTTGATACCGCTGAGATCAGCCTCGATCTGCAGCGGCGCCGCCCGATAGAATCGGGCCCGTGCCAGCAGATGTTGATACTGGCTGTTGACCACCAGAGCGACGCTGGCATTGCCCTTGGCATCCAGAGTCAGCTGACTGATCTGGCCTACCGGCAGCCCCTTGTACCAGAGCGGCGCCCCTTCATTGAGCCCCGCCAGATCGTCGGCCTGCAGAGTGACCCGGGTGCCACTGACTTGATCCTTGCTGCTCAAGGTCATGGCCCTGACCCTGTCACCTTCCACGTAGTCAAGGCGAATGGCCGGGCCGGCCAGCAGGCGATCCGCATGTTTGAGGCCGGCGGCACCGAAGGAGACAGTCTCCCAGACGAGGCGACTGTTGCCGGTGATCCGAAATGCCTGTTCAGGGTTGATCAACGCCGTCACCACCCGACCCTTGTCGGTCAGGCGAACGGGGTCAACCCGGCCAATCTCGATCCCTTCGAAAAGGATGGGCATTCCCTCCTTGATGGGCAGATCACCGGCCACTATGTCGATCCGCTCGCCACGGGCCGCTTCGGCCAGCCCCTTGTAGAGGATGAAGGTCTGGCCTTTCTCCGGCTCGGGGGAGGCTTTGGGGGAGTCAAACGCTATGCCGCCGCTCAGTATGGAGGTAAGGCTGCCGGCCTCCACATTGACCCCGGCCAGGCTGAAGGAGCCTTTGATGCCACTGATGTTCCAAAAGCGGGTATCGGCCTTGATGAGGTGTTCGAAACGCGGCTCGATCACCAGATCCAGGATCACGTTCTGGTTGTCCTGGCCGAGACGGGTGTTGATGACACTGCCTACCTCAATACCGCGGAAATAGAGTTTGGCGCCGATCCCGATAGATCCCAGCGAATCGGCGGTCAAGTGCAGCATGCGCCCCTGTGCCTGATAGCCGGGGGGAGGGCCATCCAGCGCATCAAACTCCTCTTCCAGCGGGTTGTTCTCCCGACCGGGTTGCAGATTGATGTAGTTGCCAGAGACCAGGGTATCCAGGCCCGAGATCTCGGTGAGTGATGCCTTGGGGCTCACCAGCCAGAAGTCGGACCCCTTGCGGATAAGCGGCCGGGCACGACTGTCAATCTTGGCCAGCACGGCTATCTTGCGGCCGTCCTCGGCCAGCGCCAGCTCCTGCACCACACCGATAGCCACACCCTGATAGCGCACCTGGGTCTTGCCCGGCAAGATGCCATTGCCCTGGGCAAAGTTGATGCGAATAAGTTGGCCACTGCTCGCAAACTGCTGGTAGACGAAGCCACCTGCCAGCAAGAGGGCAATGGCGGGCAACAACCAGACTGGCGACAACCAGCGACGCTTCTCAATGACGGGTTCAGCCCCGATCATACCGACTCCTTAATTGGCTGACATAAACAGCAGTTCAGATACAAACACATCACCGCCTGCGCGTTGCCTTGCGACAGTGCTGGCGGTTATTCACTATTCGGGGCATCCCCATCCCAGGACAAGCGGGATCTGTGTTCACCAGACCATCAACGGGCCGCCTTGTCCCAGAGCAAGCGGGTATCCAGCATGCGGGCCGACATCATGGTCAGCACCACCACACCGGCAAACGCCGTGGCGCCGGGTCCCGCCCGTACATTGAGCAGCACGCCGCGATCCACCAGCGCCACCATCAGCGAGATGACGAACAAGTCCAGCATGGACCAGCGGCCGATGAAGTCGATGATGCGATACATGATGAGCTGACGCTTGCGCCGCACCGGCGTGGTTCGCTGCAACTGCCAGCAGATCCAGCCCAGCCCCAAAATCTTGCCCACCGGCACTATGATGCTGGCAGTCAGCACTATGGTGGCGATACCCGACATCTTGCTGCGGTAGAGCATCATGATACCGCTGAAGATGGTATCGGACTGCAATAACCCCTTGTTGTAGAAATGGGTGATGGGCAACAGGTTGGCGGGCAGCAACATGAAGGTGGCCAGCGCCAGCAAGCCCCAGGACCAGGCCAGGGAGTGGGGGATACGAACCTGCAACCTGCTGTGACAACGGGGGCAGACGCTGCCCGCCTGATAGCGCACCAGCAGGCCACAGGTGTGGCAGCGGCAAAGCCCCAGCTCACGAGCGCTGGTCTGGGACATGATCCGGCTCCTCCAGTGGTACGCGCTCCCAGTAGGGGGCAGGATCGAACAGGATCAGCAGCGTCATGTTGAGCAGCATCAGGATCCCCAAGCTCAGCAGGCCGCCGCCGAGGCGCACATCGGCGATGTCGATCAGCTTGAACAGGGCGACCAGCAGGCTGACCATGTAGACCTCCAGCATGGCCCAGTGACGAAATACCTCCACGGCTCTTAAGGTCGGCGCCAGTATGTGCCAGCGCTTGGCAAGGCCGGAGGCCAGTGCAAAGATCCCCAGCAGCAAGCCTACCGGCGCCAGTACGGCGCACCAGAATACCAGCCCCGCCACCCAGAATTCGTGCTCGACCATCAGTACCAACATGCCCTTTAACAAGTTTGCGTCCGAGTTCACCCCGGCCAGACGCAGGTAGATGAGCGGTTCGAAGAAGGCAGAGGGCAGCAGCAAGAACCCCGTGATGGTCAGGGCCATCAACTGGGAGGAGCGGAAGGCATAGCGTCCATACAGATGCTGATGACAGCGGGGACAGTGAGCGTGGCGGCGCAGGGGCAATAACTTGCGTTCGATCAGCAAGTCGCAAGCCGGGCAGACGATCACGGGATTGGGATCCGACATTACGATTCAATCTGTTGAAGGAATTGGTGAAATTTACCCTAAAACCCGCGCCCTGTCTTGCCTGACGCCGTTCTGCCACGAAAGTATGATTGACGTTAACGTAAACGTGATATTAGATAGTCAGACCAGACAAATGAAAGGAGTCATGATGTCCAGCCTTACCCCCTCGGCAGGCCTGCGTTTTCGCACCGCCCTTGCCAACGAACGGCCCCTGCAGATCGTCGGCACCATCAATGCCTACATGGCCCTGATGGCCGAGCGTAGCGGCTTTGCGGCCCTCTATCTCTCCGGCGCCGGGGTGGCCAATGCCTCCTATGGCCTGCCGGATCTCGGCATGACCTCCCTCAATGACGTGCTGATCGACGCAGAAAGGATCACCGCTGCGACCAAGGTGCCCCTGCTGGTCGACATCGACACCGGTTGGGGCGGCGCCTTCAATATCGCCCGCACCATTCGCGCCTTTGAACGCGCCGGTGTCGCCGCCGTGCACATGGAAGATCAGGTGGCCCAGAAACGCTGTGGCCACAGGCCCAACAAGGCGGTGGTCTCGCAGGAGGAGATGTGCGATCGCATCAAGGCGGCGGTGGATGCCCGTCAGAACGGGGAGTTCGTCATCATGGCGCGCACAGATGCGCTGGCGGTGGAGGGGATTGGCCCGGCGCTGGAGCGCGCCGCCGCCTACGTGGCCGCCGGGGCAGACATGATCTTCGCCGAGGCGGTGACCGATCTCGGTCAGTATGACCGCTTCAAGCAGGCCGCCGGGGTGCCCATCCTCGCCAACATGACTGAATTCGGCCAGACAGCACTGTTTGACAAGGCCGAGCTCGCCGAGCACGGCGTCGACATGGTGCTCTACCCGTTAAGCGCCAGCCGGGCGGCCAATCAGGCCGCGCTCAACGTCTACCAGCACATTCGCCAGGATGGCCACCAGAGAGCCGTCGTGGACACCATGCAGACCCGGGAATCGTTATATGACTTTCTCGGTTATCACCATTACGAGCAGACACTGGATCGTCTGTTCACATCCAGGGATTAGGAGGCAAGGTTATGGGACAAGAGAAGCCATTGGGCGGCGCCGGCCTGCGGGGTCAGAGCGCGGGGGAAACCAGCATCTGTACCGTGGGCAAGAGCGGCACAGGACTCACCTATCGCGGCTATGACATCAAGGAGCTGGCGGATGGCGCCCAGTTCGAGGAGGTTGCCTATCTGCTGCTCAAGGGCGAGTTGCCCAGTGAACAGCAACTGCTGGACTACAAGCGCGAGCTGCGTCGCCTGCGCATCTTGCCCCGTGCCCTGCTGGAGGTGCTTGAGCTCATTCCCGCCAATGCCCATCCCATGGATGTGCTGCGCACCGGCTGCTCCATGCTCGGCGATCTGGAGCCGGAAGAGGGCTTCGAGCACGAACATGAAGTGGCCGATCGGCTGCTGGCCGCCTTCCCTGGCATCCTTATTTATTGGTACAAGTTCAGTCATGAAGGGGTGCGTATCGCGCTCGATACCGACGAGGAGTGCATCGGTGGCCACTTTCTGGCGCTCTTGCACCAGAAGGCGCCGAGTGAGCTGGAACGCCGGGTGATGCATGTCTCCCTCATTCTCTATGCCGAGCACGAGTTCAACGCCTCCACCTTCGCGGCCCGGGTCTGTGCCTCGACCCTGTCCGATCTCTTCTCCTGCGTGACCGCCGCCATCGGTACCCTGCGCGGCCCGCTGCACGGCGGGGCCAACGAAGCCGCCATGGCGATGATCGCCCCCTGGCAGGATGAGGCTCAGGCCAGGGGCGAGCTGCTGGCAAAACTCGCGGCCAAGGAGAAGATCATGGGCTTTGGCCACGCCGTCTATCGCACCTCGGATCCGCGCAACGTCATCATCAAGGCGTGGTCGGCCAAGCTGGCCGAGGCGGCGGGGGACACACGCCTCTACCGCGTCTCCTGCGAGGCGGAGACGGTGATGTGGGAGGAAAAAGCACTCTTCCCCAACGCCGACTTCTTCCATGCCAGCGCCTATCACTACATGGGGATCCCGACCAAGCTGTTCACCCCCATTTTCGTCTGCTCTCGGGTCACCGGCTGGTGCGCCCACGTGATGGAGCAGCGCGAGCACAACAGGATCATTCGCCCGAGCGCCGATTACGTCGGCCCGGCCCCCCGTCATTTCGTCTCCCTACAACAACGATAAGGAAATCACGATGTCCGCCAACGTCGACGTCAACCACAGACCCGAGCCCGATCAGGTGCTGGTCGATATTGCCGATTATGTCTGCAACCACCCCATCACCAGCCAGGCAGCCCTCGATACCGCCCGCTACTGCCTGATGGACACCCTGGGCTGCGGTCTGCTGGCGCTGCGCTTTCCCGAATGCACCAAGCACCTGGGCCCCATAGTCCCCGGTACCGTCGTGCCCCATGGTGCCCGGGTGCCCGGAACCCAGCTCTGCCTCGATCCGGTCAAGGCGGCCTGGGACATCGGCGCCATCATCCGCTGGCTCGATTACAACGACACCTGGCTTGCCGCCGAATGGGGCCATCCTTCCGACAACCTGGGGGGTATTCTGGCGACCGCCGACTGGCTGTCGCGCACCCGCGTGGCCGAGGGCAAGGCGCCGCTGACCATGGCCGATGTGCTGACGGCCATGATCAAGGCTCACGAAATTCAAGGGGTGCTGGCGCTCGAAAACTCCTTTAATCGGGTTGGCCTCGATCACGTGGTGCTGGTCAAAGTCGCCAGCACCGCCGTGGTGACCCACATGCTGGGAGGGAGTCGGGATCAGGTGATCGATGCGGTCTCCCAAGCCTGGGTTGATGGCCAGAGCCTGCGTACCTACCGCCACGCGCCCAACGCGGGCTCTCGCAAGAGCTGGGCGGCGGGGGATGCCACTTCCCGCGCGGTGCGTCTGGCGCTGATCACCATGAGCGGCGAGATGGGCTATCCCGGCGTATTGAGCGCCCCCAGGTGGGGCTTCTACGACGTGCTGTTCAAGGGCAACCAGTTCGCCTTGCATCAGGGCTACGGCAGCTATGTGATGGAGAACGTGCTGTTCAAGATCGCCTATCCCGCCGAGTTCCACGCCCAGACCGCGGTGGAGTGCGCCATGAAGCTGCATGGTCAGGTGAAGGGACGGCTGGACGAGATCGACCGCATCGAACTCACCACCCATGAATCGGCCATTCGCATCATCAGCAAGGTGGGGACACTCAACAACCCGGCCGATCGGGATCACTGCCTGCAGTACATGGTGGCAGTGCCGCTGATTTTTGGTCGCCTTATCGCCGAGGATTACGAAGATGGCATCGCTGCCGATCCCCGCATCGACGGGCTGCGCGGCAAGATGGTGGTGCAGGAGGACAAGCGCTACAGCCGCGAATATCTGGAGGCGGACAAGCGATCTATTGCCAACGCCATCCAGATCTTCTTCAAGGACGGGTCTCACACTCCTAAGGTAGAGGTGGAGTACCCGGTCGGCCATCGTCGCCGTCGGGAGGAGGGGATCCCGCTGTTGGTAGAAAAATTCCAGCATAACCTGGCCACCCGTTTCCCGGCCAAACGGGTACAGGATATCCTCGCCCTCTGCCAGGATGGCCAGCGGCTGGCCGGCACGCCGGTCCACGCCTTCATGGATCTGCTGGTGATCTGATCCGCAGGTTTCCCCCAGTAACAGAAGCGGGCCACACGGACCCGCTTTTTTATTGCAGTATCCAGCACCACCTGTCAATCCAGCACGCTGGCATCCCCATCAAACAACGCCGCCATGATGGCGCTTTCCCGGCTGGCGATGGTGTCCAGAAACTCATTCGCTTTCCCCATCTGATGGCAGACCCGATAGCCACGGTCGACAAACGAGAAGAGCTCGCCAAGGCCTGCCAGATGGGCCGGTCCCGACATCAGTTTGAGGGTGGTGCCAAGGAAAGGCTTGCGGGCCAGCCTGTCCAGGGTGAGCCCCAGTTCGGTGACCAGGGTTATCTGATGGGCGCGCCGCTCGGGTTCACCCACCTCCCGATAGGCGAGGGCATACGCCTCTGCCGTCAGCTGATGGATGGCACCACTGCGACGTAGCGCCACCACCATCAGGTAGTCGAGCTCCTCGGAGAGGGCATCGAGTTCGATCGCCTGCGCCAGCACCTTGAGCCCGGACTCCGGCAGGAATCGCTCGGCGGTGGGCATCACCCGCATCACGTCCGCATCGCGGCGGGCACAATCGCCAGGACCATAGAGATCCGTCAGGAAAAACGCGGCCGCCGCGCCATAGCGTTTGCTCTTAAGCAGATCGCCGTGGGTGCGGCCCAACCGATCCGCCTGCCACTGGCGCAAGCTGTCCCTGTCTTGTTGGTCTTCCGGGTGGGTGCGCATCTGTTCACGCAGGGAAGCAACCCGGTTGAGCTGGCGATAGAGCCGCCCCAGGGTACTCTCGTCCGCTTGCGGGTCATCGGCTATGTGTGTCTCTTGGGTCATATGCTGCTCTCTGGTGACCTGCACCGAATGGCCTGGCGGCTAGATAAAACGAGGGCATGAACCCTGAAGGGGAGGCGGGGCTGCCACTCAGGTACGCCTTTGCCTGTTAGTGTAACGCGAGCGGGAATGAGGAGAAAAGCATGGAGCATTTACTCAACCGTCTTTGTTAAGTGAGTCCCAATTATGTTGCAAATGGCTTTCACTTGTTTGATTCATGTGTTTAATATCAGTAAATGTTGTCACCGCTCAGAGAGTTAGCATGTTTCTATACGATCCCCTTGTCGGCAGCAGCCTGTCGACCATCAAGGTCAACCGCCAGCATCCCTTGGGATTAGCAGGGGTACGGCTCGCCGCCGAAGCCATCGCACAGGACATGAGCGAAGAGTACGAACTCGACTGTGAGTGGGAAGATGAAGAGGAGACCCGGCTGATGTTTCGCGGCGCCGGGGTCAATGGCTTTCTCTGCCTGACCGACAACAGCCTGCAGCTGGAAGTGCGCCTCGGCCTGATGCTGCTGCCGGTACGCAGCGTGCTGGAACAGGAAATCCTCGAATATGTCGATCATCGCCTGCCTTGTCCCTGTCAGGGATAACCCGGGGCAAGAATTCAAATATTCACTTAATACCGTCGCCGACAATAGCTGCGAATTAGCACCTTTGTATATTAATTGAACGACACATACCCTCCGGATAACAATAAATCGGGAGGGTATGCACGGGCTGATTATGTGTTCTGCGATAAAATATTCATGGCGCTACGTGTCGTTCTGTCCAGACAGAAAGAATTAATCGAAGCGTATTGGCACCAACATATAGGACTCCTGTTTGTTCGCCATCGATAATGTGGTTTTCATAAGAAGGCCGCGGACAAATAAGCGAAACGGTAGGGAAAATACCATGTCACCCTGTGAACTTATCTCCTGTGTCGATACCGCCTGGCTGCGGATGGACAGGCCCAACAATCTGATGCAGATCGTCGGCGTGCTGATGTTTGATGGTCAGTTGGACGAAGCCCAGCTGCGTGCCAGCCTTCTGTACACTCTGAGCGTGCAACCCCGTTTTCACCAAAAAGCCAGCCTGGAGGGGGGAGAGTACTACTGGCGCGACGATCCCGATTTTGATCTTGACCAGCATCTCAAGCGGGTGATCCTGCCGGGCAAGGCAGGCAAGGAGGAGCTGGAGCGGCTGGTGGCCGATTTTGCCTCCACCCCGCTCAACCACCAGCGCCCCCTGTGGGAGATGCACCTGGTGGACACCTCCCTCGGTGGGCAGGCGCTGGTGGTGCGTTTTCATCACGCCATGGGAGATGGCTTCTCCCTGGTGCGCGCCCTGCTTACCATGATGGATGACAGCCCGACCCCGGCGCCACGTCCGCAACCCGAGCCGATTACCGGCGATCATGACGACGACGAGCAGGACATCCATCAAGGCAGCCGTCTGCTGCGGGCCGGGCTCAAGCTGACCGGTACCCTCTGGTCCAAATATGTCGAGGTACTGACCCATCCCACCAAGGCAATGGATTACCTCAAGACAGGCCGGGATGTGACCGCCGAGCTCTACACCATCGCCACCCTCTCCGACGATGCCAAGTCCCGGTTGAAGGGGGAGACAGGCAGCGCCAAACGGGTGGCCTGGTCTGAACAGATCCCGCTACCGGACGTAAAAGCGGTAGGGCGGGTGCTCGGCTGTTCGGTCAACGATCTGTTGATCGCCGCCACCGCCGGGGCATTTCGCCACTATCTGCTGGCACAGGGGGACGAGGTCGATGACATCGAGATCCGCACGCTGGTGCCCGTCAATATGCGCGCGCCCGACGACAAGGGGGCCCTTGGCAACCGCTTCGGGCTGGTGGCCCTGGACTTGCCCATCGACATAGCGCACCCGCTGCAGCGGCTCCATGCGGTGCGGGATCGGATGCAGGCGCTGAAATCCTCCCTGCAACCGGCGGTGGTGCTGAATCTGCTGGAGGTGATGGGCATGGCCCCCAGAGCGGTGCAGCAACAAGCCATCGACATTCTGTCGGCCAAGGCCAGCGCCGTCATCACCAATGTGCCCGGCCCCCAGCAGACCCTCTATCTGGCCGGTGCCCGCCTGCGCCAGCCCCTGTTTTGGGTGCCTCAGGCCGGTGACATTGGCGTCGGCGTCTCTATCCTCTCCTATGACAACAAGGTGCAGCTCGGCCTCATCACCGACAAGAAGCGGGTGCCGGACCCTGAGCTCATTGCCCTGCGCTTCGCTGTGGAGTTCGAGCAGCTGCTGTTGCTGGTGCTGATGGAGCCGGATCTGCTCTACGATCCCGAGATGCTGGATCAGCTGCTGCACGGCTGAGCCGCTCTGGCACGCCACCCGACATGAAACAAAGAGGCCAACCCTGGGGTTGGCCTCTTTCATTGCGCAGCACCGCCGGGCTATTCGTCCTCCAGCTCCTCACGGGCGGCTTCCACATCGAGCCGCTCCATGGCATCCACCGGCGCGCACTCGGCCGCCTCGCCGTAGAGCGCCTCGGCGGCCGCCATCTTGCTCTTGCCATGCATCATCACCATGGCGTTGGCGTACTCCATGCGAGCGATGGCGGAGTGGGGGATGATGGCCAGCGCCGCCTTGAAGTGACGATCGGCCTCCTCCTTCTTGGCGCCATAGGTGATGCTGCCTATCATGGCACCCAGTTTGTCGATGATCTCCGCATGCCAGGCGCCGAAGGCGATGTGTGCTTCCGCATGGTCGGGCGCCAGCGCCAGCGCCTTGTCCAGACTGGTCTTGATCTTGTCACCTATGCCGAGCGAAAGTGCCTTGGAGACCGAGATCACCTGGCTGTAACGACCCAGCGCGAGGGCGTGAAAATACCAGGCGTTGGCATTGTCGGGCTGGCGCTTTTGCAGTCTTTCGGCGTTGCTGGCCGCCAGTTCGAACGCCTCCCGCTTGGCATACTTGTCCTCCAGCAGGTAGCTGGCATGGATCACCAGCGCCTTGTTCACCACGTTGAGGCCAGCGTCACCGGCCTCCAGGCCCAGCGTCACCGCCTGACCAAAATCGCCGGTATGGTAGGCACGCCAGGCAGCCTGCACCTGTTTGTCGGCAGGCCAGGGCTCGGCATCCCCCTGATGCAGGCGGGCCCAATGTTGCTTGAGACCGGCCCCCGCATAGTCATAGGCCGCTTCCGGCCAGGGGAACTGGGTGAAATCGGACAATTTGGGTTGTGAAGTGGTCATGTTGTTCTCCCTGTTAAAAATCGGAATCCTGTTCGCTCGTCGCAAGAGACGGGCGGTAATGAATGGCGATAGCATCCAGATGGGCACGGGCATTGGGATGTAGGCGAGGTGCCACCAGCTGCATCACCTGAAACACCCCGAGGGCAATGTCAGCATCGGCACGCGGGTGCAACGCCCGCTGATAGGAGATCCAGAACGTACCCACCAGCGCGATATTGGCCGCCAAGGCACCGATCTGGGCGTCGCTGCCCAGCAGCAAGCCACTGCCGGCCAGGCTGTGGCAGATGGCGGTGGCGGTCTGTTCCTTGCGCCGTAGCAGGGCCGAGAAGCGCAGCTCCACCTTGTGATTGCCGCTCATCAGGGTGCTGATGTCGTAATAGAAGAAGCGGTACTTCCAGATGAGTTCGAACATCAGGTGCAAAAAGAACCAGATGTCTTCCGTCTCGTCCAGCGGGGGGGTGACTGTGTCGAGCAGATGGGCCATTTCCTGTTCGAACTCGCCGAACAGGGCGTTGACTATCTCTTCCTTGTGATGAAAGTGGTAATAGAGATTACCCGGACTCATCTCCAGCTCGGCCGCGATGGCGGAGGTGGTGACGGTCGGCTCGCCCAACATGTTGAACTGGGCGAGGGCGGTGGCCAGGATCCGCTCCCGCGTCCGCCGCTTTGGTTTGCTGTCCATGCTACTCCTTCGAATGGCGACGACCCTTGCCGCCATAGCGGCGGGTCAGCCAGTGTTGCAACCGGGTCAGTGAGATATCCAGCGCCGCCACAGAGCCGGTGCCCGGAGTCAGCAGGGAGCGCTGCTCATCGGCCAGCGCCCCGAGATCCAGCTCGAGGCCATGTTTGGCGAGAATGGGGCCGAGCTCGGCCCGCCGCTGCCACAGATCCTGACGGGTATGCTGGAAGGCGTGCTCGCACAGATGGCGCCGATCCCGGTAACTGAACACATTGGTAAAGAACATCTCGCCATCGGCCGGGGAGGGCTCAAACAGCAAGGCATCGGCCTGTGGATACTGGTGCTTGTAACGATCCATCCCCACGTGCATGCGCGAATGGATGATGGCGCGAAAGGTCTGGGCCAGCACCACCGGCAAGCCACTCTCCACCAGACTGGCGGGGTATTCACTCGCCATGCCAGCATCAAACGGTACCAGCGGGTTGATGCAGAACACCAGATCGGCCCCTTCCTGCAGCGCCACCGAGGCGTGCAGCGTCTTGATGAGGGCCCCGTCCACGTAGTAGCGGCCATTGATCAGCGACGGCGGAAAAAGACCGGGCAGGGCGGCAGAAGCCTGCACTGCCGCCGAAATGGGCACCTGATCCAGCCCAGGGCTGCCAAAGGCGACCGCATGGCCGGTATCGAGCTCGGTGGCGATGACAAACAGACGGCTCTTGAGTTCACGAAAATCGTTGCTGCGACCCCGGCGAGAGAAGAACTGGGTCAGGATCCGGTCCACCCCGCGACTGTCGAACAAACCGGTCGGGATCGCCTTGGACAAGCCTTGTAAGGAGCCAAGCAGGCTCTTGTGCCAGGGGGCTGAGAGGTAATCGGCCAGACATGCCCAGGCCAGTGGTGGCAAGGAGGAGATCCGCTTCGCGTATTCCCCGAAGGCGGGACGCAGCAGAGTGGAGGGATCAAAAAATTCGCCGCTGTCGTCGCTGAGCAGGATCCGCACCAGCTTGTCGGGGGAGATGCCATTGGCCAACGCCGAGGCGATCACGGCCCCCGAGCTGACCCCCACATAGATGTCAGCCTGTTCGAAACGTAGCCCCTTGATGCTGTCGGCCAGAGCGGCGCAGGCTCCGATCTCGTAAATCCCTCCCAGAGGGCCCCCTCCGGCGAGGGCAATCGCAATCGTGCTCATGACATGGCCTCCCTTCTCAAGCAAAACCGGCCCAGCAAGAGGGCATGGGCCGGTGGGTTATGATGCAAGGCCAATCAGGCGTTGCCAGGCAGATCAGAAGAGGGCTGTCTCGCCTTTCTCCTTGACCTCTTCCACTACGCTCTTGACCTCAGTCGCCAATGCCTTGACCTCTTCTTTCACCTTGGCGATGGGCGCTGCGGCAGCTTTCTGCACCGGAGCTTTCTTGACGACGGGTTTCTTGGCCGCCGCAGCAGCAGCCGGTTTGGGCTCCGCGGCTGGCACGTCCTCTTCATCCTGCGAATCGATGAGTTGTTGCACCACCTCGGTCAGCTCGGCCATGCGCTTGGAGAGCTTGTCGATATCCTTGCGGGTCGGGATACCAAGGCTGGCGACGGCACGGGCCACACGATCTTCGAACACCTGCTCCAAACGGCCCCATGTGCCTGTGGTCTTGTCCGTCATGGCAGCGATCTTCTCGTCTGCGCTCTGACGAGTACGGGTCTGCAATGCCTCGCCTTCCTGTACCAGGGCTTCGAAGATCTTGCCCCCTTCCTCTTGCGCCTTGGCGTAGGCGCCCAAGCCCGCCAGCCAGATCTGCTGGGTGGATTCCTTGATGGTTGAGGTGAGCTGGTTGTCGGTCACCGAGCTTGCCAGCGCTTTCAATTTCTTGGCCATGATTGTTTCCTTACTGGTGAGTGAGATATAGGTAATGACGACAACCTTGGTACATTCGTTGTGGCATTACTGAGCTTTCATCCTCAGTTTATGGCGAAAAAATAGAGGGTTCTACCTAATAACGGAACAGCCAGTCGTGGTAATTTTGGTCTGGGTCACGAAGATGATGTTCAAATGAACATTTCCATTTGAAGCGTGATATATCTAACGACAACTAACAGCCCAATCAGTAAGGGAAATAAATACCATGGACTATTTCATCACGGGGGGCAGCGGTTTTATCGGCCGCCGGCTGATTAAAAAATTGCTGCAGCGCCCAAATAGCCGTGTGCACTTTTTGATGCGCGCAGCCCATCTTGAGCGGATACCCGCTCTGCTGGACTACTGGGGCGTCGACGCGCAGCGCGCCATTCCGGTCGTCGGGGACATGACCCATCCGCAACTCGGCGTGAGCGTGGCCGAGCAGGAGCCGCTCATCGGCCAGATCGATCACTTCCTCCATCTCGCCGCCATCTATGATCTCAACGCCAAGGCGGGCATTCAGCAGCAGGTCAATGCCGAGGGCACCCGTCAAGCCTTGCAACTGGCCGAGCGACTCGGCGCCCGCTGCTTCCATCATTGCAGCTCCATCGCGGTGGCAGGCCTGTTCGACGGCCTGTTTAGGGAAGACATGTTCGATGAGGCCGAGCACCTCGACATGCCCTATTTCCAGACCAAGCACGAGGCCGAAGGCATAGTGCGCAAGGAGAGCACCATCCCCTGGCGCATCTACCGGCCCGGTATAGTGGTGGGGGATGCCAACACCGGCGAGATGGACAAGGTGGATGGCCCCTATTACTTCTTCAAGACCATCCAGAAGTTACGCCGCATGCTGCCGCCCTGGATGCCCGCCATCGGGGTCGAAGGAGGACGCATCAACCTGGTGCCGGTCAACTTCGTGGTGGATGCCATCGATCACATCGCCCACCAGGAGGGAGAGGACAACAAGGCGTTCCACCTGACTGACTCCCATCCGATGCGAGTTGGCGACATGCTGAGCACCTTCGCCCGCGCAGCCCATGCACCCGAGCCCGCCATTCGCATCAATGCGGCCCTGTTCAGCTTCATTCCCCGCCATCTGATGACCATGCTGATGGCGCTGACGCCGGTGCGGCGTATTCGCGATGCGGCGATCGCCGATCTCGGTCTGCCCAAGGATATCTTCCGGCTCATCAACTATCCCACCCGCTTTGACAACCGCGAAGCCCAGCGGGTGTTGAAAGGGACCGGCATCGAAGTGCCCCCACTGCACAGCTATGCCTGGCGGCTGTGGGATTACTGGGAACGTCACCTCGACCCCGAGCTGTTCATCGATCGCACCCTGCGTGGCCGGGTCGAGGGCAAGGTGGTGCTCATCACCGGCGCCACCTCCGGCATCGGCAAGGCCACCGCAAGAAAGCTGGCCGAGGCGGGAGCAACCGTGCTGACCATTGCCCGGGACGAGCACAAGATTGCGCAGACCCAGGCCGAGTTTGCCGAGCTGGGCTTGACCCTGCAGGTCTATCAGGGGGATCTGGCTGATCTCGCGCAGGGGGAGGCGATCACCCGGCAGATAGTGGCCGAGCATGGCGGGGTGGACATCCTCATCAACAATGCTGGCCGCTCCATCCGCCGCGCCATCGAGGACTCTTTCGAGCGCTTCCACGATCTGGAGCGCACCATGCAGCTCAACTACTTCGGCACCCTCAAGGTGATCATGGGGGTGCTGCCCACCATGATCGAGAAGAAGAAGGGCCATATCATCAACATCTCCTCCATCGGGGTGCTGACCAATGCGCCGCGCTTCTCCGCCTACGTGGCGTCCAAGTCGGCGCTCGATGCCTGGGTGCGTACCGCGGCGTCCGAGTTTGCCGACAAGGGAGTCAACTTCTCCATCATCAACATGCCGCTGGTGAAAACCCCCATGGTGGCGCCGACCAAGGTGTATGAGCAGGTGCCCATGATGACGCCGGAAGAGGCCGCCGATCTGGTGTGCGACACTATCATCAACAAGCATGTGCGGCTGGCCACCCGTCTCGGGGTATTTGGTCAGGTGATCCATGCGCTGGCACCACGGGTGGCTCAGGTGATCATGAACACCAGCTTCCGCACCTTCTCGGATCCGAAAGCGGGCGGCGAGTCCAAGGCCTCAGCAGATCAGATGGCAGTATCGACCCTGATCAAGGGCATTCACTTCTGATATCAGAAAGCGTGAAATAAACCGGGGCCTGAGCAATCAGGCCCTTTTTGTTTGTAGCCGGGGGCGAGCGAGCAGGGTCAGCAGCAGGGCCGTGGTGCGGCGCGAGTAGATGAGGGAGAGATGGCCAAGGGCCGAGATCTCGATGTCCTCCATGCCTTCCATGCGCTGACGGGACTGGGGCAGCACAAAGTTGTCATGACTGGTGCGCACCGAAATCCCGGGCACACATAGCGGCACTGCGGCGAAACGCTGCAGCCATCCGGAGCCGGGCTCCATCTCCCGTGCATTGTCTCCAAGACCCATGGCAGCCAGCTGGCTGCCCTGATGCGGGGTCGCCAAGGTGATGAGTTGCGCCACCTTGGCCCCACCGGCCAGGGCCAGGTAATCACGGCACACCAGCCCGCCCATGCTGTGGCCAATCAGCACCAGCTGAGCGGCGCCGGTGGCGGCCAGCACCTCATCGATGCGCCTGGCCAGCAGGGGGACCATGTCATCGAGATGACCGAAGGGAGGGGTCAGGGTCACGGTAGCGACCACGTGACCGGCAGCTTCCAGGCGGGCACGCTGCAGCCGCCAGATCCCGCGACTGCAGCCGTAACCATGTACCAGCAACAGGGGCAGGGGAGAAGGGCGGAGCCTGTCAGGCGCCATCAGCAGCCGCTCAAACGGCAGCAACCCAGTGAAGGTGAGCAGATAGGCGAACATCTCCCTGATCACCATGTGCAGCCAGGCACGCAGACCGATGGCGGGAACAGGGTAGAAACGGGAGAAACCCCAGGTCAGCAATACCACCAGGCAGCGCAGCCCTAATAGCGCCAGCACCACAAACAGCAAGGAGAGCAGGGGAGAGAGACCAATGGCCAGATGAGCGATGCCCCCGAGGAGCGTCACTTCGACCAGCAGCAGTATGAGCAGTTGTCTTGTTATCGTCATGAGCCCATCATCCGACTTGCGTCAAGTGGATGTCAAATGACCCTTTCATCAATGTGATAACGGCCGCGTAATGGGTCAGACCACCATGATAAAAGCCCCTTGGGCAGGGTTATTTGCAATACTGTATATCCATACATATACTTGTGTTCACTATCATGAGGAGGACGCCACTATGGCCGTTGAGATCAAATATGTTGTCGTGCGTGGGGGAGTGGAGAAGATGACCTTTGCCAGCAAGAAAGAGGCAGATGCCTATGACAAACTGCTGGATACCGCCGATGAGTTAATGACCCTGCTGGCGGGGGCACCTGTTACTCTCGAACCCGAACAGCAGGAGAGCCTGGCCTTCTACCTGGCCGAACAGCGTGATGTACTGCAAAACGTGCTGCGCGGTGGCAAGGGGCAGGGGAGCCCCAAAGAGGAGCCACAACAGGCTGCAGAGAAGATCGATGCCGACAAGCCCAAGGGAAAATCGCTTAAGAGCGTGGCCTGAGGGGCGCAGGAGGGATGCCGGGTTAACCTTATCCCAAGGGAGCCCTTGAAAACCATTCACATATGTAGCATTAAAAATCATTTTTACGGCTATTTACCCCGAGAATTTTCCAACAGAGGTGCATATCCATTGAATAGCGTCAGAATGGGGTGCAAACCGGTTGCAACGGACGATCCAGCCTCATACACGTCCTGATTATTCGTCACACAGTGATGCCGATAACCCCATTTATCGGCATCAACTTTTGAGCGAGGCTACCGGCCTCCATCCCATGAACCAAGCAAGCACCACCATGACCTCTATATTACTTCCGCCCGCCATGCCGCTGTTTGATGGCCTGGCTCACCTGGAGGCGGGCAATCCCCAAGTCAATCAGTATCTGGCCAACCTCAGCCTGAACAACGTACCCGATGCGGGGCTCGTCTACGAACTGGCGGTCGACTGGCTGCTGGAACAACGCCACAACGAGAACAACTACAAAACCTACCGCAGCGAGTTGACGACATTTCTGCACTGGTGTTTCAGCGCGCTGGCTATCAGCCCGAAAGATCTGACCCGGCGCATCATGATGCGCTACCTCGACTACTGCCAGGCACCGCCAGAGCAGCTGATTGCCTACCGCAACGTGGCGCAGTTCATTCTCGACAAGGAGTGGGGAGAACGGCTGCCCAACCCCTTGTGGCGACCGTTTCTTGGCAAACGGGAGCTGGGCCGCGAACTGCCATACCGCCTCAGCGAGCAAGCAATGAAAACCAAGCTCGCCATCCTGTCAGCCTTCTTCCAGTTTCTGATCCAGGAAGAGTACATGGACAGAAATCCGGCACTGCTGCTGCAGCGAGTCAAGCGACCGGTCCAGCAGGAGCCCGATGATCAGGGCCAGGCCTTCAGCGAGCTGCAATGGTCTTACGTCATGCAGGCGGCCGACCGACTGGCAACCGGATCACCGGATCAGCACGAGCGCAGCCGCTTCCTGATAAGCCTGATGTACGCCTGTTATCTGCGCATTTCGGAAGTGGCCGCCAGACCAGGCTTCACACCCGTCATGGGCCAGTTTCGCCGCGATGGTAAAACCGGCGTCTGGGGGTATTACATTCCACGCAGCAAGGGTGGCAAGCGGCGCACAGTGGCGGTATCCCATGCCTTGCTGGCGGCCCTAGAGCGCTATCGGATCTTCCTGGGGTTGTCGCCATTGCCGGCACCCAATGAGCAGACGCCGCTCTTTGTGCGCCACAAGGCCGCCGCACACGGCCGGGAACAAGGCGAACTCAATGCCAATCTCGGGATCCGCCAACTGCGTGAACTGGTCATGACGGTCATCCAGACTGCCGCTAACCTGGCTGAGCAAGACGGTTTTGCCCAAGACTCAGCCGAAATGCGCAACCTGACCCCGCATTCCATTCGCCACACCGGCATTACCCACGACATCAATCTCAACGGGCGGCCGCTATCCCATGTGCAGGCCGATGCGGGCCATGACAGCATAGACACCACCTCCAAGTACCTGCACACCGGCAACAGCGAACGCCACGAAAGCGCCAACCACAAACCGCTAGACCGACTGCACGAATGAACAGGCAAAAAATGAGAGATAACAAGTTAAATGGCATGCCAAGTGGCCAACCGAATAGCCAGAATCTGCAGCCTGATAAACCAATATCTGGCACCTCGTTCTGTCCAACAAACTACAACCGCGCATAATGCATATTATGTTAAATATGATATCTTGTTTCCTGTTCCCACTAATTGAACTGTGTATAATGGCAACAATTGATCCTATCTCTGACCGGATGTCTTAAGTGGCTGAATTAACATCAGAACAACTAAAACCCGCTTTTTCGATTGAACAGTTCACTGCCCTCAGCAAGATCGAACCCATACCTTTCGCCGCCTTGCAACCCAGAGCCATTTCTGGCATCAAACGTCTCGCCAGTTTTGATGGCGACTGCCCGGTCATGCTGCTCAACGGCTTCCCCGGTGCGGATTATGAAGGTGTGTGTCAGACGCTGATTGCCGCCTCAAATGGCAGGGATGGTGACCTGTTCGATCTCTGTTACACGGAGAACCTGAACAACCCGTTCAAACCGATCTGGTTGCGTCTGCAGCCCGGTAGCGGCGTCGAGTTTTGTGAAATGGTTGGCGAACTACTCAAGCTGATGAGCCACCATCTGGATGCCGAGCGCCTGGTCACCCGCATCATGCGCAAGCAGAACAACGACCCCAAGATCGATGACTTTCTCTCCGATCTGGCGGCTCATGTTGCCCAGGGACTCGAGTTCCAGCATCCCGTGCTGATCAACCTGCTGATCCATCATGAAGAGCAAGAAGCCCCTGTGATTTATGGCCGGGATCTGAACTGGGATACCCTGTTTGGTTCCATCAACTATCAGACAGAGCAAGGCTCAGTGTATGCCAACCAGCATCTGCTTGAACCTGGCCTGTTACGCCAGGCCAACGGTGGCTATCTTATTCTGCAACTCGACGAGTTGTTGGATCAGCCCCACCTCTGGTTCAAGCTCAAAAATGCCATCCAGAAAGGCGAACTGGACTGGAACGCCTATCAGGAAGGCAAAACCCTGACCCCCTTCTTCACCCCCGAAGCGACCCCTATCCGGCTTAAGCTGATCCTGGTTGGCGATCGCCTAGAGGTATCCGAGTTCCAGATGTTGGACAGGGACATGTCCGAGCGTATCTTTCTGCGCGCGGATCTGGTGTCAGAAGTCAATATTGAGGAAGACTTGCCAGAGTTCCTGCAATACCTCGCCTGGATCCGTGAACGCTGGGCTCTGCTGGACTTCACCCCGGCGGCCCTCGCTGCCCTCTGTCGTCATGCCAGCCGCCTGTGTGACCATCAGGAGTGGCTCTCTCTATCCGAGATCCAGCTTGGTGCCATCATGCGCATGGCTGACAGCCTGGCCCGCGAGATGGAAGCCGACACCGTGACCGATGAGCATATCCGGTTGGCGCAGGAAGAGCAGGACTACCGCCTCAACTACCTGGTGGAGCAATCTGATCAGGGTGTCATTGATGGCCAGATCCTGCTGCAAACCGATGATGAGGAGATTGGTCAGATCAATGGCCTCTCCGTCATTCAAGTCTCGGGCCACCCTTATGATTTTGGCGAACCGGTACGTCTCACCGCGACCGTGCACTTGGGCGATGGCGACATTGCGGATGTCGAACGAAAAGCGGAGCTGGCTGGTCATATCCACGCGAAGGCGATGATGATCATCCACGGTTATCTCTCCAACAAGTTTGGTGCTGAGACCCCCTCGCCGCTCTCTGCCAATCTGGTGTTCGAGCAGTCCTACCACGAAATCGATGGTGATAGTGCCTCTCTGACCGGCCTGTGTGCCCTGCTCTCCGCCCTCGCCCGCCAGCCCATCTATCAGCATTTTGCCGTTACTGGCGCCGTCGATCAGTTCGGCAATGTGCAGGCGGTGGGAGGTGTGAACGAGAAGATTGAAGGCTTCTTCCGGGTATGCAAGATCCACGGCATCACCGGTAAGCAAGGCATCATTCTACCGGGCACCAACATCCAGCAGTTGAACCTCTCCGACGAGGTGATTGCCGCCGTCGAGGCAGGTCAGTTCCACATTCATCCAGTGGATCATGTGGAAGAGGCTATCGAGTTGCTGACCGGCTGCGTGGCGGGTGAACCGGATATGCCGGATACCCTGTTCGGTCGAATTCAGCAGCGCCTGGACGAGCTCAATGGCACGGCGTTCAAGGGGGGCTTGCTCCGTCGCCTGCTGGGCCGGTTGTTCGGCTTATAATAAAAGAAGTGATCGGAGTTGTTTAGCGAACAAGTGTACGCTAAATTGGCTCGGCTTTGACCCATATGAAGGATAAACAGCGTGACCCTAGACAATACCGCCATTGATGCCCGCCTTTCCCTGTGTGAACAAGGTAAAGACTCGTTTACCCGTGAAGAGTTGCTTGCCTGCAGCCGTGGCGAATTATTTGGTGAGGGTAACAGTCAGCTGCCCGCCCCCAACATGTTGATGATGGATCGCATCGTCAAGATCAACGATAACGGTGGCGAGCATGGCAAAGGCGAGATCCTGGCAGAGCTCGATATTACGCCGGACCTCTGGTTCTTCGATTGCCACTTCCCGGGTGATCCCGTGATGCCTGGCTGCCTGGGGCTGGATGCCATGTGGCAACTGGTCGGCTTCTTCCTCGGCTGGAAAGGTGGCCCGGGTAAAGGTCGTGCTCTGGGTGTGGGCGAAGTGAAATTCACTGGCCAGATCCTGCCGACCGCCAAGAAAGTGACCTACAAAATCACCTTCAAGCGTGTGATTAACCGCAAGCTGGTCATGGGGATCGCCGATGGCGTGGTGGAAGTAGATGGCCGCCCCATCTATAGCGCCACCGACCTGAAAGTGGGCCTTTTTAAAGATACCACCGCATTCTGATCAACTGATCCAGTGGTAAGACAGAGATAACGTAAAGGGGCCGCGATGGCCCCTTTCCTTTTGTAATGAGTGATGAAGTACCTACTACTTCATGAAGAGGCCTGAGCCCCGCCCTTCCATGGCGTCACGCCAACCACCAAGCCAATGCCCTCTGGCATCCAGACATTGATACGGACATGCTTCTTTCTGTTTGCCGACAACGCCAGCCTGATAACCACGAGCACGAGCTCTTTCCAGACGGTCCCGTTTCTGTCTCTTCATCATCTACGACCCTCTTCGTGGAACAAAAAAAGCGACCAATTTTTCATCGGTCGCTTTTATCTTTACCCCACAGAGTGGACAGGGTCAAACAAAAAATTCCATGCTATCCGGTCATTGTGACACAAGACACTGAACCACATTAATTTTTAGTGACATGCCTTTTTATCGTTGGTAACGGCGCAGCCAGGTAAACGGCAGAGCCAGCAGAGTCAACCAGAACAGGCTGCCACCACCGCTGCCGCCATCCTGGCCAGTCTGGTTATTGACCGGCGCATTGGCAACCAGGTAGTTGGCAGGTTCATCGTTTTTGAAATCTTTCACAACCGGTGCCAGCTTCACGCTGACCACAGTAGCATTGCTGCGGTTGTTGAGATCGCTCTCGCTGTTGTAGCGATAAGCCGTCGCCGCCACGGTACCATTTGTGCTGATGCCGCTGGCATAAACGATGTGATAGTAGTAGCCGTTCTGGGCACACTGCTTGGCACCGGCATCGTCCAGACCACAGATGAGGTCGTTCAGATACCAGTTGTTGCCGGTCGCCGCGTTGAGCAGGAAACCTTCCTGCATGCGGTTGGTACCATTGACCACGGGTTGGGTCTGGTGACGAGAATCACGCCAGCCAACGACCATATTGTGGTTGTTGATGGCAGCCGCTTCTGAGCCTGCACCGCTGATTGGGCGGTCTTGTAACGGCACACTCGCCGTCTGTTGGGTGTTCAAGTTGAACACAAACATCTCGACCGGGCGGTTCTGGCCCTTGTTGATGCGATAGAGCTGGTTGCCAATCACATAACCGTTGTCATTGACCCCCACAGCCCAGCTGTGTTGCAGCTTGGCGTCATCCTTGCCCGGCTCGCCTTCGGCCAGCGGTATGATTTTGGTGGTGCCCACCTTGCTGTTATCCAGATCCAGCGTCCAGTATGCCGCCAGGTTGCGGCCATCCAGGTAGTTGGTACCTATCTCGCCGGTAGAGGAGTAACCCACCCCGTACAGGCTGCCGTTGAATTCACCAACGGCGAGCGCGGAGGCGGTCTGCACCACCTCGTTGCGACCACGGGCATATTCATTGGCCTGGACCAGCTTGTTGAAGGTGCCGGCGCTGTCGAGCAACCAGAAGCTTGCCTGGGTGTTGAGTCCCGGGCAGTAGCGATAGTCACCATACTGACCATCGTTACCGGCGAAGCACCAGTTATAGGGCTCGGAATTGACGGCGATGTTCTTGCCGGTGGCCGCGGTGCCGGTCACCAGATACTGGCCATTGTCCAGCTTCTTGATGCTGGTCGGCACGCTCAGACTGTGGCTGCTGGCACCATCCTTGAGGTTGACACTGTTGCCGTCATTAACGACGGCAAATGCGGTGCGCAGCTTGCCATTCATCTTGTAACCGACCTGAGTACCAGGCACGTCACCCAGTGCAGTCACCAGACCGTCAACTTCACTGCGAACGACATAACCCACGTTGCTGCGTTGATCGACAGCATCCAGGAAATCACGACGCCACTGGAAGGCGAAGTTGCTGTTGTCGCTCCAGAAGGCGCTGCAGACCGAGTTGGAGAGCATGCAGCCCTGCTCAAAACGGAAACGATCGACCAGGAAGTCGGCAAACTGCACGGTCGAGAAGTGCTCGGCCATGTTGTTTTTGGTGTTGATGCCGATGAGCCCGTTGCCATCGGCACTGATCCCGCTGGCATATCCCTTGTCAGACCCGTCGACAATGGTGAAAAAGGGGCTTTGTGCCACCTGGGCATGCAGGCTGGCGCTGACCAGAATGGCCAGCATGGATAATTGCTTTTTCATCTACTTCCTTAGTCCTGATGTTTCAACGCTTCCAACTCCTCCCAACGGGAGAAGGCTTGTTCCAATGCAGCCTCTGCTGCATTCAGGGCATCCAGTTTGAGCTGGGTTTGATCGCTCGGCAGGGCGAAGAAACCGGGATGGTTTACCTCGGCCTGCAGGGCATCAAGCTCCGTCTCCAGCTGTTCCAGTCGTGCAGGCAGATTATCCAGCTCCAGCTGCAACTTGTAAGAGAGTTTTTTGGTTTTTGTGACCACCTGGCTCGCCACAGCGGCAGACTCTGGCGTTTTGGCCTGCGCCACTTTCGCCGCCTGCTGCGTGCTTTGCAAGGCACGGGTCGCCATCATGTCGGCATACCCCCCCACGTAATCACTGATACGGCCATCCCCTTCAAACAGCCAGCAACCAGTCACAGTGTTGTCGATAAACCGACGATCGTGGCTCACCAGCAACAGGGTGCCAGGATAGTCTGCCAGCAGCTCTTCCAGCAGTTCCAGCGTTTCGACATCCAGGTCGTTGGTTGGTTCATCGAGGATCAGTAAATTACTGGGCTTCAAGAACAATTTGGCCAACAGTAAACGGTTTTTTTCGCCTCCTGACAAGGCTTTCACCGGGGTACGTGCCCGCTTGGGTTCAAACAGGAAGTCCTGCAGGTAACCCAGAATGTGGCGGGAACGACCGCGTACCATCACTTCCTGCTTGCCCTCCCCCACGTTCTCCATCACCGTCTGCTCGGGATCGAGCTGATCACGATACTGGTCAAAGTAGGCGACTTCCAGCTTGGTGCCGCCCTTGACCAGGCCACGGCTGGGGTCGAGCTGACCAAGCAGTAACTTGATAAGCGTCGATTTGCCGCAACCGTTGGGGCCCACCAGAGCAATCTTGTCGCCGCGCAGCACTTGCAGATCCAGCCCCTGGAACAGGGTACGATCGCCAAAGTCGAGCCCCAGCCCTTCGGTTTCGAACACCAGCTTGCCGGAACGATTCACATCGTCCATTTGCAGCTTGGCCTTGCCCTGCAGCTCGCGACGCTGGGAACGCTCCATTCGCATGGCCTCGAGGGCACGAACACGCCCTTCGTTGCGCGTGCGGCGCGCCTTGATGCCCTGACGCACCCACACCTCCTCCTGGGCCAGCTTGCGATCGAATTCGGCGTTTTTCAGCTCCTCGACCCGCAGCCACTCCTCTTTACCCAGCAGGTACTGATCGTAGTTGCCAGGCCAGGAGGTGATCTCGCCGCGATCCAGGTCGATGATCCGGGTCGCCAGCTTGTGGATAAACTCCCGATCGTGAGAGATGAAGACGATGGCGCCGCGAAAATCCTTGAGGAACTCTTCAAGCCAGTTGATGGCTTCGATGTCCAGGTGGTTGGTCGGCTCATCCAGCAGCAACAGATCGGGGTCACAGGCCAGTGCCCGGGCCAGTGCGACTTTGCGCAACCAGCCACCGGAGAGGCTATCCAGGGTCGCGTCGGGATCGAGGTTCAGCAGGGTCAGCACCTGGCTGATACGGGTTTCGAACTGCCAGCCATTCTGATAATCGAGCTGTTCTTGCAGCTCGCTCATGATGCGAATGTTGGCATCGCTGGGATCGTGGGCCAGCTCCATGGAGATATGGTGATACTGCTTGAGCAGCTCGCCGACACCAGCCAGCCCTTCGGCCGTGTAGTCAAACACGGTCAGATCGCTGGAGGCGGGCGGATCTTGCTCGAGGCGAGTGACCTTCAGATCCTGCTGTTGCACCATGCGGCCATCATCGAGCGGCAGTTCGCCGGCGATGACTTTCATCAGGGTGGACTTGCCTGCCCCGTTGCGCCCGACCAGACAGAGACGCTCACCGCGCTCTATGCTGAGCTCGGCATTGTCGAGCAACGGGAAGTCACTGAACGACAAGCAAGCGCCGTGCAATGTTAAAAGAGCCATTTTCGTTCCTTATTTCATATGAAAAAACGGGCGACAGACTGGGCCTGCTCCCGTTTCATCGTCAAATCAGCATTAATCCTGACGTGCAATCCAGGCCTTCAACTCAACCCGTGTGAAGGGCCAGCCCAGCTCACGCCCTGCCTCATCCCGCAGCACCGGAATGCGCACCCGATAGGCGGCAAGCCACTGGGCATCGTCCATGATGTCGCACTGGCGAGTCTGGGCAGCCAGTCCGGCCTCTTCCACCAGCCCCCATGCTTGTTCGCACAGATGGCAGCCATCGGTGTGAAACAGGGTCAGCATCAAGCTTCTGCTGGCGCCTCGGCGTGGGTGATGATCCAGCAGTTGTGGATATGCTGGTTACGCTCGAAGTCCTTCGGTCGGGTCTGCTGGGTGATGTTGCGAGCCTTAAGACCTGCGGCCTCAAGGCCAGCCAGATCCATCTTGAAGTGGCGCTTGTTGTTGGAAAACACCAGGGTGCCATCGACCGCCAGCAGACGCTTCAGGTGCTGCATCAGCAGCAGGTGATCGCGCTGTACGTCGAAGCTCTCGTCCATCCGCTTGGAGTTGGAGAACGTCGGCGGATCGATAAAGATGAGGTCGTACTGCTCATCCGCTTCCGACAACCACTTCAGGCAATCGGCCTGCACAAACTTGTGCTGACGGCCCACCAGCGAGTTGAGCCGCATGTTGTCCTGCGCCCAATTCAGGTAGGTGTGGGACATGTCGACCGTGGTGGTCTCGCTGGCACCGCCAAGACCTGCGTGCACAGTGGCACTGCCGGTATAGGCGAACAGGTTCAGGAAGCGTTTGCCCTTGGCCATCTGACCCAGCATGCGGCGAGTCTGACGGTGGTCGAGGAACAGGCCGGTATCCAGATAGTCGTAGAGGTTGACCCACAGACGGGCACCGTACTCCTGCACTTCCATCCGGTGCTGCTCGGCGGCGAGCTTCTGATACTGCTGTTTGCCCTCCTGACGCTCGCGCACTTTCAGGATCACCTTTTCGCCGTCCATGCCGGTCACCTTGATGGCGGCCTGCACCATGTCGAGCAGACGCTGGCGGGTCTTCTGAGCGGGGATGTCCTTGGGCGCGGCATACTCCTGCACCACCAGATAGTCCTGATAGCGGTCGATGGCGGCGTTGTATTCCGGCAAGTCGGCGTCATAGAGGCGATAGCAATCGATGCCCTCTTTGTTGGCCCACTTCTCGAGGGTTTTAAGATTTTTGCGCAGACGGTTGGCAAAGTCCTGCGCCACCTCTTTTTGAGATGCCACGGAGTCCAGTGCAATCTGGTAATTGCGCAGCTGACACTCGAGCGCCCCGTTGAACAGACGATATTGCTTGTCGGCACGCAGACGCAGGCAACTCAAGAGCTCGGGCGAGGCAGAGAGAATGGAAACGCGCCAGCCCTGGAAGCTACGACGCAGGGCATCGCCGAGAGCCTGGTGCACTTCCAGCAGCGCCGGGAATTCGCCAAGACGCTCGCCATAGGGCGGGTTGGAGATCAGCATGCCGACCTGACGAGCCTCCCCTTCGACGCTAGCCATCGGCAAGGGGTTATCCAGTGCACTGACTTCGGCCTGCTTGAAGGTAATCAGGTGCGCCACCCCGGCCGCCTTGGCGTTATCGCGGGCCTTCATCAGCACGCGGGGGTCGGCATCGCAGCCAAACAGCTTCACTTCGCAGCGCTGCATGCCGCGCTTGGCGCGCACCTGGGCTTCCATCATCAGGCTCTGCCACAGCTCGCTGTCGTGTTGCAGCCAGCGATCAAAACCGAAGCGCTCGCGGCGCAGGGCCGGCGCCATGTCGGCAGCAATGAAGGCCGCTTCGATGAGCAGGGTACCTGAACCGCACATGGGGTCCATCATGGGCTCACCGGCCCAGCCGCTACGGGCTATCATGGCGCAGGCCAGGTTCTCTTTGAGCGGCGCTTCGCCTGTGCCCTGACGATAGAAACGCTGGTGCAGCGCCGGGCCTGACAAGTCCAGCGTGATATTGGCCTTGCCTTTGCCCAGGTGCGCCATGATGCGGATATCCGGCGACTTCTTGTCCACATCCGGGCGCACGTGACCACGCTTGGTGAAGCGATCGACGATGGCATCCTTGATTTTCAACGCGCCGTACTGGGTATTGCGAATGGCGGGGTTGGTACCGGTAAAGTCCACCGCTATGGTGGAGGTACCGGAGAAGTGCTCTTCCCAGGGGATGGTGTGGGCGCCCAGATAGAGATCCAGATCGTCGTTCATCTGGAATTCGGACAGCACCAGCACGATACGGGAGGCAAAACGGCTCCACAGGCAGGCCTTGTAGCCGATCGCCAGTTCGCCTTTAAAGTGGGCGCCAGCCACGGTCTCACGGACCTGCTCTGCGCCCAGGGTGGTCAGCTCATCGGCCAACAGGTTTTCCAGCCCCTTGGGGCAGGTTGCAAAAAATTCTTTCATCACGCTCACGGGGAACCCATAAAAATAGTGCCGCATTATACCTTAAGAGCCGATCCGGAGCAGCAAAAGCTTGGTGATGACGCCAGAAACAGGGCGTTTCTCCCCGCCCATTCCGCCATCCCTTGATACCAGGTCAGCCATGCCAGACATCCGATGATGCCTTGGGCCAGGCCAGCTGATGGGGTGACAGGGCATCGCCGCACACTCGCGGCAACCTGTGTCGAGCAACAACACTCTTGCCAGCAGGCAAATATCATCGACATCCGTGACGCAGCGAATATAAACACATCATGACTGCCATATTTGACAGGCGCCAAACAAGGCTCTCTGAGTTATTGTCCTTGCGACAAAGCATGTACTTTCGTTACCCCGTGTTTTGCCCTCCCGTTATCGTCCGTATACAGGAGGGCTATTTTTTACTGTCCGCTTCCCCCATTTGTTAAACTGCCAGACTGTCATATCTATCAGGTTTCAGGCACCACCATAAGCCTTAGACTAGTTTGGTGGCTGGAATAACAGCTTATCCCTCCTGTAGAGTGTTTTTCAGCCCTCTCATCTTCTTGATGCGAGGGCATTTTTGTTAGCTGCATTAGAGTATGAAAATAATGCTGTTGGCCACAATCGACATCTGGATTGAAAAACTTGCTTGCTTTGGATGATGTCACTGGATACTTATCATTCGTGCTCTATTCAGACTGACTTGGCCATAGCCAAATATAAGAAACCCGCATCTCGCGGGTCTTTTATAGCCAGAAAAATGGCATCAAATTGCCCAACGCAGACCGAATGATGTCACCGCCACGTGTTTTCTGCCGGGCACATTATCCAGCCTGGGGGCATACCCGATTTCCAGAGCCAGATTTTTATACCCCAGGCTGACTACCGGCAATACCGCAAAGCCATTGATGCCTGAGCCATCAAGATAACCAGCCTGCAGCCCCAGACCGGCGAAGAAGCTCTCGGTGAGATACCACTCCTTGCGATACATAAAGCCTGCATAGACCGCAAATTTTTCGTAAGAGTCCTCATAGCCACCACCACGCAATGAGAGTTTGCCGGTATCGCTATCCCCCAGAAAAACCCAATCTACCCCAAGGCCCGGGTTGATATTGTTGAAGTCACAGGTTTTTCCGTGCGGTCCTTTTGCCGCTTGGCAATCACTGTGGATTGATGCTCCATAGATGAGGACCGACAGATCTTCTGTCGCAGAGACTGTGAAAGGCAGAAATAATAAACTACTGGTTAGTAGATACTTGTTTATTGTCATGAGTCGTTTCCCTGATCATGTTGCTGACACGTATCAACCGGATACACATCTATTACACAGCACAATTTCGAGACTACGGTGTTTACAGGTGAGCCTCAAGTGGCACAGCTCACATTTACAGGGTTAATAGCGGTGAACGAGAAAAAATATCAGTGTGACCAGGCAGGAATTGTCATGTTGCATTCATAATGAAGAGAAATACCCTGAGTCAGGATGACATCAGGTTATTTTTCCCCCTCCGACAGAAGACAAGAGCGAAATATCACCCCACCTGACGGTATTGTGTCTGGGCCGGTACTCTGGCGATCATGCGGTTGTTCATGACCTTGATCACCCCGAAACGGGGCAGGATCTTGCTGGCGGTCAACATCAGATCATCCGTCAGATTCAAACAGACACTGGCCTGTTCACCCGCCTCGATCACCATGAATTCCCCCTTGCCATGAAGGGTGTTCATGCACACCAAGGCTCCGGTCTCAGGAATAATAAAGGGATGCACTTCACCAAAGAACCAGCTTTGCGGCATCATGGGTTTATAAAAGCGACTGACAGCGATGGCATTGAGTACCAACTGGACCTGATGGGGGGTGCTCCAGTCGAGTTCGACAGCCTTGTCCATCAACTGATAATAGAGGGCAGCATCGTCCACGCAAAAAGGCTGGGTAGTGAAGGAACAGGGTACAAGCTGGCGCCCTTTATATTCGGTAGCGAATATCATGCGATCGGATAAATCCAGCATCAGACGATCATGATGAGCATCATAATGCCACTGCCAATTGTCATTGGGTTGGATACACATGGGGGCGCCCTTACTGAAAGTCGTTACTCGACTTTATTCCATGTCGAGAATTTCAGCAACTTTAAATAAAGGGCACCCATTTATTTCTTAAATATGGGTCACAATCTCTTTGACCAGACTCGGGCCTTTATAAATAAAGCCGCTGTAGATCTGGACCAAACTGGCACCCGCTGCCAGCTTCTCCCGCGCTGCCATGGCGCTGTCTATGCCCCCCACCCCTATGATGGGCAGTGCGCCGTCCAGTGCCTTGGCCAGCTGACGGATCACCTCTGTGCTCTTGTGCTGCAACGGACGCCCACTGAGGCCACCCGCTTCACCGGCGTGGGGCATGTCATAGATCATCTCCCGCTCCAGGGTAGTATTGGTGGCTATCACGCCATCGATCCCGTTTTTGATCAAGGACGCGGCCACCTGATTAATTTCATCCAAACTCAAGTCCGGCGCAATTTTAACGGCGAGCGGCACGTACTTCTTATATTGGGCAGCCAGCTCCTGCTGACGAACCTTGAGCGCGGCCAGCAACTCATCGAGTGCATCGCCGTATTGCAGCTGGCGCAGACCTGGGGTATTGGGGGAAGAAATATTGACGGCAATATAGCCGGCATGATCATAAACCTTGTCCATGCAGATCAGATAGTCGTCTTTGCCCTGCTCTATCGGAGTGTCCTTGTTCTTGCCGATATTGATGCCGATGACACCCTGATATTTGGCTTTCTTGACCTGGGCGACCAGATGGTCAACACCCTTGTTGTTGAATCCCATCCGGTTGATGATCCCCTCTGCCGGAATAACCCGGAACAGACGAGGTTTGTCATTGCCACTCTGGGGCTTGGGGGTCACTGTACCTACTTCAATAAAGCCAAACCCCATGGCACCAAATGCATCGATACACTCCCCGTCCTTATCCAGACCCGCAGCCAGTCCGACCGGATTGGCAAAATAAAGCCCCATGACAGTGACGGGGCGTTTGGGCAGTGAATGGCGGAAGAAACAATCCAGTGGCGTACCGAGAAGGCGGGGCAAATATTTGATGGAGAGATCGTGTGCCTGTTCAGGATTGAGCTTGAACAAGAAATGCCTGGCGAGGGGGTACAACATTTTTGCTCCTTAAAAAAGCCCCGGCAACTGGCCGGGGCTTTAGGGGTTATGCCGAGGTTCGGCAATTCAACTGGAGCAGGTTCAACTCTCGCAAGGCCACCGAGAACTTGGCGAACTCGTGGGTGCTCGTGGTCTTGAAGTCGGCCAACATATGGGTCCAACGGGACAAGAGTTGCTCATGCTCCGAAATCCAGTCGGCCAGTATGGTAGCGCATTCTCCCTGATCTTTGCACCCTTCCAGTACCACAGATGTGAGACTGCGCTGCTGCCAGTCCAGATCTTCACGGAAGGAGGCCCGTGCCATCGCCTGCCAGTGGTTGCCCACCGGCTGATGGTTGATCTGCTCGAGGAACCAGTGCAGATCGAGCTTGGCACCGAGGCGATAGTAGACGTTGGCGGCGCGCAATATGTCGGTCTTGTGCTCCGCGGCAATCTGTGCCAAGTCCAGGCTGGAGAAGAGGCTGCTCATATGGACCACCTGACGGGCGATGGCATCCGGCACCTGCTTGGCCACCAGCGCAGCGACTGCCTGCTGGTGCTCGGCGACCTCGCTCTCGTCCATCACCTCGTAGAGGTGGGTCGCCAGGGTCTCGAACGCCGGGCGGAAGAACGCGATGTTCTCAGCGATGCTCCAGCTGCGATTGCGGGCACGCAGGAACCAGCGGGTGGCGCGGCGCACGATGCGGCGGCTGTAGAACATCAGTTCGAGCTGGATCTGGGCATCCACCTGGTTGTCGCACCCTTCGATGTCACGCCACAGGGCCCCCAGGCCAAACACCTCGCGGGCCATGGCGAAGCAGCAGGCCACTTCGGCCACCGAGGCGCCTGTCTCGTCCTTCATCCGGCTGGCGAAGTTGAGCCCCATGTCATTGACCAGCATGTTGGCCACCCGGGTCGCAATGATCTCGCCCCGCAGCGGATGCTGGGCCAGCTGGGCACCGAACTGCTGCTGCAGCTTGGTCGGGAAGCTGGTGACCAGCATGTTGGCCAGGAAGGGCTCCTCGGTGACCTCCGGGCAGTTGAGCTGCTCCTTGAGCACCATCTTGCCGTAAGCCACCAGCACCGCCAGCTCGGGACGGGTCAAGCCCTGCCCTGCCGCCATCCGCTCGGACAGCTCCTCATCAGAGGGCAGGAACTCCAGCCCCCGATCCAGCTTGCCTTCGCGCTCCAGCCCCTGGATAAAGCGTTGCTGCTCCTTGAGCTGCTCGGTACCCCGGAAACTGGTGACCGAGATGGACTGGGACTGGCGGTAGGCGTTGGTGATAACAATCTGCGCCACGTCGTCGGTCATCTCATAGAGCATCTGGTTACGCTGCTTGAGGGTCAGATCGCCAGCGGCCACCAGCTGGTTGAGCAGGATCTTGATGTTGACCTCGTTGTCGGAGCAATCCACCCCGCCCACGTTGTCGGTAAAATCGGTGTTGATACGACCGCCCTGGCTGGCGTATTCGACACGGCCGAGCTGGGTAAAGCCCAGGTTGCCACCCTCACCGACTATGTGAGCACGCAGATCACGACCATTGACCCGCAGCACGTCGTTGCTGCGATCCCCCACTTCGGCATCGCTCTCGCGAGAACTCTTCACATAGGTGCCGATGCCCCCGTTCCAGAGCAGGTCCACATTCAGGCAGAGCAGCGCCTTGATCAGCTCGTTCGGCGCCATGCTGGCCTTGTCGGTACCGAGCAGGGTCTGGATCTGCGGGCTCAGCTTGATGGACTTGGCCGAGCGCAGGAAGATGCCGCCCCCTGCCGAAATGAGGTCGCGGTTATAGTCATCCCAGCTGGAACCCGGCAGCTCGAACAGCCGTTTGCGCTCGACAAAGCCCTTGGCCGCATGGGGCGTAGGGTCGATGAAAATGTGCATGTGGTTGAAGGCGCCCACCAGCCGGGTGTGCTCGGAGAGCAGCATGCCGTTGCCAAACACGTCCCCCGCCATGTCGCCGATGCCCACGCAGGTGAAATCGGTGGTCTGGCAGTTGATGCCGATCTCACGGAAGTGGCGCTTGACCGACTCCCAGGCGCCGCGCGCCGTGATACCCATCTTCTTGTGGTCATAACCGACCGAGCCGCCGGAGGCGAACGCATCGCCGAGCCAATGACCATATTCCTGGCTTATCTGGTTGGCGATGTCGGAGAAGGTAGCGGTGCCCTTGTCGGCCGCCACTACCAGGTAGTAGTCATCCTCGTCGTGGCGTACCACGGATGTTGGCGGGATCACCTCCCCCTGGATGATGTTGTCGGTCACATCGAGCAGACCACGGATGAACAGGCGATAGCAGGCCTTGCCCTCCTCCTGGATGACGGCACGGGCCGCCCCCACCGGCATCTGTTTGCAATAAAAACCGCCCTTGGCACCGACCGGCACTATCACTGTGTTCTTCACCTGCTGCGCCTTGACCAGACCCAGCACCTCGGTACGGAAATCTTCCTTGCGATCGGACCAGCGCAAACCACCACGGGCCACCTTGCCCCAGCGCAGATGCACCCCTTCCACCCGAGGTGAATAGACGAAGATCTCGAATTTCGGCAGCGGCAGCGGCATGTCGGTGATGCTGGAGGGTGCCAGCTTGAAGGAGACGTACGGCTTGACCTGACCGTCCTTGTCCAGCTGGTAGTAGTTGGTACGCAGGGTGGCGTCGATCATCTCCACATAGCGGCGGATGATGCGATCGTCATCCAGGTTCGCTACCTGATCCAGCTTGGCGGCCAGCTGCTCGTGGAGCTTGGCCTGTACCTTGGCATCCTGTTTGCCAGCCGGGTCGAGGCGCTGCTCGAACAGGGTGAACAGCAGCTGGGCGATGTCGGGATAACGGGTGAGCGTCTCTTCGATGTAAGACTGACTGAAGGAGACACCGGTCTGGCGCATGTACTTGGCGTAGGCACGCAACACCGAAACCTGACGGCCGGTGAGGTTGGCACCCAGGACCAGACGGTTGAAACCGTCATCTTCCAACTCCCGGCTCCAGACGGCCGCGAATGCCTGCTGGAAGCGCTGTTGGCTCTGTTCCAGATCAAACGGCTGATCGCCACGTAGCAGCATGGAGAAATCGAGGATCCAGAACACATCCCCAGCAGGGGTACGGACCTGATACGGGGTCTCGCCAATTACCCGCAGCCCCATGTTTTCCAGCATGGGCAGCACATCGGAGAGGTGAATGGGTTCGGTGCGGTGGAACAGCTTAAGGCGGACCCGGCGATCGTTCTCTTCCTCCTGGGCACGGTAGAACAGCATGCCAAGGGAATGGGTTTCACTGAGATTGTCCAGCTCAATGATGTCGGCCACGGCGGAGCCCGGCAATACATCTTCCTTGTAGGCACGGGGGAAGGCGGTGCTGAAACGACGACGCAGGGCATTGCCACGGGCCTCGCCATAATGGGTCAGCAGCACGGAGTCGAGTCGATCGTCCCAGCTGCGGGCCGCTTCAATCAGGTTGTTCTGCACTTCGTTCACGTCCACATCCACGTTGTTATTGTTGACCCGTACTATGTAATGGGTCCGCGCCAGCACGCCTTCGGAGAAGTAGACGTTGAACTCCACCTCTTCGCTGCTGCCGAAATACTTCTGCAGGATCTGCTGGGTCTTGACCCGCAGCGCCGTGTTATAGCGCTCCTTGGTGACATAGACCATGCAGGAGAAGAAACGACCGTAGAGGTCGCGGCGCACGAACAGCCGCAGCATGTCCCGCTCCTGCATCTCCAGCACGCCGAGACCGGTGGCCAGCAGCTCCTCTTCGCGCGCCTGGATCAGCTCATCGCGGGGATAGGTTTCCAGCACGTTGAGCAGGGCCTTGTAGGCGTGAGAGCCCTTCTCATGACCGGACGAGGCCATGATGCGCGCCAGCCGGTGGCTGATGAGCGGGATCTGGGTCGCACTGGTGTTGTAGATGGAAGAGGCATAGAGACCGATGAAGCGATCCTCCCCCACTACCTTGCCGTGCTCGTCAAAACGCTTGATGCCGATGTAATCCACATAGGCCGGACGGTGAACCCGGGACTTGCTGTTGGACTTGGTGAGGATCAGCAAATCAGAGCTCAGGGCCGCATGACGGGCACTGGCCGGCATGTTGCCAAGGCGCTGCCGCTCATCCTTGATGGAATTCTTCATCAGTCCCAGGCTGGAGTCCGACAACGGCAGGATCTCGTGATCCCCTTCCACCGCCTTGACGTCGTAGCGGCGATAGCCCATCAGGGTGAAGTTGTGGGCGGCCACCCACTTGAGGAAGGCAACACAGGAGGCGACATCCTCCTTGCTGACCGGGTTCTTGCGCTTGGGCAGCTCGTCAATGATCTCGTTCAGGCGACCCAGCATGGGCTGCCAGTCGCCGACCGCCAGGGCCACTTCACCGGCAACCGAGTTGAGCTCGGTGGCCAGCGCCTCCATCTGGTCGTCACTGGTCAAGTGATCGATCTCGATAAGGAAGGCGGTTTCGACCGATGTCTGCCCTGCCGTGTTGTCGAGATCCAGAATGGCGCTGATCTTGCCATCCGCACCACGGATCAGGTGCAGCGGCTGGTGCAACATCATGTGGGCCGTGATGTTGAGGCGCTTGAGGGTCATGCGGATGGAGTCCACCAGGAAGGGAGAGTCCTGCAGTATGATCTCGACGATGGTGTGGGGAGACTGCCAGCCGTGGCGGGTCAGCTCGGGATTGTAGACCCGGATGTAGGGCTCCGTGCTGGTACGCTGGTTGAGCGCATTCCACAGGCTGAGCGCGGCGCCGTAGAGATCGCTGTCATTGCGATCATGCAGATCGGTGCTGGCCATGTTGCCGTAGAACTTGGCAACGAAGCATTCGACCAGGGAGGCACTCTTCTTGGGCAACTTCTGATGGATCAGGCTGAGAACGTTTTCGAGCAGAACTGAGGTAGGGGCGTCTTTCAATGCCATTGCTATATTCCTTATCGGACGACATTAACCACCGACGGAAAGACATCCACCCTGGATGCCCACCGGTACAGAGTTGCTGCGCAGTGTAATGTCTTGGATCAAGGAAGGCGAGAAAAGGTGATAAGGAGATGTTAAAAACAAGGGGCAGATCACGGCTTGAGCTGTGAAAAATTTTGCCAATTTGGCAAAAAACAGAAAATCCCACTGGATGATCACGGATTTACCAGATAGATAGTGATTGAAAGCAGATAATTACTCGGGATCCTGTTCAGATTTTGTTAATTTATGCGTTCCAGGCTGATAAAGCGATAATCATCCTGGGTGTTCAGCCGAAAATAGCCGTATACACCATTGATAGCGACGAATGGCCGGATTTTTTCCAAGGCCAACTCTATGGTCAGGCCCTGCTCGGTACGCACCACCAGCCGTCTGGCATGGCCCTGATACATCAGCATGATCTCATCGCTGTTGAGCGACAGCCGGAAAGTAAACTGCTTCACTGTGACTCCTGATAAAAAACACCTATGGACGGCCACCACAGAGCGATCGCGCCGGTGCCTTGACATCCTGCGCGACAAACAGGGCAGGAGAGCCGGCTCCCCTGCCCTGCACCACTCGATTACTGCTGCAACGCCTTGCTTATCTTTTCGAACAGATCCCGTGCCAGCCCGTCCAGGTTGAACAGCCGGAGCAGCTCTGCGCGGATCAGCGCCTTGCGTGCCTCATCCAGTCGTTTGAACTGGATGAGCGGGGTGATGAGGCGAGACGCCACCTGAGGATTGACTTCGTTGAGCTCGATCAGCAGATCGGTCAGGAAGCGGTAACCACTGCCGTCGACAGCGTGGAACTGCACCTGGTTGTTCATGGCAAAGCTGCCGATCAGCGCAC
This sequence comes from Aeromonas popoffii, assembly GCF_000820025.1. GTDB lineage: Bacteria > Pseudomonadota > Gammaproteobacteria > Enterobacterales > Aeromonadaceae > Aeromonas > Aeromonas popoffii. Next base: position 173,064 of record NZ_CDBI01000074.1, read on the forward strand.
GCAGCCGGTTCGGGTTGCGAATGCTGAAGGTGGGGTGGGCCATCGCCTGGCGCACCTCGACCAGCACGTCGGCGGCAGGTTTGCTGCCCACCAGCCGCAGCCAGTTGTCCAGTACCAGTCCATCCCTGGCCCACTTGCCCTCGAAGTCCGCCAGCAAGGCTGCCCGACATGGCAGCAGATAGCCGTTGGCCACCTGCAGCGCCGCCAGGGTATCCGTCATGTTGTCGGCATCCGCATACTGCTCGCGCACCAACGCATCGGCATGCCCGGAATTCAGTGCCGCCAGATAACCGAGCACCACTCCTTTGAGGGTCCGTTTGGCCATATCGGCGTGCACCACCTGATAACCGGTCAAACGCAAGCGCTGGTAAGTGGCCGTCAGCCTGGCCCCGAACGCCTGCGCCAGCGAGGTGTGAATGGTATCCCGCACCTGATGGATGGCATCGATATCGGCCACCTCGAACAGCTCGGCCAGGGTAGCCTCCCCCGGCAGCGCCAGGATCTCCGCCTTGAGAGCCGGGTCCAGCTCGTCATCGTCCAGAATGGCGACAAAGGCAGCCAGCAGGGTCTGGGAGAGCTCAACCCCCTGCCCGTGCTGGACCCGCGCTACCCCGCCGATGACCGCCTTGTTGATCAGCATCTGGGCTGCATCCCAGCGGGCAAACTCGTTGCGGGCAAAGCGCATCAGAAAGGCGAGCGCTTCATCGCTGTAGTCGTAGTGCAGCTTGACCGGCGCGGAGAAGTCCCGCAGCAGGGAAGGAACCGGCTTGACCGGCACCTGATCGAACACTAAGGTCTGCTCCTCGTCCAGCACGTCGAGCACGTTACCGATGGCCTTGCCCTGATATTGCAGCGCAATGACGGCACCTTGTTCGTCATAGAGTTCGATGTCCAGCGGGATGTGCAACGGCAGTTTTTGCGGCTGCTCCTGAGTCGGCGGGGTGTGCTGGCTCACATGGAGGCGATAAACGCCGCTGGCGGCATCGTACTCGTCAGTGACGGTCAGCTCCGGCGTGCCGGACTGGCTGTACCAGCGGCGGAAACGGCCGAGATCCACACCGGAAGCATCCTCCATCGCCTGCACGAAATCATCGCAGGTGACCGCCTGGCCATCGTGGCGCTCGAAGTAGAGCTTCATCCCGGCTTGGAAGTTGGCTTCCCCCAGCAGGGTGTGCAGCATGCGGATCACTTCCGAGCCCTTCTCGTAGACGGTCAGGGTGTAGAAGTTGTTCATCTCTATCACCACATCCGGGCGGATGGGGTGTGCCATGGGACCGGCGTCCTCGGCAAACTGCGGACCGCGCACGGTACGCACATTGTTGATGCGGTTGACGCCGCGTGAACCCAGATCGGAGGAGAACTCCTGATCCCGGAACACGGTCAGCCCCTCTTTGAGGCTGAGTTGGAACCAGTCACGGCAGGTAACGCGGTTGCCGGTCCAGTTGTGAAAGTATTCGTGGCCGATCACCCGCTCGATGCCGTGGTAGTCGACGTCGGTAGCGGTAGCCGGATTGGCCAGCACGAACCTGGAGTTGAAGATATTGAGTCCCTTGTTCTCCATGGCGCCCATGTTGAAAAAGTCCACCGCCACGATCATGTAGATGTCGAGATCATATTCGAGGCCGAAGCGCTGTTCGTCCCAGCGCATGGAGTGGATAAGGCTCTCCATGGCAAAACCGGCGCGGTCCAGATTGCCCTTGTCGACGAAGATCTCGAGGGCGACCTTGCGGCCGCTTTTGGTGGTGTAGTGGCTACGCTCTACATCGAAATCACCGGCCACCAGCGCAAACAGGTAGCTCGGTTTGGGGAAGGGATCCTGCCACTGTACGAAATGGCGGCCGCCATCGAGCTCACCGCTGTCGACCTTGTTGCCATTGGAGAGCAGGAAGGGATATTTGGCCTTGTCGGCAGTGATGCGGGTGCTGTAGCGCGCCAGGATGTCGGGCCTGTCCAGGTAATAGGTGATCCGGCGGAATCCTTCGGCCTCACACTGGGTGCAGTAGGCATCGCCAGACTTGTAAAGTCCTTCCAGGGCAGTGTTGGCGGCAGGGTCCAGCAGGGTAACGACTGTCAGCACGCATTCGGCCGGCAGGTTGAACAGCGTCAGGCTGCTCTCCCCCTGCTCATACTCTTGATAAGGCACACCATCCACACTGACACTGTGCAGGGAGAGTCCCTCCCCATCCAGTACCAGCGGCGCATTGTGTTCACCGTTGCGACGCAGACGGGAGATGGCGGTGACCTGGGTCAGCGGCTCCTGCAGTTGAAAATCGAGATCTATGCTGTCGATCCAGTAGAGCGGAGCCTGATAATCCTGGCGATATTTGGCCGTCATGGCCTGGGAGTGATCGGTCATTATTGTTTGCTTCCACGCTTGTAATTGACGTGTCAGAGGCTGTCACAACCGGTTGGCAGGGTCAAATAGTTTGCATTCAGCCAAAAGAAAGGGCGACCTGAGTCGCCCTTGTATACATGCCTTTTCACAAACCAACGTCAGCCCTGCTTGCTGAGTCTGGCCAGATCCGCCGTGATATTGGCCGCTTCGATCAGATACTCGTCGGGGGCTTCAAAATCCGCCGGCAACTCGTCGAGACTCTTCACCGCAGGCTTGCCAAGGCGAGCCAGGCGCTCATTGGTGCGCGTCAGCGCCTTCTCGTCCTGTTTGGCCTGATCAGCCAGACGCTCCGCCTCGTTGAGGGAGACCGACTTCTTGTCCTTCTCCTCCTTGTAGTCGGCGATGTCCTGCATCACATAGGCAAACTCGGGATCCTTGGTGATCCGGGCATCGTGCGCCGACTGTAGCTTGGGCAACACACTGGCGAAGTTACCGAGCTTCTCGTAGCTTGCTGAGGCTATCTTGTCCCACGGCAGCGCATTGAACTCACGGCTCTCGCCCGTCTCTTCCGGGGCGACCGCTGTGGGGAAGCGGATGTCAGGTGCCACGCCCTTGTTCTGGGTGCTGCCACCGTCGATCCGGTAGAACTTGGCGATGGTGTACTGCACGTGACCCAGTGGCTGCTCGTAGAAGTCATAGACCTTGGCGAGGCTGCGATGCTGCTGCACAGTGCCCTTGCCGAACGAGTTTTCACCCAGGATCAGGGCGCGGCCATAATCCTGCATGGCAGCAGCGAAAATCTCGGAGGCCGAGGCGCTGTAGCGGTCAATCATCACCGACATGGGGCCGCCGTAGTAGACGTTGCCATCGTCATCGCCATTAACCGTGATGCGGCCCATGTGATCACGAATTTGCACCACGGGACCGCTGGCGAAGAAGAGACCGCTCAGGGCAGAGGCTTCGGTCAGCGCACCACCGCCGTTACCGCGCAGATCGATGATCAGACCATCGATATTCTGCTTGTTCAGGCTGGAGAGCTCCTTGATCACGTCGTCGTGCAGATTGACGTAGAAACTCGGGATCTCGATGACGCCAATCTTCTTGCCTTCGGCGTTAATCACCTTGGACTTGGCGGCTCTGTCTTCCAGGCGCACCTTGTCGCGGGTCAGCTCGATCTGCTCGGTCTTGACGGTCGCGCCTTTACCGCGCTGGATCTCCAGCTTCACCTTGCTGCCTTTTGGCCCCTTGATGAGTTCGACCACGTCATCGAGACGCCAGCCGATCACATCGACAATCTTGCCATCGTCCTGCCCTACCCCGGTTATCTTGTCATCAGGCTTGAGGTGATTGGACTTGGCGGCCGGGCCACCCGGTACCAGGGAGCGAATCACGGTGAAATCATCATCCGCCTGCAACACGGCACCTATGCCTTCCAGCGAGAGGTTCATCTCGGTGTTGAAGCGATCGGCATTGCGCGGGGAGAGATAACTGGTGTGCGGCTCGATGGCACGGGCGAAGGAGTTCATGAATAGCTGGAACACGTCCTCGCTCTCGGTCTGGGACATCCGCTTGATGGCATTGTTGTAACGCTTGCCAAGCAACTCCTTGATCTCGGGCCACTCCTTGCCACTGAGCTTGAGGCTCAGGGCATCGAACTTGACCCGCTGACGCCACAACTCGTTGAGTTCTGCTTCGTCTTTGGGCCAAGCCACCCCTTCCCGATCAAAGATGTAATTGTCGGGCTGGGTAAAATCGAAAGGAGTATCGAGCAGTTTGAGGGCGTATTCGAACCGCTCATAACGCCGCTGCTGACTCAGATTGAACATCTCGTAGGCAGGTGCCAGCCGTCCTCTTTCGAAGTCGGTGTCAAAACCGTTACGGTACTTTTCAAAGCGGCTGATATCAGAGGCCAAAAACAGGTTTCTGCTGTAATCCAGATTCTCCAGATACTTGTCGTAAATCACGGAGGAAAAGGTATCGTCCAGCTTGAACTGCTTGTAATGCGAGCGGGTAAACAGATTGGCAATTCGCTTGCTAGCCGTAGCATGTTGGCTCTCTTGAGCCAACACAGGCAAATCACTTTCCTTGAGCACCGGCTCGATGGCCTGTGCAAGCCCGGCAAGCGCCAGGCTACAGGCAACGAGGGAAAAACGAATTACGCCATGCTTCAACATTTGTCTCCTTAGAGAACCAGATGCTCAAATTTGACCCGCAGCATCATGCCGGTCTGCAGTTGGACCTGAACGTCATCCTTGGTCACTTCCTTGATGGTCGCCGGTACAGGAGACTTGCCCAGCACGACCCTGACGCCTTGATCCACTTTCAGATTAGCAGCATCGACCTTCACCAGCGGCGCATCGGCAACGGGGGCCTTGGGTGCGGCTTTGGGCTTGTCAGATTTGGCGACAGCATCAGCCTTGCGCGGGGCAGGACGACGGGGCTGCTTGGCCTTCTCTTCTTTAGTATTGGTACGACGGCTGGCAAAGACGCGTTCTTTGCTCTCTTTCAGGGCTTGCTTGGCATGTTCGATGTGCTCTTCGGTGAGCAGTTCACCCGGATTTCCGTCCAGATCGACACGGGCCTGGCCAGCCTTAAGGCCATGCAGGTAACGCCAGCTGGAGGTGTATTGACGCAGTGCAGAGCGCAGCATGGTCTTGGATACTCTGGCGTCGTCAGCAAGACGCTCGGCCAAATCCTGGAAGATGCCAATCTTGAGTGGCTTGGCCTCTCCTTCAGCGATGAAGCAGGCCGGGAATTTCTCGACCAGGTAGGCAACGATCTCTTTACTGTTCTTCAGCTTCTCAGTGTTTTCCATGTATAACCTTGGCTTTCATATAAACGCGCGGGCACGCCCGAGCACAACAAAGGCCCCATTATAGAGAGCTTGGGGCCTTTTGCGAACCATCAAGCAATGACTTAGAGCATGCTTTCCAAAATTTGCACTGTTTCTTCCAACCCAATCCGGTCTTCTGCGTCAAAACGGTTGAAAATTGGGCTATCGATATCCAGCACGCCAATGATCTCGCCACCACGGCGCACCGGGATCACGATTTCCGAGTTGCTGGCGCCATCGCAAGCGATATGCCCTTCAAATTGATGCACATCGTCAATGAGCTGGGTTTGCCCCTCAGCAACCGCAGTGCCGCATACCCCACGGCCGACCGGAATACGTACGCAGGCCGGTTTGCCCTGGAACGGACCGAGCACCAGGGTATCTCCCTGCAACAGGTAAAAACCCACCCAGTTGATCTCGGCCAGCTCCTGATTAAGCAGCGCGGACAGGTTGGCCAGATTGGCAATCAGATCGGTTTCCCCCTCCAGCAACGCCTTGGCCTGCTGGTTGAGGGTGCGATAAAACGGTTGTTTTTCAATCATGATTAAATGAACTTCACTCCCTGATAATCTGTGCAAGGTAACGCCCTGCCTGAAAATTTCAAATCTATTTTCACCTTTCCCCTTCTCCTTTTCTTCATAAAGGCAGCCATTCAACGACTGACCGAGAGTTCCAACTGCTGGCGCTGGCCATTGTTCCACTCGATATTGAGCAGCCAGACCATCACTGCCGAGGTGCAGGAACCCACCAGGGTCGACCCCTGCCAGCCGCGATCTGCAGGCTCGAAACTGACCGGTATGGTGCCCATGAACATGTCTCGTCCCTCCAGCCAGGCTTTCACCGGTTTCAAGGCGGGATCCCCCCCCTGAAGCAGTATCACGAAGTCATGTTCGGCCTGCACCGGCAAGGAGGCGACGCTGACGGTCATCGGTTTGTCGCCCACCAACAGGCTGCAGGAGGCGTGGGACAGATCACAAATCTGATCTTTTTCTGTCCCTGCCACCGCCGTCTGCCCCCCGCCAAACCAGGTTCGATAAGCAACCAATCCGAGCAAAATGGCCAGAACGATCGCCAAGTGGGCAATTTTGCGTGAAGTGAGTCTCTCTTTCATGAAAAAACAACCTTTTAAGATGCCTTAAAAATGACATTTTCGTGATCTCGCGCAAGGTAAATAATTGAGCAGGCGAGACCAGTCGGAGCCAAATATATCACTGTTTATACTGTTATTTTACCTGTCACTTCAGTATCATTCCCAACGAATTTTCATTTAGCTACTTTTTGCTTTTCCTTTTATTAACAGTTGTTAACGGAAGGTTGGCAGTAGCCAATGATGTCGGTCCATGTCACTGGACAAAAAATCAAACAACAGCAGCATCGGAAGCGGAATACAACGATGAGCCATATAACTAACCATCCTGAGTACAACTACACCGTTGTTCGCCAGTTCACCGTCATGACGATTGTCTGGGGAATTGTCGGCATGTCGGTTGGCGTACTGATCGCAGCCCAGTTGATCTGGCCTGCCCTCAACTTCGAGACCCCGTGGCTGACTTACAGTCGTCTGCGACCCCTCCATACCAACGCAGTGATCTTCGCCTTCGGCGTCAGCGCACTGATGGCCACCTCGTTTTACGTGGTGCAACGCACCTGTCAAACCAGACTGTTTTGTGGCCCCCTGGCGACCTTCGTTTTCTGGGGCTGGCAGGCAATCATCCTGTCTGCCGCCATTTCGCTGCCGCTAGGATATACCACCTCCAAGGAGTACGCAGAGCTGGAATGGCCGATCGATATCGCCATCGCCATCGTCTGGGTCGCCTACGCCGTCGTTTTCTTCGGCACCCTGGTCAAACGTACCACCTCCCACATCTATGTGGCGAACTGGTTCTTTGGCGCCTTCATCATCACGGTGGCCGTGCTCCACATCGTCAATAGCATGGCAGTGCCGCTTTCCGGCATGAAGTCCTACTCCATGTATTCCGGTGTCATGGATGCCATGGTGCAGTGGTGGTATGGGCACAACGCGGTAGGCTTCCTGCTGACCGCCGGCTTCCTCGGGATGATGTACTACTTCGTGCCCAAGCAGGCGGGTCGTCCGGTTTACTCCTACCGCCTCTCCATCGTGCACTTCTGGGCGCTGATCTCCCTCTATATATGGGCCGGTCCGCACCACCTGCACTATACCGCGCTGCCTGACTGGGCCCAGTCGCTGGGCATGGTCATGTCCCTGATCCTGTTCGTCCCCTCCTGGGGTGGCATGATCAACGGCATCATGACCCTCTCTGGCGCCTGGCACAAACTGCGTTATGACCCCATTCTGCGCTTCCTGGTCGTGTCCCTGTCGTTCTACGGCATGTCCACCTTCGAAGGCCCCATGATGGCGATCAAGACGGTCAACGCCCTCTCCCACTACACCGACTGGACCGTAGGTCACGTCCACTCAGGCGCACTGGGTTGGGTTGCCATGGTATCCATCGGCGCCGTGTATCACCTGATCCCGAACCTGTTCGATCAGGGTCGCATGTACAGCATCCGCTTGATCAACGTGCACTTCTGGCTGGCCACTGTGGGCACCGTGCTCTACATCGTATCCATGTGGATTTCCGGCGTAATGCAGGGTCTGATGTGGCGTGCGGTCAACGACGACGGCACCCTGACCTACAGCTTCGTGGAATCGCTGCAGGCCTCTTATCCCTTCTACTTCGTGCGCTTCCTGGGTGGCTGCTTCTTTGTCACCGGTATGTTGCTGATGGCCTACAACGCCTATCGCACCATCACTGCGCCCAAGGGTTCCCTGGAACCTGTCGCACAGCCAGCATGATTGAAGAGGTCAACGCATGAGCAACAAAAACCGTCACGAGATCTTTGAAAAGAGCGTCCCCATGCTGGTGGTCGGCATCATATTTGCCATCAGCCTGGGGGGCCTGGTCGAAATCACCCCCCTGTTCTTCCAAAAGCAGACCACTGAGCCGGTAGAGGGCCTCCTGCCCTACTCTGCCCTGCAGATGGAAGGCCGCGATATCTTTATCCGCGAAGGCTGCTCCGTTTGTCACAGCCAGATGATCCGTCCGCTTCGCGCCGAAATTGAGCGTTACGGCCACTACTCGGTCGCGGGTGAAAGCGTGTGGGAGCACCCCTTCCTTTGGGGCTCCAAGCGTACCGGCCCGGATCTGGCCCGTGTGGGCGGTCGCTATTCAGACGACTGGCACCGCGCTCACCTGATCAACCCGCGCGATGTGGTACCCGAGTCCAACATGCCGTCCTTCCCCTGGCTTGACACCAATGTCCTGACCGGTGAACTGACCGGGAAGAAACTGGCGCTGTTCCGGGATCACTTCGGCGTGCCTTACAGCGACGCTGACATCCAGGGTGCAGCTGAAGCCGTTAAGGGCAAAACCGAACTGGATGCGCTGGTAGCCTATCTGCAATCACTGGGTCATGCCCTGAAATAAAGGAGTCAGGATATGGATTACGGCACATTTCGCGGCCTTTATACCCTGCTGTTGATGGCCATCATTATCGGCATCATCGTCTGGGCATACAGCAAGCGCCGCAAGGCCTCTTTCGACGAGGCTGCCAACTTGGTGTTTGCCGACGACGAGCAACCCGGTGCTGATAACAAGAACGCAGGAGCGAAACAATAATGAGCACTTTGTTTAGCATTTTTGTGACCGTCCTCAGCCTGGGGACCATACTTGGCTGCTTCTTGCTACTGGTGTGGTGCTTGCGCGACAAAATGGGCGTGGAGGAGGGCAAGTCCATGGGACACTCCTTCGACGGTATCGAAGAGATGAACAACCCGCTGCCGAAGTGGTGGACCTACATGTTCTTCTTCTTCATCGTCACCGGTCTGCTCTATCTGCTGGCCTTCCCGGGGCTGGGTAACTGGAAGGGTCTGCTGGCCTGGCAGAGCTCCAACCAGGATGTTCGCTCGCTGGCCGAGTCCAAGGCTGCGGCGGCTTCCGCCAAGGCTGAAGGTCGGGCGGTGGAGTTTGACCGCGAACTACTCAAGGCTGACGAGATCTACGGCGCCAAGTTCCGAGAGCTGGCCTATCAGGCCGATGGCAAGACCTATCGCGCCATTGAAGAGATCGCCGCCGATCCAGAAGCGCGCAAGGTGGGTCAGCGTCTGTTCCTGCAGAACTGCTCCCAGTGCCACGGTTCCGATGCCCGCGGCGGTCGCGGTTTCCCGAACCTGACCGACAGCGAATGGCAATGGGGTGGTCAACCGGATCAGATCAAGACCACCATCATGGACGGTCGTCATGGTGTGATGGCGGCCTGGGGTGAAATCCTCGGCAAGGATGGCGTTCAGGAAGTGGCCTCCTATGTGTTGAGCCTCTCCGGTCGCAAGGTCGATCTGGTGGAAGCGAAGAAAGGTGAAGCCCGCTTTGCTATCTGCGCAGCCTGCCACGGGGCCGATGCCAAGGGCGGTATCGCCGTCGGGGCACCGGATCTGACCAACAACATCTGGCTGTATGGCGGTTCCCGTCAGGTGGTCGAGCAGACCATCACCCACGGTCGTCACGGCGTCATGCCAGCCTGGAGGGATATTCTGGGTGAAGACAAGGTGCACCTGCTCGCCTCCTACGTTTATAGTTTGTCCCACAACAACATGTAAAATAAGCAGTAACATGTGATAAGCACGTGATTACTCAGCAAAAAGCCTCGACTCTTCGAGGCTTTTTGTTATCTTGTGTTGGCTGGAAAGCCTCCATTCTGTTAATCATACGTTTCGGTAGCACTCACTATGTCCCAACCCTGGTATCGCCAATTTTGGCCCTGGTTCATCATCACCCTCCCGGCCGCCGCCGTGATCGCCAGCATCAGCACTGGCATCATCGCCAGCAAGGATGGCGTCAACCTGGTCGCCGAAGACTATTACAAGCAAGGCAAAGAGATTAATCAGGACCTGAGCAAGTTCCGTCGCTCCGAAGCCCTCAACATTCACATTGCGCTGGAAGTGAATGACAAGGAGCTGACCCTCAAACCCCTCTCGGGAGAGATTGCCCCAGGTCAGGCCCTCTACCTTTCCCTGTTCCATCCGACCCTGGCCGGCATGGACAGCGAGCACATGGTGACGGCTGACGCCAGCGGCGTCTATCGCCTGCCGCTCGATAAACCATTGAATGGGAAATGGCATATCCGGGTCGATGCCCTCAATCACGAGTGGCGTCTGCAAGAGACGGTCCAGCTCCCGACCAAGGCGCCTGTAGAACTCGATCCCAAAGGACGTTAAGCCATGACTGGCGGTTTTCACCCTGGCGACGCAGCTTCCCGCCAGCACGCCCCGTGCCTCGATCGCTCACCTTGCCTCCCGGGGCAAGACGCCATCAACGCCTGTTTCCATTGCGGTGAGCCGGTTCCCGCCGGCAGTCGCTATGCACTCGAGATCAAGGGCATAGTCCAACCCATGTGCTGCCCCGGCTGTCAGGCGGTGGCAGAAACCATCATGGAGTGTGGCCTCTCCAGCTATTACGAGCACCGCACAGCGCCCGGTATCAAGGGTGAACTGGTCCCGCAAGAGCTGGCTGCCCTCACCCACTACGATCTGACCGAGGTACAGCAGGATTTCGTCACCGACAGCGGCACGGGCAGCCACAGGATGCGCGAGATCCTGCTCAGCGTGGAAGGGCTAACTTGCGCCGCCTGCGCCTGGCTCATCGAGCGTCATCTGACAGGCCTTGCCGGCCTGCATTACATCAACGTCAATACCACCACGCACCGTGCGCGCATCAAGTGGGATCCGGACCGGCTTGCCTTGAGCGACATCCTCAAGGGGTTCGCCAAAATAGGCTATCGTGCCTACCCATTCCAGACCCACACCCAAGAAGCGCTCTATGCCAAAGAAGTGCGCAGCTACATGTTCCGGCTGGCACTGGCGGGCTTAGGGTCAATGCAGGTGATGATGTGCGCCGTGGCGCTCTACATGGATCTCTTCATCAGCGTCGAGGATGAGTTCATGGTCTACTTCAAGTGGATCAGCCTCTTGCTCTCAACCCCCATCATGATCTATTCGGCCCAGCCATTTTACGTGGGAGCCTGGCGCAGCCTGAAACAGGGCTACCTCTCCATGGACGTGTCGGTATCGCTGGCACTGATTGGCGCCTTCGTCGCCTCCATGTGGGCCACCGTCTTCAACACCGGTGAGGTCTATTTCGACTCCATCACCATGTTCGTCTTCTTCTTGCTGCTGGGACGTTTTCTGGAGTTACGGGCCCGGCGCAAGGCGTCCGAGTCCAGCTCCAACCTGGCGCGGCTGGTGCCTATCATGGCCACGCGCATCGATGAAGATGGCGAGCATGAGGTGGCAGCCAAGATGCTGCAGGTAGGAGACAGGATACGGGTACTGGCTGGCGCCACCCTGCCGGCCGATGGTCTCATCGTCGAGGGACAGGCAAGCCTTAATGAATCCATGCTGACCGGTGAACAGTTGCCGCTGCTCAAGCAGGTGGGTGACAGCGTTTATGCCGGTACCATCAACACGGATGCACCGCTCCAGATCCGGGTCAGCCACCGTATCGAGGAGTCGCGCATCGCCCAGATCATGCGACTGCAGGATCATGCCCTCGATGACAAACCGGCCATCGCACAGATGGCGGATCAGCTGTCGCGCCACTTTATTCTGGTGCTGCTGATCATTGCGGCGGCGGTCTGGACCTTCTGGCACTTCCATCAGCCGGAGCAGGCCTTCTGGGTCACCCTGGCCGTGCTGGTTGCCACCTGCCCCTGCGCCCTGTCGCTGGCTACGCCGACCGCGCTCACTTCGGCCACCGCCAATCTGACCCGCAACGGCATCCTGCTGCGCCGTGGCCATGTGCTGGACGTGCTGACCAAGGCTAACCGGATCGTGATGGACAAGACAGGCACCCTGACCACGGGCAACATCAGCCTGATCAGCACCACGGCGCTGGCCGAGCTGAGCGAGGCCCAGTGCCTCTCCATCGCCCGCGCGCTGGAAGCCTACTCAGAACATCCCATCGCCCGCGCCTTTCGCAGCAAGGCGGCGGACGAAGCCGTGTTGCTGGCGGCAAGTGAGGTGACGCCCGTCATAGGTCACGGCATTCAGGGCAAGATCGCAGGCCAGCATTACCGTATCGGCAGCGCACGCTGGCTGTCCCTGCCCGCCGGGCAGACGGCCAGCCAGGGCCTTGCCATCTATTTGGCCGATGAATCCAGGCTGCTGGCCCGTTTCATCCTGGCAGATACATTGCGCCCGGATGCCAGGGCGCTGATCCAGGCTTTCAAGGCCGCCGGTCTGCAGACCACCATACTCACGGGTGACAGCTCGGCCCAGGCCGACGAGGTGGCCCGCGAACTCGGGGTCGATGAACTGGTGAAAGGGGTCACGCCGGATGGCAAGCTGGCCTATCTCAAGGAACATGAGGCCCGCGGCGATATCAACATCATGGTGGGGGATGGCATCAACGATGCCCCGGTACTGGCCGGAGCCCACGCCTCGTTCGCCATGGCGGGCGGCACGGATCTGGCCAAGAACAGCGCCGACGCCATCCTGCTGGCCGATGACTTGAGCCGCTTGCTCGGCGCCAGAGTGCTGGCAATGCGTACCCGCAAGATCATCATCGAGAACTTCAGCTGGTCCATCGGCTACAACCTGCTGGTGCTGCCGCTCGCGGCCAGCGGCTGGTTGCCACCCTATGTGGCGGCGGCGGGCATGTCTCTGAGCTCCCTCATCGTGGTCACCAACTCCATGCGGCTCAATCGCTGAGCCATGGGCGCATGCATACGCACGATAAACACACGATAAAAAGGAGCCCGCGTTTGCCGGGCTCCCCACCCCCCCTCCAGAGAATCGCCGGGTCCCTGGCCACCAACGGATATATCATGACCACTCTCATCGCAAGGCTTGCACCATGAACATCATCTTCGTCCTGATCCCCATCGCCATCCTGTTTGTCATCATCGCCGGCGCCCTCTTCTTCTGGGCCATTCGCTCCGAGCAGTTTGAAGATCTCGACCGCCAGGGCTCCAATATCCTGTTCGATGAAGACTGCCCCGCCCAGAAAACCAGCGAGCATACATCCGATGACCGCCAGCCTTGATCTTATCGGGGCCCTGCTGGTGGGGCTGGCGGGTTCAGGCCACTGCATCGGCATGTGTGGCGGCGTCTCGGCCGCGCTCTCCATGGCCATCCCCCCCGAGCAACAGCACTTCTGGGGCAGGCTCGGTTACCTGCTCAACTACAACCTGGGCCGGATCCTCAGCTATGTGTTAGCCGGAGCTCTGGTGGGAGGCCTGCTGGCCACAACCAGCGAACTGGGTGCAGGCAAGCACGCTATCGCCGGCTTGCGGCTGGTGGCCGCGCTCTTGATGATAGCGCTCGGTCTCTACCTCGCCGGCTGGTGGCAGGGCATATTGCTGCTTGAGCGCATAGGCGCCCGACTCTGGCCTCACATCAAACCGCTGGCGGGCAAGTTTCTCCCCTTCACCTCGGCCTGGCAGGCCTTTCCCTTTGGTATGGTGTGGGGCTGGCTGCCCTGTGGCCTGGTCTACTCCATGCTGACCTGGAGTGCGGCGGCGGGTTCCGCCGGTAGCGGTGCACTCATCATGCTCAGTTTCGGTATAGGGACCCTGCCGACACTGTTTGCACTGGGGGGGCTGGCAGACCGCCTGCGCTACTGGCTGACACTGCGCAGTTTGCGCCAGGGCGGTGCTGTTTTGCTCATCGCGTATGGGCTTCATACGCTCTGGATAGGGATTGCGTCCTTTTGAAACCCTATCCAAAACGGATGAGTTGATGGTAAACTTGTTTGATATAAATCAATTATTCGTATGAGCCTATGATCCCGGAAAAGAAACCTGGCAGACGTATTCAGAGCGGTGGCTGTGCAATTCATTGCCAGGATTGCAGCATCAGCCAGCTCTGCATTCCCTTCACCCTGAACGACAGCGAACTCGATCAGCTCGACAGTATCATTGAGCGAAAGAAGCCGATCCAGAAGGGTGAGGAGCTGTTCAAAGCAGGCGATGAGCTGAAATCGCTCTACGCGATCCGTTCCGGGACCATCAAGTCATACACCATCACGGAACAAGGCGATGAGCAGATCACCGCCTTCCACCTCGCCGGTGATCTTGTTGGTTTCGATGCTATTCATAAGCATGCCCATCCCTCCTTCGCCCAGGCGCTGGAAACGGCCATGGTGTGCGAGATCCCGTTCGACGTGCTCGACGAGCTCTCCGGCAAGATGCCCAAGTTACGTCAGCAGATCATGCGACTGATGAGCAACGAGATCATGGGTGATCAGGAGATGATACTGCTGCTCTCCAAGAAAAATGCCGAAGAGCGCCTCGCCGCCTTCCTGCACAATCTGTCGGTGCGTTTCTCCGAGCGTGGCTTCTCCGCCAAGGAGTTTCGCCTCTCAATGACCCGCGGTGATATTGGCAACTACCTCGGCCTCACCGTCGAGACCATCAGCCGTCTGCTTGGCCGCTTCCAAAAGTCCGAGCTCATCAGCGTCAAGGGCAAGTACATTACCGTGCTGGATCATGTGGCCCTCGGTATCATGGCTGGCGCCACCCGTCCTCCCAGCGGTTAATCTCCCTTTGTTGCCGGATCGGTTTACGCTGAATTTTGATCCGGCACACGTCTCCTTCCCTCCTCCTGAGCTAAGCTGTAATGGCTAAAGGTCTGCCATAATTGGTATTTTTGCAAAGGAGGAGGAGAACATGGTCAAGTACCGAAAAATCCTGGTCGTTATCAACCCGGAAGAAGAGCGGCAAATTGCCCTCGAACGTGCGGTCAAGGTGGCTGAGCTGGATGAAGGCGCTCAACTGACCCTGTTGCTCACCATTTACGACTTCTCGTACGAGATGACCGCCATGCTGTCGGTGGACGAACGGGAAGAGATGCGCCACGGCGTGATCGCCCAGCGCCGTGAATGGCTCGACGATATTCTAACCCCCTACCGTGCCAAGGGGCTGGACTGCGAGATCAAGGTGGTCTGGCACAATCGTCCCTTCGAATGCATCATTCAGGAAGTGCTGGAGAACCGCCACGATCTGGTGGTCAAGGCGACTCACCATCACTCGTTTCTGCAAACCTTCATCTTCACTCCGACCGATTGGCACCTGCTGCGCAAGTGTCCCTGCCCCGTCCTGCTGGTCAAGGAGGGCCACTGGCAACGGGGCGGCAACATCATAGCTGCCATCAATTGTTCCAGTGACGATCAGGAGCAGAAACTGCTGAACGAGCGGATCACGGAGGAAGGGATCGCCATCGCCGAGCTGCTCGGCTCCAACCTCTACCTGGTCAACACCTATCCCGGCACCCCGGTCAACGTGGCCATCGAACTGCCCGAGTTCGATCCCAACGCCTATAACGATGCCATTCGCAAGCACCATGAAAGCCTGCTGCTGAGCCATGCCGACAAATATGGGATCAGTCATCTGTGGACTCGGGTGGCGGAAGGTCTCCCGGAAGAGGTGTTGCCCGATCTGGCCGATAGCCTGCATGCCACTCTGATGATCATGGGCTGCGTCGGTCGCACCGGCCTCTCTGCCGCCTTGCTCGGCAATACCGCCGAACATGTGGTGGATCGTCTCGCCTGCGACATGCTGATCCTCAAACCCGCCGATTACAGCAGCCCGGTAGACCGCCGGCGCAGTCAATCATAAGACGCCTTTCTTCCTGGCATCTTGCCCTCCCCCGGGACATGGCTATAATAACGCGCTTATTTGTGTCCCGGGTTTTACGAGCATGCTAGAAGAGCTGAACGCCAAAGATAAATACAGTTTTAACAAACTGCAGAAGCGCCTGCGGCGCAACGTAGGTCAGGCCATTGCCGACTTCAACATGATTGAAGAGGGCGACAAGATCATGGTGTGCCTGTCCGGTGGCAAGGACAGCTTCGCCATGCTCGACATCCTGATGAGCCTGAAGGCAAGCGCCCCCATCCATTTTGATCTGGTTGCCGTCAACCTGGATCAGAAACAACCCGGTTTCCCCGAACACGTGCTGCCAGAGTATCTGGCCACCCTGGGCGTTGACTTCAAGATCGTCGAGGAAGACACCTATTCCATCGTCAAGGACAAGGTGCCGGAAGGCAAGACCACCTGCGCCCTCTGCTCCCGTCTGCGCCGTGGCATTCTCTATCGCACCGCCCAGGAACTGGGTTGCACCAAGATTGCCCTCGGCCATCACAGGGACGACATACTGGAGACCCTGTTCCTCAACATGTTCTACGGTGGCAAGCTCAAATCCATGCCGCCCAAGCTGGTGAGCGATGATGGCAAGAACGTGGTGATCCGCCCGCTGGCCTACTGCAAGGAGAAAGACCTGGTGCGCTATGCCGAGGTCAAGGCCTTCCCCATCATCCCCTGCAACCTGTGCGGCTCCCAGGAGAACCTGCAGCGTCAGGCCATCAAGCAGATGATGCAGGATTGGGATCGCCGCTTCCCCGGCCGGATCGAGACCATGTTCACCGCCATTCAGGACGTGATCCCGAGCCACCTGCTCGATCACAAACTGTTCGACTTCAAGAGCATCAACCGTGACTCCGGCATCATTGATGGCGGTGACAAGGCGTTTGATCCGCCTGAACTGCCCAAGGCGCCGCTGCTGGACATCGACGAGATGGACATGCTGGATGTGATTGAAGTGCGCTAAGCACGATAGACTCTCGCCTGCAGCAACAAAAAAGGAGCGCCTGGCGCTCCTTTTTTTATCTCACAGGCAAGCGGCTGGCTCACTCCTTATGCAGCCAGGGGGTCAACCGCAGTATATCACCCTGCAGTTGCAGCGTGCCCGCGGCGAAATCCGCCAGTTGCGCGTTGCTGAGCAATAGCTGCCCCCCTTGCCAGGAAAGCGGTTGCTGGCGGGCACCATCGACGAGATAGGCGGTGCCAGTCGGCTGTATCAGAGTCACCCGCACGCCCGCCATCTCGGGCAGGAAATACTTGCCAACCATGCCAGCCAGCTTACTCAACAGGGCTTGCATATCCTGCTGACGCCTGACCACCTCAGCCACCTTGAGATCCCACTGGCTGCCTGACACGGGCTGCACATCGGCCATCACTTGCACTGACAGATCGCAGGCCGTGTGTTCGTCGGTCAACCCCACCACCACGCTCGCCTTGTCCAGATTGAGATCGTCGTCGTAGGGCAGCCGCAGCTCGCTGTCTACCGTCACCTCGGCGGCCACGTCCCGATCCAGGGTCGAGACCCGAGCCGAGGTGAGCAGGCAGCGCTGGCCATTTTGCTGATCGGTCAGATAAAAGCCCAGCCTGGCGTGACCAAACTCCCCCTTGGCGAAGGTCTTCATCTGGCTGTAGAAGGTGCTGTACTGCAGATCCAGTGAAGGCTGCGCCAACCCCAGGGTGGGCAACAGCAGCAAGCCTGCCGCAGCCCCAAGTCGAGTCCTCTTCATATGCCATCCTTTTGCATTGCGCACTCATGATGCGCTGAAATATGCCTTTGCCATCGTCTGGCCTCAGACTCGCTAGGCATTGAAATGATCGGGGCCTTCGCTCACTTCCGTCACTTCGACCGCGACCCCGCACACATCCCGATAGAGGATCCCCTTGCAGTTGAAGTAGAGGGGGGCCACCCAGATAAGGCCCAATCCCATGGGGATCAGCGCCAGGAAAAACAGTACCAGCATGGCACCGTGCAGCAACACTATGCTGGGCCAGCCGCGGGCAAACAGCTTGAGCGACACCAGAATGGCCTGCACCGGCGACAAGCCGCGCTCCAGCACCAGCGGCACCGAGAACACCAATCCCATGCCGATCAACGCAGACGGGATGAAGGCCAGCACAACCGGCAGGCCCACCAGTTCAAACAGGGGGCCAAACAGGCTGGTGAGCATACTGCCGAGCAGACTCAGGCTGCCGAGACGCAGGAAGTGGCGAAAGAAATCGAAAACCTGGCTCGGGCGGGCACGCACACCGACCGACTGCTGCAATCCCAGCATGTCGAGGGACGAGGTCATGGGCGACATCATGATGGTGATAAGCAGGCTCAGCACCAGGGCTATGTCCATTCCCCCCTCCTGATTGAGGTGGGGGGCCAGCAGGGTATTGCTCAGCAATATCCAGATGGCTGTGACACCGACGATGGCCAGCAGCAGGCCGAAACCGGTGCGCCGCGTCTGTTGCCAACTCTCCTGCAATACCCCCTTGAGGTCGAGACGATATCCCTGACTCAGGGACTGTTCGAGGGAACCACCGATCCGCATTTTATTACTCAATTGACTATCCAACATCAGAGAAATCACTATTCAGGGAGCACATTATAGCGATTTGACCCGGCATGCGTAGCCGTTTTTCCCCTTATCTGCTGGCCAAAAAGTCTTTGATTTCATAAGGGGCCACCATCGCAGTCAGCACAGCTTCCGTCCGGATCTGATCACCACGCCAGTATGATGCTACCCATCTGCATCAGCCGTCTGGTGCAGTCGTGGGGGTGACCTCTCTGCCTTGGCCCGCCGCGGCGATGAGCGTTGGATGCTAGAAGGTGCCGCAAACACATGCGCGATGGCGTGGCCATCGGCGAGTTCCCCAAGGGGGCGACCCACTATCAACAGATGTGGGCACGCCCCGGTGTGCAGCAAGCCCTCTGATCCCGCGACCTGTGGGTCCAAGTGCTCTGTCTGGCACCCTTTTTCCCTTCCCTATCCTCTGCATTGAGATCGTTTTCACATTTCTACCCTCTCACAGTGGATCGATCGCGCCTTAGGGCCTATCTTTTTCACATGACGCAACCGGTTGCGTAACCGGTTGCCTAGATGAACATCAGATATGCGGACGCGAGTCTGCCGAGGTGCTGTATGAAACGAGGCGTATTGCTCAATGCTCCCCTGAGCGCACTGGTGGCAAAGCTGGGCCACACCGACGAGATCACGGTCTGCGATGCAGGCTTGCCCATTCCGGCAGGCCCTGAGCGGATCGATCTGGCGCTGATGGCGGGCACCCCCAGCCTTGCAACCGTGCTGACCGCCCTGCTCACCGATCTGGTGGTGGAGAAGGTGATCATGGCGAGCGAGATCAAGCAGATCAGCCCCGCCGCCCATCAGGCACTGGTCGAGCAGATAGAGGCGCACGCCGCTGCCCAAGGCAAGCCCATCACCATCGAATACTGCCTGCACGAGGCGTTCAAGACCCGCTCCCGTCAGAGCAAGGCGATCGTGCGCAGCGGCGAGGTCACCCCCTACGCTAATATTATTCTCTGCGCCGGTGTGGCGTTTTAAGCCTCGTCAAGGAAGCTGCAAATGAGCACAACCTCCTCCTCGCCCCTTTCTCCCATTCTGGAGCTCACCGGGATCGTCAAGACCTTCCCCGGTGTGCGCGCCCTCGACGAAGCGGGTCTGCGGGTCTATCCGGGCCAGGTGATGGCCCTGCTCGGCGAAAATGGTGCCGGCAAATCCACCCTGATGAAGGTGCTGACCGGCATCTATCAGGCCGATGCGGGCAGCGTCAGCTACCGCGGCCAGCCGGTCCATTTCAAGGGCCCCCGCGACTCCCAGGATCAGGGGATCAGCATCATCCATCAGGAGCTGAACCTGCTGCCGGAGTTGTCGATTGCCGCCAACATCTTCCTCGGCCGCGAACCGCGTACCCGTTTTGGCAACATCGATCACCCGCAGTTGCGCGAGCGCGCCAGCGGCCTGCTGGGCCGACTCGGCGTCAAGCACGGGCCGGATACAAGGCTTGGGGATCTGTCGATTGGCGAACAGCAGATGGTGGAGATTGCCAAGGCACTGTCGTTCGATGCCAGCGTCATCATCATGGATGAACCGACCGATGCGCTGACCGACACCGAAACCGAGCAGCTGTTTGTGGTGATCCGCGAGCTGCGCCAGCAGGGTTGCGGCATCGTCTACATCTCTCACCGTCTCAAAGAGATCTTCCAGATCTGCGACCGGGTCACCGTGCTGCGCGACGGCAAGTGGATAGGCGAGAAGGCGGTAAGCGATCTCGATGAAGACAAGATCATCGAGATGATGGTGGGTCGGCGGCTGGAAGAGCAGTACCCGCGTCTTGCGCGCGAGCTCGGCCCTATCAGCCTGCAAGTGAAAGCACTGGCCGGTCCCGGTGTGCGCGGGGTGAGCTTCTCCCTGCGTCAGGGGGAAATTCTGGGCTTTAGCGGCCTGATGGGGTCAGGGCGCACCGAGCTGATGAAGCTCATCTACGGTGCCAGCCCCATCAGCGCCGGTGAAGTGGAAGTGGACGGCCACGCCCTGGTACCACGCAGCCCGGCCGATGGGCTGGCTGCGGGCATCGCCTATATCTCAGAAGATCGCAAGGGCGATGGGCTGGTGCTGGAACTCTCTGTGCGCGAAAACATGAGTCTGTGTGCCCTTGGCGAGTTCATCAGCCACGGCAAGATTGACGGCAAGGCCGAACGCCAGGCGGTGAGCGACTATGTGCGCCTGTTCAATATCAAGACCCCGAGTCAGGATCAGCTGATAAAGCTGCTCTCCGGCGGCAACCAGCAGAAGGTCGCTATCGCCAAGGGGCTGCTGACCCGGCCCAAGGTGTTGATCCTCGACGAGCCGACCCGCGGCGTCGACGTGGGTGCCAAGAAGGAGATCTATCAGCTCATCAACCAGTTCAAGAAGGAGGGGATGAGCATCATCCTGGTCTCCTCCGAAATGCCGGAAGTGCTCGGCATGAGCGATCGCATCATGGTGATGCACGAAGGGCGCATCAGCGCAGAGTTCAACACCCGTGACGCCAATCAGGAGAAACTGATGGCGGCGGCAGTCGGTAAACAGTGGCAAGCAGAGCAAGAGGCATCCCAATGACAACCCAACCCCTTTCCCGCCGCGGCATCATGAGCAAGGCCTGGTGGATCGAGAACAAATCCCTGGTCGCCCTGCTGGTGCTGATCGGCGTGGTCTCGGCCTTAAGCCCCAACTTCTTCACCGCCGACAACCTGCTCAACATACTACGCCAGACCTCGGTCAACGCCATCATGGCGGTCGGCATGACGCTGGTCATCCTCACTGCCGGTATCGATCTCTCGGTCGGCTCGGTGCTGGCCCTGTGCGGCGCGCTGGCAGCCACCATGGTCGCCATGGAGCTGCCCATCGCGCTGGTGGTGCCCCTCACTCTGGGAGCAGGAGCCCTGCTGGGCGGCGTCAGCGGCCTCATCATTGCCAAAGGCAAGGTGCAAGCTTTCATCGCCACACTGGTCACCATGACCGCCCTGCGCGGCGTGACCATGGTCTATACCGAAGGGCGCCCCATCTCCACCGGCTTCAGTGAGGGTGCCGATCACTTCGCCTGGCTTGGTACCGGTTACCTGTTCGGTCTGCCAGTGCCCATCTGGCTGATGGCCATCGTCTTCCTGCTAGCCTGGTTCATGCTCAACCACACTCGCCTCGGCCGTTACATCTACGCCCTGGGCGGCAACGAATCGGCCACCCGCCTCTCCGGCATCAATGTGGCCAGGGTGAAACTGGCGGTGTATGGTTTGTGCGGTATGTTGTCGGCACTGGCCGGGCTCATCGTTACCTCCCGCCTCTCCTCGGCCCAGCCGACTGCAGGCATGGGTTACGAGCTGGATGCCATCGCCGCCGTGGTGCTGGGTGGAACCAGTCTGATGGGTGGCAAGGGTCGCATCATGGGAACCCTGATCGGGGCACTCATCATCGGCTTCCTTAACAACGCCCTCAACCTGCTCGACGTCTCGTCCTATTACCAGATGATCGCCAAGGCCAGCGTGATTTTGCTCGCCGTGATGATCGATAACAAAAGCAAGTAAGCACACACAAGGAATGAAATGATGAAAAAGCTCAATACCCTGCTCGCTGCCGCCATCATGTCCGTGCTGGGCACAGCCCAGGCCGCCGATCACACCCTGGCCATGGTAGTTTCCACCCTTAACAACCCCTTCTTCGTCACCATGAAAGAGGGGGCTGAAGCCAAGGCCAAGGAGCTTGGCTACCAACTGGTGGTGCTGGACTCCCAGAATGATCCGGCCAAGGAGCTCTCCAACATGGAAGATCTCACCGTGCGCAAGGTCAATGCCATCCTGATCAACCCGACCGACTCCGAGGCTGTGGGCAATGCCATCCGCCTGGCCAACAAGGCCAACATTCCGGTGCTGACCCTGGACCGTGGCGCAGCGCAGGGTGAGGTCAAGGCCCACATTGCCTCCGACAACGTAGCCGGCGGCAAGCTGGCTGGCGACTTCATCACCCAGAAACTGGGTGCCGGTGCCAAGGTCATTCAACTCGAGGGGATCGCCGGTACCTCCGCCGCCCGTGATCGTGGCGAAGGTTTCGCCCTGGCCGTGGCCGCCAACAAGCTGCAAGTGCTGGCTTCCCAACCTGCCGACTTTGACCGCACCAAGGGTCTGAACGTGATGGAAAACCTGCTGGCGGCCCACCCGACCGTACAGGCCGTGTTCGCCCAAAACGACGAAATGGCATTGGGTGCCATCCGCGCCGTGCAAGCCGCCGGTAAAGAGGTGATGATCGTCGGCTTCGACGGCACTGACGATGGCAAGGCCGCCGTGGCCAGAGGTAAACTGGCCGCCACCGTGGCCCAGCAACCAGCCCTGATCGGTGCTATTGGCGTCGAGACCGCCGACAAGGTGCTCAAGGGTCAACCGGTAGAAAAATCCATCCCGGTACCGCTGCAAGTGGTCAGCAAGTAAGGTGACGGGGGAGGTTCGCCTCCCCCCTTTGCCCCCGGTCTTCGATTAACCGTGCAACTTGGCTTGGGCCCACTCAAGCCAAGATGTTCCAAATCAAGGGTGATAAGAATGAATCGTCTCGTTGTTCTGGGCAGTGTCAATGCAGACCATGTACTGCGCGTTCCTCACTTCCCCCGCCCGGGTGAAACTCTGACCGGCCACAGCTATCAAGTCGTCCCCGGTGGCAAGGGGGCCAATCAGGCGGTCGCCGCCGCACGCCTCGGCGCCCCCGTCTCCTTTATTGCCCGCATCGGTGATGACGCCATCGGCCGCCAGATGAAAGCTGGTTTTGCCCAGGATGGCATCGACGTCAGTGCCGTTGAGCTCGACGACACCCTGCCCACCGGTATCGCTATCATCTATGTGAGCGATGAGGGGGAGAACAGCATAGGCATCTCCGCCGAAGCCAACGGTGCCCTCTCCCCTGCCATAGTGAAGCGCCACGAAGTCCTGATTGCCGATGCTCATACCCTGCTGTTGCAACTGGAAGTGCCGCTCGAAAGTGTATTCGAAGCGGCCCGTCTGGCCCGCGCCCACGGCACCCGGGTAGTGCTCAACCCGGCCCCCGCCCGCCCGCTCTCGGGCGACCTGCTGGCGCTGGTGGATCTCATCACCCCCAATCAGACCGAAGCCGAGCTGCTGACCGGCGTCAAGGTGTGCGACGAGGCCAGCGCCCGCGAGGCGGCGGCCCGCTTCCACCAGATGGGAATAAACGATGTGATGATCACCCTGGGATCGCAAGGGGTCTATTGCAGCAACGCGCAACAGCAACAACTCATCCCGGGCTTTCGGGTCGAGGCGGTGGACACCACCGCCGCAGGCGACACCTTCAACGGCGCCCTGCTGGCTGCCGAGCTGGCCGGTGCCGATTTCAAGGCGGCTGTGCGCTTTGCCCATGGTGCGGCAGCCCTCTCCGTGACCCGCTTCGGGGCCCAGAGCTCGATCCCGGAGAAGGGTGAAGTCGACGCCTTCCTGCTTGCCCAGACTGCGCAGGGGCACTGATGGCCAACATCAAGGAGGTGGCGGCGCTGGCCGGTGTCTCTACCACCACCGTCTCCCACGTCATCAACGAAACCCGCTTCGTGGCCGAGGATACGCGGGAGCGGGTCTTTGCCGCCATGCGCGATCTCAACTACGCCCCCAGCCTGGTGGCCCGCAGCCTCAAGGTGAAAGAGACCAACAGCATCGGCATGCTGGTCACCACCTCCAGCAACCCCTTCTTCGCCGAGGTAGTGCGCGGGGTGGAGCGCTACTGCTTCGAACAGGGCTACAACCTGATGCTGGGCAACACCGAAGGTCAGGCCGAAACGGCGCTTTCCTACCTCAAAATGATGCTACGCAAGCGGGTCGACGGTCTGCTGATCATGTGCAGCGAGGGGCAGCAAGAGGTCTTCAACCAGCTCGACTGGCTCAAGAACCTGCCGGTGGTGGTGATGGACTGGGGCATGGAGAGCAAGGACGTGGATCTTATCGCCGACAACTCCCATCGCGGCGGCTATCTGGCCACCCGCCATCTGATTGAACTGGGCCATACCGACATAGGCTGTATTACGGGCCCCCACAGCCGCGCCCCCGCCAACCAGCGGCAGGCAGGTTTTGAACAGGCGTTGCAGGAGGCGGGTCTCACGGTCAATCAGGAGTGGATCCAGGAAGGGGACTTTGATTGCGCCAGTGGTTTCAGTGCCATGCAGCGGCTGCTGGCCCAGCCCAAACGGCCGAGCGCCCTCTTCATCTTCAACGACATGATGGCCATGGGAGCCATCAGCGCCGCCCATCAGGCGGGGTTGAACATACCGCAGGATATCTCCATCGTCGGCTATGACAACGTGGCGCTGGCGCAATACCTCTCGCCACCGCTCACTACCATCAATCAGCCCAAAGAGGAGCTGGGACGCCTCGCCGTCACCCGGCTGCTAGCGCGGATCAACGGGGTAAGGGTGGACAATCACCTGATCACTGTCGATCCTGACCTGGTGATCAGACAATCCTGCGCCCCCTTCCCCGCCCCCTGATTTTCTAAACACATCATGCAAAAAGGGCGCCCCTGGGTCTAACGCAAGGCAGTTAAGAGAGTTTGATTACCAACCCGCGAGGTATAAGGCTAAAGAGTGAGGGAGGC
>NZ_CDBI01000075.1:0-5883 GCF_000820025.1 Aeromonas popoffii
CGGATCTGGGTGGCAACATCCACTTCGAGGACGACGTCCCGACAGCTAATCCAGTGACCAATGCTGGTCAGGCAACACAGGTTCAAGACACCAATTTGATGTTGATCCTCGATATTTCCGGCAGCATGGATAATCTATCTGGCTATCAAGGAATGACTCGAATACAAGTCATGCAGAAATCGGCTCTGGAGTTGCTCGACAAGTATGATGCCTATGGCAATGTCATGGTCAATATCATCACGTTCGCTACCGCTGCGGCCAACCCGACAGGGACCTGGGTAAGTGTCGATGCTGCTAAGGCCATTATTCTTAGCCTTTCAACGACCGACTCGACAAACTATGACGATGCTCTCAACGATGCTATCAATGCCTTTGCTTCGAGCAACAAGCTGGTTGGGGCGCAAAATGTGTCCTACTTCATGTCGGATGGTGAGCCCAACGCAAGCTCCGTCAGTAATCCAGCAACTGTGCCCGACGGCTCCAACAGCTTTGGTGATGGAAGTGGTATCAGTGCCGCTAATGAAAAGGATTGGACCGACTTCCTGAAGGCAAACAATATCAACTCGTTTGCTCTCGGCATGGGGTCTGGTGCGACCCAGTCAGCTCTGGATCCGATCGCCTATAACGGTATAAGTGGTGCTAGCCCAGCAAATACTTCCGCGACGGTTGTGACCGACTTCAGTCAGCTGGCGGCAACTTTGCTCAGCACGGTTATTGCACCGCCATTATCTGGGCAGTTACTCAATGATGGGGTGACGGCGAGTACAGGCGGAGATGATGGTTGGATTGGTTCTATTACAGTTGCTGGCGTCACGTATCACTACAATCAACAAACCGATAGTGCCAGTGTCACAGGTGGGACTTCAGTGGGCACATTCAATTCGACTACCAATGAATGGTCGGTTGCAATTGCTGGCGGTATCCTCAAAGTCGATATGGACAACGGTATGTATACATTTACCCCACCGTCCTCGATTCCTGCCGGTGGCATTAGTCAGGTCTTTGGTTACAGCGTGATAGACAACGATGGAGACACTGCTTCCAGTACGCTGTCTATCATCGTCAATCCTGCAGTTGGCCCTACTGTAGTGCGTGATGATTTCATCATCACCAATCAGGATCCTTCGACTATTCCTGACTGGGTATTGCTTGCCAATGACACCGGACCGCTTGCTGCTACTCAGGTAATCTCCGGTGTATCCGGCGCGATTGGTGGCACGATAACAGATGGTTCAGGCACTGTTGTATTCGATGATACGTCGGGCAATGCAACTCCAAGTACTTATGATGGTTCATTCAATTACATCAATAGTACTACTACCGATCCGGCCAAGGTATTCGTAGATGTACAGAGTGGTTCGACGCTCACAGGGAGTTATCTTGATGAAATTCTGATTGGAGATTCGGGAAATGACACGCTCAATGGAAATGCTGGCAACGATATTCTGCTTGGTGGTGCTGGCAACGATAACCTGAACGGTGGGGAGGGTAATGACATTCTTGTCGGTGGTGTGGGTAATGACACCTTGAATGGTGGTAATGGCAATGATACAGCGAGTTACCTGGATAGTACTGCTGGAGTAACTGTCATTGTGAATGGTAACAACCAGGCAACCGGTGGTGCAGGAACGGACAGTTTGAGCAACATGGAAAACCTGATTGGCTCCATGTTCAACGACTCTC
Source organism: Aeromonas popoffii (assembly GCF_000820025.1). GTDB lineage: Bacteria > Pseudomonadota > Gammaproteobacteria > Enterobacterales > Aeromonadaceae > Aeromonas > Aeromonas popoffii. Next base: position 1,684 of record NZ_CDBI01000075.1, read on the forward strand.
TGACAGGTGATGGCAGTGCCAACGTCCTCAGTGGTCTTGCTGGCAATGATATCCTGAGTGGTGGCGGCGGTGACGACATGCTGACCGGTGGCTCTGGCAGTGACACCATGACAGGGGGAACAGGTAAGGATACCTTCAAGTGGATGTCGGGTGATGCCGGTGGTATTGATACCATCAAGGATTTCACTACGGGAGCTAATGGCGATGTGCTGGACCTGAGTGATTTGCTCAGTGGGGAACAGACAAATGCAGCAACATTGGATCAGTACTTTAACTTTGCATCCGGCCCAGGTAGCAATAAGTCTACTCTGACGATCGACCTGGATGGCTCGAACAGTGGGTCTACAACCCATACTATCTTCTTTGATAACGTGGATCTGACCCTTGGAGGAACAAGAACAGATCAACAGATCATTCAAGACTTGCTGGATCAAGGCAACCTCAAGGTTGATCCGTAATCGAGTAATGGGGCCGGGCTATGCCTGGCCCCTGTTTTTTGACAGAGGTGGCGGCTAAGATAGCGGCAGTACAGGAGAGGGTCACCATGCAGTCATTCAATTGGATCGATATCGATGGCATTCGCTATAGCTGGGATGGGCAGGGCAGCATTACCTGCACCGGCCAGTTCGGCTATCAGGCCACGATGGCAGGTGATCGGATCGATGCACTGGATCTTGAAAGCCAAGATGGCGAAGTGGCGGGTTCCCTCAATGTGGACTTCGCGACAGCGACCATCGCTTTCACGCCGGCAGTCGATGCAGAACCACCTCATATGGTGGTGCTGGTCGGGCACGATCAGGGGGAGCAGGAGTATTCGCTGCAGAGTCTGAGCGATAGCTGTTTGCAGGATCTGCTCATGCACTCCGACAGCATAGATTGTGCTCCACTCATCACGTCCACGCTGGCAGACCCCGAGATCTCGCCGCAAGGACACGTTCTGTCGTGGGATTCCTTCCATTTTGATGATGACGTCGTGCTCGGTTCCCGCAGCGTCACGCCGATGGCACCCGGCCATCAAGAGCTGATGGGCAACGAGATCAGCATCAACATCGACATGACCAATCAGGTGCTGGATCAGATACCGTCATTGCACGATATATGAATCCCATTCGACCACGGGCATAATGACCTCACTCTAATTGACTGAGGTTTTTTTCTATGTGGCGTCCCCTTCTTACCCTTTCCGCTCTGGTCGTCAGTGCTCCGTTATTCGCACTTGAAGTACCGCAAGCCCCGCATCTGGTGGTGAGTGGTTATGCCGAACAGAAGGCCGAGCCAGATATGCTGACCCTCAATGTGTCGGTGACCGCGCTGGAAAAGCAGGGCATCAAGGCCAAGCAGCAGGTGGATGGCAAGGTCGCGGCCTTCTTTGGTCAACTGGAAGGGTTGGGCATCAAGCGCAGTGATGTGGAGGCGGGCAACCTGGTGATCTTCCCCGAATATCAATATCCGCAGAACAAGAAGCCGGAACTGGTGGGCTACCGAGCCCAGCGTCAACTCGCGGTCAAACTCTACCAGCTCGACAAGCTGAGCGAGCTGATGGATACCGCCCTCAAGGCGGGTCTGGAGTCTGTGTCCCAGATAGAGTACGGCCTCAAATCGCCGCAGACCATCAAGGAGCAGGCGCGGGTCGGTGCGGTGGAAGATGCCAAGATCAAGGCGGAATCACTGGCCAAGGCGTTCGGTATGAAGCTTGGCAAGGTTTACAGTGTCGAGTACCGCAACAACACCCCCATGCCCGTCTATAGCCGTGCACTCAAGGAGGCCGTCATGGCTGCGCCTGCCGCCGACATGATGGAAAACAGCTATCAACAGCAGCAGATAAGCATCACGGACAACGTGGAGGCCGTCTTCCTGCTGGAATAAGGCTTTGGCCATCCGGCCTTGTCGATCTACCCCAGGCCCGAGGCTCATCCCCTCGGGCTTGTCGTTTTTACCTGGCAAGCTGGATTGAGTGCGCAGGCCGGATAGCGGCCCGCAGATGATGATGATGTGACTGGCAGGATCCCGATCATGCCTGGTGGTCTATGGTGCAAGGGTGGGGAGCGCTGGTGCCTGGCCCTGCGCTCTGACGCCAGCGAGTGGCAGATGACGGATAGCAAGATGCCGGTCGGTGACCGGCATCTGATGGTGTAACGAGGTGGATTAACCCAGATTGGCGGCAACCCGTGCACGACGCTTCTGTTTGAGCTGATAGCCGATGGCCAGCACGACGATCCAGACCGGGATGAGCAGCACTGAAATCTGGATCCCCGGAGTCAGGTACATGATGACCAGGATTCCTGCCATGAAGGCGAGGCAGAGGTAGTTACCAAACGGATACCAAAATGCCTTGAACTTGGGCTCAACGCCTTCGGCTTGTTTGCTTTGGCGAAACTTCAGGTGCGCGAGGCTTATCATGGCCCAGTTGATGACCAGTGCCGAAACCACCAGCGCCATCAGCAGCTCGAATGCCTTGCCCGGCATCAGGAAGTTGATCAGCACGCACAAGAGGGTGGCCGCGGCGGAGATGGAGATGGCCACCACGGGCACACCACTCTTGTTGGTCTTGAGCAGGCTGCGCGGGCCGTTGCCCTGCTTGGCCAGACCAAACAGCATGCGGCTGTTGCAGTAGACGCAGCTGTTGTAGACCGACAGTGCAGCAGTCAGCACCACCATGTTGAGCACGGTCGCGACCAGGTTGCTGTCCAGCGCGTGGAAGATCATCACGAAGGGACTGCCGCCTTCCACGACTTTGCCCCAGGGGTAGAGGGACATCAGCACGGCCAGGGCGCCAATGTAGAAAATGAGGATGCGGTAGATAACCTGATTGGTGGCTTTGGGAATGCTCTTCTCGGGATCGTCCGCCTCAGCAGCCGTGATCCCCACCAGCTCAAGACCGCCGAACGAAAACATGATCACCGCCATCGCCATCACCAGACCGCTGATGCCGTTGGGGAAGAAGCCGCCTTGATCCCACAGGTTGGTGATGCTGGCATCCGGTCCGCCGTTGCCACTGGCGAGCAGGTAGCTGCCAAAGCCAATCATGCCGACGATGGCGACCACCTTGATGATGGCAAACCAGAACTCCATCTCGCCGAACGCCTTCACGTTGGAGAGGTTGATGGCATTGATCAGCACGAAGAAGACGGCAGCCGACATCCAGGTCGGGATCTCGGGCCACCAGTACTGGACATAGATGCCGACCGCCGTCAGCTCGGCCATGCTCACCAGCACGTAGAGTACCCAGTAGTTCCAGCCGGAGGCGAAACCGGCGAAGTCACCCCAGTATTTGTAGGCAAAGTGGCTGAAGGAGCCCGCCACCGGCTCTTCTACCACCATTTCACCGAGCTGGCGCATGATGAGGAAGGCGATAAAGCCGCCGATGGCATAGCCAAGCAGCACTGAGGGGCCCGCCATCTTGATGGTCTGGGCAATGCCGAGAAACAGGCCGGTGCCTATGGCGCCGCCCAATGCGATGAGCTGGATATGGCGGTTTTTCAGGCCGCGTTTCAGCTCCTCACCGTCTTGTTGAAGATCCATTCTTCCTTCCTTACGTCTCTGATATCACTCGTCTGTCATCTCGTTCCGCCCCGTCGAGTCACTCCATGTGACCTTGCACGGCAACATTGTGCTAAAAACGTGACGAAACCCGTATTTATTTCGTTACAGTTGGCTGCTTATTGTTTTTTGTAGCGACTACCAACGGAAGCAGAATAGTGATAATCGATTGTCTGCGCACCTGTTTTCCTCATTGTTCGCCGGTTTTTTCGGCATGAAACAGGTTTTTTATGGTTTGAACGCGCTGGAGGGGAGTGATTGCTCGCATTGCATACAATCGAGTCCTGTAATGTTGACTCCTTCATTGATTCCTGTTTTATGAAGTCTCCTCCATAAATAAGGATGTGTTTCATGCAACGTATTATTGGTAGCCTGCTGGCCGTCGTGCTCTGGTTGACGGTCTGGCTCTCTCCCTTGTTGCTGACCATGGCGGCGGGATGCCTGTTGGTCTGGGCAGTGCAGGGGGATGACTATCTGGTGATGCACTTTCGAACCGTGCTGCTGGCCGCTGGCGCTGTCGGTTTGTTGCCATCGGTCTGGTTGACCGAGCGGGTACGCCGTCGTCATGGTGTGCTCAACTTCTATGCCATGCTGATGAGTAACAAGGAGTTGAACAGCACCGCCTCCCGTTCCCGCTAATCATAAAAACCGAGCCAGATG
>NZ_CDBI01000075.1:6054-29094 GCF_000820025.1 Aeromonas popoffii
CATCTGGCTCGGTTTTTATGTCTGCCTGTCACTCCTGCTCGCCGTCATCCATGGACTATGCCGGGCTCAGCTTCTAACCCCTGCCCGGTTCAATAGAGCTGACGGCGCATGCCGGTTGCCTCCAGAATTTTCGCGCTTATCTCCTCCACCGAATGAGAGCTGGTGTCGAGAAAGCGGATCGCCTCCTGGCGGAACAGCCGCTCCACACTCGCCAGCTCCTGCTCGCACTGCTCCAGCGATGAGTAGCGGCTGTTGGCGCGGCGCTGGTTGCGGATCTCGTGTAGCCGCTGCGGCGCTATGGTGAGGCCGAACAGCTTGTGGCGGTTGGCCTTGAGGGCGCTGGGCAAGTCCAGCGAGCCCATGTCCTGCTCGATGAAGGGGTAGTTGGCGGCCCGGATGCCAAATTGCAGCGCCAGATAGAGGCTGGTCGGGGTCTTGCCGCAGCGGGAGACCCCGATGAGAATGATGTCCGCCTCCTCATACTCCTTGGTGGTAATGCCGTCGTCGTTGGCCAGTGCGAAGTTCACCGCCTCGATGCGATCGTCATAGAGCTTGCGATTCTCCATGCCGTGAGTGCGATGCAGCCTGGGTTCGGCTTTGACCCCCAGCTCATACTCCAGCGGGCTGACGAAGGTGTTGAGAAAGTCGTGGCTGCTGGCCTGGGCCTTAAGCACCTCTTCACGTACCAGGGGGTCGACTATGGTGTGAAACAGGATGGGGCGTATCCCGGTCTGACGGAATTGCTCGTCGATACGCGCCCGCACCTGCCTGGCTTTGTCCTGCGTCTCCACGAAGGGGATGGTGATTTGCTCAAACACCAGCGGAAACTGGCTCAATACGGCGTGGCCGAACACCTCGGCCGTGATGGCGGTGCCGTCGGATACATAGAATACGGTGTGCACGATGCGCTCCTGTGATACGGGTTGGCGAGGTTGCGAGCAGTCAGTATCTCTCGAAACTATACCGATATTGTCAACCTATCTACTGTGCCCAAGTTGTGAAGTGGCTTGCAAACCTGAGTCGTTACCTTTTTGTGTTGGCATTGTAGAATGTCTGTGTCATTCGGCTATCCCCAAATCTTGCTCGGGGATTTTTTTGACAACAAATAGAAAACGTTTTCATATTCGTTGGCAACAGTAGAAACAGACAATAACGCATATAACTCACGCACATAATTTGGCGCAGAAGGTGCCATGGCACCCGAGCCCACCAACCTGGAGACATGCAAGTGCAACAGTACGTACTCTGGTACGAACAACTCGGAATGCAAGATGTAGAACGAGTTGGCGGCAAGAACGCATCCCTTGGCGAGATGATCAGCAACCTTTCAGGTGCCGGTGTATCCGTGCCGGGTGGCTTTGCGACCACGGCCTTTGCGTTTAACGAGTTTCTGGAGTTAAGCGGCCTTAACGGCAAGATCCATGATCTGCTCGATACCCTGGATGTGGACGACATCGCCGCCCTCAACCGGGCAGGTCAGCAGATCCGTGACTGGGTGATCGAGGCCCCGTTCCAGAGCGCGCTGGAGCAGGCGATCTGCGCGGCCTACGACAAGCTGAGTGCGGGTGTGGATGCCTCTTTCGCGGTGCGCTCCTCCGCCACCGCCGAGGATATGCCGGACGCTTCCTTTGCCGGTCAGCAGGAGACCTTCCTCAACGTACGCGGCATCGATGCCGTCATGATTGCCGTCAAGCATGTGTTTGCTTCACTGTTCAACGATCGCGCTATCTCTTATCGGGTGCATCAGGGGTATGACCACAAGGGCGTGGCGCTCTCGGCCGGGGTGCAGCGCATGGTGCGCTCGGATCTGGCTGCCTCCGGCGTCATGTTCACTCTGGATACCGAATCGGGTTTCAACGATGTGGTCTTCATCACAGGGGCCCAGGGGCTGGGCGAGATGGTGGTGCAGGGGGCCGTCAACCCGGACGAGTTTTATGTGCACAAACCAACCCTCAGGGGCGGGCGTCCAGCCGTGGTGCGCAAGACGCTCGGCTCGAAACTTATCAAGATGACCTACTCGGACGATGCCGGTCACGGCCGTCAGGTGAAGATAGTCGACACGACCGAGACCGAGCGCAGCCGTTTCTGCATCACGGATGAGGAGGTGATGGCGCTGGCGAAACAGGCGCTCATCATAGAGCAGCACTACGGTCGCCCCATGGATATCGAGTGGGCCAAAGATGGACAGGATGGCCAGCTCTACATAGTGCAGGCGCGTCCCGAGACGGTGCGCAGCCGCCAGGAGGCCAACACCCTCGAACGTTTTGCACTCAAACAGGCGGGCAAGGTGCTGATCGAGGGGCGTGCCATTGGCCACAAGATTGGCGCAGGCCCGGCGCGGGTCATCTCCTCCATCCGCCAGATGGACGAGGTTCAGCCCGGCGATGTACTGGTCACCGACATGACGGATCCGGATTGGGAGCCCATCATGAAGCGGGCCTCAGCCATCGTCACCAACCGTGGCGGGCGCACCTGTCACGCTGCCATCATCGCCCGTGAGCTGGGTATTCCGGCGGTGGTGGGTTGCGGCAACGCCACCGATCATATTGCCCCGGGTCAGCTCATTACCGTCTCCTGTGCGGAAGGGGATACCGGCTTCATCTATGATGGTGAACTCGATTTCGATGTGGCTGTGACCGAGGTGGGCAACATGCCACGTCTGCCCATCAAGATCATGATGAACGTCGGTAATCCGGACCGGGCGTTTGATTTTGCCCAGTTGCCCAATGCCGGTGTGGGCCTGGCGCGGCTCGAATTCATCATCAACCGCATGATTGGCGTGCACCCCAAGGCCTTGCTGGAGTTCGACCAGCAGAGCCCTGAACTGCAGGCCACCATCGCTAAGATGATCGCGGGTTATGACAGCCCCCGTGAGTTCTATGTGGCCAAGCTGACGGAAGGGATCGCCACCCTGGGCGCCGCCTTCTGGCCGGAGCGTGTCATAGTGCGGATGTCGGACTTCAAGTCCAACGAGTACGCCAACCTGGTGGGCGGGCGTGGCTACGAGCCCCACGAAGAGAACCCCATGATCGGCTTTCGTGGCGCATCCCGCTACATAGCCGACAGCTTCCGTCCCTGTTTTGCCCTCGAATGTGAGGCCATCAAGCGGGTGCGTGACGTCATGGGGTTGACCAACGTCGAGGTGATGATCCCCTTCGTGCGCACCGTGGGTGAAGTGGAGCAGGTGATCGATATCCTGGCCGAGAATGGGCTGCGCCGTGGCGAGCGGGGTTTGAAGGTAATCATGATGTGCGAGATCCCCTCCAACGCCCTGCTGGCAGACAAGTTCCTCGAGCATGTGGATGGCTTCTCCATCGGATCCAACGACATGACCCAGCTCGCGCTTGGATTGGACCGGGACTCGGGCCTCATCGCTCACCTGTTCGACGAGCGCAACGAGGCGGTCAAGGCGTTGCTGTCGATGGCTATCCAGGCTGCGCGCAAGGCGGGCAAGTATGTCGGCATTTGTGGCCAGGGCCCATCCGATCACCCGGATTTCGCCGCCTGGCTGGTCGAGCAAGGCATAGACTCTGTGTCCCTCAACCCGGATACCGTGGTGGATACCTGGCTCTATCTGGCCGAGCAGCACAAGGCTGGCTGAACCTCGTCGGTGCCAGCCTGAAAATAATAAAAATGGCGCCCCATATTGCTAATGCAAGTCAGTTAAGAGAGTTTGAGTCCCAACCTGCTAGGTATCAGGGCTAAAGAGTGAGGGAGGCATGATGCCTCCCTCTTTTTATTGGATGCCAGTCAGGGCAGAGGTTTCAGCCAAATTGACGCCGTAACCATAGCACCGTTTCTGCTATTCAAAATTTCGAATATTAATTCATAAAAGTGCTTATCTGACTGGCATGAGGCCAGCGGCCCCCTCTGTGTGTGCAAGATATCTCGGGTCTGTCAGCGCAAGGGCTGGCTCACTTTGGCCGCTTCAGTGTGCCAGCCAGTTCGATCTGTACCCTGACCCCTTGCTGTCTGAGCTGGGTAGCGATGGCGTTCAGATCCTTACCGGGCTTGGCCTCCAGCAGGGCGATGCCGCCGCTGCTCTGTTTGAACTGCAGGCCGTGGTGGCCCGCCAGCGCCTTGGCCCGATCGTCATCGGCCTCCACCAGCAGGGTGCCGCTGACGGTCAGCTCAGGGCTGGCGACCCCTTGTAACAGGACGTCGCCGCTGCGCAGGGGCTGCTGTGGCACCTTGCCATCCAGGCTGCGGGCGACCCGTTTCTTGCTGCCGTTATCCAGCGTTAGGTAGGTCTGACCATTCACCTCTATGGTGTTGTACTGCTTGCCATCGATCACCACCGACTCGTCGGCTGTTGCGTACAGGCAGACCGAGGCCAGCAGGCTTGCCAGGGTAAGGCTGAGTAAGCTGTGTTTCATGTTATGACTCCTCTGTGATCAGGGACGGGCGGCATCGTGACCGAGTACCCGCAGGGACCAGTCGAGCAGTTGACCCGGTTGGCTGTTGTTGCGCTCGGTCAGGGTGCTGCGGGTGTTGGTTCTGAGATTGAGCAGCGAGACCTGGCGAGTGCCATTGGCCACGTCAGTCACTTCCAGGTGCCACTTGCCCTGAGCCGGCTCGCCGTAGAACTTGTGGGAGAGCATGCGCATATCACGCAGCCCCTTGGTGCGCACATATCCCAGCCGCTGCCGGTCGAGGGATTGTCCCACCAGGCTGTTATTGGGGTTGAGCAGCACGCTGCGGGTGCCGGATGGCGAGACCAGTTCGATCAGCAGATCGGGCAGCCGCTGGTGATCCAGGCTCACCATCACCTGCACGGCCTCGACCGTCAATGGCTGATCGACCACGGTGCTGGAGCGGGTCGGGCTGCTGCCCACATCCGGGATGGCGCCGGCGACGCTATCCTCAACCGTCACCTTCTGCCACGGTAACTGCACCAGTGGTGGCAGCGGATCGTGGCTGGCGGCCTGGGCCAGGGTTTTGTTCACATCCACCAGGCCGAAACCATAGGTCGGGCTGAACCAGAGGCCGGCCGCGTTGCGCTCCCAGCCTTCCAGCGCCGTCACCTGGCGGCGCTGGCCGTCGGCGGCCGTGTAGCTTATCTGCACGGGCTCCTGATTGGCGTCGAGTCGGGTGGCGTTGCGGGCCAGCAGGTCGCGCAGGTCGCGCACCGACAGGTCCGGATAGGCGGACATCAGCAGCGCCATGGCACCTGTGGTGTTCGGGGTGGCCGAAGAGGTGCCGTTCATCACGCCGTTGTAGCCGCAGCTGGCATCGAGTTGCGGGTTGTTGTGCAGCCGGTTGGTGCTGGGATCGTCTACCCGGTTGTAACCCATGTCACATCCGGGCAGATCCGTGGTCACAATGGCGGGTGTATCCGTGCCCTGTTCTCCGCCTGGGGCGCTCAGGAACACGTTGCTGCCGATGCTGGAGTAGGAGGATCGCACCCCATCCGCGTTGATGGCGCTCACCACCAGGTTCCAGAAGTTGCTGTTGGAGGGATCGATGTTGCTGTTCTCAAATGGCAGCTTTGGCATGTCGCCGGTGCGGTTGAGCACATAGCTGCCGGAGGCAATCCGGTTGAAGCCGTTGCCAGCTGCTTTGATATAGGCCGCGCCTTGCGCCTGAAGGGTCAGTTGCTCGAACAGGCGATCGAGCTGCACCTGATCCAGCTCGTTGGCCCCTTCTGGATCGACCAGACTCGTGCCGTAGCTCTGGTTGAAGACCCGGTTGTCTGCGGTGACGGCGTTGCCGCCGAGGGCATAGAGCCAGTCCTTCTGCAACTGCTGGCTGTTGTCATCGAGCAGGTTGAAGCCCTGCAACTGGGCGCGGGGGGCCACCCCCAGGGTGCCTATGGTGTTGTCCACCGCGGCTATGATGCCGGATATCGAAGTGCCGTGGGCACTGTCCGGATCGGTCGGGGTCGGATCGCTGCTGCCGGTCACCACGTTTTTGGAACCGGGGCGCACATTGTCGGCCAGATCCGGGTGCGCTATGGCGATGCCATCGTCCACCACGGCCACATTGATGCCCTGACCCAATACCTCGGTGCGGTGTGCCCACCAGAGGTTGAGGTCATTGCCCGCCACGCCGCCGCGTTTACTGAAGGCATCCTGGCCGCTGTTGAGCAGGTGCCACTGCTGGTCCTGCAGGGGATTGATGCCGGGCAGACAACGGTCTGCGCTGCTGCGACCGGTATCGAGTCCGGCCTCTTTGCCGGTGAGCGGGGTGCAACTCTCATTAGCCTGAACTGAAGCGATGGGCATGGCCGAGAGCAGGGCCGAAATTGCCAACGCTAACGATGTTTTTCTCATTAATAAACTCCATTTTATACCGCACCATCCTGGGTACGGCTGGCATCTATACACGGGAAAAACAGAGCCAAAAAGCGCTCATTTCTGATCTGAGATAAGGCTCAAAAAAATCCCATCACAAACCCGTTTCAAACCATATGGGGGTTCCAGCGATTCACTTTATGTGCTCTTTTGAGAGCTTTGTCAGTGGATAGCCGTTGATGTTTTCTTTAGCGGTCAACATGTCTTAACCCTTGCTGTGGCTTTGGGAGGGAGCGGATGTGGCTCATCCCCACGCTGTCGGCATGGCAGGCAAGCCTGCCATGCCGACAGCGACCCGCCGCGATGTGATCAAAGCCTGGATCGGGCGAAACGCCGGATGGCGGCCATCCCCCCGACAGCGGCAGCCAACAGGGTTGAACGTCGGGCTTAGCTGCCACTCGGTTAAGCTTGCCCTGTTTTGTTGCTTGGCGACGGGGAGAGGCTCTGTTATGGTGGCATTTATCAGCCGTTTGGATGGCTAGATGGTTTCGGCGAAGCCACCCAGGGTGGCAAGCGCCATCATAGGCCACCGTTTTGATCATATTGACAGGGAGTTTCATATGCAGCGTCGTTCCTTCTTCACCCTCTCCGCGCTGGCACTGCTGGCCAGCAGCCTGCCGTTTTCTGTTCTTGCCGCCGAGACGGCCAAGAAGGAGATTGTGATTGGCACGACAGTCGGGGATTTTGCCGACATGGTGACCGACTCCATCAAGCCGCAGCTGGAGGCCAAGGGTTACAAGGTCAAACTGGTGGAGTTCACTGACTACGTGACCCCCAATATCGCGCTGGCGGATGGCTCGCTCGATGTGAACTGCTTCCAGCACAAACCCTATCTGGAGAGTTTTTCAAAAGACCGGGGCCTGTCACTGGCTCCCATCACCCAGGTGCCGACCGGTCCCATGGGGCTCTACGCTGGCAAGTTGGGCGAGCTGAAGGCACTGAAAGAGGGGAGCACGGTTGCCATCCCCAACGACCCGACCAATCAGGCGCGGGCCCTGCTGATGCTGCAGGACCTGGGCTGGCTCACCCTCAAGGAGGGGATCAATCCGCTCAAGGCGAGCGAGTTTGATGTGGCGAAAAATCCGCACAATATCAAGCTGATCCAGCTGGAAGCTGCGCAACTGCCACGTTCGCGGGAGGATGTGGATTTCTCCGTCATCAACGGTAACTTCGCTGCCTCCAGCGGCATTGCGTTCAGCGAGGGGTTGTTCCTTGAGCGCAGCTACAACTTCATCAACTGGGTGGTGGTGAAAAGCGCCGATGCCGATCAGCCGTTTGCCAAGGACGTGGCGGCGGCCTACAACTCCGCCGAATTCAAGGCCTATGCCGCCAAGCGTTTCGTGGGTTACAAGTATCCCGAGGGCTGGCAGGGGCAGAGCGCCAGCAACTGAGCATGGCTATCGGTATGTGACGTTATCGCATAAACAAAAACGGGCACCAGAAGGTGCCCGTTTTTGTCGGCGTGGTCACAGGTGTCAGTAGCGACGTAGCCACCAGCGCGCGCCCAACAGGGCGGTCAGGCTGCCGAGCAGGGCGCTCGCCAGCACATCCTGCGGCCAGTGCATGCCGATCAGCATGCGCGACAGACCTATGCCCAGCGCCCATAGTGGCAGCAACCAGACCCCGGTGGGGGCGCGGGTCAGCCAGATCAGGCCGAAGAACTGGGCCAGGCTCATGGCGGCGATACTGTGGCCGGAGGGGAAGGCGTAGTTCACCTCTGCCTGCCAGTGGTTGCCGAGCCACTCGGGCAGGGCTAGCAAGAGGCTGGCCGCATGCACCTGCTCGCTGCGTACTTCCACCTTGCTGGCGTAGAACTGCTGGATGGCAGGGATCAGGTTCTGGCTCTCCAGCCAGAGCAGATAGGGGCGCGGATCCTGGGTCAGGTGTTTGACCAGGCTCTTGATGGCCCAGTCGCCCGCCAGCACGGCAAACAGGGCGCCACCGAGGGCCAGCGTGGCGGGCAGGCCCAGTGCCAGCTTGTGTCGGGTCAGCAGCAAGAGGGCGGCGATGCTGACGGCGAGGCCGGGCAGATCCACCATGCGGGTAAGGGCGTAGGGCCACCACAACCAGCCCGATTGCAGGGAGTTGCTCATAAAGGGTTGCCAGGGCAGGCAGGTCAGCAGCAGCAGCGGCAGGATCAGGGCAGCGCTGAAACCAAGCGCCTGGCGGCGCGGCAACGAAGAGGACTGAGTTGGCATAACAGGGCTCGTAACGGGTGCGTGTGACAGAGGCAGATAAAAAAGAGGCGCCATTGTGCCAGCCTCGGCTTGTTGGTCAAGTCGCACCGGCCGGACTGTAACATGGGGTTACAAATGAGTGTGGCCCGGGCCGACCTGGCGGTGCGACTGTGGTGAAAGGGCATAGGCGAATATGCATCTGAAAATTCGGTTGGTTTGGGCTAGAATGGCGCGCCTGTGGCCGGTTGCGAAGTGAGAGAGCCCGATGAAGATCGTCGTTGATGAAAATATGCCCCATGCCCTTGAGTTATTTGCCGAATTTGGCGAGGTGATCCCCCTGTCAGGACGGCATATGCAGGCGGCGGATCTGCAAGATGCCGACGTGCTGCTGGTACGCTCCGTGACCCGGGTCGATGCCGCACTCCTCGCCACCAGCCCGCAGCTCGGCTTCGTTGGCACCGCCACCATAGGCACGGATCACGTGGACAAGGCGCTGCTGGCCGAGCGGGACATCCCCTTCTTCAGCGCGCCCGGCTGCAACAAGTATTCGGTCGGCGACTATGTATTGAGTGCCTTGCTGGTGCTGGCCGAGCGCCACGAGCTTACCTTGCGCGAGATGAGCCTCGCCGTCATCGGCGCCGGCAACACGGGGGAATGTGTGGCGGGCAAGGCCGAGGCCCTCGGCATGCGGGTGCTGCGCTGCGATCCGCCGCGCGCCCGGGCCGCCGCGCAGGCGGGGGAGGCTGGGGCGTTTGTCGACTACCAGAGTGCCCTGGGTGCCGATATCGTCAGCTTTCACGTCCCCATCACCCGCGAGGGGCCGGATGCCACTTTCCACCTGCTGGATGAGCAGGTGATCGCCGCGCGACCTGCCGGACAGATCCTGATCAATGCCTCCCGTGGCGAGGTGTGGGACAACCAGGCGCTGCTCGCTCGCCAGCAGGGGCCGGGGCCCCTGCGACTGGTGATGGATGTGTGGGAAGGGGAGCCCGAGCCACTGCGGGCCCTGGTGCCCCATACCGAGATAGCGACTCCTCACATCGCAGGCTACAGCCTGGAGGGAAAGGCGCGCGGTACCTGGATGCTCTATCAGGCGCTGTGCCAGCAGCTGGGGCGCACGCCGCGCCAGGATCTGCAATCCTTGTTGCCAGTCCCCGAGGTGCGCGCACTGACACCGGGTCAACCGACGGATCAGGCGTTGATCAAGCAGCTGGTGCACCTTATTTATGACGTGCGTCGCGACGATGCCCGTTTTCGTAACCGGATTGAGGTGCCCGGCAGTTTCGATGAGCAGCGCAAACACTACCCGGAGCGGCGCGAGCTATCCTCGTTGCAGGTCTGCGGCCCGTTCGCCGGCGATACTCTGGCCCGGCTCGGCTTTGGCATTCAGGCCGAGTGAGCCGACTCAATCCCTAGTTCAACACCAGAAAATGGGCGGACCTGGTGCCACACCCGGTCCCACCCTTGTCCGGTTTGGCATGATGCCAAATCCCCTATCGGGCAGGTCAGCCTGCCAACTGTGATGCCAGCGTGCGTCAGCGACACCATGGACAGCGGCTGTTAACCGGCGCTATCCATGGGTAATTCCACAGGAGAGAATATTAGTGAGTCAGCAATTCAACGTAGCGGTATTGGGCGCCAGCGGCGCCGTGGGTCAGGCCATGATCGAAATTCTGGAGGAGCGCGCCTTCCCGGTAGGCACCCTCTATCCGCTGGCCTCCAGCCGCAGTGCCGGTGATACGGTGCGCTTTGGTGGCAAGAACCTCGAGATCAAGGACGTGGAAGAGTTTGACTGGAGCCAGGTGCAGATAGCGCTTTTCTCCGCCGGGGGCGAGGTCTCTGCCAAGTGGGCGCCGATTGCTGCCGAGCACGGCTGCATCGTCATCGACAACACCTCCTGCTTTCGTTACGACGCAGACATCCCGCTGGTGATCCCGGAAGTGAACCCGGACGCGTTGGCGGATTTTCGTAACCGCAACATCATCGCTAACCCGAACTGCTCCACCATCCAGATGCTGGTTGCGCTCAAGCCACTGCACGACGAAGTCGGCATAGCCCGTATCAACGTGGCGACCTACCAGTCCGTCTCCGGCTCCGGCAAGGAGGGGGTGAGCGAGCTGGCTGGCCAGACTGCGCAGCTGCTCAACGGTCGTCCGGTGGAGCCGACCCTCTATCCGCAGCAGATCGCTTTCAACCTCATTCCGCAGATCGACAGCTTCACCGACAACGGCTACACCCGTGAAGAGATGAAGATGGTGTGGGAAACCCAGAAGATCCTGGGAGATGCCAGCATAGCGGTGAACCCCACCTGTGTAAGGGTGCCTGTGTTCTACGGTCACGCCGAGGCGGTCCACGTCGAGCTGCACCAGCCGCTGGATGCGGATCAGGTCAAGGAGCTGCTGCGCAATGCTCCGGGTGTTACCCTGTTTGATGACGACGCGGATTATCCGACCCCGGTGCGCGACGCCACCGGCAAGGATGAGGTGCTGGTCGGCCGGGTCCGTCAGGATATTTCTCACCCGAGTGGTATCAATATGTGGATCGTGGCCGATAACGTTCGTAAGGGCGCTGCGACCAACAGCGTACAGATTGCCGAACTGCTGGTGCGCGATTACCTCTGATCGGCTGACCAGATGGGAAAGGAGCCCCATCTGGCGTGAAACCTGCCCCCCCATGGGGCGTGGATGTGACCGGGGCCGCACTCTATGGCCCCGAGAATTTTTCGTGATATCAACTGATTAAGTTTTTTCCTACACTCACAAACACGTTGGGTGCTAAATGTGTCGGATTGCTGGCTTGCACCCTGAGCCTGATTTATATTGAACCGACTGTTTTGGGGTAACTATCCAGATTTTTCAATGCGATAGGGCCGTCATACGAAGGAACGAATATGGGACATTCCCGCATAACATTGGCAATGCTACTCGCATTGGGTCTGCTGGGCACCGCTCAGGCTGAAGACTCGGCGCGGGAGCCTTTTTTTGTTGAGATCAAGGGCCCGGACGAACCGGCTCGGCCTGCCGTCAATGCCCAGCCGTTGGCACAACCCGTCACCGCTCCCCGCGCCATGTCCCAACCCAGCCAACCCAGGGCCCAGCCCATAGTGCGGCAGGTTGCGACCAGCAATGCCGGCAGTTATGGCCCGATCCGTCCCAACGATACCCTCTGGAGCCTGGCGAGCAGGCATCGCCCCTCCAACAAGGTGAGCGTTTACCAGACCATGGTGGCGATCTACGAGAAGAATCCCCGCAGCTTTGCCGATGGCAATATCAATCACATACTGGTGGGATCCCGCATTCAGCTGCCAACCGCCGCCGAGGCCAGCGTCATCACGGATGCGCAGGCTCGCCAGCGTTTCAACAGCGACAACGCCAGCTGGAAAGGGTTGAGCCCGAAATACCTGGCCAACAAACATGCCCAACCGGCCAAGCCGGCTGAAACCAAGGTTGCCGCCGCGCCTGCCAAGGCGACTGCGCCCAAGGCCGCGCCCATTCCGGCCCCCGTGCCCAAGGTGACCACGCCGCAACCGACCACCGAAGTCAAAGAGATTGCCAAGGCGGCCGAACCCGTGCCAAGCCAGGCCGCTGCAACCAGCGCCGCCAGTGCGAGCGCACCGGCTCCGCTGCCGGCCGATGTGGATAAACCGGTCGGCAAGCCCTCCACCGAGATGGCGCTGGCGCTGGAAGATGCCAATGCCCAGCTTGGCCAGGTCACTGAGATGAACCACAGGCTCAAGCTGCGCCTGCAATCCCTGACCGAAGAGGTGGAGATCCTCAAGGCCCAGCTGCTGGATCAGACTGCGTTGCAAAAAGAGATTGCCGAGCTCAAAGCCAAACCGGTTCCGCCAGTGGTGGTCCCCGAGCCCAAGCAAAACTGGCTGATGGACCTGCTCGCCTCACCGCTCAACCTTGCGATGATCATATTGCTACCTGTGCTGCTGGTGCTGGCGCTGGTCACGCTCTGGCTGCGTTCCCGTGCCCGCCGCGAGCTGGAGGAGCAGGAGAAAAGCCTGTCTGAATCCACCTCTATGGTCATGGATCAGGAGAGCGGCGAATTTGACGAGCTGATGACGGTCGGCATCACGGACGAGGAGCCGATGCGACCGAGACCGGATCTCAACACGCCTGAGGGTTATATGGCAGTTGCAGAGCCAGAGGCACCGGCCGATCTGGTGTTCAGCGATGATGGCGAGACGGATCTGGCCAGCTTCGAGCCGGAACCTGCGCCCAAGATGGCCATCCGAGACCCGGATCTGGTGCCCGAGTTGGATCTAGGCCATGACGAGGCCATTGAGCTTGATGCCGGACCGGATCTCGATCTCGCCAACGAGTTCAACCCGCCCAAGGGCGGTCATGAGATCATGAGTGAAGAGGAGCTGCAGGCTGCGCTGTTTGCCGAGCTGGACGACGACCTTGCCGCCGATCTGGAACTGGATGCTAACGATGACGGCCAGCCGGATGCCGAGCCCGTGGTCAGCGACGAGGAGCTTGACCTGAGCGCCTTTACCGAGCCCGCCTCTGGCAAGGGCAGTGCACAGCAGAGCGCTGCCGATACCAGCGCAGACGAGATGCTGGCAGAGCTGGGGTTGGCGTCAGCCAAGGGCAAGGCGGTCGAGCCGGATCTCGAGTGGGATCCCAACGAGCTGGCACTCTCCGATTTTGAAGATGCTTTCGCCGAGGTGGAATCCCATCAGGGTGACGTGACACCACGGGAGCAGGCGCAGGAGAGCGGCTATGTCGAGATCGACAAGCTGCTGGCCGATGCCGATGCCAGCACCACAGAGCCGGAGCCTTATCAGGGCTTCTCGCTGGATGTGGGGCTGGATGGTTTCCCCGAAGTGCTGCCGGAATCCACCGGGTTTGATGTGGATGCCGACGATGGTGGCGTGGGGGCCAAGCTGGATTTGGCCCGTGCCTACCTCGAGATCGATGACAAGGAGAGTGCCCGAGAACTGCTGCAAGAGGCGGCGGAGCAAGGCACGGATCACCAGCGTACCGAGGCCGAGAAGTTGCTCAAGCGGTTGGGGTAACCTTTGAATGGTGTGACCAAATAACGAAGGGCAGCCAGCAGGCTGCCCTTCTCTATTGGTGCCCTTTGTCGAGAGGGATGCGGTTTTTGGGACTTTTCACCCTGAGCGCGTATAATCCGCCCCGTTTCTTTTACCGCTCTCCTTTCACCATAAGACAAGTGTTATCCATGCGAATTGCCCTAGGTATTGAATATGACGGCAGCCGGTATTTCGGCTGGCAGCGTCAGCGAGAAGTGATCAGCGTGCAGGCCGAGCTGGAGAAGGCCCTTAGCCGGATAGCCAACCACCCGATTTCCATCCAGTGCGCCGGTCGTACCGATGCCGGCGTGCATGCCACAGGTCAGGTGATCCACTTCGATACCCACGCCATCCGCAGCGAGTCCGCCTGGACCCTGGGCCTGAACTCCAACCTGCCGCCGGATATCGCCGTGCGCTGGGTTTTGGCCGTGGATGAGACATTCCACGCCCGCTTCAGCGCCACCGCTCGTCGCTATCGCTACGTCATCTACAACCACAACTACCGCCCGGCGATCCTGGGTAGCGGCGTCAGCCACTATCACGAGACCATCGATGCCGAGCTGATGCACCAGGCGGGCCAGTCCCTGCTGGGGGAACAGGATTTCACCTCGTTTCGGGCCATTGGATGCCAGTCCAAGACGCCGTGGCGCAATGTGACGCACCTATGCGTCAGCCGTCAGGGGCCTTATATCGTGCTGGATATCCGTGCCAACGCCTTCTTGCACCACATGGTACGTAACATTACCGGCTCCCTGTTGCTGGTGGGGCAGGGGCTCAAACCGGTGGAGTGGATTGCCGAACTGCTGGCCGCCAGGGATCGCAACCTGGCCGGGCCCACCGCCAAGGCGGGTGGACTCTATCTGGTTGACGTGGATTACCCGGCTGAACTGGCGCTGCCACGGTTGCCGCTCGGCCCGCTGTGGCTGCCGGACTCAGCACCGGGTACGACCAGTTTTTAGTAACTGGCCCCGAAAATTTGTGGTTTAATGATCCGTCATTTATTGCCATCGAGCTAGTAAGTCATTGAACAATCTAGGCTCGATGCGTTTTGTCAGGCACAAAAGCATTAAGGAATTCCATGAGCTGGCTTGAGAAGATCCTTCCCAAGAGCAAGATCACTACACCTCGTCGTCACAACATTCCGGAAGGGGTGTGGACCAAGTGCAGTGCTTGTGAACAGGTGCTCTACCGGGCAGAGTTGGAGCGCAACCTCGAAGTGTGCCCCAAGTGTGATCATCATATGCGCATCAGCGCCCGTGCCCGTCTCGAGAGTTTTCTCGATGAGCAGGGCCGCACCGAGATCGGTGCCGAGCTGGAGCCGCAGGATATCTTGAAATTCAAGGATTCCAAGCGCTACAAGGATCGTTTGTCCGCCGCTCAGAAAGCGACGGGAGAGAAAGATGCGCTGGTGGTGATGAAGGGGACCCTCAAGGGGGTGCCGGTCGTCGCCTGTTCATTTGAGTTCTCCTTTATCGGGGGATCCATGTCCTCCGTGGTCGGTGCCCGTTTCGTGCGCGCCGTCGAGGAGAGCATCAAGGAAGGCCGCGGTCTGGTCTGCTTCTCCGCCTCTGGTGGTGCCCGCATGCAGGAAGCGCTCTTCTCCCTGATGCAGATGGCCAAAACCAGTGCGGCGCTGGACAGGCTCACCAAGGCGGGCCTGCCCTATATCTCTGTGCTGACCGACCCCACCATGGGGGGCGTCTCCGCCAGTCTGGCCATGCTGGGTGACATCAACGTGGGCGAGCCCAAGGCGTTGATAGGCTTCGCCGGTCCGCGTGTCATCGAGCAGACGGTGCGCGAGAAACTGCCGGAAGGCTTCCAGCGTTCAGAGTTCTTGCTGGAGAAGGGAGCCATCGATCTCATCATCGATCGCCGCGAGATGCGTAACCGTTTGGCCAGCCTGCTCGCCAAAATGCTGAATACTCACGTCATCGAAGAGTGAAGATGAGTTCAAACATGCAACAATCCCAAAGCCGGTCGCTGGTCGACTGGCTTTCTTATTTGGAGCAGATCCACCCGGTCAACATCGACATGGGGCTGGATCGGGTCGGTGCAGTCGCCCGTCGAATGGGCCTCACCCAATTGCCGTTCAAGGTGATCACGGTGGCGGGCACCAACGGCAAGGGCTCCAGCTGTGCCATGGCGGCCAGCATTCTGATGGCCGCGGGCTACAAGGTCGGCGTCTACTCCTCTCCTCATTTGCTGCGCTTTACCGAGCGGGTGCGCATTGACGGCGCCGAGCTGACTGACGGTGATCACTGCACGGCGTTTGCCGAGGTGGAGGCGGCCCGTGGCGAGATAGCGCTCACCTTCTTCGAGTTCGCCACCCTGGCGGGTGTGTGGCTCTTCTGCCGCGCCGCGCCCGATGTGCTGCTGCTGGAAGTGGGGCTGGGCGGTCGGCTCGATGCCACCAATGTGGTGGAGTCCGATGTCGCCATGATCACCTCCATCGCGCTGGATCACTGCGACTGGCTGGGGGATACCCGGGAAGCGGTGGCAGTGGAGAAGGCCGGTGTTTACCGCGCTGGCAAACCTGCTATCAGCGGCGAGCCCAACCCGCCTGCTACTATCGCCACCGAGGCGCAGCGCCTCGGTGCCTGTCTGCGTCAGGTGGGGGTCGACTTCTCTGGTAAAGAGCATGAGACCAGTTGGGATTACCACGGCCTCAACCACTGGCGGGATCTGCCCAAGCCGGTGCTGCCGCTGATGAACGCGGTGACCGTGCTGGCTGCGCTGGAGTCGCTGGGCTTGCCGTTGCCGGAGTCTGCCATCCGTGACGGGCTGGCCAATGCCCGGCTGGCTGGCCGGATGCAGCGGCTACAAAGTGAGCCGCTGGTCATCGTCGATGTGGCCCACAATCCCCATTCGGCGGCCTACCTCGCCAGCCAGCTGCGCCAAATTCCCTGCACGGGCGTGCGCCGTGCCGTGGTCGGCATGCTGAAAGACAAGGACATGGCGGGGTCGCTGGCCGAGCTCGACGGCCTCATCAGTGAATGGTATCTGGCCAGCCTCACCGGCCCGCGCGCCGCCAGTGCCGAGCAGCTTGCTGCCGAGCTGGGAGAGGGCAAGGGGCCTGCCTTGCGCTGTGATGACGTCAGCACCGCCTATCAGGCAGCGTTGGCCGCATCGAGTCCTGATGATATGGTCATTGTGTTTGGTTCGTTTTACACTGTCGCCGACATCCTGGCGGGCACTGCGTCCTGATCGGCACTGGCGGGTTGAACGGCACGGCTTCGGGCCTGTTTTCCCGGGCCAAGCCCTCTTCTGCACGTCATCGGCTAAGCAACATGGGTAGGAATTAACTTGGCTTCGAAGTTTCAGAACAGATTGGTAGGGACCGTCATCCTGGTGGCCCTGGTTGTCATTTTTCTGCCGGATCTGATGGACGGCCACAAGCTGGAGCAAAAGGAAGAGGCGTTTGCCAAGATCCCGCTGCGCCCCGAGCTTGAACCCGCCAAACCGGCGTTGCAGGTCTCTGCCGCCAGCGCCTTGCCGGCGGAACATCTGGCCAGCCAGCAGCAGGCTGCTGCCGCCGAGCAGTGGCAGGTCGAGGAGGTCTCGGATCCGGTCACGCTCGCGGCCAACAAGACCCCGGCGACGCAGACACCGCCACCCGCCACCAAGGCGGTGACTCAGCAGGTCGTCAAGCCCAAGCCCGAGCTGATCGTCAAGACGCCGGTCGAGCCGCCCAAGCCAAAGCCGGTACCGCCCAAGCCGGTGGAAGTGAAAAAACCGGTGGAGACCAAGCCGCAGGCGGGCCAGATCAAGTCGATGGATGACCTCATCGCCAGCAAGATGGCGCAGCCGACCACGCCGGCACCCGCTGCCGCCCCGGCTCAGGGCAGCTGGATCCTGCAGCTCGGTGCCTTCAAGAACGTAGACAGCGTCAACGCGCTTGTGGGCAAGTTGCGGGCGGCGGGCTACTCGGCCCACACCTCACCGAGAACGCCGGTGCAGGGGCAGCTCAACCGCGTCTTCATCGGACCGGATGTCTCCAAGGCCAAGCTGCAGGGCATGCAGGGTCGCATCGGCCAGATGACGGGGCTCAGTGGTTCAGTGGTTGCCTACAACCCCTGATGGTTCAAGCAGATAAAAAATACCGCGCTTCATTTTACAAATGGGCGCGGTATTTTTTTTAGATGCATTTCACCGGTTTTGGCAGGCCACCTATCTTGGTGGCTTGCTTGGCGGGTCCTTCCGGAAACAGCTTGTAGAGATAGCGGCTATTGCCCTTCTCGGGACCATACTGTTTCTCCATCGCCTTGACCAGGGCGCGAATGGCGGGGGAGGTATTGAACTCCAGATAGAAGGCGCGCACGAAACGCACCACTTCCCAGTGGGGCTCCTCCAGCACTATGCCTTCCTGCTCGGCCAGCACCTGCGCCAGCTCCTCGCACCAATCGCTGCTGTTGAGCAGGTAGCCCTTGGCATCTGTTTCGATGCTGCGGCCGTTGAATGCCAGCTGATGTTTTTCAGACATAAGGGGCTCCTCGCAAAGGGGGCTATCAGGATTGGGCGGGCATGGTAGCGCCTTGCTCCCCGCTGAGCAACCGGCTCTCGTTGGCCAGGGTAAGCAATTCGTCTGCCAGCTGGCTGATGAGGGCGAGCTGCTGGGTCAGCATCAGCTGCTCCTCGCTGCTGTCCGGGGTGATGACAGGGCACTGGCCTTCGATCTGCGCCGGCATCTCTCCTGCCAGGTGACCGGCGGCGCGCTCCAGGGTATGGCTCAGGTGGCGGCTGATCTCGTCGAGCTCGCCTATGGCTTCCAGCTTGTCGCGATGGGCGCCCAGCGCCGAGATGTAGGAGAGCAGGGCGTGGTTGCGCCAAGTGAGGGTGAAGCAGAGGTCGAGGAAGCGGCGACGTTTCTGTGGCTCCACCAGCATGCTCTGCCAGGCCATGGCCAGCTCGCTGTCGGCCAGATGGGCGCTCTTGCGGGCCACCCGGTAGTCGATGGATTCATCCCGTTGCTGTTGTAGACTGGCGAGCACGGCCGCCAGATAGCGGGCGTTGGCTGATAGGGAGTTGGCAATGAGCGTCGGCAGCCGCTTGTATTGCCAGTCCGGCCACAGCCAGGCTACCAGGGCATAGGAGAGCAGGCAGCCGAGGAAGGTATCGAGCATGCGCGGCCCCAGGATGGCAAAACCAATACCATCCAGCAGGTTGAATGCCATCAGCACATAGAGGGTGATAAAGCAGACGGCGGCGCTGTAGTTGCTGCGCACCTGGGTGAAAAACAGGAAGGCGGCAAGCCCCATTACCACCAGCTGGACGTGCAGTTCAGGGAACAGCCAGAGCACGGGGATCCCCACCAGCAGGCCGGCGAAGGTGCCGAGCATGCGTTGCACCAGTCGGCGACGGGTGGCACTGTAGCTCGGCTGGCAGACGAACAGTACCGTCAGCAGGATCCAGTAACCCTTGTCCAGATTGAATGCTTGCAGTATGCCGTAGCCCACCACCAATCCGAGCGACAGGCGCAGGGCGTGGCGAAACACCATGGAGTTCGGGGTCAGATGCTGCTTGAGTTGGGTCAGTAGCGGCAGGCGGGGCGGGCGCGCCAGGGCTGGCAGGCTAGCCTGTGCCAGGGTCGGGTTTTGTAGCTCCTCGGCACTGGCCAGCAGCTGGTTGATGCTGGCCAGGTTACGGCGCAGGAACTTCATCGGCGTCAACAGTGTTTTGGGATAGTGCTGCTTGAGATGGGTGAACTCCAGTTGATCGCCGAGGGCCTCCAAAGTCCAGTGGATGCGCTTGTTGTGGGCGTAAGGTTTGTGCACCAGGATGGCGTAACCGAGCCGCTGGCACGCCTCCGACAGTTGCAGGAACACCTCCTGAAATCCATCGAGGACGATTCCTTGCTTGAGTTCGGCTTCCAGCTTGCTGTAGGGGTAGTGGCTAGAGGTGGCCCGCTCGTGGATCTCCAGCGCCAGCAGGTAGAGGCGCAGCAGGCTGGCAAGCTCGGGCGCCGCCTGATGACGGGTGCTCAGGCGGGCGTTGAGTGCCGACTTGGTGAGGGTCAGCGCATTGACCAGATTGATGTTGAGCTGGGCCAGATTGTGGCGAATGGCCTGGGCGCCGTGTTCGTCCGCCGGAAAGAAGCGGGATTTCTCCAGTAAATAGCGACCGAGGGCAAAGTAGCTCTGGGCAAGCTGCTCGTGCAACGTCTTGTAGGGCAGCAGCCAGAGCCAGATGAGGGAGACCAGGCCGTACCAGAGTGCGCCCGCGCAGAGCGCCAGCGGCTGGTAGAAGAGATCAGGCGCCTTGGCGGCCCCCAGCATGGTGTAGATGGCGATGAGCAGGGAGCCGAAGCTGATGGTGGCGTACCGCTGACCGAGGGCCCCCACCATCACGAAGATGAAGGTCGACCCGGCCAGCCCAAGGGTAAACAGCCAGGGTGTCGGGAAGAGGTACTGCACGCAGAAGGAGGCAAACAGGAAGCAGATCAGCGTCATACCGAGGTTCTTGACCCGGCCCCACAGGCTGTCGTCGGTTTCGGCAATGGCACCGGCCACCACCCCGAGGGAGAGCAGCACTGTGAGCTGGATGTCGCCTGTTGCCAGGGTGAAGGCAAGCAGCCCCACCATGGCCAGCAACACCTTGAGGGCGAAATAGATGTGACTGTCAGTCAGCAGTCGGCGTAACAAACCAGAAAAGTCCATGGGCATGCTAGGCACCACCCTTGAGCGAAGCAAAATCGATGTGGCTGTCAGTCAACAGTCGGCGTAACAAACCAGAAAAGTCCATGGGCATGCTAGGCACCACCCTTGAGCGAAGCAAAATCGATGTGGCTGTCAGTCAGTAGTCGGCGCAGCAGGCCAGAAAAATCCATCGGCATGAGACAAGAGCAACCCTTGAACGAAACGAGAACGGGATACTAACCCGCCAAGCGCGAAGCGGCCCTGATTTGGATCAGGGCCGCTTCGCTTCATATCCTTGATTTACAACTTATTCTGACAGAAATAGGCATCAATAAAAACCCCGCCGAAGCGGGGTTGTTTATCAGTTGCGGTTGCCGCCAAGCAGGCTCAACAGGCTCAGGAATATGTTGTAGATGGAAACATACAGGGTCACGGTGGCAGAGATGTAGTTGGTCTCGCCGCCCCGGATGATCTGCTGGGTGGTCAGCAGTATGGCACCGGAGGAGAACAGCATGAACATGGCGGACAGGGCCAGGCTCAGGGCGCTCATCTGCAGGAAGATGTTGGCGACCATGGCCACCAGCAGCACCCAGAAACCGACGAACAGCATGCCGCCGATGAAGGAGAGGTCACGCTTGGTGGTCAGGGCGTAGGCAGACAGACCAAAGAAGGTCAGCGCTGTGCCGCCCAGAGCCGTCATCACTATCTCACCACCACCATTGTTCATGTACATGTTGATGATGGGGCCCAAGCTATAGCCGAGCAGACCGGTCAGGGCGAAGGTGAATACCAGCCCCATGCCGTTTTCGCGGTTCTTTTGGGTCAGGAACATCAGACCGTACACACCGATAAGGAACACGGCCCAGTGCAGGGGCGGCATGTTCATCATGGTGGCAACCCCGGCCACAACGGCAGAGAAGCCAAGAGTGAGGGAGAGCAGCATATAGGTGTTGCGCAGTACCTTGTTGGTATCGCGAGCGGCACTCTGGGTGCCAGTAAGGATAGAACGGGTATCCATCTTGGGTGTCCTCTTGATTTCCGGTTGAGGCGGCAGATTCCGCTTCATTATAGTATTGTATGCACTGAAGGTGGGGATGACGAGCGCTGATTTCAAGCGCTATCCCAACCTGTTGTCCCCCACTATCCCAGAACAAATATGTATTGCATATGAACAAGGGCTTGACGTAGTATGCTCGCCGTTCGGAGGGGTGGCAGAGCGGCTGAATGCACCGGTCTTGAAAACCGGCGATGGGCGACCATCCGTGGGTTCAAATCCCACCTCCTCCGCCATTTATTCAGCCAAAAAGGCCATCCGAAAGGATGGCCTTTTTGCTATGTGTCCTATGTACTGCGGACTTTCAACGGTACTTTCATGCAAGTATATCTGAATTTACAGGATAAACCGTGGGCAATCTCCGATTTTGTGACAGGTCCAAGTGTGCCATCCGTTGACGCTTGTTAACATGCGGCATGTTTCCATGTTTGGCCACACGACCTTGTGCACGATACTCATACCGTAGAAATGAATACCCTGCATGCGCAGGATCTCATCGCCCAGTTCGAAACGGCCGCAGATCAGCGCACCATAGTGAGCCTGTTGCGTGAGCTGAGCGGTCGCATGGGGTTCGACTATTTTCGCCTTGCCCTCATCTTTCCCAGTACCATTCAGCGTCCGGACGTCATCATCTTCAACGGTTGTCCGCAATCCTGGGTGGATACCTACACGGCCAGCGGTTTCTTTGCTATTGATCCCATCGTCAAATGCGGCATGACCCAGAGCACCCCCATTCTGTGGGCTGATGTGGTACGCGATAACGAGAGTTGTGATGAACAGGGCCGGGAGCTGATGCAACTGGCCAGTGAATTTGGCATTCGCGATGGCGTGACGTTTCCCTGGCACGGAGCCAACGGTCATGTGGGCCTGCTCTCCTTTATTACCAGCACACCTCTTACTAGGCAGCAGTGGCTCTCTGCTGTGCCTTTTCTCAGTTGGCTCTCCATGCATATTTTCGAGGCGGTAGCCCGGGTCTGTCTGGCCGGTCTGTCGCCTCAGGATGCGCTGAGTCTGCGGGAGCTGGAGGTGTGCAGATGGGCCGCGGAGGGGAAGCAGGTGAGCGATATTGCCCAGATATTGAGCATCACCCCTAGAACGGTGACCTTTCACCTGGAACGTATTGTCGAGAAGCTGGGAGCCAGCAATAAAAGCCAGGCGATATTCTGGGCGCTCAAGCAGGGGCTGGTGCGGCTCAATATCGATGCGGCGTTAGTGGGGAATGTGGATGAGGGCGGTCAATAATTCTGTCTTGTGCAATAAGTTGCGCAATATGTGGAATTTAATGCTGAAAGTGTAATTTTTGCTGGCGTAATGGACTATCTGGTGCAACATCTTGCTGTTGGCTGGGGCTGTGTCGAGGTGATTTTTCTTAAGTTGTTGATAATTAAGGGATAAAAAATTGGCACGGTCGCTGCTAAGGGTTTGGTCGAGTGCTAGCTCATTTAACCCACCTATTTAGGAGCATACACATGCCAACTCCATGTTATATCAGCATCAAAGGTAAAACCCAGGGCAACATCACCGCCGGTGCCTTCACCTCCGACTCCGTCGGTAACATCTTCGTACAAGGTCACGAAGATGAGATGCTGGTACAAGAGTTCCAGCACGTTGTCACCGTGCCGACTGACCCGCAATCCGGTCAGCCTGCTGGTCAGCGTGTCCACAAGCCGTTCAAGTTTACCGTTGCGCTGAACAAAGCCGTGCCGCTGATGTACAACTCCCTGGCTTCCGGCGAAATGCTGCCGAAAGTGACCCTGAAGTGGTACCGCACCTCTGTTGAGGGCAAGCAGGAGCACTTCTTCTCTACCGTGCTGACTGATGCCACCATCGTTGACAT
>NZ_CDBI01000076.1 GCF_000820025.1 Aeromonas popoffii
CAGGTCGGTTATGGTCTTAATAGCAACCGTATAGCCCTCATCCATCTGGTAAACGGTCACCGAAACAACGGCCCCATTACTGGCCAGCTCCCTAAAGGTTGATTCAAGCAAAGTGGTCTCCTGCGAATGCAAAACAGCGAATTGCGTTAGCATACTAGGTTTTTTGCTGGTATTCCCCCCGTATTACTATACGGGGGGGGAGGGTGATCCCCATCCCCAAACCTGCCGCGCTTCGCTTGCCTGCTGACTCGCTCAAAACGGCGAAACGAAGCCGTTTCTCAGAGTCCAGCCAGATAATCGCCCGCAACTGGAATATGCACCCCCATGTGAATATTCCAGCCGGATCGCTCCCACCGCTCCGCACCCGTCGTCGGTCGCTGCGCGCCCTCGCTCCTCCTCCTCTGCTGCGCTCTATCGCGGAGCAAGGCGAGGTCGGTAAACGGGCCGGAGAGGGGTAAAAGCGGGGCTAAATCGAGTTTTCTGCAGAAAGGAGAGGATCGAAGCTGGATCCAAAGGATCATCCAAGGGTAATCTAGGCACCAGAAACGAAAAAACCGCCCAGCAAGGCGGTTCGTTCGAAGGTGTTAGGAGCAGCAACTCCCTTCACCTGGGTAACAGGGTCTGGCGTGACCGAGCTACCGAATACCCCACCAGTTTAGCGGCCCTAGGCCCTTTCGATCAAGCTAATCACGCCCCCCTGATTACCATGGCTTACACCTTGGCGCTTTTGCGTACCCGTGCGGATTGGACTTCAAGAGATTGTTGCCGTCACGAGTGTGTAGGTCGGGCCGAACGGGGAGACTCTGCAAACGGCCCAAACGCGCAGCGGCGCACCTCAGCAAGGCATACCCACAGGCAGGTATTAGAAAACAGGCCTAGAGGCTCTCAGGGGCTTCTGAATCGGGATAGTGGGATGGTGTTGGAGGTGCTCTATCGGAGCGTGCAGAGGGGCGGCAACTCAGGGGAAACGCTGAGTTCGTCTGACAGTCCGATCATGGTCGCGCAAGCCTGTTTTAAGCAGGAGGGCGCAGCCTTGCCAAGCAAGGCCTTGGCGCTTCCTTTTTCGCGGAGGCCGGTAGGCCGTAGCCCGTCCAGAAAGTCATTAGAGAGAGAGGATCTTGGCGAGGTGGTTAAGCCCGTTCCCGAAGGGTTGTCCATAGGCCGTGCATTTGGCCTGTGGGCAATAGGGCTTATCCACGGAGCGCCCTTATCGGGCTGATATGTCTACCTCAATACGGCGAAAGCCTATGCCTCCTGCGGTGTTTATTGCCGCGTCAATGGTCTTGAACACACGCCACCCGCCGCGCTGCCGCTCAATCACTACCGTCTCGGCCTGCTTCCCAAACTTCACCAAATGCAGGTGGTAACCAGCCCCCATAGGTGTTGGAACAACAACCGCACGCGAGAACCCACCCTGATCAAATACCCACTTGGCTTGCAGCTCTTCCATGGTCAAATTCCCATTATGATTGGTCACATTCGCGATTTGATTATGGCGGAACGGGAATCAAAACAAAGATTTGATTCCTCGTTTTCAAGATTTGACTACCTCCGGCGCTTTTTCTTGGGTGGCGGTGTCCTTTTGCTGGAGGGTGGAGGCTGTTTCTTGGGAGCCATCTCTGGCGGCACTTGCTCCCAAGACACCAGTACATTCACAAAGCCGCATGACCTCACCACCGCCGCCGCTGCATCGATGGTCCTAAAGTACCGAGTACCCCCC
>NZ_CDBI01000077.1:0-793 GCF_000820025.1 Aeromonas popoffii
CCCTCACCCGCCCCGTCAGAGCAGGCCACAGTGGGTCCTGCGTTCAGATAAGCCGATCCCGCTCACACTGCGCACCGTCCAGCCATTGTCTCCGCTGGCTGGTTCCATTAGGCTGACCTTCCTGAGTCTGTTTTTGTTGTCTGTCCAGACTCACCATTTCATGCTCATCGCCTTGGCGAAACAGGATTGTGGGCAAGCGGAGAAAGGATATCCAGATGAAGAAGACCATAGTGACCGCCAAGTTCGAGGCCGTGAGCATCGAAGGCGAGCAAGTGACCCTGAAAATGGCAATCAAGGCGCCGGAGCGGGACCCCAAGTCCGCCAGTGGCGACTGGCGCTGCAAGGTGAA
Source organism: Aeromonas popoffii (assembly GCF_000820025.1). Classification (GTDB taxonomy): domain Bacteria; phylum Pseudomonadota; class Gammaproteobacteria; order Enterobacterales; family Aeromonadaceae; genus Aeromonas; species Aeromonas popoffii. The sequence goes on from NZ_CDBI01000077.1 coordinate 350, forward strand.
GCTGGAGGGGCTGAGCGACAAGACCTTCATCTATGGCGTCGATGCCCTGCAGGCCCTGAGCCTGGCCCTGAAATTTGTCGAAAATGAGCTGCGCGCCTTCGCCGATGCCGGCTGGCAATTCTATCTGCCTGGTTGCCCCGATCAGCCCGTCGATATTGCCGCCTGCTATTTTCCAGAGGTGTGACAATGCAGCTGACCGCCCCTCAACCACCCGACACAACAGAATTCGACGCCCTGCGCAGCGGCCTGAATTAATTCAACGAAACCATCACGGGCCCATTAACCCGTGAGCGGATCGCCAGCGTTATCAGTGATAAAGAGGGCCTGGTGCAGGGCGGTATTCTCGGCGAGATAAAATGGGGCTGGCTGCATATAGAGGGGCTCTGGGTCGATGACTCCATTCGCACGGATGGCTGGGGCAGCAGCCAGGGCGAGAGCATGAGT